>NZ_BQHI01000006.1 GCF_021603585.1 Pseudomonas sputi | reverse complement strand
AAAAAGGAAGGAAAGTATTAATATCGCGCATAAGAACGCCGGTTTGTTAGATGTGTTTGCTCGCACGAACATCATCAACCAAATCGGCGTTCTTGTTTCTATGTTTCCCGGGATTCCGTGAAGAACCATAAAAAAGCCCGCACGCAGCGGGCTTTTGTGTTCTAAATCATTGGGTTACGCATAACTCTTGAGAGATTTCGGAGGTATAAAAGTCTCCAGCTCATCCTCAATCGCTTCGATTATTCGTTCCACATCCGCCGCATTCATCACCGTGGCGCAGGGGATGCCGGCGATCGCGATCAGGGTTTCGCCACTGGCCCGATCGAACAGGCGAGCGACCAGACTGCCCGGCGCATCCATGGTGGCTTCGAAACCCATGGGATGAAAATGCCAGCGCATCAGCTGGCAGGCATTGGGGAACGTGACTTTGCTTGAGCCTTTGATCATGTGTTGCCCGCCTTCTTCATCGAGCGCTTCCGTTTGCTCATGGTAGGTGGGAAGAGCCTTCATTGGCTCAACCGGTGACTGCCTTTAAAAGTAGCATCTGAATGTGAAATTCCTGTGAGAATTTTCAGTTCATTTAGCGATTGCGCGGATTCTTTTGATGTAAGTCACGGCCCACCCCAATCATCGCCAAAATGCCATCACGGCCGGTTGTTGAAGCAGTGGCAGAAGTTGGGCAAGCTCGGTTCTTTTTCCAAGAGTCTTTTTATGCACGCCGATGATGACGGCCCGGAACAGACTCCGGCCACGGCCGAAACGGTCATGCGCTATCACCTGCGCTGGAAACACCGCGACCTGGATGGCGTGATGGCGCTGTACCACCCGGACATCCAGTACCACGATTTTTTCCAGAACCGCGTGCTCGGCCTCGATGAGCTGCGCGAGTACGTGCGAGTCAGCATGCCGCGCGAGTCCGACGAAGCGCTGGAGCATTGCGATCGCATTCGCATCGACGGCAACACCGCCTTCATTCAATACGAAGTGACATTGCGCGGCGGTAACGGTCTGGTGTCGTTCCGCTCCAGTGAAGCGATCACGGTCAAGGACGGGCAGATCTGGCGAGTCAACGAATATGCGTCGCTGGTGCGCGAACAGGCCACCAGCCCGACGGCAACCCGTCAGCGCCCGGCGGTGAGTCGCCTGGGGCTGTCACCGCGCCAGTTGAGCTTCATGGCCGATGACTTGCAGCAGTATTTCCAGCGTCAGCAACCGTATCTCGACCCCGAGCTCGACCTGCAACGGGTGGCGAAGGAGTGCGGGTACAGCCGTAACCAGATTTCTTATTTGCTGAATCAGGTGCTCGGGCAAAGCTTCTACCGCTACGTCAATCAGGCGCGTCTGCAACATCTATTGCAGTCGCTGGACAATGCCACGCCACCACTGCGCATTGACGAACTGGCTTTCGCTGCCGGTTTCAATTCGCTGTCGGCTTTCTATAGCTGCTTTCGTCAGCACACCGGGCAGTCGCCGAAAGCTTATGCGAAGCAAATTTCTTTGCGGACACGCGCGCAAGACAATCCCTGAGTCCAGCCACTAGGATCGACGCCATCGAAACCTGGATTGGCGGAGTCTTGCATGCCGGCGTGGCGCACTATCAGTTTGTGGATGGACCAACTCGACGAGCCGCTGACCGCGCGCCCGGCGCTTGCGCAGGATCTGGACGTCGACGTGGCGATCATCGGCGCCGGTTACACCGGGCTGTGGACGGCGTACTACCTGAAGCAACAGGCGCCAAACCTGAATGTCGCCATTATCGAAGCGCAAACCGCCGGGTTCGGCGCATCCGGTCGCAACGGCGGCTGGTTGATGGGCAATCTGCTGGGCGAGGATCGCCTGCTGGCAGGGTTGTCGCCACAACAACGCCGCGCTTCATTCGACTTGTTGCACAGCATTCCCGATGAAGTAGAAGTCGTCCTCGAACGCGAAGGCATCGACTGCGATTACCGCAAAGGCGGGGTGCTGTACTGCGCCGCGCGCTATCCCGAGCAGCAAGCCAGTCTTCGCGACTACCTGAAAAAGCTCCACGCCCAGGGCCTGACCGACGACGATTACCGCTGGCTCAGCCCGGAGCAACTGGCGCAGCAGATCCGTATCGCCAAACCTTACGGCGGCATCTTTGCGCCGCACGTGGCGACCATTCACCCGGCGAAACTGGTGCGCGGACTGGCGCGAACCGTCGAAGGCCTGGGGGTGACGATCTACGAAAACAGCCCGGTGACCCATTGGCAGGCCGGCAGGCTGCGTACCGATAAGGCCAGCGTGCGCAGCCGCTGGATCGTCCCGGCCATCGAAGGTTATTCCGTCACGCTGCCCCCGCTGGGGCGTTATCAACTGCCGGTGCAAAGCCTGATCGTCGCGACCGAGCCCTTGTCCACCGCGACCTGGGACGCGATCGGCCTCAGTCGGGGCCAGGCCTTCAGCGAATTCAGCCGCCAGGTCACTTACGGCCAGCGCAGCGCCGACAATCGCTTGATCTTTGGCGCCCGTGGCGGCTATCGATTCGCCGGCAAGCTGCGCCACAACTTCGACCTGACCCGTGATGAAGTCGAACTGCGCCGCTACCTGTTCGGCGAGCTGTTCCCGCAACTGAAAAACGTGCAGATCACCCATGCCTGGGGCGGCAACCTCGGGATGTCGCGCCATTTCAAACCGCACATGCTCTGTGACCGGGCCAATGGAATCGCGCTGTCCGGCGGCTATGGCGGGGAGGGTGTCGGCGCGTCCAACCTGGGCGGTCGTACCCTGGCCGATCTGATTCTCGAGCGCGACTCCGAGCTGACCCATCAGCCGTGGGTGCTGCCCGACGGTGGAATTCACGCGCTGCGGGCCTGGGAGCCGGAACCGTGCCGCTGGCTCGGCTACAACGCGATCATCAAAAGCTTCGTCCACGAAGACCAGACCCTGGCCAACCCGGCGACCGCGCCCTGGCGGCGCAAGCTTGCCAGTCAGGTGGCCGGTTTCATGGAAGGTTTCATGCACTGAACGATGTTGACCACGAGACAGGTAACGCCCATGAGCATCACCCAATTCAAGAACACCGCCCAGTTGCAACTGGAAGAATCCAACCCGGTGGCCGTGCCGCTCGGCACGCCGGTGGCGATTGCCTCGACCACCAGCGTCGAGCGCGACGACGGCGTCGAAACCGGCGTCTGGGAATGCACCCCCGGTCGCTGGCGGCGGCAGATCACCGCGCAGGAGTTCTGCCATTTCATTTCCGGCCGCTGCACGTTCACCCCGGACGACGGTGGCGAAACCCTGCACATACAAGGTGGCGACGCACTGATGTTGCCGGCCAACACGCTCGGGATCTGGGACATCCAGGAAACCGTGCGCAAGACCTATGTCCTGATTTTCTGACGTTTTGATCCTTTTGATTGCCTGCCAACAACAATAGCCAATACAGGAATCGATCCATGATCCGAAAGACCCTCGCGCTCGCACCCTTGATGCTCGCCGTCTCCCTCGCTCAGGCGGCGGATACGGTCAAGGTTTACAACTGGTCCGACTACATCGCGCCGGACACCACCAAAAACTTCGAAAAGGCCAGCGGCATTGGCGTCACCTATGACGTCTACGACAGCAACGAAACCCTCGACGGCAAGTTGATGACCGGCAAATCAGGTTACGACGTGGTGTTTCCGTCCAACCATTTCATGGCGCGGCAGATCGAGGGCGGGGCGCTGAAGAAACTCGACAAGAGCCAGTTGCCGAACTGGAAGAACCTCAACCCGGTGTTGCTCAAGGCCCTGCAGACCAACGATCCGGGCAACGAACACGGCTTTCCGTACCTGTGGGGCAGCACCGGCATCGGCTACAACATCGCCAAGGTCAAGGCTGTGCTGGGTGACAACGCGCCGGTGGATTCCTGGGACTTGATCTTCAAGCCTGAATACATGGAAAAACTGCAGAAATGCGGTGTGGCGATCCTTGATAACGGCCCGGAACTGCTGCCCGCAGCGCTCAACTACCTGGGTTTGCCGCATCACAGCAAGAACCCCGACGACTACAAGAAAGCAGAAGCGCTGTTGATGAAAGTGCGGCCGTACGTCAGCTACTTCCATTCCTCGAAGTACACCAGCGACCTGGCCAATGGCGACATTTGCGTGGCCGTCGGTTTCTCCGGCGACATCCTGCAAGCGGAAAACCGCGCCAAAGAGGCGAAGAACGGCATCGACATCGGCTACGAAATTCCCAAGGAAGGCGCCGCGATCTGGTTCGACATGGTCGCCATGCCCGCCGACGCACCGGACGAGAAGGCCGGCTACGCGTTCATGAACTACCTGCTGCGCCCGGACGTGATGGCCGGCATCAGCAACTACGTGCACTACGCCAATGGCAACGAACAGGCCGACAGCCTGATCGACCCGGCGATCAAGAACGACACCAAGGTTTATCCAAGCCCGGAAATGATGGGCAAATTGTTTGCGCTGGAAGCGATGCCGCTGAACATCGACCGGATCCGGACGCGGGTGTGGAACAAGATTCGTACCGGCAGCTGAAAAAAAACAGGCGAGGGTGGCACAGCCCTCGCCTGATTATGTTGTGTTGGAGCAACTTGATATCAAACCACTGGCATTGCACTGATAACGTGCAGCAAAGTGAGACGCTGCTAACAAAAAACAACTTACCGATATTTAATATTTAAATAAGAAATCGTCAGACAATTAGGCAAATTCACCACACTTGCAAACTTCTTTCAGCGGCAGGCGCTTTGTTTACGGGAGTTTCCCGGAACAGTTCAATTTGATCTCGAAAAAACGCTAGACGTTAGATTTCAAATTGTGTCAGGTTTCTTACGCCTTCATTGGGCGAGTGATAGGACAATCTCGCCAGAGGTTGTCGCTATCGGACAAAAACTGTTCCATTGCTAAACAAGGAAGTGTGTTTATGTCGAAAGTAAAAGCTAATGCTGTTGATACCGCCGAACAGGCTTTCCAGCTGAGCGCGGCGCCGCAACCTCTGGCCGCGACCAGCACGGCGTATAACCAGATCAATAGCTTCAGCCACCAGTACGATCGTGGCGGTAACCTCACGGTCAATGGCAAACCCTCCTTTTCCGTCGACCAGGCCGCCACCCAGTTGCTGCGCGACGGCGCTGCCTACCAGGACAAGGATGGCAGCGGCAAGATCGAACTCACCTACACGTTCCTGACTTCGGCATCGTCCAGCACGATGTACAAGCACGGGATCAGCGGGTTCAGTCAGTTCAGTTCCCAACAGAAAGCCCAGGCCGTGCTCGCCATGCAATCCTGGGCCGATGTGGCCAACGTGACCTTCACCGAGAAAGCCTCGGGCGGTGACGGCCACATGACCTTCGGTAACTACAGCGGCGGCCAGGATGGCGCTGCAGCGTTCGCTTATCTGCCAGGCACCGGTGCCGGTTACGACGGCACGTCGTGGTACCTGATCAACAGTGGCTACACGCAAAACAAAAACCCGGATCTGAACAACTACGGTCGTCAGACCCTGACGCACGAAATCGGCCACACCCTTGGCCTGGCGCACCCGGGCGACTACAACGCCGGTAACGGCAACCCGACCTACAACGACGCGACCTACGGGCAAGACACCCGCGGCTACAGCGTCATGAGCTACTGGAGCGAAAGCAACACCAGCCAGAACTTCAGCAAGGGCGGCGTGGAAGCCTATTCCTCCGGCCCGCTGATGGATGACATTGCGGCGATCCAGAAGCTCTACGGTGCCAACATGACCACCCGTACCGGTGACACCACCTACGGCTTCAACTCCAACGCCGGTCGCGATTTTCTCAGCGCCTCGTCGTCGGCCGACAAGCTGGTGTTCTCGGTGTGGGATGCGGGCGGCAAGGACACCTTCGACTTCTCGGGTTTTACCCAGAACCAGAAGATCAACCTCAATGAAGCCTCGTTCTCCGACGTTGGCGGCCTGGTGGGCAACGTGTCCATCGCCAAGGGCGTCACCATCGAGAACGCGATCGGCGGTTCGGGTAACGACCTGCTGATTGGCAACAGCGTGGCCAACGAGCTCAAGGGCGGTGCCGGCAACGACATCCTTTACGGAGCCGGTGGTGCCGACAAACTGTGGGGTGGCGCAGGTTCGGACACCTTTGTGTTCGCGGCCAGTTCCGACTCCAAGCCGGGTGCGATCGATCAGATCCTCGATTTCGTCAGCGGTCTGGACAAAATCGACCTGACCGGTATCACCAAGGGCGCCGGCCTGCATTTCGTCAGCGCCTTCACCGGCGCGGCGGGCGATGCGGTTCTGACGTCCTCGGGCGGCAACAGCCTGCTGTCGGTCGACTTCTCCGGGCACGGCGTGGCTGATTTCCAGGTCAGCACCGTCGGCCAGGCGGCGTTCAGCGACATCGTGGCGTGATGTAACACGGGAAAGCGGTGCGTGATGCGCCGCTTTCTTTACTTGCATCGCCATGGCCGGTAAGCAAGGCTACGTGCCGGAGTGAAATTTCCTATGATCCAATTCGCTTTTACCCGCAAAGCGGCGGCGTACTTGTTGCCGATGCTGATGATGATTTCTGGAGAAACAACCATGGCAAGCAGCCTGAGACTCGAAGACCCATCGGTATTTGCCGGACAGTGGCAAGCGACCCTGAGCGACCGCAGTGACAGCGCCGAAGCGCAGGCGATGCAAGATAAACCGTCGAACACTTGCCTGATCGATCTTGAATCCAACCAGACGCTGGGCAAAGGTGCCGATTGCCTGAGCGCGTGGTTGCAAGACGCAGCCATCGGCTGGTTCCCCGATCCGGACGGGCTGTCGATTACCGGCAAGGAAGGCTCAAGAATCCAGTTTTTCAGCCGACAACGTGATGGGCTTTATCTGAGCACTTTGAAGTCGGGCCTGGTGATTACACTTGAGCGTTCCTCGCAGCAGCCGTAATGACCGAAACCGACTGACCGTTTAAATATAAAGCACCCCGTTACAGTTATAAGCCGCAGTGCAATAACACCGATGCCGGTTTTAATCGGAAAGTTGTTATTGAGGTGTAAGCAAGTACTGACGGTGTATGTCCCGCACTCAAGGCGGGCAATTAATTTGAAGTCTCGCCAAGCCGGGCGGGAAATACCATTTCAGGAATAATCAATGAAGATGGCGAAGGCCCCAGCCACCGCTCCCTTATTCAAGGCATTGGGTGACTATAAAAGCATTCTGATCAGCGTCGGATGCTTTACCGCACTGATTAACGTGCTGATGCTGGTGCCTTCCATCTATATGCTCCAGGTCTACGACCGGGTGCTGTCTTCGCAGAATGAAACCACCCTGGCGATGCTGTCGCTGATGGTCGTCGGTTTCTTCGCGTTTATCGGCCTGCTGGAAGTGGTGCGCAGCTTTATCGTGATCCGCATCGGCAGCCAGCTCGAGCGCCGTTTCAATCTGCGGGTCTATCAGGCAGCGTTTGAACGCAACCTGTTCAAGGGCGAGGGCAACGCCGGGCAGTCGCTGGGCGATCTGACCCACATTCGCCAATTCGTCACCGGGCCTGCGCTGTTCGCGTTTTTCGATGCGCCGTGGTTCCCGGTGTACCTGTTCGTGATTTACCTGTTCAACGTCTGGCTCGGCGTACTCGCCACCGCGGGCGCGCTGCTGCTGATTGCCCTGGCGTGCCTGAACGAATACATGACCAAGAAGCCATTGGGCGAAGCCGCCGGTTTCTCGCAGAAATCCAGCCAGTTGGCCACCAGCCACCTGCACAACGCCGAAACCATTCAGGCCATGGGCATGCTCGGCGCGTTGCGCAAACGCTGGTTCCAGGTGCATTCGCGCTTTCTCGGGCTGCAGAACCAGGCCAGCGACACCGGCGCGGTGATCAGCTCGCTGAGCAAGACCCTGCGCCTGTGCCTGCAATCGCTGGTGCTGGGGCTGGGCGCACTGTTGGTGATCAAGGGCGACATGACCGCCGGGATGATGATCGCCGGCTCCATTCTGATGGGCCGGGTGCTGAGCCCGATCGATCAGTTGATTGCCGTGTGGAAGCAGTGGAGCGGGGCGAAGCTGGCTTACCGCCGCCTCGATGCCTTGCTGCAAGCCTTCCCGCCGAGCGATGACGCCATGGCGCTGCCGGCGCCAAAGGGCCAGATCACGTTTGAACAAGTCAGCGCAGGCCCTCCGGGTCAGCGCGCCGCGACCCTGCATATGGTCAATTTCAACCTGGCAGCCGGTGAAGTGCTGGGTGTGCTCGGTGCCTCCGGCTCCGGCAAGTCGACCCTGGCACGGGTGCTGGTCGGCGTATGGCCGGCGCTCGGCGGCACAGTGCGCCTGGACGGCGCCGACATTCACCGCTGGAACCGCGATCAGCTCGGCCCTTACATCGGTTATCTGCCGCAGGACATCGAACTGTTCAGCGGCAGCATCGCCGAGAACATCGCCCGCTTCAGTGAAGCCGACCCGCAAAAGGTCGTGGCCGCCGCGCAACAGGCCGGCGTGCACGAACTGATCCTGCGCATGCCGCAAGGCTACGACACGCAATTGGGCGAAGACGGCAGCGGTTTGTCCGGCGGTCAGAAGCAGCGCGTGGCACTGGCCCGTGCGCTGTACGGCAACCCGAGCCTGGTGGTGCTGGACGAGCCGAACTCCAACCTCGACACCGTCGGCGAAGCCGCGTTGTCCAGCGCGATCGTGCAGCTCAAGGCCCAAGGCACCACCGTGGTACTGGTGACGCACCGTTCTTCGGTGCTGGCCCAGGCCGACAAACTGCTGGTGCTCAACGATGGCCGCTTGCAGGCCTTCGGCCCGAGCCACGACGTGCTCAAGGCGCTGTCCGGTAACCAGCCCGGTAACCCGCCGCAACCAAACGAAAAGCCTGCACAAGCACCGGCCGGGCTGAGCATGAGCCGCCAGTATCAGCCGACGACAAGGAATTCGGGTGTATGAGCAGCGCGAGCATGAACACGCAAAACGAAGCCACGATGGAACACGACTACATCACCGAGCGCCCGGAGCGCGATGCGAAGTTTTTCGCCCGCATGGGCTGGATTCTGGCACTGGTCGGCGCCGGCAGTTTCTTCACCTGGGCGGCATTGGCACCGCTGGATCAAGGGATTCCGGTGCAAGGCACCGTGGTGGTGTCGGGCAAGCGCAAGGCCGTGCAATCGATGAGCAGCGGCGTGGTCAGCCGGATTCTGGTGCGCGAAGGCGAAATCGTGAAGCAGGGCCAGCCTCTGTTCCGCCTCGACCAGACCCAGGTCGCCGCCGACGTGCAATCGCTGCAAGCGCAATACCGCATGGCCTGGGCCAGCCTGGCGCGCTGGCAGGCCGAGCGCGACAACCTCAAGCAAGTCACCTTCCCGGCAGAACTGAGCGACAACGCCGATCCGCGCCTGGCGCTGGTGCTGGAAGGCCAGCGGCAACTCTTCAGCAGCCGTCGCGAAGCGTTTGCCCGAGAACAGGCCGCCCTGCGCGCGAGCATCGAGGGCGCTAACGCGCAGCTGGCGGGCATGCGTCGCGCCCGAACAGACCTCAACGCGCAAGCCCAGTCGCTGCAACAGCAGTTGAGCAACCTGCAGCCGCTGGCGGACAACGGCTACATTCCGCGTAACCGCTTGATGGAATACCAGCGTCAACTGTCGCAGGTTCAGCAGCAACTGGCCGAGAACAGCGGCGAAAGTGGCCGGGTGGAGCAGGGCATTCTTGAGTCCCGGCTGAAACTGCAACAGCACAGCGAGGAGTACCAGAAGGAGGTCCGCACCCAGTTGGCCGATGCGCAACTGAAAAGCGTCACCCTGTCCGAGCAACTGACCTCCGCCGGCTTTGACCTGCAGCACAGCGAAATCCTCGCCACCGCCGACGGCGTGGCGGTCAACCTCGGCGTGCACACCGAAGGCGCCGTGGTCCGTCAGGGCGAAACCCTGCTGGAAATCGTTCCGCAAGGCACGCGCCTGGAAGTCGAGGGGCACCTGCCGATCAATCTGATCGACAAGGTCGGTACACACCTGCCGGTCGACATCCTGTTCACCGCGTTCAACCAGAGCAAGACGCCACGGGTGCCCGGCGAAGTCAGCCTGATTTCCGCCGACCAGATGGTCGACGAGAAAACCGGCGTGCCGTACTACGTGTTGCGCAGCAGTGTCAGCGATCAGGCCATGGAAAAACTCAACGGTCTGGTGATCAAGCCCGGCATGCCGGCGGAAATGTTCGTGCGCACTGGCGAACGTTCACTGCTCAATTACCTGTTCAAACCGCTGCTCGATCGGGCCGGCTCCGCGTTGACCGAAGAATAAGGATGTTCGGCTGTATGAATAAGCTTTCCATGCTGGCGGCAGCCTTCGCGCTGCTCGCGGGCAACAGTGCAATGGCGGCCATGGGGCCGTTCGCGATCTACGAGCAGGCGTTGCGCAATGACCCGGTGTTCCTCGGCGCGATCAAGGAGCGCGATGCAGGCCTTGAAAACCGAGCCATCGGCCGCGCCGGTCTGTTGCCGAAACTGGGTTACAACTACAACAAGGGCCGCAACTCGTCGAAAGCCACGTCCCTCGACGAACGCGCGCGCAACCGCACCGATGAGCGTAACTACAGCAGCTACGGCTCGAGCCTGACCCTGCAACAGCCGTTGCTCGACTACGAAGCCTACGCGGCCTATCGCAAGGGCGTGGCCCAGTCGCTGTTTGCCGATGAAAACTTTCGCGGCAAGAGCCAGGAGCTGTTGGTACGGGTGCTCGACAACTACACCAAGGCCTTGTTTGCCCAGGACCAGATCGACATCGCGCAGGCCAAGAAAAAGGCGTACGAACAGCAGTTCCAGCAGAACGAACACATGTTCCGCCAGGGCGAGGGCACGCGCACCGATATCCTCGAAGCCGAGTCGCGTTATGAACTGGCGACCGCCGAGGAAATCGAGGCCCGCAACGAGCAGGACGCCGCGTTACGGGAGCTTGGTGCACTGGTCGGGGTGCCGGCGGTGGACATCACTGATCTGGCGCCGCTGGATCAGAACTTTCAGACCTTCGCCTTGATGCCGGCCAACTACGACACGTGGCACGAACTGGCGATCAGCAACAACCCGAACCTTGCGTCCCAGCGTCAGGCCGTGGAAGTGGCGCGTTACGAAGTCGAGCGCAACCGCGCCGGGCATCTGCCGAAAGTCAGCGCCTATGCCACGATGCGCCAGAACGAGTCGGAAAGCGGCAACACCTACAATCAGCGCTACGAAACCAACACCATCGGTTTCGAAGTCAGCGTGCCGTTGTACGCCGGTGGTGGTGTGTCGGCCTCGACTCGTCAGGCCAGCCGCACCATGGAACAGGCCGAGTACGAACTGGACGGCAAGACCCGCGAAACGTTGATTGAACTGCGTCGCCAGTTCAGCGCGTGCCTGTCCGGGGTCAACAAATTGCGCGCCTATCAAAAGGCACTGGCCTCGGCCGAAGCGCTGGTGGTGTCGACCAAACAAAGCATTCTCGGTGGCGAACGAACCAACCTCGACGCACTGAACGCCGAACAACAACTATTTACCACCCGCCGCGACCTCGCACAGGCACGCTATGACTACCTCATGGCCTGGACCAAGTTGCATTACTACGCGGGCACCTTGAGCGAGCAGGATCTGGCGCGGGTGGATGAGGCCTTCGGACAAGGCCCAAGGATGCAATAACGCCGTAACTTCAACGCAAAAAGCATCGACCCAAAACAACAAAAAGAGTGGTGAACATGGACGTACGCATCAAGCCGATTTCGGTCGGCACTCTGCTGCTTGTGATTTCTACAACCCAGGCTCAGGCCCAATACCTCGAAGCCGGGAAACCCGGCGATCCGGCCAGTTGGCGCAGTGCCGAATTCCTGCGCGACTGGGGACTGGGGCGGATGCAGGTCGATCAGGCCTATGCCGCCGGCATCACCGGCAAGGACGTGAAGATCGGCGCGCTGGATTCGGGTTTCGACGCGGCGCATCCCGAGTTCGCCAGTGATCGCTATCACCCGGTACTGGCCAGCGGCAGCTACCTTGACGGCTCGCTGTTCAACGTCAACGGCACCCTCAACCCGAACAATGACTCCCACGGCACCCACGTGGTCGGCACCATGGGCGCGTCCCGCGATGGCACCGGCATGCATGGCGTGGCGTACAACGCGCAGATCTACGTCGGCAACACCAACAAAAACGATCGTTTCCTGTTCGGTCCCAATCCCGATCCGCGCTACTTCAAAGCGGTGTACGACGCGCTGACCGACGCCGGCGTGCGGGCGATCAACAACAGCTGGGGCAGCCAGCCGCCGGATGTCAGCTATCGAACCCTTGCGGATATGCATGCCGCCTATGCCCAGCACTGGAACAAGGGCACCTGGCTCGACGCGGCGGCAGACGTTTCCCGTCGGGGCGTGATCAACGTGTTCAGCGCCGGCAACAGCGGCTACCCAAATGCCAGCGTGCGCTCGGCGCTGCCGTACTTTCAGCCGGATCTGGAAGGCCACTGGCTGGCGGTCTCCGGACTCGATCAAAGCAATCAGCAGAAGTACAACCAGTGCGGCATCGCCAAATACTGGTGCATCACCACGCCGGGGGCGAAGATCGACAGCACCATTCCCGACGGCGGTTATGCGATCAAGTCCGGCACCTCGATGGCCGCGCCGCACGCCACCGGTGCACTGGCGTTGGTGATGGAGCGCTACCCGTACATGAACAATCAGCAGGCTCTTGAGGTACTGCTGAGCACGGCTACCCAGCTCGATGGTTCGGTGACCGATGCACCGACCGAACGGGTCGGCTGGGGCGTGGCCAACCTGTACCGGGCGATGCGCGGGCCGGGTCAATTGCTCGGGGTGTTCGACGCCAATCTGGCGGCCGGACAGAGCGATGTCTGGAGCAATGACATCAGCGACAAGGCGCTGATCCAGCGTCAGAGCGAAGACCTCGCCGAGCACAGCGCCTGGCAGCAGACCCTGCAAAGCAAGGGCTGGCAGAACGGTGTGCCGGCCGGTGCCAGCCAGCAGGATCAGACTGATTACGCCGTGGGCATGGTTCGCGACGCAGCGGCGGCCGGCCGGGTGTATCAAGGCAGCCTGATCAAGTCCGGTGACGGGCGACTGGTTCTGACCGGGAATAACAGCTATCGCGGACCGACCACGGTCAACGGCGGCCTGCTGACGGTAAACGGTTCGCTGACCTCGGCCGTGACCGTCAATGACGGCGGCACCCTCGGCGGCTCCGGGCGCATTGGCGCACTGACCGCCAACAGCGGCGGCCGCGTGGCACCGGGCAATTCGATTGGCACCTTGACTGTGGCCGGTGACGTGACCTTCGCGCCGGGTTCGACCTACGCCGTAGAGTTGTCTCCCACCAACAGCGACCGCATCGTCGCCGGCGGCATCGCCTCCATCAACGGCGCCACTGTGAGCCTGTCGCTGGAAAACAGCCCGACGCTGCTCAGCACCACCGAGGCCAGAAGCCTGCTTGGCCGGCAGTACGACATTCTGCAAGCGGCGGGCGGCATTCAGGGTCGGTTCGGTGCGGTACTGCCGGATTATCTGTTCATCGGTGGCAGCCTGGCCTACAGCGGTAACGGCATCGGCTTGAATGTCGAGCGCAACGGGACATCGTTCGCCAGCGTCGGCCAGACGCCGAATCAACGCTCCGTGGCCACGGCCGTCGAAGCTCTGGGCGCGGGCAACTCCGTGTACGAAAGCCTGCTGTTGTCGGCCACCGCCAGCGACGCGCAACAAGCCTTTCAACAGTTGAGCGGCGAAATCTACCCGGCCCTGGGCTCGGTGCTGATCAATGACAGCCGCCAACTGCGCGACGCCATTGGCGAACGCCTGCACGATGCGCAAACCACGCAAAGCAATGGCTGGATCAAGGCCCTCGGCGCCTGGGGCACTACCGATTCGCGCCATGACACCGCCGGTTACAGCACCTCCATCGGTGGCTTGCTGGCCGGTGTCGACGGTGCCGTCGACGAGCAGACTCGCATCGGTCTGGTCACCGGTTACAGCGACAGTTCGCTGAGCATGGGCTCCGGCACCCATTCTTCGGCCAAGGTCGACAGCTATCACCTGGGCGCCTACGCCGGTCACGACCTCGGCGCCTGGCGCCTGAGCACCGGCGCTGCCTACAGCTGGCATCGCGCCGATGTGAAACGCGACCTGCAGTACGGCAATGTCAGCGCCAAACAGAAAGCCAAGGTCGATGCCGCCACCACTCAGGTATTTGGCGAAGCGGCTTATCGACTGAACCTGCAACCGCTGGCCCTGGAGCCGTTCGCCAACCTGGCTTACGTGCACCTCGACACCGACGGCTTCACCGAGAAGGGCGACGCTGCGGCATTGAAAAGCAATGACGATCAGCGCGACGCGGTGCTCAGCACCCTCGGCGTGCGGGCGATCAAGACCTTTGACCTGCCGTCCGCGCAGAAGCTGGCAGTCAGCGGCCATGTTGGCTGGCAGCACAGCCTGACCGACATCGACTCTGAACAACATCTGCGTTTCGCCAGCGGCCGTGCGCCTTACACCGTAGAAAGCTCTGCGCTGGTGCGCGACGCTGCGCTGGTTGGCGTGCAGGCCAGCCTGGCACTGACCCGCGACGTGCGGGTGAACCTCGATTACACCGGACAACTGGCCAGCCGCGAGAAGAGTCACGGCGTGGGCCTGAGCCTTAACTGGCAGTTCTGACTGATCGCAACTGATCGTGACTGATTGATCGTTCCCACGCGGGAGCGCGGGAACGATCACGAGGCTGAACACACGGATTTTTCGCAACATCACTAAGGAAGGTCGCTGGATGAAAAACAACAACACCCCCGCGCAATCGGGTGGCTGCTTTCGCCTGAAAACCCTCAACGTCGCCTTGCTCTGCGCACTGGCCACCTGGGGCAGCGCACACGCGGCGCCCTATGTGGAAAACGGTCGGGCAGGGGATCCGGGCAGTTGGCGCAGCGCCGAATTTCAGGCTGACTGGGGCCTGGGCGCCATCGGTGCCGATCACGCCTACGCCGCCGGTTACACCGGCAAGGGCGTGAAACTGGGAATCTTCGACCAGCCGGTCTACGCCGCGCACCCGGAGTTTTCCGGCAGCAACAAGGTCATCACCCTGGTGACCTCGGGGATCCGCGAATACACCGACCCGTATATCCCGGTCAAAGCCGGGGACGCGTTCCGCTATGACGGCTCGCCCTCGGTCGGTTCCGACGGCAAGCTCGGCGCCCACGGCACCCACGTCGGTGGTATCGCCGCCGGCAGCCGTGACGGCGGGCCGATGCACGGTGTGGCGTTCGGCGCACAGATCATCAGCGCCGACAACGGCGATCCGGGCCCGGAAGACGGCATTGTGCGCGGCAACGACGGCGCGGTGTACAAGGCCGGCTGGGATGCGCTGATCGCCAGCGGCGCGCGGATCATCAACAACAGCTGGGGGATCGGCATCACCGACCGTTTCGACCTCGGTGGCCGCGACCCGGCGTACCCGCACTTCACCGTCAACGACGCGCAACTGCAGTTCAACGAGATCCGCACACTGCTGGGCACCAAACCCGGCGGCGCCTACGACGGCGCAATCGCCGCCGCGCGCAGCGGGATCGTGACGATTTTTGCGGCGGGCAACGACTACAACCTGAACAACCCGGACGCCATCGCCGGCCTCGGTTATTTCGTACCGGACATCGCGCCGAACTGGATCACCGTTGCCGCCCTGCAAAAGAACCCGGATCTGGCCAGCGCCAACCCGTACATCATGAGTACGTTCTCTTCGCGCTGCGGCTACACCGCGAGTTTCTGCGTCTCGGCACCGGGTACGAAAATCTTCAGTTCGATCATCGAAGGCACCAACGCCGACAACCTGACCACCGGCTACAAGAACTACAACGGCACCTCCATGGCCGCGCCGCACGTGGCCGGTTCCATGGCGGTGCTGATGGAGCGCTTCCCGTACATGTCCGGCGATCAGGTCGCCAGCGTGTTGCGCACCACGGCCACCGATCTCGGCGCTCCGGGCATCGACGCCCTGTACGGCTGGGGCATGATCAACCTGCGCAAGGGCATCGACGGCCCGGCGATGTTCGTCACCGAGCAGGACATTCCCGAAGAGTTCCGCATCCAGGGCGCCTACGGCAGCGGCCAGTTCGTGGCCGATCTGCCAGGCATCGGCGCGATCATCGATGCAGGCAAGCCCACCGAGCGCGTGTGCAACGACATCACCTGCGGGCTCGACACCTGGCGCAACGACATCTCCGGCCACGGCGGTCTGACCAAGCAAGGCATCGGCACCCTGGTGCTGACCGGCAACAACACTTACAGCGGCCCGACCCTGGTCAATCAGGGGCGACTGGCAATCAATGGCTCGCTGCAATCGGCGGTCACGGTCAATGACGGTGGCATTCTCGGCGGTAACGGCCGGATCGCCGCGCTGACCGCCAACCGCGGCGGCACCGTGGCGCCGGGCAACTCCATCGGCACCTTGAACGTGGCCGGTGACGTGACCTTCGCACCGGGTTCGACCTATGCGGTGGAAGTGTCACCAACCAGCAGCGACCGGATCGTCGCCGGCGGCAAAGCATTGATTGAAGGGGCGACAGTGACCATGTCGCTGGAAAACAGCCCGACGCTGTTGACCACGGGCGAAGTGAAAAGCCTGCTCGGCACCCAGTTCAACATCTTGCAGGCAGCGGGCGGGATTGAAGGGCAGTTCGGCCAGGTATTGCCCGACTATGCGTTCCTCGGCGGCACCCTGGCTTACTCGGCAAGCGGTGTGCAACTGGACGTCGGCCGTAACGGCGCCTCGTTCGCCAGTGTCGGCCTGACGCCGAACCAGCGCGCGGTCGGTGCTGCCGCCGAACGCCTTGGCGCCGGCAATGCGTTGTTCGAAACCCTGTTGCTGTCGCCGTCGGCAGCCGCTGCGCAGGAGGCCTTCCAGCAACTGTCCGGCGAGATTCATCCAGCCATCGGCACGCTGCTGATCAACGACAGCCGCTACCTGCGCGATGCCGTGGGCGAACGTCTGCGCGAGCGCGATCTGTTCGATGCCGGCGCACCGACCGATGACCGCAGCAACGCCTGGCTCAAAGTGCTGGGCGCCTGGGGCAAGAGCGATGGCGGGTCGAAATACGCCGATTCCACCAGCTCCATCGGCGGCCTGCTGGCCGGGGTCGACGGTTTGATCGCTGAAGATACCCGCCTGGGTTTCGTTACTGGTTATAGCGACAGCTCGCTGAGCATGGGCGAGGGTACGCATTCGTCCGCCTCGGTCGATAGCTATCACCTGGGCGCGTACCTGGGGCATCAGATCGATGCACTGCGTCTGACCGCCGGTGCGGCCTACAGCTGGCATCGCATCGACGTCAAACGCGACCTGCAGTTCGCTGGCGTCAGCGGCAAACAGAAAACCAAGCGCGATGCGACCACCGCGCAACTGTTCACCGAAGCGGCCTACGACCTGGGCCTGCAACCGATGAACCTGGAGCCGTTCGCCAACCTGGCCTACGTGCACCTCAGCAGCGACAGCTTCACCGAGAAGGGTGATGCCGCCGCACTGAAGGGCGGTGAAGACAACCGCGATGTGGTGTTGTCGACCCTCGGTGTACGGGCCAAACGCACGTTTGCCCTGTCGGAGAAACACCAGCTGGAACTGGGTGCAAGCCTGGGCTGGCAGCACAACCTGAGCAACGTGGATGCCGACAGTCACCTGGCCTTCGTCAATGGCAACAGTGCGTTCACCGTGCAAAGTGTGTCGATGGATCGAGATGCAGCGGTGGTCGGCGTGCGCGCCGGGCTGGCGCTCAATCGCGATGTCCGGGTCAACCTGGACTACAACGGGCTGATCGGTTCCAACGAAAAGGACCACGGTGTGGGTCTGACGCTGGACTGGCAGTTCTAAGGTGTAGCGGCAGTTCTGCACAGAACTGCCGTTTTTTGAAAGGAAGAGAGAGCACAACATGGGATTGTTCGATTACAAAAATGCCGACGGCAAAGCGCTGTACAGCGATGCCATTGCCCTGACGCTGTATGCCTACACGCCGACCGGCCAGGCCTTGCCCGGCACCGGCTGGAAGCCGATCGGCGCCACGGCGCTGGGCTATCAGGGCAAGGTCGGGGCGCAGGGCACGTTCTTCGGCGAGAAGGACGGCTTCACCAGCGCCGAGGCCGAAGTGCTCGGCAAGTACGACGCCGCGGGCAAGCTGATCGGCATCGGCGTGGCCTTCCGGGGCACCGGCGGGCTGGGTTACAGCGACACCTTCGGCGACATGAAAAACAACCTGCTGGCCGCCATCGGCCCGTCGGACTACGCCACTCAGTACGCGAAGAACGCCTTCGACAACCTGCTCAAAGCGGTGGCGGCTTTCGCCGTCGCCCATGGCATCGCGGCCAAGGACGTGCTGGTCAGCGGCCACAGCCTCGGCGGCCTCGGGGTCAACAGTGTGGCGGAGTTGAGTGCGAGCAACTGGGGCGGGTTCTTCAAGGACGCCAACTACATTTCGTTCGCCTCACCGACCCAGAGCAGCACCGGCAGCAACGTGCTGAACATCGGTTACGAGAACGACCCGGTGTTCCGCGTGCTCGACGGCACCACGTTCAGTACCGCGTCGATGGGCAAGCACGACAAGCCGCACGATTCGACCACCGACAACATCGTCAACTTCAACGACAACTACGCGTCCACCGCGCAGAACCTGGTGCCGTTCAGCATCGCCAATCCGCTGAACTGGTCGGCCCACAGCTCGCTGGGGTATGCCGACGGCCTGAATCGGGTGATCGCGTCGACGTTCTACGGCCTGACGCACAAGGACTCGACGATCATCGTCTCCACCCTTGAGCAAGCGTCGCGGGGCAAGACCTGGGTCGAGGATCTGGGCCGCAGCGGCGAGCCACACACCGGCAGCACGTTCATCATCGGCACCGACAGCGGTGACTGGCTCAAGGGCGGGGCGGGCAACGACTTCCTCGAAGGTTTGGGCGGCGATGACCGTTTCCGTGACGACGGCGGCTTCAACATCCTGCTTGGTGGCCAGGGCCACAACACCTTCGAGCTGCAAAAACCGCTGCAGAACTTCAGCTTCGCCAACGACGGCGACGGCACGCTGTACGTGCGTGACGCCTACGGCGGCATCAGCATGACCCGTGACATCGGCGCGCTGGTGAGCAAGGAGTCGGGTTCGTGGTGGGGCAGCAAGGAAATCACCTGGACCGTCACCGCCAAAGGCCTGGCCAACGGCGCCGAACTGACCCAGTACAACCATTCGCTGAGCGGCGGCGCCATGGGCGACACCCTGAAAGCCACCGCTGACGGCGACTGGCTGTTCGGCCTGGGCGGCAACGATCACCTGCAAAGCGACAAGGCCCACGTAACCTTCGTTGGCGGCGCCGGCAATGACGTGATGAGCGCGGTGGGTGGCAACAACACCTTCCTGTTCAGCGGCGCGTTCGGCTTCGACGCGATCAATGGCTACCAGGGCAGCGACAAACTGGTGTTCATGGGCGTCGAGGGTGCGGGGCAGGGCTACGACTACAAGCAGCACGCGGCGCAGTCCGGAAGCGATACCGTGCTGAAGATTGGCGACTTTGCCGTGACGCTGATCGGGGTCGGTGTGGCTAACCTGTCGGATTCGAGTTTCGTCTTCGCCTGACAAACGAAAGTTGTACTGAAATGCTCCGGGGCGCCTCGGGAGGGGCGTTCTGGTTGTGAGCTATCTCTGAACAATTCCAACAAAGAGAGAGGCAACAGCAATGGGTGTGTATGACTACAAGAATTTCGGTACGGCGGATTCCAAGGCGCTGTTCAGCGACGCCATGGCCATTACGCTGTATTCCTACCACAACCTCGATAACGGCTTTGCCGTCGGTTATCAGCACAACGGCTTCGGCCTTGGCTTGCCGGCCACGCTGGTGACCGCGCTGATCGGCGGCACGGATTCCCAGGGGGTGATCCCCGGCATCCCGTGGAACCCCGATTCGGAAAAAGCCGCGCTCGACGCGGTGAAAAAAGCCGGATGGACCCCGATCACGGCCTCGCAACTGGGGTACGAGGGCAAGACCGACGCCCGCGGCACCTTCTTCGGCGAAAAGGCCGGCTACACCAGCGCCCAGGTGGAAATCCTCGGCAAATACGACGCTCAGGGCCATCTCACGGAGATCGGCATCGCCTTTCGTGGCACCAGCGGCCCGCGGGAAATCCTGATTGGCGACTCCATCGGCGACGTGATCAACGACTTGCTCGCCGCGTTCGGGCCCAATGATTACGCGAAGAACTACGTCGGTGAAGCCTTCGGCAACCTGATGAACGATGTGGTGGCGTTCGCCAAGGCCAACGGCCTGACCGGCAAGGACGTGCTGATCAGCGGCCACAGCCTCGGCGGGCTGGCGGTCAACAGCATGGCGGACTTGAGCACCAGCAAATGGGGCGGGTTTTTCCAGGATTCCAACTACATTGCCTACGCCTCGCCGACCCAGAGCAGCACCGACAAGGTGCTCAACGTCGGCTACGAAAACGACCCGGTGTTCCGCGCCCTCGACGGCTCGACCTTCACCGGTGCCTCGCTCGGCGTGCACGACGCGCCCAAGGAATCAGCGACCGACAACATCGTCAGCTTCAACGACCACTACGCCTCGGCGGCGTGGAACGTGCTGCCGTTCTCGATCGTCAACATTCCGACCTGGATCTCGCACTTGCCGACCGCCTATGGCGACGGCATGAACCGGGTGATCGAGTCGAAATTCTACGACCTGACCAGCAAGGACTCGACGATCATCGTCGCCAACCTGTCGGATCCGGCGCGGGCCAACACCTGGGTGCAGGACCTGAACCGCAACGCCGAAACCCACAAGGGCAGCACCTTCATCATCGGCAGCGACGGCAATGATTTGATCCAGGGCGGCAGCGGCAACGATTATCTGGAGGGCCGCGCCGGCAACGATACGTTCCGCGATGGCGGGGGCTACAACATTGTGCTCGGCGGTTCGGGCAACAACACCCTGGAGTTGCAGAAGTCGGTCAATACCTTCGATTTCGCCAACGACGGCGCCGGCAACCTGTACATCCGCGATGCCAACGGCGGGATCAGCATCACCCGCGACATCGGCAGCATCGTCACCAAGGAGCCGGGCTTTCTCTGGGGCCTGTTCAAGGATGACGTGACCCACAGCGTCACGGCGGACGGCCTGAAGGTCGGCAACAACGTCACCCAGTACGAATCGAGCGTAAAGGGCACCGGCGCCGCCGACACCCTCAAGGCCAAGGCCAGCGGTGACTGGCTGTTCGGACTGGACGGCAACGACCATCTGATTGGCGGGGCGGGCAACGACGTGTTCGTCGGTGGCGCCGGCAATGATCTGCTGGAGTCGGGCGGTGGGGCGGATACCTTCCTGTTCAGCGGCGGGTTCGGCCAGGATCGCGTGGTGGGTTACACCGCCAACGACAAACTGGTGTTTCTCGGCGTGCAGGGGGTGTTGCCGGGCGAGGACTTCCGCGCCCATGCCTCGACGGTAGGGCAGGACACGGTGCTGAAATTCGGCGCTGATTCGGTGACGCTGGTCGGGGTTGCGTTGAACAGCCTGAGTGCCGACGGGATTGTGATCGCCTGACCGCAAGGATGGGGAGGGAGCGTGCTCCCTCCCCACCGCGAAAGTGACTCACCAGCCATTCCCTGACTCCAATCCCTGCACCAACAGGAAATGCGGCCTAAAGCCATGACGGCAACGTTCGTCATTCAAGGGCTGCCAACGAGTACAGGAGATTCACACGTGAAAGGTTTCAAGGGGTATATCGGTGTTGCGGGGCTTGTGCTGCTGTCGGCCAATGCCTGGGCCGATCTGCCTCACAGCTCGATTCTGAGTCGCTATGGCGTGACACCCGATCAACTGCCGGAACCGGCCAAAAGCGAAGACGCCAAGCCCGTCGAAGAAAAAAGCCGTTTTCATATCCAGCCTGAACAACCGTTCGTGACCCTCCGCATCGGCGAAGACCATGAGCCGGAGATGACCGGCAACCTGAGTATCGACCGCATGGCGCAACAGGAGCGTCAGCGCTGCCAGCGCTTGCAGGAAGAACTGGTTCGCCGCGGCGAGCGTCCCTTCAGTTGCGACGGCTCCCTCCCGGGCATGGCGTTACCCCGCTGATGAATGCAAAAAAGGCTGCGATCCCACAGGGTCGCAGCCTTTTTTGATGTTTTATCCGTCAGTCTTCTTTGCGCACGGTTGCCACTTCGTCGGCACGTACACGCACCTTGGCGCCGGAAATATCCTTGAACTCGTAGAAGCCATCCTCGGTTTTGGTATCGGGCATGTCTTCGGTCAGGTACTGGGTGCCGTTCTGCAGGGTGACCACCGTTGGCGTCGAGCAACCGGCCAGCGTCAACAGCGCAGCGACTGCCAGCGGGATACCCAGGGTTTTGATTTTCATAGGACGGCTTCCTCATTCATTTCGACCATTGTCGGTCCTCTAACGCGGTTGGTGCCATGACACCCGAAAAAGTTCGATGGACACGTGAAAAAAACTGCGTTCACGGTGCCACTGATCCTTTTCCGTTTGCGCCCGCCGGGGCAGGCTGGTATCTGTACGCATAACCAGTACTCGCTTGCCATGGCCCCGAATCTACCGTGACTGCCAATCCCCTCGACGACCCGTTCTATTACCTCAACAACTTCCGCCAGGTGCTTGATTGGCTTGAGCTTCGTTATGCCGATGTCATGAGCGAAACGGAACATGCCTTCATTCGCGACTTCAAGGCACTGCCGCGTCCGTCCCAGGGTTTGCTGGTGCGTATGGTGATGCGCAAGGGCGTGCATTTCCGGGCCGGCAAGCTGAATTACACGGAAATCGGCGACATCGCCGAAGCGGCGCAACCGCTGCTGGAGCATGGCTGGCTCGATGAACAGGCACCGTTGTCGATGGCGGAGCTGTTCGAGATTTTGCTGAAGGCGGAGCTTCTGCAGGTCTTCGGCCCGGCCATCCACCAGCCCCGAGGCAAGAAAACCGACTGGCTAGCGCTGTTGCAGGAACAATTTCCCGAGCCCCGCAGTTTTCAGCAGTGGTGTCCAACGCTGGCGGATCGGCTGTTCAGCCTGACGCTGATGGACCTGTGCGATCGCTTTCGTCTGATGTTCTTTGGCAACCTCTATCAGGACTGGTCAGAGTTCGTGCTCGCCGACCTTGGCATCTTTACCTACGAAAAAGTCGAATTCAGCGCCGATTCCCGTGGCTTGCGCAGCCGTGCCGACGTCGATGCGTGCCTGTTTCTGCACAACTGCCAGCTGTATTTCGAAGCGGGCGAACCACTGGAGCCGATCGTCGAACAGGTCGCGGCGCTGCATTTCGACAACCCTTGGCTGCAACGCCGGCGCGGCAAACTGTTGTTCCAGATCGGCCAATACTGCGAGCGCCTCGGCGAATTTGCCCTGGCGTTGAAGATCTATCGCGATTGCGCCTACCCTGGCGCGCGATTGCGGATGATCCGTGTGCTGGAACGCAGCGCCGAATACGCACTGGCACTGGAACTGGCGGTCATCGCCGAGCAGGCGCCGGAAACCGCCACCGAACAACAGGGCCTGCAACGGCTGGTGCCGCGTTTGCGGCGCAAGCTCGGCGGGCCACCGATCAAGCGCACGGCGCCGGGCATGGTGGAACGGCTGGATCTGCACCTGCCGCGTCTCGATCCGGCGTTGTCGGTGGAGTATCACGTTCAGGCGCACCTGCACGAAGCAACGGGTCCGGTGCATTACGTGGAAAACAGCCTGATCAATTCACTGTTCGGCCTGCTGTGCTGGCCGGCGATCTTCGCGCCATTGCCGGGCGCGTTCTTTCACCCGTTCCAGCGTGGCCCGGTGGATTTGCTCAATGAAGACTTCCAGCTCCGACGCGCCGAGCTGTTCCAGGCTTGTCTGGCCGAACTCGACGACGGCCGTTATGCCGACACCATCCGCGTGCGGTTCGCGACGAAGTGGGGGGTGCAATCGCCGTTCGTGTTCTGGGGTGCGCTCAATGAAGAACTGCTGGAGCAGGCCTTGGCCTGTCTGCCGGCCGAACACCTCAAACACTGGTTCAGCCGTCTGCTGCTGGACATCAAGGCCAATCGCGCCGGCATGCCGGACCTGATCCAGTTCTGGCCGCAGCACAAGACCTACCGGATGATCGAAGTCAAAGGCCCGGGCGATCGCCTGCAGGACAATCAGCTGCGCTGGCTGGAGTTCTGCAACACGCATCGGATGCCGGTCGCCGTGTGTTACGTGCAATGGGCGGAGCAAGGCGCTTGAGCTACAGCATCGCGGTGCGGGCGCTGTGCGAATTCACCGCAAAAACCGGTGACCTCGACTTGCGCTTCACGCCGTCGCCGACCGCGCTGGAGGGCATCGCCGGGCATCGCACGGTGGCGTCCCGGCGCAACGACGCCTACCAGAGCGAAGTGGCGCTGGAGGGCACATTCGGGCCGTTGAGGGTCAAGGGCAGGGCGGACGGCTACGACCCGACGCAGAACTGCCTGGAAGAAGTCAAAACCTACCGCGGCGACCTGAGCAAGCAACCGGCCAATCACCGTTCCCTGCATTGGGCCCAGGCGAAAATCTACGGCTGGTTGATGTGCTGTCGATTGCAGCTTGAGCAGATCAACCTGGCGCTGGTGTATTTCGACATCGTCACGGAAAAGGAAACCTGCCTGGTCGAGGTGTTCAGCGCCGATACGTTGCGGCAGTTCTTCGAACAGCAGTGCGGTCTGTTCCTCGCGTGGGCCGAACAGGAAATGGCCCATCGCGAAGCGCGCAACCGCGCGGCGCAGCAGCTGAGTTTTCCCCATGCCGCGTTTCGCCCCGGCCAGCGTCACCTCGCCGAATCGGTGTTCAAGGCTGTCAGCACCGGCCGCTGCCTGATGGCCCAGGCTCCCACCGGCATCGGCAAGACCCTCGGTACTCTGTTTCCGATGCTCAAGGCCCTGGCGCCGCAGCAATTGGACAAGGTGTACTTCCTCACCGCCAAGACACCCGGACGCAAACTGGCGCTGGATGCGGCGCAAGTGCTGTTCGATCACAGCGAAACCTTACCCCTGCGGGTGCTGGAAATGGTCGCCCGGGACAAGGCCTGCGAACACCCGGACAAGGCCTGTCACGGCGAGTCCTGCCCTTTGGCCGAGGGCTTTTACGACCGTTTGCCCGCTGCCCGTAAGGCTGCCAGCCAATTGCGCCTGCTGGATCAGGCCGCGCTGCGAAGCGTCGCGGCGCAGCACGGGCTATGTCCGTATTACCTGAGCCAGGAAATGGCCCGCTGGGCCGATGTGGTGGTGGCGGACTACAACTATTACTTCGATTTCAGCGCGCTGCTGTTCGGTCTGGCCCAGTTCAATCAATGGAACGTTGCGGTGCTGGTGGACGAGTCGCACAACCTGGTCGAACGCGGGCGGCAGATGTACAGCGCCACCCTCGATCAGGCGACATTGGCCAACGTGCGCAAAACCGCGCCCGAGGCCCTGAAGAAGTCGTTGCAGCGGGTCAACCGAGAATGGAACGCGCTGCACAACGACCAGTCGGCGCCGTATCAGGCCTACGACAAGGCACCGGAAAAACTGCTGCAGGCGCTCTCATCCTGCACGGCGAGCATCGGCGACTACCTCAACGATCACCCGCAAGGGCTCGACAGCGCACTGCAGAACTTCTATTTCGAGATGCTGCAATTCGGCCGGGTCGCGGAACTGTTCGACGCGCATTACCTGTTCGACATCAGCAAACGTGACCTCCAACGCAAGCGCCCGCTATCGCAACTGTGCCTGCGCAACGTGGTGCCAGCGGCGTTCATCGGCCCGCGCCTGAGTTCGGCGCGCAGCAGCGTGCTGTTTTCCGCCACCCTCAGCCCGCGCCACTATTACGCCGACTTGCTCGGCACCCCGGCCGACACAGTCTGGATCGATGTCGAGTCGCCGTTCAGCGCCGAGCAATTGCAGGTGCAGATCGTCAGCCGGATTTCCACGCGTTTCGCGCACCGTCAGGCATCGCTGGAACCGATTGTCGAGCTGATCGCCCGCCAGTTCAGCGAACGTCCGGGCAACTATCTGGCGTTCTTCAGCAGCTTCGATTACCTGCAACAGGTCGCGCAGTTGCTGGCCGAGCGACACCCGCACATCACTCGGTGGCAACAATCCCGAGGCATGGCCGAAGGGGCGCGGCAGGATTTTCTCGATCAATTCACCGCCGACAGCCAGGGCGTCGGCTTCGCGGTGCTCGGCGGCGCGTTCGGCGAAGGCATCGATCTGCCCGGCGCGCGGCTGATCGGCGCGTTCATCGCCACCCTCGGGCTGGCCCAGCTCAACCCGGTCAATGAACAGATGAAGCGGCGCATGGCCGCGATCTTCGGGGCCGGCTACGACTACACCTACCTGTTCCCCGGCGTGCAGAAAGTGGTGCAGGCCGCCGGTCGGGTGATCCGTACCCAGCAGGATCGCGGCGTGGTGATGCTGATCGATGATCGCTTTGCCGAAAGTCGTATCCGGCAGTTGCTGCCGCGCTGGTGGCAACTCGACCACACAGAAGCCGCTGTCCATTGCTCCGGTTTGACGCATACTCCTGTCATTGAGAATTTGCTTTGAGCCAAGCCTGATGAGCGAGAACAAGAAGTCCGCTGCAATCGAAGACATGCGCTTTCGTTTGCTGATCGATGCGGTGGTCGATTACGCGATCTACATGATTGACCCCGATGGCATCATCACCAGCTGGAACTCCGGTGCCAAACGCTTCAAGGGATACGAAGAAGCCGAAATCCTCGGCGAGCACTTTTCCCGGTTCTACACCGATGAGGACCGTGCAAACGGCTTGCCGCAACGGGCACTCGAAACGGCGATCCGCGAAGGCCGGTTCGAGGGTGAGGGCTGGCGGGTACGCAAGGACGGCACGCATTTCTGGTGCCACGTGGTGATCGATCCGATTTTCAGCCCGAGCGGGCAACTGCTCGGGTTCGCCAAGATCACCCGCGACCTGACCGACCGCAAGATGGCCGAAGAAACCCTCAAACAGAGCGAACAGCAGTTTCGCCTGCTGGTGCAGGGCGTCACCGACTATGCGATCTACATGCTCAGCCCCGAAGGCCGGGTGACCAACTGGAACCCCGGCGCGCAGCGAATCAAGGGGTACAGGCCGGATGAGGTCATCGGCCAGCACTTCTCGATGTTCTACACCCCCGAAGACCGTGAAGCCGGTGAGCCTCAGCGGGCCCTGGAGACCGCAGTGCGTGAGGGCCGCTTCGAGAGCAAGAGCTGGCGTCTGCGCAAGGACGGCACGCGATTTCTGGCGCATGTAGTGGTCGATGCGATCCGTGGCGAGACCGGCACTTTGCTCGGGTTTGCCAAGATTACCCGCGACGTCACCGAGGCCACCGAGGCACAACAGGCACTGGAAAAAACCCGTGAAGCGCTGTTCCAGGCGCAGAAAATGCAGGCCATCGGCCAACTCAGCGGTGGCATCGCCCACGACTTCAACAATCTGCTGACGGTGATCCTCGGTAACCTGGAAATCGTGCGCAAACGCGTAGGCGACGACCCGAAGGTCAGCCGTCTGCTGGAGAACGCCACCCAGGGCGCCTTGCGCGGCGTATCACTGACCCAGCGCATGCTGGCCTTCGCCCGGCGTCAGGAGCTCAAGACCGAACCGATAGAAATCCCGAAACTGGTGCAGGGCATCACCGGGTTGTTGCGCAGCTCGCTGGGGCCGGCCATCCGCATCGAAACGCAGTTTCCCGAAGACCTGCAAGCGGTGCTGGCCGACAGCAATCAGCTTGAGCTGGCGGTGCTTAACCTCGCCACCAACGCCCGTGACGCCATGCCCGGGGGCGGCAGCGTCACCCTCAGTGCCGAACCCGAAGTCGTGCTCGAACAGCACGATTCAAGCCTGGCGCCCGGGCGCTATGTCTGCCTGCGGGTGACCGATACCGGGGAAGGCATGGACGCTGCCACTCTGGCGTCGGCGAGGGATCCGTTTTTCACGACCAAAGGTCTGGGCAAGGGCACTGGCCTTGGGTTGTCGATGGTGCACGGGTTCATCGAACAACTGGGCGGTCGATTCATTCTGAACAGTACCCAGGGGCAGGGCACCACCGCGGAACTGTGGTTGCCCGTCGCCATCGACGGCGTTGCCCCCAACCCGGTTGGCCCAATGGTGTCCTCCGATACCGTGCCGCGCCTCAGCGTGCTGGTGGTGGATGACGACAGTCTGGTGCGCACCAGCACGGTCCTGCTGCTGGAAGACCTTGGCCATCGGGTCGTCAGTGCAAACTCCGGCGCCCAGGCGTTGGAGATGTTTGGTCAGGGCGAGGTCATCGACCTGATGATCACCGACATGGCCATGCCGAAAATGAGTGGTGCGCAACTGGCTCACGCCGTGCGTCTGCTCAAGCCGGATCTGCCGATCATCCTCGCCACCGGCTATGCCGAACGCCTCGAAGGCTTTGCCGCAGGGTTGCCGCGATTGTCGAAACCGTTCAATCAGCTGAATCTGATGGAGATCATCGCCCAGTCGATGAAGTGAACCGGGGGGGAGGACGGGATCCAGCTGAACTTGTCCGATTCCGGACGCCTCCAAACGCTTTGTTTCCGGAGCGTTTCCCGTGCCACGCATACTGACCCAACCGACCGCCGAAGAAGCCTTGACTGAACACGATGCCAAAATGTTCGGCTCACCCAAGGAACGACTGGATTTCTACCGACGGGAAATCCAGTACGAAACCAGCATTCTGGCCAACCGCACCGACGCCTACCTGGCCGCGCAATCGTTTCTGGTGATTGCGTTTGCGTCCTGCATGGCCAACCTCAACCCCGAGTGGGGCAAATTGTTCACCCTGGTGGTGCCACCGTTTCTGGCGCTGCTCGGGCTGCTCAGTTCGCTCAACGCCTGGCCGGGAATCCGTGCCGCCTACGACATCATCGATCATTGGCACTTCAAGCAGAGTGAACTGCTGCGCAGCGAACCGCTGATGGGGCTGGCTTATGACGAATCGCCGCTGTTCAGCGAAATGGAATCGAGCCACAAGGGCTACCGCAAGTCACTGCTGTTTTCCATTCGTACGCCGTGGATCTTTGCCACGTTCTGGATGTTGCTCGGCAGCTATGCGTTCTACATTCAAGTGACCAACCCGGGAAGCTGAAAGCACCACCGCGCTCAAACCCACCCGTCAGGGGTGATCCTGTTCGGGTTCGCCCGGTTTTTTACGCCGCGCGTAGCGGGCGAGAATCGGCTGGGTGCTGATACCGTGCAGCAGAATACTCAGTGCCACCACCGAAAGGGTCAGATCGGTGCACAGCGTGGCCACGTTGTCGGTCAGCCCGTGGTTCAGCGCATAGAAGAGGTAGAACAGACTGCCGATGCCGCGAATACCGAACCAGCCGATGAGCAGTCGCTGGCGTCGTGCAAGCAGTGAGCCCCATGGCATCAACGCCACGCAGGCCGGGCGAATGACACAGAACAAGACCCCGCCGACCAGCAGCGCGCGCCAATCCCAGTGACTGACCAGCACCACACCCAGCAGCGTGACCAGAAACACTTCCATCGCCCGTTCCACCAGACCGCCGAACGCGAGCATGTCGCCCATCATGATGCCAGCCGCCACCTGGCTGTCTTCCAGCCGCTCGGTATCGCCGTGCACCGCCTGCTGCGGCTCGACGTTCTGATGACCGACAACCGGTTGCACCATGTGCTCGGCGGGCGGTTGGTGGGCGCCGGTAGAATTGACTTCTTCCTGACGCAAGCCGAGGCCGGCGGCGAATACCGACAGAAAGCCGTAGCCACCCATGGATTCAGCCACGACATAGGCCAGCGCAATCAACGCCAGGGCCAGATAGTCGTTGGGGCTGAGGGTGCTGTCATCGTTGTGGATGCGCAGTGACAGGGTCAGGCGGCCGATGCCGCGGCCCATCCAGTACCCGCAGAGCAACCCGGCGGGAACTGCCCAGAGCACGCTGCGCAGTACCCACTCGGGCCATTCGGCGGCAAGCCCTTCACCGCGCAGCAACAACAGACCGAGGATCACGAACGCAAAGGCGATCCCGTCATTGAGCCCGGCCTCGCCGGACAGGCCGAACCGCACGCTGTCGACGTCCCGCGCATCGTTAACCTGCACCAGCGCCGCGAGCACCGGGTCTGTAGGCGCCAGAATCGCTCCGATCAACAGCGAAGGGCCCCAATCCAGGTTCAGGCCAAAATGCAGCAACAGGCAGACGCCAATGATCGTCAGCACCATCACCGGGCCCGCCAGGCCAAATGCAATCCGCCAGCGTTTATCGCGCAACGGCAACCGCAACTTCAAACCGCAGACGAACAGGGAAAACAGCACCGCGACTTCAGTCAGGTGCTCCATCCACAAGGAGGCTTCGTCCAGCGGCAGTTTCAGCAGATCGAGGCCCGCCGGCCCGATGCCGACGCCCAGCAGCAGACAGACAGCCGATGTTGTGACCGGCATCCAGCGCAGGTACGACGACGTCAGCGCCAGGGTCAGCAGCACGGCACCGAGTACCGCCACCCAGATGATGAAGTTCATGCCGCACGACCCGTGAGGTCAGTTCGATGCCGCCCCGACATGACGACCTCCTGATTTCTTGCAACCCGAGTGGGCCATAAAGGTATGGAGAGGTCGCCCTGTCCAGCGGTTCACTTTTTCTGGCAAGCGGTTCAGAGCATCGGTTTGCCGCCGGTCACGCCATAGCGCTGGCCGGTGATGTAGCTGGCTTCATCCGATGCCAGCAGCACGTAGATCGGCGCGACCTCCACCGGCTGGCCGGGACGGCCGAGTGGCGTTTGCTCGCCGAAGTTCTGCACTTCCTCGTCCGGCATGGTCGAGACGATCAGCGGCGTCCAGATGGGCCCCGGCGCCACGCAATTCACGCGGATCTCCCTTGGGCCGAGCATCTGCGCCAGCCCACCGGTGAAATTGGCGATGGCGCCTTTGGTGGTCGCATAGGCGAGCAGGGAGGGCTTGGGCATGTCCGAATTGATCGAACTGGTGTTGATGATCGAGGCACCGGGGCCCATGTGTTTGATGGCGGCCTGGCACAGGCGGAAGATCGCGGTGATGTTGACGTCGAAGGTCATCACCCATTCGTCATCGGGAATTTCCTCGAAGGTTTCGTGGGTCATCTGGAAAGCTGCGTTGTTGACCAGCACATCGATGCGGCCAAAGCGCTCGACGGTTTTGTCGACCAACGCCTGGCACTGGGCTTTCTGTGCGATGTCGCCGGGCAGCAACAGGCACTGGCGGCCGGCCTGTTCGACCCAGCGCGCAGTCTCTTGGGCGTCTTCGTGTTCGTTGAGGTAGGCGACCGCTACATCGGCACCTTCGCGGGCGAAGGCGATCGCGACCGCCCGACCGATGCCACTGTCGGCACCGGTGATCAAGGCAATCTTGCCGGCCAACCGACCGGAGCCGGTGTAGCTCTGTTCGCCGCAATCGGGGTACGGCTCCATGTTGCGCTGGGAGCCGGGAACTGCTTGCGCCTGTTTCGGGAACGGGGGTTTTGGGTAATCGGTCATCGTCAATCTCCGGGTCTCATGGCAGGTAGGCCGGTTGACCCGGCCCGCTCGAGCTGAGTTCGATCGGATTGACGCTTGGGTTTGCCCTGACTCGATTACCGGGACTTGAGGGCTCGCTCCATCCGGGCAATGCCTTCTTCCAGCATCGACCGCGGGCAACCAAAGTTCAGGCGCACGAATGGCTGGCTGTGGTCGCCAAAGTCCAGGCCCGGGCTGAGGCCGACCCGGGCGCGGTCCAGGAAGAACTTCTGCGGGTCGTCCAGATCCAGCGCCGAGCAATCGAGCCAGGCCAGATACGTGCCTTGCGGCACATTGAGGGTCACGCCGGGCAAGCGGTTGCGCACCGCTTCCACCAGCCAGTCACGGTTGGCTTGCAGGTACTGTTTCAGTGCCTCAAGCCAAGGGCCGGCTTCGCTGTAGGCCACGCGGGTGGCTTCCATGCCCAGCGGGTTGACGCTGTCGACCATGCCGCAGCGGGCGTGGTTGACCCGCTCGCGCAGGGCAGCGTCCTGAATGATCATGAACGAAGTCTTCAGACCGGCGATGTTGTAGGCCTTGCTCGCCGACATCAGGGTGATGGTGCGGCGGGATATTTCCGGGCTCAGGGATGCGGTCGGAATGTGCACGCGGCCGTCGTAGCACAGCTCGGCGTGGATCTCGTCGGAGATGATCCAGGCGTCCTGGGCCACGCAGATGTCTGCCACCGCTTGCAGTTCTTCACGGTCGAAGACTTTGCCGATCGGGTTGTGCGGGTTGCTCAGGAGCAGGGCGCCACCACCTTTGAGCGATTCACGCAAGGCGTCCAGCGCAGTGGTGTAGGTGCCGTCGGCCTGGGCGTTGAACTCCAGTTCAACCTTGTTCAGACCCCAATGGCCCGGTGCGTGGCGCAGCGGCGGGTAATTCGGGGTTTGCACCACGACGTTCTGCTGCGGTTGCACCAGCGCCTTGAGCGCCATGTTGAAGCCCGACTCCACGCCCGGCAGGAAGATCAGTTCCTGGGGTTTGACCCGCCAGGCGAATTTGTTCCAGAGGTCGGCGACGATGGCCTCGCGCAGGTTGTCCTGGGCCACGCTGTAGCCGACCAGTGGGTGCAGCAGACGTTGTTGCAGCGCCTCGATGACCACCGGCGGCGCGGCGAAATCCATGTCAGCGACCCACATCGGCAACACGTCGGCCGGGTAGCGGCTCCACTTGGTGCTGCCGGTGTCGTGGCGGTCGAATACCTGATCAAAATCGAAAGTCATGCGCGGTCTCTAAGAGCGGAGAGGGGTCGTGGCCGCCATGATAAGCCCCATCTTCTGCGGGTGCGAACTTGTGACCCAAGGATGGCCGACGGTCGGTTTTCACACAGGTCGCAGAGGCTTTGTCTACAGTGAAAAAGTCGGCACTGATGTGCCGCAACCGTGATTGTCCAGAACAAACCCGGCACCAGTACCGGGTTCCACCTGATCAGGAGTGCACGATGGATCTCAGCCGTCGTCAGTTCTTCAAGGTCGCCGGTATCGGCCTTGCAGGCTCTAGCCTGGGCGCGTTGGGCATGGCCCCGACGCTGGCCTTCGCCGAGCAGGTGCGCCACTTCAAGCTTGCCCACACCCATGAAACCCGCAACACCTGCCCGTATTGCTCGGTCGGTTGCGGCTTGATCATGTACAGCCAGGGCGATGCGGCGAAGAACGTTGCGCAAAACATCATCCACATCGAAGGCGACGCCGACCACCCGGTCAACCGCGGCACCCTGTGCCCGAAAGGCGCGGGCCTGCTGGACTTCATTCACAGCCCCGGCCGCCTGCAGTACCCGCAGGTGCGCAAGCCCGGCAGCAGCGAATGGACCCGGATCACCTGGGATGAAGCCCTCGACCGCGTCGCCGACCTGATGAAGGCCGACCGCGACGCCAATTTCGTCGAGCAGAACGCCCAGGGCCAAACGGTGAATCGCTGGCTGACCACCGGATTCCTCGCGGCGTCGGCGGCGTCCAACGAAGCGGGCTACATCACCCACAAGGTGATTCGCAGTCTCGGCATGCTGGGGTTCGATAACCAGGCGCGTGTCTGACACGGCCCGACGGTGGCAAGTCTTGCCCCGACGTACGGCCGTGGAGCCATGACCAACACCTGGACCGATATCGCCAATGCGAATCTGATCCTGGTGATGGGCGGCAATACAGCAGAAGCGCATCCTTGCGGCTTCAAATGGGTGACCGAAGCCAAGGCGCACAACGCCGCGCGGCTGATCGTGGTCGATCCGAGGTTTACCCGGACCGCGTCCGTGGCCGATTACTACGCGCCGATTCGCACCGGCAGCGACATCGCGTTCATGGGCGGGCTGATCAATTACCTGCTGACCGAGGACAAGATCCAGCACGAATACGTGCGCAACTACACCGACGTGTCGTTCATCGTCAGAGCCGGATTCGGCTTCGAGGACGGACTGTTCACCGGTTACGACGCGGCCAAGCGCAGCTACACCGATAAATCCACCTGGGGTTACGAGCTGGGTGACGACGGCTTCGTCAAAGTCGACCCGACCCTGCAGGATCCGCGCTGCGTCTATCAACTGATGAAGCAGCATTACAGCCGCTACAACATCGACCTGGCGAGCCAGATCTGCGGCATGCCGGTCGATGCCATGAAGAAAATCTGGGAGGAAATCGCCACTTGCTCGGTGCCGGGCAAGACCATGACCATTCTCTATGCGCTGGGCTGGACCCAACACTCGATCGGCTCGCAGATCATCCGCAGCGCGGCGATGGTGCAATTGTTGCTGGGCAACGTCGGCATGCCCGGCGGCGGGGTCAACGCCTTGCGCGGGCACTCCAACATTCAGGGCCTGACCGACCTCGGTCTACTGTCCAACGCGCTGCCGGGTTACCTGAGCCTGCCCACCGACATGGAGCAGGACTACAACGCCTACATCAAGAAACGCACGCAAGTCCCGTTGCGGCCGGGGCAACTGTCCTACTGGCAGAACTACAGCAAGTTCCACGTCAGCCTGATGAAAGCCTGGTACGGCGCCAATGCCACCGCCGAGAACCAGTGGGCCTATCACTACCTGCCGAAACTCGACATCCCCAACTACGACATCCTCAAGGTGTTCGATCTGATGGGGCAGGGCAAGGTCAACGGCTACATGTGCCAGGGCTTCAACCCGATTGCCGCATTGCCGGACAAGAACCGGGTGATGGCGGCGCTGGCCAAACTGAAATGGCTGGTGGTGATGGACCCGCTGGCCACCGAGACCTCGCAATTCTGGGAACACGTCGGGCCGTTCAACGATGTGAAGAGCGCCGACATCCAGACCGAAGTGATTCGGCTGCCGACCACCTGCTTTGCCGAAGAGGAAGGCTCGCTGGTCAACAGCAGCCGCTGGCTGCAATGGCACTGGAAAGGCGCCGACGGCCCCGGCGAGGCGCGCACCGACGTGCAGATCATGAGTGCGCTGTTCCTGCGCCTGCGTGAGCGTTATCAGGCCGAGGGCGGCAAGTTCGCCGATCCGCTGCTGAAACTGTCGTGGCCGTACAAGATCGCCGAAGAACCCTCGCCGGAAGAGATCGCCAAAGAGATCAACGGCTACGCCACCACTGATTTCACCGATGCTACGGGGGCGGCGATCAAGGGCAATTCGCAACTGGCCGGGTTCGCCCAGCTCAGGGATGACGGCAGCACCGCGTCCGGTTGCTGGATCTTCTGCGGCAGCTGGACCGAAGCCGGCAACCAGATGGCCCGTCGCGACAACAACGACCCTTATGGCATGCATCAGCATCAGGGCTGGGCATGGGCCTGGCCGGCCAACCGGCGGATTCTCTACAACCGGGCCTCGGCGGACGTCGCAGGCAAACCCTGGGATCCGAAAAAACGCCTGGTCTGGTGGAACGGCAAGGCCTGGGGCGGCACCGACGTGCCGGACTACAAGGCCGACGTGCCGCCGGAAGCCGGGATGAACCCGTTCATCATGAACCCCGAAGGCGTGGCGCGGTTCTTCGCCGTCGACAAGATGAACGAAGGGCCATTCCCCGAGCACTACGAGCCGTTCGAAACGCCGATCGGCATCAACCCGCTGCACCCCGAAAACAAAAAAGCCACCAACAACCCGGCGGCGCGGATCTTCGATTCGGTGTGGGACAGCCTCGGCGTGGCCAAGGATTACCCGTACGCCGCCACCAGTTACCGGTTGACCGAGCATTTCCATTTCTGGAGCAAGCACTGCAAGTTGAACGCGATTGCCCAACCCGAGCAATTCGTGGAAATCGGCGAAGTGCTGGCGAAAGAGAAGGGCATCGTTGCCGGCGACCGGGTGCGGGTCAGCTGCAAGCGCGGGTTCATTGAAGCGGTGGCGGTGGTGACCAAAAGGATCCGGCCGCTGCAGGTCAACAACCAGGTGGTGCACCAGATCGGCATTCCGCTGCACTGGGGCTTCACCGGCCTGACGCGCCACGGTTACCTGACCAACACCCTGGTGCCGTTCCTCGGCGATGGCAATACACAGACCCCGGAATCCAAGTCGTTCCTGGTCAACGTGGAGAAGCTCTGATGGAGAATCTTTAGATGGCCAGCCAAGACATCATTGCCCGCTCGGCCACCACCACCCCGGCGCCTTCGATACGCGATCAGGAGCAGGTGGCCAAGCTGATCGACACCACCAAATGCATCGGCTGCAAGGCCTGTCAGGTCGCGTGCTCGGAATGGAACGAGTTGCGCGACGAGGTCGGCCACAACCACGGCACCTACGACAATCCACAGGACCTGAGCGCCGATTCATGGACGCTGATGCGCTTCACCGAGCACGAAACCGACGCCGGCAACCTCGAATGGCTGATCCGCAAGGACGGCTGCATGCATTGCGCCGAGCCCGGTTGCCTGGCGGCGTGCCCCAGCCCCGGCGCGATCATCAAGCACGCCAACGGCATCGTCGATTTCGATCAGGACCACTGCATCGGCTGCGGTTATTGCATCACCGGTTGCCCGTTCAACATCCCGCGCATTTCGCAGAAGGATCACAAGGCCTACAAATGCACTTTGTGTTCGGACCGGGTGGCGGTGGGGCTGGAACCGGCCTGCGTAAAAACCTGCCCGACCGGCGCCATCGTGTTCGGCACCAAGGACGACATGAAGACCCATGCTGCCGAGCGCATCGTCGACCTGAGAAGCCGAGGCTTCGACAACGCCGGTCTCTATGATCCTGAAGGCGTCGGCGGCACTCACGTCATGTACGTGCTGCACCACGCCGACACCCCGAAAATCTACGCCGGTTTGCCGGACAACCCCCAGATCAGTCCGCTGGTGGGCTTGTGGAAAGGCATCAGCAAACCCTTGGGCCTGCTGGCCATGGGGGCGGCGGTGCTGGCCGGGTTCTTCCATTACGTGCGGGTCGGCCCGAACCGGGTCGAGGACGATGAACATCCCGATCCGCCCGACACCTCGGTGCACGTCGTCGATCCGGCGGTGCACACCTTCGACCCACGCGGGGAGGGCCGGCCATGAGCAACAAGACGATCCTGCGCTACACCGCCAACCAGCGCACCAATCACTGGCTGGTGGCGATTCTGTTCTTCATGGCCGGGCTGTCGGGGCTGGCGCTGTTTCATCCGTCGATGTTCTGGCTGACAAATCTGTTCGGCGGCGGGCCATGGACGCGGATCCTGCACCCGTTCATGGGTGTGCTGATGTTCGTGTTCTTCTTCGGCCTGGTGTTTCGCTTCTGGCGCTCGAACTTCTTTATCGACAACGACTGGAAGTGGCTGCGGCGCATCGACCGGGTGCTGGTCAACGATGAAGAGACCGTGCCGGCGGTGGGCAAGTACAACGCCGGGCAAAAGCTGCTGTTCTGGACTTTACTGCTGTGCATGCTCGGCTTGCTGTTCACCGGGCTGGTGATCTGGCGCGCGTATTTCAGTCACTACTTCGGCATCACCACCATCCGCTGGGCGATGTTGCTGCACGCGCTGGCGGGGTTTGTGCTGATCCTGAGCATCATCGTTCACATCTACGCCGGAATCTGGATCAAGGGTTCGGTGGACGCGATGATGCACGGCTGGGTCAGTCGCGCCTGGGCCAGGAAACACCATGCACTCTGGTATCGCGAGGTGGAGAGCAAAGATCCGCCGGAGCGACCGGTCACGAAAAAGGGCTGACAGTTGCCAACCATCCTTGAACCCGGAGAAATCGAAGCGGCGGCCAGTTCGCCGCCGTTTCTGCATTTGCCGCCGCATAACCTGTTCATGTTGCGGGCCCAGCGCCTGGAGCGTTTGGCCGACGGGCATCCGCTGGCCGATTACCTGCACTTGATCGCCGGGTTGTGCCGCGCTCAGCAGCAAATCCTCGACGATCCGCCCTCGACCGCGCCGCGTGATGAACAGAGACTGGAAGTCTGCCGGCAGCACGGCATGCCACCGTTCGCCGCCGACACTTTGATTCGCGAAGACATCTGGCAGCTCTATCTCGAGGCCTTGCTCCAGCGCTATGTCGCACCCGAGCAACCCGCCGTGATCGAGGCCGTGACCACGCTGCGCATCGCTAGCCCCGGCCAGCGACGCGCCTGGGCCGTGGCATTGGTCAGCGGCCAGTATTCGCTGGTGCCGGCGGCGCTGGTGCCGTTTCTCGGGGCGGGGCTGCAAGCGGCGTGGAGTCACTGGCTGCTCAGCACACCCAACCTGCAACTGACGCCCGGCGACAGCCTCAGCCAGTGCCCGGCCTGTGGCTCGCCGGCCATGGCCGGAGTGATCCGCCATCGCGGCAAGCACAACGGCCTGCGCTATCTGGTGTGTTCGCTGTGCGCCTGCGAATGGCATGTGGTGCGGGTCAAGTGCGTGTATTGCGAGCAGAGCAAAGGGCTGGAATACCTGAGCCTGGAGGATGACCGCCACGCCGCCAATCAGGCGCCGTTGCGCGCCGAAGTCTGTCCGGGCTGCAACAGCTACCTGAAGTTGCTGTATCTGGAAAACGATGGAGAGGGCGAGGCGCTGTCGGCGGATCTGGGCAGCCTGCTGCTCGACATGCGCCTGGCTCAGGACGGCTATCAGCGGCTGGCGCCGAATCTGTTGCTGGCGCCCGGCGACGAATAGCCCTCAGCGATGGGGCAGTTCAACCCGGGCGCGTAAGCCGCCGCTGCGGCGATTGTGCAGACTCAGCTCTCCACCCTGTTCACGAATGATTCCCCGGGCCGCCGAGAGACCAAGCCCGACACCGCCGGTGTCGCGGTTGCGCGAGGTCTCGAGACGGAAAAACGGATCGAACACCCGCTCCAGCGCATCCTCGGGAATTCCCGGCCCCTCGTCTATCACCTCGATGCGGATCGATGCATCATCGCTGCTCAGCGCCACGCTTGGGCGTTGTCCGTATTTCACCGCGTTATCCAGCAAATTGACGATGACCCGTTTGATGCCCAACGGCCGGCCGTTGTACACCACATGTGCCGGACCGGTGAAACCGATGTCGATGTGCTGATCGCGGTAGTCATCGACGATGGTTTGCAGTAACTCCGACAGATCGAACGCAGTGGATTGTTCCAGGTGGGTGTCTTCCCGGAAGAACGCCAGGGCAGCGTTGATCATCGATTGCATTTCCTCGATGTCGCGGATCAGTTTGCCCTGATGGTCGAGGTCCTCCATGAATTCGCTGCGCAGGCGCATCCGGGTCAGCGGTGCGCGCAAATCATGGGAGATGGCGGCCAGCATGTGGGTGCGCTCGCCGATGAAGTGCTGGATCTGCGCCTGCATCGTGTTGAAGGCGACGATGGCCTGACGGATTTCGTGCGGGCCTTCAAGGTGGATCGGTGGTGCTTTCAGATCCCCACCGAAGCGCCGGGCCGCATGGGCAAAGCGCTGCAACGGCTGGGCCAGTTGGCGTGTGGCCAGCCAGGCGACCAACAGCGTGGCGACCAGGCCCAAGGCAACGATCACGGCGATTCGCACGTTCAGGCTCAATCCCCAACTGCGCTCCGGCGGCGTGAACGACAACCAGCTGTCATCGCCCAGCCGTACCAGCGCCACGTAGTGCGCCCGAGGGCTGCCGGCGGGCCAGTCATCGGGGTTGAAGACGTCGATCTGTCGGTCATCGCCAAGCAATTGCCGCAGCGCCGGCACTTTTCCAGCCTCGACCTGTTCGCCGCCCCCCGGCAGACCGAAGTCGACCCAACGGGGTTTCCACAACACGTCGAGCATCGGGCTGCTGGCGGCGCTGGCCAATTGCGGACGCAAGGCCGCCGGCGCCGCCTCGATCACTCGCGTGGTGGCGGCGATTTGTTCCAACAGCCCGGTGCGCTCGATCGGCGGTCGGGCCCAGATTCCAGCGACCTGAACGAACAGCGCGTTGAGCAGCAGCGAAGCGAGCATGGCCGCGACGATCGTCAGTGCAATCCGCCGACTGAGAGTGTCGCGCCGCAGCATCCGGCCGATCATGAGCGGCTGACCTTGGCAGTGAACATGTAGCCGCCGTTGCGCACGGTTCGGATCAGGTCCGGGCGCTTGCTGTCCGGTTCGATCTTGCGCCGCAGCCGGCTGATCTGCACATCGATGCTGCGGTCATAGGCGTCGTGGCCCTGGCCGTGGGTCAGGTCGATCAGTTGCTCGCGGGTCAGGATGCGTTGCGGGTGTTCGAGCAACACCAGCAGCAGGTCGAATTCGCCGGCGGACATTGGAATCATCACGCCTTCGGGTGAGCGCAGTTCGCGGCAGGTGATATCCAGATGCCAACCGGCGAAGGCCATGACCGGCCGTGAAGGCTCGACGCCGAACGGAGCGTTCTCACCGACCCGACGTTGCAGGGCGCGCACCCGGGCCAGCAATTCCTGCGGGGCGAAGGGTTTGGTGAGGTAGTCGTCGGCGCCCAGTTCCAGGCCGACAATGCGGTCGCTCAGCTCGGCCATGGCCGTGAGCATGATGATCGGAATGCCCATCTGCGCCCGAACCTTCTGGCACAGGCTCAGGCCACCTTCGCCGGGGAGCATCAGGTCGAGGATGATCGTGTCCGGCCGCGCCTGCGCAATGGCCGCCCACATGGCCTCGCCATGGGCGGCGACATCGACCTGATAGCCGTGCTGAACGAAGAACTTCTTCAGCAAGGACAGAATTTCCCCGTCGTCATCGACGATCAGCAATCTGCTCACGTTTGCGCAATCCATGAACCCAAAAGAAGCGCATCTAAAACCATTTCGATGCGCCGGTCATATATTTCAATCCTGCAACATTTCTTCAGCGCGGACATCAGCCGGACATCGTCGGGCAAACATCCGCAGGCACTCTGCACGCCTTCCAACCAAGGGGGCTCAACATGAAGGACATGAACAGCGGCTACATCACCCGGGACCATGGCGCCGTGCGCCCGTTGATCCTGACCCAGCGCACCACCGCGCCGGGCCCGGACACACCGATTCTGTTCCAGGAGACGTGCCTGGGGCTGGCCAACGATCAGAGTCAGTTGATCCTGCGCCGCTATTTCGAACGATTCAGCCCGACCGAGGCCCATTGGGTCGAATACCTCCATACGATTTCTACCGCCGAATTCATTCAATGGATCATGACCCACGGCCAGTTGCGCATCGAGTGCTCCGACAACACCCCGCACAGCCACGTCCACGCCTGAACAAGGAAGTACCATCGATGAGTAACCATCGCTCACTGGCTGTGCTGTTTGCCGCCACCCTCAGCCTGTCGGCGTGCAGCAGCAAGAAGCTTCCGGCCGAGCCGCAGGCCGGGTTTCTAAGGGATTACAGCGTGCTCAAGCAAGGGCAGACCGCTTCGGGGCAGACGATCCTGAGCTGGGTCAGCCCGGCATTGGCGAGGGGCCGTTACACCCAGGTTTACCTGGCGCCGAGCCAGTTCTACCCACGGCCCGAGCCTTCGCAGCGCATTCCCCAAAGCACCTTGTCGGGCGTGACCCACTATTACGACGCAGCCCTCAGGCTGGAGCTGGGCAAAGTGCTGCCGCTGGCGTCGAAACCCGGCCCGGACACGCTGATCGTCAAACCGGCCATCACCCAGGTCGCCGCCAGCACTCAGGGCCTGCGTTTTTATGAATGGCTGCCGGTGACGCTGGTCGCGGCCGGGGTGAGCAGCGCCACCGGCATTCGTGACCGGGACAGTGAGATCGCCACGGAAGTGTCCTTCGAAGACGGTTCGACCGGGGAGGTCGTGGCCGAGGTGGTGCGCAAGGGCAAGGGCGTGCCGCTGGAGAACGACAAACAGGTCATGACGCCCGATAACGTGAAAGCCGTCCTCGATGGCTGGGCCACGGACTTGAGTCAAACCTATGTGCCGGTTCAGCGAGCCGCGCTGCGCTAGAGGCAGGGTGGTCTAACATCATCAGGCGTATTTCGATTTCGGGAGTGCCTGATGTCCGTGAGTGTTGCCCTGCGGTTACCGTCGATAGACAGCCTGTTGCGCCACCCCGCGTGCCAGCCCTTGGCCGAGCGTTACGGACGCGAGGCCCTGTTGACGGGGTTTCGCCAGTTACTGGATGAGTTGCGCGAAGCGGTGGTGGCCGGGCAATTGACCGCCGTTGAAATCAGCCCTGAAACCCTGGCCGGAAGGGTGTCTGAACGCCTGGCACTGAAGCAGCGCAGTCAGGTGCGCCGGGTGTTCAACCTGACCGGCACAGTCCTGCACACCAACCTCGGCCGGGCCTTGCTGCCCGAAGAGGCCATTGAAGCCGTGCAACTCGCGGCGCGCTATCCCTTGAATCTCGAATTCGATCTGGCCAGCGGCAAGCGCGGTGACCGCGACGACCTGATCGAAGGCCTGATCCGCGAACTCACCGGCGCCGAAGCCGTCACCGTGGTCAACAACAATGCCGCCGCCGTATTGCTGAGCCTCAACAGCCTCGGCGCGCGCAAGGAAGGCATCATCTCCCGGGGCGAGCTGATCGAGATCGGCGGCGCGTTCCGCATCCCCGACATCATGAGCCGCGCCGGCGTGCGCCTGCACGAGGTTGGCACCACCAATCGTACCCATGCCCGCGACTACGAGGCGGCTATCAGCCCACGCAGCGGCCTGCTCATGCGCGTGCACGCAAGCAACTACAGCATCGAAGGTTTCACTGCTCGGGTGCCGACTGCCGAACTGGCGGCGCTGGCCCATCGACATGGTCTGCCGCTGCTCGAAGACCTCGGCAGCGGCAGTCTGCTGGACCTGACCCGTTGGGGCTTGCCGGCGGAACCGACGGTACGCCAGGCACTGCTCGATGGCGCCGACATCGTCACCTTCAGCGGCGATAAATTGCTGGGCGGGCCGCAGGCGGGGGTGATTGTCGGGCGCAAGGACTTGATCGCGAAGATCAAGAAGAACCCGCTGAAACGTGCGTTGCGGGTCGACAAACTGACCCTGGCGGCACTGGAAGCGGTGCTCGGGCTCTACCGCGACCCCGATCGGCTGGCCGAGCGCTTGCCGAGCCTGCGCCTGCTGACTCGGCCGCAAGCCGACATTCTGGCCCAGGCCGAACGCCTGCAACCGGCCTTGTCTCAACGGCTGGGCGAGGGCTGGACCGTGACGGCGATACCGGCGCTGGGCATGATCGGCAGTGGCAGCCAACCGGTGGCACGCCTGCCAAGCGCCGCATTGTGCCTGCGCCCGCAAGTATCGAAACGCCTGCGCGGACGTTGCCTGCTGAATCTGGAAGCCGCGTTTCGCGCCTTGCCGGTCCCGGTGCTCGGGCGCCTCGATGACGACGCGTTGTGGCTGGATCTGCGGCAACTCGACGATGAACCGGCCTGGCAGGCGCAACTCGGGCAGTTGCAAACGTGATCGTCGGCACGGCGGGGCACATCGACCACGGCAAGACGTCACTGCTGCAAGCGCTGACCGGGCAAACCGGCGACCGCCGCCCGCAGGAACGCGAACGCGGGATGACCATCGACCTCGGTTATCTGTACGCCGAACTGGCGCCTGACGCCGGGCTGACCGGTTTCATCGACGTGCCGGGCCATGAGAAATTCACCCACAACATGCTGGCCGGCGCGCAGGGTATCGATCTGGTGTTGCTGGTGGTGGCCGCGGATGACGGGGTGATGCCGCAGACCCGCGAGCATCTGGCGATTGTCGAGTTGCTGGGCATTCCACGGGCGCTGGTGGCGATCACCAAGTGTGATCGGGTCGAGGCGGGCAGGGTGGAAGAGGTTCGCCGGCAAGTTGAAAGCCTGCTGGCGTCCGGGGTCTATGCCGGAGCGCCGCTGTTGACGGTTTCCAGCGTGACCGGCGAGGGTGTCGATGCGCTGCGCCAGATGTTGTTGCAGACGCAGGGTGCAATACAGGCGCGCAGTCGCGAAGGCGGGTTTCGTCTGGCGATCGACCGGGCATTCAGTGTCGCCGGTGCCGGGATCGTGGTGACGGGGACGGCGCTTTCGGGTTTGGTTGCGGTGGGTGACAAGCTGAGTCTGGGCCCGACGGGCAACACCGTACGGGTCAGAGGCCTGCACGCGCAGAATCAGGCCGCCGAACAAGCCTTCGCCGGCCAACGGGTGGCCCTGAACATCAGCACGGATCGTCTGGAGCTCGGGCAGATTCATCGTGGCCAATGGTTGCTTGCCCAATGGCTGCACGCGCCGACCCAGCGGCTGGACATCGAATTCCAGCTGCTGCCGGGCGAACGGGTTTTTCAGCATTTTCAGCCGGTGCACCTGCATCTGGGCACGCAGGACGTGATCGCCCGGGTCGCCTTGCTGGAAGGTTCGAGTCTGGCACCCGGCGAGCGCATGTTTGCGCAATTGCTGACCAACGTCCCCGTGCACGGCGTCAACGGTGATCCGTTGATCCTGCGTGATGCCAGCGCCCAGCGCACGCTCGGCGGTGGTCGCGTGCTCGATCCCTTCGCCCCGGCCCGCCAGCGGCGCAGCCCGGAACGGCTGGCGCAACTGCGCGCACTGGCGATCAGCGCCGAGCTGGAACAGGCCTTGCCGACGTTGCTGGAGTACAGCGCAAGCGGCCTCGACCCGCAACGCCTGGAGCGTCAGTTCAATCGTCCGCGTGACGGCTGGACGCTGCCGGACAACGTCCGATTGATCGAAACCCGGCAAGGGCCGGTGCTGTTCAATGCGCAGCGCTGGGGCATGCTCAAGTTCACCTTGCTGGAACAACTGGCGCGCTTTCATGAGATGGAGCCCGATCAGATGGGCCCGGATCGCGACCGTCTGCGGCGCTTCAGCGGTTTGAGCCTTGAGCGCGCGACCTTCATCAGCCTGCTGGAAGCATTACTCGTTGCCGGCTCGCTGGTCGCCAGCGGCCCATGGTTGCACTTGCCCGACCATCAGGTGCGCCTGAGCGCCGACGACGAAACCCTGTGGCAGGCGTTGCAACCGTTGTTCGAACAGGCCGGTTTCGATCCGCCGTGGGTCCGTGACGTGGCGAAAGTCGTCGATCAGGAAGACGCGACCGTCCGATTGCTGCTGCGCAAACTGGCGCGCCTTGGCGTGATGCACCAAGTGGTGCGCGACCTGTTTGTCACGGACATCACGCTGCGGCAAATGGCGGCGGTGCTGCTGCGCCTGGCGGAGGAAAATCCGCAGATCGAAGTCACGGCGTTCCGCGATGCGCTAGGCTTGGGACGCAAGCGCAGTATTCAGATCCTCGAATACTTCGACCGGCTGGGCCTGACCCGGCGTGTCGGCGAAGGCCGGCAAATCCGCTCCGACAGTGCGCTGGCGAACTCCGGCGCGAACTGAGTTCAAGGAAGGCAATCGCGCCCGGTGGCGCGGCCGGGCTTCAAACCCGGTTGGGGACGGCATCCGTTCCCGGGCAGGTTCGACTCCGGCTGCCTTCCGCCAATTTGCCCTTCAAAAACCCAGCGGGTACTGGATCACCACGTAGATCCGGTCGATGTCGTCGCCCGCCTGGGCGCTGTTGGCCCGGTGCGACACGTGGGACAGTTGCACCGACAGATCCTTGGCCGCGCCGGACTGGACGATGTAGCGCAGATCGATGTCGCGTTCCCAGTGTTTGCCGCCGTCTCCTTGCTGTGGCTGGTATTGACCGCTGTCCGCATCGAACGGGTTATAGGCGCCGCCCCTGGGCGCGTGGGTGCCGTCGATGTGGCTGCCGGACACGTAGCGGGTCATGAAATTCAGCCCCGGAATGCCGAAGGCGCCGAGATCGAGGTCGTAACGTGCTTGCCAGGAGCGTTCGTGGGCGCCGTTGAAGTCGGCGTATTTGATCGAGTTGGCCAGGTAGATCGAGTCGCCGCCGACGAAATCGAACGGCGTGTCGCCATTGATGCGTTGCCAGCCGAGCATGACCGCGTGGGCGCCAAAGGTGTATTTGCCCGAGAGGCTGAACGCGGTGTTGTCGATGTCGCCGGCCAGCGCCTGCCCGGTGTCGCGGGTGTGGTAGACGTTGGCATCGAGCAACAGCCCGGACTGTTTGAAATGCAGGTTGGCGTAGTACTGGCGCCAGGTGTCGCTCAGCTCTGACGCATACAGCGCGCCGCTGAGCGGGCTGTCGCTGAACAGGTCGGTGCCGACAAAACTGATGCTTTCGCCTTGGGTGCTGGCGCCATAGCCCTGAAAGTCGCCTTTGCCGGAGGAACTGTCCTGATTCTTGAAGGCCGTGAAGCGCCCGGCCACAACGCGGGCGCTATCGATTTCGCGGCTGTCGAGCAGAAAACCCGTGGCGTACTCCGGTTGCAGGCGTTTGTCCGAGGTATCGAACACCGGCGTTTCCACGGTCATTTCACCGAAGGCGAGGGTGGTTTTCGAAGCCTTGAGCTTCAGCGCACCGCCGGCGCTGGAATACTCGCTTTCGCTCCGACCATCGCTGTCCACCGGCAACAGCCCGGTGCCGGAGTGCCCTTTGCCGCCATCGAGTTTGAACCCATAAAAGGCGTGGGCATCAAGGCCAAATCCGACGGTTCCTTGCGTGAAACCGGATGCGAAAGTACCGATAAACCCTTGAGTCCATTCCTGTTTGTAGTTTTTTTCGGCGGGTGAGGGCGAGCGGTAATCGTTGCTCAGGTAGAAGTTGCGGCTGAGCACTTCGGTCTTGGCGTCATCGAGAAAATCGCTGGCGCACGCGGTATCGGCGAGCCCGCCAATCAGTAAGGCCAGCGCGAGGCGCGGTCTGGATAAAACCATCATGTGTCAGCAACCAGGATTGGCGGAAGATGACGCCATGTTCACGCGGATCGGCTGCCGGCGATTGAGCGCATGTGCTGAGTTGAATGTGTGAACAAGCGTCATGTTCCGCCGGCCGGCTCAGGATGGATTGCTCAAAGCACAAGACTTCACGCTCAAAAGCCGGATAATGGCGGCCAATTTGTTTAGCCCGCTATTCTGGTAACCCGCATGGAAATCAAGGTCAATTTTCTCGACAACCTCCGACTCGAAGCCAAGTTCGATGACTTCACGGTGGTGGCCGATCAACCGATCCGTTACAAGGGCGATGGCTCTGCACCGGGTCCGTTCGACTATTTCCTGGCGTCGTCGGCCTTGTGCGCGGCTTACTTCGTAAAGTTGTACTGCAGCACCCGCAATATCCCGACTGAAAACATTCGTCTGTCGCAGAACAACATTGTCGATCCGGAAAACCGCTACAACCAGATCTTCAAGATCCAGGTCGAGCTGCCGGCGGACATCTCCGAGAAGGATCGCCAGGGCATCCTGCGCTCGATCGACCGTTGCACGGTGAAGAAGGTGGTGCAGGCCGGGCCAGAGTTTGTGATCGAGGAAGTCGAGAACCTCGACGCCGATGCCCAGGCCTTGCTGATGCCGGTTTCCACCTCAGGCGCGGGCACCTGCATTGCCGGCAAGGACCTGCCGCTGGAACAAACCATCGCCAACATGTCGGGGATTCTGGCCGACCTGGGCATGAAGATCGAAATCGCTTCGTGGCGCAACATCGTGCCTAACGTCTGGTCATTGCACATCCGCGATGCGCAGTCGCCGATGTGCTTCACCAACGGCAAGGGCGCGACCAAAGAGGGTGCGCTGGCCTCGGCGCTGGGCGAATTCATCGAGCGGCTGAACTGCAACTTCTTCTACAACGATCAGTTCTGGGGCGAAGAGATCGCCAATGCCGAGTTTGTGCATTATCCAGACGAGCGCTGGTTCAAACCGGGCGCCAAAGATGAGTTGCCCGTAGAGATCCTCGACGAATATTGCCTCGGTATTTACAACCGCGACGGCGAACTGCGCGGCTCGCACCTGTACGACACCAACTCCGGCAACACCCAGCGCGGCATTTGCTCGCTGCCGTTCGTGCGTCAGTCCGACGGTGAGGTGGTGTATTTCCCGTCCAACCTGATCGAAAACCTGTTTCTGAGCAACGGCATGAGCGCCGGCAACACCCTGGCCGAAGCCCAGGTGCAGTGCCTGTCGGAAATCTTCGAACGGGCGGTCAAGCGCGAAATCCTCGAGGGCGAAATGGCCCTGCCGGATGTGCCGCAAGAGGTGCTGGCGAAATACCCGGGCATCCTCGCCGGGATCAAGGCGCTGGAAGAGCAGGGCTTCCCGGTGCTGGTCAAGGACGCATCGCTGGGCGGTGAATTCCCGGTGATGTGCGTGACGCTGATGAACCCGCGCACCGGTGGCGTGTTCGCCTCGTTCGGCGCGCACCCGAGTTTCGAAGTGGCGCTGGAACGCAGCCTTACCGAGTTGCTGCAGGGCCGCAGCTTCGAAGGCCTCAACGACCTGCCACAGCCGACCTTCTCGGGCCAGGCCGTGACTGAGCCGAACAACTTCGTCGAGCACTTCATCGATTCCAGCGGCGTGGTGTCGTGGCGGTTCTTCAGCGCGAAGGCCGACTTCGAATTCGTCGAGTGGGACTTCTCCGGCAATGGCGAAAACTCCAACGCCGAAGATGCCGCGACGCTGTTCGGCATCCTCGAAGACATGGGCAAGGAAGTCTACATGGCGGTCTACGAGCACATCGGCGCCAAGGCCTGCCGTATTCTGGTGCCGGACTATTCGGAGATCTACCCGGTAGAAGACCTGATCTGGGACAACACCAACAAAGCGCTGCAGTTCCGTGCCGACATCCTCAACCTGCACAACCTGAGCAAAGTCGGCCTGCGCAACCTCGTCAAAGGCCTGGAACACAGCGAGCTGGACGACTACACCGATATCACCACGCTGATCGGCATCGAGTTCGACGACAACACGCCATGGGGCAAGTTGACCATCCTGGAATTGCGCCTGCTGATTTACCTCGCCTTGCAGAAGTTCGAGCAGGCCAAGGATCTGGTCGAAGCCTTTCTGCAATACAACGACAACACGGTCGAGCGTGGTCTGTTCTATCAAGCAGTCAACGTCGTGCTGGAAATGGAACTGGACGAGGATCTGCAGCTGGAAGATTACGAAGCCAACTTCCGCCGCATGTTCGGCGACGAACGCATGGATGCGGCGATCGGCTCGGTCAACGGCAGCGTGCGCTTCTACGGTCTGACGCCCACCAGCATGAAGCTGGAAGGGCTGGATCGACACCTGCGCCTGATCGAGAGCTACAAGAAACTGCACGCGGCGCGAGCCCACGTCGCGGGTTGATTGTTTTTGCAGCGCGCACACGACAAACGCCCCGACTTGTTCGGGGCGTTTGTTTTTGTGATGCGAAGATGAAAGAAGGCCTTCGAGCCCATCAACTGGCGGTCTGCGATTTGCGGTTTGTCCGATCCTTTCCTGGAACCGCCGTTGCGTCGCTTTTTTTATGCTTGCTGAAACGTTTCATCACGTTTATAAAAAAGGTTACAACTCCAAGAAAGGCTGCTGCCATGACCCCGCTCAAACTCGTTGTTGCCCTCAGCGCACTGTCCGCTGCCTCCCACGCCATGGCCTGGGATTACGTTCTGCTCGACACCGACAAAGCCGCTCAGAACTGGCAGATCACCAGCCAGCAACTCGGCGTGAAAACCGACAAACCCTTCAGCGTCAGCCTGCGTACCTTGCATGGCGGTCGGCAGGAGGGCGTCAGCATTGTCGACATCGATAACGGCACGATGAAACTCTCGGTGGTGCCGACGCGAGGAATGAACGTCTTGCAGGCCTCGGTCGGCAATGTGCGAATGGGTTGGGATTCGCCAGTCAAGGAGGTGGTCAATCCGTCCTTCATCGAACTCAATGGCCGCGGCGGTCTGGGTTGGCTGGAGGGTTTCAATGAGCTGGTGACCCGCTGCGGATACGAATGGGTCGGCCACCCCGGCGTCGACAACGGCGAACTGCTGACCCTGCACGGTCGGGCTGCCAACATTCCGGCGAACAAAGTCACCCTGCACATCGATGAAACGCCACCGTACGCCATCACCCTGCGCGGTGAACTGAAAGAGCAGGCGTTCAAGAAAGTCGACTTCTCCGTCGCCACCGAACTGGTCACTGAACCGGGCAGCGTCGTGTTCGCCCTCAACGACACCCTGACCAACAACGGCGACTATCCGAAGGAATACCAGGCGCTGTACCACAGCAACTTCAGCACCCCGTTTCTGGAGCAAGGCGCTCGTTTTGCCGCGCCGGTGAAACAGGTGTCGCCGTTCAACGACAAGGCCCAGAGCGATTTGGCTGAATGGCAAACCTACCGCGCACCGACCAAGGACTACGACGAAACGGTTTACAACGTGGTGCCGTATGCCGATGCCAAGGGCGATACGTTGACCGTGTTGCATAACAAGGCCGGCAGCCTGGGCGTTTCGGTTGGCTTCAATACGCAAACATTGCCGGTGTTTTCCCTGTGGAAGAACACCGATACCCAAGGTCAGGGTTACGTCACCGGGCTGGAGCCGGGGACAAGTTTTTCCTACAACCGCCGTTATCAGCGCCCACTGAACCTGGTCCCCACCATCGGGCCGAAGGAACACAAAAACTTCCGCATCAGCTACAGCTTGTTGGCGGATAAGGCGGCCGTGGACAAGGCCTTGAAGCAGGTGAGCGAGATTCAGGGCGGGCGGGAGACTGAGGTGCGGCAGGCGCCGTTGGTTGACCTGACCAAGGGCTGACACCGGCTGGAGCGTTCTTGGCCGATACCGCAGCACCTCGGCCAAGTGTTCGGGCCCGATTCCGTCGGCTGCTACAAGGTCCGCCAGCCAGTGCGCGACCTTGAGCTGTCGATGGGCTGCTCGCAATGACAGAGACTGCCGGCACTTGGCCGGCCAAGTCAGTCATTCACGATCAGAGATCGTCGGCGTCAGAGCGCAGCTTTCACCTGCAATCCAAACACCAACGCATTGTCGATGTCCTGCCCGGAGAACGCGCCCGGTTCGATGATGTATTGCACATTCGGGCGCAGCGTCAGCCATGGAGTGGCTTGATAGCCGTAGCCGAGTTCGATCAATTGTTCGGCGCTGTCCAGATTGGGGAACGCGGCGCCATTGGCCACGGCGGTGTCCTGCAGTACATCGCGGCTGCGCGGGTTCGGCACTGCGCGGCCGTAGCCCAACGCCACAGTGTCACGCGGGCGGCCTTCAAAAGGCTTGTACAGAACCAGGCCGGTGCCGTACCACTTGCTGAACGGCGAAGCCGCTTCGCTGGCCGCCGAGTATTGGCCGAAGGCATGCAGGCTGCGCCCTTCCGAGGTGTCCGAAGCCCAGACGGTCTGGTCGATCAGGACGTAGTGACCGCCGCGCCCGGACACTTCCTTGTCACTGCCGATGCGTTTGACGTCGGAGCTGTCGTAGTAATAACCCACCTTGTACTCGCCCGGCAGTTTGCCTGCCTGCTTGTAGACCAGCTCGATCGGCACCACGGTGCCGGTGGTGTGTTTCGGGCCCAGGTGCCAGGCACGGCTGGAATTGCCGTTACTTTGCGGATCGACATTGAACGCGGCCACGCGCAGTTGCCAGGCCGGGGACAGGTCGTATTTCACCCGCACACCCAGATGCGCGTTGGGGTAGTTGGTCCAGCCGCTGCCACCGGACATGTTCAGCGGATGGCCGCAGAAACCGGCGTTCATGAAGTTGCAGAGAATGCCGCTGTCCAGCCCGCCGAGGTCGTTGCCCATGGCCATGTAGCCGAGTTTGACGTTCAGCGCCGGGGTCAACAGGCTGCGCTCGTAGCTCAGCTCGGTCAGGCGGGTGTAGAGGCCGCCGTAGTTTTCCTGGATCGGCAAACGGTTGCCGACCAGGTCTTCGGAGGCACTGTTGCCGCGTCGATCGTTGATGGTCAGCTGAATCTTGCCGGCGTTGTCCACGCCGTACAGCTTGCTCAGGTCGAACTGCGCGCCGAGTTTGATGTTTTGCGAGTAACGCGCCGAGCGATGCAGGCCGCCATCGGCGTTGTAGGCGGTTTCGCCGGTGTAATCACCGGTGAACTTGATGCCGTCTTCGTCGAGCTGGTGGCGCAGGCCGCCCCAGTCGCCGGTCAGGGTGTTGCGGGTGAACACGTTTGAATCGGTGTCGGCAAGAGCGGGCAGGACAGCGCCGCAGGTGAGACCGAACAGCATGCCGGTGAAAACCCCGGCGTGAGAAAAGCGAACAGCCAATGACATTGCGCAAATCCAGAACGAAGGACATGAAACGACGCGACACCCGAAGGTGCCGCGCACAAGTGAAGTGAAGGGGGACGCTGCGGTTTACGGCAGGGCGTACGCCATCACGTAGTCGCCGCGATCGGTCGACTGGCGAGCGCCACCGGCGGTGATGACCACGTATTGCTTGCCGGTTTTCGGCGACACATAGGTCATCGGGCCACCCTGGCTGCCGACCGGCAGACGCGCTTTCCAGATTTCTTCACCGTTGGCGCTGTTGAACGCGCGCAGGTAGAAGTCTTGAGTACCGGCGATGAAGATCAGGCCGCCCTGAGTCGACAGCGTGCCGCCGAGGGTTGGCAGACCGATCTTGATCGGCAGGTGCATGCGGATGCCGAGCGGGCCGGTGTCTTCAACGGTGCCGACCGGAACTTGCCACGCGACTTTCTGGGTTTTCATGTCGATGGCGGTCAGCGTACCGAACGGCGGGGCCTGGCACGGAATGCCGGCGACCGACAGGAAGCGGTTTTTGTTCACGGCGTAAGGCGTGCCCTTGAGCGGCACCGCGCCCATGCCGGTGTTCAGCGCTTCGCCACCGGAAGAGACCTGAGCCTTGTTCTGCGACGGAATCATCTGAATCCACAGGCCCAGGCGCATGTCGTTGACGAAGATGAAACCGTGCACCGGGTCAGTGGAGATGCTGCCCCAGTTCATGCCGCCCAGCGAACCCGGGAAACTCAGGGATTTGTCAGTGCCCGGCGCGGTGTACAAGCCGTCGTAACGCATCGACTTGAAATCGATCCGGCACAGCAACTGGTCGTACGGCGTGGCGCCCCACATGTCCGATTCAGTCAGGTGCTGGGCGCCGATCTGCGGCATGCCCACCGATTTCGGCTGGGTAGGGGAGTACGGCTCGTTGGGGATATTGGCAGCCTTGACCGGCACTTCTTTAACGTCGGTCAACGGTTTGCCGGTAGCGCGGTCGAGCACGTAAATCTGCCCGGCCTTGGTGCCGATGACCACCGCTGGCACGGTTTTACCGTCCTTGGTGAAGTCGATCAGGCTTGGCTGCATCGGCAAGTCGAAGTCCCAGAGGTCGTTGTGCACGGTCTGGAATACCCACTTTTCTTCGCCACTGTTGGCGTCCAGCGCCAGGACGGAGGCGCCGTAGGTGTGATCGAGTTTGCTGCGCTCGACACCATAGATGTCGGTGGACGAACTGCCCATCGGCAGGAAGATCGTATTGGTCGCCGGGTCATAGGACATCGGCGCCCAGCTGTTCGGCGTGCTGCGCACATAGGTGCTGCCGTCTGCCGGTGCCTTGCGATCGGTTGGATTGCCCGGGTCGAAGGCCCAGCGCATGGCACCGGTCATGACGTCGAAACCGCGGATCACGCCGCCTGGCATGTCGGTTTGCACGTTGTCAGCCACACGACCGCCAACCACCACGGTGGTGCCGGCCATCAGTGGCGCGGAGGACAGTTGATAGTAACTGTCCGGGACATCACCCAGACCAGCCTTCAGATCGACCTGGCCGTTGTTGCCGAAACCCCGGCAGAACTCGCCAGTGTCGGCATCGACCGCGATCAGGCGGGCGTCGATGGTATTCGTCAGCAAACGACGCGTGCAGTTGGCGACCGGAGCGGTCGGGGTTTCAGTCACTGGCGAGCTGGCCGGTTTGACGACGGCGGTGCTGGCGTCGAAATACGCCATGCCACGGCAACGCTGCCAGACTTTGGACTGAGCGTTGATCGCGTTTTTCCAGAGCTCTTTACCGGTATCGGCATCCAGCGCAATCAGGTTGTTGTGCGGGGTGCAAATGAACACCTTGTTGCCGATCTGCAGCGGAGTCAGCTGGTCTTCGGCGCCATTGCCGTCGCTCTCGGCGATGTCGCCGGTGTGGTAGGTCCACGCCACTTTCAGCTTGTCGACGTTGCTGCGATTGATCTGATCCAGCGCGGCAAAGCGGCTGCCGCCCTCGGTATTACCGTAATGCGCCCAGTCTTTTTGCGCCTTTTCCGGCTCGACCGGCGTCAGGCCCGGGCCGGTGCCGGTCGGGGCGACAGTCGGGTGCGCGACGAACATGTTGCCGGCAGCCACGGCCAGTCCAACGGCCAGAACAGCCGCAACGCCGTAAGCACCGCGACCTGCAACGTCACCATTGGCGCGTTTGAGCAGCGGATAGACCAGCGCGACCACCAGACCCACAGCGCTGAACATGAACAGGCGCGAGAACACTGGCCAGAACACAAGTCCTGCGTCGATCACGGCCCAGATGGCGGTCCCAACCAGAAACGCCGCGAACAGCCAGGCACCGGCAGGCTTGCGCCGCGCGATCAGCAGACCGGAAACGGCCATCGCCAGACCACCCACCAGGAAGTACCAGGAGCCTCCCAGGCTGACCAATTTCACACCGCCAGCGGCCAGTGCCAGGCCGAGCAGAGCGATGACCACGCCCAGCCCGACCAGAATGAATGTTGATATGCCCGAGAGGCGTTGACTCTGCTTCACGTTGAATGTCCCGTTGAAATGAGGCGAGCATTATATAGTTAGGTAACTACCTAGTTAAATCACTAAATCAGAATGAAGTGTAGTTTGCGGCTCGAAGGCGCGTCGGATCGGGGACGGTAGGTTCCTGTGAGGCTGCAAGCGATATTGAAATGCGGTTGAAAGTCGCTTTTCTGCCAGGGGATGTGGGAGTTTTGACAGGTAGTGGCCACGCCCGGGCTTCGGCTGATTAGACTAATGGCTAACAGCGCCAGCTTCATCGTGAAGACATCGTTCGCGTAGATGACCTTCAGGTATTCGTGACCACGGCGACCTTCTTCAGGCAGAAGCAGATCGCAGGAAGACTTCCCGCATGTTGCGGAAAATACAAAGCTGCCAGCCTTCCATCAGGGAGGGCTGGCAGCCTTGACGACAGATGGCTTCGACTCAGGCGACCGGAATCGGGTTCTCTACCAGTGCCTGGTTGAACTGGTTGATCAGCGCGTGCTCATTCATACCCTGGTTGGCGCGCAACGGGACAACCCGATCCACCAACACCTCAGTGGTCGCCGTCTCGAGTTTTTCCAGGGTTTCCTGAATGAATTCGTCGAGCGGCATGGCGCGCTCATCGCCGCTTTTGTGAATCAGGTCGGTGTCGACCCACGGCGGTGCAATCTCCAGCACTTTTACGCGGGTGTCGCGCAGGGTGAAGCGTTGCGACAGCGAGTAGGAATGAATGGCCGCCTTCGTCGCCGAGTACAACGCGGTCGCGGCCAGCGGCAGGTAGGCCAACACGGAGCTGTTGTTGATGATAAAGGCTTCGGGTTGACGCTTGAGGTGTTCGACGAATGCAGCGCTGACACGTACCGGGCCGAGCAGGTTGGTTTGCAGCAGGCTCACCGCCTGTTCGTCGTCGTAGTCGCCCGAGGCGGGATTATCGAACGGCATGATCCCGGCGTTATTGATGATCACGTTCAGCGCGGGATGGCGGCGTATGACTTCCTGGGCGACTGCCTTGATCTGCTGCGGGTCATTGATGTCCAGCTGCACCGTGTCGATTCCGGGGTTGGCTCGGGCGATCTCATCCAGCAGGGCCTGGCGACGCCCCGCGATGATGACTTGATTGCCGCGCTGGTGGAACGCCTCGGCCAAAGCGCGGCCAATGCCGGAAGTGCCGCCGGTGATGAAAATCGTGTTAGCGCTGAGTTTCATGATTCATATCCTTTAGATAGCGATCAGTTGGCGTTGTAGCGCGGTGCGAGCCGGTTGCTCGAAAGTTCGGAGAACAAGGCTTGGCGGCTGGCTTCGTAACGCTCGTAGCCTTGCAGGTCGTGCATCGAGGGGATGGAGATCAGCACGCCGTTGTCGAAGTCCTGCAGGGCGCCGGCGACCAGGTCCTGGGCCGACATCACGATGCCCGGATCCAGATGCTCGACAGGCAATCCACCGATCTGCCAGAAGTCCGTTGCGGTCGCGCCGGGCAGGACAGCCTGAATCCGGATGCCTTTATCCGAGAGTTCCTTGTGCAGGGACTGGGTGAATGCGGTGACGTAGGCTTTACTGCCGCCGTACACGCCGTTGAGCAGCTCTGGCGCCAGGCTGACGATGGACGAAATATTGATCACGGCGCCTTGTTCACGGGCGACAAAACCTGGAATCGCGGCGTAGGTCAGGCGGGTGAGGGCGGTGACGTTCAGCGTGATCATCTCGGCCATCCGCTCGACATCGCTCTCCAGCAGGCCGGTATGGGTGCCGATGCCGGCATTGTTGACCAGCAAGGTGATGCTGGCGTCCTCACGCAACTTGCGTTCTACCTTGGCGAGGTCCTCCGGGCGGCCGAGATCTGCCTGCAACACTTCGATGTTCTGCCGGGTTTCGGTAGTCAGACGGCTGGCCAGTGTGTTCAGACGTTCACGGTTGCGTGCCACCAGCACCAGGTCGTACCCGCGGCGGGCAAGGTGTTCGGCGTAGATCGAGCCGATGCCGGTGGACGCGCCGGTAATGAGCGCAGTGCCTTTGTATTGTTGCGTCATGATCAAGCTCCGTGGGGTTGGGTGTGGAGCCATGATGAAGGAGGGGGGTGATGTCTTAAACGACGTATATGGTAGTGTTTAAGGACATTCAAAAAGGAGTTCAGTCATGCATCGCGTCGGCTATCTGATTACCGAAGGTTTTCAGGTGATGTCCCTGGCAACCCAGGCTGTATTCGAGTTCGCCAACATCGTCGCGGGGGAAGAGATCTACAAGGTCCAGAACTTCTCGATCGGCGGCGGCACAGTGCGTTCCTCGCTGGGCATGTACATCGACACGCTCCCTCTGGGCGCCCCGGGATTGGCTGACACCTGGATGATTACCGGTACGCTGACCCCGTTGAACCCTCCGGGTGAAGAGGTGCTGGCCAGTGTGCGCGCCTTCGTCGACGGAGCCCGACGCACAGCGGGTCTGTGCACCGGTTCGTTCGTTCTGGCACAGGCTGGTGTTCTGGACCATCGAAGGGCGACCACCCACTGGGCGTATGCGAACAAGCTCCGTGAGCTGCATCCGAAAATCGAGGTCGAGGAAGACCGGATCTTCATCGTCGACGGTCCCATCTGGACGTCGGCTGGCATGACAGCCGCGCTGGACATGGCGCTGGGCATGGTTGAAAAGGACTTGGGGACGGACATGGCGAGGTCGGTGGCGCACAAGCTGGTCATGCATCAACGGCGCTCGGGCGGGCAATCCCAGCATTCGGAACTGCTCACGCTTGCTCCAAAGTCTGACCGTATTCAAAGTGCGCTGGAGTATGCGCGCACGCACCTGGATCGCCCGCTCAGCGTGGAGGAACTTGCCGACGTCGTGCACTTGAGCCCCAGACAATTCACCCGGGTGTTTACCGCCGAGACAGGTCAGTCACCGGCCAAGGCTGTTGAAAGCCTGCGTCTGGAGGCCGCTCGCCTGATGATCGAGCAAAGTCGTCACAGCATGGACCGCGTGGCGAAGGAAACGGGATTTCGAGACCGTCGCCACATGCGCGAAGTGTTCATGCGAGGGTTTGGCGTTCCGCCGCAGGCGGTTCGACGAGATGCCAGATTCCACGAGCGGCGTATCCGCACCGAGCAAGAATGACGAGACTGCGTTGCGCGGACATTGAATAGATTTGCGAGGTGTATTGAGAGAGCAGGCCCTTGTTGCTGAAAGGGGTTCTGTCACAAATCGGAGTCCGGTTGGGTGGCGATGTGGAAGGCGTGGTGTTGGGCGAAAAGATCCAGCGGGAAGCCGATCGGCTGCTGGCGCAGATTGTCCGGGCAGACTCGATGATCATTGCTGTCAAGGCAGGGGCGAGGGCGGATGGTTTCGTGCTGGGACTGGAAACCGGCGGTGCTTTGCGTGCCGGCGATGCCGAGAGGCTTTACATCATTTTCGAAGCCGCGCTGGTGGAGCGTTTGAAGTCATTGTCGCGAGGCTGATCAGAGCGGCTGATTGAATCGAAATGCATGAACAGCCATCTACTTGAACTATAAGCTGACCACTCAGTCAGGATGGTTGACGATTACTATTCTGAGGGTGTCATCCATGCGCAATTACACGATCACGTATCTGTTCAACGATCAGCCCCGTACCCATCAGCTTGAACTGCAACAGCCTGAATTGCCCATTCAGGACGCGGCCATGCACGTGTTGCAGTTACATTTCGGGGACGGTGAGAACAGCCTGATCATGCCTGATGCTGACTCCACACCCGAGGAGATTATCGAGCAGGCGAGCCTGGTCGGAATCACTCGGATCGAAGTGGTGGATGCTCAAGGCGAGTAGGGCGATCCGGAACCTTCGAGCATCCAGGCTATCCCATCCTAGTGCTACGCTAAGCGCTGTGATCCGAGTGCCTTTGGGCGTTCGGTTTTTATTTTCACTTAATGTCATTGACCCGCAGGTGTAACGGAACATGGCGCTGAAGGGCAACCCAAAGCGCCACCTGATACGTCAAGGATGTGCTTTATTTCCAGGTGACTTGCATGACACCCAATGCCGACCCAAACGCCGAACCTACGCTCAACCCGCCGGTTTTTTACACCTCAGCTGTCATCCTGCTTCTCTTGGTTCTATACGCCAGCATCTTCCATAATCATGCCCAAGTCGTGTTCGCCAATGTCCAACATTGGATCATTACCAATGTGAGCTGGTTTTATATATTGGCGGTAGCCATCATTCTCGGCACAGTGGTTTTCCTCGGCATGAGCAGGTACGGAGACATCAAGCTGGGGCCGGATCACAGTACCCCGGACTACAGCAGCACGACCTGGTTCGCGATGCTGTTCTCGGCGGGCATGGGCATTGGTTTGATGTTCTTTGGTGTGGCTGAACCCGTCATGCACTTTCTCAATCCGCCCGTGGGGGACGGCAGTACGGTTGCGGCCGCCCGCGAGGCGATGAAAATCACCTTTTTTCACTGGGGGCTGCATGCTTGGGCGATCTACGCCATCGTAGCGATGATCCTGGCTTACTTCAGTTATCGGCACGGCTTGCCATTAACGCTGAGGTCTGCCCTGTATCCGTTGATTGGTGATCGCATCTACGGCCCTATTGGCCACGCTGTCGATATCTTCGCGATCATCGGGACCGTTCTAGGCGTCGCCACCTCACTTGGCTTTGGTGTCTCTCAAATCAATACGGGACTCAACGCCCTGTTCGATATACCGATCAGCACAACAGTGCAAATCATCTTGATCATTGCCACAACAGCCCTGGCCACAATCTCTGTCGTCACTGGCTTGGACAAGGGGGTACGTCGACTTTCCGAGCTCAACCTGAGCCTGGCGGTTCTGTTGCTTGTAATGGTCATCGTGCTTGGACCGACGGTGTTCATTCTGCAAACCTTCGTACAGAACACTGGAGGTTATCTTACGGAAATCATCAGTCGAACCTTGAACCTGTATGCCTACCAGCCTACGGACTGGATTGGCGGGTGGACGCTGTTCTACTGGGGCTGGTGGCTGGCCTGGTCTCCGTTCGTGGGTCTGTTCATCGCTCGTATTTCTCGTGGCCGAACTATTCGTGAATTCGTGACGGGCGTTCTGCTGGTGCCGGCGGGTTTCACACTGCTGTGGATGACGGTGTTTGGTAATACCGCGATTCACATGATTCTCACAGACGGGCTGTCAGACCTTGGAGCGGCCATCGATAAGGATACATCCCTCGCATTATTTGCCTTCCTCCAGCACTTCCCATTTTCCGGGGTGATCTCACTGGTTGCCATCGTCATGGTCTTAGTGTTTTTTGTGACTTCCGCAGACTCCGGGGCAATGGTGGTTGATATGCTGGCCTCGGGAGGGTCTACGAAAACACCAGTCTGGCAAAGGGTCTTCTGGGCTTGCAGCATGGGCTTGGTGGCAATCGCACTGCTGTTGGCCGACGGTCTGAAAGCGCTACAGACAGCGACCATTGCCAGCGCATTGCCGTTCACCATCATTCTTCTTTTCAGCATGCGAGGATTGCTCAAGGCGCTGAAGCTCGACGCCACAAAGCGCGGATTGCGTTATCAATCACTTTCGCCAGGCACGGCTCGTGGCACGGGGGGCTGGCAACGCCGGCTAAGAACCATGGCCATGTTCCCGCGTCGAGCTCATATACTTCGCTTCATTTCAGAGACCGCAAAGCCGGCCTGCCAGTCGGTGGCGGAGGAATGGCGCAAGCAGGGCTATTCTTGCAATGTCGAGGATGTGGAGGACGGTAGCGTTCGGCTCAGCGTTGGAAGTGCTGATAATCCTGAGTTCATTTATGAGGTGCGACCCCATCCCTACAACATGCCCAGCTTTGCAATAAGTGACACGCAGGATGATGAGCGTAAATACTTTCGAGCCGAGGTACATCTACGTGAAGGGGGGCAGGATCACGATATTATGGGATGGTCTCGCGAAGACGTGATTGGGGATATCCTTGATCAGTACGAGCGACATATGCATTTTCTTCACCTCACCGGCTAGCCTTCTGGGCTGCACCGCACGGAAAAAATGCCAGAGAACTCGCCTCGGCCATTGAGTCCGAGGCTAAAGGGCGTTGATATCCAAAACTGTGAAAAATCATCAGGAATATCAATGCCCGCTGAAATATCTTCAAAACTCATGATCGTCCTCCAATGACTTAAGAAGTCTGCCCGTCAATTCCATTCAGCTTGCAATACTCCTCCCACTCCATTTCTACCATTTCTGCTATTTCTCGATGAAACGCTAGAGTCAGATATTCAAGTTCTTTGGGAGACTCGGAAATCAGGGTAAGCGTCAGTTCCCACACCTCGATCCCCAAGCGCTTGGCTTCTTCTTCAAAGGCTGACTCGATACATGCCTTTTTCTCTTCCTGACTCAGTCCTTGGACGGCGTCATTCAGTGATGAGTTGCCATTGAAGAACTTCGACAGTGCAAATTCTCTTCGCAAGTCATCGGAGGTCATCGGATGCTCCTGCTCAGTGAGTTCTCCGACGATTTCCACGCCGGTGCGAGGTCACGTCGGCCACGGTCATGCAGTCACAGGTTCATCGAACCAATCGCGGATGGTTTTGTAAAAAAACAGATGCATCGTGTCCCACCAACGTATCCACCAAACACCGGATTCACCGTCTTCAAGTGTTATCAATGGCAGGCTCCCAAGTTTCTGCTCAGCTTCGTACAGATCCAGTTGGCCAACGATGGTGCCAGCAGAAATAGGCGCCTCGAGAGGTCCATCAATCTCCAGTCGTGTCTCTACCTCGCGATTCTCATTTTTTGGCAAGGTGAGGGTCAGATCGTCCAGTAGTCCTACAGCGATCAACCGTTCTTTACCTTTCCACAGCGTAGGCCACGAGAGTATCTCCCCTGCTTTTTTGTACGTTCGGGTATCAAAGTAGCGAAAGCCATAACCCATGAGCTTTTCCGTTTCTGCCGTGCGTTTATGTACGCTGCTGGCACCCAATATCACACTGATCAGGCGTCGCCCGGCTCGGTGCGATGACGCCACCAAGCAATAGCCGGCGGCCTCAGTATGGCCAGTCTTCAAACCGTCAAAGCTTGCGTCGCGCCATAGAAGCAGATTGCGATTGGCCTGCCGAATACCGTTCCAGGAAAAGTGTTTTCTGGAGTAAAGGGCGTAGGACTGAGCCCCTTGGCTGATGATTGCCCGAGCCAGCAAAGCCATATCGCGAGCGGATGAATAATGCTCTGGATCCGGCAGCCCGGTGGAATTCGCAAAATGTGTGTTACCCATACCTAGTTCAGATGCGGTCGAATTCATCATCCCGACGAAGGCACCCTCACTTCCGGCCACATGTTCGGCGAGGGCAACGCTCGCGTCATTTCCAGAGTCGATAATCACGCCGCTGAGCAAATCGCGAACTGAAACCGAGCTGCCTGGATCAAGAAACATTCTTGAACCCCCCGTACGCCAGGCATTTTCGCTAATGGAGCTGATGTCATCAGCTTTGACATGCCCGGCCTTGATTTCAGCTGTGGTAACAAACGCGGTCATCATTTTCGTCAGGCTCGCAGGGGGTAAGCGCATATCGCTGTTGTGACTGGTAATCACGCTACCCGTAGCCGCGTCGATCAGTATCCAGGCTTTAGCCCCGAGCTTGGGCGGCGCCGGGATCATCGCCCCAGGTGAGTGGGTTTCACCCAGTGCAGGGTTGGCGAAGACTATTTGCATCGTTAGACAGAGCACTGTTAACACAAGCGGGGACAACAGGTATCTCACAAGGAAGAGGCCTTGGATCAGTAAAATGTGCTGCAAAGCTAGCCCTGAGCTCGGGAGGGGCTCAAATTAAGCTGGATTAAGTAAAATTTAATGTGCAGATACCGGTAAGTCCGTAGATCAAGGGGACACCATCGGGCAGACAATCAAGACGCGGGTACCGCTATGCATGGTGGTGGGCTGGATATCCAGCGTGTAGCCGTGCAATTTCACGATGGCCGCGACCAGGGACAATCCGAGGCCATGCCCAGGCTGCATTCTGCTGGCATCGCCTCGGTAGAGCCTGCGGATGACATTTGTACGGTCTGTCTCGGGTATGCCAGTCCCATCGTCAGCAACTTCAATGATGACCGATGATGCCTCGATACTTCCTCGCAATTTGATGTGGCCTCCCTCTGGGGTAAATTTAATCGCGTTATCGAGCAAGTTGACCAAGGCTTCAAACATCAACGAAGAGTCGCCATACAACTGGGGCAGGTCATTGGTTATTTCCAGGGAGAGCGTCTGAGAACGATCTAGAGCTAAAGGCTCATAAAATTCATGAGCCTGCTGCAGCAGCGCCATGATTTGTAACGGCGCAAAGGCCGAGCGGCGACGAATGTCATCGAGTTCAGCAACCCGAAGCAAGCCTTGAAAACGCACCATGATCGATTCGCTTTCTTCAAGGGCTTGATTCAATATTTGCTCATGATCACTGTCCATAGGCAGTTGCTGGAGCTGATAAAGCCTTGCACGCAGCCGTGTTAGTGGCGTACGCAGATCGTGGGCGACTCCATCACAGACGCTCTTTACCTCATGCATCAGTTGCTCGATATGATCGAGCATCGTATTCACGGCGCTCGCCAGCATATCCAACTCATCGCGGCGAGCGGATAAGGGCAAGCGCTCCGACAAGTTGCCAGAAACGATACTTTCGGTACAAAGCTGCAGGCGTTTGACGCGGCGTAACGGCAGACGCCTCAACAAATACCAGCCAATCAATCCGGGGATGAGTGTTAACGAAAATCCCCACATCAATGCCTGCTCGATAATCCCGCCAACGGCCAAGATCGAGCCACCGTCGCGCGCCAGAATAAGAATATGCCCGTCAGGGCGGCGTGCTAAGAGGGCATAACTGCTTCTGGTTTCCTTGTCAGGTAACGCAATGCTCAGTCCGCGCTCGAGATAATGAACCTTGCCATCATCGGGCAAATTGGAGCGCAGTTTGAGCAAGTCTCCGGCAACGTGTTGTCCGTCGGCAGTGAACAATCCGTAAGCATCAATCCCGGGGGTTGAATAGGCTTCACTGGCAGCCAGTTCTTGCACCAGTTTTTCGTCATCGATTTTTTGATAATAGTGGGCCCGCTGCAATAACGTTCGCTCTGCAACGGTCCCCAGGTAGTGGGATATTTGCCAGTACAACACTCCGGTGAAGAGCGCGCCCCAAACCACAAAAAACACGGCGTAGAACCCGATCAATCGACTACCGGACGAGCGCCATTCCTCAGTCTTTGGGAGTAAGGACATAGCCGGTACCACGTATTGTATGAATGACGGGAGTACCTTCGTCACCCTCGAGCTTTTTGCGCAGCCGCCCAATGTGAACATCAATGATGTTCGTCCCAGGATCAAAGTGATAACCCCAGACCTCTTCGAAAAGCATGGTCCGGGTGACCAATTGACCGGCATTGCGCATCAGGTAATTGAGTAGCTTGAATTCGGTCGGTAGCAACAGGATGTGCTCGTCATTTCGAGTCAGTTTGTGCTCAACCAGATCCAGTTGCAGGTTTCCGCAACAGAGTTGCGGACGGCTTGTATCCGCACTGGTGCGCCGAAGCAACGCATCAAGACGGGCAACCATTTCGATAGCAGAAAAGGGTTTGGTCAAATAGTCGTCGCCGCCAGCGCGCAGCCCCTGAACACGCTCATCGACGTCTGAAAGTGCGCTGATCATCAGGACCGGCGTTTGAATTCCGAGACTACGCAATGTACTGACAATCGTCAGTCCGTCAAAATCGGGAAGCATTCGATCCAAGGTAATGGCGTCAAAACCACCTGCAATCGCCAGTGCCAGCCCGTCACGTCCAGTCGCAGCCCATTTTGAACTGAAACCGTGGCGTTGGAGTTCAGCGGTGATGATTTCCGCCGTAACCTCGTCGTCCTCTATGACCAACGCGCAACTCATACCGTCCTCCGCTTCCGCCTGCTTTTAGTGCTTGCCACTCGATTCCGAGAGCCTAAGCAGGTCTACCTTAATGACCCGCCCTGCGGCCAAAGATTAAAAATTCTTAACCCACCTTAACCATGATGCCTGCAAAAGCACGAATACATTCACAACCAGACAAGCCCCGTACCGAGAGGAAGAAGCGCATGACCCCGTATCTGGCGTTCTTTTTGTTGGCCTTTGGTTTGGTATGTACCTACGCAGGTCAGGTCACGGAGCGAAGCAATCAGGCATGACTGATTCGGGGCTGAGGCGGTCAGCGCGCCTCTTGCAACCAACAAGTTCCTACTGATGTCCGTTGTGTATAAATGCAAATCAATGGTTGGCTTCCGCCCCTGGAGCACCCTATGACTCGGCAAGAAGAGTTTTTGGCAAAAGCCTTGGAAATACACCATGAGTACGAACAGGCGACAGCGGCCATCCGCGACATGATGAGTAAAAACATGGCCCAAGGTTCTGAGTGGGACGCTGCGGTCGCCAGGCAGCTTGCAGCTCTTGATACCTGGATGGAGTTGCCGAGAGGTTACGGAGATTTCCGGGCCAACCCCTGATGCCTATAAGGCAGGCATCTGGGGCGTTTCGTCGAAGCGTACTCAAGGGAGCGGCTTCTTCGATCATTGAACCAAGCCAGGAGGCGATTATTCGCGCGATACCTCCATAGGCGCCTTTTCAGGCAATCGAATCGATGACCGCCGCATCAATTGCTCTCACAACTCCAGATTTGTATGAAGGGCTGGCTGTTGGTCGGTTCTCCAACCCATCGACTCATGAAGTGACACGTCCCCTCCACACATAATTGATAATCTCCAGCCTCAGGCGTTCGTCCCAGACGCAGAGGTTGAAGCGGTGGCACCTGTCGACGGTAGTGCCAACTGCCGTTCTCCAGTCGAGCATCCTCGGGAACTTCCATTCCCGCGCCACTGCCTCGGATTCTGGCCTCCATCAACACCAGGCCATGTTGAGTGACGCGATAGTCCTCCTCCCAACGAATCTTCTCGATGGTGTGGTTCCACGCCAGTGTGAACTGCGAAATGGGTAACTGGGCCCAGGCGACACCCGCCAAGCCCATGCACAATCCAATCATGCGTCAGCCGTCCCGACCTGATGCGACCGCCAAAGGTGTTGCAGGATTACCAGCAACCCAAGTGCGAAACCAAGTTCATCGGTCAGGGGCAACGCCACGATCAATAGCGCACCCGCCCCCACACACAAGATGCGTTCCCATAGCGCCATCTTCTGCTGTAAGTAACCCGTTGAGGCCATTCCCCACAGACCGACCGCCAGCGTCGTCTTGATCAGCATGTAGGCCGTCATCCATAAACTGTCACCTTGCAACATGAGCGCAGGGTTGTAGACGGCCATGAACGGAATAATGAATCCAGCGAGGGCAATACGCACGGCCCATAGGCTGATCCGGAATCCGGCTTCCTTCGCAATGGGTGCTGCGGCAAAGCAGGCGAGGGCCACCGGTGGAGTCAGGTCGGCGAGGATTCCGAAATAGAACACGAACATGTGTGACACGATCAGGGGCACACCCAGTTCCAACAGCGCAGGTGCTGCGATTGAACTGGTAATGATGTAGTTGGGGATGGTCGGAATGCCCATCCCGAGCACCAGGCAAGTGATCATTGTGAGCACCAGTGACAGCAGCAGGTTGTCCCGGCCAATGGCCAAGATATAACCCGCAAAAGTCGAGGCTACACCGGTCAGAGACACCACGCCGATGATGATGCCCACCAGTGCACAGGCAATCCCCACAGGTACGGCATGTCGTGCACCTTCGACCAGCGCATGCAGGCAAATCGTCAGCGTTTTCCGGCCACCTTTGATGAGTCCGCACATGAACACCAGCACTGCGATGACTAAAAAAATCACGCTGATTCCCAGCTGGAAGAATCCGGTGCACAGAACCCCGAGGGCAATCCAGAACGCACAACGCAGGCCCAGGCTGTGCACTCTCAGGATGATCGCCGAGCCAAGAATGACGATGGCCGTCAGTGCCAGCCCCACCATGCCGGAGAACAGAGGCGTGCGACCGGAAAACAGTAAGTAAACCAGAACCACCAGTGGAATCAGCAGATACCAGTTTTCCTTTACAGCGCCTAGCGCACTGGGACATTGGTCCTTGGGGAGGCCTTTGAGGTTCGAGCGCTTAGCTTCCAGATGCACCATCCAGAATACCGACCCGAAGTAAAGAATCGCGGGAATCAATGCCGCCTTGGCAATCTCAATAAACGGTACGTTGATGGTTTCAGCCATGATAAAGGCAACGGCCCCCATCACTGGCGGCATTAACTGGCTGCCCATGCTGGAGGTTGCTTCGACCCCGCCGGCAAACGCTGCCCGATAACCAAAGCGCTTCATCAACGGGATTGTGAATTGTCCTGTCGTCACAACGTTGGCAATCCCCGACCCGGTAATGGTTCCCATCAATGCCGAGGAGGCGACCGCAACCTTGGCCGGCCCGCCGAGCTTGTGACCGAACAGTCCCATCGCGAAATCGGTGAACAGCTTGATCATGCCAGCCTGTTCTAAAAACGCACCGAACAGGATGAACAGGAAAATGTAGGTGGCCGAAACGTAAGTGGGTGTTCCGTACAGCCCTTCAGTGCCGAATGAAAGTTGATTGATGATCTGGTCAAATCCATATCCCCGGTGTGCCAGGTCACCGGGCAGATACTCACCAAACAAGCCATAGGCCAGGAACAGGCCACAGATGACGGGCAATGCTATTCCCATTACCCGTCGTGCGGCTTCGAACACCAATGCAATCAGGACGAGACCGATGACGGTGTCTGCGATCGTCAGATCGCCTGAGCGCTGAATCAGGTCGGCCTCGAACACCCACTGATACAACGCCGTAGCAATCCCGGCCAGACTCAATACCCAAGCCAGCGGCTGCCAAGGACGATCCTTGCCGTAAGCCGGGTAGCTCAGAAAGACTACCCAAAGCAAAAAACCGACGTGTACGGCGCGTAATATCTGACTTGAGATGGGGGCAAACGCTGCGGTGACGATCTGAAAAATCGAGAACAGCAACGCCACGTAAAACAGGGTTTTTGGCCAGTCTCGCGGATTCGCAGAGATGCCCTGATGCTCGTCACTCATTAGCTGCCTACCTCACGACCACATTGAAAAGAGCGAACGAAGGCGCTGCGGTCTACGCCGCAACGCCTTGTGCCGTTACAACGCGCCTTTTTCCTTGTAGTAACGTTCCGCGCCCGGGTGCAGGGCTATCGGCAGGTTTTTCGCTGCATTTTCCAGTTTGATGTCCTTGGCCGCCGAATGAGAGTTGCCCAGACGGGGCAGGTTTTCGAACAACAGCTTGGTCATTTCATAAGCCACTTCATCGGGCAAGTCGGCACGCGTGACCAGAATGTTGGTGATCGCCACCGTCGGCACCGCTTCAGGTTGCCCGTCATAGGTATTGGCCGGAATCATGGCGCCCTGATAGGCGGGGTTGCCGATTTTTGCGACCACTTCAGTCGGGATCGCAACGTAGTTCAACGGCATGACAGAGGACAGATCGCGAATGGCCGCCATGCCCAACCCGGAAGATTGCAGGGTGGCATCCAACTGCCTGTTCTTGATCAATTCAACAGATTCGGCAAAGGGCAGGTATTGCACTTTACCCATGTCTTCATAGGTCAGGCCTGCTGCCTTGAAAATCGCACGTGCGTTCAGTTCAGTGCCTGACTTTGGTGCTCCGACCGAGATGGTCCTGCCTTTGAGGTCGGCCAGGGTTTTGATGCCTGACTCTTTGCTGGCCACGATCTGAATATAGTTGGGGTAGGCCCCTGCGATGGCGCGCAATTTGGTTAACGGCGTGCTGAAACCGGCATCCTCCACACCGTTCTTCGCATCCGCTACAGAGTCCCCCAGTGCGAGTGCCAACTCTCCACGACCGGCTTGCAACAGGTTCAAATTTTCCACCGAGGCTTTTGTGGCTTGAACCGAAGTTTTCACGCCAGGGATGCCATCGTTGTAGATCTGTGACAGGCCAACACCAATGGGGTAGTAAACCCCACTGGTTCCGCCCGTCAGGATGTTGATGAACACCGGGGCGGCTTGAGCCGCAGTGGCGATTGCAAAGGTAGCGGCGGCCAGCAGGATGAAGCGGTTTTTTACTCGCATGGGAAATCTCCGTCTTGTTTTTGGCTTTATGCAGAGTGATTCCACTGTAGTTGATTCAGAGACGGATAGGGGGCTTGAGCCAGTCTTGGTGGTTGCTGCATGGATAGAACCGGGCCAGCGCCATTGGACGCCACCGCATATCCGGTTAGTCTTGCCTGCACCACAGTGCTGAAACTCAACGGGAATTCGCTCGGGTGATCAAACCGATACTGCTGTTGCGTCGCCGCTTCGCCTCCATACGCTGGCGTACACGAGTGACGCTCTGGGCTGCCGCCACCGTGGCGGGACTGCTTGTCGTGATGTTTGCCCGACTGGCCGATATGGCGCTGACGCAATTTACGCAACAGACTGCCGAACGACCCTGGTTGCCTTTCATCTATACCCCTTTGGTCGGCATGTTGGTCGTATGGTTGACCACCCGTTTTTTTGTAGGCTCCCAGGGCAGTGGCATCCCGCAAGTGATCGCTGCGACGCGCCTGGCGCATCAGGGCAAACGCGTCAACAAACTGGTGTCGCTGCGCATCGCCTTCGCCAAGATTGGCCTCGGCACGCTGGCGCTGACGGGTGGGTTTTCCGCTGGACGTGAAGGGCCGTCGGTGCAAGTTGCCGCTTCGATCATGCATTTTTTCCACCGTTACCTTCCCAATGCACGAATCATCCGCAGCGAAGATCTCATTCTGGCCGGAGGGGCGGCGGGGATTGCGGCAGCCTTCAATACACCGCTAGCCGGTGTGGCCTTTGCCGTCGAAGAATTGGGGCGCAAGCTGGAGACCCGTACAAGCGGGGTCTTGCTCAGTACGATCATCCTGTCGGGGATGGTCGCCATCGCCCTGCAGGGCAACTACAGCTATTTTGGCCACTTCGACATTCACGAGATCGGTCTGGATATCATCGTCCCGGTCGTGGTGACCGGAATTGGATGTGGGCTGCTGGGCGGGTTATTCAGCCGGATGTTGCTATGGCCCCAACGCCATCATCGATTCGTCCTCTGGGAGTGGCGGCGCATGCATCCCGTCTGGTTTGCCGGGGCGTGTGGCATGATCGTGGCGATATTGGGCTGGTTAAGTGGCGGCATGTCATTTGGCAGTGGCTACGGGATTACGTCGCAGATCATCGTGTCCGATGTCGGCCTGCCGTGGCACGCACCGATCACCCGTTTTCTCGCGACGGTAGTGACCTACTTCTCCGGTATACCGGGCGGCATATTTGCACCGTCCCTGGCGGTCGGGGCCGCCGTAGGTGCCAACGTCGCGGACTTCTTGGGTTTGGCTACACAGCCGATCATTGCGCTGTGCATGGTCGGTTTTCTCGCCGCTGTCACACAATCCCCCATCACCTCGGCGATCATCGTGATGGAGATGATCGACAGTCACGGGATGGTCATCAGTCTGATGGCAGTTGCCTTGATTGCCAAAGCCGTCAGCGCGCGAATGGGGCCCGAGTTGTACCAGCAGCTGGCTCGCGGCTTCCTGCAATCGCCGGATAAGGACGCCGTAACACCAAAATCAAATCAATAGGTTGTTCGAGTGAATCAGGGGGCGTGCCAATGCCCTGAGCCTGGCCTTGTCTTCGGCCAATGTGAGCGCGTGTTCGGCCCGTGTGAGTAAAAGGGTGATGTGCCTGGTACAGGCACTCTTGAACATCTCCGGATTGATCTGCGCCAGGCTGATCAAGGCCTTCATCATTCGAAGGTCTACTTCAATCAAGCTCGCCCCATCTCTGGCGATGGGGGCAAAAAAGTCGTCGAACAGATCACCGACTTCCAAACCGTGCAGGAAGACTCGTTCGCACCCTGCATCCACTTGCTCCATCTTTTCTGGTGGCTTGCTCCAGCAGGTGAGACTCCTGACTCCACGGCTCAGTACGTCAATCGCAGTTCCGGGGTCATTGACAGCAGGCGACAAGGCCCTTGAGGCGATCTCCGACAGCACCGAAAGCCCGAACCGGGGGTCATGCTCAAAGGTTCGACGTACGCCAATGGTCAAGGCGCCAAGGATCTTCTGAGTACAGGCGTCCAGTTCGTCGATGCGTTCATTGCTTAAAATCGCGACCAAGGCCAGTCGCATGCCTTCATGCACAAAGGTGCCAGGAAGAATGTCGAGATAAATCTGCGTCCGGTGCTCTTGAGCAATTGCACCTAACGCACGCACGTCGATATGTTGGACATACCCGGTCTTGGGGCTGGTGATGGCTCTAGAGGAGTACGGAACAATACCGTCGGCAGGGTAGGGGGCTCCCCCCAGATAAGGCCTGTTGACACGATTGTTGATCGCATTGATGGTGGCTTCTTCGACGCGATCAATGGTTTCACCCACGCGTCCCAGTCTCGACAGATGATCGATCCAACGCAGAAGGGTGTACACGATCAAGATCACTACGACGATGGTCACCGCAAAAAGCAAAACCCTTCCCTGTGCACCGTAGGCACCGGTACTTAACGCAATGATCCCCACCAGGCTGAACAGAAATGAGCCGATAAAGGTGGCGAGGGCATTTTGGGTTGTGCGGTCTTCCATCACCAGCGTGGTGGCACGGGGTGTTACGCCACTGCTTGCGGCACCGTAGGCCGTCACCATTGTGCTGAGCGAAAAGGTGGTCACAGCGAGCATGCTGGAGGCGATGATGCCCAATATCTTGTCGACAGCGTCAGCGCCGATTCGCGCGGGCAGTGAGGCAGGGATGTAGTCTTTGAAGATGACGGCGAGCAATGCGGTCGCCACTCCCAGGACAGAAAACAAACTGGCTCTGAACCAAAGCCGTTTCGTCATCTGATGTAGCAGCCAGCGCCAGCGAGCGATCATCGTCAATACCTTCTGCAGCGACTTCATTGAGCCGCGACGCCTGTTCAGTCTGTCGATGCGGCCACCTGATTATCATCGATGGAGTGTAATTGTCGACGGAAGGTTCAGTGCCGGAGTCATTTGCTTCTCACTGGCAAGATACCTATCATCGTGCCGGGTGCGTTGCTGCATAAGGCACATCGCAGGTTAATGCTCAAGCGCTGGTCGGGCCGCCAGCGGAGAGTCAATGTGCCTGATAAAAACGCGACGTCCCCCTCCATTCCACGTCCCCAGTTGTTGACCGCCCGGGCGCTCACGGCGATCGAGCGGTTTTCCCATGTCGAAGCCGTCAGTGGTGTCGTGCTGCTACTCGCAGCGTTGGTTGCGCTGATCTGGGCGAACAGTCCGATTGCCGACTCCTACGAGCACTTCTGGAATACCCAGCTCACGTTGGGATTAGGCGAGTTCAAGATCGCTTGTTCATTGCACTTTTTGGTCAATGACGGGTTGATGACAATTTTCTTCCTCGTGGTGGGGGCGGAGATACGTCAGGAGATTCATAACGGCGCGCTGGCGAACTTCAAGTTGGCGACCCTGCCTCTAGGCGCCGCGTTGGGCGGCGTGTTGATGCCGGCGATCATCTACATGCTGTTCAATCATGGCACCGAGGGTAGTGCCGGTTGGGCCGTGCCGACCGCCACTGATATCGCATTTGCAGTGGGCGTTCTCGCGCTTCTGGGGAAGTCGATCCCGGGCGGTGTTCGTGTGCTGCTGTTGTCACTGGCCATCATCGACGACATTGTCGCCATCCTCATCATCGCTGCGTTCTATACCTCCAGCCTGGATTATCTCGGTTTGGTGGTGGCGCTGAGTGGGCTGCTGCTCGTGCTGGCTTTTCAGCGAATGGGGATCAGCAAGGCTTACGCGTACATACTGCCTGGCGCCATTGTTTGGTTTGGTCTCCTGAAGACCGGGGTGCACCCAACGCTCGCAGGGGTAATTCTCGGGCTGATGACACCGATCAGCTCCAAGCCCACAACGGAGCGTCCGCTGGACACCATCGGGCGTACGCTCCATGAACTGATGGATCGACTCTCCCAGTCCGGACATAGTCCGCAAGCGGTGGCGGCACCACTGAAACAACTCCGGCACGCCGAGCGCGAAGTGCTGCCCCCGGTACAGCGAGTACAGGCGGGATTGCATTCGTGGGTAGCGTTTGGGGTGATGCCTCTTTTTGCACTGGCGAACGCAGGGGTGAATCTGGAGGGCAACAGCCTGGGCGAAGCGGTTTCCTTGAATGTGTTCATTGGGGTTGTAACGGCACTGGTACTAGGCAAGCCTCTTGGAATCATTTTGGCCAGTGTCACCCTCGTCAAACTCAACATTTGTGAGCTTCCCGAAGGGGTGACGTGGGTGGGGGTCGGCCTGGTGGGACTGTTGGCGGGTATCGGATTCACCATGTCCATTTTCATTGCGTCGTTGGCCTTTCCAGATCCGGCGTTACTCTCAGCGGCAAAACTGAGTGTGCTTGCGGCGTCTGCCTTGGCTGCACTCTCCGGGTTGATGTGGGGAAAGTTGAAGTTCTAAGCATTTTTGCCATATGCCAGTTTCAGCGCTAATCACCACGGGGCAATGACAACCCAGCCATTGCCCCCGTGGTGATTACAAGCGCGCCCGACTTACAGCCAATCGTCGCAACCTCTTGGACGAGTCGATTGCTTTAAAAAACGGCCTTTGGCACTATCCGCAACCTGTGCTTCTTTGACCGTTCTCCATCCCTCGCAGTTGGAAGCTGTTCAAGAGCATGAGTAACCCGGCCCAGTGCCGGGTTTTTTGTTCGCTGCCCAAGACTTCGCAACTCAAAGCGCGGCTCCGGGCGGGTTGAATGAGCCAAGAACTGATGGAATTTGCGGTTGAGCGGCCGATTCTGCGCGGCGCTCATTTGACAGGCTATTTATATGTCCCTCGCGGCAATGCGACTTATCGGCTTTATCCTGGGTGTTTTTCTGATCACGCTGGCCGCCAGCATGGCGATTCCGATGATCACGCTCCTGATCTACGGACACAGCGATGATGTTCCCGCGTTTCTCTGGTCGAGTCTGATCACGTTCATCTGTGGTCTTTTGTTGGTCGTTCGTGGGCGTCCTGAGGCCGTGCAACTTCGCCCCAGAGACATGTACCTTCTGACGACGGGGAGCTGGGTAGTGGTGTGTGTTTTCGCCGCATTGCCCATGGTGTTCATCAGGCACATCAGCTACACCGACGCTTTCTTTGAAACCATGTCCGGTATTACCACGACGGGTTCAACAGTCTTGACCGGTCTGGATACGGCTTCGCCGGGACTACTGATCTGGCGTTCGATGCTGCATTGGCTGGGCGGTATCGGCTTTATCGGTATGGCGGTGGCGATTCTTCCCCTGTTGCGCGTTGGCGGCATGCGCCTGTTCCAGACGGAGTCGTCAGACTGGTCGGAAAAAGTGACGCCGCGCTCCCATGTGGCCGCGAAGTACATCTTGTTTTTGTACGTGGGGCTTACAGGCGCCGGGACTCTGGCGCTGTGGATCGCGGGAATGACACCGTTTGAAGCGATCAATCATTCAATGTCTTTAATTTCCACCGGCGGATTCTCCACGTCGGATGCCTCACTTGGGCACTGGACTGAGCCATCCATACATTGGGTGGCGGTGCTCATCATGATATTGGGCAGCCTGCCTTTCACCCTATACGTCGCAACACTACGCGGTCATCGCCGCGCGCTATTGAAGGATCACCAGGTGCGCGGGTTTGTCGGGTTCCTGATCGTGACCTGGCTGGTAATAGGGACCTGGCTGTGTCTACACAGTGATTACGGCTGGTGGGATGCCTTTCGCATCGTAGCCGTCAACGTGACATCGGTTGTCACGACAACGGGCGTCGCAGTGGGTGACTACACACTGTGGGGCAGTTTCTCCATGCTGTTATTTTTCTACCTGACCTTCGTGGGTGGATGTTCGGGTTCAACCGCCGGCGGCCTGAAGATCTTCCGCTTTCAGGTTGCTGCCGCGTTGCTCCTCAGTAGCCTGAAGCAACTGATCCATCCTCGCGCCGTGATCCAGAAAAAATACAACGGTCACCCCATTGATGAGGAAGTCCTGCGTTCGCTGTTGACCTTCTCATTTTTCTTCACTACCACCATTGCCGTGATCGCATTGGGCTTGGCATTGATCGGATTGGATTGGACGACGGCCCTGAGCGGGGCCGCCACCGCCGTATGTAATGTTGGCCCAGGGCTTGGCACGATCATTGGGCCGGCGGGCAATTTTGCTTCGTTGCCCGACACTGCCAAGTGGCTGCTGACCGTCGGAATGCTGCTGGGGCGGCTGGAAATTCTGACGGTGCTGGTGATTTTGACTCCTGTGTTCTGGAGATATTGATTGCTTTGCCTTTGCGTTTCCCGGACGCCCGTTTACCAGCCCTGGCGTCCGGATTTGCAATCTCAGTTGTGACAATTTCATCGTGTGCGTTAGCGAGAAGCCCAACTTGGTCCAGCTATCGAGTTTTAATAAATGTCCAAGTGGCTTGCCTTGATAAAGGGTGTATGGCTGCGCAATACTGCACCAAGACCAAAGGATTTGGTTCCCCTTCGACAGAAAGCCCGCCATGCGCGGGCTTTTTGTCGTCTGGATATTCGCAAGCCTGTCGGCGAGTACTGAATCGCCCCCGATTTTTTGGCCTGTTCTGGCGGGCAGCTATTGGTCCAGAGTGTGTATAAACGCTCATGGACCTGATCTCCACACTCACTGTTCACCTCGGGGCGATTTTTAATCCTCCGAACTGGCTTTGGAGTTTTGACACATTCTGGGCCGTTAGCCGCTCATGCACGCCCACACCGCACTGATACCTGATAATCACCCGCAAGTGCCACGGCCAACCTAATCGTTTTGCAAGAGCGAGTTCACGGCAATTTACCGGACGAAGTTTCCGAGAGTAAGGTTGTAGTGACTGGGTCCGTTTCAGTCATTCCCCCTCAGCGCCGATAGCTGCCACTCTTGCGCAGTAGTTCGTTTGCCATCTCTATGGCCTGTTCCCGTGAGGCTGCAAACAGCAGCGGGTAGCCCCAGACCTTGGCGAACAGGCCGGCAAAGGCCTTGAAGCCCACGCGCCTCGTCGTGCTTGGTTCAACCATGATCAGGGCCAGAACCAGGCTGCGCAGTTGCGCCTTGTGCTTCTTCATCCACAACGTGGTGCGTTTCTTTTCTTCTGGTGAGTGCTCATGGTCATCGCCAGGTGGCGTTTCGCTGAGCAGCACGAAGGGTTCGCCGCGCTGCAGGTTGGCTGCGAACTCGTCGAAGTCCTTCTGGGTATCGTGCCCGGGCTCGTGAGCGAAACTCATCCACACCAGCGGGAATTCAGTGCTATTCATCGGCATGGCGGGTTCCTTTGCGGTTGAGGTGACGCCAGCTGGCGGCGATGGCGCACAGGCCGGGCAGGGTGATGAAGAATACCGCCGAGAAGGCGACGTACCAGCCGTCGCGCAGCCCGTCACTGATTCCTCCGAGGGTATTGAGCAAGACAAGCAGGCTGCCGAAGATCAGGACAGCCCACTGGGTCTTGCGGGTTTCGATCAGGGCGAGGAGCACCGTGACGATCCAGGAACCATAGAAGGCGGGAAACACCCACAGCACGCCAGGCTCGAAGGTGATCGCCGGAACCGTGCCCTGTGCCCTCACGAAGTCGTTTACGTAGAAGAACAATTGGAAGGTCACGAAGAGCACCGCGCCAACGGTAGTCGTCAACCAGAACAAGGTGACCTTGTTCGAGTGGTGTATGGCCAATACTTCAGCCGGGTTTACGGTAGGCATGAGCATGTTCTCGATATTCAAGGTAGTAGGGACGCGAATCGCCAGCGGCGAAGCGCGTCCTGCGAGTAATCAGTAGCGGTAGTCCAGCGTGGCCATCAGGTTGCGCGGGGCGCCATAGGTCACGGTGTCGAAGTCCCCCTTCTGCAAGGCGTACTTCTTGTCGAGCAGGTTGTTGACGTTGAGGCCCAGGTCGATGTTCTTGCTGAGGGCGTAACGCCCCATCACCGAGGTCAGTGCATAGGCGCTCTGTTCGCCGCCCAGCGTGCTGGTGCCGACCCCCGGCACCTGGTAGAAGCGGCTCTGCCACTTCACCCCCGTGCCCAGGGTCAGCTTGTTCCACGCATCGGGCAGCCGATAAGTGGTGAAGAACTGGGCCGTGGTGCGCGGTAGTTGAGCATTCAGGCGCTCGCCATCGCCATCTTCGGCGGTGAAGTGGGCGACACCGGCGTAGATGTTCCAGCCATTGGCCAGCTCGCCCTGCAGGTCGAACTCGATACCGCGCGATTTGGTGCCATCGGCACCGGTATAGGCATTGGCTCCGCCTGGGGTGAACGCGCCGGGGACCAGTTGCGCGGCGTTGTCCAGCGTGGTCTCGAACACCGCCACGGCAGCATTCAGGCGCCCGTCCAGGTAGGCGGCCTTGAGGCCGACTTCCTTGGTCTTGCCCTTGGACGGTGTGAGCACGTTGCCGGTCGTGTCGCGGAAGTCGGTTTGCGGGTTGAAGATTCCCGTGTAGCTGACATAAGCCGAGTAGGTGCTGTCGATGTCGTAGACCAGTCCGGCGTACGGGGTGAATTCGTTGTTCTTCTTGTAGTGCAGCGTGCTGCCGTTGGCGTCGTCGTCGACCTCGTAATAGTTCAGGCGCCCGCCGACGATGAGCTTCAGCGGATCGGCCAGGGAGAAGCGGGCCGCGCTATAGATGCCGTTCTGTTTGATCTCGGTGCGGGTGGGGAGATGCGGTATGGCATCAAAGTTGGGCCGTGGCGTGCCTGGGCTCAGGGTATGGATGTTGATCGGCGTAAAGCCTGCGAAGAACGGCGCTACATCGTCCTGACTGGCCTTGCGGCGTGAACTTGTCGCTCCGACCACCAGATCGTGCTGGCGGCCGAGCATTTCGAAGGGGCCGCTGGCCATCACGTCAAAAGTGTTCTGGCGGCTACGCCCCTCGGACGCCAGTGCAAACGGGAAGGCGCCCAGCCCCGTGGCGGGGTCAGGCCGGCCACCCAGGGAGACCAGTTCGGCTTCGGTTTCGGTGCGGTACTGGTTGAACACGCCCTTGAGCGTCCAGCCATTGTCGAAGCGGTGCTCGACTTCGGCAAAGGCCGTCTTCAGGGTGTTGTCGAATTGGCTCCAGTCCTGCCCATAGCTCTTGGAGCGCGAATAATCGATCTGCGAACCGTTGCTGTACCACAGCGGCAAGCCGCCCCAGGTGGCACCCTTTGGCGTCATGTCTTGATAGTCATAGCCCAGACTCACCGTGGTATCGGTGGTCAGGTCGGCCTCGACGATGCCGTAGAATGCCTTGCGCTCGGGCTTGTATCCGTCAAGGTAGGAGTTGCCGTCCTGATAGGTGCCTACCAGGCGCGCGCGGATGCGGCCGTCCTCGGTCAGCGGTGTGGAGACGTCGCCCATGCCGCGATGGGTATCCCAGCTCCCGGCGCCGAGGGAAGCGGATGCCGCGAATTCAGGCGTTGGCCGTTTGCGCACCAGATTGATGGCGGCCGAAGGGTTGCCGGTGCCGCTCAGCAGGGCCGAGCCGCCACGCACCACCTCGACACGGTCATAGAACGCGGTGTCCAGGGCGCTGATGCCGCTGCCGTTGACGGTGTTGCCGATCACGGTGGGGATGCCGTCGTACTGCACGTTGTTAATCAGCAACCCTCGCGAATAGAAGCTGGTGCGCTCGCTGTCGGCCTGGCGCGCGGTGACACCATTGGTGTTCTCCAGCACGCTCTGCACCGTGTTGAGTTGCTGGTCGTCCATGCGCTGGCGCGTGATCACGGTCACCGCCTGGGGCGTTTCCTTCAGCGTCATCGGCAGGCGCGTCGCCGCTGCCGTCTCGCCGGTGGTGTAGGAGCCGGTTCCCTCGGTGATCGCGTTGTTCATTTGGCCTGTCACGCTGATTGCCGGCAGGGCCACTTCCTCGCGGGAGGAGTCTGCTGCCTTGTTCTGCGACTGCGCCGCCTCGACGGCAAGTGCGCCCGACGCATTGAGCAGTAGTGTTGCCGCAATCGCCGAACCAAAAGCGTTGCGCTGCGCGTTTTTGTAGCGCCCGGCGAGCGGCGAACAGGCGGCGGGATCGGCGTACAGAGAAATAGCCGAGCAGGACCTTCCTGTATTGGTTGACACTTTCATTTAGCAATACTCATTTGCATTTAGATATTGCATTTAACGACATCGGCAATGCGTCATGATGGTGAAATCAGGCCAGAGTGTTATTCGATTCGGCCAATAGTGAGCACGCCCGCTGCGTTGGCCGTTTTGAAAAAGAGATCTGGTTAATTGCGGCGGCTGGACCGGGTCCGGGAGGCTTGTCTAAAGCGGAAGCGGTCAGCGTGACGCGCGGCCATGTTGGCGTGGGCGGGCGGTAGGCGAACGGCGGCATCGCTATAAGCGCGATTTCTTGATAGAGCAGCGAGGTGGATTGGCTTAGAGTGCGATCAGGCCTGGGACCATGATTCAGTGCGCTGCAGCCGTCAGCGCGCCGCTGGTGCGATCCGAGAGGTAGCGGGCCGGCGGCTTGCCCACCGCTTTGCGGAACATGGTGACGAAGCCGCTGGCGTTTTCGTAGCCCAGTTCCAGCGCTACCGTTTGCACGCTGTCACCCTTGGTCAGTCGTTGCAGCGCCAAGACCACGTGCAACTGGCGGCGCCAGCGCCCGAAGCTCATGCCGATTTCCTGCAGAAGCAGCCGGCTCATACTGCGCTCACTCATGCCGATGCGCGTCGCCCAGACGGTCTTCGAGGTCTTGTCCGCCGGCGCTGCCAGAATCATTTCCGCGAGGCGACGCAGGCGTGGGTCGTGGGGCATGGGCAGGTGCAGGTCTTCCACTGGCGCCGCCACCACTTCGTCGAGCAGCACTGCCAGCAGCCGTTCCTCCCGTCCGCCCAGGGCGTACAGCTCGGGAACGGCAGTCGCCTTGAGCAGCAACTCCCGCAGCAGCGGCGATACCGAAAGTGTGCAGCAGGTGGGCGGCAGATGCGGCACGGCATCCTGCTCAACGAACAGGCAGTAGCACTCCACTTCACCGGAACCCCAGGCTGAGTGGGGCAGGTCGCCAGGGATCCACAAGGCGCACTGTGGCGGCACGATCCAGACACCATCTTCGATTTCGCAGTTAAAGATGCCGCGAACCGAGTAGATCAGTTGCGCCTTGCGATGCTGATGGGTGGCATTTTCCCAATCCTTGGCGACCAATGAGGCACTCACAGCCAAAACCGGCCGCAAGACACTGTCAACGTCAATGGTGGAGGTAAAATCGGTAACGGCAATGCTCGACATGAGGTGTAGAGACTCGGATGGAGAAGGGGGCCATGGCCTGGCTGGAAACTATCCCGAGCCATTAGTGTAACGACATCCGGCCATCGTACGCTTTTGGCCGATTCTGTTGAAAAAGTAGCTCCCCATGTCTGGCCTGCGACAAAATCTCGACGTTGGTCAGCAGGGAAGCACGAAGCATGATGGGACAGTTATCGAGTGGGCAGGAGCGACTGTTTTACTCGTTCAACCTTGAAGATCACATCCCAGCCAATCATCCTTCAAGAACGAGCGTTCGCATGTCACCAAAGCCAACACCATCATCTTCCGACCCAGACAGACCAACGATACGCCGAATCGACGCGTCTTGAGCAGGGCCTGTCCCGGGCTATGCGGCTTGTCATTGGTGGATGACTTCATCCATGAACTCCCTGTCTTGCCGATTTTGTGAGTCCCAGATAAGGCGAGGGTCGAAACTCATCGCCGAAAGCATGGTGAAGACCACCACCAAGCCAAAAAACAGAATGCCGGCACGTGGCTCGATGTCAGCCAGTGCGTCGAACTTCACCAATGACGCGACCAGTGCCACGACGATGACGTCGAGCATCGACCAATACCCGATGACCTCAACAAACCGGTACAAGCGGGAGCGCTCCTTGAGTGCCCATTGGCTTTCGCGCTGCACCGTGACCAGTAGCAGCGTGATGACGACAAACTTGATACCGGGCACGGCGATACTGGCAATGAAGATGATCAGCGCGATATCCCAGGCTCCGGCCTCCCAGAACTCCAGCACGCCGCTCATGATCGTGCTGTCAGCGCCGTTTCCGACCATTTTGGTATTCATGACCGGCAGCAGGTTGGCCGGAACATAGAACGCCAGCGCCGTGAACATATAGGCCCAGGTCCTCGTCAGCGAGTCGGGCTTGCGGCGATGCAGGGGAGCCCCGCAGCGTTCGCACTCATGGGGTTCGCCCGTCATGTCGCACGCCTGGCCGCAACTGTGGCAAAGACACAAGTTGAGGTCATTGGCATTGGGCGGCATGTTCATAGGATGTCCCACAGTTCGCGGATATCGCGTCCGGCGATGCGGATCATCATCAGGCTCAACACTGCGAGAGCGAACAGGCCAATACCCGGCAACACGTCCAGCAATCCGGCCAGTTTGATCACCGCGACCATGGCCCCAAGAAGGCAGACTTCAAGCATGCTCCAGGGTCTGAGTGTTTCCAGCCAGCGCATGCAGAAGCGGAAACCGGGGGAGCGCTTCGATTTCAGTGCGAAGCCCAGCACCCAGACCAGCAGCAGCAACTGGATAATTGGCGCAATGATCATGGCTACTGCGGCTACGAGTGCTATGAAAGTGATCGGCCCAAGGCTCAACGCCACGACAGAATCCCATAGCGTCGCACTGTTTTTCAGACCTTTGAGGCTGATGCTCATCACCGGATAAAAATTGGCGAAAATCCACACCACCAGCGCTGTAAGAGTCAGCGCCAAACGCTGCTCAATCGTCAGTCCGTTATAGCGCTGGAGCACGCCGCCGCAGCGCACGCACCAAGACTTCTGATTCTTGACGAGTACGCTGCGCTCATAAACGCCGTCGCAGTGCTCGCAAATGATCCATCCCTTGTCATTTCCCATCGGATACGCTCGGCGGACTTTAGAGACTGGAAAACTTCAATGAGGATAGAAGCGCTTCACGGTTCAGCAACTTTTTTTATTTCAGTATTTGATGAAAAGCATGAGATTTACTTCGATTGGCGATCAGGGTAAAAAGTTGAGCTATACATAAACAGCTCGTCTATTGGCTCATCAAAAGCCAGGACGTTTGCAGCCATAACCACGGATACTCAAACTGCCACATGATGTCGCTCCACCCAGAGTTTGCAGGTATCAAACATTGCATCGCGGCAGGGGGCGAGCAGGGTGGCGTCAGGGGCATAGGCCAGCGTTGCGAGCTGCTGCGCGAACTCGTCGGGGAGCTGTTGATCGACATGTGTTTGAAGGAAAGTCTGCCACTCAGAACTCTCCAACGTTGCAGCCGCGGCTCTAGAGGTGAGAGATTTTGGTCCCTGCATAGACAGTGCTACACGCTTGAGCAGTTCAGGCAGTTCCCGGAGCGCATGCAACTCGTCAATATTGGTGCGCAACTGCTCCAGCTGTGCCAGCGCCTCGCGCCGGTAGCGATCGCGACGCCATTGAATCAAGCGCCTGGTGCCAATGATTACGGCAGCCAGAAGCAGAATCGCCAATAGAAACCACCAACCCCAGGTTTGCGGTGAATAGCTGACGGGCAGGGGCAGCGCCAACTCCTTGAGTTGCGCGATACTCGGAACGTTCCCGCTCATGGTCGTCCCCCCGGTTGTTTGCCCAGCTCTGCCCGCAATTGAGTGAGCGACTCTTCGGCAGTACTGAACATCATCAACGGTACCCGGCTGCGGCGGAGCAGGGTGGCAACATCCTTGAGCCGTCCGCCGAGATAGTCACCCAGTGGTTGATGCACCTGACGGCGGCCCACCGCCAACTCCACCTGTAATTCGCCTTGAGTTACCAACAACCTGCCGTCGGTTGGCAGATTTATCGCAATCGGGTCATAGACTTGCATGGCAATCACGTCATTGTGTGCTGCCAGTTGCCGCATCAGTTGCAACGTACGCTCGCCCGCACCTGCGAAGTCGCTGACGATGCATATCAAGTGGTCATGGCCGGCCAACGCCAGGCAACGCTGCAGAACCTTGTCGAGTTGATCGGCATCTTCGGCATCGGGACTGGACGCATCAAGCTCCTGATTCTGCGCAGCGATACGACTGCATAATGCCTCCACGCGCTTGCGGCTGCGCAAGGGTGAAATGCTGTCGATACGGGAGTCGTTGAACACCAGGCCACCCACGCGGTCGCCGGCGTTGAACACAATACCCTTATGAAATGGAGGCTCAAGGCTTGCGCATTAACGAATCGTCGCAAACAAAGATAGGTCAGGAATTTGATCAGTGCCTGTGTATCGGAAAAATTGAGGCGGGTCATGACCCGGTCCGAATCTGCGCCTTAAACCCGCGGGAGCCGATCTGTAAGAAAAAAACAACATGGAGTGGTTCGAGCCAGGACCTCCGCTATGATCGCGATAGTGGGTTAGAACAATGTTTGGCTTGCAGGTGCAGGTGGGTATTCTTTAACTAATGGAAACAGTTAGTTTTAGGAAGCCTTCTATAGCTCAACTAAACGACCATTTAGTAGAGTTATTACGTAATGTATTAATTCCCACGGAGCAGGTCATGAATCCACGCCTGATTACTGCGTCGAATCTGGTTGCTGCATTGGACCTTGAGCCTCACGTCGAAGGGGGTTTCTTTCGCAGAACCTACCAGGCCGATCATCGGGACATGCTCGAAACCGAAGGTGGCCAACGATTTCTGATGACGTCGATCTACTACTTGCTGACTTCGGAATCGCCAGTCGGCCAGTTCCATTTCAATCATTCCGACATCCTGCATTATTTCCATCTGGGCGACGCCATCGAATACAGCCTGATCCTTGCAGACGGTTCACTGCAGACGATGGTCATGGGCAGCGATATTCTGGCCGGACAACAACTGCAATTGCACGTACCGGGCGGAATCTGGAAAGCCTCCAGATTGCTGAATGGCTCGAACGGGTTTGGTTTGATCAGCGAAGCGGTTTCACCAGGATTTGATTTCGCCGATATGGAAATGGGGAATCGACAAAAGCTCACAGCACAGTATCCGCAGCATCGAGCACTGATTGAAAAGCTGACGCGTGGTGAAGGTTGAGAGCCGCGTTTTTCAAACCGAGGGATCGGCAGTCATCAAGAAAGAGATCCTTTGGGAGCGATGCTGGAGATTGAAATGGTGTGCGCAACCGGGCGTGCTTCGCAATATCTTGTTACGTGTAATGTATATTATGTTAAACGAGGTGCTATGTTAGAAATGTTCATGAGCATCGCAAGGTCTTGATTCGACAAAACTGCTTCTGACGTCCACTCTGTCTGTGAGCGTTGAAAATAAAACGGAATCCTGTTGCATCACCGGAAACATTCCCTCCTCAACACGTTGCCCACCACAGCTCATGTGATACCTGAGATGCGATCCGGCCACTGACGGAATCAAATCGGAACATTTCGGCCTGAACCATGGACCCACCCAATGTAGCCTCTCGTTTTTCCAGTCCTGACCTGTCGTAAGTAAAACGGAAAAATGTTCAACCCCTCAATATTTGGCTTCCTCCGGATTGAACATGCCGGTACGAATGCTCACCCGAATCTTCTTGGACAATGACTGCTGAGCCCTGAGCTTCTCCGTGGCTCGCATCATGTAAGTTGCTACGGCCTCTTTGATCGGAGCAACATCCGTGAGACGTTTGCCGAACATTCGGCTGCAACAGATTTCCTGCTTGGGTGGGTCGGGCTCATCGAGTTCAAGGCAAGGTGTGCCTGCCAACTCCCGGGCCGTCTTTTCGATCACCACGCTGATTTTTTTGCGCAACATCCATGGATCGGTTCTGGAGAGATCCTAAGCTGTCTTGATGCCCATCCCCTCCAAGTGCAAAGTCATCTTCCGCCCTACTCCCCCAGCACCACGATGGGCGTCTTCGCTAGGTCTGGGCGGAAGACTCGCTCACAGCACGCTTAAACATCAATTGTAAGAGTTTATTTCCAAGGTGAAGAGCTTGATTTCTTACTACATTCAGCCATCACCCTCCAAATTCCAGTTTTCTGCCTAGACTTGTTCTTGTCCGCCGTACACATGCTTTTCAGAGCATGGAACTGTACGAAAAACGAAAACAAGAGGAATCCCCCCAATGTTCAAACCTATGTGGAAAGCAGTTGCGTGCGCCCTTGCCCTAGGCACCATAAGCATGGCCATGGCTGCAGATCCGGTAATTATAAAATTCTCCCACGTCGTTGCAGAGCAGACACCCAAGGGCCAGGGCGCCCTGTTATTCAAGAAACTGGTGGAAGAACGCTTGCCCGGCAAGGTCAAGGTCGAGGTTTACCCGAACTCCTCGTTGTTTGGCGATGGCAAAGAGATGGAGGCCTTATTGCTCGGCGACGTACAGATGATTGCACCGTCGCTGGCCAAGTTCGAGCACTACACCAAGACCGTTCAACTGTTTGACCTGCCTTTCCTCTTTGATGACATCACGGCGGTTGACCGCTTCCAACTGAGCCCGCAGGGCCAGGGACTGCTCAAGTCCATGGAAGACAAAAACATCACTGGACTGGCCTATTGGCACAACGGGATGAAACAACTGTCCGCGAACAAAGCGCTACGAGTGCCGGGTGATGCCCGTGGCCTGAAGTTTCGGGTACAGGCCTCTGCCGTGCTTGAAGAGCAGTTCAAAGTCATACGCGCCAATCCGCGCAAGATGAGCTTCGCCGAGGTTTATCAGGGCTTGCAAACCGGTGTCGTCAATGGCGCGGAGAATCCTTACTCGAACATCTACAGCCAGAAAATGCATGAGGTACAGAAGTACATCACCGAATCCAACCACGGTGTTCTGGACTACATGCTGATCACCAACACCAAGTTCTGGAACGGTTTGTCGCCGGAGCTTCGCAGCGAGCTGGACAAGATCCTCGTCGAAGTCACCGCTCATGTGAACAAAGAGGCCGAGAAACTGAACCAGGATGCCAAGCAGAGCATCATCGCGGCCAAAACCACCGAGATCATTACCCTGACTCCTGAGCAACGCGAACAATGGCGTGTCGCGATGAAGCCGGTGTGGAAAAAATTCGAAGGCGATATCGGCGCCGAGCTGATCACTGCCGCTGAAGCTGCCAACCAGGCCCAATGAGCGGTCGTCGGCAAGTGTTGCCGCCTTGGCAACACCTGCCTGTCGTCCGCTACAGGAGATGACATCCATGAATGCTCTTCGGCGCATCTGGGAACACTTTGAGGAAGGTTTCATCGTCTTCCTTTTGGCCGCAATGACGTTGGTAACATTCGTCTACGTTGTCCTCAACAACCTCTACACCCTGTTCTACCGCCTCGCTGAGAGCTGGGAAGGCGCCAGCGAATCGCTGTTCGCCATCGGCGACGGCGTCATGGGTCTGGCACAGGCAATGACTTGGAGCACCTCTCTGACCAAGGCCTTGTTTGGCTGGCTGATTTTTTTTGGGTTGTCGTACGGCGTCCGCACTGCAGGCCATATCGGCGTCGACGCCCTGGTCAAGCTGGCCAGCAAACCGGTGCAACGGTTCATTGGCATCATCGCGTGCCTTTTCTGCCTGTCTTATGCCGGACTGCTCAGCATTGCCAGTTTCGGGTGGATCCAGACCCTGATGATTGCGCGCATAGGTGCCGAAGACTTGGGTCAGTACGGGATCATGCAATGGCACATCGGGTTGATCGTCCCCGTAGGGTTCGCCTTGGTCTTCATCCGTTTCGCTGAAATTCTCGTGCGCATCCTGCAAAACAGGCAGACCGGCCTGGGCTTGGCCGATGAAGCCGCAGATGCGATGAAATTGACTGAACACGAGGATGACAAGTCATGACCATTGCCTTCCTGTTTGCATCACTGTTCGTGCTGATGTTGATCGGCGTTCCCATTGCTATCTCCCTGGGGTTATCGGGCTCACTGACCATCGTTTTATTCAGCCCGGACTCCGTGCGCTCACTGGCGATCAAACTGTTCGAGACGTCGGAGCACTACACGCTGCTGGCCATCCCGTTCTTTCTGCTCGCGGGGGCCTTCATGACCACCGGTGGCGTCGCTCGGCGGCTGATTGACTTTGCCAATGCCTGTGTCGGCCATATCCGTGGTGGTCTGGCTATCGCTGCCGTGTTGGCGTGCATGCTGTTCGCTGCCCTTTCCGGATCGAGCCCAGCCACTGTAGCGGCGGTGGGTTCAATTGCCATTGCCGGCATGGTCCGCTCCGGTTATCCGCAGGCCTTCGGTGCGGGGATCGTCTGTAACGCCGGGACCTTGGGTATCCTGATTCCACCCTCGATTGTCATGGTGGTCTACGCAGCCGCGACCGAAACGTCTGTCGGCAAACTGTTTATGGCGGGCGTGTTACCAGGCCTGCTGCTGGGGCTGGCGTTGATGGTCGCGATCTACATCGTCGCCGTGAAGAAAAAGCTGCCCGCCATGCCGCGCGCGACGTTCCGTGAATGGCTTAGCACGGCACGCAAGGCGATCTGGGGTCTACTGCTGATGTTAATCATCTTGGGAGGTATCTACTCCGGGATGTTTACCCCGACCGAAGCTGCGGCGGTGGCGGCCGTGTACTCGGCCTTCATCGCCTTGTTCGTCTACAAGGACTTAACATTCCGCGAAACGCCAAAGGTCCTGCTGGACTCGGCCAAGCTGAGCATCATGCTGATGTTCATTATTGCCAACGCCATGCTCTTCGCGCACGTTTTGACCACTGAGCAGCTACCGCAACAGATCACCGCGTGGGTGATCGAAGCAGGGTTGACACCGGTGATGTTCCTGCTGGTGGTGAACATTGTGCTGTTGATCGCAGGGGCCTTTATGGAACCCTCGGCCATCATCCTGATCCTGGCACCGATCCTCTTCCCCATCGCCATGAAGCTGGGTATCGATCCAATTCACCTGGGTATCATTATGGTGGTGAATCTGGAGATCGGCTTGATCACGCCGCCCGTGGGTCTGAACCTGTTCGTGACCTCTGCTGTGACGGGGATGACGCTGCCGGCAACCATCAGAGCCGCCATGCCGTGGCTAATGATTCTGCTCCTGTTCCTGATTCTGATTACCTACGTGCCTTGGATTTCCCTGTTTTTGCCAAACTGGCTGGGCATGAGTTGAAGCCCGCCTGTCCGGGTAATGGACGTTCATACCCGGACAGGGCTTTCGCGCTTGCTTGTGGCTACTTATTGTTGTCCCGAGTCCGTCCAGCAACTCCATAACTCCACTGAGGACGGATGGCTGACGGGTTGCCCTAGCCACTCGCTCATCTCGTGACATTGCTGTTGGAAGCATAACTGGTAGTCACCTGCTTGCGGGGTGCGTCCCAGACTCAGAGGCTGCAAGGGCGGCAGGTGACGTTGATGATGCGGCGGGCTTGCTTTCGAACATTACCGCATACTACGTCCTGAAGAATAAATTACACATTCTATCAATGGATGAATACGACCTTATTGCTAGCCTTGACAACAAGACAAAAAACAATAAACGCACGAGTTGGTGGTAGTGCCCAGGTGTGCGTTCCGGCGATGCCCCCAGGAGGCCTCCCTCTACGGGAGGCTTTTGCTGGCTTGGTCGTGAAGTTGATGGTGAGTCATCGGTGGGTCCTTTAATTCGGCCTGGGACCGATCGCCCGGAACGAAACTCTCCCCATTTCGATCTGTCTGTCGCCGTTACATCTGCCCAACGTTGCGCGCAGCGACAGCAACGGTGGTCGGTGAATCGGAAAGAGGAACGAAGCGTCGAGTGGCTCCATCCAGCGCATCGATGCAACCCGCCTCGATGTCATAGACCCAGCCATGCAAATTCAAGCGTCCTTGCTCAAGTGCAAGCGCCACCGATGGATGAGTCCGCAGGTTTGCCAGTTGGGCGATCACGTTTTCACGAACAAGGCCATCGAGCTTGTCGCGGGGCGTGTCGAACTCATGCGCCGCATTGATCGCTTTCGCGGCGTCCGAATGACGAAGCCAGTTGGCAACTGCCGGAAGATGATCCAGACACGTGCAGCGTGAAATCGCGCCCATCGCTCCACAATCCGAGTGGCCGCAGATCACGATGTCCCGTACGCCGAGCACTGCAACCGCATATTCGACGGTGGCCGAAACACCACCGGGTTCAGGACCATATGACGGCACGATGTTGCCGGCGTTGCGGATCACGAACAACTCGCCCGGTTCGCGCTGTGTAAGGAGTTCAGGCACTACACGACTGTCCGAGCAGGTGACGAACAACGCCTTTGGGTTTTGCTCTGTCGCGAGTTGCTTGAAAAGCTCCACGCGTTGTGGATACACCTCTCGCTGAAAACGCAGAAAGCCATCAATAATGTCACGCATAAAGTCCTCCAAAGCCTGATTCCGGATGCCGAGACGAATACTCGACATGCCTTCGCACTTCACTGGGTCGTCATTATCGCAGACGTCGCATGCATTAGCAGTCCCTACGACTGTCGAAGTCGCATGATCGCATCACGAAGTGCTTGTGCATGAGTGTCCAAGGTTTCCATCGCCAATTTGGGCATCGCGTTTTCAGCATCACTGAGCATTAGCTATCGGCTTTGAAAGGCTCGATCGCACAGAGATAACGTCAGCCCCCTGAGATACAGCAGATTATCCCTTGCCGACTTCAAGAACGGCATATTTCGGCTGGGTGCTTTTGCTAGCTTATTCAAACCACAGGGCACCGTATGTACAGGTGTCCCGGCGTTGCTCTGACCTCCCTCCGTCCCTGCTGTTAACAGCCACCATCAGTCCTCTAAGGAGCTAGTTGGATGACAACACAATCTTCTAATATCCACGCCGTGGATTCGCATTCGGCTCAACAGTTTTATATCAACGGTGGCTGGTGTTCGCCGGCAACGCCTGGCAGTTTGCCCGTGGTCAATCCGGCGACTGAAAGCGTGGTTGCCGAGGTTGCCAGCGGATCGGTCGAAGACGTTGATCGGGCCGTCGCTGCAGCACGTGCGGCGTTTCCTCGCTGGTCTGCGACCTCCGCCGAAGCACGCGCGGGTTTCCTTGGAAAGATTTACGACCTGATCCTTGAACGAAAAGAGCCGCTTGCGCAGGCGCTCTCTCAGGAAATGGGTGCTGCCATCGGTTTCGCCCGAGCGATGCAAGTGCCCTTGGCGGCCGAGCACGTTCGGATTGCCCGTGACCTGCTGTCCACCTATCGATTCCAGACGATTGAAGGCGCAACCGCGATTGAGCGCGAACCCATCGGCGTCTGCGGTCTCATCACCCCTTGGAACTGGCCGTTGTATCAAATCACCGCCAAAGTGGCCCCGGCGATTGCCGCCGGATGCACAGTGGTGCTGAAACCCAGCGAACTGTCACCGCTGAGCGCCCTTCTTTTCGCCCAACTGGTGCATGACGCCGGCCTGCCACCGGGCGTCTTCAATCTGGTCAATGGCACGGGCTCCGACGTCGGCGGCGCCATGGCTGCGCACCCGGATATCGATATGATTTCGATCACCGGTTCAAACCGTGCAGGTGCGCTGGTCGCACAGGCAGCCGCCCCAACAGTGAAGCGCGTCACTCAGGAGCTGGGCGGCAAGTCACCCAACGTGCTGCTGCCCGATGCCGACTTCGCCAACGTCGTGCCACTGGGCGTGATGACGGCGTTTCGCAATGTCGGGCAATCCTGCAGCGCACCGACCAGAATGATCGTACCAAGGGACAGGCTGGCGGAAGTCGAGGCGCTGGCCGCCGCAACCGCCAACGCGATCATCGTGGGGGATCCACAATCGGAAGAGACGGTACTTGGTCCGATAGCCAATGAGGCCCAGTTCAAGCGCGTGCAAGCCATGATCGAATCGGGCCTGAGTGAAGGGGCCAAACTCGTCTGCGGCGGACCAGGACGCGTGCCTGGTCATGAAACAGGCTTCTATGCCCGACCGACTGTCTTTTCCGAGGTCGACTCGAGCATGCGCATTGCCCAGGAGGAAATCTTCGGGCCAGTGCTGTGCATCATTGCCTATGAAACACTCGATGAGGCTGTCGCGATCGCCAACGACACGGTGTACGGACTGAGCGCCCACGTTCAATCCCGCGACCTTGATCATGCACGCGCCGTTGCCTCACGCATCCGCGCCGGACAAGTGCTGCTGAACCACCCGGCCTGGAATCCCATGGCCCCATTCGGTGGCTACAAACGATCCGGCAACGGTCGTGAATTTGGTGTCTACGGCTTTGAGGAATATCTGGAAACCAAAGCCATCGTGGGCTTTGGTGGCTAGCACACAATGGGGGACAGTCAGCTGTCCCCCTATTGGTTCGCGCCTGATGGATGTAGGGAACTTCAGTGCCGCAACAACTTGCGCAACGGCACACCGTCCTTGAGCACCGGGGATTTGATGACGATGTAGCTGAAGTACTTGGAAATGCCGATGTTTTTATCCAGCAGGCTTTCAATCACTTCCTGATAGTGCTGAATACTGCGCGTCATGAAACGCACCAGATAATCGTAGCCACCGCTGATCAAATGGCACTCGAGCACCTCATCCACCAGCCGAATGTTCGACTCGAACTTGGCGAAGTCTTCACGCTTGTGGTCACTCAGGGTGATTTCGGTGAAGACCGTAACCGATTCGGTGATCTTCGCCAGGTTCAGGTGTGCCTTGTAGCTGGAAATGTACCCGGCCGCTTCCAGCCGTTTGACCCGTTGCAGACAGGGGCTGGCCGACAATCCCACGGCATCGGCCAGGCTGACATTGGTCATGCGCCCGTCCCTCTGCAACTCAACCAGGATACTGATGTCGATGCGGTCCAGTTTGACTAAACCTTCCATTGCGAACCTCTTGACTGCCATTTGTAGGACAATCTACTAGCAAAATCAGCGCCGTAAACACTGCTGATGCTGTGCGACCAGGTCAGCCATGCTGTTGATGCAATAATCCGCAGCGCATGGGGTCGGCTGTTTGCCTCGTTCGCGACCGATAAGACACACATCGGTCAGCGCCCCCCCGCGCGCGGCCGGGCGGGTCACCCGCAGTATGTGCTGCGGCTTCAGCTCGTTGGCATTCAACCAGTTCTCGTCCCGCAGCGGATCGCTGGCCAGCGAAATAAAGTCATCGGCCACAATTCCCAGATGCTCGCACAACACGGCGCGATCCTCGGCATCCCGGTCACCCACGACCAACAGGCGATAAAACTTGCGCAAGTACAGCATCGCTCCCGGCGCGTCTTCGAACAGTGACCAGTTGGCAGCAGAGCGCGCGAAACTCATGCCCTCCTCCCAACTGGCGTTCAAGCTCCAGCGCTCGGCCAGCTGGCGATGGGCAAAACACAGCAATCCACTGAAGCCCAGTTCGGCAAAGCGCGGATAGAGCCCCTGCACCACCTCGCGAAATTCGCCCAGCACCTGTTCCTTGTCCGGGCGCCCGCCCCGGCTGTCGAGCAACGGCTGCAGCGCTGTCCAGACACCCGAATCACGGTCAACCAGGACTTCATCGCAATCGATGAGCAGTGCTCGATAATCAGTCAGCCCCATGGTGTACACAGCCTCCGATGATGCGTTTCATCAATCCGTGCGCCAAAAAGGTTCAGCGACGCTGGCCAGCGACCGCGCCGCTGAACCCGGCGGACATCAGTTCAATACCCGTGCCAATGCAGCCTGCAGAATCTGCAACGCTTCATCGATCTGCGCTTCGGTCGTCACCAGTGGCGCGAGGAAGCGCAAGACGTTGCGATAGACGCCGCACTTGATCACCAGCAAGCCACCCTTGCGCGCTTCATCGATCACACGCTGGTTCAGATCAGCGTCCGGGGAGCGCGCTTCATCGTTTTTGATCAGCTCGATGGCCAGCATAAAACCGGTGCCGCGTACGTCACCGATCTGCGGGTGACGGCGCTGCAACTGCAGCAAACCTTCACGCAGGCGCTTGCCCAATGCATCGCCGCGTTCGAGCAGTTTCTCTTCTTCATAAGCCTCGATTACCGCCAGAGCCGCTGCGCAGGACAGTGCGTTGCCGCCATAGGTGCCGCCGAGGCCTCCGGGCAATGGCGAATCCATGATTTCGGCTTTGCCGACCACGCCCGATAACGGCAGCCCCCCGGCCAGGCTCTTGGCGACGGTGACCAGGTCAGGCTGGATGCCGGCGTGCTGGAAACCGAACCACTTGCCGGTGCGGCCGAATCCGGTCTGGATTTCATCGAGGATCAGCACGATGCCGTGCTTGTGGGTCAACTCGCGCAATGCCTGGAGGAATTGTGCCGGCGCCGCAAGGAAACCACCGTCGCCCTGCACAGGTTCAATGATGATCGCCGCAACCCGCTCCGGCGCAACCTGAGTGGCGAGCAACTCGTCCAGCGCCTTGAGCGCCATCTCACTGGTGACGCCGCGATAGGCATTTGGATAGGGCGTGTGAAACACCTCCGGCGCGAAGGGTCCGAAGTTCTGTTTGTAGGGCTGGCTCATGCCGGTCAGTGTGGTGCCGAGCAAGGTGCGCCCATGGAAACCACCGCGAAAGGAGATCACCGCAGAGCGGTTGGTGTGAGCGCGCGCGATTTTGACCGCGTTCTCCACGGCTTCAGCCCCGGAGGTGAAGAACGCCGCTTTGTAGTGTTCCTCGCCACCTATCATTTCGCACAACCGCTGGGCCAGATCCAGATACGGCTTATAGGCCACCACCTGGAAGCAGGCGTGCGAGACCTTATGCAATTGTGCCTGCACCGCTGCAACCACTTTGGGATGGTTATGGCCGATGTTCAGCACGCCGATGCCGCCGACGAAGTCCAGATAACGCTGGCCGTCCACGTCCCACAATTCAGCCCCTTGGGCGCGATCAATCACCAGTGGATGAGCGGTGACGAGTCCGCGTGGCACGAACTGATCACGCTGACGGAGTAAATGAGGCGTTTGGTCGACTTGGCTGTTCATGGCATTTCCCTTCGTGAGTCCGGCAGCCCGGAGTGAATGCAGGAGGTGGTTACAGAGGGTCTTAAGATTAAGGCTTGCGCGAAACGAACTACGCCGAACTTGGTGCCTGAGAAATCCGGATCGACTGTTTTCACCCTGCAAAACGGCAGATTCCTTCAGGCCGCCGAATCTGCCGGGCGCGTGCGTATATGACGTGGCGCGCAGTGTTCGCAGCGCTGCTTTCGACAGATCCTGCTCTAGCGTTGGGCGATGATGGGAGCACCTTCAACCTCCTCAGGAATTGACCATGGCCCTGCTCTACAAAGCTGACCCCGTGCGCGGCGAACAGTGGAAAGCGCTGTTCGCCGAACATGCCCCGGATATCGAATGGCGCGCCTGGCCGGACATCGGCGATCCCACAGACATCAAGTACTTGGCGGCGTGGCAGGCGCCGGAGGATCTGCAGACGTTGCTGCCAAATCTACAGGTGTTGTTTGCGTTGTCGGCCGGCGTCGATCAACTGGATCTGAGCCGTATCCCGCCGAGTCTTCCGGTGGTGCGTCTGCTCGATCCCGGGATCACCCAAGGCATGTGCGAGTACGCCAGTTTTGCCGTGCTCGCTTTGCACCGGGACATGTTGCGCTATCGCCAGCAGCAGATGGCGCGGTGTTGGCAGGCGCACCTGTTGCAGCCGGCGCATCAGCGTCGGGTGGGGGTAATGGGCCTCGGTACTCAGGCGCAGCAGATTCTCGCCACCTTGCAGCCCCTGGGCTTTGCCCTCAAGGGGTGGGCGCGCAGTGTGCATCGGATTGCCGGCGTCGAGTGTTTTGCCGGTCGCGAGCAACTGCCGGCGTTTCTGAGCCAGTGCGACATTGTGATGTGCGTATTGCCGCTGACCGAGCAGACCCGTGGCATTCTCGACCGTGAGTTTTTTCGCCAATTGCCGCGTGGCGCGGCACTGATCAACATGGGGCGCGGTGGGCATCTGGTGGAAGAGGACCTGCTCGAGGCGCTGGACAGCGGGCAACTCAGCGGCGCGGTGCTGGATGTGGTGCTGAACGAACCGGCGCCGGCGGATCATCCTTTCTGGGGCCACCCGCAGATTCTGCTGACGCCGCATATCGCGGCAATGACCCAGCCGGAAAGCGCATTTGCTGTCCTGCTGGAGAACATCCGCCGCTTCGAACGCGGCGAGCCCATGAACGGTCAGATCGACCGCAACAAGGGCTACTGATTCAGACCCTCTGCATGAGCGAGCAGGCTCACTCATGCAGAGGATGACGATGCTTCAGAGGAATTCGGCGATGGCCCTGCCAACATCCTGGGTCGAGCCCTTCCCGCCCAGGTCCGGGGTGATCGGGCCCTCGGCGATCACCCGCTCGATCGCCTGCAGGATCCCATCGTGTGCTGCACGATAACGCTCATCACCGTTGCCCAGGAAATCGAGCATCAGCGCCCCGGACCAGATCATCGCAATCGGGTTGGCGATGTTCTGCCCATAGATGTCCGGCGCCGAACCATGGACCGGCTCGAACAGCGACGGAAAGCGTCGCTGCGGATCAAGGTTGGCCGACGGCGCAATCCCGATGGTTCCGGCACACGCCGGCCCCAGATCGGAGAGGATGTCGCCGAACAGGTTCGACGCCACCACCACATCGAACCGATCCGGTTGCAGTACGAACCGCGCGCACAAGATATCGATGTGCTGCTTGTCCCACGTCACCTGCGGGTACTGCGCGGCCATCAGCGCAGTGCGCTCGTCCCAATAAGGCATGCTGATCGAAATGCCGTTGGACTTGGTTGCTGCGGTCAACCGCTTGCGTGGCCGGGTCTGGGCCAGGTCGAAGGCAAACTTGAGAATCCGGTCGACACCCCGGCGGGTGAAGATCGATTCCTGCAGCACGAACTCATGCTCGGTGCCTTCAAACATCTTGCCGCCGACCGATGAATACTCGCCTTCGGTGTTCTCGCGAATCACCACGAAATCGATATCCCCCGGTTCGCGTCCGGCCAACGGGCATGGCACCCCGGGGAACAAACGCACCGGGCGGATATTCACGTACTGGTCGAAGTCGCGACGGAATTTCAGCAGCGACCCCCACAAGGAAATATGATCCGGCACTTTCTCCGGCCAGCCCACGGCGCCGAAGTAAATCGCGTCGAAATCCTTGAGCTGTTCAAACCAGTCCTCGGGCATCATCTGCCCGTGTTCCAGGTAATAATCGCAATGCGCCCAGTCGAGCACTTCAATGCTCAAGTCCAGCTGCCATTTCTTCGCGGCCTGCTCCAGGACCCGCAGCCCCTCGGGCAGCACTTCCTTGCCAATCCCGTCGCCGGCAATCGCGGCGATCTTGAAGACCTTGCTCATCAGTTGTGGCTCCCCGTTGTTGTGAAGTTACAAGCCGCCGATGTGGAAGGCTTTGACTTCAAGGTATTCGTCGAGACCGTATTTGCTGCCTTCACGGCCCAGGCCCGATTGTTTGATGCCGCCGAACGGCGCGACTTCCATGGAGATGATTCCGGTGTTGAGGCCGACCATGCCGAATTCCAGCGCTTCGCCGAAACGCCATGAGCGACGCAAGTCTTGAGTGAAGTAATAAGCGCCGAGGCCAAACGGCGTGGCGTTGGCCAGGGCCAAGGCTTCGGCTTCGTCGGTGAACCGCATCAGCGGCGCGACCGGGCCGAAGGTTTCTTCGTTGGCCAGGAGCATGCCGGCGTGGGCATCACCAAGCACCGTCGGTTGCACAAATTGACTGTCGCCCTCGGGAACGCCGCCGCAAAGCAGTTGCGCACCCTGGCTCAAGGCATCATTGATGTGTCGGGCCACCTTGCTCACGGCCGCCTTGTTGATCAGCGGGCCGATGGTCACGTTGTCCTGCAGGCCATTGCCGACCTTGAGTTTGCCGACCTCCTCGACCAGACGCTGGGCAAAACGCGGGTAAATGCCGTCCTGCACCAGAATCCGGTTGGCGCAGACGCAGGTCTGCCCGGCGTTGCGAAACTTGCTCAGCATGATCCCGGTAATCGCCTGCTCAAGATCAGCGTCGTCAAACACAATGAACGGTGCGTTGCCGCCGAGCTCCAGGCTCAATCGCTTGATGTGTTCGGCGCTTTGGCGCATCAGCAAACGGCCCACCGCAGTGGAACCGGTGAAGGAAATCTTGCGCACCGTCGGGTTGCCGGTCAGCTCTTCGCCAATCCCGGCGGGCATGCCGGTCAGCACATTGAACACCCCGGCCGGAATGCCGACGCGCTCAGCCAACACCGCCAATGCGAGGGCTGACAGCGGCGTCAGATCCGATGGTTTGACGATGATCGGGCACCCCGCCGCCAGGGCCGGTGCACACTTGCGGGTAATCATTGCGTTGGGGAAGTTCCAGGGCGTGATCGCCGCGCAGACACCCACCGGTTGCTTGAGGGTCAACAGTCGGCGGTCGCCGCTGGGCGCCGGCATGGTTTCGCCGTAAATCCGCCGAGCTTCTTCGGCAAACCATTTGACGAAACCCGCGCCGTAGCGGATTTCACCTTTGGCTTCATTCAGCGGCTTACCTTGTTCGCAGGTCATGATCAGCGCCAGATCGTCGAGGTTGTCGATCATCGCCTGATACCAGCGCTCCAGCAGCGCCGCACGTTCGGCGGCCGGTCGTGCCCGCCAGGCGGGCCAGGCCTGTTCGGCGGCGTCGATGGCGCGTCGGGTTTCCACGCCTTGCATGGCGGGCACGCGGCCGATCAATTCGCCGCTGGCCGGGTCGACGACATCCAGGGTCGCGCGGTCATCGGCGCCGATCCACTGGCCGTTCACATAAGCGAGTTCTGCGAGAAGACCGGGGTCTTTCAAACGGTTCTTGAGCATGGTCGAGTCCTGATCCGAGACAGCTTCCAGTCTAGGGAGACTCGACGGATAAGGATGCTGAAAGCGCGTAGCGGACAGTGTCGGCTGCTGAAATTGGCGGTGGAACAGCAGAACTGCTGTTTTCTATCGCTTCAGCGAACCGAGCAGGCCATCCAGAAAGCGCTCCCCCGCTTCCATCTGGCTGATCTCGATAAACTCGTCGGGCTTGTGCGCCTGTTCGATCGAACCAGGCCCACAGACAACCACCGGCACATCCAGACGCTGCTTGAACAACCCGCCCTCCGTACCGAACGAAACCTTGGACGTCGCAGTATCCGGCGCCGCGAAATTTTTCAGGAACCGTACCGCTTCGACGCTCGGATGGGTGTCCAGTCCGGGATAGACGTTGACCGTTTCAATCTCGATGGCCGCCACGCTCGAGAGCTTCTGCGCCTCGCGCACGATCACCTCGGCACGCGCCTGCATCTGCGCGAGGATCTGTTCCAGATCATCGGCCGGCAAATTGCGCACTTCAAAATCCACCGTGCACAGGTTCGGCACGATATTCAGCGCCCGGCCACCGCCGATCTGGCCGACGTGCACGGTGGTGTAAGGCACGTCGTAATCGGCATCCCGGGCGCCCTGCTCCTGCAGTTGGCGCTGGGATTCACGCAACGCTGCAATGAAATCGCAGGCCACGTGGATCGCGTTGACCGAGCGCGGCGCCAGCGAAGAATGCGCCTCCAGCCCCCGACAATAGGTGCGGTACGAGCCCTTGCCCTTGTGCCCCAGCACAAACTGCATGTTGGTCGGTTCGCCGATCAGGCACAGGAACGGCCGCACCGGCGCCAGATGCAGCACATCGAGCAAACGCCGCACGCCAACGCAGCCGATTTCCTCGTCGTGTGACAGCGCCAGCTGCAGCGGACGGCTGAGGGAATGTTCAGCAGCGTCAAGCATCGCGTCGATGGCCAGCGCGATAAAGCCTTTCATGTCGCAACTGCCGCGCCCGTAAATCCGCCCGTTCTGCTCCGTCACCTGAAACGGTGGAACCGTCCACGCCTGCCCCGCTGCTGGCACCACGTCGGTGTGTCCGGACAGCAGAATGCCCGGTTGGTCTTTCGGACCGGTACTGGCAAACAGATTGGCCTTCTTGCCGCTTTCGTCCTTGACGATCAGCGACTCGATGCCCTTGCTCAGCAGCAGCTCGCGAACGTACTCGATCAACGCCATGTTCGATTCCGACGACACGGTATCGAACGCAATCAATCGTTTGAGAATTTCCAGTACACGGGGTTTCATGAGGCTTTGCTCCGTTGCTCGGCCAAGGGGGCGAACCGGCGTATGGAAAAGGATTCAATCAACGTGGAGGTGCTGCCGGTGCTGATCAACTCAGCCATGACATCACCGACGCCCGGCCCCAACTGGAAGCCATGGCCACAGAAGCCGAACGCGTAATACAGGCCATCGACCGTACCGCTTGGCCCCATGATCGGCAGCGAATCCGGCAGATAGCTTTCGATGCCGCTCCAGACCCGAATGATGTTCAAATTGCCGACGCCCGGCAGCAGTCGGCGCATTTGCCGGATCTGGTTGAGAATGCTGCGCGGCTCGACATAGGCGCGGCGATTGACCATGTCCGGTTTGCTGCGATAGCCGCCGCCAATGATGATGTTGCCGCGCGGAATCTGCCGGAAATAAATGACTTCTTCAGGGATTTTGGTGAACACGCCAATCACCGTCGGCAAGGCGTACGGCACCGGTTCCGTCACCGCCATCTGCGGGCCATGGGTGTCCAGCGGTACCGGTTCGCCGAATTGCGCGGACAGTTTCTCTCCCCAGGCACCGGCGGTGATCAGCAGTTGTGCGGCGCGATATTGCCGGCCATCGGTGGTGGTGACGCTGAACTCGCCTGCGGTTTTCTGCACTTGGGCCACTTCGGTCTGTTCTTCGATACGCGCACCGATCCGCCGCGCCGCCCGGGCAAATGCCGGCGCTGCCAGACGCGGGTTGGCGTGACCGTCGTGCGGTGCGTAGGAGCCCCCCTTCACATCCGGCCCCAGAAACGGAAAGCGCCGGTGCAGTTCAGCGCCGCGATAGACCTGCAGATCCAGTTGGGCCGCCTCCGGTGCAGCGGCATACGCCTCGAGCTCGGCAATTTCGTCTTCGCGGTAACACACGCGCATGTGGCCGCTGGCGATGAATTCCAGATCGTCGTCAATCAGCTCCGGCAAGCGCTGCCACAGCGCAAACGAACGGTTGGCCAATTCCAGTTGCCCCAGATAACGACCCTGACGCCGTACGTTGCCGAAGTTGACGCCGCTGGCGTATTGGCCAATCAGGTCGCGCTCGAGCAGAGTCACGGAGTGCCCGCGCTGGCGCAGAAAAAACGCTGACGCCGCGCCCATGATGCCGCCGCCGATAATCAATACATCACTTTTCTGCGGGTTCATGACGGCTCCTCGATGATTACCATCGGCAACGGTTTGACGGGGGCCTGGCCGCGTTGGCGGCCGACCTGTTGCACACTGACGCCGGCCGCGGCGGCAATCACTTCGGCGCCGGCCTGCGAGCAGTAGCGGCCCTGGCACCGGCCCATGCCGACCCGACTGAAGGCCTTGGCCCGATTGACTTCACACGCGCCTTTTTCACTGACCGTACGGCGCAGTTCGCCCGCGCTGATCATCTCGCAGCGACAGACGACCGCCGAATCCGGCAAGGCTCCGGCCTGTTCGGCGGGCCAGGGAAATGCCTGCGCCAGACCGAGGCGGAACTGATCCATCACCGCCAATGCGCGCCGTTGCTCCGCGCGCAAACCGGCATCCACCGGTTGTTGCTGATCCTCCAGCAGCGCCATCGCCACCAGACGTCCGGCATGTTCAGCCGCATCGGCACCGCGAATCTTTGCGCCGTCACCGGCGGCATACACACCGCTGACCGAAGTGCGGCCCTCTTCATCAAGCGCCAGCCACCACTGGCCGGACGCCTCATCAAAACGCATGCGACACCCGGCCAGATCGGCCAGCTGGGTTTCCGGACGCAAGTGATACCCCAGGGCCACGGCATCGCAATCGATGTCCAGGGTTTCGCCTTTGGCTGAGCGCACGCGCACGCCGCTGACACCGCGGGTGGCATCTCCCGATATCTGCTCCGGCTTGATCCCCAGGTGCACCGGAATGTTCGCCTGATATAACTGGGCCAACAGTTTCATCCCGGTGAACAATACCCCGGGCCGCGCGAGCATCTTCGGCAGTGCGACGATGCGTTTGCGCAGTGGCGATGTATCAAGCACCGCGGCAACGTTGGCGCCGGCCTTCACATACTGACTGGCCACCAGATACAGCAGCGGACCGCTGCCCATGAACACCACGCGATGTCCGATGGAAACCGCCTGCGACTTGAGCGCGATCTGCGCCCCGCCGAGGCTGTAGGTGCCCGCCAGCTGCCAGCCCTCAATGGGCATCAAACGGTCAGTGGCGCCGGTGCACAGGATCAGTGCGTCGTAGTCCACCGTCGTATGCTGCCCCTGACTGACGCAGCACAACTGCCTGGGTACCAGATTCCACACCAGCGTGTCGGGACGGTAATCGATGTGTGGGCGCAAGCGCTCGAAACTCTCGTGCAGGTCGCGCGCCTTGGCCGCTTCAGTGCCGTACAGCGCGCGGTAGTCGCGGGTAAAACCTTCGGGTTGGCGCCGATAGATCTGTCCACCATCGCGGCGATTTTCATCGATCAGGACCGGTTTGAAGCCGGCCTTCACCAACGTCTCGGCGCAGCGAATCCCCGCTGGGCCGGCGCCGACGATAACTACCCGTGCAGTGGCCATGTCGCCTCCGGTTGTGTGGTGACGAGATCCAGCCCTTCACGGACTTCATTGGAGCACGCACGCAGACGTTCGCCGCTGCGCGTCCACACCCAGCAATCCTGGCAGGCCCCCATCAGGCAGAACCCGGCACGTCGACCGCTATCGAATTCCGACTGGCGTAGCGCATCGCCCTGAGTGAGCAATGCGACCATCAGTGTGTCGCCCTGCAACGCCTTGATGGGCACGCCATCCACGGTTAACCCGACGGTCACCCGGCCCTGCTCGGCCAGTCTCACAAAACGAGCGCTCATGCATAGGCTCCCTGATTGAAGGTGGTCACGTCCCGCTGGGTTTTCAGCAGTTCGACGCTGTCGTGGTGGCAAAGAATTTCACTGCCACCGTCGATGATTCGGCGGTTGGGTGCCGTACGGTTGCACAGGCCATCGACACGCACCGGGCAGCGATTGAGGAAGGTGCACAGCTCGGCGACATTCGCTTTGGGCCCGATGGGTGGCAGTTCCCCGCACGTCGTCCCGCAGGTTTCCAGCCAGCCCTGGCGCAGCTCCGGCACCGAGTGAATCAACAGATCGGTGTAGGGATGAAACGGTGCCTGCGCAAACGACTGGCGGCTGCCGGCCTGAACCTTGTGGCCGCTGTACATCACCACCACGTCATCGCACAGAGCACGCACGGTGGAGATGTCATGACTGATGAACAGGTAGGACACGCCAAGCTGCTGACGCAAATCGCGGAGCAATTCAAGAATCGCTGCACCGACCACGGTGTCCAGCGCCGAGGTCACTTCATCGCAGAGGATCAGATCGGGTTTGGCCGCCAGTGCCCGCGCCAGGTTCACCCGCTGCTTCTGCCCGCCGGACAATTCACTCGGGCGACGCTCGGCCAAGGCTCGCGGCAGGCGCACCAGATCCAGCAATTCGCCGATACGCTCACGCAACGCCGCGCCTTTGAGGTTGAAATACATCCTCAGCGGCCGACTCAGAATCGTGCTGATGCTGTGCATCGGATTGAGCGCCGTGTCGGCGTTCTGGAACACCATCTGGATCCGCCGGAATTGCTCGTCGCTGCGTTCGGCCAGACAACCGCCCAGCGGTTGCCCGTCAAAGGTCAGCCCGCCCAATGCCGGCGTGAGCAGGCCGGCCACCACGCGGGCCAGCGTTGACTTGCCCGAACCCGACTCGCCGATCACGCCAATCGCCTGGCCCCGGCGCACGGTCAGATCAATGTCTTCCAGTACACGAATGGCCGGCATGCCCTGGGTGTTCTTGTTGCCGTAACCGGCGGTCAGGCCACGAATGGTCAGCAGCGGGGTTTCTTCGGCCATACCGCCAGGTGGGCGAATTGTCGTGTCCGGCCGCGCGGCCGCCAGCAAACTGCGGGTGTATTCATGACTCGGGCCTTTGAGCAGCGCCGCCGTGGCGCTTTGTTCGAAGATCTGACCGCCATTGAGCACGACGATCTGATCAGCCATTTGCGCCACCACGGCCAGGTCATGGGACACATACACCGCTGTCGCACCACGGTCACGCACCACGCGCTTGAACGCACGCAACACGTCGATCTGGGTCGTCACATCGAGCGCCGTGGTCGGTTCGTCGAGGATGACCAGCAACGGATCACTGATCAGCGCCATTGCCGCCATCACCCGCTGCAGTTGCCCGCCGGACACCTGGTGCGGGTAACGCTGGCCGATGTGATCCGGGTCTGGCAGGGCCAAATCGCGGAACAGCTCAATGGCCTTGGCCTCAAGGGCGGCGCGGGTGCCGAGGCCGTGAATCAAGGCGCCCTCCACCACTTGGTCGATCAGCTTCTTCGCCGGGTTGAAAGCTGCCGCGGCGCTCTGCGCGATATACGACACCCGATTACCGCGCAGGCCCTGCAATTGTTGCTCGCTGAGCGCGAGCATGTTGTGCTCGCCGACCTGTACCACGCCGCCGGACAACCGACAGCCCCGTCGGGCATAGCCCAACAGAGCGAGGGCAATGGTGGTCTTGCCCGAGCCCGATTCGCCGATCAACGCCAGCACTTCACCTTGTTTCAGGGCAAAGCTCACGCCTTTGACGATCTCCGTTTCACCGTGCTCGCCGCACGCGACCACGCGCAAGTCTTCAACTCGAATCAATTGGGTCATTTCAATGGCCTCCGGTGCGGCGACTGCGTCGCGACGACACTCTGTCGATAAACAGATTCACGCCGATGGTCAGGGTACCGATGGCCAGCGCCGGGATGACGATGGCCGGAGCGCCCTGATTGAGGCCGCCGATGTTTTCCCGCACCAGCGAACCGAGGTCGGCATCCGGCGGTTGCACGCCCAGCCCGAGAAAACTCATGCCGCTGAGCAGCAGCACGATGAAACCAAACCGCAAGCCCAGGTCTGTGAGCACCGGGTTGAGCATGTTCGGCAGGATCTCCACGCACGCGATGTACAAGCGCCGCTCGCCACGGGTTCGGGCGACCTGCACATACTCCAGCGCTTCAATGTTCACCGCCATGCTGCGGGCGATACGAAACGCACCCGGGGCGAAGCTCAACACCGCCGTGCTGATCAACAGGGTCACCGAAGAGCCGAACGCCGAGACCATGATCAACGCGAGCATCTTGCTCGGAATCGAGATAAAGGCGTCCATCAAGCGGCTGATCACTTCGTCCAGCCACTTCGGCGACACCACCGACAGCAACGCGCAACCGGTGCCCAGTGCACTGGCCAGCACCGCCGCAATCAACGCCAGGCCCACGGTGAAGCGCGCGCCGACGAGCACCCGGCTGAGCATGTCGCGGCCCAGATAATCAGTGCCGAACGGGTACAACGCGCTGATGTTGTCGAACACGTTGCCCGAGACCACCTCACCGACCGGATGCGGCGCCAGCCATGGGCCAAATAACGCAACCAGCAGCCAGATAACGCAGAGGGAGGCGCCGATGAGTCCCAGCCACGCGGGCCCGTGAGACACCTTGCCGGCTGACAGATCAGGGGCTGCGGGCGTCGGTTTCACAATGAGATTGTTCATTGGTTTCTCAGCCTCGGATTGGACAGAATCGCGCACAGGTCGGCAATCAGCACCAGACCCAGATAAGCCGTACAGAACAACATGGTGCAGGCCTGCACCAGTGCCATGTCGCGGTTGGTCACGGCATCGACCATCAGGCTGGCGATGCCGGGATAGTTGAAGATGGTTTCGACAATCACCACCCCGCCGAGCAGATACGACAGGCTCAACGCAATCGCATTGGCAATCGGCCCGATGGCATTGGGCAAAGCGTGGCGCATTACGATGCGGATCGGACTGACGCCTTTGAGCCGGGCCATTTCCACATAGGGGCTGTCGAGCTGGTCGATCACTGCCGCGCGCGTCATCCGCGCCATTTGCGCAACGATCACGCAACACAGCGTCATCACCGGCAAGGCGTAGGTGCGCATGAATTGCCACGGCGAAGTGATGTCGCTGGCATAGGACAGCGCCGACAACCAGCCCAGGTTCACCGCAAAGATCAGCACCGCGAGGGTCGCCACCAGAAACTCCGGCACCGCGACCATGGCCAGGGTGGTGAAACTCAGAACACTGTCGATCCGCCCGCCCCGGCCCATTGCCGAGCCGATGCCGAGGACCAGCGCCACCGGCACTGACACCAGCGCTGTGGCGGCCGCCAGCATCAAGGTGTTGGGTACGCGCCCGGCCATCAGCTCAACGACCGGCATGGCGTTGGATACCGACACGCCCATATCGCCACTGAGCAGGCTCATCAACCAGTGCAGATAACGCACCACACCGGGTTGATCGAGCCCCAGTTTCAGACGCAGCGCCGCCACCTGTTCCGGGGTGGCAAACTGGCCAAGGGATTGTTGTGCCGCGTCTCCAGGCAGTACCGCCGTGATCGCAAACACGACCATCGATACGATCAACAAAGTCACGATCGCGGCGCCCAGCCGCCGTCCGATCAACCACAGTGTGTTGCTATTCATCGCCTACCTCCTGCACCTGGCTTGCCGTTCATGTCGACGGCTCTGTTCAAGCGTCCAGCCAGACCTGCTCGGCGAACATGTAACCCATGAAACCGCCGAGCGGGTTGCTGCCGTAGCCCTTGATCCGTTGATCGACGCCGTCGATGTTGCTGATGAACACCGGTATGCCGATGCCACAGTGGTCGTGCACCAGGGTCTGCATGTCCGCGTACATCTTGCCGCGCTTGGCATCATCGGTTTCGCCGCGGGCGAGCATCAGCAACTGATCGAACTGCTCGTTCTTCCAGCCGGACTCGTTCCACGGCGCCTTCGACTGGAAGAACTGCGAGAACATTACGTCGGCGTTCGGGCGTGGGTTGATGTTGCCGAAGCTGATCGGGTGCTTCATCCAGTGGTTGGACCAGTAGCCGTCGCTCGGCAGGCGCTTGACGTCGAGTTTGAGCCCGGCCTGTTTGGCCGACTGCTGCAACAGCACTGCGATATCGACAGAACCCGTTGCGGCAGGCGAAGCAAACAGCTCCATGCTGATATTTTCCATGCCCGCTTTTTTCAGCAGGAACTTGGCTTTTTCCGGGTCGTAGACGGTTTGCGGCAGGTCGCTGTTGTAGTAGCGCGAGCCAGGCGCGATCGGATGATCGTTGCCGACCACGGCAAAGCCACGAAACACCGCCGACTTGATCTGTTCGCGATCGAGCAGGTACTTCATCGCCTGGGTGAAATCGGCGTTCTGACCCGGCAGCTGATCCTGACGGATGATCAAATCAGTGTAGTTGCCCGACGGCGCATCAACGACCCGGTGCCTGGCGCTGGCCTTGATTCGGTCGGTGGAGCGCGGGTTGACCTCGTTGATCATGTGCACGTCGCCGGACAACAACGCGTTGACCCGCGACGGCTCGTCGCCAATGGCGATGAATTCGATTTCGTCGAGGTACGGCAGGCCAGGTTTCCAGTAGCCCGTGTTGCGTGCGGCCACCGAACGCACACCCGGTTTGAACTCCTTGACCTTGAACGGCCCGGTGCCAATGCCCTGGTTGAAGTCAGTAGTGCCTTCGGGAACGATCAGCAGATGCGAGACGGCCAGAATCGACGGCAATTCGGCGTTCGGTGCAGTCAAGCGAATCTGAACCTCGTTGGCGCCGGTGGCCTTGATTTCGGCGAACTGCTCCATCAGCGGCATGACCTTGGAGCCGGTCAGCGGATCCTTGTGTCGTGACAGCGAGAACACCACATCGGCCGCGCTGAGGGTTTTGCCGTTGTGGAACGTCACGTCCTTGCGCAGGGTGATCGTCCACAGGGTCGCGTCGGTGTTGTCGATGCGCTCGGCCAACTCCAGTTGCGGCACCAAGTGCGCGTCGAAACGGGTCAGGCCGTTGTAGAACATGTAGTGCCGCACATAGTCGGTGGACAGCGCGCCTTTGGCCGGATCGAGGGTGTCGGCGGTGGAGCTGGACATACCGGCGACTCGTATCCGCCCACCCTGCTTGCCTTTGCCCGGTGTCGCCGTGTCGTCGGCCAACAGCTTGCCGGCGGCGCCGAACAGGCTGCCGGCGCCGGCAGCCGCTACACCGGCCACACCGAGCATTTGCAACGCGTGACGGCGTGACATGCCGCGATTGAGGCCTTCGAACACCCGCAGGCTTTCTTCGCCCGAGATCAGCGGTGAGTCGTTCTTGTGATCAGTCATTTCAGTGCTACCTGTCGAAATTAAGAAGGCTCAAGTGTTCCGGTTGGCCGGAACGTCCTGGAAACGCAAACGACGGTGAAGCCACAACATCAGCTCAATGCAAATAGTCCTGAAAGCGGTAGTAGGCGCCCACGAAAGGCAGGAACCACGGCTTGCCGAAATGCCCGGGGATCGCCGGCCATTCGAGTTCACGCCACGGGTTGGCCTCGGTATTGCCGGCCATCACGTCAGCCATCACCTGCCCCATGTGCACCGACATCTGCACGCCGTGACCGCTGTAGCCCATCGAGTGGAATACGCCGCCGTGCTGACCGGCTCGCGGCAAACGGTCGGAGGTCATGTCCACCAGGCCGCCCCAGCAGTAATCGATCCTGACGCCGGCCAGTTGCGGGAACATCTGGATCATCGCCGCCTGCAGCACCTTGCCGCTCTTGGCATCGTTGACACTGTCGGACATGGCAAACCGCGCACGCCCGCCAAACAGCAGGCGGTTGTCCGGGGTCAGGCGGAAGTAGTTACCGATCATTCGGCTGGTGACATAAGCGCGGCGCCCCGGCAGCAACTGGTCGATCAACGACCGCGGCAGGACCTCGGTGGCAATCACGAAACTGCCCACCGGCACAATCCGCCGCCGATACCAGCCCAGACCACCGTGCTGACAGGCGCCGGTCGCCAGCAGAACCTGCCCGGCGTGCAGCGACCCCTTGCTGGTGTTGACCTGATAACCACCGGCTCGGGCTTTCCAGTCGAACACCGGGGTGCCCTGATGGATCAGCGCACCGTGACGCACCGCCGCTTCAGCCAGACCGACGCCGAAACGGCCGACGTGCATCTGCACGCCATTGCGCTGCAGCAGGCCGCCATGGAACTGCGCAGAGTTGACTTCGGTGCGGGTCTGCTCGGCAGACAGCAATTCAACATCGGCATCGACTTCGTTGCGAATCAGCTCGCAGGTGCGGGCCAGCCCTTCGTAGTGCAGCGGTTTTGCCGCCAGTTTCAGCTTGCCGTTGCGCAACAGGTCGCAGGCGATCTGCTCCTGTTCGACCAGCGACACAACGCTTTGCACGGCACTTTCGTAAGCCTGGTAATAGGCTTTCGCCCGGTCGGCACCGAGACTGGCACTGAGGCTGGCGTAATCCTGCGCCACCCCCGTGTTGCACTGCCCGCCATTGCGGCCCGAAGCCTCGCCGATCACGCGCCCCGCTTCCAGCACCACCACACTGGCGCCTTTGAGCGCCAGGGTCCGGGCTGCCGCCAGCCCGGTGAAACCACCACCGACGATGGCCACATCGACTTGCCCGGGCAAACCGCCGAGCTGTGCGCCGGTGAAGGCCGGTGCGCTGTCGAGCCAGTAGGATTCACTGCCCATGTTCAATCCCGCCTTTGCCAATGAGGATGTCGTTACAGGCCGACCAGTCCGGCCAGACCGCCGATGTCCGGGATCTGGTGGTAGCTGTAGAAGGCATTGCCCGGTACTTCGTGGCCGCGGGCAACGAAGGCCTTGTTCTTGATCTTCATGTCGTGCGCCGGCATCAGGTCGTAACGGAAGCTGGAGGACACATGCAAGATGTCTTCCGGGCCGCAGTTGAGGTTGTCGAGCATGTACTCGAACGCCGCCAGACGTGGCTTGTAGGCTTGTGCCTGTTCGGCCGTGAAGACTTTGTGAAAAGGTGCGCCGAGTTTTTCGACGTTGGACATGATCTGGCTGTTGCTGGCGTTGGAGAAAATCACCAAGGGAATCTTGTCGGCGATTTTCGACAGGCCGGCCGGTACGTCCGGGTGCGGCCCCCAAGTCGGAACGGCGTCGTAATACAGTTGGCCTTCTTCGCGGTATTCGATTCCCCAGCGCTTGCAGGTACGCGCCAGAGCGGTCTTGAGAATCTCGTCATACGGCATCCAGTCGCCCATGACCTGATCCAGGCGATACGCCGAGAAATCCTTGACGAACTGATCCATCTGCTCCGCGGGAACACGATCGGCAAAGAGTTCGCGGGTCATCGTGCCCATGTGGAAATTGGTCAGCGTTCCGTAGCAGTCGAAGGTAATGAATTTGGGGCGAAGAAAGCTCATTGAGTGCGTTCCTGAAGTTCGTTGAGGTCAATGGCGCTACAAGCATTTGTCTGGTTTGCGCAGTAGCGATGCAACGCTGCAGCACACCGTCATTACAACACCGTGAAATCAGCAGATGGCGTTAAAAGCGACCTCCGTTCGATACAAATCACCGTTTTGGTCACGCCGCTCAGCAGACTTTGCGGTGCGCTCCAGCCTTGGGCAAAGCCCCGGTTTATGCGCACTTATGGACCTTTATCAGCCGCTTTGGATTTCGGACAGCGACTTTGCCCGCAGAAACTGCGCCCCACCGCAGCCGTGGCGTCAGTTGCTGCGGCGCACGTCAGTCCGGTTCTTGATTGAAGCGATTGAAGGCGCATCCAGTGCCTTGAGCGACGAGGCTCGGCACAAGCCTTTTATAGGGTAAATAAGCCCAAGCATTTGCTGCCGGCAGAAGCCTCCGATTAAGTAGTAAGTGTGGTCTTCGGGACCGCACTTTGCGGAATCTGCCGAATATTCCCTGCCCCCTTGTCAGGCTTTCATCCAGATGGGATACAGGCGTCACCTCGCCGGCAAACCCGGCGCACGCGCACACTCTTGATCGGAGAATCGCCATGTCCACCCCGCGCCCTTCCTACGTCTATCGGCCGATGACTGCCGACGACCTGCCCAAGGCCCATGCACTGTCCGTGCAATTGAAGTGGCCCCATCGACTCGACGACTGGGCCATGCTGCAAAGGGTCAGCAAGGGCTTTGTCGTACTTGATGGCGAGCGTTTGATCGGCACCGCATTCGCCTGCCCGCAAGGTGATTTCACGACCATTGGCCTGGTCATTGTCAGTGACGATTATCAGGGCCAGGGCATCGGGCGAAAGCTCATGGAGCACGCACTGCAGGCTTGCCAGTCAAGCACGGCGATATTGAATGCAACCGTGGCCGGCGCACCGCTGTATGCCAGCCAGGGTTTTGTCGAGTTTGGCCGAATCCAGCAGCACCAGGGCCAGGCGCAAGCCCCTCTGCCTGGCGCATTGGCCGATGGTGAAGAATGCCGCCCACTGCGCGTAGCGGATCATGTGCGGGTGCTGGAACTGGCCAGTGCCGGGAGCGGGCTGGATCGGCAAGCGGTGCTCACCGATCTGTTCTCTGTCGTAGAGCATTCGGTGGGCATTGTGCGCGACGGTCAGTTGCGCGCCTTCGCCCTGCTGCGCCCGTTCGGTCGCGGTCGTTGCATCGGCCCGTTGATCGCCGAAAACCTTGGGCAGGCCCAACATCTGATCGCCACATTGCTGGCCAGGGTACCGGACGCCTTTGTGCGCATCGATATTCCAGCGGATTGTGGCCTGGCCGACTGGCTGGAAGCAGCCGGCCTGAAAAAGGTCGACACCGTGGCCCAAATGTCCCGCGGTGCCGCACCACAAGCAAACAATGGCGTTCGGCAGTTTGCCCTGGTCACTCAAGCCATTGGCTGACTATCGGGGTGGCGCTTGTCGCCTCCCAAGAAATTCCCTCAATACCTGGAGCGTCACCCGTATGTTCGAACCTTGCATCATGCTGTTGGCTCGCGCCGATGGCAGTCGCGTCGACACCTCTTTCCAACAGCAACCCTTGAACGCTGCAGACCCCTTCTCGACTGGACGTCTGGTCGCCTGGTCAGGGAGCGACGGCATATCTGCAGGCATCGTCGAAGCAGGCGAAGGCCTTGATATCGAGGACTTCCCGCACACCGAAGTGATCGTGGTTCACGCGGGGCGCGTGACGTTGAAAACCCGCGAGCGGACGCTGGAACTGGCCGTCGGCGCCAGCGCGATCATCGGCCGGGGCACGGCCCTGCGGATCGAAGCACAGACCGGCACCCGGTGGGCGTTTTGCGCCATGGCCACCGCAGCCGCGACACCCGGCCTGACCTTGCTCGACCCGCTGGCGCACCTGTCGCCCTCCGCCGCGCCGGAGCAGCAGATACTGATCGGTCCGACACCGCAATGCCGGTCACGTAATGCCTTCGAAGACGCCACAACCGATCTGCGTGTCGGCGTGTGGGACTCGACGCCCTACGAACGTCACGGTCGCCCGCACAAGCTCAATGAGCTGATGTATCTGATCGAAGGCAGCGTAACGTTGCAGACGTCTGAGGGCTTGAGCGTGACTGTCAATGCCGGTGACAGCGTATTTGTTGCGCGGGGTGCACAGTGCGCCTGGAAAAGCACGCGCTATGTACGCAAAGTGTACGCGGTCAAATAGCGTCAGCCATGAAGCGCCTTGTCAAAACGGAACGAAGCCCCATAGGCCGAGTCAGGCAGGTGGTTGGAATGATCTGCCCGTAACCGCGAGCGGAAAGTGCCGCTTTGCGGTTGAGTCCGGTACAGCCCACGCTTTTGCAGTTCTGGAATCACCCGTTCGACAAAGTCCTCAAGGCTGCCTGGGCTGATCAACGGGTTGAGCATATAGCCGCTGGTGCCGGAAATGCGCGCGTGCTCTTCGATGCGATCGGCGACTTGCTGCGGTGTACCGACGAGGATGAGGTCGCTGCCACGGGTAACGCTGGCGAAGCGCTTTTTGACATCACCCGCCGTCAGCGGCTTTCCACTGCCATCCGGGCGCATCACGTAAGAGGTCAGGCCTTCGGTGTGCGTCGAGAGCGCATCGCTGTCGGCGTAGCGGCTGATGTCGATACCGGTGTCGCCGGCGTAACTGACCAGTTGTGCCTGCAAGTGATAGTTGCTTTGCAACTCGTCGTATTTGCGCTGGGCTTCGATTTCGGTTTTGGCCGTGACGATGCGCAATACCGTCAACGATTTCACGTCTTCACGTTGACGCCCACGCGCCTGAGCCTGGGCCCAGATGTCTTCCAGACCCTGACGGATTTCCTGCGGGTTGGATTTGGCGATGAAGATCAGTTCCGCATGCTTGGCGGCGAACTCTCGACCGCGTCCCGACCAGCCCGCCTGGATCAGCAACGGTGTGCGCTGCGGGGACGGAGCGGTCAGGTGCGGCCCGGCCACGCGATAGTGCGCACCCTCGTGATTGATCGGTCGCACCCGGTCGCCTCTGGCATAGCGCTGGCGGGCCTTGTCGGCCACCACGGCGTCGTCGGCCCAACTGCCTTCCCAGAGTTTGTACACCACATCGAGAAACTCCTCGGCGCGTTCATAGCGATCGTCATGCTTGATCATTTGCTCCAGCCCGAAATTGCGGGCGGCGCTGGACAGGTAAGAGGTGACGATGTTCCAGCCCACTCGCCCATTGGTGAGGTGATCAAGCGTGCTGAAGCGCCGGGCGTGGGTAAACGGGTGCTCATAACTGGTGGTCACCGTGACACCAAACGCCAGGTTTTCCGTCACGGCTGCCAATGCCGGAATGATCATCAACGGATCGTTGGCCGGTGCTTCCACCGCCCACTTCATGGCCGCATCGGCGTTGCCGCCGAACACATCGTAGAAGCCCAGCACATCACCAAAGAACAACATATCGAGGTGCGCCTGATCGGCAATCCGCGCCAGGTTTGACCAGTAGCCCAGCGAGTTGATCGCCAGGCGTTCGTCAGCCGGGTGTGTCCACAGACTCGGCGCACCGCCACACCCGACACTGGCTTGTTCATAGAGTGCAAACAGCAGAGGTTTAGGATCGGACATCTTGGTTCCTGCAAGAAATCATTTAACGGAATGGCTCAGCGCTGATGCTTGAAGCCTCTGCCGTAATGGCGTTCGAGGCGATGCTGGATCAGTTCGAGACCGATGGATAACAGCCAATAGATGGCGGCTGCGGTGGTCAGCATTTCAATGTAACGGTAGGACGAACGCCCGTACGACTGCGCCAGAAACATCACTTCCCAAACCCCCATGACCGAAATCAGGGACGAGTCCTTGAGCATCGAAATGAACTGGCTGGTGGTCGGCGGAATGATCGTGCGCATGGCTTGCGGCAGGATGATATGGATGAATGTCGCGGCCGGTCTCAAGCCCAGTGCGGCGGCTGCTTCGCGCTGACCCGGGGCAACCGCGAGGATGCCAGCACGAAAAATCTCACTGAGATAAGCCCCGTAATTGAGCGACAGCGCGATGATCCCGGCGCTGATTGCACCTGGCACCACGCCCAGCTGCGGCAGCCCCAGATAGATCAACAGGATCTGGATCAACAGCGGCGTGCCGCGAAAGAACGAGGCGTAGAAGCTGGCGATACCAAACGCCACGGCGCTGCTCGACAGCCTGGCCAACGCGGTGACAAAGCCCAGCAATAACGAAAACCAGATCGAGCAGAAACACAGGAATATCGTCAGCGCGGCGCCTTGCAAGAATCCGTTCGGCCCCAGATGCAGGCCGACCAGGTTTGGCCACTTTTCCAGAATGATCGAAAACTTCAGATCGAAGCGCATGAAAAACCACACGCCCAGACCCGACAGCGCCGCCCACGTCAGATACAGGCGCGTGCGAAAGCCGAACAGCTGACGTGTCAGTGGCGGCTGCTTTTGCGGGCTGACAGCCGCTTTGGCCGGATGCGTATTGATGGCTGTCATTGGCTGATATCAGAACCGATCCACTTGCGGGATATTTTGCTCAACGTGCCGTCAGTCTTGAGTTGCGCAATGACCTCGGTGACTTTCGCATTCCATTGCGGATCGCCTTTTTCGACCGCCACCACGTTCGGTTCGGCATACAGTGAGTCCCCGGCAATCTTGAAGCGCGGATCCTGAGCGATGCGTTCACGCGCGGTGATGAGGTTGGTGACCATGGCATCCAGGCGCACGCCGATACCCAGTGCGAGATCCTGGAAGGCTACGGTTTCGTTGTCGTAAGGTGCGATCTGGACACTGTCGAACGGATAGCTCAACGGTTTGTCCTCGGCGCCTTCAATGACCAGATCCTTGTTCAGATAGGCCTCATAGGTCGATGCACTAATCACACCGACTTTTTTGCCGGACAAGTCCTTGCCACCGACAATCTCCTTGTCCTTTGCATTGACCACGATCACTGCCGGTGACTGGTAATACTCCACGGGGAAGTCGAACACTTCGGCCCGCGCCTTGCTCGGTGTCATCGAGCACACGCAGATGTCGTATCGACCGTTCCAATGCCCCGCAGCAATCACGTCCCAGGAAGGGGTTTCAAGTTTCAGCTTGACCCCAAGGCGCTCGGCGACAGCTTTAGCCACATCCACATCGAAGCCGTCGAGCTGGTTCTGGTCATTGAGAAAAGAGAACGGCGGGTAACTCTCCATCAGGACACCGGTGAGTTCACCTTTTTGCGTCACGCGATCAAGGGTGGGCCCCGCGAAGGCTGCAGCGCAACTGATGGCGAGCGCCAGGCCAAGTGTCAAATGTGTCGGGATCTTCAAGTGCGAATGCTCCAATCAGGAAAAGCCTGGTTAGATTAAAACGCACTATAAAATTAATATGAACTTCATTTAGGGAATAAAAGGCTACGCTTGGGCTATATGGATTCCTGCTCTCGATCGTTTCGTGAGTATCGAAACAATATTGCCGCGCAGCCAAGGATGCGCGGCATTCAATCCCTTTTGCTGGCTTCTGCCTCGCCGATGCGGCCTTCGGCCTTTCTCGATGAGCTCCAGAAATCCGGCGACTCCGTGCTGATTCACACCGCAGCCGGCGGTGTCGGCCCCGCCGCCGGGCAACTGGCGTATGCCACCGGCGAATGGAGTCGTCCGGTAATGCAGGGAAATCATCCTGACCATGCGTCCGGAAGATTCGCCGTAACACACCCGAAGCGTTCAAGGATGAACATTCGTTCATCGAAAACATGATTGGGAGCGTCTAGTCTGCTGGTTACGACATAGTGACTACAGGAGTAACCCACCATGTTCTCGCACGAAAGCATCCCGCTGATCATCCTCTTCACCATCCTGCTGCTTGGCGTACTGACTGCCGTTCTTCATCCCGTGCATGCGTTCTATAGTTGGCTCCAGAGGCGCAGGGAAAGATCCGCTGCCGAGGCTGCGAGCGAGGTGGATTCGCACTGATGTGCATGACTGGCCCGGAGGAATTCGGGCCTTTTTTTGCCTGCTGGCGACAGCACCGGAAACCGCAGTGAACACTATTCGCGCCCTCTCCCCGCTACCCAAGCAAGCCTTCAGCTTGTGATGTCAGTTCTGCGCATTTACACGAAAAAATTGCCGCTTGATTGTCAGGTGGCTTTTTTCCGCCTATCGTGCATAAAACCTATACAGAGCTACTATCTTCGTACAATAATTTTGGTTACTGATCCGCCATCCCGCGCAAGTCTGCCGCGACAAAGCGAAATTAGACGGCCACAACCCTGTACACCCGCCTCATGGCGTACAAGAAAGCGTTTCCAGCGCTGTCCCTCGACCCCCTCTGCCTCAGGGAGTAAAGCAATGACTCGATTAGTGCTGTTACTGACACTGATACTCAGCATCGCAAGCTGCACCAGCGTGGATGTCAGCCGTTATGCCGATCAACAACCAGCCCTCGATCTGCATCGGTTTTTCAGCCAGCCCGTCAAGGCCTGGGGAATGTTTCAGAAGCGCGGCGGCGAAGTGACCAAGCGTTTCGAAGTCAACATTGTCAGCCGTCGCGAAGGCAACAACCTGATTCTCGACGAGCGCTTTCTGTACAGCGATGGCACCCGCCAACACCGCGTATGGACACTGACGCCCGAGGGCCAGGGACGCTGGAGCGGCCGCGCCGGCGATGTGGTCGGCGTTGCCCAAGGCCAGGTGGCTGGCAATGCATTTCACTGGCGTTATCGGCTGAACGTGCCGGTCGACGACTCGACCTATGAAATGAGCATGGACGACTGGATGTACTTGATGGATGAGGACACGTTGATCAACCGCACCCGCATGTCCAAGTTCGGGGTCGAAGTCGGCCAGGTGACCTTGTTCTTCCGCCGCCAGGGCGCCGGAGCCAATCCGTGAACCGGGCGAACCGGAGCTTGATTGAATGAACATGACCCGCCGCTTGTGCCTGGTCCTGGGCGACCAGTTGTCCTTCGACCTGGCTTCTTTACAGGCACTCGACATTGAGCGCGATACGGTGCTGCTGGTCGAGGTCATGGAAGAAGCCAGCCATGTGCCCCACCACCCTCAAAAGATTGCTCTGATCTTCAGCGCCATGCGCCATTTCGCTCAGGCATTGCGAGACCAAGGCATACGTGTTGAATACGTCACCCTGGATGACCCGGAAAACAGCGGCTCGGTGCCGGGTGAGCTGCATCGCTGGCAAGCGCTGTTGCAGGCTGAGCAAGTGCACATCACCGAGTGTGGCGACTGGCGGCTGGAGCATTCGATCAAGGAATGCGGTTTGCCCATCCACTGGCACGCCGATGCGCGTTTTCTGTGCAGTCGCGAAGAGTTTGCCGCATGGGCCGAGGGCAAGAAACAGCTGCGCATGGAGTTTTTCTACCGTGAGATGCGTCGCAAGAGCCGCTTGCTGCTCAATGGCGACGGTTCACCAGTGGGTGGCGCGTGGAATTTCGATGCCGAGAACCGCAAGGCGTTGCCCAAAGGCGTGAAAGCGCCCTACCCGGCACGCTTCAATAACGACACCATCACCCGCGATGTGCTGGCACTGGTCAAGGCGCGCTTCAGCCAGCACTACGGCGTGCTCGATGACTTCAACTATCCCGTCACCCATGCCGATGCACAGGCGCTGTGGGCGTACTTTCTTGATTATGGTCTGGCGGGGTTTGGCGATTACCAGGACGCCATGGCCAGTGACGAGCCGTTCCTGTTTCATGCGCGCATCAGTGCGGCGCTCAACATCGGCCTGCTGGATCTGCGGCAGCTGTGCAGTGATGTGGAGTCGGCGTACTGGGCCGGCAGCGTTGCGCTCAATGCCGCCGAAGGCTTCATTCGGCAACTGATTGGCTGGCGGGAATATGTGCGGGGCGTGTACTGGCTGAGAATGCCGGATTACGCGCTGGGCAATTCGTTCGGCAACAGCCGGCCACTGCCTGAGTTCTACTGGACGGGTGACACCCAGATGAACTGCATGCGCCAAGCCATCGGGCAAAGCTTGCAGCACGCCTACGCCCATCACATTCAGCGGCTGATGGTCACCGGCAACTTCGCCCTGCTCGCCGGCATCGCGCCGAGCCAGATCTGCGAGTGGTATCTGGCGATCTACATGGACGCCTTTGACTGGGTCGAGCTGCCCAATACGCTGGGCATGGTGATGCACGCCGACGGCGGTTATCTCGGTTCCAAACCCTATTGCGCCAGCGGCCAGTACATCAATCGCATGTCGGATTACTGCCACGGTTGCGTGTACAAGGTCAGCGAAAGCACGGCGGACAATGCCTGTCCGTTCAACGCGCTGTATTGGCATTTTTTGATGCGCCACGGTGAGCGGCTGCGCGGCAATCAACGCATGAGCATGATGTACAGGAACCTCGACCGCATGCCGGAAGCAAAGCAACAGGCACTCTGGCAACGTGGCCAGGCACTGTTGGCGCGCCTGGATAACGGCGAATCGATTTAAAAAAGGGTTCGCCCGAAGCGACCTTGTTTCATCAGTGAAACTTAACGACGACGCAACCTGTCAACGGATGAGCAACCACAGCGCCACACCGCTTCGCGCTGATGATGGCACCTGACGGGCATACCCGCCCCATGAAAAACCTGACCAAGAAGGTGAGATGGACACCCTCAAACACCTTAGTCGTGAAGCGCTCGAGTCCGAGGTCAAGCGATTACGCGCCGCGCTGTCTGGCAATGAGGCCGACACGGAGCAACGTGTGGCGGCTGCGCTGCACGCCAGTCGCACCGCCCTCGCCCGCAGTGAGGAACGCTATCGACTGGCCGTCATGGCCACCAGCGATGCGGTGTGGGACTGGGACCTGCAAACCAACCAGATCATCTGGAACCAGGCGTTGCAACAGGCGTACGGTTTCCCGCTGGAGAACGTTGATCCCAGTGGTGACTGGCGGTTCGCCCGGCTCCATCCGCAGGATCAGGCGCGGGTGCAGGCATCGATCCGCGCCGCCATCGATGGCGACGGCACGACATGGAGCGCGGAGTATCGGTTCTGCTGTCAGGACGGCTCCTACGCCGAGGTGCTCGATCGCGGCCACCTGATCCGCAATCCCGCCGGCCAGGCCGAACGCATGATTGGCGCGATGCTTGACCTGACCCGCTCGCGCAGTGCCGAAACGGCGTTGCGCCAGAGTGAGGAACGCTTCAGTACCATCCTGGAAACCATCGAGTCAGCGTTCGCTATCGTCAAAGTCAAATTCGACGCCAGCGACGAGCCTGTCGACTACTACTTCGTCGAGGCCAACCCGGCGTTCGAGCGCCAGTGCGGGGTCAACCTGCGCGGTAAATGGGTCACCGAGTTCGCGCCCAATCTGGAGCGCTTCTGGTTCGAAACCTACGGCCACGTGGCCAAGACCGGCGAGCCGGCGAACTTCGAGAATTACGCCAATACGTTTGAGCGCTGGTTCGATGTGCGTGCGGTGCGGGTCGGTGACCCGGCCGACCGGCAGATCGCGATCCTGTTCAACGACGTCACCGAGCGGCGCGCGGCAGAAGACCGCTTGCGAGCCAGTGAGGCGATCGCCCGGGAAAACGTAGAGCGCGTGCAACTGGCGCTCGCGGCCGGCGCCATTATCGGCACCTGGCACTGGGACCTGCTCACCGACCGTTTTGCCATCGACGAAGGCTTCGCCCAGGTGTTCAATCTCGACCCGGCACTGGGGCGTGAAGGCTTAAGCCTCGAACAAGTCATCACCAGCGTGCACCCCGACGACCGCGATAGCCTGACCGCGGCCATCGACGAAGCCATTGGCCGCGGTGGCGCCTATTCCCATCAGTACCGCGTGCGCCGCGAGGACGGCAGATACCAGTGGATCGAAGCTAACGGGCGCGTTGAGTGTGCAGATGACGGAGTTCCCCTGCGCTTTCCCGGCGTGCTGATCGACGTCGAGGAGCGGCGCACCGTCGAGGCGGAGCGCGACCGGGCTATTGCCGCGTTGCGTTCGCTCAACGACACCCTTGAACAACGAGTGTCATCGCGCACCGCCGAGTTGATGCAGGCAGAGGAAAAACTGCGTCAATCGCAGAAGATGGAAGCGGTCGGCCAACTGACGGGAGGCCTCGCTCACGATTTCAACAACTTGTTGGCCGGCATTTCCGGCGCGCTGGAATTGATGGGTGCGCGGATCAACCAGGGCCGTTTGAACGAAGTCGACAAGTACATGGTGACCGCACAGGGCGCGGTCAAGCGCGCCGCCGCCCTCACCCACCGCCTGCTGGCCTTCTCCAGACGCCAGACCCTCGATCCACGACCAACCGACGTCAACACACTGATGACGGGCATGACCGAACTGATCCAGCGATCGGTGGGCCCGAGCATTCTCCTGGAAACCATTGGCTCGCCGGTGCTCTGGCCAACACTGGTCGATGCCAGTCAACTGGAAAACGCGCTGCTCAACCTGTGCATCAACGCCCGCGATGCGATGCCCGATGGCGGACGCATCACCATCGAGACGGCCAATCGCATCATCGACACCGAGATCGCCGGCGCGCTGGACATGCCCGAGGGCGAGTATGTGTGCCTGTGCGTGACCGATACCGGCACCGGGATGTCGGCCGATGTCATCGCCAAGGCCTTCGACCCGTTCTTCACCACCAAGCCGCTGGGCCAGGGCACCGGGCTGGGCTTGTCGATGATCTACGGGTTCGCCAAACAGTCCGGTGGCCAGGTGCGCGTGCATTCTCAGGTCGATCGGGGCACCACAATGTGCATTTATCTGCCTCGTCACAGTGGCAATCCCGTGCAGGGCCACGATGACAAGCACATCGCACCGGCGATGGTGCCCAAGGCCAGCGAAACCATTCTGGTGGTGGACGACGAACCGACGGTGCGCGCGCTGGTGGCCGACGTGCTTGGCGATCTCGGCTACAACTTGCTCGAGGCGGGCGACAGTGTTGCCGGGTTGAAGGTGTTGCAATCGAACGTGCACATCGACCTGCTGATCACAGACGTCGGTCTGCCGGGTGGCATGAACGGTCGGCAACTGGCCGACGCCGGCCGGGAGATCCGCCCGAACCTGACGACCCTCTTCATTACCGGTTACGCGGAAAACGCAGTGATCGGCGCCGGCCAACTGGGTCCCGGCATGCAGGTGCTGACCAAGCCCTTCGCGGTCGACACGCTGGTGGCGCGGGTCAGTGAACTGATGTGCTCAAGATCCGAATGAACGACCGCTGCGGCGTGCGGCCAAGGAGTATGAAATGGTGACTTTCCTGATTTTTCTGATCGCGTGCGGTGCGGCCGCAACCACCGGCATGGTTTTCAAGCCCGGCCAATGGTACGCGCAACTCAACAAACCGACGTTCACGCCGCCCAACTGGGTGTTTCCGGTGGCCTGGACGACGATCTATCTGCTGCTGGCCTGGGTTGGCTATCGCTTGACCCTGATTCCCGGCAGCGAACAGGTGCTGGCATTGTGGGCGGCGCAGATTGCGCTGAACACGCTGTGGACGCCGGTGTTTTTCGGTGCGCAGCGGATCGTTGCCGCGATGATCATCCTCGTACTGTTGTGGCTGGTCGTCGCAGCGATGGTGGTCCTGGCCTTGCGCCTGGATGTGATCACCGGGTTGATCCTGTTTCCTTATCTGGCCTGGCTGTGTGTCGCTGCGGCGCTTAATTTTTCGATCATGCGCAATAACCGGATTGGTTAGTGTGCGCCCGTCACGAGGATGACGGGCGCTTCAACTAGCGCGGGCTACGCCGGCTACCCGTGACCAATCCCGGCGCGCTCGCTGAATTTAACGCTCAGAAATCCACCGTCGCCGACAGCAGATAAGTTCGCGGCGTCGCCAGCGTCAAACCCGGCTCGCTGTCATCCGAAGCCCCGGCGGAGCTCCAGTAACGCTTGTCCGCCACATTCTCCACGTTGGCCCGCAGCGTGATGGTCTTTTCGTCGACCCTGAACGCGTACCGTGCGCCCACATCAAAGCGCTCCCAGGCGTCAATTTCCTTGTTGTTGGACTGATCCAGATACTGCGAGCTGGAATAGATCCCCCGCCCGGTCAATGTCAGCCCCTGCACGTTCGGCACGTCCCACTCGGCGCCCAGGTTGACGTTGTACTTGGGCGTCGCCGGTGCACGATTGCCGTCGAACGTGCCGTTGGTGGTATGGGTCAGTTCACTGTCGATATACATGACGCCACCCAGCAGTCGAAAGCCTTTGAGCGGTTCGCCGAACACAGACAGTTCCACACCGTCGTTCTGCCGTTTGCCGTTGGGGCCGAACACCCGCGTGACGGCATTGGTTTCGTAAGCCGGCTGCTTGATCCGGAACACCGCCGCGGTCAGGCCGAACGAGCCGGCGTCGTACTTGGCGCCCACCTCGACCTGGCGACTGATGAAGGGCGGGAAGATTTCGTCCTCGTTCACAGAGGTCGACGGTGCGATCTTGCCTTGGCTCAAGCCTTCCATGTAATTGGCGTACAGCGACAACCTGTCAGTGGCTTTGAACAGCAGGCCACCCGACGGAGAAACCTTCTCTTCATCGTAAGCCGTGTCGCCCTTGACGTTGTCGGACCAGTCATCAACCCTCACGCGTTGCCAGCGGGCACCAAGCGTCAGCAGCAGGCGGTCATCGAAGAAACCCAGGGTGTCGGCCAACGCCACGCCGCTGAAGCGGTTCTCGGTGTAGACCTCGGGGTCCTGTCGTGTTGGACGCACCGGTGTCGGCGTTTCCACCGGGTGATAGAGATTGCTCGGAGCCGCTGCGTAACGCGCGCCACCGTTTTCGAAGTCCATGTAGAAATAGCTGGCGGCCAGATTGATCTCGTGGCTCACGGGTCCGGTGTGAAACCAGTTGCGCACACCGGCCGTTGCCGTACGGACGTTTTCGTCACGGGTGAAATCCCGGGGCTGGACGCTGAAGTCTCCCGCATTGTTGGTCACCGAAACCGCGTGCCGAAGAAAATCGTGATTGCTTTTACGTGCGCCGACACCGCCGTACACCATCGTCGAATCGTTGACATCGAATTCGGCGTTGACCGTACCGAACGTATCCTTGGTACGCGCCTTGCTCCAGGGTTGCGCGTAGTTATGGCGCACATCACTGGCGCTCGGGATCCGCGCATTGGCGCCCACCTGAACACGCTCCTGCGGCGCATCGGTGTCACGTTCAGTGTGCCCGACATCAGTCGAGAGGCGCAGGCGCTCACCGCGAAAGTCCAGACCCAGCACCGCCATGTCACGATCGACACGTTGATGATCCCACTCGGTATCGCCGGATTGTTTCACGCCGTTGAAGCGCAGGCCGAACTGATTGTCTTCGCCAAACCGCCGGCCGACATCCACCGCGCCGCCGACCTGGTTGTTCGACGCGTAGTTGGCGGTCAATGAGGTGATCGGCGTGTCGGCCGCGCGTTTTGGCACGACGTTGATGCCGCCACCGACGCTGCCGCGCGGAGAGATACCGTTGATGAGTTGACTCGGGCCCTTGAGGATGTCGACGCGATCGGCCATTTCCATGTCGATCGTGTACGTCGGCAGCACGCCGTAGAGGCCGTTGTAGGCGACATCGCTGTTGAAGAGGCTGAAACCGCGAATGGTGAATTGCTCGTAGCGGCCGCCGGCCGGGTTGGTTGCGCGGACGGAGGGATCGCTGGCGATCAGATCGCCCAGGGTACGCGCCTGCTGATTCTTCACCGCCTCGCTGGTGTAGGTAGTCATGCTGAACGGTGTTTCCATGAAATCCCGCGAGCCCAGCAAACCTTGCGAACCCCGTCGTGCCACCTGGCCGCCGGCGAATACATCCCCTCCACCTGCGTCCTGGGTCCCAAGAATTGAGGTCGGCGCCAGTTGCAGGCTGCCGCCTTGAGGTGCCGGTACCAGAATGTAGGCTTGCTCGCCCACCGGTTGCAGTTGCAGGCCCGAGCCCGACAGCAGCCGGGCGAAGCCTTCTTCCACCCCGAAATCACCGGCCAGCCCCGAACTGCTGCGCCCGCTGACCAGCGCCGGGTCCACTGACAGATTGACGCCGGCCAGTCCCGCGAAACGGGTCAACGCGGCACTCAGGCTGCCGGCCGGCACTTGATAACTACGACGGGCGTCGTCGGCCCGGCTCTCGGACATCAACAACGGGCTGGTACTCAGACTCAGCATCAGGCTCAACTGCAACAATGGACGCATACGGCTGGGAAATACTGCGGACATGGGGAGAAGCTCTCGTTTTCAGTTCACTTGACTGAAATGACCAGCGAGGAGAAAAAAAGGGACAGGCTTCAACCGATATTTTTCCGTGGCACCAAAGTGACCCAGTAACGCGTACGAGATTGCACGTCCAGCGGCAAGCTCGCGGCCAGCAGGGCCAGCACGCGATCGGTGTTGTCGAGACGGAAACTGCCAGTGACACGCAGGGTTTCCAGCGCCGGATCCCAGCGCAGCAATCCGGATCGATACCGGCCCAGCTCACGCAGAAAATCCCCAAGCGGCTGGTTTTGCGCCATCAGAACACCGCTGCGCCAGTCCGGCAGCATGGCGTCGAACGTGCCAATCGGGCCAGCACCACTGGCTTGCAGGCTGATCCGTTGCCCCGTATGCAAGGTCAATCCCGGCCCTTGCAGGGGTTGCAGCTGCACAGCCCCGCTGACCACCGCAACCTGACAAGTGCGCTCGTCGAGCCGCACGCAGACTTCACTGCCGCTGACCGTGATCCGACCGTATGGCGAGCGGATCGCCAATGGCGCGCTGACCGACACCCTGAGCGCCATTTCACCGCGCACCAGGGTCAACTGACGGGCCGCGAGATCGACGTTCAGCGCACTGTCGGTATTGAGCTGCAGCGAGCTGCCATCGGCCAGCGGCCATTTTTTGCGTTCACCAGTACCGGTGTGCAAATCGGCGCGCCAGACATCCAGCGGCAATTGACGACTGATCAGCCAGGCCGCTGGCGCCAGTGCGGCAACACCGAGCATGCGTTTGAGCGCTGCACGCCGTGCGGGGTCTGGTCGGTCCAGGGTGGCCATCGCCAGCACCGGGGGCAGTTCGCAGAAGCGTTGACGCAACAGTTGGGCTTTTTGCCAGGCGTTTTCGTGACTGCTGTGACTGTTACGCCACGTTTGCAATCGGGCGTGATCGGCGTCCGTCGCCTCGCCGGATTCAAACAACGCCAGCCAGTGTGCAGCGGCCCGTGCGACCTCGCGGGCCTCGCTCGACGGTGCCGTGCGCATTACATGTCCACCAGCAGACAGTGTTCGTAAGCCTGGGCCATGTAGCGCTTGACGGTGCGTTCGGACACTTGCAGGCGTTCGGCAATTTCGCGGTAGCCCAGGCCTTCGAGCTGACTCCACAGAAATGCCCGGCGTACGGCGCGCGGCAGGCCATCGAGCAATTCATCGAGCGCCTGTAGGGTTTCCAGCAGAATCCAGCGCTGCTCCGGGGACGGCACGCAGTCTTCAGGGAACTGTGCCAGAGCATTCAGATAGGCCTGCTCGAGGCTGCGCCGGGTGTAGAAATTGCTAAGCAGGCGCTTGCCGACCGTCAGCAGATAGGCGCGGGGCTCACGCATATCGACGAGCGCTTGCGAACTGCCGAGCACCCGCAGAAACGTATCCTGACTCAGGTCAGCGGCATCCCACGCATTGCCCATGCGTCGGCGCAGCCAGTTTTCCAGCCAGCCTCGATGATCGCGATACAGGTCGTGCAGGCTGTGTTCCGGTGGCTTGGCCGCTTCAATCATCTCAACAGATCCTGCCTGAAGGATACAAATGAGAGTGATTCTAATTAATATGGTGAAGTGAAACCACGTTCTTTTCCGGCGATTTCAAGCAAGCACCTGTCAGGAGGCCGACGAGCGCTTCAACGTCTCGCTCGGCAACTCCTTGAACAACGCTCGATAACTGCTTGAAAAACGTCCCAAATGCCAGAACGACCAGTTCATCGCCACTTCCGCCACGGTGGTCTCTGCAGGCGAACGCTTGAGCAATTCACGCCGCGCACTGTTGAGCCTGCGCAACCGTAGCCAGTGGCTCGGCGACATCCCCGTATAGGCCTTGAAGGTCTGCTGCAACTGGCGCAGGGAAACCCCGGCGACCCGCGCTAACTCGAGCAGATTGAGGGTTTCTTCCGGCGAATCCGCTGCCCACTCGCCCACACGTTTGAGGGTGATTCGCTCTTCGGCGCGCCGCTGCAAACCACCGCCGTCCAGGCACACGCTCGCGTTGTCGAGGATGAACAGGCAGTCCTCCAGCAACTGTTGGGTCAGTGCTTCTTTGCCTGACTGATCAAGGGGTTGCGACAACCTGGTGAGGGTCGAGCTTAACCAACGGCTGAACAACCCGTTCTGCGCGCCATTGAGCGGCGCCATGAACAGACCTTCCAGCCTGGCCACGTCCAGACCGTTGCGCTGGACGAAGTCCGGGCCGAACACCACGGCGATTTCCTGGTAGTTCTCCGGGGTGATCCAGATGTTGCGGCTCTCTTCATTGAGCAGATAGAGCGCGTTGTCGCTGCGATCGAAACAGAACGCCAGCGCCCCTTGCGGCGCGCTGAAATTCTGCTCGACGCGGGTGTTCATCTGTTCTTCGTAAACCTCCACACCCTGCAAATCCAGATAGCGGATCTGCCCGGCGAAATGCCCCGGCGACATCTGCTGGTAATGCTGAACCCAACCCGGCGTGGCGCGGATTTGCTCGGTGACATCGGCGGTGTTGAACGCTTGAACCTGTAGCGGATTACACGTTGTCATGGGAGACCTTGCGCACTCTTTTGGTGCGCTTTGGTGCTGCTGAAAGTGGATAGATGGAACGGCAAGGCCCGCCCAAGATAGTCGTCAACGCGCCACAGGGGAAGCCTGCGAAAGATGAAATCGCATTCCCCCGCGTCAACAAAACCAACGACGAGGTCTTTATGAATGCCCCTTTCGATCAGCTGTTCACATGGCTGAAAGATCACAAGATTACCGAAGTGGAATGCGTGGTCAGCGACCTGACCGGCATCGCCCGCGGCAAGATCGCACCGACCAACAAGTTCCTGCATGAGCGAGGCATGCGCCTGCCGGAAAGTGTGCTGCTGCAAACGGTAACCGGGGATTTTGTCGACGACGACATCTACTACGACCTGCTCGACCCGGCCGACATCGACATGGTCTGCAAACCGGTGAGCGATGCGGTGTACGTGATCCCGTGGGCCATCGAGCCCACGGCCATCGTGATCCACGACACCTTCGACAAGTTCGGCAACCCGATCGAACTGTCGCCGCGCAACGTGTTGAAGAAAGTCCTGCAGCTGTACACCGACAAAGGCTGGAAGCCGATCGTGGCGCCGGAAATGGAGTTCTACCTGACCCAGCGCTGCGAAGACCCGGACTTGCCATTGAAGGCACCGCTGGGGCGCTCCGGTCGCGCCGAAAGCGGTCGTCAGTCGTTCTCCATCGACGCCGCCAACGAATTCGATCCGCTGTTCGAAGATGTCTACGACTGGTGCGAACTGCAAGGTCTGGATCTGGACACGCTGATCCACGAAGACGGCCCGGCACAGATGGAAATCAACTTCCGCCACGGCGATGCACTGGATCTGGCCGACCAGATCACCGTGTTCAAACGCACCCTGCGTGAAGCGGCGCTCAAGCACAACGTCACCGCAACCTTCATGGCCAAGCCGATCGGCGATGAGCCCGGCAGTGCCATGCACCTGCACCAGAGCGTGGTCGAGATCGCCAGCGGCCAACCGATTTTCGCCAATGCCGACGGCAGCATGAGCGACCTGTTCCGCCATCACATCGGCGGCCTGCAGAAGTACATCCCGAAAGTGCTGCCGATGTTCGCGCCGAACGTGAACTCGTTCCGCCGCTTCCTGCCGGACACCTCGGCACCGGTCAACGTCGAATGGGGCGAAGAAAACCGCACCGTCGGCCTGCGTGTACCGACCTCCGGGCCCGAGGCGATGCGGGTTGAAAACCGTCTGCCGGGCGCCGACGCCAACCCTTACCTGGCCATCGCAGCGAGCCTGCTGTGCGGCTACATCGGCATGGTCGAAGGCATCGAACCGAGCGCCGCTGTCGAAGGCCGGGCATACGAGCGGCGCAACCTGCGCCTGCCGATCACCATCGAAGAAGCCCTTACCCAAATGGAAGAGTGCGACACCGTCGCGCAATACCTGGGCAGCAAGTTCGTGCGCGGCTACGTCGCGGTGAAACGCGCCGAACATGAAAACTTCAAGCGCGTGATCAGTTCATGGGAGCGGGAGTTCCTGTTGCTGAGCGTTTAACCCAAACAAAAACAACCAACCCAACGATCGTTCCCACGCTCCGCGTGGGAAGATCAATCGAAGAGGTGTCGATATGCGTCTGTTGAAATCCCTGATCCCCGCCGCTCTGGCCCTGGCGTGCAGTGCCGGTGCCCTCGCCCAACCCCAGGTCAGCGTCTACAACTGGACCGATTACATCGGCGAAACCACCCTCGCCGACTTCCAGTCATCCAGCGGGATCAAGGTGATCTACGACGTTTTCGACTCCAATGAAACCCTCGAAGGCAAACTGCTTGCCGGGCGCACCGGGTATGACGTGGTGGTGCCGTCCAACCACTTCCTCGCCCGTCAGGTAAAGGCCGGCGCGTTCCTCAAACTGGACCGCTCGCAACTGCCGAACTGGAAAAACCTCGACCCGAAACTGCTGGCCCTGCTTGAGAAAAACGATCCGGGCAACGAGCACTCGGTGCCGTACCTGTGGGGCACCAACGGCATCGGCTACAACGTCGACAAGGTCAAGCAGGTGCTGGGCATCGATCACATCGACTCCTGGGCCGTGCTGTTCGAACCGGAGAACCTGAAGAAACTCAGCCAGTGCGGTGTGTCGATGATGGACTCGGCCGATGAAGTGTTCCCGGCGATCCTCAACTACATGGGCATGGACCCGCGCAGCGAGAAACCCGAAGACTACAAGAAGGCCGAAGAGAAACTACTGAGCATCCGGCCGTACATCACCTATTTCCATTCCTCGAAATACGTGTCCGACCTGGCCAACGGCGACATCTGCGTGGCCTTCGGTTACTCCGGCGACGTGTTCCAGGCCGCCAACCGCGCCAAGGAAGCCAAGAACGGCGTGAACATCGCGTACTCGATTCCCAAGGAAGGCGCGAACCTGTGGTTCGACCTGCTGGCGATTCCCGCCGATGCCGGCAACACCCAGGAAGCCCACGCCTTCATCAATTACCTGCTTGATCCGCAAGTGATCGCCAAGGTCAGCGCTTCGGTCGGCTACGCCAACCCGAACCCGGCGGCCAAGCAATACATGGATCCCGAGCTGGTCAACAATCCCGAGGTCTACCCACCCCAGGAAGTCCTCGACAAGCTCTACATCTCCTCTACCCCGCCCCAGTCGATCATGCGTCTGATGACCCGGTCCTGGAGCAAAGTGAAGTCGAACAAATGAATCAGTACACCCAGGAACACGCCCACTCCTATTACGCCGCGTCGGCCCGGGCCAGCACACCCTATCCGGAGCTGACGGGTGATCTGATCGCCGACGTCTGCGTGATCGGCGGCGGTTTCACCGGCGTCAACATGGCAATCGAACTGGCGCAGCGCGGGCTTTCGGTGATTCTGCTTGAAGCCCGGCGCATCGGCTGGGGCGCCAGCGGGCGCAATGGCGGGCAGTTGATTCGCGGGATCGGCCATGACGTGGAAGGTTTCTCACGGCATGTCGGCACTGAAGGCGTGCGCTACCTGAACCGCGCCGGGATCGATTCGGTGGAGCTGGTGCGCCAGCGCATCACCGACAATGGCATCGAGTGCGACCTGCGCTGGGGCTTTTGCGAACTGGCCAACACGCCAGCGCAGTTCGACGCCTTCAAGGCCGAGCAGGACAGCCTGGCGCAACTGGGCTACCGCCATGAAACGCGGCTGGTTGCCCCCGAAGACCTTCGCCGGCAGGTGGTGAACGCAGGTGTCTACAAGGGCGGCCTGATCGACATGGGCTCGGGGCATCTGCACCCGCTGGATCTGGTGCAGGGCGAAGCACGGCTGGCAGCCTCACTCGGGGTGCGGATTTTCGAACAGAGCCCGGTGCTGGAAATCCTCCACGGCCCGACCGCTCAAGTGCGCACCAAGGCCGGCACGGTGCGCGCCGGCAGTCTGGTGCTTGGCTGCAACGCGCACCTGGACGAACTCGAACAGCAACTCAGCGGCAAGGTCCTGCCCGCTGGCAGCTACATCATCGCCACTGAACCGCTGTCGGCGGAACGCGCCGCCGAATTGATCCCGCTGAATCTGGCGCTGTGCGACCAGAAAGTCGGCCTCGATTACTACCGGCTCTCGGCGGACCGGCGCTTGCTGTTCGGCGGCGCCTGCCATTATTCAGGACGGGACCCGGCGGACATCGCCGCGTACATGCGACCGAAGATGCTCAAGGTATTCCCGCAACTGGCGGATGTGCGCATCGACTATCAGTGGGGCGGCAAGATCGGCATCACGGCCAACCGTTTCCCGCAGGTCGGCCGACTCAAACAGCACCCGAACGTGTTCTACGCCCAGGGCTATTCCGGTCACGGCCTCAACGTCACCCACTGGTGCGCCAGGCTGCTGGGCGAAGCGATTCACGCCGGCCACAGTCAGGGCATGGACGTATTCAGCGGCGTGCCGCACATGACCTTCCCCGGCGGCCCGGCGCTGCGCTCGCCCCTGCTGGCACTGGGCATGTTCTGGTATCGCCTGCGAGAACTGCTGGGATGATGCCGACGGGCTAAAGCGTTTTGCACATTTGCTCTATCGCAAAGCACTTCTATATTGAGGAAGTGCTTTTGCGTTCCTGACGCTCAGTGCCCACACACCCTGGAGGTCATGGATGGAGTCGTCAGCTGTCGATCAACCGCGAGCGCCCGGCCAGGCACCGGTCAAGACCCGGCGTTTCAGCATTTCGCTGGTGTGGATCGTACCGATCGTCGCGGTTCTCGTGGGCCTCTCGCTGGTGGTGCACAACCTGATGCAGGAAGGCCCCACCATCACCGTCACCTTCAAGACCGGCAGCGGCCTGACCGCCAACAAGACCGAAGTCAAATACCGCAACGTGGTGATCGGCCAAGTCACGGACGTCGAACTGAGCGACGACCAGAAAAGCGTCAACGCCACGATCAAACTGGCCAAGCAGGCCGAGACCTTCACCCGCGAAGACTCGCAGTTCTGGGTCGTGCGCCCACGCATTGGTGCGGGCGGCGTCTCGGGCATCGACACATTGCTGTCCGGTGACTACATCGGCGCCGACATCGGTCAGTCCAACTCGCGTTCGAAGCACTTCAAAGGCCTGGAGAACCCGCCGCCAATTACCTATGGCGAACCGGGCAAACGCTTCAATCTGCACGCTTCGGATCTCGGCTCGCTGGACATTGGCTCGCCGGTCTATTACCGCAAGATCCCGGTCGGCCAGGTGGTGGCCTACGCGCTGGACGCCGATGGCAAAGGGGTGAACATCGAGGTGTTCATCCACGCGCCGAACGATGCCTACGTCACGGAAAACACCCGGTTCTGGAACGCCAGCGGGATTGATGTCAACGTCGGTGCCAACGGCTTTGCAGTGAAAACCGAATCGTTGTCGACCTTGCTGGTAGGCGGCATCGCGTTTCGCGCGCCGGAGTACAGCCCCAACGACGTTGCCGCCGCTGAAGAAAGGACTTACGACCTGTTCGACGACCAGCAAACCGCCCTCGCCCCGCCCAATGGCAAGGCGCAATACCTGAGCCTGCGTTTCGATCAGGCCCTGCGTGGTCTGAAAGTCGGGGCTCCAGTGGAATTCCTCGGCATCGAGATCGGCCGGGTGGTCAGCGTCAACCTGGATTTCGACGCGAAGAAACGCAGCTTCCCGCTCAACGTCGGCATCGTGATCTACCCGCAGCGCCTCGGCCAGGCCCATATCAAGATGCTCAAGGTACTCGACCACAATCCGGACGATGAAGCCGCTGCCGTGCGCCTGATCGGCACCTTTATCGACAACGGTCTGCGTGCCCAGGCTCGCAGCGGCAATCTGCTGACCGGCCAGTTGTACATTGCTCTGGACTTCTTCCCCAAGGCCGAAAAAGTCGCGTTTGATCCCGGTGCACGCCCGATCAGCGTTCCGACCGTCCCCGGCAGCCTCGAACAGTTGCAGGAAAAACTCGAAGCAATGATCGACAAGCTCAACAAGCTGCCGGTGGAACGGATTGCCGGTAACCTCGACAGCAACCTCGTGGAATTGCGCAAAGGCCTCACCCAGTTCAACGCCAAGACCCTGCCCGGCGTGCAAAACACCCTCGCCGACGTGAGCAAGACCCTGCAATCGGCCAGTTCAACCCTGGCCGAGGATTCGCCGCAACGCGAACAACTGTCCCAGACCCTCGACGAACTCGGGCGCATGTCGCGTTCGCTGCGTGAGCTGTCCGATTATCTGGGCCGTCATCCGGAATCGTTGATTCGCGGCCGCCCCGACAACGCCGCGCCGCTGGACCTCAAAGGGCCGCCGCGCAACTGAGCACAGGAGCTGTCCCATGGCTTTACCGCTGAAGTTCACCGTGCTCGCCATTGGCCTGCTGCTCGGCGCCTGCAAAAGCGCTCCGATCAGCTTTCATACCCTGACGCCGACGCAACCGATGGCCGGCCGCGCCGGTTCGGAAATCACCCTCGAAGGCATCAGCGTGCCGCCGCAGGTCGACCGGCCGCAGATCGTCATCCGCCAGGGCAACAGCGGCCTGGCGATCCTGGAGACCGAATGGTGGGGCGCCAGCCTCAGCGATGAGTTGCGCAGCGCGCTGGTGGATCAGCTCAGTAATGCCGGCGCCCCGCGTAAAACCTCGGTGCGCATTGATGTGCAACGCTTCGATTCGATTCCCGGGCAGTACGGGCTGATCGACGTCAAATGGCGCCTGCGCCAGGCCAACGCCGGGGACGACGCCCTGCTCGTCTGCCGCTCGCTGCTGCAAACCCCGTCCGGGCCGACCATCGACGATCTGGTGATCGCTCAGCAGACCAACGTTAAACGCCTCGCCGCGCTGATCAGCCAGGCGTCCACCGGCTCACGCGGCTGCCCGCCCGGCTCCTGATCGAAACGCAATGCCTACAAGTCGAAACGATCCACCGCGCGGCGCCGCTCGTTGTCGTCGCGCACGTCGTAGTTGGCGGTCGTCTGGATATTGCTGTGATGGGCCAGCTTCTGGGCGATCGACAGGTCGTGCTCTTCGATCACCCGGGTGATGAACGAACGCCGAAAATCATGGGGCATGATCTTCACCCCGACCTGGGTGCCGCGCTGGCGAGCGATGTAATAGATCGCGTGCTTGGTGATGCGCTCGCGGGTGATGTGGCTGCCACGGCGAATACGGTTGAACAGAAACGCGTCGTCACTCTCGCCTTCCTTGAGTTCCGAGCGACGAAACTCCAGCCAGGCATTCAGCTTGGCGAACGCCCAGGCCGGCGCGTACTTGATCAGCTGTTTGTTGCCCTTGGCGGTGACGCACAGACTGCGTTCGGTGAAATCCACCTGATTGAGGTCCAGATCCACCGACTCCGACTTGCGCATGCCGGTGCCGTACAACAACGCAATCACCGCCGCATCGCGCAAACCTTGTGGCCGTGGATCGGCCGCGCAAACGTCCATCAATTCATGAATCAGCGTGCGCTTCAGATTGCGTCCCTGAGACAGTCGCGTACCGCCAATGCCTTTGACCGAGCGCATTTTCAATAGATGGTCCTGGCTGATCAGACTCATGCGCCAGGCTTCGTTCATCACGCCGCGAATGGCGTTGACGTACAGCGAAGAGGTATTCGGTGCGTAGTTGTCCGCGCGCAACGCAGCGACCAGGGCCACGACATCTTCCGGTTGTAGCCCGTGCCAGGGAATGTCCTCGAGGTTCACATCTTCGAAACCGAGACGGTCGGCAGCGTCCTGCAACACGTAACGCATGGTCAATTGGCTGGAGGGCGCCAGGCGCGCCAGATAAACAGTCAGCGGATTGCTGTTGGAGGGTGTGGATTGAGTACTCGACAAGTCAATCAAACGAAACGGCCTTGATTAAGAAACAGTTCAACAAAACAACTAAAAACAGCAACAAAACTTAAATAAGACGGGGCACTTTCGTAGGACTTTTCTACTAAAAACGCCGATGGACGGAAGAAGTCTGAACGGTGGCTGTATAAGTTTCAGATAGACGATTTGCCAACCGCTTTTTCATGTCCCTTTCACAAAAACGCGCATAACCTTACTTGCATCCGGTGGGCCCCGAATGGCTCACAACGTGCCGTCCGGGGACGCAAAAGTCAATCAGGCATTCCCCGGGCGGTACTTCAAACCCTTGAAAACATGTGTTTTTCAGACAATTGGCTGAAGGATGGCTGTCGCCCCGAGGTTCTTATGAGTCAAGCGTTTCTCCCGTTTTCCCGCCCCCGTATCGGCGAAGAAGAAATCGCCGCCGTCGAACAAGTACTGCGTTCGGGCTGGATCACCACCGGGCCGAAGAATCAGGCATTGGAAGAACACTTCGGCAACTATGTCGGTTGTCGTCATGCTGTGGCACTTTCCTCGGCCACCGGGGCCATGCATGTAACTTTGCTGGCCCTGGACATCGGCCCCGGCGATGAAGTCATCACCCCATCGCAAACCTGGGTGTCGACCGCCAACATGATCTCGCTGCTCGGCGCCACGCCGGTGTTCGTCGATGTCGACCGCGACACCCTGATGACCGACGCCGCACGCATCGAAGCTGCCATCACCCCTCGCACCAAAGCGATCATTCCGGTGCATTACGCCGGCGCCGCGTTTGATCTCAACCCGCTCTACGCGCTGGCCGACAAGCATGGCATCGCCGTGATTGAAGACGCCGCCCACGCCGCCGGTACCCGCTACAAGGGTCGCCACGTGGGCTCCCAAGGCACCGCAATCTTTTCTTTCCACGCGATCAAGAACATGACCTGCGCCGAAGGCGCGATGTTCGTCACCGATGATGAAACTTTGGCCAACCGCGTGCGCATGCTCAAGTTTCATGGTCTGGGTGTTGATGCCTACGACCGCCTGACCCATGGCCGCAAACCCCAGGCCCAGGTGATCGAGCCTGGTTTCAAATACAACCTGGCCGACATCAACGCCGCGATTGCGCTGGTGCAACTGGAGCGTCTGGACGCAATCAACGCCCGCCGCACCGAACTGGCCACGCAATACCTGCAAAAACTCGAAGGCCTGCCCGTGCAACCGCTGGCCGTGCCGAACTACCCGCAACAGCATGCCTGGCACCTGTTCATCCTGCGCATCGACCGCGAACGCTGCGGCATGGACCGCGAAGCCTTCATGAAGGGTTTGCAGGATCAGGGCATCGGCACCGGCATCCACTTCATCGCCACCCACCTGCACACCTGGTACCGCCAGCGTGACCCGCACCTGTCCCTGCCCGACACCGAATGGAACTCGGCGCGGCTGTGCTCGATTCCGTTGTTTCCCGACATGACCGACCAGGATCTGGACCGGGTCGTCGGGGCCATTGCACACCTGATGGGGAAACGCCCGTGAGACCTTATCCGATTCATTGCGTGTCGATCGTCATCCCGGTCTACAACGAAGAAGACAGCCTGCCGGAACTGCTGCGCCGCACCCAAGCCGCCTGCCAGCAACTGCGTCATGACTACGAAATCGTGCTGGTCGACGACGGCAGCCGCGACACCTCCGCGCAATTGCTCGAAGACGCCGCGTCAGTCGAAGACAGCCCGTTTGTGGCCGTCATCCTCAACCGCAACTACGGCCAACACGCGGCGATCATGGCCGGTTTCGAACAGTGCAAGGGCGACGTCGTGATCACCCTCGACGCCGACCTGCAGAACCCGCCAGAGGAAATCCCCCGGCTGGTCGCCGAGGCGGAAAAAGGCTTTGACGTGGTCGGTAGCGTGCGCGGCAACCGTCAGGATTCGGCGCTGCGCCGCTACCCCTCGAAACTGATCAACCTCGCCGTGCAGCGCTCCACCGGCGTCGCCATGAGCGACTACGGCTGCATGCTGCGCGCCTACCGCCGCACCATCATCGACGCGATGCTCGCCTGCCGCGAACGCAGCACGTTCATTCCGATCCTCGCCAACAGCTTCGCCCGCCACACCACGGAAATCACCGTGGCCCACGCCGAGCGCGAACACGGCGATTCGAAATACAGCCCGATGCGCCTGATCAACCTGATGTTCGACTTGATCACCTGCATGACCACCACGCCCCTGCGCCTGCTGAGCATCGTCGGTTTCGCCATGGCCGGGCTCGGCGTGCTGTTCGCGGCGGCGCTGATCGTCATGCGCCTGGTCTTTGGTGCCGGGTGGGCCGGCGATGGCCTGTTCGTGCTGTTCGCCGTGCTGTTCGTGTTCACCGGCGGCCAGTTCATCGGCATGGGCCTGCTCGGCGAATACCTGGGCCGGATGTACAGCGATGTGCGCGCCCGCCCGCGGTTCTTCATTGAAAAAGTCCTGCGCGGCCATCCCGCCACGCCGGCCCCTGCCATCACCGTTGACGGCCTCACTTCCAACTCCACGTCCGATCAGGTTCTCTCATGAGCGCAAAAACTGTTGTCTTCGCTTACCACGATATTGGCTGCGCCGGCATTCAAGCCCTGCTCGACAGTGGCTATGACATTGCGGCGGTGTTTACCCATGCCGATGACCCCAAGGAGAACACCTTCTACGCCTCGGTTGCACAACTGTGCGCCAACAAAGGCATCGCGGTTCATGCACCGGAAGACGCCAACCATCCGCTGTGGATCGAGCGGATTGCCAAGCTCGACCCGGATTACCTCTTCTCGTTCTACTATCGCAACCTGCTGAGCGAGCCATTGCTGGCGCTGGCCAAAAAAGGCGCGTTCAACCTGCACGGCTCCTTGTTGCCGCGCTACCGTGGCCGCGCGCCGGCCAACTGGGTGCTGGTCAACGGCGAAACCGAAACCGGTGTCACCCTGCACCGCATGGTCAAACGCGCCGACGCCGGCGCCATCCTCGCCCAGCAACGCGTGGCCATCGAACGCAGCGACACCGCGCTGAGCCTGCACGGCAAACTGCGAATCGCTGCCAGCGACCTGCTGCGCGATGCTCTGCCGGCGATGCTGCACGGCACACTGCGGGAAACCCCGCAGGACGAATCCCAAGCCACGGTGTTCGGTCGCCGTACCCCGGCGGACGGCAAACTGGTTTGGTCCCAACCCGCCGAGCAGCTGTTCAACCTGGTGCGGGCCGTCACTCAACCTTACCCCGGCGCGTTCTGCGCCGTGGGCGAGCACAAGCTGATCGTCTGGAGCGCCGACGTGGTCAAGGGCAACGAAGGCCAGGCGCCGGGCCGGGTCATCAGTGTCGATCCGCTGCGCATCGCCTGCGGTGAAGACTCGCTGGTGATCAACGCCGGCCAGCGCAATGACAACGGCCTGTACCTCAGCGGCCCGCAACTGGCCAGTGAACTGGGTCTGGTGGACGGTTCGCTGCTGCGCGGTGCCGAATCCGGCCGTGGCCCGCGTCGTACACGGGTGCTGATCCTCGGCGTCAACGGTTTCATCGGCAACCATTTGTCCGAGCGCCTGCTGCGTGACGAGCGCTACGAAGTCTATGGCCTGGACATCGGCTCCGATGCTATCGACCGTCTGCGCAGCCACCCGCGTTTCCACTTCGTCGAAGGCGACATCAGCATTCACTCGGAGTGGATCGAGTACCACATCAAGAAATGCGACGTGGTGCTGCCGTTGGTGGCCATCGCCACGCCGATCGAATACACGCGCAACCCGCTGCGGGTGTTCGAGCTCGACTTCGAAGAAAACCTGAAACTGGTGCGCTACTGCGTCAAGTACAACAAGCGCGTGATCTTCCCGTCGACCTCGGAAGTCTATGGCATGTGCCAGGACAAACATTTCGACGAAGACCGCTCGAACCTGATCGTCGGCCCGATCAACAAGCAGCGCTGGATCTATTCGGTGTCCAAGCAACTGCTGGATCGGGTGATCTGGGCCTACGGCGCCAAGGGCCTGAACTTCACCCTGTTCCGTCCCTTCAACTGGATGGGCCCACGGCTGGATCGCCTCGATTCGGCGCGTATCGGCAGCTCCCGCGCCATCACCCAGTTGATCCTCAATCTGGTGGAAGGCACACCGATTCGTCTGTTCGACGGCGGCGAGCAGAAACGCTGCTTCACCGACATTGCCGACGGTGTCGAGGCACTGGCGCGGATCATCGATAACGACAACGACGTCTGCAACGGCCAGATCATCAACATCGGCAACCCGGACAACGAAGCGAGCATTCGGCAGTTGGGCGAAGAACTGCTGCGCCAGTTCGAGGCTCACCCGTTGCGCAGCAACTTCCCGCCGTTCGCCGGTTTCCGCGACGTGGAAAGCAAGGCGTTCTACGGTGCCGGTTATCAGGACGTCGAGCACCGCAAGCCGAGCATCGCCAATGCCAAGCGCCTGCTGGACTGGACGCCGACCGTGGAAATGCGCGAGACCATCGGCAACACGCTGGATTTCTTCTTACGCGAGGCGATGCTCGAAATCGAGAGGCCTTCCAATAAAGGGGCATGTTGATGCAGGCCGGTTTGCGCATCGACGTCGACACCTTTCGTGGCACCCGCGAAGGCGTGCCGCGCTTGCTGGAAATTCTCGATGAAGCGCAGATCAAAGCGACGTTTTTTTTCAGTGTCGGCCCGGACAACATGGGCCGGCACCTGTGGCGCCTGATCCGTCCGCAGTTCCTCTGGAAGATGCTGCGCTCCAACGCCGCCGGCCTGTACGGCTGGGACATCCTGCTGGCCGGAACGGCGTGGCCGGGCAAGCCGATCGGCCGCGACCTCGGGCACCTCATGCGTCAGGCCCGGGCCGCCGGCCACGAGGTCGGCCTGCACGCCTGGGATCACCACGGTTGGCAGGCCAATGCCGGGCACTGGAGCGCTGCGCAACTGGTCGAGCAGATCCGTCAGGGCGTCGACACCTTGGGCGACATCCTGGGCGAAAAGGTCACCTGTTCAGCCGCCGCCGGTTGGCGCGCAGACGAGCGTGTGATCGAAGCCAAACAGGCCTTCGGCTTTCGCTACAACAGCGATTGCCGTGGGCAGCGACTGTTCCGACCGTTGCTGGCCGATGGCTCGGTCGGTGCGCCGCAGATTCCGGTGGACTTGCCGACCTTCGATGAAGTGGTCGGGCCGAGCGTGGCAGCGAAGGATTTCAACGCCTTCATCCTCGACCGGTTCCGCCCTGAAAACCTCAACGTCTACACCATTCACGCCGAAGTAGAAGGGATTCTGATGGCCGAAGACTTTCGTCGACTGCTGGCCGATGTGCGTCAGCGACATATCCACTTTCAGCCCTTGGGCGATTTGCTGCCCGAATTTCTCAACACCTTGCCCGTCGGCCGTGTGCAACGCGGCGCCCTCGAAGGCCGCGAAGGCTGGCTGGGAGTGCAAGGCGCATGAGCAAGCGCTGGGCATTGCCGCTGTTGCTGGGGATTTTTCTGCTGGCTTATCTGCTGCCGCTGGGCAGCCATGGTTTGTGGATTCCCGATGAAACCCGTTATGCGCAGATCAGCCAGGAGATGCTGCTGAGCGGCAACTGGGTGTCGCCGCATTTCATGAACCTGCGTTACTTCGAAAAACCGGCGGCCGGTTACTGGATGATCGCCCTCGGCCAGGCCGTGTTCGGCCAGAACCTGTTCGGCGTGCGGTTTGCCTCGGCCCTGAGCACCGGGTTGAGCGTGCTGCTGTGCTTCCTCATCGCCCGACGTTTGTGGAACGAGCCGCGCAAAAGCTTCGTCTGCGCCCTGCTCTACATGAGTTTCGTCATCGTCGCCGGCCAGGCCGGTTACGCCAACCTCGATCCGCAATTCACCTTTTGGGTCAACCTGAGTCTGGTGGCGCTGTGGTTCGCCCTCGACAGCCGCGCCAACGGCCAACGCCTGGCCGGCTGGGCGGTGTTGGGCCTGGCGTGCGGCATGGGCCTCATGACCAAGGGTTTTCTCGCCTGGTTGTTGCCGGTGCTGATCGCGTTGCCGTGGATGCTCTGGCAGAAACGCTGGAAGGAATTGCTGCTGTACGGCCCAGTGGCCATCGCCGTGGCGATCATCGTCAGCCTTCCATGGGTGCTGGCGGTGCACGGTCAGGAACCGGATTACTGGCGGTTCTTCTTCTGGCACGAACACATCCGCCGGTTTGCCGGCGACGATGCCCAGCATGACGCGCCGTGGTGGTTCTATCTGCCGCTGCTGGTGGCGTTCAGTCTGCCGTGGGTCGGGATGTTGCCGATGGCATTGAAGCAGGCGTGGCAAACCCGCCGCGAAACCGCCATCGCGTTTCTCGGGCTGTGGCTGCTGATGCCGCTGCTGTTTTTCAGCCTGAGCAACGGCAAGCTGCCGACCTACATCCTGCCGTGCCTGCTGCCGCTGGCGTTGCTGATGGGCCACGCGCTGGCTGATCGCTTGCGTCTGGAGCAAGGCCGGGCGCTGGGCCTCAATGGCCTGCTGAATCTGTTGCTGGGCATCGTCACGCTGGTCGGTCTGGTCTACGTGCAGCTCAAGCGTCCGCTGTACGACCACGAATTGCACAGTCTGGTGCTGGTATTCATCGCCCTGACCGGCTGGATCATCAGCAACCTGCTGCAAGCCTTCCGCCCGTTGCAGTGCTGGGCGGCGCCGGCGGTGGGCAGCCTGCTACTGATCGCCTTGCTGCCGGCGGCAATGCCCAAATCGGTGGTCGCCAACAAGATGCCCGATCAGTTCGTCCTCGCCCATCAAGCGGAACTGGGGAGCACCACGCACCTCTTGAGCAACGACCTGGGGGCCGCGTCGGCCCTGTCCTGGCGGGTCAAACGCCCCCAAGTGGCGATGTACAACACGATAGGCGAATTGAAATATGGGCTTGCCTATCCTGACGGCATTCGACAACGGGTCGATCCCGATCAGGTGCAACAGTGGATGCGCGAAGCCCGCAAGACCGGTTCGGTCGGCGTGGTGATGCGGATCAAGGGGCAAGACGAACTGGACGAACTCGACAGACTGCCCAAGGACGGCGTTCGTTATGAGCAAGGCAATCTGGTGATCATGATTCTTCCGCAGGAGGCGTCATGAGCCTGTGGCTGCTATTGCTCGCCTGCCTGTTGACCTGCCTGGGCCAGGTCGCGCAGAAATTCGCCGTCGAGCGCTGGCGCGGCGCGAGCCTGTCGTGGTCGCGCAAAGTGCGTTCGCCGTGGCTGTGGCTGGCCCTGCTCGCCCTCGGCTCGGGCCTGCTGGTGTGGCTGCTGGTGTTGCAGCGCCTGCCGGTCAGCATCGCCTATCCGATGCTCAGCCTCAATTTCGTGATCATCACCCTGATCGCTCGCTTCGTATTCAGGGAGCCCGTCGACGTTCAGCACTGGTTCGGTGTGTTGCTGGTGATCGGTGGCGTGGCGCTGTTGGGGCAACAGTCATGAACTCGCGTCGTGGAATCTTCTTCGCCCTGGCCAGCGTGCTGCTGGTCAGCGTGGCGCAACTGAGCATGCGCTGGAGCATGACGCGCCTGCCTCGCCCGGATCAGTGGCTGGCCATGCCCAGCGTCGATTCAGGCGCGCTGGCCGTGGTGCTGGCGGCGATCTTCGCCTACGCCCTGTCAATGCTCTGCTGGCTCGCCGTCCTGCGCGATCTGCCGCTGGGCCGGGCCTATTCGCTGCTGAGCATCAGCTATGCGCTGGTGTACGTGCTGGCGGCCAGCCTGCCGCTGTTCAACGAATCCTTCAGTTTCTCTAAATCACTGGGCGTGGCGCTGGTCATGCTCGGGGTCATCACCATCAACACCCGTCCGGCCCGTGCGCCCGAGTTGAGGAGTTCGCCATGAAAATCACAGTGTTTGGTAGCGGTTATGTCGGCCTGGTGCAGGCCGCCGTGCTGGCCGAAGTCGGCCATGACGTGGTGTGCATGGACATCGACGAGAAAAAAGTCGAACTGCTGCGCCAGGGTCACGTCAGCATCTTCGAGCCGGGGCTGGCCACTCTGGTCCGCGAAGGCCTGGACGCCGGACGCCTGCAATTCACCTGCGACGAAAAACTCGCGGTGCAGCATGGCAAGGTCGCGTTCATTGCCGTTGGCACCCCGTCCAAAGAAGACGGCTCGGCGGACCTGCGTTACGTGCTGTCGGTGGGTGACGCGGTGGCCCGGCACCGTGAACAGCCACTGATTCTGGTGGAAAAATCCACCGTACCCGTGGGCACCGGCGACACCTTGCGCACGCACCTGGACAAAGCCCTGGTCAAGGCCGGGCGCCTGTTGCAGTTCGATATCGTCTCCAACCCGGAATTTCTCAAGGAAGGTTCGGCGGTCGCCGATTGCCGCCGGCCGGACCGGATCGTCATCGGTTGCGAACGCGAAGAAGTGCGCGACGTGATGCGCGACCTGTACTCGCCGTTCAACCGCAACCACGATCGAATCATGTTCATGGACCTTCGCAGCGCGGAGCTGACCAAGTACGCCGCCAACTGCATGCTGGCGACCAAGATCAGCTTCATCAACCAGATCGCCGAGCTGGCCGAACACCTGGGCGCGGACATCGAATCGGTGCGCCAGGGCATCGGCGCCGACAGCCGCATCGGCTACCACTTCATCTACCCCGGTTGCGGTTACGGCGGTTCGTGCTTCCCCAAAGACATGCGCGCGCTGATCCACAGCGCCGAAGAAGCGCACTGCTCCAGCGATCTGCTGCAAGCGGTGGAAGCGATCAACCAGCGGCAGAAACACAAGCTGTTCGAACGGATCAACGCGTTCTACAAGGGCGAGTTGCGCGGCAAGACCTTCGCCGTCTGGGGACTGGCCTTCAAACCGAACACTGACGACATGCGCGACGCGCCGAGCCGTGTCCTGCTCGAGTCGTTGTGGGCCGCCGGCGCCAATGTACGGGCGTTCGACCCGGAAGCCATGCAGGAAACCCAGCATTTGTACCCGGACGAAACAAAACTGATGCTGATGGGCACCCCGGAATCGGTGCTCGCCGGTTCCGATGCACTGATCATCTGCACCGAATGGCAGCAGTTCAAGGCGCCGGACTTCGACCTGATCCAGCAACGCCTCAAGGCCCCGGTGATCTTCGACGGTCGCAACCTGTACGACGCTGAACGCCTGGCCCGTAAGGGTTTCCATTACTTCCCGATGGGCCGTGGCGAATCGCGTACCTTGCCGATTCCGTTGCAGCAATGGCCACACGCCTCTGACGTGGCTTGAAATCGCTGGCGAAAGATCGCAGCCTTCGGCGACCTTTCCGATAGCGAGCGACCATGACGATACGCATACGCGCCGCAGAGACGGCCGACGCCGATGCCCTCCCCGCCATCGAGCGTTCGGCCGCCGCGCTGTTTCGCCTCGACCCTTCACTGGCCTGGCTGGCGGATGCCGCCGTGCCGCAGGCCACGGCGCATTTACCGGCCATTGAACGGGGCGAACTGTGGGTGGCGCAAAACAACGACGGGCAACTTGCAGGTTTTTTAAGGGCGGTGACGGTCGACCATCAGTTGCACATTGAGGAACTGTCCGTCAGCCAACACTTTCAGGGCCGTGGCGTCGGTCGCAAGTTACTGTTGGCGGCGATTGAACAGGCGCGTCTTTGGCAACTTCGCGCAGTGACGCTGACGACCTTTCGCGATCTGCCGTGGAATGCGCCGTTCTATCAACGCATGGGTTTTGCGCGATTGAACGCCAAGGACACCGATGCGCGTCTGAACCAAGTATTGCGCGATGAAATCGCTCACGGATTGCCCGCCAAGCGACGTTGCGCCATGCGCCTGATGCTCACGCCATCGCCTTGAGATCAACCCCCAGCGCCTGGGCAAACGCCTTGACCAACGGACTGCGCACGGTGTTGTGGCGCAGGATCAGATTGAACGGCGTGACGAAGTGGATCAGCTCCGGGCACACCGCGCGAAACTGCCCGGCGGCCACCAGTGTGGCGGCGTAATGCTGCGGCAGAAAGCCCACGAAACGCCCGGTCTTGATCAACAATGCCACCGCTTCGACCTGGGTCGCCGAGGCGGAAAAACTGTCGTAGCGGGCGAAGTTGAGCTTGTCGCGATGGATCGCGTAGCGGTGGTTGATGCACTCGTAATCCTGCAGCACGTTGCCGCCCATCTGCTCCGCCGGCATCTCGAACAACGGGTGGCCGACGGCGCAGTAGGCCTGCGAGCGTTCTTCATAGAGCGGGTAATAATCGAACTCTTCGCGCTTTTGATATACCGGCACTATTCCAGCAACTAAGCGCCCCTCGACCACGCCTCTTTCCACCTCATCCAACTGGGTCGCCTGAAGTTGAAACCTTACTTTCGGCGAGTGTTCATTTATCGCTCTAAGCGCAGCAACTAACGGGGAATTATCATCACTGATGGTGTTATCGATCACCCCCACTCCGAGATCGCCGATAAGTTCATTCTGTGCCGAACTAAGCCGATCACGAAAGTTGTCGACCGAGGCAAACAGATCAATCGACGCCTGATACACCAGACGCCCTTCTTCGGTCAGGTGAAACCCTTCGCGCCCCCGGGTACACAGGCGCATGCCGATGCGGATTTCCAGGTCTGAAATCTGTTTGCTGATGGCGGCCAGGCCCACGTTCAGCTCGTTTTGCGCCGCGCTGAAGCCACCGGCCTCGACCACCGCCTTGAACACCTTGAGCAGTTTGAAGTCCAGTCCGCTGAGGGCCAAAGGTGCCCGGTGAGCGGTTTTGACCGGTGGGTTTCCGGAATTGGAAAGTGGGGTTTCCATAATGCTGATTTACCTCTGGCGCAATGTTCAACAATCTGTGTCCAACAACAAAAACATCGCCGACTAATAATAATGACCACAGAAAACAGGCCTTGGCAACCGCCAAAAAATCTCGAACATCAGTGCCAACTCACTGATCGCCAAACATTAAAAGCTGACACTTCGATCAGCTCTTGTCTCTTTGCAACTGCCCTCTTGAAAACTGCTTTGGCCTGATTCTGTCTGCTGCTGTTCGCTAAATAGCCAGCGCGATTTTCAGGGCCATGCACACCGATTTCAGTTCGCGTTACCGACGAGGAAAACAACAAATGTCTCAAACCACCGACCGTCTATGGGGTGCCCGTTTCAAAAGCGGCCCGTCCGCAGCCCTGGCGGCCCTGTCCCGTTGCCCCAAGCGCTATTTCCGCCTGACGCCGTACGATCTGGCCGGCTCCAAGGCCCACGCCGGGGAACTGCAACGTGCCGGCCTGCTCGACGAGCAGGAAACCCGCACGATGATCGAAGCCCTGGACGGCATCGGTGCCGATTTCGCCGCCGGGCGCATCGCCCCGACCCTGGACGACGAAGACGTTCACACCTTTATCGAGCGCCTGCTGACCGAACGCCTCGGCGCTCTGGGCGGCAAGCTGCGCGCCGGCCGTTCGCGCAACGACCAGACCGCCAACGACCTGCGCCTGTTCCTGCGTGATCACGTTCGCACGTTGGCCGTGGAAGTGCTGGCCCTGCAAACGGCGCTGGTGGATCAGGCCGAGCAGCATGTCGAGAGCATCTGCCCGGGCTTCACCCACTTGCAGCAAGCGCAACCGATCGTGTTCGCCCACCACCTGCTGGCCCACGCGCAATCGATGCTGCGTGACGTGCAACGCCTGGTGGACTGGGACGCGCGCACTTCGCTGTCGCCCCTCGGTGCCGCAGCCATGGCCGGTTCCGCCATTGCTCGCCAGCCGCAGCAGTCGGCCAAAGAGATGGGCTACGCCGGGGTCTGCGAAAACTCCATCGACGCCGTGGCCAGCCGCGACCACGTCGCCGAATTCCTGTTCATCGCCAGCATGCTCGGGATCAACATCTCGCGTCTGGCCGAAGAGTTCTGCCTGTGGTCGTCGCGCCAGTTCCGCTGGGTCGATCTGGACGACGCCTACGCCACCGGCAGTTCGATCATGCCGCAGAAGAAAAACCCCGACATCGCCGAACTGGCCAGGGGCAAGGCTGGCCGTCTGATCGGCAACCTGACTGGCCTGCTGTCGACGCTCAAATCCCTGCCGCTGTCGTACAACCGCGACCTGAGCGAAGACAAAAACGGCGTGCTCGACAGCGTCGACACCCTGCTGCTGGTGCTGCCGGCGATGGCCGGAATGGTCGCGACCATGTCCGTCAACGTCGAGGAACTGCGGCGTCAGGCGCCACTGGGTTTCACCCTCGCCACCGAGGTCGCCGACTGGCTGGCGGTGCGCGGCGTGCCGTTCAAGGAAGCCCACGAAATCACCGGTGCGCTGGTGCAGGCCTGCGAGAAACACGGCATCGAACTGTGGGAAGCCTCGCCGGCGCTGCTGGCCGAAATCGACCCGCGCCTGACGGCAGACGTGCGAGACAGCCTGACCCTGGAAGCCGCCATCGCTGCCCGCAGCGGTTGGGGCGGCACCGCGCCGCAACAGGTGCGCGAGCAGATCGGCCGACTGAAAACCGCCCTCGCCGCGCAGCAACAGTGGACCGAAAACTACCAGGGCTTCCGCCTCTAAGCCGCCCCCCCCTCCCACCGGGAGGGGGTGATCGATAAGTACAGTGTACGGAGAAACACCATGAGCCAGACTCAGGCAGAACGACTCCAGGCGGAGCGCAAACTGGCGGAAAACCAGTTCGACATTACCCAGTACCAGCACGTGCCACGGCGCTATTACGGGCGGATCTTCTTCGCCACCGTGATCGTCATCGCGATCATCGGTCTGGTACGGGCCTTCGCCGAAGGCAAGATCGAATGGTCGTACATCGGCCAGTTCCTGACCTCCCAAGCGATCATGTGGGGCCTGTTCAACACGATCATCATGGCCGTGCTGGCGATGGCGCTGGGCATCGTGTTCGGGGTGATCACGGCGATCATGCGCATGTCGGCCAACCCGATCCTGCGCTACGTGGCGCTGACCTACACCTGGCTGTTTCGCGGTACGCCGCTGATTCTGCAACTGCTGTTGTGGTTCAACCTGGCGCTGATCTTCCCCACCATCGGTATTCCCGGCCTGTTCCAGCTCGACACCGTGAGCCTGATGACCCCGTTCGTGGCCGCTCTGCTCGGCTTGAGCATCAACCAGGGCGCCTACACCGCTGAAGTGGTACGCGCCGGCCTGCTGTCGGTGGACACCGGCCAGTACGAAGCCGCCAAGTCGATCGGCATGCCGCGCCTGCAAGCGCTGCGCCGGATCATCCTGCCCCAGGCCATGCGGATCATCATTCCGCCGGTGGGCAACGAGTTCATCGGCATGGTGAAAATGACCTCGCTGGCGAGCGTCATCCAGTACTCGGAACTGCTCTACAACGCCCAGAACATTTACTACGCCAACGCCCGGGTCATGGAGCTGCTGATCGTCGCCGGTATCTGGTACCTGGCCACCGTCACCGTCCTGTCCTTTGGTCAAAGCCGTCTGGAGCGTCGTTTCGCTCGCGGCGCCGGCAAGCGTTCTTGAGGAATCCGTCATGAGAAACATCGTCAAGGCCGTGAGCCTGAACAAATATTACGACCAGTACCACGCGCTCAAGGACATCAACATCGAAGTCGAGCAAGGTGAAGTGCTGTGCATCATCGGCCCGTCCGGCTCGGGCAAGAGCACCCTGCTGCGCTGCGTCAATCAGCTGGAGAAGATCGACAAGGGCGGCCTGTGGGTCGACGGCGAACTGGTCGGCTACCGCGTCGTCGGGCACAAACTGCACGAACTCAACGAGTCGCAGATTGCCCGCCAGCGCCTGGCCACCGGCATGGTGTTCCAGCGCTTCAACCTGTTCCCGCACATGACTGTGCTGCAAAACATCATCGAAGGCCCGTGCCAGGTGCTCAAGCGTTCGCCCAAGGAAGCGCACGAAGAGGCCCTGGAACTGCTGGCCCGGGTCGGCCTGGCCGACAAACGCAACAGCTACCCGATTGAACTGTCGGGCGGTCAGCAGCAACGGGTGGCGATTGCCCGCGCCCTGGCCATGCGCCCCAAGCTGATGCTGTTCGATGAACCCACTTCGGCACTCGACCCGGAACTGGTCGGTGAGGTGCTGTCGGTGATGCGCGATCTGGCGCAGACCGGCATGACCATGATCGTCGTCACCCATGAACTGGGCTTCGCCCGGGAGGTTTCCAACCGCATGGTGTTCATGGACGGCGGGCAGATCGTGGAGGCTGGAAGCCCCGAAGAAATACTAATAAGTCCGCAAAACCCACGCACCCAAAGCTTCATTTCTGCCGTTCGAACCTAGGCCCCTTTGGCCTTCACAACACTCATAAGAGAACGTCCATGAAGAACTTCGTCATTCCAGCAGTACTCACCTCCCTCATGTCTTGCGGTGTCGCCGTGGCCGCCGAGTTACCGGCCAGCATCAAGGAGAAAGGCGAGATCGTCGTCGCGATCATGCCCAACTATCCGCCGATGGATTTCAAGGACCCGGCCACCAACACGCTCACCGGCCTGGATTACGACCTGGGCAACGCCCTGGCCGAACGCCTCGGGGTGAAGATCAAATGGCAGGAAACCGGCTTCGAGCAAATGATCAACGCCCTGACCACCGAGCGCGTGGACATGGTCCTGTCGGGCATGACCGACACCGCCGAACGTCAGGCCAGCGTGACCTTCGTCGACTACTTCACCAGCGGCCCGCAGTTCTACACCTTGCAGAAAAACACCGCGACCAACGAGATCATCGACCTGTGTGGCAAGAAAGTTGGCACCAGCCGCCGCACCACGTTCCCGGCGGAAATCGCCGAGTGGAGCAAGGCCCACTGTGAAGCCGCGGGCAAGCCTGCAATCAACGTGATCGGCACCGAAGGCTCGGCCGACGCCCGCGCCCAACTGCGCCAGAGCCGTATCGACGCGGCGATGCAGGGCAGCGAAACCCTGTCGTACCTCAAGACCCAGGAAAAGGACATGTACAAGACGGTCGGCCAGCCGATCTCCGTGCAGTTCACCGGGCTGGGTGTGAGCAAGAAGAAGCCTGAGCTGAGTGAGGCGGTGAAGGTGGCGCTGCAGAGCATGGTGGATGACGGCAGCTACAACGCGATCCTGAAGAAATGGGATCTGGAGCTGGGTGCGATCAAGAACGTGACCATCAACGCGGGCAAGTAAGGCCTCGCCACTGATGCCCGCTGCGATCTTTTGATGGATCGTTCCCACGCTCTGCGTGGGAATGCAGCCAGGGACGCTCTGCGTCCCGAACAAAGATCGCAGCCTTCGGCAGTTCCTACAGATGAGTATCGGAGCGCTGTGATGTCCTCCCCACCCCAACCCACCTGGCCCGCCCCGCACAAAGCCTGCCTCGCCCTGGCCTTCGACCTCGACGGCCCGACCGGCGACGCCATGCTCAACAACTCGATCTGGCACAAACCCGAATACTTCGGCTTCGGCGGCTACGGCCCCTACCGCGCCTTGCCACGCCTGCTGGATCTGCTCGACGCCTTCAAGATCCCGACCACCTTCTTCGTCCCCGCGTGGGTCGTGGAAAACTGGCCGAAACAGTGCCAGGCCATTGTCGAGCGCGGTCATGAAGTCGCCTACCACGGTTACAAACACGAATCCTTCTACAGCCTGACGCTGGACCAGCAGCAGGCCGTGATGAACAAGTCCCGCGACGTGTTCTGGCAATACCTGCACATCCGCGCCGAAGGTTTTCGCACCCCGTCCGGCGACTGGCGCGCCGAGACCCCGGCGATGCTGGCCGACAACGGTGTCATCTATTCCAGCAGCATGCGCGGCGACGATCGCCCGTACCTGGTCAATGTCCCCGGCCACGACACACCGCTGGTGGAGATCCCGGGTCGCTGGGAAATGGACGACTACGCCTCCCTCGCCTACATCCGCGCCCCGAACTTCCCGTCCGGGCTCGACCGCACCGCCAGCTACGAGCTGACCCTCGACAACTGGAAGCGCGAGTACGACGGCGCGATGGACGAAGGCCTGTGCCTGACCACCCTGTTCCACCCGAAAATCACCGGCAAACCGGGGCGCATCCTGTTGCTGGAAAAACTCTTCGAACACATGCGCCAACGCGATGACGTGTGGTTCGCTACGTGCCGCGACGTCGCCCGCTGGTGGCTGAAGGAGCATCACCATGGCTGACGCTGACAACCTCTGGCCCGCCGGCAAACGCTGCGCGGTGGTGCTGACCGTCGATTACAACGATATCCACGGCATTCTCACCCAGGCCCCGGAGGTCGCCGGGCGCGACAAGACGCTGTCGGTGTGGCGCTACGGCACGCAACGGGGCGTCGAGCGTTTGCTCGGTCTGTTCAGGGAACTCGGGGTACGCAGCAGTTGGTTCGTGCCCGGCATCGTCGCCGAGGAAAACCCGCAGCACATCGCGACGATCCAGGCTGACGGCCATGAAATCGCCTGCGCCGGCTACCGCCATCAGGATTACGACACGCTGGATCTGGCGGAGCAAAGCGCGGACGTCGCCAAGGGCTGCGCAGCGCTGCAAGCGTTGACCGGCGTGCATCCGACCGGTTTCCGGATTCCGGCGGGCAACGGCGCGCCGGGCTTCATCGAAGCCTTGAACGGTCATAGCATTCACTGGTCGTCATCATGGCGTGGCGATGATCTGCCTTTCTTGCACCCGACCGCGCCCGAAGTGGTCGAGTTGCCGCTGCATTACGAACTGGAAGACGAACCCTATTTCGCCTTCAACCTGAGCCCGGCCGTGCCGCCGGCGCAATCACGGATCGCCTCCTACAGCCACACCCTGGGCAACCTGCAAATGGACTTCGCCGGGTTCCATCGCTTCGGCCTGTGCTACGTGCTGCGTCTGCACCCGGAAATCATCGCCACACCGGGGCGCATCGGTGTGCTGCGCGAATTGCTGCAAGGCATTCAGCAGCATGACGACGTGTGGATCGCCACCGGCGCCGAAGTCGCGCAGTGGTGGGCGCAAACCGCGGCGCCGGTTGCGCAGGATCATCCGGCGTCGGTGTATGAGCGCCATTATCGGGACTACCTTGTATGACCGAACGCATGCAGCGGCTGGCGCAGTTTTGCGTCGATACGCGGTTTGAAGACCTGCCGCCAGCATTGGTGGAGCAGGCCAAGCGACACATTCTCGACACCTTCGGCGCAGCACTGGCCGGGGCCGAAAGCGCGGTGGCGCTTCAGGCGCGGCAGGTGTTCGGCGCAGAGCCGGGCACCGCGCTGGTCTGGGGTTCGTCATTGCGGGTCGGCGCGGGACATGCGGCGTTGCTCAACGGCATCGCCGCCCACGCACTGGAGCTGGACGACACCGGCGGTTGCGATCACTCCGGCGCGGTGGTGTTGCCAGCGGTGATGGCGGCTTTGTCATTGGTGGATCGGCCGGTGGACGGTCGCGAGTTCATCACCGCCGTGGTCATTGGCTACGAGATCGGCCGACGGGTGCTGGAAGCCTGCGGCAGTTATTCGGCGCACAACGGCGCCGGCTGGCATTCCACCGCCACCTGCGGCGTGTTCGGCGCGGCGGCGGCCTGTGCGCGGATCTTTGCGCTGGATGCGGCGCAAACCGTGTCGGCGCTGGGCATCGCCGGCAGTTTCAGCGGCGGCTTGTGGGCGTTCATTCATGACGGCTCGCAGAGCAAGAAACTGCACAGTGGCCGGGCGGCCGAGGGCGGTTTGCTTGCGGCGCGTTTTGCCCGCGAAGGCGTCAGTGGGCCGTCGGTGTTGTTCGAGGATGTCTGGGGTGGTTTTCTCAAGACCCTGGCGCCGGGCAGCGCCCAACCGGATGCGCTGGATGCTGAATTGGGCCAGGTCTGGAAACTCGCGCGCTGTTCGATCAAGCCCTACGCCGCCTGCCGTGGCACTCATTCGGCCATTGATGCGCTCGGGGTGTTGTTGGAACAGTTGCAGGTCGGCGCGGATCAGGTGGAAGACGTCCAGGTCAACCTGTGCGGGTTTCTGCTCGACATGTGCGGCGGTCGCGACACTCGCAGCCTGGCCGCCGCGCAGATGAGCCTGCCCTACGCCCTCGCCGCACGACTGGTGCATGGCCAGCCAGCTAGAGGCTTACGATGAGCAGCCACGCAACGATCCGCAAATCGCCCACTGGCTGACGCGCATTCGCCTTGAAGTGGATGAGCGACTGGCGGAGGATGGCGAGCCGCTGGTCGTTGTTCGAACCCGCGACGGGCGTCAGGCGAGTCTGTGTGTCGAGGTGCCGCTGGGGGCGCCGGGCAATCCGTTGAGCGAGGCGGCGCTGGAGGCGAAGTTTTTCAGTCTGGCGTTGCGAGTGCTTTCACCGCTCAAGGCCGAGCCGTTACGGGCGCAACTGCGGCAACTGCAAACGCTGGATTCCGTGCGCGATCTCGAGCACCTGTTAACCGAATAAGGACATTTGATTTTCCGTGGCCACCTACTCGCTCGTTATCCGCCGCCTGATGATCGTCTCGCTGACCATCGTCGTCAGCCGCGCCATCACCAGTCCGTTGCTCACGCTGTTTTTGAGTCACAAACTCGGCCTCAACCAACAGGATGTCGGGTTGTTGCTGGGCATCGCGGTGTTCATCGCCACCCTGCTTGCGCTGTACGGCGGCTACATCATCGACCGGCTGGAGAAACGCCGGTTGCTGATTCTGGCGATGCTCTCCAGCGCCGTCGGCTTCGTGCTGCTGACCTTCGCCCAAGACCTGTACCTGACGACCGCCACCCTGGTCATCACTGAAACCGCCTCGGCGCTGTTCCTCATCGGCTCCAAGGCGATCCTCAGTGAAAACCTGCCCATGAGCCAACGGGCCAAGGCGTTTTCCCTGCGCTATACGCTGACCAATATCGGCTACGCCACCGGCCCGATGCTCGGCGTGGTAATCGCCGGGGTCTACCCGATTGCGCCGTTCCTGATGGCTGCGGGCATCGCTTTCGGCAGCATCTTCCTGATGATCGGCATCCCGAAGGACGCCAGCCCGGTCGCCGCCATCGGCCAGCCGCAAAGCTTCCTGAAGACCCTGATCACCCTGAAAAACGACCGCACGCTGATCATGTTCACCTGCGGCTGTCTGCTCAGCACCGTGGTCCATGGCCGCTTCACCCTGTACCTGTCGCAATACCTGCTGGTGGTCGAGGATTCGCAGCGTGCGTTGCAAACCATGGCCGCCCTGCTCGCCTGCAACGCCATCGCGGTAATCCTGCTGCAATACCAGATCGGCCGCTTCCTCAATCGGGAAAAACTGCGTCACTGGATCGCTGCCGGCACTGGCCTGTTCATCGTTGGGTTGATCGGCTTCAGCCTGGCCGACAGCCTGGTGACGTGGTGCATCGCGATGTTCATCTTCACCCTCGGCGAGATGATCATTTACCCGTCGGAATTCCTGTTCGTCGACACCCTGGCCCCGGAAGAACTGCGCGGCAGCTATTACGGCGCGCAGAACCTCGCGGCCCTCGGCGGCGCGCTGAGCCCGGTGATCTGCGGCTTCCTGCTGATGCACACGCCGGCGCCGACCATGTTCTACGCCCTCAGCGCACTGACGGCGATGGGCGGGTTCCTGTGTTTCATGAGCGGGCGGCGCGTGGATTTACTTCATAAATAATGCACTGAAACTGCATTTATATGAATTTGTCAGCATCGTGATTGCTTGGCACACTGTGCGCGTTCCTCCCCCAATAGCTGGAACACTTCGAAGGACTTTCCGCATTGACGGACAAGTCCTTTTTTTTGCCCTGAATTTCGCAAAGGATCGATTCTGCATGCTCGCTCGCTGGTTGCCCGCCGCCATCAACACCCGCCCCACCGAATGGAGCCGCGCCGCCATCGGCATGGCGCTGGGCACGTTGTTCAGCGTGTGGGCGTGCAGTCAGGTGTTCGGCATTGAAGTGGCCTACCACCTGATCGGCCCGCTGGGCGCCTCGGCGGTGCTGCTGTTCGCGGTGTCCTCCGGCGCCCTCGCCCAGCCGTGGTCGATCATCGGCGGCTACCTGTGCGCCGGTGTCGTCGCGTTGCTGGTGGCCCATGTGCTCGGCCGAACCCTGGGCAGTGCGTGCCTCGCGGCGGGCATGGCGCTGATCCTGATGTGCTGGCTGCGCTGCCTGCACCCGCCGGCCGGCGCCGTCGCGTTGACCATGGTGCTGGCCGACCCGATGACCATCGCCATGGACTGGAAAGCCCTGGAACCGGTGATGCTCAGCGCCGCCTGCCTGCTGCTCGCCGCACTGGCTTACAACAACCTGACCCGCATCCGCTACCCGAAACGCCCTGCCGAACCCGCGCCGGCTGTGGCCCCGGTGGATATTCAGTCCATCACGGCGCAAGATCTGAAATTGGCGCTGGCGGAGATGGAAGCGTTTATCGACGTCACGCCGGAGGATCTGGAGCAGTTGATTCATGCCAGTGAACGGCACGCCAGGCGGCGGAGCATTGGCCAGGTGTTCAGCTGAGTCCGGGCCTGTCCCTGTCAGCGTTGTCGATTGAAAAGAAGCCGCGATCCCGTGCATTTGGCCTAAGGTAAAAATGCAGACAGCCCGTGCACATATCCCCGTTGTACACGGCAAATTTGCACTGTTACGATCGGCTAACGCTCGCGTGCGAGCTTCTCGAATAAAGACAATAAAAGCAGGGAGTTAGTGATGACTGCTCAGGCTTCATCCCCGCGGACTTCGTCCATGGATGCCACGCCACACGAAGTGCTGGCCGAGGTTCGCAACCACATCGGTCACCTGACCCTCAACCGCCCCGCCGGCCTCAATGCCCTGACCCTCAACATGGTGCGCCAGCTCCAGCAGCAGCTGGATGCCTGGGCCGCCGATGCCGATATCCACGCGGTGGTGCTGCGCGGTGCCGGCGAAAAAGCCTTCTGTGCCGGTGGCGACATTCGTTCCCTGTACGACAGCCATAAAAGCGGCGACACGCTGCACGAAGATTTCTTCGTCGAGGAATACGCCCTCGACCTGACGATCCACCACTACCGCAAACCGGTGCTGGCGCTGATGGACGGTTTCGTCCTCGGTGGCGGCATGGGCCTGGTGCAAGGCGCCGATCTGCGGGTGGTCACCGAGAAGAGCCGTCTGGCGATGCCGGAAGTGGCGATCGGGTATTTCCCGGATGTCGGTGGCAGTTATTTCCTGCCGCGCATTCCTGGCGAACTGGGGATTTACCTGGGTGTCAGCGGCGTGCAGATCCGCGCGGCGGATGCGCTGTATTGCGGGCTGGCCGACTGGTACCTGGACAGCAGCAAACTCGGCACCCTCGACGAACAGCTCGACCAGTTGCAATGGCACGACACGCCGTTGAAGGATCTGCAAAGCCTGCTCGCCCGCCACGCCGTGCAAACCCTGCCGGACGCGCCGCTTCAAGCCTTGCGCCCGGCCATCGACCACTTCTTCGCCTTGCCTGACGTGCCGAGCATCGTCGAGCAACTGCGTGCCGTGACCGTCGCCGACAGCCACGAATGGGCGACCACCACCGCCGACCTGCTGGAAACCCGCTCGCCGCTGGCCATGGGCGTGACCCTGGAAATGCTCCGTCGCGGCCGTCATCTGAGCCTGGAACACTGCTTCGCCCTCGAACTGCATCTGGATCGCCAGTGGTTCGAACGCGGCGACCTGATCGAAGGCGTGCGCGCCTTGCTGATCGACAAAGACAAATCACCACGCTGGAATCCGCCGACCCTGGCCGCGCTGCACGCCGAACAGGTCGAGAGTTTCTTCCACGGTTTCGCTGAGAGCGGGAGCTGAGCCATGCACGATCTCGAATTGACTGAAGACCAGGTCATGATCCGCGACATGGCCCGGGACTTTGCCCGTGGCGAAATCGCACCCCATGCACAAGCCTGGGAAAAGGCTGGCTGGATCGATGACGGCCTGGTGGCGAAAATGGGCGAGCTGGGCCTGCTGGGCATGGTGGTGCCTGAGGAATGGGGCGGCACTTACGTTGACTACGTGGCCTATGCGCTGGCAGTGGAAGAGATCTCCGCCGGTGACGGCGCCACCGGCGCGTTCATGAGCATCCACAACTCGGTGGGCTGTGGGCCGGTGCTCAACTACGGCAGCGAAGAACAGAAACAGACCTGGCTGGCGGATCTGGCCAGCGGCGCGGTAATCGGCTGTTTCTGCCTGACCGAACCCCAGGCCGGCTCCGAAGCGCACAACCTGCGCACCCGCGCCGAACTGCGCGACGGCCAATGGGTGATCAACGGCGCCAAGCAATTTGTCAGCAACGGCAAGCGGGCGAAACTGGCGATCGTGTTTGCCGTGACCGATCCGGATCTGGGCAAGCGTGGGATCTCGGCGTTTCTGGTGCCGACCGACACGCCGGGCTTCATCGTCGACCGTACCGAACACAAGATGGGCATTCGCGCCTCCGACACCTGCGCGGTGACACTGAACAACTGCAGCATTCCCGAAGCCAATCTGCTGGGTGAACGCGGTAAAGGTTTGGCGATTGCCCTTTCCAACCTGGAAGGCGGACGCATCGGTATCGCGGCGCAAGCATTGGGCATCGCCCGTGCAGCGTTCGAAGCGGCGCTGGGTTACGCCCGTGATCGGGTGCAGTTCGGCAAGGCGATTGTCGAACACCAGAGCATCGCCAACCTGCTGGCGGACATGCAGATGCAGATCAACGCGGCACGCTTGATGATCCTGCACGCGGCGCGGCTGCGCACGGCGGGCAAACCCTGTCTGTCGGAGGCTTCGCAGGCCAAGCTGTTTGCATCGGAAATGGCTGAGAAGGTGTGCTCGTCAGCGATTCAGATCCATGGCGGGTATGGGTATCTGGAGGATTACCCGGTGGAGAAGTATTACCGGGATGCGCGGATTACCCAGATTTATGAGGGGTCGAGCGAGATACAGCGGATGGTGATTGCTCGGGAGTTGAAGAACTACCAGCTCTGACTGATCGCCCCCACGCAAAGCGTGGGGGCGAACTCCATTACTTGCCCTGGAACTCAGCGGGCCGCTTCGCCACAAACGCCGCCATCCCTTCCTTCTGATCCTGCGTCGCAAATGCTGCATGGAACACCCGGCGCTCGAATCGCACGCCTTCAGTCAGATTCACTTCAAACGCGCGGTTGACGCTTTCCTTGACCATCATCGCAATCGGCAGCGATTTGCTGGCGATCACCGCCGCGACGTTCAGCGCCTCATCCAGCAACTCGGCACTCGGCACGATCCGCGCAACAATGCCGCAGCGCTCGGCTTCCACGGCGTCGATCATGCGGCCGCTCAGGCACATTTCCATGGCCTTGGCCTTGCCCACGGCGCGGGTCAGGCGCTGCGTGCCGCCCATGCCCGGCAGCACGCCGAGGTTGATTTCCGGCTGGCCGAATTTGGCGTTGTCGCCGGCCAGGATGAAGTCGCACATCAGCGCCAGTTCACAGCCACCGCCGAGGGCAAAACCGTTGACCGCCGCGATGATCGGCTTGCGGCGGTTGGCCACGCGGTCGCTGTCGCTGAACAGGTCGTCCATGTAGATCTGCGGGTAGGTCAGATCAGCCATTTCCTTGATGTCGGCGCCGGCGGCAAAGGCTTTGGTCGAGCCGGTGATGACGATGCAGCCAATGTTCGCGTCGGCTTCGAAACCATCGAGCGCGCGGTTCACTTCGCTGACCAGTTGCGCGTTGAGGGCGTTCAGTGCCTGCGGGCGATTGAGGGTAATCAGGCCGACGCGGCCATGGGTTTCCAGCAAAATCGTTTCGTAACTCATGTGCAGATTCCTTCTCAAAGATTGCGCGAAATGACCATGCGCTGAATGTCGCTGGTGCCTTCGTAGATCTGGCAGACCCGCACGTCGCGGTAGATGCGCTCCAGCGGGAAGTCGTTGAGGTAACCGTAACCGCCGAGGGTTTGCAACGCCATGGAGCAGACTTTCTCGGCCATTTCCGAGGCGAACAGTTTGGCCATCGACGCTTCCACCAGCGCTGGTTGACCGCTGTCGCGCAGGGCGGCGGCGTAATGCACCATCTGCCGTGCCACGGCGATCTGGGTCGCCATGTCCGCCAGACGGAACGCCACAGCCTGGTGCTCGATGATGGGCTTGCCGAAAGTATCGCGCTCGCGGGCGTAATCACGCGCCGCTTCGAACGCGGCGCGGGCCATGCCCACCGCTTGCGAAGCGATGCCGACGCGGCCACCTTCGAGGTTGGCCAGGGCAATCTTGTAGCCCTCGCCCTCCTCACCCAACCGATTGGCCACCGGCACGTTCACGTCTTCGAACAGAATCTGGCAGGTGTCCGAAGCGTGCTGGCCGAGCTTGTCTTCGATGCGGGCGACTTTGTAGCCCGGCGAATCGGTCGGCACGATGAAGGCGCTGATCCCGCGCTTGCCGGCGCTCGGGTCGGTGACGGCAAACACGATCACGATCCCGGCGTTCTGCCCGGAGGTGATGAACTGTTTGCAGCCGTTGAGTACGTAGTGATCGCCTTCCAGCCGTGCACGGGTTTTCAGGCTGCTGGCGTCGGAACCGGCCTGCGGTTCGGTCAACGCGAAGGCACCGAGCATCGCGCCGCTGGCCAGCGGTTTAAGGAAACGCTCGCGCTGGTCGTCATTGCCGAACGTGAGGATCGGCACACAACCCACCGAGTTGTGCACGCTCATGATGGTCGAACAGGCGCCGTCGCCAGCGGCGATTTCTTCCAGGGCCATGGCGTAGGCCAGGTAACCGGTGTCGCAACCGCCCCACTGCTCTGGCACCAGCATGCCGAAGAAACCCAGTTCGGCCATTTCGCCGATGGCTTCTTTCGGGAAGCGGTGCTCGCGATCCCATTCGGCGGCGAACGGTTTGAGCCGTTCCTCGGCAAACTGCCGGGCCATGTCGCGGATTTGTTGTTGGTCGTCATTGGGAATCATGGCAAATCCTTAAATGCATTCCACCGCCATCGCCGTGGCCTCACCGCCGCCGATGCAAATCGCCGCGACACCACGTTTCAGGCCTTTCTGGCGCAGGGCCGAGAGCAAGGTCACCAGAATCCGCGCACCGGAGGCACCGATCGGGTGGCCCAGGGCGCAGGCGCCGCCGTGAATGTTGAGCTTGTCGTGAGGGATTTCCAGGTGGGTCATCGCCGCCATGCCGACCACGGCAAAGGCTTCGTTGACTTCGAACAGATCGACCTGATCCAGCGACCAGCCGGTTTTCTTCATCAGCTTCTTGATCGCGCCGATCGGTGCCACCGGGAACAGGCCCGGGGTGTCAGCAAAGGCTGCGTGGCCGTGAATCACCGCCAGCGGTTTCAGACCTTGTTGCTGCGCTTGCGACTGGCGCATCAGGACCAGTGCGGCGGCGCCGTCGGAGATCGAGCTGGAGTTGGCCGCCGTCACAGTACCGCCCTCGCGGAACGCCGGCTTCAGCGAGGCGATCTTGTCCAGTTTGGCTTTTGGCGGCTGCTCGTCGTTGCTGATAACGACTTGCTCCTTGCCCACGGTCACGGTCAGCGGAACGATTTCGTCCTTGAAGCTGCCATCCTTGATCGCCTGTTGGGCGCGGGTGGTCGAGGCGATGGCGAAAGCGTCCTGAGCCTCGCGACTGAAGCCGTTGGTTTCGGCGCAATCCTCGGCGAAGGTGCCCATCAGGCGGCCCTTGTCGTAGGCGTCTTCGAGGCCGTCGAGGAACATCGAATCCAGCACCCGGCCGTGGCCCATGCGATAGCCGGCGCGAGCGCGGTCCAGCAAGTACGGCGCGTTGGACATGCTTTCCATGCCGCCGGCGATTACCACGTCGGCGCTGCCGGCCAGCAGCATGTCGTGGGCCAGAATGGTGGTTTCCATGCCCGAGCCGCACATCTTGTTGACCGTGGTGCAACGGGTGGACTTGTCCAGCCCGGCGCCCAGTGCGGCCTGACGCGCAGGCGCCTGACCGAGGCCGGCCGGCAATACGCAGCCGAACAGCACTTCATCGACTGCATCGGCGGCGACACCGGCGCGTTCAACCGCCGCCTTGATCGCGGCAGCGCCGAGTTGTGGCGCGGTCAGGCTTTTCAGTTCGCCCTGAAAACCGCCCATCGGGGTGCGGACGGCGCTGACGATGACAATCGGATCGTTGGAGATGGTCATGGGAAATCCTCCTTACTTGGCGGCCATGCGCAAGGCGCCGTCGAGACGGATCACCTCGCCGTTGAGCATGCTGTTTTCAATGATATGCCGCACCAGCGCGGCGTACTCTGCAGGTTTGCCCAGACGCGGCGGGAACGGTACGCCGGCGGCCAGCGAGTCGCGCACTTCCGGGGTCATGCCGGCCATCATCGGGGTTTCGAAGATGCCCGGGGCGATGGTCATCACGCGGATGCCGAAGCGCGCCAGTTCGCGGGCGGCAGGCAGGGTCAGGCTGGCGATGGCGCCTTTGGACGCGGAATACGCCGCCTGGCCGATCTGACCGTCGAACGCCGCCACGGAGGCGGTGTTGATGATCACGCCACGTTCGCCGTCAGCGTTGGCTTCGCTTTCGGCAATCGCTGCGGCTGCCAGACGTAGCATGTTGAAGCTGCCGATCAGGTTGACGTTGATTACCTGAGCGAAACTGGAAAGCGCATGTGGGCCATTCTTGCCCAGGATCTTCTCGCCGCGAACGATGCCGGCGCAGTTCACCAGCCCGTTGAGGCTGCCGAAGGCTTTTAGGGTCGCCTGCACGGAGGCTTCGGCGGCGGCTTCGTTGCTGATGTCGGCCACTACGCTTTGCGCGCCAAGGCGCTGGGCCTGGGCGGCGACGGCGTCGGCGTTCAGGTCCACCAGCATCACTTTGGCGCCGCCGCTCACCAGCAACTCAGCGGTGGCGGCACCCAGGCCGGACGCGCCGCCGGTGACGATAAAAACCTTGTTCTCGATCTGCATGACGGTTTCCTTGGATTCAAGCTGAAACGTTGTGCGCCGCGGCCTCTTGAGCCTTGGCGATTTCCTGGTTGCGCAAGATAAAGCGCTGCAATTTGCCGCTCGGGGTTTTCGGCAACTCGCTGACAAATTCGATTTCACGGGGGTACGAATGCGCGGCCAGACGTTTGCGCACGTGCTGGCGCAGTTCTTCGGCCAACGCCGGTTCGGCACGGTATTGCGGGTTGAGCACAACGAACGCTTTGACCAGTTCGGTGCGCTCCGGATCGGGTTTGCCGACCACTGCCGCTTCAACGACGGCAGGGTGTTCGATCAGTGCGCTTTCCACGTCGAACGGGCCGACCCGGTAGCCGGAAGTGGTGATGACATCATCGCTGCGGCCAACGAAGCTGATGCTGCCGTCCGGGTTCCACTCGACGGTGTCGCCGCTCAGGTAGTAATCGCCGACGAAGGCTTTGGTCGGTGCGCCTTCATAACCGGCGAACCAGCACATCGGCGACTGTGTGCGGTCGATGGCGAGAATGCCGGGCTGGCCGACGCCGAGTTCGTTGTTCTGCTCGTCAAGCACCACGATGCGATGGCCCGGCGAAGCGAAACCGGCGGCACCGAGGTGGATCGGGTGTTGCAGGCCGTGGTGGTTGCACAGGACCATGCCCAGTTCGGTCTGGCCGTAGTGGTCGTGAATGACCACGCCGAGGTTGTCGGCGAACCAGCGGATCACTTCCGGGTTCAACGGCTCACCGGCGCTGCTGACGATGCGCAGCTTGCCCTTGATCGATTGGGCGAACTCATCGCCGCCGGCAATCAGCAGGCGATATGCCGTGGGCGAACCGGTGAGGTTGGTGATGCCGTACTTGTTGATGACCCGGCAGGTACTTTCGAGGGTGAACGGGCCATCGTAGAACGTGATCGGATGACCCATCGACAACGGGCCGGTCACACCGAAATAAATGCCGTAGGCCCAGCCCGGATCGGCGACGTTCCAGAAAGCATCTTCCGGGCGCAGATCCACGGCATCGCGGGTGTAGCTCTGGAACGCGACGATGGCCTTGAGCGGCACCGACAGCGCTTTTGACGGGCCGGTGGTGCCGGAGGTGAACATCAGCAGGAACGGGTCTTCGCCGGTCAGCATCAGCGGTTCGCAGACATTGGAATGGTTGGGCAGCTCGGCCCAGAAACTGAAGTCGCCACGGACGATGCCCTGGCCTTTAGGACCGCCGACCGTGACCAGCGTGGGGCAATCGGCAACTTCGGCGAGTTTCGGCCGGTTGACGGCGTCGGTGACCACCACTTTGGCGCCGGAGCTGTTCAGGCGATGCTCGAGGGCTTTGGGGCCGAACGCGGTGAACAGCGGTTGATACACCGCGCCGATGCGCCAGGTGGCGAACACGGTGATCAGCAATTCGATGTTGCGCGGCAGCAGGCCGGCGACCTTGTCGCCTTTCTGCACGCCCTGGGCGAGAAGGAAATTGGCGAAGCGCGCGGCTTTGTCCTGCAGATCGTTGAACGTGTACGTTGCACTGGCGCCGTCGCGGCCTTCCCAGAACAGCGCGATGCGCCCCGGCAAGGCGTGGCGGTCACAGCATTCGACGCAGGCGTTGAGCGCCTCGAGCGTGCCGCTGAGCGCGGCGTCCACGGTGTGCTGATAATCAAACTGTGCGGTGGCAGACAAGTAATCGCGCATTGCCAGAATCCCTCTGTTCTTATTAGGTTGGGGAAGCGTAAACAACAGGGGAATACTCGCGCCGCAGGCCGGCTGCGGCAATGGTCAAAGCCCTCAAAGTGGATGACTGGTTTGGCCAAGGTTCCGGACTTTGATCGCTCCCACACGGTAGCGCGATGATCGTTCCCACGCAGAGCGTGGTAACGAGAGTTGGCGGTGAGTCAGTGAGTCGGGGCCGGATCAGACCGCCTCGTTGAGGATCAAGCTGCGATAGTGCCCCGGATTGGTTCCTGACCACTTGCGAAACGCCTTGTAGAACGAACTGGCATCGGCAAACCCCAGCCGCGTGGCGATGTCGGCAAAACTGATCGCAGGCTCCGCCAGCCAGGTGATCGCCAGCTCCTTGCGCACGCTGTCCTTCAGGCCCTGATAGGTCTGACCTTCTTCCGCCAGACGTCGGCGCAGGGTCGAGGCCGACATGCACAACTGCTGGGCCAGCGTATCGGTTTCCGGCCAATGTTCGGCGGGCAGCTGCCGCAGATCCTGCTTGATACGGCTGGCCAGGCTTTCCGGGTCGCGGTACTTCACCAGAATGTTGGCCGGGGCATGGGCCAGGAAGCGTTTCAACTCTTCGGCGCTGCGCTTGATCGGCAGATCCAGCACATCGGCGGCGAAAATCATCCGCGTGCGTGGCCGGTCGAAGCGCAGGTTCTCGGAGAACATCACCCGATAGTCATCACAGAAATCCGGTGCCGGACAGCGCAGCTCGATGGCCAGGATCGGAATCCGCCGCCCCGCCAGCCAGCACGCCACGCCGTGAACGATCATCCAATACGTGAAGTAAGTGAAGGCGCGACGCGGCTCGGGGTCGTCCTCCAGCAGGACGATCTCCGCCAGACTCTGCTGGTGCACCAGTTGCGCCGGCATGCGTTCGAGCATCAACGACAGAAAATTCAGACCGCTGCTCAGCCCCGCAGCCAGATTCGGCTGGGCCATGGCGCTGCGGCAGAGGAACGCCAGGCTGCCGGATTTCAGCTTGCGCGGGTCCATGCCAAAGAACTCGTCATCGCCGCGCCGCGCCAACAGGCGCCACAACCGCGCGTACTGACTGGCCGGCACGCGGGCGTCATCGGTGGACAGCAGCGCCGGTTCAATCCCGACCTTGCTCAAGACTTCGTCCGTGGCCACGCCCGGGGCACAACTTTGCAGCAGTGCTTCGCGCACCAGTTGAATGGCGATGGTGTCTTTTTCCGACATGGAACCCGCTGAATCCTGTTGTTGTTCGAGTGGCGGGCATCTTAGCGCAGCTGACGGGGCGACGTGGATGTTCAGACTTGTTCAGCTGAGGTTCAGGTAAATGCCAATGAATGCCATGTGAGAATGACTTTCATTATGTTACAACTTGTAACCTCAATTCGTTACACAGTGATCGTCGAATGCTCGTTCCCTTTTTGATCATGTTGCGTGAAGGCATCGAAGCCGCGCTGATCGTTGGCATCATCGCCAGTTACCTGCAACAGACCGGCCGTGGCCAGTGGATGCCCGCGGTCTGGATCGGGGTGTTTCTCGCCGCTGCGCTGGCCTTGCTGGTCGGTGGTGGCCTGGAACTGGTCAGCGCCGAATTCCCGCAAAAGCAGCAGGAACTGTTCGAAGGCGTGGTCGGGCTGGTGGCCGTGGGCATTCTCAGTTCCATGGTGTTCTGGATGCGCAAGGTCGCGCGTTCGATCAAGCACTCGCTGCAAGCTTCCCTCGACCAGGCGCTGACCGCTTCGAAGCATCAGGTCATCGCGCTGATCGCCATGGTGTTTTTCGCCGTGGCCCGTGAAGGTCTGGAAACCGTGTTTTTCCTGCTCGCCGTGTTCCAGCAGAGCGAAGGCCCGGCCGCACCGATCGGCGCCCTGCTCGGCCTGATCCTGGCGGTCGTCGTCGGCTTGCTGATTTACAGCGGCAGCATGCGTTTGAACCTGTCGGCGTTCTTCCGCTGGACCGGGCTGTTCATCCTCGTGGTCGCCGCCGGGATTCTCGCCAACTCGGTGCAGGCCCTGCATGAAGCCGGGGTGTGGAACCACCTGCAAACCGTGCTTTTCGACTTCAGCGCGACGCTGCCGATGGATGGCCCGCTGGGCTCGGTGCTGGCCGGCATGTTCGGTTATCAGGATGCACCAACCGTCAGCACCCTCGGCGCGTACCTGATTTATCTGCTGGTGGCGCTGGTCATGTTCTTCATGCCCGCGCCCAAGCCTGCTGCCCAATCGTCTTCCGTTTCCAGCCAATAAGGGCCTTCATGTCAAAGCCTAATACTCCTCAGGCCTCGCCTCCCCGCGCCTTGCGCTGGGCGGTGGCCGGTTCGGTGGTCGTGATGATCGCCGCCGGTGGCCTGTTCTACTACGCCTCGAAACTGGCCGCCGCCAAACGTCAGCACAACCGCGACGAAGTGGTGGTGAACATCCATCCGCACCGTTGCGAACCGAACGCCCTGACGGTGCCGGCCGGCCGCGCCAGTTTCCGCATCGTCAACCGCTCCGACCGGGCGGTGGAATGGGAAATCCTCGACGGCGTGCTGGTGATCGAAGAGCGCGAGAACATCGCGCCGGGCCTGAGCCAGGTCATCAACGCCAACCTGCAACCCGGCGACTACGCCATCACCTGCGGCCTGCTGAGCAACCCGCGCGGCACCCTGCACGTGACGCCAACCGCCGCCTCCGATGCGGCCGCCAAGGCCAAGCCATCGATGGTGGCCTTCGTCGGCCCGTTGTCGGAATTTCGCGTCTACCTTGCCAGCCAGGGCAGCGCGCTGATCAAAGCCGTGACGGCGCTCAATCATGCCATCGACAGCGGCGATCTGGCCCAGGCCCAGGCGTCGTATTTGCCGGCCCGTGCCGCGTATCAGCGTCTGGCGCCGGCCGCACAACGCCTGGCGGAGCTGGACAACCGCATCAACGCCCGCGCCGATTACTTCGAAAAACGCGAGCAGGATCCGGCCTTCGTCGGCTTCCATCGCCTCGAATACGCGCTGTTCCAGCAACGCAAACTCGATGGCCTGACACCGATTGCCCAAGGCTTGCTCGACAACGTCACCACGCTGAAACAGCAACTGCTGGCCCAGTCGCTGCCGCCGGAACAACTGGTGCAAATCGTCGTGCGCAACCTCAACACCCTCGCCGACGTGCGCGCCGCCAGCGGCGAAGAGGAACGCTACAGCCACGGTGATCTCAACGGCTTCGCAGCCAACCTGGAGACGGCGCACAAAGTCGTCGAATTGCTGCGCCCGCTGCTGAGCAAATCCGCCGCCGACCTGCTGCCGAAAATCGACGGCGCGCTGGCTGATTTCGATACCACGCTGAACGGCTTCAAGGTCAAGGACGGCTACGCCAGCTACGACACCGTCAACGGTGAGCAACGCAAGCAGATCGCCGACAAGGCCAAGGCTCTGGCCGACGCCCTCGACGCCATTGATCCCGCCCTCGGCCTCTCCGGCCTGTAAGCAGAAGACGAATACCGATGAACGATTCCGAACACTTCAACCTGCAACGTCGCCGCGTACTGATGGGCATGGGCGCCGCCGGTGTCGCCCTGGCCGGCACGGCGTTGAGCTGCCCGGCGATGGCCGCCGCGCCTGCGCAAGTCACCGAAGCGCCGAGCAGCGACAAAACCCAGGACCATCACGATTTTCATGGCGTGCACCAGAGCGGCATCGTCACCCCGCGTCCGGCGGCCGGCATGCTGGTGTCGTTCGATGTGCTGGCCAGCGACCGTGACGACCTCGAGCGCCTGTTCCGCACCCTCAACGAGCGCATCGCGTTCCTGATGAAGGGCGGCCCGGTGGCGCAGATCGATCCGAAGCTGCCGCCACCGGACTCCGGCATCCTCGGCCCGGTGGTGACGCCGGACAACCTGACCATCACCGTGTCCGTCGGCGAATCGTTGTTCGATGAGCGCTTTGGCCTCGCGTCCGTCAAACCCAAGCGTCTGGTGCGCATGGTCGGTTTCCCCAACGATGCGCTGGAAGCCGACAGCTGCCATGGCGATCTGAGCCTGCAGTTCTGCTCCAACACCGCCGACACCAACATTCACGCCCTGCGCGACATCGTGAAAAACCTGCCGGACCTGTTGCTGGTGCGCTGGAAACAAGAAGGCAGCGTGCCGCCGCAAGCCCCGGCCAAACCCGGTGTACCGGCGCAATCGGCGCGTAACTTTCTGGGCTTTCGCGACGGTTCGGCCAACCCGGATTCCAACGATGGCAAAGCCATGGACCGCATCGTCTGGGTGCAACCGGGCAGTGACGAACCGGCCTGGGCGGCCCACGGCAGTTACCAGGCGGTGCGGATCATCCGCAATTTCGTCGAACGCTGGGACCGCACGCCGTTGCAGGAGCAGGAAAGCATCATCGGCCGGGTCAAAACCACCGGTGCGCCGATGGGCGCCAGCCATGAAACCGAAGTCCCGGACTACAGCAAGGACCCGGAAGGCAAGCTGACCAAGCTCGACGCGCACATCCGCCTGGCCAACCCGCGCACCGCCGCGAGCCAGGCCAACCTGATCCTGCGCCGGCCGTTCAACTACTCCAACGGCGTGAACAAGAACGGCCAGCTCGACATGGGCCTGCTGTTCATCTGTTACCAGGCCGACCTGGAAAAAGGCTTCATCACCGTGCAGACCCGCCTCAACGGCGAACCGCTGGAGGAATACCTCAAGCCGGTCGGCGGCGGTTACTTCTTCACCCTGCCGGGTGTCACGGGCGACAAGGACTTCATCGGTCGCTCGCTGCTGGCTGCCACCCAATCCAACACCACCGCATAACAACAGTCACATCAGGAGCCGCCCCATGAAAAAGACGCCCCTCGCGTTATTGCTGACCTTAGGTTTGCTCAACACCCCTCTGTCGGCGTTCGCCGCGACCGCGCCACTGGATCTGGTGGGGCCAGTGTCGGACTACAAGATCTACGTCACCGAACAACTGGATGAACTCGCCGGCCACACCCAGCAGTTCACCGACGCGGTGAAAAAAGGCGACCTGGCCACCGCGCAGAAGCTCTACGCGCCGACCCGCGTTTATTACGAGTCGATCGAGCCGATCGCCGAGCTGTTCAGTGACCTCGACGCGTCCATCGACTCCCGCGTCGACGACCACGAGCAAGGCGTGAAAGCCGAAGATTTCACAGGTTTCCACCGCATCGAATACTCGCTGTTCTCGGAAAAGAGCACCCAGGGTCTCGACGCCCTGGCGGACGGCCTGAACAAGGACGTGAAAGACCTGCAGACCCGCGTCGCCGGCCTGACCTTCCCGCCGGAAAAGGTCGTCGGCGGCGCCGCTGCACTGCTCGAAGAAGTCGCCGCGACCAAGATTTCCGGTGAAGAAGACCGTTACAGCCACACCGACCTCTACGACTTCCAAGGCAACATCGACGGCGCGAAGAAAATCGTCGACCTGTTCCGTCCGCAGATCGAGAAACAGGACAAGGCCTTTGTCGCCAAAGTCGACAAGAACTTCGCCACCGTGGACAAGATCCTGGCCAAGTACAAGACCAAGGATGGCGGTTTCGAAACGTATGACAAAGTGAAGGACAACGACCGCAAGGCACTGGTCGGCCCGGTCAATACCCTGGCCGAAGACCTGTCGACATTGCGTGGCAAGCTCGGTCTGAACTGAGTTCTGCGCATAAAAAATCCCCCGGACGCGTCCTGCGTTCGGGGGATTTTTTGTGGGCCGGTATTAGAGAATGCGATAGAGCAACCGCTCGACCCGCACCCGGCTCACGCGCTTGAGGAACTTGGCCACACCCGCCGGGTAATCCGGCAAGGCTTCCAGATCCTGGAAACGTGCGATCCGCGTGGTGTGAACGAAGATGTTCGCCAGCTCCGCACGGCGCGGTTCCAGCCACTCGCCTTTCGGATCATCGATCAGCAAGGCGTTTTCCAGATCCAGACGGAACGCCCGCGGGTTCAGGTTGTTGCCGGTCAGCAGCGTGTAGCGCTGGTCGATCCACATGCCCTTGAGGTGATAGCTGTTGTCGCCCTCGCGCCATAGGTGCAGGTTCAACTGGCCGCTGTCGATGTTGCGTTGATGGCGCTTGGCGAAACGGCGCAGGCTGATCTCGTAGAGATACGGCAGCGCGGCAATGACCTTGAACGGCTCGCTCGGCGGGATGTAGAAATCGTTGGCCGTCTTGTCGCCGACCACGATGTCGATCTTCACGCCGCGCGCCAGCGCCCGGTTGATCTCGCGGATCACGCCAAGCGGCAGGTTGAAGTACGGCGTGCAGATGGTCAGTTGCTTCTGCGCACTGGCGATCAGTTCCAGAATCACCCGGTTCAGCGGGTTGTTCTTGCCCACGCCGAGCAACGGACTGACCGACAGACCCGTGTGCGCCGTGCTGCCGGCGCTGGTGTCGTACGCCGCATATTTGAGGCGGCTGCGCAGGTCGCCGATGTCGTTGCGCAGGCTGCGGGTGGTCGGCAGGTTCGGCAGGTCGAGGCGATGCACCGCTTTCGATTCGATCAGGCCGTGCTTGACCAGATGGTGCATCGAGTCCGCCAGTTCACGGCTCTGCAGCACGTGATAACGGTCGAAACGGTACTTGTCGAATTTGTGCAGATAGACGTTGTTCAGGCTCGCACCGCTGTAGACCACGCAATCGTCGATCACGAAGCCCTTCAAGTGCAGCACGCCGAACAGCTCGCGAGTCTGTACCGGCACGCCGTAGACCGGCACCACGCTCGGGTGGGTACGGGTCATCTCCTGATACCACGCCGAGTTGCCCGGCTGCTTGCCGGCACCGATCAAGCCGCGCTGGGCCCGCAGCCAGTCGACGACCACCGCGATTTCAAGCTCGGGACGCTTGAGTTTGGCGGCGTGCAAGGCATCGAGAATTTCCTGGCCGGCCTCATCGTGTTGCAGATAGAGCGCGACGAGGTAGATGCGCTGGGTCGCCTGGGCGATTTTCTCCAGCAGGCAACGGCGGAAATCGGCGGCGCCGGGCAGGATCGTCACGGCCTCGGCGGTCAGCGGAAAGCTGCGCAGTTTGGGCAGCAGAGAGCGTTTGAAAAGCAACGGCATAGGGCTCGCAATGGGTCGAATCCGAAGAACCCGAGAGCTTACACCATCAACTCCTTCGGGTCTTGTGAGCGTCTGTAATGATCGTTCCCGGGCCCTGCGTGGGAATGCAGCCCGGGACGCTCCGCGTCCCTTCCAGAGATGGAACGCAGAACGTCCCTCGAGGCATTCCCACGCACAGCGTGGGATCGATCAAAAAATAATTGCTTGACCAAGTAGAACGATCGTTCTACTGTACGCCACATGAACGAAATCACTAGCAACGACACGACCCGAGACATCATTCTGGATGTCACCGAAAAGTTGATCTACAAGAGTGGCATCGCTGCCACCGGGATGGATCTTCTGGTGAAAACCGCCGGTGTTTCCAGAAAAAGTATCTATCGCTACTTCACCAACAAGGAGGAGTTGACCGTCGCCGCCCTGCAACGCCGCGACGTGCGCTGGATGCACTGGTACAGAAGCGCCGTCGATCAGGCCGAGACCCCGGCCGATCGCCTGCTCAACCTGTTCACCGTGCTCAAGGGCTGGTTCGCCTCGGAAGGCTTCCGGGGCTGCGCCTTCATCAATACCAGTGGCGAGACCGGCGATCCCGAGGATCCGGTCCGCCAGGTCGCCAAAGACCACAAACAGAAACTGCTCGACTACGTGTGCGAGTTGTGTACCGAACATGGTGCCGAGGACCCGCAGTTGCTGGCCAAACAATTGCTGATCCTGATTGACGGCGCCATTACCGTAGCGCTTGTGATGGGTGATCACAGTGCCGCCGATAATGCGCAATGCATGGCGCGAAAGTTATTGGACCTGTAACGCCTTAATAAGCCTGACACGTTGTTTAACTGTTAATAGATCGGGAGACAAACATGTCTACTGCAGCCGAAGTTCGTCCGCCATTGCCACCGTTCAACCGTGAATCAGCCATTGAAAAAGTTCGCCTGGCCGAGGATGGCTGGAACTCCCGCGACCCGGAGCGCGTGTCGCTGGCCTACACCCTGGACACCAAATGGCGTAACCGCGCCGAGTTCGCCAACAACCGCGAAGAAGCCAAGGGCTTCCTGACCCGCAAATGGGCCAAGGAACTGGATTACCGCCTGATCAAGGAACTCTGGGCCTACTCCGACACCCGCATCGCCGTGCGCTACGCCTACGAATGGCACGACGATTCGGGCAACTGGTTCCGTTCCTACGGCAACGAGAACTGGGAATTCGACGAGCACGGCCTGATGTTCCAGCGTTATGCCTGCATCAACGACATGCCGATCAAGGAAAGCGAACGCAAGTTCCACTGGCCGCTGGGCCGACGCCCGGATGACCATCCGGGGTTGTCCGAACTGGGTCTGTAAAAATGTATCTGCAGGGGCTGCACTCAGCAGCCCCTGCAGTTTCTCAGCTGATCATGTCTGATTGACGAAGATCGTAGATAACCCTTGGATTGGCAAAGGCTCGCTGACAGAGCCGAGACAGGTCGCCGCAACACCTGGAAATGAGTAACATGACGGCCCTCCCCGCAGCCCAGCTCTGCAACCTGCCGAATAAGCCGATTCCATGCCTTTCGAACTCAGTGTTGACCTCACCACCCTGGCCGTTCTGGCCCTTGTCGCTTTCATTGCCGGATTCATCGACGCCATTGCTGGCGGTGGCGGTCTGTTGACCACACCGGCGTTGCTCACCGCCGGTCTGCCGCCGCATCTGGTGCTGGGCACCAACAAGTTGAGTTCGACCTTCGGATCGGCCACCGCCAGTTTCACCTTCTATCGGCGCAAGCTGTTTCATCCCAGGCAGTGGATGCACGCCATCGTCGGCACCCTGGTCGGCGCGCTGACCGGCGCCATTGTCGCCCACTATCTGCCGGCGGAATGGCTGAACAAGATGCTGCCGGTGATCGTCTTCGCTTGCGGCCTGTACCTGTTGTTTGGTGGCACGCCGAAAGCGCCGCTGGACAGCGACGCACCGATCAAGAAGAAATGGCAATCGACCCAGGGCTTCAGCCTCGGTTTCTACGACGGCGTGGCCGGCCCCGGCACTGGTGCGTTCTGGACGGTCAGCAGCCTGTTGCTGTACCCCATCGATCTGGTCAAGGCCAGCGGCGTGGCGCGCAGCATGAACTTCGTCAGCAACATTGCGGCGCTGTCGGTGTTCGTGTTTTCCGGGCAGGTGGACTGGATCATCGGCCTGAGCATGGGCCTGTCGGTGATGGTCGGCGCATTCTTCGGGGCGCGCACCGCGATCAGCGGCGGCGCCAAGTTCATTCGTCCGGTGTTCATCACCGTGGTGTTGGGGTTGACCGTGCGTCTAGCCTGGCAGCACTGGTTCAGCGTGGCCTAAGCGCCGCGCCACGTAGACATCGATCAGGTACCGGGCAATCGATTTTGACGCCGGCAACGGCGGCAAATCGTGCACGTTGAACCACTGGGCGTCTTCGATCTCGTCTTCCTGGCAGACAATCTCGCCACCGGCGTATTCGGCATGGAAGCCGAGCATCATCGAGTGTGGAAACGGCCAGCACTGGCTGCCCATGTACTGAATGTTCTTCACCTCGATCTGCACTTCCTCGCGCACTTCGCGAATCAGGCAATCCTCGGCCGACTCCCCCGGTTCGGCAAACCCGGCCAGCGTGCTGTAGACCCCGGTGACGAAACGCGGTGAGCGCGCCAGCAGGACTTCATCGCCACGGGTCACCAGCACGATCATGCTCGGCGAAATGCGCGGATAACTGCGCAGATCGCAAGGCTGGCAATACATCGCCCGCTCCCGTGGCACCTGGGTCATGGCCTGACCGCAATTGCCGCAGAAACGGTGCTCACGGGCCCAGGTCCCGATTTGCGCCGCGTATCCCAGGACCTTGTAGATCGTGTGATCGCCATCGAGCATGAACGCCCGCAGGCCTTTCCAGTTGCAGCCCGGCACCTCGCTGGCGCTGTGCAGTTCCAGCAGATACACCGGTTCGCCATCGAGGTGACCAATGCCGTGCTCGGCAAGAATCGACAAGTCCTGACGCTTGAGCCATTCCCGGGGGAACAGCGCGCCGTTGTCATCGAACAGGAAACCCTCGGGGCTGCGCGCCACGGCCCAGCCGCCAGGTTGATCGGTGTCCAGTACTGCAGTGGTCCAGCGAGATGTCATGGTTTCTCAATCCAGAAATTCGGGTTTCTGTTTGCTCATATGGGCGGCCATGGCCACGCGCAAGTCGTTGGATTGCAGCATGGCGGCGTTCCAGGTGGCAACGTACTCAAGACCGTCGTCGATGCGATGGTCGCGCATGTAGCTGATCATTTCCTTGGTGCCGGTGACCGCGATCGGCGACTTGCCGGCGATGTCCCGGGCAATGTCCATCACGCCTTCGATCAGGCTGTCCTTGTCGCTGTAGACGCGATTGACCAGACCGATGCTGCGCGCTTCTTCGGCGCCAAAGGTGCGACCGGTGTAAGCCAGCTCACGCAGCATGCCGTCACCGATGATCCGTGGCAACCGTTGCAGGGTGCCGACGTCAGCCGCCATGCCGATGTCGATTTCCTTGATCGAGAACTGCGCGTCTTCGGCGGCGTAGCGCATGTCGCAGGCCGCGATCAGGTCGATGGCGCCGCCCAGGCAGTAACCCTGGATCGCCGCCAGTACCGGTTTGCGGCAATTGTCGACAGCATTGAACGAGGCTTGCAGGGTCAGGATCTTTTTGCGCAACAGGCGCGCGTTGCGGCCCACGTCCTTGCCCAGCTCATTGGCCACACCGGCCAGCATCATCAGGTCGATGCCCGAGGAAAAGTGTTTGCCGGCACCACTGAGCACCACCACCCGCACTTCGTCGGTGTCGTCGATCCACTGGAACACCTCGACGATTTCGCTCCAGAACGCGGCGTTCATCGAGTTGATCTTTTCCGGCCGGTTGATCTGCACATGGGCGATGTTGTCGGCCAGTTCGACGCTGAAGGCGGTGTATTGAGTCATGGCAGAAATCCTTTACCGGGCTGAAGATGAGGCCCGAACTATAACAAGGCATCAGCACGGCGGTTCGGCCAAATGCGGGACTCTAGCCGTTCTTCAGCGCAACGAAGGCAGCGGTCTCGTAAGGCACGGTCACCACCTCCCTGCCCCGCAACTGCGGCTCGCCGGCAATCAGCTCGGCAATCTGCGCATCGATCTTCGCGCGCTGCTGATCGCTCAACGCGGCAATGAAGCTGGTGGATCGCACCCGGTTGAAAATCACATCTTCCGGCGCGCCGGTATGCCCGTGCTGGAAATGCTGCGCCTGTAACGGGCCGAACGCCGGATGGGGAAAAGCCTTGCGCCATTCGCCGGTGTAGAAGCGCGGCGTGTCGCCCTCCAGTGCGTTGACGATGGCGTCCAGTCTGGGCACCCAGTCGATCCGGGTGTCGCGCAGGTTCCAGATCAGGCCCAGCTTGCCGCCCGGTTTGAGGACCCGGGCGATTTCATCCAGGGCTTCGGTACGGGCAAACCAGTGAAAGGCCTGCGCGCACACCACGGCATCCACCGACGCATCGGGCAGCGGCAAATCCGTTGCCGTGCCGCTGACGGCCAACACCTGCGGCCAGGCCAGCGACAGTTTTTCCAGCATCGGCGCCACCGGCTCCACGGCAATCACCTGGGCGCCGGTCGCCACCAGCCGTCCGGTGAACTTGCCGGTGCCGGCACCGAGGTCGATAACCGTCTTGTGGGCATCGAGGCCGACGGTGCCCGTCAGCCATTCGGCGACGGCCGGCGGGTAGTCGGGCCGGCCTTTGACGTAGGTGTCGGCAGCGGTTTTGTAGCCGCTGGCGGCCGAGTGGTGAACCTGATCTTTCATGGCCAAACTCCCAGGGTAGAACTGCAGATCGACAACGAATGCTGACGAGCATAGCGCCGGAAAAAGGGCTTTCCTTTAACAAAGCCTGACAAACCAATGAATAAATGTTCACCCTGCGGTGTTCAAAGTGAAACACGACCCCTTGTGGAGCCTTGCCCATGACTATCCGTTCCGTTATGTTCGCGGCCCCGTTGCTGGTGGCCGCCGCTTTTGCGAGTCCGCTTGCCTTCGCCAATGGTGATGAAGAGGCGCCGGTGCAGAAACCCAACTGCCCCAAAGGCCAGGTGTTCGACACCAAAACGCAGAAGTGCGTAATACAGACCAGCCATCTGGTACCCGACGCCGACCGGACCGATTACGCCTACCGTCTGGCCAAGGCCGGCCGTTACGAAGAGGCCCTGGCCCTGCTCGATACGCTGGAACAACCGAACACCGCCAAGGCTCTCAACTATCGCGGTTACGCCACGCGCAAACTGGGGCGCACCGACGAAGGCATCGGTTATTACCTGCAATCGGTGAAGCTTGATCCGCAGTACGCGCAGGTCCGTGAATACCTGGGCGAGGCTTACGTCATCAAGGGCCGCGTCGATCTGGCGCAGGAACAGTTGCAGCACATCCAGAAGATCTGTGGCACGACCTGCGAGGAATACCGGGACCTGGCCGAAGCCATCAACGATTCATCGAAAACCTGACACGACACGCGGAGGCGAACATTTTCAGCGATCAGGCCTTCAGAGCCGAACTCGGGCAACACCTGGCGCGCCTGTGGCGCTACGGCTTGCTGCTGTCGCGCAACCGGCACGTGGCCGAGGATCTGGTGCAAGCCACCTGCGTGCGGGCGCTGGAACGTTCGGGCCAGTACGTGGCCGGCACGCGCATGGATCGCTGGCTGCTGAGCATCCTGCATTCGATCTGGCTCAACGAAGTGCGCGCCCGTCGGGTGCGCCTGGGCCAGGGCGTGACGGACGCCGACGGTCAGCTGACATTCGATGGCGAATACGCCGCGCAGACTCATGTGATGGCCTCGCAGGTGATCCGCCGGGTCGATGCATTGCCGGAAACCCAGCGCGAAACGGTGTATCTCGCGTACGTCGAGGGCCTGTCCTACCGCGAAGTCGCCGAGATCCTGCAAGTGCCGATCGGCACAGTCATGAGCCGCCTGGCCACCGCGCGCCTGAAACTGGCCGAATACCCGCCGCTGCAAGCGGTCCCGAACAGCCCCGCAGGAGACCGGCAATGAATACGCCTTCCGACGAGCAACTGGTGGCGTATCTGGACGATGAACTGGACCGTGACCAACGCAGCCAGCTCGACAGCCTCATCGCCGACGATCCGCTGCTGAATCTGCGGGTGCAATGGCTTGACCGCAGCAGTCTGCCGTTCAAGGCTGCTTATGACGAACTGGTGCAACAGGCGCCGCTCGATCGCTTGCAGGCTCGGCTTGATGCTGCGCCCTCACCGCAGAAGCCGGGTTTCAGCCGACGCTGGTTCCTCGGTGCGGCCGCAGCCGGTGCGGCGCTCGCGGGGGTGGCGGCAGACCGTTTGTTCCTGACCTGGCAAGCACAGCAAGCGCACAACTGGCGCGCGCGGGTGGGCGATTACATGGCGCTGTATGTGCCGCAGACCCTCGAACACTTGCCCACCGACGAGGCCTCACAATGGGCGCAATTGCGATCCATCGATGCGCGACTGGGCCTGAGCCTTTCGCCCGCCAAGCTGAAACTGCCCGGTGCCGTGTTCAAGCGTGCGCAAATACTCGAATACGACGGCGTACCTATTGCACAGATCGTTTATCGGGACGCCAGATACGGCCCGCTGGCGCTATGCGTGACGCGCTCGAACAGTGGCAGTCTTCCCGTGGAGCAGGAACGTCGACACAAAATGAATGTGGTGTACTGGACCGTCCACGAACATGCGTGGATGTTGATCGGATACAACCCGACATCCGAGCTTCACGGTCTTGCCCGAAACCTGATCAATATTCAACTTTGATCATGTCGAGGGAGAACCAGTCTGCTTTCGGACAGACAATCCGGATGATTTTTATCCCCTCTGCCTCATGCAGCAGGCTTTGTGGCGTGCTGTACGACGTGCCGAGAGACTTGCTTGCAAGCAGGGTTCTGTCCGCAGACAGACACTCCACGAAACTGTCCCCATAGTTGCTGCTTAAATGCCAGAAACTGACGCGGGAGCAGGCATTTTTCAACTCCAGCTCTACGATAACGGGCTCTGGGGGAGAGCTGTCACGACCAATGCTCAACACCTGACCTTCAACCCGTCCGGCGAATGATTGGCCGATATCGGCACGTGGCATGATTGCGCACTCGCCACTGCCCGACACAAAACTGATTCGCAGGTTGGCGGTTTCCATGACGCCCCCCTTCGTCACCGCTTGCGCGGGTGCCTGCTTGAAGTCCTCCAATACCATGGCCGGCAGGCTCAGGACCTGATACTCGCGGGTTTTGAAAACCACGGCGGAGCGCTCGTCGTTATTACCGTCAAATGCCACCTTCAGCTCCAGGACCACCGTGGTTCCCGGCTTGAATTTCAGCAGCAGATCACGCATCAGCGCATTGTCCAGACCGGCGGTTGTTTCCGGCACCGTGACCGGAGCACCCACGGCAATCGTGATCTCATAGTCCCCGTCATCAAGACCGGTCCCGCGCATATGAAACCAGCGTAACTGCCCCACAGCCATCCCAGGCCAAGGTTTGCAGGTTGCCTGAGCGTGCCCGCTGAATGCGCCCAGATCGAGCATTTCATCACCCAGAGCCTGTGGCAACCCCGGGGTTGGCAAGCGCCAATCGGCGTCTTCGATCCTGTGGACGGTGACCTCCCGCTCACCCGATGGCTGCGTGCCTTGCGGCCGCAGCAACTCCCAAGCCAGTTTCATCGTTCGGCCGTGATTGGCCACAAGCACTTCAGGCTTGAGTACGAAATTGGCACGGTGATTCTTGTTGAAGTTGACCGCCTTGAACTCCGGTGAGCCAAGCCCTGGAGCCCCGTTGACCAGCAGACGAGCCTGATCGCCGTCACGGGCCTCGAGGAACTCGACACGAGCGGTCACACCGTCGGGAAAGTCCAATGGATGAAACTGGTAGCCAGTCCCGACGAGGGTTGGAGGCATTAGATCACTGGTGGCGGCACCAATGACGCGGACCGTCAGCGTCGCGGATCGATCCAGCGCCACCCCACCACTTACCCGGGTGTATCGGAATGTCGCCTTGCCGCCCAAAGCGGCAACCAGAGACTCGTTCGGTACGGAGAACGCGTACATGAACGGCTTGTTCTTGACCGTCTCGATCAACGTCAATGACTGCACGTCACCTTCCGCACCCTGGAAGCGGCAGTCCAGATGAATGTCGTCACCTTTCATCCAGTTGCCAGACACGTACACCTGCGCAGTCGCGGGACCGCCGGCAAGCTTGTCCAGGTCGATCGTATCGGGGTCATCTTCGGCGTCGGCAGGGTCTTCACTGACAATCGGCGGGTCGTACCATTGCCCCAAAAGGTTGACGTACAGAGACAACGCGCCCGAGTACGGATTGTCGGTGTCCGGACTATTGCCAACACAATCGGTCACCGTGAACTTCAACGGAAAATCCGCCGCGTCGCCCGCTTCGATGAACGTCGCTTCATTGATCGTGATCACCAATGGCTGTCCGTTATCGACGTCAGCCTGGGTCACAAGCCACGTCAGGATCACGCCGTTGCAATCAAGTTGCACGTTGTCGAAAACTCTCATCAACGGATAGGAAAGCGTGACATCAACGCCTTCCCGTGCGCGTTCGGGATTGACGCCTTCATCGAGTACCCCTTGCTCGACGCTCAGCTTCAGCTCCGAATGACCCTCCTCCTCGGGAAAACGATCCACCAGTCCCGGACGCTTGCTGTGGAGCCAGACCCGCAACGGGTGTGAAGTTTCAATCTCGACGCCGGCTCGTTCCAGGCCGTAATCCAGTGTGTTAAGCCCGTCCTTCCAAAGCTTTGCCTGCACATACAGGACCGCACGCAGGGACTCTTCACCAGTGACAATCGGTTTGGCTGCCACCAGAACACCGTCAATTCGCAAGACAAGCCTGTCATCCGCAACCATACCTGCTGCAGGCTCGATGAACACCTTGACACCCTCGGGATAGAGATAAGTCAGCGCCAACGGCAGTCCGGCATCGACCGGCTGCGGCGCGGACACCGGTTGTTTCATACCGGGAATACGAGGTTGAACAAGTGTAGGGACGGCCATCGTCTTCAGTCCTTTGCCAACGGATCGAAAGGGATTGATCAATGCAGCATCGCGTGGCCGCCATCAGACACCCATGCAGCGAAGGCCACAACTGTCATATGTGACAGGTGTTTTCTCGAAGAAATTGATCAAGAATTGCCGTTGGATTGCGCTCGCCCGATCAAGCGTACGAGGCACGCTGTACTATGCTGGACCAGTGACTTTTCAAGTAAGGATTACCGATGTCGACCACGCCTCGTAGTGCATTGCTGGTCATCGATGTACAGAACGACTTCATTCCCGGCGGCCGACTGCCGGTGCCCGAAGGAGATCGGATAGTGCCGTTGGTCAACGATCTCGCCCTTCAGTTCAAACAGATCGTGATCACACAGGACTGGCACCCTGCCGGCCATGCATCGTTCGCCTCCAGTCATCCCGGCCACAAGCCCTACGACGTGATTCAACTACCCTACGGCGAACAGACCCTCTGGCCGGATCATTGTGTGCAGGCCAGCGGAGGTGCCGAACTCCACCCGGAATTGCACCTGCCCCATGCGCAATTGATCATCCGCAAGGGCTGCAACCCGGACATCGACAGCTATTCGGCGTTTCTGGAAGCGGACCGCGTCACGACCACAGGTCTGGCGGGTTATCTGAAGGAGCGCGGCATCGACACGGTGTACATGGTCGGCCTGGCGCTGGATTTCTGTGTGATGTTTTCCGCACTGGATGCACGGGCGGCGGGGTTCAACACGTTTGTGGTGCTGGATGCGTGTCGAGCGATTGATCTGAATGGATCGCTGGCGGCGGCGATCGAGCGGATGCAAGTGGCCGGCGTTGGCCTGATCCAGTCCACTGAACTGCTTTGACTGGCGCTCACTCCCACCCAACGCACTGATCATTCCCGCGCTCCGCGTGGGAACGAGCGCTAAACGGGGGTTGGCAGCCAAAGCCTGAACCGCGCCCCACCCAACGGCGAACCTTCCACCGTCAAGGCTCCGCCCTGCGCCTCCAGCGCACGACGGCTGATCGCCAGCCCCAGGCCAAACCCGCCAGTCGCCCGGTCGCGGCTGCGATCCAGTCGATAGAATGGTTCGAAAATCCGCTCCCGCTCCTCTTCCGGGATGCCGATCCCGTCGTCATCCACCCAGATCTCACAGCCCTTCGGGCAGACCTGCACGCCGATCTGAATGCGTTTTTCGCAGTAGCGCATGGCATTGCGCAGCAGGTTCTGAATCGCGCGCGCAGTCAGGCGCGGGTCGAGGGAGAAGCGTTCCAGCTGATTGTGCAGCAGCACATCGATGACAATTTCCGGAGATTCCAGCTCTTCGTCGACGCTGCCCAGAATGCTGTCGATGAACTCGTCCAGCGATACTTCGACCTGCTCCGGCAACTTCGCCGGATTCTGCAGGCGACTGTAGGACAGCAACTCCAGCACCAACTCATCGAGTTCGCGGATGTGCGCGACCAGCCCTTGCAGACGTTCGCGGCTGGCTTGCGGCAAGTCGTCGGACAGTGCCAGCGCCAGGCCGAAGTCCAGGCGTGTCAGCGGCGTGCGCAACTCGTGGGACACGGCATTGAGCAGATCCCGTTGCTGATTGAGCAGGTTTTCGATGTCACCGGCCATGGTGTCGAACACGTGGGCCAGGCTGCCGATATTGGAACTCGGGCCGATTTGCGTGCGCTCGCTCAAATGGCCCTTGCCGAAACGTTCGGCGGTGCCCTTGAGGCGTTCCAGATCACGCCAGTGCGGACGAAACCAGAGCAACAGACACGCCAGCAGACTCGCGCCGATCAGCACGTTGATGCTCCAGTACAACAGACTCACGTCCATCGGATCCGGCGGCACCACCATCTGCACCGCCATCTCGTCGTTCAACGGCGTGACCGCCAGCGTGCGCCAGCCCCAGTCGCCCACCCGCACCATATTCTCGCCGCGCCGCAGACGCTCTTGCTCGATAGCGGTGAAGCCAGGGTCATCGATACGGGCCAGAACGATGTGCAGCGGCTGGAAATCCTTGTCCATCGATGCCGCGAGCGCCGGCCACTGATCCTGCGGCACCGCGCGAAACTGCTTGGTGATCAGCGATTGCAGGCCACGGGAATAGTCGAGGTTGTAGGTAACGAATCGCTCCCTGAACGCCATCACCACCAGATCCGGCACCAGATAGATCGCCGCGCTGTAGGAAACGATCGTCACCAGATAGAGGCGAAACAGGATTCTGAACATCGAATCAGCATTCCCACTCGGAGCGGCTGAACAGGTAGCCCTTGCCCCACACGGTCTTGATCTTGCGCGCCTCGCCCGCGTGGTCGTCGAACTTGCGCCGCAGCTTGGAAATCGCCACGTCCACCGAGCGGTCGGTGCCGTTGAACTCGATGCCGCGCAGGCGCTGCAGGATCTGGTCGCGGCTCAGCACTTCTCCAGCATGACGGGCCAGCACCACCAGCAGGTTGTATTCACCGCTGGACAGTTCGACCGGCTGTTCACGCCAGGTCACCGTGCGTTCGGACAGATCGATGCACAGATTGCCCATCAGGATCCGGTCGTTGGCAGTCATCGGTTCAGCGAGGCTGCTGCGCCGTAGCAAAGTCCGGACCCGCGCCAGCAGGACTCGTGGCTCACAGGGTTTGGTGACGTAGTCGTCGGCGCCCATTTCCAGGCCCAGTACTTGATCGTGGCTGTCGTCGCGGGCGGTGAGCATCAGGATTGGCAGCGTTGCCGAGTCGGCGCGCAACAGGCGGCAGACTTGCAAGCCGTCAAGGCCTGGCAGCATCAGGTCAAGAATCACCAGATCCGGCGGATTGAGCCTCGCCCGTTCACGCACATGGTCGCCTCGGCCGATCACGCTGACGGAATAACCGTTGCGTTCGAGGTAACTGGAGATCAGTTCGGCGAGGGCGGTGTCGTCTTCGACCAGGAGGATGTTGGGCATTGATGATCCAGAAAGTGCTGTGGCGACTGGCTTGCCCGCGAAGGCGGCATATCTGTCGCAATAAATTTCAAGGCGTAAAGGATATACGCCCTCACTCGTCCCTGAGCAAAACCCTTACACAATTTCACACAGCGCCTACAAAGCTTCACCGCTAACCTCGGCGACTGTCCGTAGGATGCGCAGATCAATATTGGGGGTTGTACATGTCGAAGAATCTGCTGGCCGGGCTCGGCCTGATCGCATTGGCGCTGACGCTGAGTGCCTGTGATAAATCCTCGAACGCCGAGGAACAGGCACCGCCGGCCACCGTGCGAATCGAAACCCTTGAGGCACACCCCCTGTTGATCAGCAGCGAACTGAGCGGGCGCATTGCCGCGCCGCGGATCGCCGAAGTCCGTGCCCGAGTGGCCGGCGTGGTGCTGCAACGCACTTACCGCGAAGGCAGCGACGTGAAAAAGGGCGACGTGCTGTTCCGCATCGACCCGGCTCCGTTCAAGGCTGACCTCGACAGCGCCGAAGCCGCCCTGCGCAAGGCCGAGGCCAACGCGTTCCAGGCAAAACTGCAGGAGCAGCGCTACGCCCAGTTGATCGACGACAAGGCCATCAGCGCTCAGGACTACGACAATGCCCGCGCCAACGCCCGGCAGACCGCCGCCGACGTTGCAGCCAACAAGGCTGCCGTCGAGCGCGCCAAACTGAACCTCGGTTACGCCACCGTCACTGCGCCGATCTCCGGGCGCATCGGTCGTGCTCTGGTGACAGAGGGCGCGCTGGTCGGTCAGAACGAAACCACACCGCTGGCGCTGATCCAGCAACTGAACCCGATCCACGCCGACCTCACCCAGTCGACCCGTGAATTGAATGAGCTACGCCGGGCCTTCCGTTCCGGGCAGTTGCAGCAGGTTGGCCAGGATGAAGTCAAGGCCACGCTGATCCAGGACGACGGCAGCCTTTATCCGCTGCCGGGCAAATTGCTGTTCAGCGACATCACGGTCGATCCGGGCACCGGTCAGATCATTCTGCGCAGCGAGTTCCCCAACCCGGATCTCGATCTGCTGCCTGGCAGCTACGTGCGTGTGCGTCTGGAACAAGGCGTGATTCAACATGGCCTCACCGTTCCCCAGCGTGCGGTGCAACGTGACAGCGCCGGCGTGGCGCAGGTCCTGACCCTCGACGATCAGATGCGCGTCGCCCAACAGCCGGTGCAACTGGGTGCGGTGCAGAACGACCGCTGGATCGTCACCGGTGGCCTCAAGGCCGGCGACCGCATTGTCATCGAAGGCCTGCAACACGCCCGGCCGGGCGAAGTGGTGCAGATCGACGACACCCCTCTTCCACTTGCCCAGACCTCTGGTCAGTAAGCAGGACGCTCTTCTATGCCGCAGTTCTTTATCGACCGCCCGGTGTTCGCCTGGGTCGTCGCGTTGTTCATCCTGTTGGCCGGTGCGCTGGCCATCCCGCAATTGCCGGTGGCGCAATACCCCGACGTCGCGCCGCCGCAGATCGAAATCTATGCCGTGTACCCGGGCGCCTCGGCGCAGACCGTCGACGAAAGCGTGGTCAGCCTGATCGAGGAAGAGCTCAACGGCGCCGATCACCTGCTGTATTTCGAATCGCAAAGCAGCCTGGGCAGCGCCACGATCAAGGCGACGTTCCAGCCGGGCACCAACCCGGAACTGGCACAAGTCGATGTGCAGAACCGGCTCAAGGTGGTTGAGTCGCGCTTGCCGCAAGCGGTCAATCAGCAAGGTTTGCAGGTGGAAAAAGTCTCCGCCGGTTTCCTGCTGCTGATCACCCTGACCTCCAGCGACGGCAAGCTCGACGACGTGGCGCTCAGCGACTACCTGGCGCGCAACGTGATGAACGAGATCAAGCGCATCGACGGCGTCGGCAAGGCCCAGCTGTACGGCGCCGAGCGGGCGATGCGGATCTGGGTCGATCCGCAGAAGCTGATCGGTTTCAACCTGACGCCGGCCGACGTCAACGCCGCCATCGTCGCGCAGAACGCCCAGGTCTCGGCGGGCAGCATCGGCGATCTGCCGAACCCGAGCACCCAGGAAATCACCGCGACGATTCTGGTCAAAGGTCAGCTTTCGACGCCGGAAGAATTCGCCGACATCGTACTCAAGGCCAATCCGGACGGCTCCACCGTGCGCATCAAGGATGTGGCGCGGGTCGAGATCGGCAGTCAGGAATACCAGTTCGGCACCCGTCTGAACGGCAAGCCGTCCACCGCCGTCGGCGTGCAACTGTCGCCCGGCGCCAACGCGCTCAGCACCGCAACCTTGATCCGGGCGAAGATGGATGAACTGTCGCGCTATTTCCCGGCGGGCGTGGAATACAAGATCCCCTACGACACTTCGCCGTTCGTGAAGGTCTCGATCACCAAAGTGATCTACACCCTCGGCGAGGCGATGTTGCTGGTGTTTGCGGTGATGTTCCTGTTCCTGCAGAACATCCGCTACACGCTTATCCCGACGCTGGTGGTGCCGGTGGCGCTGATGGGCACCTTCGCCACCATGTTGGCACTGGGATTCTCGATCAACGTGCTGACCATGTTCGGCATGGTGCTGGCCATCGGCATTCTGGTGGACGACGCCATCGTGGTGGTGGAAAACGTCGAGCGGATCATGGCCACCGAAGGCCTGTCGCCCAAAGAAGCGACGCGCAAGGCGATGAGCCAGATCACCGGAGCGATCATCGGCATCACGCTGGTGCTGGTCGCGGTGTTCATTCCGATGGCGTTCATGCAGGGTTCGGTCGGTGTCATCTACCGCCAGTTCTCACTGTCGATGGCCACCTCGATCCTGTTCTCGGCGTTCCTCGCCCTGACCCTGACCCCGGCGCTGTGCGCCACCTTGCTCAAGCCGATCGCCAAGGGTGAACACCACGAGAAATCCGGGTTCTTCGGCTGGTTCAACCGCCGCTTCGAGCAACTGAGCGATCGTTATCAGGGCTGGGTTGGTCATGCGCTGAAACGCACCGGTCGTTATCTGCTGATCTACGTTGTGTTGCTGGTCGGACTGGGCCTGTGCTTCGCGCGCCTGCCCTCCTCGTTCCTGCCGGTCGAGGACCAGGGTTACACCATCACCGACATTCAACTGCCACCCGGTGCGAGCAAGAACCGCACGGTGCAGGTGGTCGAGCAGATCGAAGCGCACAACGCCGGCGAACCAGGCGTGGGCGACAGCACCGTGATTCTCGGTTTCAGCTTCTCCGGTAGCGGGCAGAACGCGGCGTTGGCGTTCACCACACTCAAGGACTGGTCGCAGCGTGGCAGCGACGACTCGGCCAGCTCGATTGCCGACCGCGCCAACATCGCCCTCAGCCAGATCAAGGACGCCGTGGCCTTCGCCGTGCTGCCGCCGCCGGTGGATGGTCTCGGCACGTCCAGCGGCTTCGAGTTCCGCCTGCAGGATCGCGGCGGCCTCGGCCATGCGACCTTGATGGAAGCCCGTACCCAGCTGCTGGCCGCTGCCGAGAAAAGCCCGATCCTGATGAACGTCCGTGAAAGCGCACTGGCCGAAGCGCCACAAGTGCAGTTGGAAGTGGACCGTAAACAGGCCAATGCCCTGGGTGTTGCCTTTGCCGATGTCGGCAACGTGTTGTCCACTGCCATCGGCTCTGCGTACGTCAACGACTTCCCTAATCAGGGGCGGATGCAACGGGTTGTTGTGCAGGCTGAAGGTGACCGTCGCAGTCAGGTCGATGACTTGTTGAAGATGCACGTACGCAACGATGCCGGGCAGATGGTGCCGCTGTCGGCGTTCGTCAGAGCCACATGGACCCAGGGCCCGGCGCAGCTGACCCGCTACAACGGCTACCCGGCGATCTCGATTTCCGGCGAGCCGAAGCCCGGCCACAGCACCGGCGAAGCCATGGCGGAGATTGAAAGGCTGGTGGCCCAGGGGCCGAAAGGTCTGGGTCAGGAATGGACTGGTCTGTCGTTGCAGGAACGTTTGTCCGGCAGCCAGGCGCCGATCCTGCTCGGGTTGTCGCTGCTGATCGTGTTCCTGTGTCTGGCGGCGCTGTACGAGAGCTGGTCGATTCCAACATCGGTGTTGTTGGTTGTACCGCTGGGCGTACTCGGCGCAGTGCTGGCAGTGACCTTGCGCGGGATGCCCAACGATGTGTTCTTCAAGGTCGGACTGATCACCATCATCGGTCTGTCGGCGAAGAACGCGATTCTGATCATCGAGTTTGCCAAGAGCCTGTATGACGAAGGTCATGATTTGATTGACGCCACGCTGCAAGCGGCACGCCTGCGTTTGCGGCCGATTGTCATGACCTCGCTGGCGTTCATTCTGGGCGTGGTGCCGCTGGCGATCGCCACGGGCGCCAGTTCCGCGAGTCAGCAGGCGATCGGGACCGGGGTGATTGGCGGGATGATTACGGCCACATTGGCGGTGATTTTTGTGCCGGTGTTCTTCGTTGTCGTGATCAAACTTGTACGCAGGTTTGCCAAACCCCAGTGATCCCGACTGAGGGAGCGGGCTCGCTCCCTCAGGGTTTTGCAAACATCCGGCGTTGTGGCCACACCTGCCAGCGCTGGGCTAAGGTGTCTGCACACCCTGGCCCATCGAGTTCCCATGCGCTTCCTCGCCCGCACCCACCCTCGCCTCTCCGCTGCCGCGTTATTCGGACTCGCCGTCGGCCTGCTGGCCCCGGCCGACTCCGTCATCAGCAAAATCCTCATCGGCTGGAACACCGGCGTCTGGACCTATCTGATCCTGATGTTCTGGCTGACAGCCCGGGCAAAAGCGCCGGACGTCAGGCGCATCGCCGAAGTCGAGGACGAGAACGCCGGACTGGTGTTGTTCGTGGTGTGTATCGCAGCGCTGGCCAGTCTGGCAGCCATTACCCTGGAACTGGTCGGCAGCAAGGATCTGCAAACTTCCCACAAGCTCCTGCACTACGGCTTTACCGCGTTGACGGTGATTGGCTCATGGTTGCTGATCGGGGTCATTTTCAGCGTCCACTACGCCAGGCTGTTTTATACCTGGGACGGCAAGGAGCCGGCGCTGCGCTTTGCCGAAGGCCTGACAACACCCAACTATTGGGACTTTCTGTACTTCTCGTTCACCATCGGCGTGGCCGTGCAGACGGCGGATGTTGGCGTCGCCACGCGGGAAATACGCAAGATCGTGCTGGCACAGTCGTTGATCGGGTTTGTGTTCAATACGGCCATCCTCGGGTTTTCGATCAATATCGCAGCCGGGTTGTTCGGCTGAAGTCGGCGATCACACCCGAGCGCCATTAGTCGGCGACTTACGAATGTCTCCCGATCATTCACTTGACGATCGAATCGCTTCTGGTGTTTCCTGAAACCGGTTTCAGATACAGATAATCTGACCTGACAAATCCAATAACAAGGTTTCAGACCGTGAACGATTTCTCCGCCGCCCAGCGCAGCCGCGTGACCATGCTCGACGTTGCCGAACACGCCGGCGTCTCCAAGGCCAGCGTCTCGCGCTTCATCGGCGACGACCGCGCCTTGCTCTCCGACGCCATTGCCCAACGCATCGAGCAGGCGATTGCCGAACTCGGTTATCGTCCGAACCAGATGGCCCGAGGTTTGAAACGCGGCCGCACCCGCCTGATCGGCATGCTGGTGGCCGATATCCGCAACCCTTATTCGATCGCCGTGATGCACGGGGTGGAAACCGCCTGCCGCCGGCACGGCTACAGCCTCGTGGTGTGCAACACCGACCGCGATGACGAGCAGGAACGCCAGCACCTGGCGCTGTTGCGCTCGTACAACATCGAAGGGTTGATCGTGAACACCCTCGGTCATCACCGGGATGAGCTGGATGAGTTGAAACGGGAAATGCCGCTGGTGCTGGTAGACCGCAAGGTCGAGGGGCTCGACAGCGACATGGTCGGACTGAACAACCCGCAAGCCATCGAAATGGCACTCACGCATCTTGAGCAGCGCGGCTATCGCCATGTGCTGCTGGTGACCGAACCTCATGACGGCACCAGTTCGCGGATCGAGCGGGTCAGCAGTTTTCAGCAACAGATTGCCCAGCGCCAAGGCATAAATGGCTCGGTGCTGGAAACCGGCTCGAGCCTTGCGAACGACCTTCAAGCCTTTTTGAACACACCTGCTTCGGAACCTAAAGTCCTGTTCTGCGCCAATGGCGTGGCGGCGCTCGCCTGCACCCTGGCTCTGCGCGAGATTGGCTGCCGGTTGTTTGAGGATGTCGGGCTGATCGCGCTGGATGATCTGGATTGGTATCCGTTGGTGGGCAGCGGGATCACCGCCCTCGCCCAGCCGACACAAGAGATGGGTGCGCGGGCGTTTGAGTGTTTGCTCAAGCGGTTGCGTGGGGATGATGAAGCGGCACGGACACTGGATTTTGCGCCAGTACTGGTCGAGCGCGGCTCAACCCGTGGTTTATGTAGCGATTGATGTGGCCCCATCGCTGGCTTGCCAGCAATGGGGCCGAAAGAGCACTGCACAACCTGCTGATTTTTTTTGAACGAAAATGAAACCGGTTTCAGAGGTAGATAACAATGAATAAACCCGCCGTTTCCAGCGATTTCCCCAACCAAGGCTCGACCCATGTGTCATGCACGGATCAGGACTCTTTTACCCAAATGAATAAACCCGCCGTTGCCATCAGCCTTTCCAGCTACGGCGCCGACCTCGTTCGCCGTCGTGGTCAGGCTTCTTTCATCGAAGTGCTGGCCGCTTCGAGCGCCAACCGCATCGAATGGCGCGAAGAGCTGCTGACCAACGAAGTCGCCGAACAACTCGCCGCTGCCACGCAAGCCGAAGGCCTGCAGAGCATCTATTCCTCGCCCACCGAACTGTGGCTCGCCGGTCAATCGCGGCCCAATCCCGAACTCATCACCGCGCTGCGAAACGCCGAAGCATTTGGCTCGAAGTGGCTGAAGGTTTCCCTTGGTTTTTTCACCGACAACAACGACCTGCAGACATTGGCGCAAATCCTTGCGCAAAGCCCTGCGCAACTGCTGGTAGAGAATGACCAGACCCTGCACGGCGGGCGGATCGAGCCTTTCCAGCGTTTCTTCGCCGCCGTCGAGCAGCACAACCTGCCGATCAAGATGACCTTCGACATCGGCAACTGGCAGTGGCAAGACCAGTCCGCCACCAGCGCCGCTCGGCTGTTGGGCCGTCACGTCGGCTACGTGCATTGCAAAGCCGTGGCCCGCCGTACCGACGGCAAACTGGTGGCCGTGCCGCCCGCCGCCACTGACCTGCATCTGTGGGAACAACTGCTGCGGCACATGGCCCAAGGGGTCATGCGCGCCGCCGAATACCCGCTGCAGGGCGATGACCTGGTGCAACTCACCACCGAACACGTCGCCGCCCTCGCCCAGCTCGGCCAGTCCCGCCTGGAGCCTGCCCATGTCTGAGATCGATATCCTGTCGTTCGGCGAAACCATGGCCATGTTTGTTGCCGAACAGAGCGGTGATCTGGCCTGCGTCGAGCAGTTTCACAAACGGATTGCCGGGGCCGACAGCAACGTCGCCATCGGCTTGTCGCGGCTGGGCTTCAAGGTCGCGTGGCTGAGCCGGGTCGGTGCCGACTCGCTGGGACGATTTGTTGTCGAAACCCTGGCCCGCGAGGGGCTCGATTGCAGTCACGTTGAAGTCGACAACGCGCACCCGACCGGTTTCCAGCTCAAATCCCGCAACGATGACGGCAGCGATCCGACGGTCGAGTATTTCCGCCGTGGCTCGGCAGCCAGTCATCTGTCGCCGCTGTCGATTACCCCGATGCTGTTGAGTGCCCGGCACCTGCACGCCACCGGTATTCCTCCGGCGCTGTCCACGTCGGCGCGGGAAATGTCCCATGAACTGATGACCCGCATGCGCAACGCCGGGCGCAGCGTGTCGTTCGACCCCAACCTGCGCCCGAGCCTGTGGGCCAGCGAACGGGAGATGATCAGCGAGATCAACCGCCTCGCCGCCCTCGCCCACTGGGTGCTACCGGGGTTGAGCGAAGGTCGCTTGCTGACAGGGTTTGAAGATCCGGCGGACATCGCGGCGTTTTATCTCGATCAGGGTGCCGAAGCCGTGGCGATCAAGCTCGGGCCGCAAGGTGCGTATTACCGCACCCATCTGGATCAGGGATTTGTCGCCGGGGTGCCGGTCCAGACCGTGGTCGATACGGTGGGTGCCGGCGATGGTTTTGCGGTCGGGATGATCAGCGCCCTGCTGGAACACCAGAGTTTTGCCGAGGCCGTCAGACGCGCCAACTGGATTGGCAGTCGCGCGGTGCAGAGCCGCGGCGACATGGAGGGGTTGCCGACCCGATCCGAACTCATGACTGATCGTTCCCATGCTCCTGCGTGGGAATGCAGCCCGTGACGCTCTGCGTCATATGCAACGCGGAGCGTCCCCGGAGGCGCTCCCACGCAGAGCGTGGGTACGAGCAACAACCGATTCATTGAACCTGCTGCGACAAAAACAACAAGCTCAGGAGCAAGACCATGAAAACCGCAACCCTCGCCACCCGCCGCTGGTGGTACATCATGCCGATCGTGTTCATCACCTATAGCCTGGCGTATCTGGACCGCGCCAACTACGGGTTCGCCGCTGCTTCCGGGATGGCCGCCGACCTGATGATCACGCCGGGCCTGTCCTCGCTGCTCGGCGCACTGTTCTTCCTCGGTTACTTTTTCTTCCAGGTGCCCGGGGCGATCTACGCGCAAAAACACAGCGTGAAGAAGCTGATCTTCGTCAGCCTGATTCTCTGGGGCGGGCTCGCGACGCTGACCGGCGTGGTTTCCAACGCCTATTGGCTGATCGTCATTCGCTTCATGCTCGGTGTGGTCGAAGCGGCGGTGATGCCGGCGATGCTGGTCTATCTCTGCCACTGGTTCACCCGCGCCGAACGCTCGCGGGCCAACACCTTCCTGATCCTCGGCAACCCGGTGACCATGCTCTGGATGTCGGTGGTCTCGGGGTACTTGGTGGAGCACTTCAGCTGGCGCTGGATGTTCATCATTGAAGGCTTGCCGGCGGTGTTCTGGGCGTTTATCTGGTGGAGGCTGGCCGATGATCGTCCGGCTCAGGCCACGTGGCTCAACGATCAGGAAAAGCACGATCTGCAAAGCGCTCTTGCCGCCGAACAGGTCGGGATCAAAGCGGTAAAGAACTACGCCGAAGCCTTCCGTTCGCCGAAGGTGATCATCCTGGCGTTGCAGTTTTTCTGCTGGAGCATCGGCGTCTACGGCTTCGTGTTGTGGCTGCCGTCGATCCTCAAGGCCGGCGCGCAGATGGACATGATCGAGGCCGGCTGGCTGTCGGCGTTGCCTTATCTGGCGGCGGTGATCGGCATGTTGCTGGTGTCGTGGGGCTCGGACAAACTGCAAAAGCGCAAACGCTTCGTCTGGCCGCCACTGCTGATTGCGTCGGTGGCGTTCTACGGTTCCTACGCATTGGGCGCGGAACATTTCTGGTGGTCGTACACGCTGCTGGTGATTGCCGGCGCCTGCATGTACGCGCCTTATGGGCCGTTCTTCGCCATCGTCCCGGAGATCCTGCCGGCCAACGTTGCCGGCGGCGCCATGGCGCTGATCAACAGCATGGGCGCCCTCGGTTCGTTCGGCGGCTCGTATCTGGTCGGCTACCTGAACAGCTCCACCGGGTCGCCCGGCGCGTCTTACCTGCTGATGAGCGGCGCGCTGATGCTCTCGGTGGTGCTGACGATTTTTCTCAAGCCCGGCGCGAGCGACCGGGTGACGGCCAAGCGTGTCGCTCCGCGTCCGCAGCCGGCCCACTCCTGAATTGATAGAGAGATGACTGCGATGAAAAAGCAGGTTGTGTTGTACAAAAAACTGTCGCCGGCGCTGATGGCGCGCCTTGAAGAACAGGTCGATGTGACGCTGATCGACAGCCTTGATGCCGATGGCTTGATGAAACTGCGTGACGCCCTGCCCGGCGCTCACGGGTTGCTCGGCGCGAGCCTGAAACTGGACGCGGCGCTGCTCGATCTGGCGCCCAAGCTCGAAGCGATTTCCAGCGTCTCGGTGGGCGTCGACAACTACGACATCGACTACCTGACCCGGCGCAAAATCCTGCTGACCAACACCCCGGACGTGCTGACCGAAACCACCGCCGACACCGGTTTCGCGCTGATCCTCGCCACCGCCCGGCGCGTGGTGGAACTGGCGAACATGGTGCGCGGTGGTCACTGGCACCGCAGCATTGGCCCGGCGCATTTCGGCACCGATGTGCACGGCAAGACCCTGGGCATCATCGGCATGGGGCGCATTGGCGAGGCATTGGCGCAGCGCGGGCATTTCGGATTCGGGATGCCGGTGATCTATCACAGCCAGTCGCGCAAACCGGCGGTCGAGGCGCGCTTCGATGCGCAGTACCGCAGCCTGGAGGATCTGCTGCAGCAGGCGGATTTCATCTGCCTGACTTTGCCGCTGACGGCGCAGACTGAAGGTTTGATTGGCGCCGAACAATTTGCGTTGATGCGGCCGGACAGCATCTTCATCAACATTTCACGGGGCAAGGTGGTGGATGAGGCGGCGATGATCGACACCTTGCGCCATAACCGGATTCGCGCGGCGGGGCTGGATGTGTTCGAACGTGAGCCGCTGAATCATGATTCGCCGTTGTTGCAGCTCAATAATGTGGTGGCAACGCCGCACATGGGATCGGCGACCCACGAAACGCGCGAAGCCATGGCGCGGTGCGCGGTGGAGAATCTGTTGGCGGCCTTGGCCGGTGAAAAACCCGCCAACCTGGTGAATCCCTTCCCTTGATTGATCGCTCCCATGCTCCGCGTGGGAACGATCAGGCGTAACAGTCAGGCGCTGCGCACTTGCAGAAGCTGCGCAGCGCACAGGGCAATCCTTGAACAGGCATCCGCCAGCTTCACCCGATCCACCACCAACCCGATGCGAATATGCCCCGCTGCACTGGGCCCGAACGCTTCCCCTGCCAGCACCGAAACCCCATAGCCCTCCAACAGCCGCTCGGCAAAGTCCTGCGCCCCGATCCCGGTCTGGCGCACATCGACCATCACGAACATCCCGCCATCCGGTCTGATCGGGTACAACCCTGGACAGCCGCACAACCGCTCGCACACCAGATCCCGGCGCAAGCGGTATTCCTCGCGCATCTGCGTCACTTCCGGCAGGTCTTTCTCCAGCGCGATCTGCGCCGCTTTCTGCACGAAATCCGGCAGACCGAACAGCATGCTCAACGACAGATTCACCAGATGCTCGGCCAAGGGTTTCGGCCCGATCATCCAGCCGATCCGCCACCCGGTCATCGCATGGGATTTGGACAGGCTGTTGATCGTCGCGGTGCGCTCGGCCATGCCCGGCAGGCTCGCCGGGCTGATGTGCTCGCCTTCGTACAACAATTCGCTGTAGACCTCGTCGCTGATCAACCACAGGTCATGCCGAATGCACAGCGCCGCCAGCGCCTGCCAGATCAGCAGTGACAGGCTCGCACCGGAAGGATTGTTGGGACTGTTGAGCAACATGACCCGAGTCTTCTGAGTAATCCGCGCCGCGACATCCGCCGGATCGACGCGAAAACCGTTTTCCGGACGCACCGGCACGGGCACCACGGTTGCGCCGCAGGCACCGAACACGCCTTCATAAGTCACGTACATCGGTTCGGCGACGATCACTTCATCGCCCGGATCCAGCAGACATTGCGCCACCGAATACACCGCGCATTGCGCGCCGGGCAGCACGATCACATGTCCGGCATCGACATCCTGCCCGCTGCGCCGCCGATGGCGCTCGGCGATCAGCCTGCGCAGCTCCAGCCGGCCGCGCACGTCGGAATAATGCGTATCGCCTGCCAGCAGGCTGTCGATGGCGCCGTGGATGATCGGCAGCGGCGTATCGAAATCCGGATCACCCACCGACAGCAGCAACACATCAATCCCTTCGGCGCGCAGCTCCAGCGCTCGGTCGTGAATTCGCCAGGCCGCTGCTCCCTCCCCGGCGATTCGTTGGGTCAAGGCTGAATAGCGCATGTACGTCTCCTGATTGCGCGGTCTCCAGCCTTCACCCTAGGTCAAATCACGAAGCGCGCCACCATCGCATTCAAATCCACCGCCAGGCGCGACAGTTCGTGGGTCGCGGCGCTGGTCTGGTTGGCACCGGCGGCCGATTGCGTGGCCAGGTCTCGGATGTTGACCAGGTTGCGGTCGACCTCGCGGGACACCTGCGCCTGTTCTTCCGAGGCGCTGGCGATCACCAGGTTGCGCTCGTTGATCTGGTGAATCGATTGGGTGATCTGCTCCAGTGCAACGCCAGCGGCGCGGGCCATTTCCAGGGTGGTCTGGGTGCGCTGGTTGCTTTGCTGCATCGACGAAACCGCTTCGCCGGTGCCGTTCTGGATGCCGGCGACCATTTTTTCGATTTCCTGGGTCGATTGCGCGGTGCGATGGGCCAGGGCGCGAACCTCGTCCGCGACCACGGCGAAGCCACGCCCGGCTTCACCGGCACGCGCCGCTTCGATGGCAGCGTTGAGCGCCAGCAGGTTGGTCTGTTCGGCGATGGCGCGGATCACGTCCAGCACCTTGCCGATGTCGCGCCCCTGTTCGGCCAGGCCTTCGATCATCTGTGCGGTGTTCTGCACGTCGTGGGTCATGGTCTGGATCGCGTCGACGGTTTTCACCACCTGATCGCGACCTTCGCGGGCGGCGTGGGTCGACTGGTTCGAGGCTTCGGAGGTCGACACCGCGTTGCGCGCCACCTCTTCCACCGCCGCGGTCATTTCGTTGACGGCGGTGGCCGCCTGTTCGATTTCGTCGTTCTGCTGTTGCAGGCCACGGGACGCTTCTTCGGTCACGGCGCTCAGCTCTTCGGCGGCGGCGCCCAGTTGGGTGGCGGAGCCGGCGATCTGCTCGATGGTCTTGCGCAGGTTGGTCTGCATCGCGGCCAGGGCTTCAAGCAGGCGCGCCGGTTCGTCCTTGCCGTCGATTTCGATGACGCTGGTCAGGTTGCCGCCGGCGATGGTTTGCGCGGCCGCCACGGCACGGTTCAACGGCGTGACGATGCTGCGGGTCAGCAGCCAGGCCAACAGCACGGTCAACAACGCGGCAATCACCGCCACGGCGATGATGCCGCTGATAGCGCTGCTGTAATACTCGTCCGCGTGGGTCGAGGCGGTCTTTGCGTCAGCGGCATTGATCGCAATCAGCTGGTTGAGCTGCTCGCCCATCTTGTCGGTGCCGTCCTTGATTTTCGTGTTGATCAGGGTGCGCATCTCGTCGAGCCTGTCCTGGCGCGAAAGCTCCATCATCTGATTCTGTGCTTGCAGATAATTGTCGAGCGTCGTCGAGAACGTCTGGTACAGAGCGCGCTCTTGTTCGCCGGCCGGCAGTGCCGCATAGCCGGCCTGGGCAGCACGCACCTTGTCCACCAGCACGCCGATACGGGTCTGCGCTTCCTGCAACCCCGCCGGTTCGCGATTGACCAGAATGCGGAACGAGAGGATCCGCAGACGCAAAACGTTTTCCGTGACCACGGCGAGTTGGGTGACGCTCGGCAACTGCGTCGATTCCATCTCCAGCGACGCCTGACGGATGATCGACATGCGGTTGACGGCGAACACACCGAGCACGATCACCAGCAAGGCAATGAAGGCAAAACCGAGGAAAGCACGGGGCGCGATATTCAGATTACGCAAGGACATAGGAGGACTCTCGGATAATTGAAACTACGAGCGTCCCTGCCGTGATCACTGGCCCCTGGGCGGGCTTCAGTCCGGCGTCACTTTTTTGGAAAGTCTTGTGTGCGCCTGATTTCTATATCGGCCAGGCTTGAGGAAGTTTGCGCGCAAAGATGAAATATTTTTCACGGTGCTGCGGGTGTTTCAGCGATGAAACACCCGTTGTTTCAGATGATGACTGACAGGTCAGGCCGGAGTTGCCATACGCCATACGCGAGCAATATCCGCGGCACGTTCGCGCAGCAGGCGGGGGGCTTCGGCGCAGGCTTGTTCGAGGGACATCGGACCGCTGGTGACCGCGAATGCGGCGTCGATGCCGTGATCGTAGAGTGCCTGATAGCCCTCGCCCAAGGTGCCGGCGATGACGATCACCGGCACGCCATGTTGCTTGGCGATGCGCGCGACGCCGAACGGGGTTTTGCCGCGCAGGGTCTGGGCATCGAAGCGCCCTTCTCCGGTAATCACCAGATCCGCGCCCTTCACAGCGTCGGCCAGGCCGACCAGTTCCGCGACCACTTCGACACCGGCCTGGAACCGTGCACCGAGAAATGCCTTGGCGGCAAAGCCCAATCCGCCCGCAGCACCGCTGCCCGGCTCATCCCGCACATCCTTGCCCAGCGCTTGCGCGCAGCATTCGGCGAAATGAGCGAGGGCCTGATCCAGTTGTTGTACTTGCGCAGGGGATGCGCCCTTCTGCGGGCCGAAGATCGCCGAGGCGCCGTGGGGGCCGCACAGCGGATTGTTGACGTCGGCGGCGATGTCGAAACGCACTTGCGCCAGACGCGGGTCGAGTCCGCTTGGATCGAGTTGGGCGAGTTGCGCCAGCGCCAGACCGCCCGGCACCAGAGCTTGCCCTTGGGCATCCAGCAGTCTCACGCCCAACGCTTGCATGGCGCCGGCGCCGCCGTCGTTGGTGGCGCTGCCGCCAATGGCCAGAATCACCCGTTGCGCGCCGGCATCCAGCGCGGCGCGGATCAGCTCACCGGTGCCGAACGTGCTGCTGATACAGGCGTCACGCTGCCCCGGCGGCACCCGTTGCAAGCCGCTGGCTTCAGCCATTTCGATGATTGCGGTGTGGTTGTGCGGCAGCCAGCCCCACGCGGCTTCAACCGCTGCGCCCAACGGACCGCGCACGCGGGTGCGGCGCAGTTCGCCTTCGCACGCGGCGAGAATCGACTCCACCGTGCCTTCGCCACCGTCGGCCATCGGGCATTTGACCAAAGTCGCTTGCGGCCAGACTTGAGCCAGACCCAGCGCGATAGCTTCTGCAACGCCTTGGGCACTCAGGCTGTCCTTGAACGAATCGGGGGCGATGACGATTTTCATGCGAATTCTCCAGTTCCAATGCCCCTCATGCTGCCAGTCGCCTTGCCCGTTGACGCCTGTCCGCTGCACAAGTGGCGCAGGCGTTTATTGTTCATTTCGACAAATCGTCAATCTGCGGCAGCAATTGCACACCCAGATACAACGCCAGCATCCCGTCGAGCTTCAGCGGATCGACCCCGCTCAACTCGGCAATCCGCTCCATCCGGTAGCGCAGGCTGTTGCGGTGAATCCCCAAGGCATCGGCACAAGCCTGGCTCTGCCCGTCGTGATCGCACCAGCTGCGCAGGGTCGCGAGCAACTGGCCGTTGTTGTCCTTGGCGATCACCTTGCGCAACGGTTTGAGCAGTTCATCCAGCGCATCGTCGTTGCGATGGCGCCAGAGCATCACCGGCAAGCGGTAGCGATTAAGGGTCAGCAGCCGTGAATGCGGCAGTACTTCACGGCCATAAGCGAGCAGATCGCCGACCCGCCGGTAGCAACGGCGCAATCCAGTCAGCCCATCGGCCTGCCCGCCGACCGCAATGCGCAGGATGTTCCAGCCCAGACCATCGAGTTTTTCCAGCAGCCGATCATGCTCGACGTTCTGACTCGCCGGACGGCACCACAGCAGCGACGATTTTGCCGAGCTCACGCACCAACTGTCGGGATAGCGCGACATCAGCCAGGCACTCAGCGCCTCGGCGGTTTGCCCGGGCCCGTGCTCCAGGCCCAGCTCGAACAGATACGGTACCCGCGTCAGTTGCGGTTTGAGGCCGAGTTGCTGGGCCTCGTCGATCAACCTTGGCGAATCCCCCGCCTCGCTCAACAACAGCGCGAGCAAGTCATCGCAGCGCTGTCGCCGCCATTGCTGTTCGGATTGCTGGTTGCGCTGGCCGACCAGCATTTCAGCCGTCATGCGCACCAGCTCGGCGTAAGTGCGCAGTTGCTCCGGCTCACCGGTGATGCCAAGCACGCCGATCAAGCGCTGATCGAGCAGCAGGGGCAGATTGATCCCCGGCTGCACGCCCTTCAAATGCACCGCGGTCTGCGCGTCAATCTCCACCACTCGCCCGTTGGCCAGCACCAGTTGCGCGCCTTCGTGGCGGGTGTTGATCCGCTCCGGCTCGCCGCTGCCGAGGATCAGTCCCTGGCTGTCCATGACGTTGACGTTGTACGGCAAAATGGCCATGGCCCGGTCGACGATGTCCTGGGCGAGGTCGTGATCGAGTTCGAACATAGGGGCTGGAATCCTTGAAAACAGGCGCGGACGGTTGTTCACCCGCACAGGGTCTGGCAGCAAACCCTGTGCTCAGGCACAAAGACAATCCGGCCAAAGGTGGCCGAGACTCTCAGGGCGATCAACGTTACCCTTTGCATCGCAAAAAATCATAATAAAGAGAGAGCCGCCATGTCGCAGAGCGCCGCTGCCGCCCAGACCATCGCTGACGATAAAAATGCCGTCTACAAACGCATCACCCTGCGTTTGATCCCCTTCATCTTCATCTGCTACCTGTTCAACTACCTCGACCGGGTCAACGTTGGATTTGCCAAATTGCAGATGCTCGACGCGCTGAAATTCAGCGAAACCGTGTACGGCCTCGGTGCCGGTATCTTCTTCATCGGCTACGTACTGTGCGGCGTGCCGAGTAACCTGGCGCTGACCAAGTTCGGCCCCCGGCGCTGGATTGCGCTGATGATGATCACCTGGGGCACGCTGTCGACCTGCCTGCTGTTCGTCACCACGCCGACCCAGTTTTACACCCTGCGCCTGTTCACCGGCGCGGCCGAAGCCGGGTTCTTCCCCGGCGTTGTGCTCTACCTCTCACAGTGGTTCCCGACCTTTCGCCGTGGCCGGATCATGGCACTGTTCATGTCGGCGATCCCGGTGTCCGGCCTGCTCGGCAGCCCGTTTTCCGGCTGGATCCTCAATCACTTCGCCGCCGGCCAGGGTGGCCTCGCGGGCTGGCAGTGGATGTTTTTGCTGCAAGGCATTCCGACGGTTGTGTTGGGCGCACTCGCCTACTTCCTGCTCAGCGACAACTTCGCCAACGCCAAATGGCTGACCCCGTACGAGCGTTCGGTGCTGGAAGCCGACCAGGCCGAAGACCTGGCGAACAAACCGAAAACCACCTCCGATTCGCTGATCGCCGTGTTCAAGAACCCGGCCATCTGGGCCTTCGGCCTGATCTACTTCTGCATCCAGAGTGGTGTGTACGCGATCAACTTCTGGCTGCCGTCGATCATCAAGAACCTCGGCTTCAGCGACAACCTGGTGATTGGCTGGTTGAGTGCGATTCCTTACTTGCTGGCGGCGGTGTTTATGCTGATGGTCGGGCGTTCGGCAGACTTGCGTAAAGAACGTCGTTGGCATTTGGTGGTGCCGATGTTGATGGGCGCTGTCGGCCTGTTGATTGCGGTGAACTTCGCGGCGAATCCGGCGATTGCAATTCTCGGCCTGACCATCGCGACCATGGGGGCTTTGACCGGTCTGCCGATGTTCTGGCCGGTGCCGACTGCCATGTTGAGCGCGGGTGCTGCAGCGGGTGGGTTGGCGTTGATCAACTCGATGGGGCAGATGGCCGGGTTCCTCAGTCCTTATCTGGTGGGTTGGGTCAAGGACAGCACGGGCTCTACCGATGCGGCGCTTTATCTGCTGGCGGGTGTGATTGTTGGCGGGAGTCTGCTGGCGTTGCGGATGACGCGGACGTTGCGGGCTTAAGCATTAGGCGAGATACAGAAACGGCCCTTTTCGGGCCGTTTTTCGTTTGATCGTTCCCACGCTCTGCGTGGGAACGATCAGGCTACACAGGCGCTTCAGTCTTGAGTTCCAGATTATCCAGCGCCCGGTTCACCGCCAGTTCACCCAGCATGATCAGTTGCGCAATGCCCAGCAGTACATGCCGCTGCGAGCCGTCCACCAGCCCGGCGAAGTCGGTGGCCATCGTTTTGGCCGAGGTCAGGGTCTCGCACGCATCGGCCAGCAGTTCTTCGCTGTCGATGCCGGGGGCAATGAGGTAGCGGGCGTTGGGTTTGAGCAGCGGTTTTCTGGGGAGCAGCGGATTGAGGTAGTGATCGAGGGCGCGTTCGGCGGCTTCGTGGAATTTCTTGGAATCGAGGGTTTCGTAGGGCGAGGTGGTATCGGCTTCGGGTGGGTTGGGTGTTGGTTTGATCATGGTGAAACTCCTAAGGCACTTATTGGCGCCACCACACTCGCTACCAAACGATGGTGGTGGCCAGACGCAGGTTGGTAGACCGGGCCTTAGGAGAAACGGCGCACCCGAAGGTGCCCTGCGAATGACCACCATAAAACAGAGACAAAAGACTCTACAAAATGGAGCACTCTGCACTTAAAGACCCGGGCTACCAAACCCGATCGCTGTTATTCAGCGACGGGACAACGATAAAACCCGGCCCATAAGCGCACAAGCCGGCGGATTCTGGCGCAGTCGTAGGCAACGGCGCAAGGTTGTGTAGCCTGGGGTGCGTGTCTGGAAGTGTCCTTTAAACGCCACACTTAAACACCCCACTCCAGATCGTTCCCACGCTCCGCGTGGGAACGAGCATCACGCACTGCTTTTCGCATCCAGTTCCAAAACCACTCCCCCCGGCATCTGCACAAAAATCTGCCAGATCCCATCCTCCGGCACCTGCGCCACCTGATACGGCAACCCACTGCCCTGCACCCGCTGCAACACCACCGCTGCATCTTCATCGGTTCGAAACGCGATGTGGCTCAAAACAGCCTCTTCCAAAACGGGTTGCTCGATCACATGCACCAACGCCTCCTCACTCTGATACAACCAGCGCCCGGGAAACGGAAACGGCGGCCGGCGCCCCGGCGTCAATCCCAGCAAGGCATTGAAGGCCTCTTGAATCCGTTGCCCGTCCGGCGCATTGAATGCCATGTGATCGAAGTGCCAGGTCATAACAATCCACCTCCGTCGACGTCGATGATGCTGCCACTGATAAAGCCGTTCTCCATGACCAGCATAAACGCGGCGGCCAGGTCCTGCGGCGTGCCGACCCGGCCCACCGGCAGCGCCGCCGAGGTGCGGGCGAACATCGCGCGGCGCTGGCTTTCGTCCATGCCGGCGTAGGCTTCGGTGTCGGTCACGCCGGGGCTGATGACGTTGACCCGACGCGGCGCCAGCTCCTTGGCCAGTTGTTTGGCCAGTGATTCAAGCGCCGCATTCATCGTGGTCTTGATGAATTGCCCCGCGACGAATTTGCGCGACAACAAACCCGACGTCAGGGTGATGCTGCCCCGCTCGCTCAGGTACGGCAGCGCCGATTGAATCGCGCGCAAGGTGCCCCAGAATTTCACGTCGAACGCCTGCTGCGCCTGGAGCAGATCGCTGTCGGCCAGCGGCTTGGCGCTGACGCTCGGCCCGGCGGTGATCACCAGATGATCGAAGGCGCCAATGCGCTTGAACAGTTGAAGCAGCGAGGCCTCATCGGTGACATCGGCTGACTCGTGGCGGATACCTTCGTGAGTTTCGGACGTTTCAGCACGGCGCCCAACCGAATAAACGCGGGCGCCACGTTCCGCGGCGTTCGACGCCACAGCAGCGCCAATGCCGCTGCTGCCGCCGATGACCACTACAGTCTGGTTGTCGAATGGTTTCATGGGAGTGCTCCGGTGGGCTTGAGGAGATTGCATCTTCCCCCGTTGCCAATCGCAGAAAAATCCCGGTAAATCGGAAGGATCTTTAAAGGATTTTTACCAATGAGCTCGATTCTGGATCTTGAGATCTTCGTCCGCACCGCCGATTCCGGCAGCATTTCCGCCGCCGCCCGGGCGCTGGAGCTGACACCGGCCGCCGCCAGCATCGCGCTGAAACGTCTGGAAACCCGTCTCGGCATCCGACTCTTCGCCCGCTCGACCCGCAGCATGCGCCTGACCGAAGAAGGCCGGCGCTATCTGGAAAGCGTGCGTCTGGCATTGGCGACCCTGGCCGAGGGCGAACAGGCGCTGAAACAGCAGACCGAAGGCTTGAGCGGCGTGCTGCAACTGGCAGCGCCGTCGGACTTCGGGCGCAATGTGCTGCTGCCGTGGCTGGACGACTTCAAGCGCCAGCACCCGCACATTCAACTGCAATTGCTGCTCAACGACCGGCATGCGGATCTGTTTCGCGAGACGGTCGATGTGGCGCTGCGCTTCGGTGTGCCGAGTGATTCAACGCTGGTGGCGTTGCCGATTCTGCCGGACCATCGCCGCGTGGCCTGCGCCAGCCCCGACTATCTGGCGCGTCACGGCACACCGCAAAACCCTGCCGAATTGAGCGAGCACAGCGCCCTGCTCTACCTGCGCAACGGCAGGCCTTACAACACCTGGCGTTTCCATCGCGACGACGAAACGGTCGAGGTCGAAGTCCGCGGCGACTACCTCAGCGACGACGGCGAAGTGGCCCGCCGCTGGGCGCTCGCCGGGCACGGCATCGCCTACAAGGCCTGGCTCGACGTGGCCGAAGACGTGCGTGCCGGGCGGCTGGTGACGCTGTTCGATGACTGGCTGGGCGAGAGCGTGCCGTTCAATCTGCTGTGCCCGCATCGAGTGCAGGTGTCGGAACGGGTGAAGGTGTTGCAGGCTTTTCTGCGCGAACGCTGCGAAAGACTTTGTGACTGAAAAAGTTAAAAAGCACTGACAAAGCTGATGATGGTCCGGGATTATCAGGTTGACCGTTCAATCCATGGATTTCCAAGGATTGAACGGATACCAATAAAAATCGTACCGATTCACACATCCTTCGCGTGGCAGGTGTTAGATTTGCTTCAAGCACCATGACTCAAACGAAGCACTTGTTATAACTACTATCAAACGATTATCTGGATAGATTGCAGCACCAAACCTTCCATCAAAGTAGCAAGTCCAAACAAGACTGCTTCGAGCCGGGACCCGATAGACACGAAGTATGTCTCTTATAAAATCATAATTATACGTTGTCGCCCCCCCAAAAGAGTTCATCCAGTCAACCGATGCTTCGACACGAAGTGGCGTGGGACTTATATGCAGTTCATGCACGTTGGTGACAGCCGCCCGATAATTCACTGTCGTGCCTTCTGCATCCTCAACATAGATTGTGGCTGTATCGCTCTTGAGTCCTGTAACTTTACCATCCTGGGTCACGGGTACTGTGAGCGGGTGAGATGAGGCATATTTGTACGGTGGAACACCACCGCTCGGAACCCGAACACCCGTATTGCCAATCGAGTCCAACCCGGTTTTCGGCCATCCCGGAATCTTCACCGAAAACCCGTCCAGCATCATCATGGTCGGAACAATATAGAGCGCCAACCGCTCAATATCCCAAGGATCGGACTCAAGTCGATCCCCGGCTTTTTCCTTCACAGTAAAACGGTGTGATCCTACCGCTATCGATATGAACTTGCTTTGCCACTTGTAATTCGTTCCGACTGTGACTTCATCTTTGACCGCGCCCCCAACAAGAATTTGCAACACCAGCCCCTTCAAAGCAGACCCCGACAGCATGACTTTATTATCGGAAACAGTCCCGCCACTCGCCAATTCCTTGTTGAACGAGTTCTTTATCGAAGTAATTACGGGTTTCTGAATGACCAATGCCCGGGCATTTTTTGAGGTTGCAGTAACAATGCCTCCCCGGACCTGCTCATAAAGCACTTTGACCTTGCTATCGGCAATGACCTTGGCATTGGGAATCATCAAAAGTTGGGTAAAAGGAAGTCTTGTGACCGTAACCTCAGTATCATGTTCGACCACGCTCCCGGTACTTGGCGTCGCTGTGTACTTCACCTTTACTTTGTCGTTGATTTTCCAGACCGGATCAAAAACATGCACCTCGACCGTCAGATCCCGAGCGCCAAGCTTATTCCAGTCGATGGTGTCCGGATCGTCGTGGGGATCGTTCGGATCTTCGGCAAGGTTGGGGGCGGCCAAACGGGTGCCCTTCAGGTCAATCACCACACGGATCGGTTTCGACCAGGGCGAGGTCGGGTCCGCCCCGTTGGTGAGTTCGTCCTCGACCGTAAAGTAAAAGACGGATTGCAGACTGTCGCCAGCGGCTTCAAAAAAAGCTTGATCGAGCCGTATCCCGATGGCGGTCGGCTCGTCGGTGGGCGTGGGGGGCGCCTCATCCGGATGGACCACATGAGTTATTACATGGCCGTTGCAGTGCAGCGAGATTTTGTCGAATGGCCGGCAATACGGGTACTGGCAGTAAGCCTGAACACCCTGCGCCGCGCGGTCGGCATCGATGCCGTCGTCAATCACGTCTTGCGGCAGGATGAGTCGAAGCTCGGAATGCCCTTCATCCCCTTTGATCTTGTCTTCGATGCCTGGACGAATCTCGTTGTATTTGATGGTAATGGGCGGTTCATAAGTCTCCTCGCTACTGTCAAGGCGCCGGGCCGTGTAGTTCAGGGTATTCAGCCGATCGGGAAGCAGCAGATTGTGGGCAATGTACAGCGTGGTCGCAGACGTAGCGGACTCGGTCCGTTCACTGGTGATTTTGTCCACACCGTTCAGATTCAGAAACACCGTCATGTTGGGCTCCTGGCCCAGCAAGGCTGGAACAATCACCGTGGCCCCCAGAGGTTTCTCCTCATAAAAACGAATGGCAAGACCATAATCCGCACCCGCCACATTTTCCTTGCCGTCGGGCAACCGAGGCGCGTAGAGATTGACTTCGTCACCCGCAGTCAACCCTTGAACAATCGGTACAGTGGCCATGAGAACGCTCCTGATTTCACGAAAGGCGCCGGTATTTTTTGCTCGCACCGTCAGAGCAGATCAGGCGCTATTCACACGGAAATTGCCTACTGTCAGATCTGACAGTGGCGATGAGCGGTAGACGTTGCGCCAGATACTGCGGGGTTTCTGCTGGATAAATTCACTTTGCCGCGCCCGGCGCTTCTGGTATTTGATGAAGGCTTTCCCACCGACAAAAGGATTTCGGCATGAGCTATCGCACACTGGGTCACTCGGGGTTGCAGGTGTCCACCCTCACCCTCGGCACGATGATGTTCGGCGAGCAGACCAGCGCAGAGGATTCGCTGCGCATCATCGACAAGGCCTGGGATCAGGGCATCAATTTCATCGACACGGCTGACGTCTACACCAATGGCCGCTCGGAAGAGATCGTCGGCGAGGCCATCGCCCGTCATCGACATGAATGGGTGCTGGCGACCAAGGTCGGTTTCGGCCCGGTGGACGGCATGCCGAACCGCAGCGGCCTGAGCCGCAAGCACCTCTTCAATGGTCTGGAAGCCAGCCTGACCCGGCTCGGCACCGACTACCTCGACATCTATTACCTGCACCGCGAAGACCACAACACCCCGCTGGAGGTGACGATCTCGGCGATTGGCGATCTGATTCGCCAAGGCAAGATCCGCTATTGGGGCCTGTCGAACTATCGCGGCTGGCGGATTGCCGAGGTGATTCGCGTGGCGGACAAGCTCGGGGTCGATCGCCCGGTCATCAGCCAGCCGCTGTACAACATCGTCAACCGTCAGGCTGAAACCGAACAGATCACAGCTGCCCAGACTTACGGCCTCGGCGTGGTGCCTTACAGCCCGCTGGCCCGTGGCGTGCTCAGCGGCAAGTACGCACCGGACGTAACCCCGGACGCCAACAGCCGCGCCGGGCGTCAGGACAAGCGGATTCTGGAAACCGAATGGCGCGTGGAGTCGCTGCGCATTGCCCAGCAGATTCAGCAATACACGAAAGAGCGTGGGGTCGGAATTGTCGAGTTTGCGATTGCCTGGGTGCTGAACAATGGCGCGGTGACCTCGGCGATTGTCGGGCCGCGCACGGAAGAGCAGTGGGATGCTTACACCAAGGCGCAGACGGTGAAGATTACCGCGGAGGATGAAGCGTTTATCGATTCGCTGGTGACGCCGGGGCATGCGTCTACGCCGGGGTTTAATGACGTGAGCCATTTTGTGTCGGGGCGCAAGCTGCATCAGGCTTAAGCACCTATGCTTCGACCCAGGTCTCCGCTCTCACGGGACCTGGGTCGAATGTTGGAAATATTGATCACTCGGCCAATATTCAGCACAAAAACCACGTATCCTGCGCGCCTCGTTTGCCCATCACCCCCGCGAGGACAGTTTGTCTAAAGGCATTGCTCTATCGGTGACAGCATCGACGCTGTTTGCCGTCATGTATTACTACACCTCGTTGCTCACCCCATTGAGCGGCGTGGAGATATTCGGTTGGCGGATGTTGCTGACCGTGCCCTGCATGACCGTGTTCATGTTGTTGTCCGGCGAATGGCGGCGGGTGCTGGAGCTGCTGCGTCGGGTTCCTGCGCTCCCGAAGCTGATCGGTGGCCTGGTCCTCTCGTCAGCGTTGCTGGGTGTGCAGTTGTGGCTGTTCATGTGGGCGCCGCTCAACGGCTACAGCCTCGATGTGTCGCTGGGCTACTTCCTGTTGCCGCTGGCGATGGTGCTGACCGGACGCATCGCTTATGGCGAAAGCCTGTCGTACCTGCAAAAAGTCGCGGTGTTCTTTGCCAGCCTCGGCGTGTTGAACGAGTTGTATCAGGTTGGCGGATTTTCCTGGGCGACGCTGGTGGTCGTCGTCGGTTACCCGCTGTACTTTGTGCTGCGCAAATACCTGAAGTCGGACAACCTTGGCGGTTTGTGGGTCGACATGACGCTGATGCTGCCGGTGGCGTACTGGTTTGTGCGCGGCGGCGAACAGGGTTTCGGCGTGTTCGATCAATACCCGGCGCTGACGTGGCTGATTCCGCTGCTCGGCCTGATCAGTGCGTCGGCGCTGGTGGTGTACATCATTGCCAGTCGCCTGCTGCCGTTCAGCCTGTTCGGTTTGCTCAGTTACGTCGAGCCAGTATTGCTGCTCGGAGTGGCGCTGCTGCTCGGCGAGAGCATCAAACCCGGTGAGTGGCTGACCTACATCCCGATCTGGCTGGCAGTGGTGGTGCTGATGTTTGAAGGGTTCAAGCATCTGACGCGCCATCGGCGCCCGTAAGACGCCCAACAAAAAGCCCGGCCTGCAACGTTGCAGGCCGGGCTTTTTTACATCTGCAGATTACTCGGTAGCGAGCACGCCACGACGCACCTGATCACGCTCGATCGATTCGAACAGCGCCTTGAAGTTGCCTTCGCCGAAACCATCGTCACCCTTGCGCTGGATGAATTCGAAGAACACCGGACCCATCAGGGTTTCCGAGAAGATCTGCAGCAGCAGACGCTTGTCTTCTTTATCCGAAGCACCGTCGAGCAGGATGCCGCGCGACTGCAGTTGATCGACCGGCTCGCCGTGGTTCGGCAGACGGCCTTCGAGCATTTCGTAGTAGGTGTCCGGCGGCGCGGTCATGAAGCGCATGCCGATCTTTTTCAACTGATCCCAGGTCTTGACCAGGTCGTCGGTGAGGAAGGCTACGTGCTGGATACCCTCGCCGTTGAACTGCATCAGGAACTCTTCGATCTGCCCGGCGCCCTTCGACGATTCTTCGTTGAGCGGGATGCGGATCATGCCGTCCGGCGCGGTCATCGCTTTCGAGGTCAGGCCGGTGTATTCGCCCTTGATGTCGAAGTAACGGATCTCGCGGAAGTTGAACAGCTTCTCGTAGAAGTTCGCCCAGTAGGCCATGCGACCGCGATACACGTTGTGGGTCAGGTGGTCGATGATCTTCAGGCCGGCACCGACCGGATTGCGGTCAACGCCTTCAAGGAATACGAAGTCGATGTCATAGATCGAGCTGCCTTCGCCGAAACGGTCGATCAGGTACAGCGGCGCGCCGCCAATGCCTTTGATCGCCGGCAGGTTCAGTTCCATCGGGCCGGTTTCGATGTGGATCGGCTGGGCGCCGAGTTCCAGCGCGCGGTTGTAGGCCTTCTGCGAATCCTTGACCCGGAATGCCATGCCACACACCGACGGGCCGTGTTCGGCCGCGAAGTACGAGGCCACACTGTGCGGTTCGTTGTTGAGGATCAGGTTGATTGCGCCCTGGCGATACAGGTGCACGTTCTTGGAGCGGTGGGTCGCGACCTTGGTGAAGCCCATGATCTCGAAGATCGGCTCCAGGGTGCCGGGGGTCGGCGATGCGAACTCGATGAACTCGAAGCCCATCAGGCCCATAGGGTTTTCGTATAAATCTGCCATGGTAGGCGCCTCATCATTCTTATCAATTAACCAGAGTTATTTGTCAGTAATGCTGAGACCGGCGGGCGGCGCACAGGAGATGCCACGCACACTGCGGGCGAGGAAGTCACCGTAGATCAGTTGAAACCCGAATATCTTCATTGTCGACCCAAGGCTCTTGCGGGCGAGGCTTCTGCTGCCAGAAGACGATTATTATTGTATGCGTAACCGGATTCTACACAGCGTAAAACGGGTTGTCTGCCCTCTCTATAAAATCCGCTTTTTTCGGCCCGGTGCAAGGGCTTTGTTACACCGCCAGATGCCCCCGGAGTCAGCACACCGCCCAGGCACATGGCCAGCGTTCTTTCAGTTGGCGACACGGCTGAATTACCACCGAGCGGCGCAGGCGTCATTGGCCATCTATCATGGGCTCAGACCTTGGGCTCTGCGCGCACGCTTGGCCTGCAATCGAGAGCCCCACTCCATCGCGACAGGATGCGCTCATGCCACTGACCGTCAGGCCCCGCCGCAAGCGCAGTACCCGGATTATCGTGACACTGCTGTGTGGCATGCTGCCGATCGTACTCGGCAGCGTCATTCTCTATATGCAGGCCGGACGCGCCCTTCAACAGAGTTCGCAGCACACCGCCGATGAAGCCCTGCGCCAGTTCGAACTGATGCTCGACAACACTGCCCAGGCCGCCCGCGAATTGTTGCCTTTGGCCGGCCAGACCTGCGAGACCGTCAAACTGGCCTTGCGCGAACAAGTCACCCGGCGTCCGTTCGTACGCTCGACCAATCTGGTGTGGGACGACAATCTCTATTGCAGTTCGCTGTTCGGCGACTTCAAGGAAACCGTGAATCCGGGCGACTACGCAAAGGGCAAGTTGTGGCTCATGAACGGCAACCCGGTCACGCCCGAGAGCGCGCTGCTGGTGTATCGCCTGAGCGAGGGCCGCGGTGGTGCGCTGACCACACTGGACGGCTATCACCTGAGCAACATCCTGCGCCTGATCGGCCGGCACACGCTGTTGTTTCTGCAAGTCGGCAACAACTGGCTCAGCGCCGACGGCAAAGTGCATCAAGGCGCCCTGCCCGCGCTGCCGGTTGCACAAAGTACCTTGCACTCATCGCGCTATGCGTTCTCGGTAACAGCCGCTTTTCCGGCAGGAGAAACCTGGCGCTACATGAAAGAGGAGTATCCGCCGCTGTTCAGCCTGCTGATGTTCTTTGGTGCCGTATCGGGCGCGATCGGCTACACCTTGCAGAAGCGCTCGACGTCGCCCAGTCAGGAAATGCTTCGGGCATTGGAAGCCGGAGAGTTCATTCCGTACTTTCAACCGGTGGTGCACGGCGACAGCAAACGGTGGTCGGGCGCAGAAGTGCTGATGCGCTGGAACCATCCCAAGGAAGGGCTGGTGCGTCCGGACCTGTTCATACCGTTTGCCGAACATTCCGGGCTGATCGTGCCGATGACCCGCACCTTGATGCAGCAGACCGCTGCCATACTCGGGCCGCTGTCATCGACCTTCGAGGCGCCTTTCCACATTGGCATCAACATCACCGCCAGTCACTGCCGCGATTTTGAGCTGCTTGAGGATTGCCGTGAGTTTTTGTCAGCTTTTCAGCCTGGCAGCATCACTCTGGTCCTGGAGCTGACCGAACGCGAGCTGATCGAGCCGACCGCCATTACCCATCAACTGTTCGCACAGCTGCGCGCAATGGGCGTGAAGATCGCGATTGACGACTTTGGGACTGGCCATTCAAGCCTTGGCTACTTGAGAACCTTCAATGTGGACTTCCTCAAGATCGACCAGACATTCGTGGCCATGATCGATACAGACGCCCTGTCCCGGCACATTCTGGACACCATCATCGAACTCTCCACCAAACTGGATTTGGGCATTGTGGCCGAAGGTGTGGAAACGCAGGCCCAGTGTGATTATCTGGCCGCCCACCATGTCAACTTTCTGCAGGGCTACCTTTTCGGCAAGCCGATGCCGGCTGCAGACTTCATCGAAGCATTAACTCATCATTAACTTGGCGGGATAAATCCTGCGTCGCCGACAGCCCGCACCAAATTGATACAAAACAGCATTGTTGTTACATGAAGAAAAAGTCAGGATTTACTCTTGTCGAATTAACTACTACAATTTTTCTTACCTGTTGCAAGATGGGCAGGTGAGCCATTATCACCGAGTCGCTTCAAGGCTCTTGGCTTATAGCTTTGTTTGCGGTTGGTATCAGCCAAATACATTATTGGAGTAAAGATATTGTCCAGACTCGCTGAATTTCGTGCAGCTGAAAAGGCCCTTCAGGAACAGCTCAAGCAGCTGGAATCGCTGAAGAACGATGCCGGGCTCAAGAAAGAAATCGAATTCGAAGAAAAGCTCCAGGGGCTGATGAAAACCTACGGCAAAGGCCTGAAAGACATCATCGCCATTCTCGATCCGAACCCGGCGAAATCCGGTCTGCAACTGACCGCCGCACCTAAAACCCGCCGCGCTCGCGTGGTCAAGGTCTATCAGAACCCGCACACCGGTGAGCTGATCGAGACCAAGGGTGGCAACCACCGCGGCCTGAAGGCCTGGAAGGAACAATACGGTGCAGCCACCGTTGATTCCTGGTTGCGCGGTTAATCGCCCTCGCAAACATGAAAGCCCTGCATATGCAGGGCTTTTTTTTGGACAATATTTAACAAATGCAACGATTTTTCTGTCGATCAAGTTGAGTTTCAAAACCCTCTCGCACTGAAACTATGCTTCCGAATGTTGCCCCGTTACCCGGCGATTAACTTTATGCTTAATCAGTTCAGGTATCTAACGCCACGCCGGCCACGAACAGACGACTAAAATTTCAAGCTGTTTCGCACAGCCAATATGTCGTCGCCGCTGGCCTTATAAACCTTCGCCTGCCCGGCATACGAAAGTACGTACGCCTTATCCGCCTCTACCGCCGCAACCAATGTTTGTGACAACACATGACGGCCGTTTTCAGTCACCGTACAAGTGGTCTCAAGCGCGGCCAGCGAACCCAGCGTACTCGCATGAACCCTGTTGCAGACACTCTGATAACCGCTCTGGAAAAAGTCTTTCTGCACCGACTTGCGCATCTCCAGCAACACGCCTTGCAAGTTGACCTGATGACCACTTTCCACGTGGGTCATCATCAACTCCATCACCATCACCTGATTGCCATCGGCATCAGTCTTCACTGCGCGCTGACGGGAGACTTCAGGGGAGGTTTCGGGCAACGCCTCGACTTCCCAGCCGGCGGGCCAAGTGATGCTTGGCGCCTCGGCAAAGGCCGGCAAGGCCAGCAGGGAAAAACCCAGGAAAACGAACAGCGATTTGAACGGTCGGATCATTACCAGAGGCACTCGCGGATTAAGCCGTAAAGTCTGAGGCCGGCCCGCCCGCAGGGCAAGCCCGCGCTTTCGGTTTGGCGATGCCGCAAGGCATGCGTATCATTGCGCGCATTCACTCGCCCCAATTTGTTACGGAGGGCCCATGAGCCTGCAAGAACTGAACACCTTTCCTGGCGTCACTGCCACCCCGGACAGCGCAACCCGCAACTTCGTGTTCAACCACACCATGCTGCGCGTCAAAGACATCACCAAGTCGCTGGATTTCTACACCCGCGTACTGGGTTTCTCGCTGGTCGAGAAGCGTGATTTTCCGGAAGCGGAATTCAGCCTGTATTTCCTCGCCCTGGTCGACAAATCGCAGATCCCGGCCGACGCCGCTGCGCGCACCGAGTGGATGAAATCGATTCCCGGCATTCTGGAACTGACCCACAACCACGGCACCGAAAACGACGCGGACTTCGCCTACCACAACGGCAACACCGACCCGCGCGGTTTTGGTCATATCTGCATTTCGGTACCGGACATCGTTGCGGCGTGCGCACGCTTCGAAGAGCTGGGCTGCGACTTCCAGAAGCGCCTGACCGATGGCCGCATGAAGAGCCTGGCGTTCATCAAGGACCCGGATGGCTACTGGGTTGAAATCATCCAGCCGGCGCCGCTGTAAAGCTGAACCTGGGTAGAAAACACCCCGCAAAGAAAAAACCCCATCATTGCTGATGGGGTTTTTCTTTTTCAGGCCTTTGGCTTACGCCGGAGCCGAAGTGCGGATCAGATGATCGAAAGCGCTGAGGGAAGCCTTGGCACCCTCGCCCACCGCAATCACGATCTGCTTGTACGGCACGGTGGTCACGTCACCAGCGGCAAAGATGCCGGGGATCGAGGTTTCACCACGGTTGTCGACGATGATCTCGCCGCGCGGCGACAGCTCGATGGTGCCTTTGAGCCAATCGGTGTTGGGCAGCAGACCGATCTGCACGAAAATCCCTTCCAGCTCGACCGTGCGCAGCTCGTCAGTATTGCGATCCTTGTAGCGAAGGCCGTTGACCTTCTGTCCGTCGCCAGTGACTTCGGTGGTCAGCGCACTGGTGATCACAGTGACATTCGGCAGGCTGTGCAGCTTGCGTTGCAGTACGGCGTCGGCGCGCAACTGAACGTCGAACTCCAGCAGCGTTACGTGCGACACGATACCGGCCAGGTCGATGGCCGCTTCGACGCCGGAGTTCCCCCCGCCAATCACCGCCACACGCTTGCCTTTGAACAGCGGGCCGTCGCAGTGCGGGCAGTACGCCACGCCCTTGTTGCGGTATTCCTGTTCGCCCGGCACGTTCATTTCGCGCCAGCGCGCGCCGGTCGCCAGAATCACGCTCTTGGCCTTGAGGGTCGCGCCGCTGGCGAAGCGGACTTCATGCAGCTCGCCATTCTTGCCCGGGATCAGCTTGTCGGCGCGCTGCAGGTTCATGATGTCGACGTCGTACTGCTTGACGTGCTCTTCCAGCGCGGTCGCCAGTTTCGGGCCTTCGGTTTCCTGTACGGAAATGAAGTTCTCGATGGCCATGGTGTCCAGCACCTGACCGCCAAAGCGCTCGGCTGCAACACCGGTGCGAATGCCTTTACGTGCGGCGTAAATCGCCGCCGAAGCTCCGGCCGGGCCACCGCCGACCACCAGCACATCAAAGGCTTGCTTGGCGCTGATTTTCTCGGCCTGACGCTCGATGGCGCCGGTGTCGAGTTTGGCGAGGATTTCTTCCAGGCCCATGCGGCCCTGACCGAAGTTTTCGCCATTCAGGTAAATGCTTGGCACGGCCATGATCTTGCGATCGTTGACTTCGTCCTGGAACAGCGCGCCGTCGATGGCGACGTGGCGGATCTTCGGGTTCAGCACGGCCATCAGGTTCAGTGCCTGAACAACGTCCGGGCAATTCTGGCAGGACAGCGAGAAGTAAGTCTCGAAGTTGAACTCACCCTTGAGCGAGCGAATCTGTTCGATCACTTCGACACTGGCCTTCGAAGGGTGGCCGCCGACTTGCAGCAGGGCCAGCACCAGCGAGGTGAATTCATGGCCCATCGGGATGCCGGCGAAACGCAGGTTGATGTCGGCACCGGGGCGGTTGATCGAGAACGACGGTTTGCGCGCATCGTCGCCGCTGTCGATCAAGGTAATCTGATGCGAAAGACTGGCAACGTCTTTCAACAGGTCGAGCATTTCACGGGATTTCGCACCGTCGTCGAGTGAAGCAACGATCTCGATCGGCTGGGTGACCCGTTCCAGGTACGATTTCAACTGGGCTTTAAGATTGGCGTCCAACATACGGGCGATCTCCTGACTTTATTTGAGGCGAAAAAAAGCCCGAGCGAATCTCGCCCGGGCTTTTCTATTGGGCGGTGCAGCTTACTTAAGTAGGTGCGGAGTCCCGCCCTGCATTGCGTGTGTCACAGAGACTCAGATCTTGCCGACCAGGTCCAGGGACGGAGCCAGCGTGGCCTCGCCTTCTTTCCACTTGGCCGGGCAAACTTCGCCTGGGTGAGCAGCGACGTACTGAGCAGCCTTGATTTTGCGCAGCAGCTCGGAAGCGTCACGGCCAACGCCGCCATCGTTCAGTTCAACGATTTTGATCTGGCCTTCAGGGTTGATCACGAAGGTGCCACGATCCGCCAGGCCAGCTTCTTCGATCAGCACGTCGAAGTTGCGGGAGATGACGTGGGTCGGGTCGCCGATCATGGTGTATTCGATTTTGCCGATGGCTGGCGAAGTGTTGTGCCAGGCAGCGTGGGCAAAGTGAGTGTCGGTCGAAACGCTGTAGATCTCTACGCCCAGCTTCTGGAAGGCGGCGTAGTTGTCAGCCAGGTCTTCGAGCTCGGTTGGGCAAACGAAAGTGAAGTCGGCCGGGTAGAAGAACACTACGGACCATTTGCCTTTCAGGTCAGCGTCCGAGACTTGTACGAAGTCGCCGTTTTTGAATGCGGTAGCTTTGAACGGTTTTACTTGGCTGTTGATGATAGGCATTGATGACTCTCCGTCAGGGTTGTGAATTCGATGGGTGAATCCTACCCAGTCACTCGACGGATGGCTCATTGGCAAACCTGATGCTGCTGATTTGTTTTCGCTATTAGCTGAGAGTATTAATAGAAGAAAACGATCTCTACGGCGACAGCGGCTTATCCGTAATCCGGGCCATCCCGTGAAAGGGGCTCGCTTCAACATAGCGCATGGCGGACTTCATGTCCTTCCAGCCCACATAACTCATCAACGATTTGAGATCCCAGCCGCTTTGGTGGGCCCATGTTGCGAAACCGCGACGCAGGGAGTGGCTGGTGTAACGATCGGCGGAGATTCCTGCGCGCTCCAGGGCCTGGCGCAACAACGGGATCACACTGTTGGCGTGCAAGCCCTCCTCGCCGAGATTGCCCCAGCGATCGACGGCGCGAAACACCGGGCCCCGTACCAGCGCCGCTTCGGTGATCCATTCGATGTAAGCCTGCACCGGGCACAACTTCAGCAGCGCCGGGGCCTGATAGGTCTGCCCGAGGTTTTCCCGATCGCCCTTGCTGCGCGGCAGGTACAGGGTAATGCCGCTGCCGGCGTGCGCCTGCACATGCTCGATCTGCACCCGACACAGTTCATCGCTGCGAAAGCCACGCCAGAAGCCCAGCAGGATCAACGCGCGGTCGCGGCAGGCACGTAGCAGCAGCGGACGATCCAGTTTCTCCCGGGCGTCCTTCATTTCCTGTTCAAGCCAGGCAACGGTCTGCTCAAGATCGCGCAGCTGTAAAGGCTCGGCCTGTTTTTCCTGCGCGGGATGCAGGGCGCGGATGCCCTTGAACACTTTGCGCACCATTGGCGACTTGGTGGGATCGGCGAAGCCCTGACTGTTATGCCACTGCGCCAACGCCGACAGGCGCAACTTCAGCGTGTTGACCGACAGCACGCCGGCATGCGCCACCAGATACCGCGCGATGCTGTCCCCTGTCGCCGGCAGAAAACCGCCCCACACGGATTCGAAGTGCTCGATGGCCGCGCGATAACTGCGGCGGGTGTTGTCGCGGGTGGCGGCTTGCAGATAGCGATCGATGTCGCTCATGGGCTGATTCTCTCGTGGCGTACTGAAGGCTTGTCAGGTGAACGATTTTATGGGTTTCACATGGGGTAATACCAGTATATCCCGCCCGTTTATCGGTGCTTGTTTTACTTTATTTTCAACGTGGTACACTGCGTACTTTAGTGGCATGTACCACAGTACGAAATGGTAGGAGCAGATATGGCCCGTGGCGGCGTTAACAAAGCAGTCGTCCAGATCGCGCGCGCAGCGATCCTCGCCCGTGGCGAACACCCCAGCATCGACGCAGTACGCATCGAGCTGGGTAATACCGGTTCAAAAACCACGATTCATCGCTATCTGAAGGAACTCGATGACGGCAGCGAACCGGCCGATCTCTCGGCAGAACCCATCGATGACGAGCTGCTGGCGCTCGTCACGCGCCTTGCCCAACGCCTGAAAGAACAGGCGCAGGAGCCGATCGACCAGGCACGCGAGCAGTACGAACAACAGCGTCAGGCACTGGAAAGCGAGCTGAATCTGCTTCGTCAGGATCATGCGCAACTGGAGAAGAAACACGACATTCAGGGCGCCGCGCTGGCCAAGGAATCCGAAGCCCTGAGCGATACCCGCTCAATGCTGCAGACCGAACAGACCCGCAACGCCGGGCTGAATCAGGCACTGGCGGATTTTGAGCTGCGCCTGCAGGACAAGGACGAGCAGATCCGCTCACTGGAAGAGAAACACCTGCACGCCCGCGACGCGCTTGAGCACTACCGCAACGCCATCAAGGAACAGCGCGAGCAGGAGCAAAGCCGCCACGAAACTCAGATTCAGCAGTTGCAGATGGAGTTACGCCAGGCGCAGCAAAGCGCCCTGGTACGTCAGGACGAGATCACCCAGCTGCACCGCGACAACGAGCGCCTGCTGACTGAAAATCGCGGCACCGTACGCGAATTGAGCCTGATGCAGGATCAACTCAAACAAAGCAATCAGCGTCAGGATCAACTGCTGGAGCAAGCGTCTCGCGTCGACAGCGAACGCACCCTCCTTCAGGAACGTTTGCGTGTGGCACTGCTGGAAAGCCAGACGCTCAAGCAGAACGTCGACGAGCAGTCGCAACTCAATCAGTCACTGGAAAAGGAATTGACCACGGTTCAAGCCAGCTTGCGCCTGGCCACGGCCGTTGCGGCAGCGCCAGACGCAGCAGAACCGAAAAAGACTTAAGCGCCGACCGGCGTACGCATGGTGACAAACTCTTCGGCCGCCGTCGGGTGCACCCCGATGGTGTCGTCGAAGTCACGCTTGGTGGCGCCGGCCTTCAATGCGATTGCCAGGCCCTGCACGATCTCGCCGGCATCCGGCCCGACCATGTGACAGCCCAGGACCTTGTCGGTCTTGCCATCGACCACCAGCTTCATCAGCGTGCGCTCCTGGCAGTCAGTCAGGGTCAACTTCATCGGCCTGAAGCGGCTTTCGTAAATCACGACTTCGTGGCCCGCTTCCCGAGCCTCTTCTTCGGTCAGGCCGACGGTGCCGATATTCGGCAGACTGAACACGGCCGTCGGGATCATCTTGTAATCCACCGGACGATATTGCTCAGGCTTGAACAGACGCCGCGCCACCGCCATGCCTTCGGCCAGCGCCACCGGCGTCAACTGTACGCGACCGATGACATCGCCCAGCGCCAGGATTGATGGCTCGGTGGTTTGATATTCCTCGTCGACCTTGATGAAGCCTTTGTCGTCGAGCTGCACATCAGTGTTCTCCAGCCCCAGGTTGTCCAGCATCGGACGTCGGCCGGTGGCGTAGAACACACAATCCGCCTCCAGCACGCGACCATCCTTGAGTGTCGCTTTCAGGCTGCCATCGGGTTGCTTGTCGATACGGGCAATGTCGGCATTGAATTGCAGATCCAGACCGCGCTTGGTCAGTTCTTCTTTCAAATGGTTACGCACCGAACCGTCGAAACCACGGAGGAACAGATCCCCGCGATACAACAATGTCGTGTTGGCGCCCAGGCCATGGAAAATCCCGGCAAATTCAACAGCGATGTAGCCGCCACCGACGACCAGTACACGCTTGGGCAGTTCTTTGAGGAAGAACGCCTGGTTCGAGCTGATCGCATGCTCATGCCCCGGAATCTCAGGGATCTGTGGCCAGCCACCGGTGGCGATCAGAATATTCTTCGCGGTGTATCGCTCGCCATTGACCTCAACTTCGTGCGGGCCGACGATTTTCGCGTGGGCTTCATGCAGGGTCACGCCGCTGTTGACCAGCAGATTGCGATAAATGCCGTTCAGGCGATTGATCTCGCGATCCTTGTTGGCAATCAGCGTGGCCCAGTCGAAATCCGCCTCGCCCAAGCTCCAGCCAAAACCCGAGGACTGCTCGAAGTCTTCGGCGAAATGCGCCCCATACACCAACAGTTTTTTCGGTACGCAACCGACGTTCACGCAGGTCCCACCCAGATAACGGCTCTCGGCCACCGCCACTTTCGCACCGAACCCGGCAGCAAAACGCGCAGCCCGCACACCGCCGGAACCGGCACCAATCACATAAAGGTCAAAATCGTAGGCCATTTCTATCTCCTCGGCAGGCGATCAGCATACCCGTCGTCGTCCGTTGGGCAAGCGCTCCTGGCGATATGGGGGCGGAAAATGAAAAAGCCACCCGGAGGTGGCTTTTTCGTACAGGCAGGTCAGGCGCTATCAGTAAGCCTTGCCAGTCTTGTAGAAGTTCTCGAAGCAGAAGTTGGTTGCTTCGATGTAGCCTTCCGCACCACCGCAGTCGAAACGCTTGCCCTTGAACTTGTAGGCCATCACGCAGCCGTTCTGGGCTTGTTTCATCAGGGCGTCGGTGATCTGGATTTCACCACCTTTGCCTGGTTCGGTCTGTTCGATCAGATCGAAGATGTCCGGGGTCAGGATGTAACGGCCGATGATCGCCAGGTTCGATGGCGCGTCTTCCGGTTTTGGCTTCTCGACCATGCTGTGTACACGGTAGATGTCGTCGCGGATCATTTCGCCAGCGATCACGCCGTACTTGCTGGTTTCCTGCGGATCGACTTCCTGAATGGCAATGATCGAGCAGCGGAACTGCTTGTACAGCTTGACCATCTGGGTCAGTACGCCGTCACCTTCGAGGTTCACGCACAGGTCGTCTGCCAGCACCACAGCGAACGGTTCGTCACCGATCAATGGGCGACCGGTCAGGATCGCGTGACCCAGGCCTTTCATTTCGGTCTGACGGGTGTAGGAGAACGAGCACTCGTCCAACAGCTTGCGGATACCGACCAGGTATTTTTCCTTGTCGGTGCCCTTGATCTGGTTTTCCAGCTCATAGCTGATGTCGAAGTGGTCTTCCAGAGCGCGTTTGCCACGGCCGGTCACGATGGAGATTTCGTTCAGACCGGCATCCAGAGCTTCTTCGACGCCGTACTGGATCAGTGGCTTGTTTACCACCGGCAGCATTTCTTTGGGCATGGCCTTCGTCGCTGGGAGGAAGCGAGTACCGTAACCGGCTGCTGGGAACAAGCATTTCTTGATCATATAAGTCCTTGAAAGGGCTGTGTGTACGAGTTTCGGCGCAGTCTAATCAGGCGGCGTACACCTTACAATGCCCCGCACTGGCTAACCGATGTCAACATAGAGAAATAATCTGGCGGATAGTTCAATCCGCACACAGAGGCTGCGCAATCAGCGTAGCCCAAAGATCTCGAAACACCTCATCGACCTGCGCCCGTTCGCCGATTTACCGTTATCATGGCGCCTTTGAACCAGCCAACGAGGCCGCTAGATGTCCGCAGCAAAAATCATCAACGGGTACACCGTCGCCAAGGCGAAAGATGGCCAGTGGCATATCACTGCCGCCAACGGCGAAGATGTATCCGGCCCGTTGCCCACTGAAGCAATGGCGATTGAAGTGGCCGCGGTGCTTGATTACACGCCTGCCGCACCGAAGCGTCGCGGCAAGGATCAGGACTGATCGGCGACTGCAAATCCCGGCCCTGCCTTCGCGCAGGGCTTTTTTTGGGCTGCGCACAAAGAAGTGGCCAATCGCTATAACCTTTTCATGTCGGCGCTGTCATAGCGTCTAGCCCCCTCCCTCTCGAAGATGACATAGCCATGACCAACCGCCCCTTCATCCGTTTCGTGCCCCTGATTGCGCTCGCGGCCCTGACCGGCTGCGCTACTTCGCAGACCACTTACCTGAACAACGGTGAACAAGGCCTGAGCATCGACTGCTCCGGCGAGGCCAACTCCTGGGCCAGCTGTTATGAAAAGGCTGACGCGTCCTGCGCCGGAACCGGCTATCGCATCGTCGGGACCGACGGCACACCAGCGCCCAAGGAAAGCGACAAGACGCTGGGCGTCGACGTCGGCAACTACAAAAACCGTAGCGTGGTGGTGGTGTGTAAATAGCCTTACATGTGAATTTCGGCGAACTTGATCCCCAGCCCGCGCACGACTTCGATCAGGTCGTCGAGCCGGTTGAAGGATTCGACTTCGTCGTTATCGTCGACCAGAAAGTAGCTGCGACCGGCGCTTTTCTTGAAAAACACGATCCACTCCCCCGGATTCGCCGGGTTCTGGATCACATGGGTAGCCGCAATGAGTCCTTCCTTGTGTCGCTCCTGCACCTGCTCTCTCTTCATTCACCGCTCCAGAAATGACAATGCCGCCACAGCAACGCTGTGACGGCATCAATGCTGACTGTTGACAGTCTATCAGCCGGAAATACAGGCCGTGGCAGCTTTGCGCACATCCCATGGGCGCAGCGGCACATTGGACATCCGTTCGTGCAGCTTGATACTGCTGCCGCCGGAGCGATCCTCGATGTCAAACACCGCTGCCGGGCCCGATCCCAGCTTGCCCGGCACAATGACCCGAACCTCGTCCTTGTGCCGCTCTACCTGCAAGGCACCCCGGCTGTCGGCCAGTTTCTCGGACAGGCACTGTGCATATTCATGGGGTTTCTTGCCGGAAATGACGTTCATGGTCGGCAGCGTTTCATTGATTTGCGAAACGCTTGCGCAACCACCCATTGCCAATGCCAACGGCAGAATCACCACACCCCACTTCATACAAAACCTCCAATAAAGACCCTCCGACAGCACGAATACCGTTTTTCTCCGAGGCTCACTGCATTTAACCCACATCGAATCGTGAATATCTGTTTTTAATTGTCAAAGCGGTGCCCGACGGCCGGATAATAACCTGTCCGGGCTGATAAACTGCGCCAATCGACAATGCTATCGTTTTGATTTTGTAGAAAAAGCCCTTCTGGAGGCGCCCATGAAATTCATTCACCAGCGCGAGCACCTCAACGAGGACGACATCGTCGTCATTCAATGCTCGCAAACCTGCAACATCCGTCTGATGAACGACGCCAACTTCCGCAGCTTCAAGAATGGCGGGCGCCACACCTATCACGGCGGCGCTTTCGACACGTTCCCCGCCCGAATCACCGCGCCAAGCACCGGCTTCTGGAACATCACCATCGACACCGTCAGCCGACGGGCGATCAGCGTGACCCGCAAGCCAACCCTGACGCATTCGATCAAGATCATTCGCCGCTCGAGCTCCAAGCTCAGCTGAGCGGTTCCGCCCACGCACACAGGTAAGCATCAACGTGGCCCAAACGACCAAATACGTGATCAAGTACAAACTCAACGGCGAACGCCGCTTCGAGTTCGCCCAACTGGAAAACGGCACCCCGGAAGAAGCCAAGGCAGCGCTGGATGCCCTGCACGGCCAGAGCGACGATGTCATCAGCGACATCAGCGTCAGCAAGGCCCTGTAAGCCCCGGGTGACAATTAGACCGCAAGCGGCGGAGTGTTCCGGCCGGGTGGACGCCCCAGACTGATACCTGAATATGAGCCAAGGAATCAGCATGCCACCCTCACCCGCCTCCCCGCTCGATGCGCTCGACTGGATCGCCCTCGAGCAGCAACTGGACCTAGACGGTTGTGCCGTTCTCCGCACGCTGCTGCGCCCGGACACCTGTGATCGGTTGAGTGCGCTTTACCCACAAAGTGAACCGTTTCGATCCCGGGTCATCATGGCCCGTCACGGTTTCGGGCGCGGGGAATACAAATACCTGCGCTATCCGCTTCCATCGGTGGTGGAACGCCTGCGCAGCGCGCTCTATCCGCGACTCGTGCCTCTGGCCAACCGCTGGTATGAACGAATGGGATTGCCGGAGCGTTTTCCAGCGCGACACAGCGAATTTCTCGAGCGCTGCCACGCCGCCGGTCAACTGCGACCTACCCCGCTCTTGCTGCAATACGGTCCACAGGACTACAACTGTCTGCATCAGGACCTGTACGGCGAACATGTGTTCCCACTGCAAGTGGCGATTCTTCTGTCAGAACCTGGCGAAGATTTCACCGGCGGCGAGTTCGTCATGACCGAACAACGTCCGAGAATGCAATCGCGCCCGCTGGTGATGGACCTGAGAAAAGGCGACGCGCTGATCTTTGCTGTCAATCAGCGGCCGGTCAAAGGCGTGCGCAGTGATTATCGGGTGACCATGCGCCACGGCGTCAGCCGATTGCACAGCGGAAAACGGCATACTCTGGGCATCATTTTCCACGACGCGACCTGACGATCATGCAAACCACCTTCGATCTGTTCGCCGACACAGAATCCGAACAACCCCGGCGCGCCGAACAGATCGGCGAGCAATCCTGGGTGCTGCGCGGTTTCGCCCTGCCGCACATCGAGCAGTTGTTACCGGCCCTGGAAGCGATCATCGCCTGCGCCCCGTTGCGTCACATGATGACACCCGGAGGCTTCAGCATGTCGGTGGCCACCAGCAGTTGCGGCGCACTGGGCTGGATCACTGATCGCAGCGGTTACCGCTATTCATCCGAAGATCCAGTGAGCCATCGCCCCTGGCCGGCCATGCCCGAGGCTTTTCGAGAGCTGGCCCAGGCAGCGGCGAAACGCGCGGGATTTGCGGACTTCATGCCGGATTCCTGCCTGATCAATCGTTATGTCCCAGGCGCGAAGATGTCGTTGCATCAGGACAAAGACGAAAGTGCCTACGAAGCGCCGATCGTTTCGCTGTCATTGGGACTGCCCGCCACATTCCTGTTCGGCGGTTTCGCGCGCGGCGACAGGAGCCAGAAAATCTCGTTGTTGCACGGCGACATGGTGATCTGGGGCGGCGTCGATCGGTTGCGCTATCACGGTATCCTGCCGGTCAAGCCTGGCCGGCACCCGCGCTTGGGCGAACAGCGCTTCAACCTGACATTTCGCACCGCTGGATAATCCTGAAAAGTTTGACCGCAAGGGTCGGAGTGTTCCGGCTGGCGGCACTGGTTAACCTGACATTCAACAGGTCAACGGACTCTCCATCATGAAAACGCTTTCCATCTCGCTGAACACTGAAGACGATCCACGCTGGGCCGCTGTCCTGGCACGCGACGCTCGGGCGGACGGCCAGTTTGTCTACGCCGTGAAAACCACCGGCATCTATTGCCGCCCCAGTAGCCTGGCGCGCTTGCCGAAACCACAGAACGTCGAGTTCTTCGAGACCGCCGAAGAAGCCGAAGCCGCGGGATATCGCCCAAGCAGAAGAGTGAACAAGGATCAGACCGAAGTCGCAGCGCAGCATGCCGCCACCGTTGCGGCAGCCTGTCGTCAGATCGAGGCGTCGGACACCTTTCCGGCACTCAATGATCTCGCCAAAGCCGCCGGCCTGAGTGCCTTCCATTTTCACCGTATTTTCAAAACTGCGACAGGCCTGACTCCCAAGGGGTATGCCGCCGCGCATCGCTCGCGCCGGGTTCGTCAGCGTCTGGCAGACGGCGGCTCGGTGACCGATGCGCTGTACGACGCCGGTTTCAATTCCAACAGCCGCTTCTATGAGGCAGCCGATCGGGTACTGGGCATGAAACCCGGCGATTTCCGGGCCGCCGGGCAGAACAATGACATTCGGTTCGCCGTCGGCCAGTGCTCGCTCGGCGCCATTCTGGTGGCACAGAGCGCACGCGGGATCTGCGCGATTTTGCTGGGGGACGATCCGCACCAATTGGTCTGCGACCTGCAGGACCAGTTTCGCCGGGCCAACCTGATCGGCGCCGATGCCGAGTTCGAACAACTGATCGCTCGCGTCGTCGGCTTCATTGAGGCGCCCGCCATTGGACTGGATTTGCCACTGGACGTGCGCGGTACGGCGTTTCAGGAACGGGTGTGGCAGGCGCTGCGGGAAATACCGGTCGGCAGCACCGCCAGCTACGCGGACATCGCCCTGCGTATCGGCTCGCCAAAAGCCGTGCGCGCAGTCGCTCAGGCTTGCGGTGCCAACAGCCTCGCGGTGGCGATCCCCTGTCATCGCGTTGTGCGCAGTGACGGCAATCTGTCGGGCTACCGCTGGGGCGTGGAGCGCAAGCGCGAATTGCTCGAACGTGAAGGCAAAACCTGACAGTGATCAGCGATTCACATCCACCACCACCCGCCCTCGGAGCTGCCCCGCCAGCAACTTCGGTGCCGCGTCGATCGCTTCGCCGAGGCCGATCTCATGGCTGATCAGTGGCAACAGAGCAAAATCCAGGTCCTTCGCCAGACGATCCCAGGCCTCGATGCGGCGGGCCTTGGGCTGGGTCACGCTGTTGATTCCGGCCAGCGTCACGCCTCGCAAAATGAACGGCGCGACCGAGGCCGGAAAGTCCATGCCCTGAGCCAGACCGCACGCGGCCACGGTGCCTTCGGCCCGGGTGCTGGCGCAGGCATTGGCCAGCGTGTGGCTGCCAACCGAATCGATGACGCCCGCCCAGCGCTCTTTAGCCAGCGGCTTGCCGGGCAAGGACAGGGTGGCGCGATCAATGATTTCGCCAGCGCCCAGGTGCTTCAGGTATTCGTGTTCAGACACTCGACCGGTCGAAGCGACCACGCGGTAGCCAAGCTTGCTCAGCAACGCAATCGCAAAACTGCCAACGCCACCGTTGGCGCCCGTCACCAGCACTTCGCCCTGTTGCGGTGTCACGCCGTTGCGCTCCAGCGCCATGATGCACAGCATCGCCGTGTAGCCCGCCGTGCCGATGGCCATGGCTTGCGCAGCGGTGAATGCCTTGGGCAGCGGAATCAACCAGTCACCGTTCAGTCGCGCCTTCTGCGCCAGGCCGCCCCAGTGGTTTTCGCCGACGCCCCAGCCGTTGAGCAGCACCGCGTCGCCAACCTTGTAGTCCGGGTGTGAGCTGACTTCGACGGTGCCCGCCAGATCGATCCCCGGCACCATCGGAAACTTGCGCACCACCGGGCTGCTGCCGGTGATCGCCAGGCCGTCCTTGAAGTTCAGCGTGCTGTACGCGACATCCACTGTCACATCGCCCTGCGGCAACTGCTCGTCGCTGATTTCTTGCAGGTTGGCGCGATAACCGCTGTCGTCTTTGTCGATCAGAATACCTTTGAACATGACTGCCTCTTACCGGTGAAATTCAGGATGTCGAGGCATTGGAATAGCACATTGCAACATTTTGCCCCACTCGACCTTTAGCCAATCGGGCCCGAACACCGAGCCAGCGCCTGTTGTTCAAGCTACAAATCTGTGCTGGTCATGGGGGGTGGCTTTGCGTTAAAAAACCGGCTGCTACCGTCCCTGCCCTGTTTTGTCGTCGGAGAAGCTATTCCATGAGTCAATGGCCTGATACCCGCATTCTTGACCTGTTCGGCATCGAACTGCCGATCATCCAGGGCCCCATGGCCGGTGCCACGAATTCATCGATGGTCATCGCGACCTGTAACGCCGGTGGCCTCGGTTCAATGCCGGCGGCGATGCTGACCATCGAACAACTGCGCGAAGAACTGAAGACCATTCGCCAAGGCACGAACAAGCCGTTCAACGTCAACTTTTTCTGCCATCAACCTCCGGCCGCCGATGAGCAAAAGGCCCGTGACTGGAAAAAACTGCTGGAACCCTACTATCGCGAACTGGGTGTCGATTTCGATGCGCCAACGCCAGTATCCAATCGCGCGCCCTTCGATGCCGCTGCCTGCGAAGTGCTGGAAGAGTTTCGCCCTGAAGTGGTGAGCTTTCACTTTGGCCTGCCGGAAAAATCCTTGCTGGATCGGGTCAAGGCCACTGGTGCGAAAATCATCTCGTCGGCAACCACCGTCGACGAAGCGATCTGGCTCGAGCAGAACGGTTGCGACGCGATCATCGCCATGGGTTACGAGGCCGGCGGCCATCGCGGGATGTTTCTCAGCGAGGACCTGAGCAGTCAGGTCGGTACGTTTGCGCTGGTGCCGCAAGTGGTCGACGCGGTAAATGTACCGGTGATTGCAGCCGGTGCGATTGCCGATGCGCGCGGCGTGGCGGCCGCGTTCATGCTCGGCGCTTCGGCTGTTCAAGTCGGGACGGCGTATCTGTTTACCCCGGAAGCGAAAGTCAGCGCGTCGCACTACAAGGCCTTGCGCACCGCCAAGGAAAGCGAGACCGCGGTGACCAATCTGTTTACCGGGCGTCCGGCGCGGGGGATTCTCAATCGGGTGATGCGCGAACTGGGCCCGATGTCGGACAAGGCCCCGGCTTTTCCGCTGGCTGGCGGTGCCTTGATGCCGCTGCGTGCGAAGGGCGAAGCAGATTTCAGCAACCTCTGGGCCGGCCAGGCCTTCACGCTCGGCAAAGACCTCGGCAGCGCTGAACTGACCCGGCAACTGGCTGAAGGCGCACTGGCAAAACTGGCGCGATGATAAACCCCACCGGGTGAGGAACGCGGCGCCTCCACCCGGTTTCACAGCAGCGCTTCCTGTCTGGCGGCATTTCGCTATATATTTCGCTATATATTTCGCTATACAGCGTCTCATGCTCTCGCATCGGCGCAGTCTGCCTCTTCAATAACAACTGCCCACTGCACTTGCCACTCACGGAGCCGTTACATGATCAATCGTGTCTCACGTTTTGCCCCTGGCCTGCTCGCGGCATTCGCCATCGGTGCCGCTCAGGCCGACGAAGTGCAAGTCGCTGTCGCGGCCAACTTCACTGCACCGATCCAGGCGATTGCCGCGGATTTCGAAAAGGACACCGGGCACAAACTGGTCGCTGCATATGGCGCCACCGGTCAGTTCTACACCCAGATCAAAAACGGCGCGCCGTTCGAAGTATTCCTCGCGGCCGATGACACCACCCCTGAAAAACTCGAGAAAGAAGGCGACACCGTCAAGGGCTCGCGCTTCACCTACGCCATCGGCACGCTGGCGCTGTGGTCGGCCAAGGAAGGTTACGTCGATGCCAAAGGCGATGTTCTGAAGAAAAACCAGTACCAGCACCTGTCCATCGCCAACCCGAAAGCTGCACCTTATGGCCTGGCCGCCACTCAGGTGCTGGAAAAACTGCAACTGACCGACGCCACTAAAGCCAAGATCGTCGAAGGCCAGAACATCACTCAGGCCTACCAGTTCGTGTCCACCGGCAACGCCGAGCTGGGCTTCGTCGCCCTGTCGCAGATTTTCAAGGACGGCAAGGTCAGCGGCGGCTCGGCGTGGATCGTGCCGGCGAGCCTGCACGACCCGATCAAGCAAGACGCGGTGATCCTCAACAAGGGCAAGGGCAACGCCGCCGCCAAGGCGCTGGTTGATTATCTCAAAGGCCCGAAAGCCGCTGCGGTCATCAAGTCCTACGGTTATCAACTGTAAATGGCGCTGACGAGTGCCGATTTCGCGGCGATCTGGCTGACCCTGAAACTGGCGTCCCTGACCACCGTTATCCTGCTGGCCATCGGTACGCCGATTGCCCTGTGGTTGTCGCGCAGCCGTTCCTGGCTGCGCGGCCCCATCGGCGCGGTTGTCGCGCTGCCGCTGGTGCTGCCACCGACGGTCATCGGTTTTTATCTGCTGCTGGCGCTCGGCCCTAATGGCTTCATTGGCCATTTCACCCAGTGGCTGGGGCTCGGCACCTTGACGTTCAGCTTCACTGGCCTGGTGATCGGTTCGGTGCTCTATTCCATGCCGTTTGTGGTGCAGCCCTTGCAAAACGCCTTCTCCGCGATCGGCACTCGGCCACTGGAAGTGGCCGCGACATTGCGCGCCAATCCCTGGGACACCTTTTTCAGCGTGATCCTGCCTCTGGCTCGCCCCGGTTTCATCACTGCGGCAATCCTCGGTTTCGCCCACACCGTCGGCGAATTCGGCGTGGTGCTGATGATCGGCGGGAATATTCCCGACAAGACCCGGGTGGTTTCCGTACAAATCTACGACCACGTCGAAGCCATAGAATACGCGCAGGCGCACTGGCTGGCCGGGGCGATGCTGGTGTTTTCGTTTCTGGTGTTGCTGGCGCTGTATTCCAGCCGCAAGACCCGCGCGGGCTGGAGCTGATCGATGATTGATGCACGTCTGAAACTGACCTGGCCGGGCTTCAGCCTCGATGTTGACCTGCAACTGCCCGGGCGTGGCGTGACGGCACTGTTTGGTCAGTCCGGCTCGGGCAAGACCACCTGCCTGCGCTGCATCGCCGGGCTCGAACGCGCGCCGCAAGCTTTTATCCGCATCAATGACGAGGTCTGGCAGGACAGCGAAAAAGGCATTTTCGTACCGCCGCACAAACGCGCGCTCGGTTATGTGTTTCAAGAAGCCAGCCTGTTTGCGCACCTGTCGGTGCTGGCCAATCTGCAGTTCGGGCTCAAGCGCATCGCCAAGTCACAGCGCCGGGTCGACATGACCCAAGCCACCGAACTGCTGGGGATCGGCCATTTGCTGGATCGTCACCCGCAGCACTTGTCGGGCGGCGAGCGTCAGCGTGTCGGCATCGCCCGCGCATTGTTGACCAGCCCCACATTGCTGTTGATGGATGAGCCTTTGGCGGCCCTCGACAGTCAGCGCAAAAGGGAAATCCTGCCCTACCTGCAACGCCTGCATGACGAACTGGAAATCCCGGTGCTGTATGTCAGCCATGCTCAGGACGAAGTGGCCAGGCTCGCCGATCACCTGGTGCTGCTCAACGACGGCAAAGCGCTGGCCAGCGGCCCGATTGGCGAAACCCTGGCACGGCTCGATCTGCCGCTGGCCATGGACAATGACGCCGGAGTGATCATCGAAGGCCAGGTCAGCGGCTACGATGCCGACTATCAATTGCTCACCCTGCAACTGCCGGACTCGCCACTGAACATTCGCGTGACCCACGCGCCCATGACGACGGGTCAGAGCCTGCGTTGCAAGGTACACGCGCGCGACATCAGCCTGACCCTGCAAAACAGTGACTTCAGCAGCATCCTCAATCGCCTGCCGGTCACGGTCGTCAGCGAACAGCCGGCCGATAACGCCGCGCACGTGCTCATTCGCCTCGATGCCGGCGGGACACCCTTGTTGGCGCGCATCACTCGCTATTCACGGGATCAGCTTGGCGTGCATCCGGGCCAGTCATTGTGGGCCCAGATCAAGGCCGTCGCGGTGCTGGCGTAAACCCGCGGGCACGTCCGTCATGGTGTGCGGTCAATGGCTTTAACAGCCTGATTTGCCGCGAAGGAAGTCCGCCATGCCCGATACTGCGCTCACCGAAGTATTACCTTCGGACCTTCATTACGTCGATGACACGCAGCCCGGCATCACCCGCAAAAAGTTGCGCGGAAAATTCGCCTACTTCAATCCCGAAGGCCAGCACATCACCGATCCTGACGAGATCAAACGCATCAACGCACTGGCCGTTCCACCGGCCTACACCGACGTGTGGATTTGCGCCGACCCGCGCGGCCATCTGCAAGCCACCGGACGCGATGCCCGTGGGCGCAAGCAATATCGCTATCACCCACGCTGGCGCGAAGTGCGCGACGCCGACAAGTATTCGCGTCTGCGCGAATTCGGCCTGGCGCTGCCCAAGCTGCGCAAACAGCTGGAGGCACTGCTGGCATCGCCCGGATTCAGTCGCGACAAAGTCATGGCAACCGTTATCACACTGCTCGACGCCACGCTGATCCGCGTCGGCAATACGCAATACGCGCGGGACAATCGCTCCTACGGCCTGACCACCCTGCGCAGCCGGCATGTCGAGGTCAACGGCAGCGCGATCCTGTTCCAGTTTCGCGGCAAGAGCGGCATCGAACATCAGATCACAGTGAAGGACCGGCGCCTGGCGCGAATCATCAAGCGCTGCCTGGAAATTCCGGGGCAGAACCTGTTTCAGTATCTGGACGAAAATGGCGAGCGGCATACGGTCAGTTCTTCTGACGTCAACACCTACCTGCAAACCCTGACCGGCGCGGATTTCACCGCCAAGGATTATCGGACCTGGGCCGGCAGCGCCCTGGCGTTGGCGGTTCTGCGGGAGCTGCAATGGGAGTCCGAGGCCGAAGCCAAGCGGCATGTGGTCGAGATGGTGAAGGGTGTCGCCCGCCAACTGGGTAACACGCCGGCGGTCTGTCGAAAATGCTACATCCACCCGGCGGTGGTGGAACACTTCATGCTCGGCGCCCTGACCGAGTTGCCGAAACCGCGCATTCGCAAGGGCCTGCGCAAGGAAGAAGTCGCGCTGGCGCTGTTCCTTGAACGGATGGTCGAGCAGGCAGACGCGCCTTGAAGCCTGCGACCGTCTCGACTAGGCCACGCCCTCCTACCTCCCCAGGACGACCGCAGAAGTGAACAACCAAACCTTCAAAAATGTAATCGCGACACGCCGCTCATGGTGTTTGTCAGTGTTCACGACATTTTTTGGAGGTGGGCCTTGTGGCGAGCGAATCCTGCGCAGCTGTTGCTGCTGGATGAACCGACCCATCATCTGGTTCTGCCTTCGGTGGACGCATTCAAGCGGGCATTGCGGACATTTCCGGGCGCCATTGTCGTCGTTTCCCACGATCAGGACTTCCTTGAGGCGTTGAATCCGACTCACCACCTGCGCTGGCAGCGATCAGGCTGGCGACTGTACCCGACGAACTGACTTGTCTATTTTTTGCACGATTGTTCAGGCCTTCTATAGTTGATCTGGTAGGAATCAGCTGCGGTGACGCCATGGAAGACATATTCGTCGTGAAGCGCTGCAACAAGATCATCATCCACGGCCGGCGCGCCGGAGAAACGCTCCATGAGCCCGCCGAAGCGTTGGGCTGGTATCGCATCCGCGACACGCGAACCGGTGGTTTCATCGGCGATGGCTACGACCGGGAAGAAGACGCCCACAAGGAATGTCATCGGCTCAATGCCGCCAGCTCGCGAGTGTCCGCCGCCGAGTCGTCGGGCTGATAGCGGTCATTTACGGGTCTATACTCAAAATCAGCTGAAGGAGCAGCGCCCCAACGGCAGAAAGCTCGCCCCCAGCGGGCTTTTTGCTGCCACCGAGCGGATCAATGAACGGAGGTGCTCCATGTCCGAAAAAGAGTCCATCACCACTCTCCTTACCTTGCTCGAGGCCCGGGAGGCGCGTCTCGCGGCAGCCTGCAAAGAGATCGCCGACTGGGTCGATCATCAAGGCGGACACCCTACCGCCCTGCGCATCCGCGACCGGCTGAACGATATCGACAAGGACACCCCCCTGATTCGCAGTACTTTGTCGTCGCTCAAGCCTATTGATCGGCCGCTGCCACGCTTCAGGTAGGTCAACGATTCGCCTGCATGGAAGAACGCCCTTGGTCGTGGAAGGTCAAACCCTTTACACGTCACCAAGGAGACGTCTCATGGTCATTCATTTCAAAGTAGACGGGCATCTGGCCTGTGGGCACAAGGGCAACAACCTCTCCTCCAGCAGCGAACTCAATCGAGTGAAATGCCGCAGCTGCCGCAATACTGATGCGTACAAGGATGCCCGCAAAGATCAGCGCAATGCGGCGCGCCGCGCGAATCGCCACTCCAGAGCGGCCCACACGGCGTCCAACTGGCGTTCGGAATGGATCGAGCGGTTAACCGAAATGGCAGGGCTTCAGCGTTTGCCCAGAGGATTTAGCGGACAGGGGTTTGTCTGAACAAAAAAAGGGCCGATTGAATCGGCCCTTTTTGCTATTCGCTAAATACCCTTACGACCCGAGCCCGACGCTTACTTCGCTTGCATCACCTGGCAAACCCCATGGGCTTTGTTTTTGCCTGTATACGAAACATCAGGTGAGCCGTCGGGCATGATCGTCAGTGAGATAGTCACCCCGCTGCCTTTGGCCTCAAAGGCGTTATCGTTGAATTTCTTCAGCTTCCCTTCTTTGCCATTGATGTAAATAGGGCCACCCTTGTCTGCGTGGACCTCAATGTTTCCAGGGCATGTGGCGTTCAGCAGCGGGATCTGCGCTTGAGCCAGGCCTGAAGACATCAACAAAATGCCCAATAGCAGTCGCTTCATCATCAGTGTCCTTTGTTGGGTTGAGCGAGAAAGAAACACTAGCTCAATTCGTGCTCAATGCCGAACAGTCCGTATGAAACAGAAAGGAAAAAGTGTTGATTGCGAGGTGAAACGCCGAAAAGAGTTTTTCATTGCGGAAAAACAAAAGGGCTTGCATGAGGTATCTCATGCAAGCCCTTGATATTCATGGTGCCCGAAGCCGGAATCGAACCGGCACGCCCTTACGAGCGGGGGATTTTAAGTCCCATGCGTCTACCAGTTTCGCCATTCGGGCGGTAGCGCGGTGTTGCTTTACTCTGATCACGATTCACAGTCCCGACAGGAACTGCACGTCGGCGGCAGAGGGGGAAATATATACATCACTTCCCGGTGAAGCAAGTTTGCAGTTGCCGTTTCAAAGACTAAATCTTTCCGTGCAACGCAAATAAAAAAGCTCCGTAAATCATGGATCTACGGAGCTTGTTTAGAGTGGAGGCCGAGGTCGGAATCGAACCGGCGTAGGCGGATTTGCAATCCGCTGCATAACCATTTTGCTACTCGGCCTCAAAACATTTGCTGTCAGTAGCGCAACAACAAACGCTGTACAAACTGGAGCGGGAAACGAGACTCGAACTCGCGACCCCGACCTTGGCAAGGTCGTGCTCTACCAACTGAGCTATTCCCGCTTGGTGTGGCGCATTCTATAGATTCCAGATGCCCCGTCAACCCTTTGATTCAAAAAAGTTTTATTTCTTTTCAACATCGGTCTTCAGATGTGGCCAGGCAGCGCGAAGGTATTGAACCATCGACCACAGGGTCAGGCCTGCAGAGACCATCAGCAACGCATAACCGGTGAGAACCCAGAAACTGAAAGCCTTGGGGTTCGCCAGGAGGATTACCAGTGCAAGCATCTGCGCAGCCGTTTTCCACTTGCCCAGATTAGATACGGCAACATGAGCCCGGGCACCAAGTTCAGCCATCCACTCACGCAATGCAGAAACTACGATCTCGCGACCAATGATGACAGCCGCCGGCAGTGTGAGCCAAAGGTTGCCATGCTCTTGCACCAGCAACACCAGGGCAACAGCAACCATCAATTTGTCAGCGACAGGATCCAGAAACGCACCAAACGGCGTGCTTTGCTCCAGGCGTCGCGCGAGATAGCCGTCCAGCCAGTCCGTTGCCGCCGCAAAGGCGAATACCGAACTTGAGGCCAGATAGCTCCATTGGTAAGGCAGATAGAACAGCAGAATGAAGATCGGGATGAGCAGGACGCGGAGAACGGTAATCAGATTAGGGATATTCATCGGCACAACTGGCTACGAGGTGAATGGGCATTCTACTCACTATGCAGGTTTGCATAAATCGACTCTGCTAGCTTTTTGCTGATCCCCGGTGCTTTGGCGATCTCTTCGATGCTTGCACGAGACAGCTCCTGCAATCCACCAAAATGTTTCAACAAATCCCGACGCCGGGTCGGCCCTACGCCCGCTACACCCTCCAGCGTTGACGTACGGCGGGTCTTGCCGCGCCGTGCGCGGTGGCCGGTGATCGCAAAGCGGTGGGCCTCGTCACGAATCTGCTGGATCAGATGCAGTGCCGGCGAGTCCCCCCGCAAGGTAAACTCGTTTGCCGCATCATTCAGATACAAAGTCTCGAACCCCGCCTTGCGCGTGGCCCCCTTCGCGACCCCCAGCAGAATAAGATCCGGAACAGCCAGCTCGTTGAGCACATCACGCGCCATCGATAACTGCCCCTTGCCGCCGTCCACCAACAGGATGTCCGGCAACTTGCCCTCGCCCTCCTTCAGCTTGCTGAAGCGTCGGGTCAGGGCCTGATGCATGGCGGCGTAATCATCGCCCGCGGTCACGCCTTCGATGTTATAGCGGCGATAATCCGATTTGATCGCGCCTTCCGGGCCGAACACTACGCAGGAAGCCACCGTGGCCTCACCGCTGGAGTGGCTGATGTCATAGCATTCGAGCCGCTGCGGCGGTTCATCGAGGTTCAACACTTCAGCCAGTGCTTCAAAACGTGCGGCGACGTGTTGACGGTTGGCCAGCCTTGCGCCAAGTGCCTGTTCGGCATTGGTCACGGCCAATTGCTGCCAGCGCGCCCGCGTACCGCGCACCCGATGGCTGATGGTCAGCTCGCGTCCGCGCAGCGTGTGAATGGCCTCGATCAAGGCAGGAAAGTCTTCGTGCACGACATTGACGATCAACTCGCTCGGCAAGTCGCGCTCCGGACTGCTGATGAAGTATTGCCCCAGAAACGCAGCCATGACTTCGGCTACGTCTTCTTCGATCCCGACCTGGGGGAAGAAATTCTTGCTGCCAAGCACTCGCCCTCCCCGCACGCTGATCAGGTGGACACAGGCACCGCCCGGGTTGACGAACGCGGCGATCACATCGATATCACCCGTTCCGCCTTCCATGCTCTGCTGATCCTGCACTCGCCGCAGCAAGGCAATCTGGTCGCGCAGTTCGGCGGCACGCTCGAATTCGAGATTGATCGCAGCCTCTTCCATGGCCGTCGACAATTCATTGGTCAGCGCATGACTGCGCCCTTCGAGGAACATCACCGAGTGACGCACATCCTCGGCGTATACCTCAGGCTCGACCAGCCCGACACAAGGCGCCTTGCAACGTTTGATCTGATATTGCAGGCATGGCCGGGTCCGGTTTTTGTAGTAGCTGTCCTCGCACTGACGCACGAAGAACGTCTTCTGCAGAAGGCTGAGACTTTCGCGAATCGCCCCGGCACTCGGGTAGGGACCAAAATATTTACCCTTGGCCTTTTTAGCCCCGCGATGAATGCTCAGACGCGGGAATTGCCCGTCAGACAAGAAGACATAGGGATAGGATTTATCGTCGCGCAACAGGATGTTGTACGGCGGCCGCCACTCCTTGATCAGCGTTTGCTCAAGCAGCAACGCCTCTGTCTCGTTGGACGTGATGGTGGTTTCGACCTGAGCGATACGCCCGACCAGAGCCGCGGTTTTCGGCGCCAGGCCGGTCTTGCGAAAGTAACTGGCCAGGCGCTTCTTGAGGTTCTTGGCCTTGCCTACGTACAACAGACGCGCATCGCTGTCGAACATGCGATACACGCCGGGGCGCCCGCTGACGGTCGATAAAAAGGCGCCCGAATCGAATACTTCAGTCATGGTCAGAGGCTGGCATCAACCATGCCGTGACGGACCGCCAGAAGCGTCAGTTCGACATCGCTGCTGATCGAGAGCTTCTCGAAAATGCGGTAACGGTAGGTATTCACGGTTTTCGGCGACAGGCATAACTTGTCGGAAATGATCTGAACCTTCTGACAGCCGACAATCATCAACGCAATCTGGATCTCCCGTTCCGACAACGCATCGAACGGTGAGTCGTTGGTCGGCTGAAAGGACTTGATTGCCAATTGCTGGGCAATCTGCGGACTGATATAGCGCTGACCGGCAAACACCAGGCGAATGGCCTGAACCATTTCCGGCAACCCGGCGCCCTTGGTCAGATACCCCGCCGCACCGGCCTGCAACAAACGTGTAGGAAACGGATCTTCCTCACACACGGTGACCGCGACCACTTTGATGTCGGGATGGCTTCGCAACAGTTTGCGCGTGGCTTCGAGGCCACCGATGCCCGGCATCTTGACGTCCATCAGCACCACGTCGGGCTTCAACTCACGAGCCTTGATGAGGGATTCTTCCCCGGACTCGGCCTGACCTACCACCTGCAAGCCATCGATATCGGCCAGCATCCGTGTAATGCCTGTACGAACGAGATCGTGGTCGTCGACCACTAGCACCCTAATCAAGCAGACACCTCGCGATATGGTCTTATTGGGATGCCGGACACCTTAGCAAAAAGTGCGTGGCAGACCTAGCGGCAAGCGACATATAAAAAGTTTCAATTCTTCATCGAGGGCTTGCCAGCCGTGGGTTTCAGAGCACAGGTGTACTGAAATCGAGCTGCATTCGCAGGAAATACTCGTCCTCGCCCTGCACAAACATTCCCTTTCTTCGATACAGATTTTGCGCCGGATTGTTTTTGAACACCGTCAGGCGCAACGCCGGGCGTCGCTCCAGTCGAGCCATCGCAACAACCTGATCGATCGCCCAGGATCCCGCACCCTGGCCTTGAGCGCTTTCGACGATCTGCAATTCGCGGATATACAAGGCCCGAGCATCACGGCTCAGACTGAAATAACCCAACAATTCGTCTTCACGCAGGATCAACCAGTTTTCGCGCCCGGCCCAAGCGACATCGAACGCCTCGTCCTGCCACAGCAAGTCATAGTGAATGTAGTAACGGAGCATGTTTCGGCAAGTCAGCTCTCGCACAAACGACAGGTCGGCAGACGTTGCCTGACGCAATTTAAAGCCCATCTCTGCCTCGATCTTCTTCAAATCCATGCTCTTCTCTGAAAGCAGGTTCACAAAGCAGAGTGTGTCACACCCTGGCGAGCGCTCAACCCATAGAGCCCCACCTGCCACTCCGATAGCATTTTCTGATTGCTGACGCGCAGCAGCCTCTAGTAAGCTCGGCGCATTCATCGGAGACAGCTCATGTTCAACACCCTTTCACAGCTTCGTACCGCCGGCGCCCCGCGCTCGGTTGCGGCTGCCCGGGTGAACGGCGCCTGTGCTGCTCCAGCAAGCTTTTATTTTGGGTATTGGTTTAGCCACTGGCGCGCCTGATACCCACACGGCGCCCATTTGAACGGGTCGCCTACCAGAGATTTCTCAACCCCCGGTCGGCCTCCCGACCGGGGGTTTTGTTTTTTCAGGCCCGATTTTTTCTCAGCAACACACCAGACACTTTGAGGACTCATTCAATGAACTACGCCACTTATTACCGTTACGACAGTTTTACCGCCTGGCGATTTACCAACCTCCGCTCGGGACAACCTGCCGCCTCCGATCGGTCACCCACAGGTGGCAAGCCAACACACGTAGCCAATCCGGCCAATTGTCGAACACCCCAGCAGGGCTGAATGAGCGGGAAGCCCCCGCCATCCGCCCAGGAATACCGAATATGAACTCGTCCGTTTCTGCTCTGCCACTGTCCACCCTGAACCCTGCCAACGAAGCACTGACCCTGCGGCTGCCAAGTTCGCTGCAACTCAAGCAGCAACTGCCGCTCAGCAATGCACTGAGCAATCAAATCATTGCCCACCGCCAGGCCGTCCGAGCGATTCTCAATGGTGAAGATCAACGCCTCTTGGTGATCGTCGGCCCCTGCTCGATACACGACCCCGAGTCCGCACTTGAATACGCCGGGAAACTCGCACAATTGGCCAGCGAAGTCCGTCAGGACATGTTGCTTGTCATGCGCGCCTACGTTGAAAAGCCGCGCACCACCGTAGGCTGGAAAGGCCTGGCCTACGACCCTCATCTCGACGGCAGCGACGACATGGCTGCAGGCCTGACACTATCGCGCGAACTGATGCTGGAAATGATCCGCCTCGGGCTGCCGGTTGCCACTGAACTGCTGCAACCCATGGCCGCCGGATACTTCGATGACTTGCTGAGCTGGGTCGCCATTGGTGCCCGCACCACTGAATCACAGATCCATCGGGAAATGGCCAGCGGGCTTGGCATGCCGGTCGGCTTCAAGAATGGAACCGATGGTGGTGTCGCCATTGCAGTCGATGCGATGCGTTCGGCAGCTCATCCTCATCGCCATTTCGGCGTGGACAGCCAGGGCCATCCGGCAATCATCCCGACTCTCGGCAACCCGGATACGCATCTGGTGTTGCGGGGCGGACATCAGGGCCCGAACTATGACCGTGAAAGCGTTGCCAGGATAAACAGCGAATTGAACCGACTGAAAATCCCGAGCCGGATAATGGTCGACTGTAGCCACGCCAACAGCGGCAAGGATCCGCTTCGCCAGCCCGACGTGTTCAATCATGTGCTGGAGCAGCGCTTGCAAGGCGACCGTTCGCTGATCGGCATGATGCTTGAATCGCACCTGTTCGAAGGATGCCAACCCCTGAGCGAGTCGCTTCGCTACGGCGTTTCGGTTACCGATGGCTGCCTCGGGTTCGAGGCTACGAAACAATTGTTGCTGGACGCCACACACCGTCTGCGAAAACAGACATCGGCCTGATGATGAGCACCGCCCTTCGCCGAGTTTCAATGGAGGGCGGGCTACTTCGGCATCGATGGGTCAAGCCTGAACACGCACCAGGGTCACCCCGGATTCCTGACTGACATCATCCAGCCGCTCAACCGAGTAGGACAACCGTACAACAGTGTTCGCATGCTCGCGCCAGAACCGGTAAGGCACGATGAAGACCAAAGGCTGCATGGCCATCCCTTCGATGATTTCCCGGTCGTCCCTATGGAAGAACGATTCGCCGTCGCACTTGAGATAAACCAGCTCGCCCTCCTCCACCTGCGCATCACTTATCATCACGCTGATGCCATCGGCAGCGTCCTGCATATCAAGCACGCCGTCCTCCGCTTCAAGCACCCGGGGTGCCGGTAGCTCGCCTCGTGTCAACGGAGCGATGCTGACCCGCGTAACGCCTGACTCACGAACGGCTCCGCTTTTCTGCTCGACACGGTAGCGGACCGACACCTCGCCGCCTGAATGCGGGGCGATGAATTCGGGCGCGACACCGAACACGAGGGGCTGACCGACAGCAAAGAATTCAACGATCAGGTTGTCTCGAAACGACGCCTGCGGTGAAGGCCCCTGCCAGATCAACTCCACCCGGTCGCCTGGCCCCATCCCGGCATAGGGTTGAAGGATGGCGGTCGTTCCGTCGGGTACGCGAGCCGGATCGAGGCAGCCTCGGACGGCATCCTCAACGAGGACCGGTAACAGACTGTAGCGGACGTCTCCGACGTCCAGTTGTATGCGCGACGAAGAGACAGGCGCCGATCTGGAGACACTGTTCAATGTCCAGAAAACCTCCAGCGTGCCCCCGTCCAGCGCGGCAATGTGGACGTCCCGCACGATCAGAACGATGTCTTTGCCCACCTGCCTTTCACTGACAGATCTCGCAACCTCGTGGCGATACGGCAAGCCTTCCATATCGAGACCATGCCAGCTCAGTACGACCCTGTCCCCGCATGCCATTTCAGGCCAGGGCGCAATCCGCACGACAACCTTGCTCAATGACGGGTCAACGACAGCGCCGACTATCGAGTCCAGTGTGGGCGCCGGCAACGGCAAAGCCCCTGCGCCCTCCCGACACAGTCGGAACGACTGAAGGCTGTCATCTCCCCTCCATGTGTCCTTTTCTTGCAGGTCTTGCAGGACCGTTGCTTGTACATCATTCATCAGTCGCCTCTCCATTCCCTGGAAATGACACGTCGCCTGAGCGCTGCGTCGAAGAGCCTCTATTTAAACCGCTTAACCCTCAATCGGATGTCAGCTCCTCACCGCTCAAGCCATGGCCAAACGCACTAAAGGAAGTAGGCAAAAAGGGGGAAAGTACTTTCGATGAGGTGGGAGCTGTCTGAATGTTCCGAAGTGGAGTTCATGCAGAAGTGAACATTCATACACGCATTGATCCAGTTTCCAACACATGATGGCGATTCTTCAGGCATCCCAAGGCGCACGACTGTTTTAGAGTGACACGCAGAAAACATCGACGATCATCTGCGATCAAGGACGAAAAATGCTACTAAATGCGACAACCAATCATCCCATTCTTTTGGTGCATGGCCTGTTCGGATTCGAGCGCATTGGCCCGTTCGAACTGTTCCACGACGTCAAGCAGGCGCTCAAGGCTGCCGGCGCGCAGGTGTTTGTGCCTCATCTGTCGGCCATCCATGACAATGAAATTCGCGGGGAGCAACTGCTCTTGCAAATCGACACGGTGCTGAGAGGCACAGGCGCGACCAAAGTCAACCTGATCGGTCACAGTCAAGGCGCACTCGCAGCACGCTATGCTGCAGCGCTAGCCCCACACAACGTTGCATCCGTTACGTCGGTCAGCGGGCCAAATCACGGTTCGGAACTGGCGGACTTTCTGCGCAAGGCGCTGGTACCTGGAAGACTGCCGGAGGTCGTGGCACAGAATGTAGCGACCCGGTTCGCCGATTTTCTGTCCCTGCTCAGCGGGCAGAAGGCATTGCCGCACCGCGCACTGGCGGCGCTGGGGGCCTTGACGACGGAGGGCGTCGGCAACTTCAATGACAAATACCCGCAGGGTCTGCCCGAGGTCTGGGGCGGTCACGGTGCAGAATGGGTCAATGGCGTTCGCTATTTTTCGTGGAGCGGTGTCGTGCCGCAATTCGAAGGGCCGTCGCTCGACCCTGTCCAGAGCATCTGTCGCGCCCTCTCGGAATACTTTATTACAGAGCTCGCCCAGAACGACGGACTGGTCGGACGCTTCAGCTCTCACCTGGGCACCGTGATCCGCTCAGACTACTCCCTCGATCATTTGCACACTCTGCGGCGATCCAGCGGACAACCTGCCATGGCTGACGACGCCATAAGTCTCTATGTCGAGCATGCCTTGCGCCTTCAGGCCGCTGATCTGTAGATGTCACATCAGACGAGCGAACGGAACTTTGCCGAGAAATCGGCCACTGAATCCGGTAGGCTCCCCCCTTTACTGATTTGATTGGAGAGTGTTCCCATGGCTAAAGCCACTGCCCGCCACATCCTGGTTTCCAGCGAAGCCAAGTGCAACGAACTCAAGGCCCAGATCGAAGGTGGCGCCGATTTCGCCGAAGTGGCCAAGGCCAACTCCACCTGCCCGTCCAGCCGTCAGGGCGGCGATCTGGGTTCGTTCGGCCCTGGCCAGATGGTCAAGGAATTCGACACCGTGGTATTCAGCGCGCCGATCAACGTCGTGCAAGGCCCGGTCAAGACCCAGTTTGGCTACCACCTGCTGGAAGTCACCAGCCGTCAGGACTGATCCCTGCCCGACCTGCTGCGCAACGGCCCGCCTGATGGCGGGCCGTTTTGTTTCGGTTACACCACACCGCTGGCGAACCGCGCGCCGCTCGCGTACAAATTGCGCTTATCGATTACCCGGCTTTAAGGCTGACAATGCGACTGGCTTTCCCGACTTTGATGTTCACTGCCGTGACCCTGCTGCTTGGGATCACTGGTGTGGACGCCGCACCGCAGCACGCGATGACCGTCTATGGCGAACCGGCAAAGTACCCGCCCGGTTTCAGTCACTTCGATTACACCAACGCCCAGGCTCCCAAGGGCGGGACGATGCGCCGCTCGGCCATCGAGATCGGCCACTTCGACCATGTCCTGCCGTACATCGACAAAGGCATCGGCGTCAGCCAGATCGACGGCTTGCTGTATTCCCCGCTGGCCCAGCGCTCGCTCGACGAGCCCTACACCGTATACGGTCTGGTGGCGCAGAAAATGGAACGCTCGGATGACGGCCTGTCCCTGCGCTTCTTCATCAACCCCAAGGCCCGCTTCGCCGATGGCAAACCGATCACCGCCGAAGACGTGCGTTATACCCATGATTTGCTGATGACCCAGGGCAGCCTGCGTTATCGCACCCAGTTCGCAGACGTCAAAGGCGTCGAAGTGGAAGCCCCGCTTACCGTACGCTTCGATTTCAAAAACAACGAAAACCGCACCCTGCCGCTGGACATCGCGACCCTGCCGGTATTTCCCGAACATTGGTGGAAGACCCGGGACTTCGCCGGCGGTGGCGGCTATGAACCGCCGCTGGGCAGCGGTCCGTATCGGGTGGGCAAAGTCGACTCAGGGCGCAGCATCACCTTTGAACGCAATCCCGACTGGTGGGGCAAGGACCTGCCGGTCAGCCGCGGCCTGTACAACTTCGACCATTTCAGCATCGAGTACTTTGGCGACACCGACGTCGCCCGCCAGGTCCTGCGCGGTGGCGCCTACGACTACAACCGTGAATTCTCCGCCACCGGCTATTCCATCGGTTATGACAGCCCGGCCCTGAGCGACGGTCGCCTGCAAAAGGCTCACTTGGCCACCGAAGCGCCGCAGTCGGCACAAGGCTTTGTGTTCAACCTGCAAAAGCCGATGTTCCAGGATCGCCGGGTACGCCAGGCGCTGGCCATGCTCTGGGATTTCGAATGGAGCAACCGGCAGATGATGCGCAACATGTACATCCGCCAGCAGAGTTACTTCTCCAACACTGATCTCGCCGCCCGACGGCTGCCGGATGCTGCCGAACTGAAGATACTCGAGCCCTTGCGCGGACAGATTCCCGACGAGGTGTTCACCCAGGTCTTCGAAGCGCCGAAAACCGATGGCAGCGGCATTATCCGCGACAAGCAACTGCAAGCGCTGGAGCTGCTGGAACAGGCCGGCTGGAAACCCGATGGCGACCAGTTGGTCAACGCCCAGGGCGAGCCGTTGAGCTTCACCTTCCTGGTCAGCCAGAACGGCATGGATCGCCTGCTGCTGCCGTACAAGCGCACCCTGAAACAGATCGGCATCAACCTCGACATCCGCCGCATCGACGCCTCGCAGTACGTCAACCGCCTGATGAGCCGCGACTACGACATGATCGTCACCGGTTACCCAGTCACCACGTCACCCGGCGCTGAACTGTTGAACTACTTCGGTTCCGCATCGGCCAACGACCCCGGTGCCAACAATTACATGGTGCTGAAGAACCCGGCGGTCGACACCTTGATCAACGGTCTGATCCGCGCCTCGACCCAGGCCGACATGCTGCGTTACGCCCATGCACTGGATCGGGTACTGCAATGGAACTACTACTGGATTCCCAACTATTACCCGCCGGGCACGTCGACCGTGTGGTGGAACCGCTTCGGCATTCCCACTGTGCAGGCAAGCAATGACGAAGCGATCGAGAGCTGGTGGGAAATCAGCCGTACGCCGCTGACCAACCAGCAAATGACGGCCGAGAAAATCAGCCGTGGCAGACCCGGAGGGCCGCACTGATGTGGGCTTACATACTGCGGCGCCTGCTGCTGATCATCCCGACGCTGGTGATTATTCTGCTGGTCAACTTCGTGATCATCCAGGCCGCGCCGGGTGGTCCGGTGGAACAGGCCATCGCCCACTTGCAAGGCATCGGCGGCGCCGGTGTCGGCGGCGGTGCGAGCGAGACCATGAGCGGCACCTCCCGCGCCAGTCGCGGCCTCGATCCGCAGCTGATCAAGGACATCGAAAAGCAGTACGGTTTCGACAAGCCGGCCCATGAACGCCTGTGGCTGATGCTCAAGAATTACGCGCAGCTGGACTTCGGCAAGAGTTTCTTTCGGGGCGCTACAGTCACCGACCTGATCCTGCAAAAAATGCCGGTCACCCTTTCCCTCGGGCTGTGGGCGACGTTGATCACTTATCTGGTGTCGATCCCGCTGGGCATTCGCAAGGCCGTGCACCACGGCAGCCATTTCGATATCTGGAGCAGCACGGCGATCATCATTGGCTACGCCATGCCGGCATTCCTGTTCGCGATGTTCCTGATCGTGGTGTTCGCCGGCGGCACATCGCTGAACTGGTTTCCGGTACGCGGGCTGGTGTCCGACAACTTCGAATCCCTGTCGACGCTGGGCAAGATCACCGACTACTTCTGGCACCTGGTGTTGCCGGTCACGGCGCTGGTGATCGGGGGTTTCGCCACCCTGACCATCCTCACCAAGAACTCGTTCCTCAATGAAATCACCCGGCAATACGTGGTCACCGCGCGCGCCAAAGGCCTGAGCGAAAACCGGGTGCTCTATGGACACGTGTTCCGTAACGCGATGCTGCTGGTGGTGTCGGGCATTCCCCAGGCGTTCATCAGCGTATTCTTCGCCGGTTCATTGCTGATCGAGGTGATCTTCTCCCTCGACGGCCTGGGGCGCATGAGTTACGAAGCGGCGGTGTCCCGTGACTATCCGGTGGTGTTCGGCTCGCTGTTCATCTTCACCCTGTTTGGCCTCCTGATAAAACTGATCGGCGACCTGTGCTACACCCTGGTCGACCCGCGTATCGACTTCGCCGCGAGGAATGCCTGATGTTCAAGCTCTCGCCTCTGGGCCGTCGCCGTTTCGAACGCTTCAAGAAAAACCGCCGGGGCTGGTGGTCACTGTGGCTGTTCATCGGCCTGTTCCTGCTCAGCCTCGGCGGCGAACTGATCGCCAACGACAAACCGTTGATGGTCAGCTATCAGGGCCAATGGTACTTCCCGGTGTTCAAGCGCCACACCGAACAGGAGTTCGGCGGGCAACTGCCGTTCCAGGCCGATTACCGCAGCGACTATGTGCAGAAGCTGATCCGCAAGGACGGTGGCTGGCTGCTGTTTCCGCCAATCCCGTTCAGTGACGACACCCCGAACTACGACCTCGACAAACCGGCTCCGAGCCCGCCGACTTCGGTCAACTGGCTGGGCACCGACGATCAGGCGCGCGACGTGCTGGCTCGAGTGATTTTCGGCGCACGGGTGTCGATCCTGTTCGCCCTGATGCTGACCTTCGTCAGTGCCCTGATCGGCATCGCGGCCGGTGCCCTGCAGGGCTATTACGGGGGCTGGGTCGATCTGTTGGGCCAGCGCTTGCTGGAAGTCTGGTCGGGGTTGCCGGTGCTTTACCTGCTGATCATCCTGTCAGGCTTCGTCGAGCCGAACTTCTGGTGGCTGCTGGGGATCATGGCGCTGTTTTCCTGGCTGGCGCTGGTGGACGTGGTACGCGCCGAGTTTCTGCGCGGGCGCAACCTCGAGTACGTCAAGGCTGCGCGAGCCCTGGGCTTGAGCGATCGCAAAGTGATTGTCCGGCACATCCTGCCCAACGCGATGAACGCGACACTGAGCTACCTGCCCTTCATTCTGACCGGGGCGATTTCCACTCTGACCGCACTGGATTTCCTCGGCTTCGGCATGCCCGCCGGCAGCGCGTCGCTGGGCGAGCTGATCGGTCAGGGCAAGCAGAACCTGCAGGCGCCGTGGCTCGGCTTGACCGCGTTTTTCACTTTGGCGCTGATTCTTTCCCTCTTGGTATTCATCGGCGAAGCGTTGCGCGATGCCTTTGACCCGCGTTCATGAACGGATCCTTGATATGTCTGACAACCTGATCGAAATCCGTGATCTCAGCGTCGCCTTCCATGGCCAGACCGTGGTGCGCAACCTGTGCCTGGACATCCGCCCCGGCGAATGCCTGGCACTGGTCGGCGAATCGGGTTCGGGCAAGTCGGTGACCGCCCACTCGATCCTGCAACTGCTCCCTGAGTGCGATGCCCGGACCACCGGCAGCATCCGTTACCGCGGCGAAGAACTGGTCGGCGCCGAACCCAAGACCCTGCGCGACCTGCGGGGCAACCGCATCGCCATGATTTTCCAGGAGCCGATGACCTCGCTCAATCCGTTGCACACGATTGAAAAGCAGATCGGCGAAACCCTGTTGCTGCACCGAGGCCTCGGCGGCAAAGAGGCTCAGGCGCGGATCCTCGAACTGCTCGAACTGGTCGGTATTCAGAAGCCCAAAGAACGGCTGAAGGCTTATCCGCATCAACTGTCCGGCGGCCAGCGGCAAAGGGTGATGATCGCCATGGCGCTGGCCTGCGAACCTGAACTGCTGATCGCCGACGAGCCCACCACGGCCCTCGATGTGACCGTACAGCGCAAGATCCTGTTATTGCTCAAGTCCCTGCAACGGCGCCTGGGCATGTCGCTGCTGCTGATCAGCCATGATCTCAATCTGGTGCGTAGCATCGCCCAACGTGTATGTGTGATGAAGGCCGGGGAAATCGTCGAGCAGGCGCCGTGCGAAACCCTGTTCACCGAACCGAAACACCCTTACAGCTGCGTGCTGCTCAACGCCGAACCGGAAGGCGAAGCGCTCCCGCGTGACGAACGCGAAAATGTGCTCGAAGTCGCTGACCTGCGGGTTGATTTCACGGTCGGCGGCGGGTTGTTCCAGCGCAAGCAATACCTGCGTGCGGTGGACGGTATCAGCCTGAACATCCAGCGCGGCAAGACGCTGGGCATCGTCGGCGAGTCCGGTTCGGGCAAGTCGACGCTCGGCCAGGCGATCCTGCGCCTGCTCGACTCCAGGGGCAGCATTCGCTTCCAGGGCACGGCGCTCGACGGCCTCGACCAGAAACAAATGCGACCATGGCGCCGGCAGATGCAGGTGGTGTTCCAGGACCCGTTCGGCAGCCTCAGCCCACGCATGTCAGTGGCGCAAATCATCAGCGAGGGACTGGAAGTGCATTGCCAGTCCACCGCCGACGAGTGCGACGATCAGGTGATCCGCGTGCTCAAGGAAGTCGGGCTCGACCCGGAAAGCCGCCATCGCTATCCCCACGAGTTTTCCGGTGGCCAGCGGCAACGCATTGCCATCGCCCGGGCGCTGGTGCTCAAACCGGCGCTGATCCTGCTCGACGAGCCGACGTCGGCACTGGACCGCACGGTGCAGAAACAGGTGGTCGCCCTGCTCCGCCAGCTTCAGGAAAAACACGGCCTGACCTACCTGTTCATCAGTCACGACCTGGCCGTGGTACGCGCACTCGCACACGACATGATCGTGATCAAGGACGGCAAGGTGGTCGAAAGCGGCGCCAGCCATGACGTGTTCGATTCACCGCAGCATCCCTATACCAAAGAGCTGTTGGCCGCGGCGCATCCGGGATAGGCATAATCGCGCCACCTGACTTCCGCCGATGGACGCCGCCATGAACACCACCGAAAGCCTCAAGGATTACCAACGAGTTCGCACGCTGGCGATCCGTTCGTTGTTCGAGATCATCGAGCAATCCAGTGAAGGCACGGTGATTGTCGACCGCGATGCAAACATCGTCTGGATGAACGAGCGCTACGCCCGGCGTTTTGGTCTGGAGTCTGCGGCCGGGGCCATCGGCAAGCCTTGCGAAAGCGTGATCCCTGGCAGCCTGCTGCGCGAAGTGGTGCGCACCGGTCGACCGATTCTGCTGGACATGCAGGACACCCCGAAAGAACCGCTGGTGGTCATGCGCCTGCCGATCCATGACGACGCCGGATCAGTGATCGGCGCCATCGGTTTTGCCCTGTTCGACGAACTGCGCACGCTGTCGCCGATGCTCAAACGCTACCTGAGCATGCAGGAAGAACTGGCCTCGACCCGTTCGCTGCTGCGCGCAAGGCAGACCAAGTACAACTTCGCCCACTTCATCGGCACCAGCGCTGCCAGCCTGGAAGTCAAACGCCGTGCCCGTCGCAGCGCCAGTGCCGAGTCGCCGGTTCTGTTGCTGGGCGAAACCGGCAGCGGCAAGGAATTGCTGGCGCAGGCCATCCACGGCGCTTCGCCCCGGGCGCACAAGGCGTTCGTCAGCATCAACAGCGCGGCGATTCCGGAAGCATTGCTCGAAGCCGAGTTCTTCGGCACCGCCCCGGGCGCCTTCACCGGCGCCGACCGCAAGGGCCGCACCGGCAAGTTGCAGATCGCTCAGGGCGGGACCTTGTTTCTCGACGAGATCGGCGACATGCCGCTGCCGCTGCAAAGCAAATTGCTGCGTGTATTGCAGGAAAAGGAGTTTGAACCCGTCGGCTCCAACGACGTGATCCAAAGTGATGTGCGGGTGATTGCTGCGACTTCGACGGATCTGGAGGCGGCGATCAAGCGCGGCGAGTTCCGCGCCGACTTGTACTACCGCCTCAACGTCCTGCCGATTCAGGTGCCGCCGCTGCGGGAACGGCTGGACGATCTGCCGGCGCTCAGTGAGGCGATTCTCGAAGAGTTGCGCAGCCAGCATGAACTGAATCGCGAAGCGCTGGAGCTGCTGGGGCAGCATGCCTGGCCGGGGAATATCCGCGAGCTGCGCAATGTGCTGGAGCGGGCGGCATTGCTCAGTGATGACTTGATACTCACAGCGGATGACATTCGTGCCGCGATTGGCACGTTTACACCGGTTGAGCGAGCACTGGCGCCTTTGTCAGAGCCGACAACCAGCGAGACCTTCAGCCAGGCCCGTGAGCGGTTTGATCGACAGTTGATTCAATCCACCCTTGCGCAATGCGGGGGCAAGGTGACTGAGGCGGCCGCGCGGCTGGGGCTTGGGCGCTCGACGCTTTACAAGAAAATGATTGCTCTCGGAATCGCAGAGTCTCAATAAAGAGACATCATTCTCCATAGAGGGACAACATCAAAAGCGTCGCGGGCAAGCCCGCTCCCACAGAGGAATTCGCTCAACTGTGGGAGCGGGCTTGCCCGCGAAAGCGTCCTCTCAGTCATAGAAGTCTCCAAACCGAGACAAAACCCCAGAGACCGCCGCCAAAAATCAAACTAACTCCTTTTATTTCAACAACTTAATTAGCTGGCACAGTTCTCGCTATAGCCTCGGCCACACCCGTTTCACCCACAAAAATAACAATCGAAGGAGCACACCATGAGTGTGATCATCGCCTTGGCAGCCCTCGCGCTGCTGATGCTCGCGGCCTACCGTGGCTACAGCGTTATCCTTTTTGCCCCGATCGCCGCCCTCGGCGCTGTCCTGCTCACCGACCCGTCCGCCGTCGCCCCTGCGTTCACCGGGGTGTTCATGGAGAAAATGGTCGGTTTCATCAAACTCTACTTTCCCGTGTTCCTGCTCGGCGCCGTGTTCGGCAAGCTGATCGAGTTGTCGGGTTTCTCCCGCTCGATTGTCGCGGCAGCGATTCGCTTGCTCGGTACCCGCCAGGCGATGTTGGTGATCGTGCTGGTCTGCGCCCTCCTCACCTACGGCGGCGTTTCGCTGTTCGTGGTGGTGTTTGCGGTCTATCCGTTTGCCGCGGAAATGTTCCGTCAGAGCAACATCCCCAAGCGCCTGATTCCGGCGACCATCGCCCTCGGCGCGTTCTCGTTCACCATGGACGCCCTGCCCGGCACGCCGCAGATCCAGAACATCATCCCCAGCACCTTCTTCAACACCACCGCGTGGGCGGCGCCGTGGCTGGGTGTGATCGGCACGATTTTCGTGTTCTGCGCCGGCATGCTGTTCTTGCAGCGCCAACGCAACAAGGCGCAGCGCGCCGGTGAAGGCTACGGCACCGAACTGCGCAACGAACCGGAAACCGCCGAGGACCTGAAACTGCCGAACCCGTGGATCGCTCTTTCGCCGCTGCTGGCGGTGGGCATCATGAACCTGCTGTTCACCCAGTGGATTCCGCAGTGGTACGGCAAGACTCACAGCCTCGCGCTGCCGGGCATGGCCGCGCCGGTCACCACCGAAATCGCCAAGCTCACGGCGATCTGGGCGGTGCAAGCGGCGTTGCTGGTGGGCATCCTGATGGTGCTGGCCTTCGGCTTTCAGGCGATCCGCAGCAAACTCGCCGAGGGCAGTAAAAGCGCAGTCAGCGGTGCGCTGCTGGCGGCGATGAACACCGCGTCGGAATACGGTTTCGGCGCGGTCATCGCCTCATTGCCGGGTTTTCTGGTGCTGGCCGACTGGCTCAAAAGCATTCCCAATCCGCTGGTCAACGAAGCGATCACCGTGACGCTGCTGGCCGGTATCACCGGTTCCGCCTCGGGTGGCATGAGCATCGCGCTCGCGGCAATGTCCGAGCAGTTCATCAGCGCCGCCCACGCCGCCAATATTCCGCTGGAGGTCATGCACCGGGTGGCCGCCATGGCCAGCGGCGGCATGGACACCCTGCCGCACAACGGCGCGGTGATTACCCTGCTCGCCGTCACTGGCCTGACTCACCGTGAGGCCTACAAGGACATTTTCTGTATTACGCTGATCAAGACCCTGGCGGTTTTCGTGGTGATCGGCACTTTCTACGCCACTGGCATTGTGTGAGGTATTGATGACGACTCTCTCCGGCAAGACCGCACTGGTTACCGGCTCCACCAGCGGCATCGGGCTTGGCATTGCGCTGACGCTGGCCAAGGCTGGCGCCAACCTGATCCTCAACGGTTTTGGCGATGCCTCCAAGGTGATTGCCGAAGTCGCGCAGTTCGGCGGCAAGGTCGGCCATCACCCGGCGGACGTCAGCGACCCGGCGCAGATCGCCGACATGATCGCCTACGCCGAGCGCGAGTTCGGCGGCGTGGACATTCTGGTCAACAACGCCGGCATCCAGCACGTCGCGGCGGTTGAAGAGTTTCCGGTGGAACGCTGGGATTCGATCATCGCGATCAACCTGTCGTCGGTGTTTCACAGCACTCGCCTGAGTTTGCCGGGCATGCGCGCCAAGGGCTGGGGGCGGATCGTCAACATCGCCTCGGTGCACGGCCTGGTCGGCTCCACCGGCAAAGCCGCGTATGTGGCGGCCAAGCATGGGGTGATCGGCCTGACCAAGGTGGTTGGCCTGGAGACCGCTGCCAGCAACGTCACCTGCAACGCCATCTGCCCGGGCTGGGTACTGACGCCGCTGGTGCAGAAGCAGATCGACGATCGCGCGGCCAAGGGCGTCGATCCACAGCAGGCGCAACACGACCTGTTGGCCGAGAAACAACCGTCGCTGGCGTTCGTCACGCCCGCGCATCTGGGTGAACTGGTGCTGTTTCTGTGCAGCGAGGCCGGCAGCCAGGTACGTGGCGCCGCCTGGAACATCGATGGCGGGTGGCTGGCGCAATAAGCTTGCAACTGATCGCTCCCACGCGGTCGTGGGAGCTTTCTGACCAACAATAAGAGGCAAACCATGTCCGACATCCTCTGGCAGCCCGATGCCAAACGCATTGCCCGGTCCCGCATGGACGGCTTTCGACGCTTCATCAATCAGCGCCATCACCTGAAGCTCGACGACTATCCGGCCCTGCACCAATGGTCCATCGACCAGCGCGAAGCGTTCTGGCAGGCGATCGTCGATTTCTTCGATATCCGTTTTCACACACAACCCGACGCCGTTTTGCGCGACGGCCTGAAAATGCCGGGCGCGGAGTGGTTTCCCGGCGCCACCTTGAATTTCGCCGAACACTTGCTGACTCGACGCGACGATGCCATCGCCGTCATCGCTATCGGCGAAAACGGCCAGCGTGAGCTGCTGACCTGGGCCGAGCTGGCCCAGCAAGTCGCCGGGTTCCAGGCCAGCCTGCAAGCAGCCGGCGTCGTCCTCGGCGACCGGGTTGCGGCCTGTATGCCCAACACCTGGCAAACCCTGGTGGCGATGCTCGCGACCACCAGTCTCGGCGCAATCTGGTCGTGTTCCTCGCCCGACTTCGGCACCCACGGGGTGATCGACCGTTTCGGCCAGATCGAACCGAAAGTGCTGATCACCTGCGCCGGTTACCGCTATGCCGGTAAAGAGATCGACCAGACCGTCAAGATCAACGAAATCCTCGAACAACTGCCGTCCTTGCAACAGCTGATCATCGTGCCTTACGCGCGCCCCCATGCCCACGCCACGGATTACCGGACACCCGCCAGCGTCACGCTGTGGGACGACTTCTACGAACCGGGCGAGGAGCCGCACTTCGTCCCGGTGCCGTTCGACCATCCGTTGTACGTGCTGTATTCCAGCGGCACCACCGGCGTGCCGAAGTGCATCGTTCACAGCACCGGCGGCGTGTTGCTGCAACACGCCAAGGAACACGGGTTGCATGTCGACCTGGGCCCCGGCGACCGGTTGTTCTACTACACCACCTGCGGCTGGATGATGTGGAACTGGCTGGTCTCGGCACTGGCGGTCGGCAGCGCGGTGGTGTTGTACGACGGTTCACCGTTCTACCCGGACAACCAGCGATTGCTGGAGCTGCTCGACGACGAACAGGTCAGCGTGTTCGGCACCAGCCCGAAATTCCTCGCCACCCTGGAAAGCAGCGGCATCAAGCCCCGTGAAAGCCACGACTTGAGCCACCTGAAAACCCTGCTTTGCACCGGTTCCGCGCTGTCGCCGCAGAGTTATGACTTCGTCTATCGCGACTTCAAACCGGACGTCTGCCTGTCCTCGATGTCCGGCGGTACGGACATCGTGTCCTGCTTCGTCAACGGCAATCCGATGACGCCGGTACGCCGCGGCGAAATCATGGGCAAGAGTCTGGCCATGGCGGTGGAAGTGTGGAACGACGCCGGGCAACCGGTGATTGGCGAAAAAGGCGAACTGGTGTGTACCCGCCCCTTCCCGGCGATGCCCATCGGACTCTGGAACGATCCCGATGGCGAGAAGCTGCGCAAATCCTATTTCAGCCAGTTCCCCGGCGTCTGGGCCCAGGGTGACTACGCTGAGCAACTGCCCCACGGCGGGATGCTGATCCACGGCCGCTCCGATGCCGTGCTCAACCCCGGCGGCGTACGCATCGGCACGGCGGAAATCTACCGTCAGGTGGAAAAAGTCCCGGAGGTGCTGGACAGCGTCGCCATCGGTCAGCAGTGGCAGGATGACGTGCGCGTGGTGCTGTTCGTACGCCTCAAGGAAGGCGTAGCGCTGGATGAGGCGCTGCAACAGCAGATCCGCCAGGTGATCCGCGCCAACACCACGCCTCGGCATGTGCCGGCGAAGATCGTCGCGGTCACCGACATTCCGCGCACCATCAGCGGCAAAGTGGTGGAGCTGGCTGTGCGTAATGTGGTGCACGGTGAACCAGTGAAAAACACCGATGCGCTGGCCAATCCGCAAGCGCTTGAGCAGTTTCGCAATCGGGTCGAACTTTGCGACTGAAACCTGTCAGTCCATCAGTCCCCACTCGCCGGTCGATGGCGGTGGGGACGGCAGGGTATCGACGTGCAGCTTCAGGCGCAGACGCAGGTTGTTCACCGAATCTGCATTTTTCAGGGCCTCATCTTCATCGATCACCCCTTCTGCCACCAACGCGAACAGTGCACCGTCAAAGGTCTGCATGCCCAGCTCCGCCGACTTTTCCATGATGGTTTTCAACTCACCAAAATCATTGCGCCGGATCAGGTCGGCAATGGTCGGCGTACCGAGCATCACCTCGGCGGCAGCCCGTCGCTGACCGTCCCGGGTTCGCACCAGACGCTGCGAGACGAACGTCTTGAGATGATTGCCCAAGGCATGCAATAGCTGCGGCCGACGCTCTTCGGGAAAGAAATTGATGATCCGGTCCAGCGCCTGATTGGCGTTGTTGGCGTGCAATGTCGACAGGACCAGATGCCCGGTTTCGGCGAAGGCCAGCGCATGCTCCATGGTCTCGCGGTCACGGATCTCGCCGATCAGCACCACGTCCGGGGCCTGGCGCAGGGTGTTCTTGAGCGCAGCGTGAAAGCTGCGGGTATCGACCCCGACTTCGCGCTGGTTGATGATCGACTTTTTGTGGCGATGGATGTATTCCACCGGGTCTTCAATGGTGATGATGTGTCCGCTGCTGTGGCGATTACGATGGTCGATCAGTGCCGCCAGCGACGTGGACTTTCCCGAGTCGGTGGCGCCGACGAACAGGATCAGGCCTTGCTTCAACATCACCGATTCGAGCAGCACCGACGGCAGCTTCAGGTCTTCGAACCGGGGAATGTCGAGTTTGACGTTGCGGATCACGATCGACACGTCGTTGCGTTGTTTGAAAATATTGACCCGGAAGCGGCCGATCCCGGTGCGGGAAATCGCCAGGTTCATTTCCAGGTCCCGGTCGAACTCCCGGCGTTGTTCGGCGTCCATCAGGGAGGCGGCAATACTGGCCACCTCACCGGGCTTGAAGGGCTGCTCGCTCAACGGTGTCAGCACCCCATCGAACCGCGCGCTGGGGGGCGCGCCCGTGGACAGGAACAGATCCGAACCGTGACGGCTCGCCAGTTGTTTGAGCAGTGCGTCGATTTCCATGGCCAAAAGCACCTGCGAAGCTTTCAATGAACATAAGGCCGTGTCTGGTGACGCGACGGGCCTTACAGCGTCTACCGCACTAGGATAGTAGACGCCGCCTCACCGACTGACGCCCAGGATTGATGTGATGAACGCTGTACCGAACACCAACGACGCCCAGGCATTGATTGCCCGCACCGACTGGAGCCGCAGCCCGCTGGGCGCGCCCGGCACCTGGCCACAGAGCCTGCGCACCGCGGTGGACATCGTGATTCACTCGCCAATGCCGATGCTGCTGTTATGGGGTCCGCAACTGACCCAGATCTACAACGACGGTTTCGCGTTGCTGGCCGGCAACAAGCATCCACATGCTTTCGGACAACCGGCGCACCTGATATGGCCGGAACTTCGAGACTTTACCGACCCGATTTACAGCGCCGTCCTACAAGGACAGGTACGAACCTACAGCGAACGTCGCTTCACCCTGCAACGGGACGGCAAGGAGTCCGACTTCTGGCTTGACCTGACCTACAGCCCGATCCGCGACGAAAGCGCGCAAGTGGCCGGCATTCTGGTCACCGCCATCGAAACCAACGAGCGCCGACGAATTGCCCTGGAACTGCAGCAGCGCTCCGAAGACAGCCTCAAGGCCCAGCGTCAAAGCGAAGAACGCCTGCAACTGGCACTGGCGGCCACCGATGCAGTTGGTACCTGGGATTGGGACATCGGCGAAGACCGCTTTATTGCCGACGCGCATTTCGCCCAGTTGCATGGGGTCGATCCGGCGCTGGCCGGTCAGTTACCCATCAGCGAGTATCTGCAGGGCGTGCACCCCGAAGACCGCGCGATGATCGCCCGCAGTATCAAGCATTGCATCACCCACGGTACCGAATACGCCGAGGAATACCGCCTGCTGCAAGCCAATGGCGAGCTGCGCTGGGTGTTCGCCCGTGGGCGTTGCTATAAGGATCATCATGGCCGGCCGGTGCGTTTTCTCGGCGCTGCGCTGGATCTGACTGAACGCAAACACACCGAACAGGCGCTGCGGCAAAGTCAGACCGAGCTGCAACTGATCATCAACGCCATGCCGATCCTGATCAGCTATGTCGACCACGAAGAACGCTTTCGCCTGAACAACGCTGCGTATCTGGACTGGTTCGGTTTGACCCCCCAGGAGCTGTACGGCCGCACGATTCGCGACGTGATCGGCGAAGAGGCCTATTTCCTGCGGGCGCCTTACATCGCCGAAGCCCTGGCCGGTCGCCCCTGCTCGTTCAGCCTGTACACGCCGCACCGTGACGGCAGTCAGCGGCATGCCCTGATGAACTACTTGCCGCGCCACGGCGCGGACGGCGCGGTGAACGGTTTCTACATCTTCGTGATCGACGAGACTGAACGTAAAAAAACCGAAGAAGCCCTGCGCAACCTCAACGAAACCCTTGAGGAACGGGTGAGTGCGCGCACCGAACAACTGGCCAAGGCCAACCAGCGTTTGCAGAACGAGATGTTCGAACGCGAGCGTGCCGAAGACGCCCTGCGTCACGCGCAGAAAATGGAAGCGGTCGGCCAGCTCACCGGTGGCATCGCCCATGACTTCAACAACATGCTCACCGGCATCATCGGCAGCCTCGACCTGATGCAACGTTACATCGCCAGTGGTCGCACCGATGAGATCGGCCGCTTCACTGACGCCGCAGTGTCTTCGGCCAACCGTGCAGCCGCGCTGACCCACCGTCTGCTGGCCTTCTCCCGGCGCCAGTCGCTGGATCGCAAGACCCTCGACGTCAACGAGCTGGTCCGTTCGCTGGAGGACCTGATCCGTCGAACCAAGGGTGATCCGATCGAACTCACGCTGCGTCTGGCCGACAACGTATGGCCGGTCAGCACTGACGTCAGTCAGCTGGAAAACGCCCTGCTCAACCTGGTGATCAACGCCCGCGACGCCATGCCCGACGGTGGTGAGCTGCTGATCGAAACGGCCAACGTCTACCTCGACGGCAGCGACATCACCACCCTCGAGCCGGTCAAGGCCGGTGATTATCTGATGCTGGCGGTGAGCGACAACGGTACCGGCATGACACCTTCGGTGCGTTCGAAGGCGTTCGATCCGTTCTTTACGACCAAACCCATCGGGCAAGGCACCGGGCTCGGGTTATCGATGATTTATGGCTTTGCCCAGCAATCGGGTGGACACGTCAGCCTCGACAGCCTGCCTGGCCAGGGCACCTGTGTGCGGCTGTACTTGCCGCGCCTCCATGCGCCGGAACCTGAGCAGCCATTGGTGGAAACGGTCAGCGAGACGCCCACCCCTGCGACCGGTGAAACGGTAGTGGTGGTCGAAGACGATCCGGCGGTGCGCATGCTGGTGATGGACCTGCTCAAGGAGCTGGGTTATCGCGCCCATGAGGCCGAAGACGCCAAGAGTGCCCTGCCGTTGCTGGAGTCCGACCTGCGGGTTGACCTGCTGGTGACCGACGTCGGCCTGCCGGGCATGAATGGCCGACAAATGGCGGAGATCGCCCGCCAGCACCGTCCGGGGCTCAAAGTGTTGTTCATGACCGGTTACGCGCAGAAGGCCGCCGAGCGCCAAGGCTTCCTCGAGGACGGCATGGACATGGTCGCCAAGCCGTTTTCCATCGAGCAACTGGCCGGCAAGATCCGCACGATGATCAGCCAAACCCCGTGACTTGAGGCATAATCCGCGCCCCGCCGTCACCCCGTTACAGGTATTGCACGATGAAAGCCCAAGCCCGCCACATTCTGGTGAAAACCGCCGAAGAGGCTGAAAAACTCAAACAACGCATCGCCAACGGTGAAGCGTTCGACGTGCTGGCGAAGAAGTTTTCGACCTGCCCGTCCGGCAAGCGCGGCGGCGATCTGGGGGAGGTACGGCCGGGGCAAATGGTCGGTGCGATCGACGCGGTGATTTTCAAGAAACCGCTGCGCACCGTGCATGGGCCGATCAAGAGCAAATTTGGCTATCACCTGGTGCAGATGTTTTACCGCGACTGATCCAGCGCCCTGAAGGCGCGAGTTTCGGCAGCGCCTTCAGGGATCGGAATCAATCCTTGGGGATCAGCGCACCAGGCACTTGAATGACCTGACTCGCCAACCGGTGCCCCGCCTCCGCCGCCTGCGCCGGGCTTGCGCCGGACAAACGACTGGCCAGATACGCCGCACTGAACGAATCCCCTGCCGCCGTGGTGTCCACCACCTTCTCGACCTTCTGCGCCGGCACTTCAAACGCTTCCCCGTCGCAACGGATCAGACAGGCTTCGGCGCCGCGTTTGAGCACCACTTCCGACGTGCCGATCTGCGCGTACGCCTCAAACACCGCATCACAGTCTTCGAAATGGAACAGCGCCTGCTCGTCGTCCACCGTCAGCAACGCCAGATCGACATGGGGCAGGACGCTGCGATAGGCCGCCCGCGCCTCCTCCACTGAAGGCCACAGGCGTGGACGATAGTTGTTGTCGAAGACGATTCGCGCATCACGCTGACGGGCTTCGATCAAGGTCTCGATCAGCTTTTCCCGACCCTGTGCACCAAGTACCGCCAGCGTGATACCGCTGAAATACAGCACGTCGTAATCCGGTAGCGCCGCCAGAATCGGCGCAGCCGCCGGCGTGGTGAAGCAGTCGCGCACGGCGGCTTCGTTGCGCCAGTAAAGGAAGCGGCGCTCCCCGGCAGCGTCGGTCTGGATGCAATACAAACCCGGCAATCGACCGGGCAGGCGCTGGACCAGATCCAGGCCAATGTTTTCATCGGCCCAGCTGCGGCACATCGCATCACTGAAGTTATCGTCCCCCAGCGCCGTGACGTAATCGACCTGCGCCTTGTCGCCCATGGCGCGGGACAAATACACCGCCGTGTTCAACGTGTCACCGCCAAAGCTCTGCTGCAGACTGCCATCGGCACGTTGCTGGAGTTCGATCATGCATTCGCCGATCAAGGCGATGCGCGGGGTGTTCGGACCCAAAGGACTGAGCGCGCTCATCAGAAACAGGTTTCCATGGTTTCGATCACCGACAGTTGCTCGTCCACCAGCAGCCCCACGCGCCACTTGTCGAAGGTCAGGCACGGGTGCGAAGTGCCAAAGGAAATGATGTCGCCCACGCGCAACTCCACGCCCGGCGCCACGGTCATGAACGCGTGCTGGTCCATCACCGCCGTCACCTTGCAGGCGCCAACATCATCGCCCACCGCCGGCAGCACACCGGCCTTGTAACGCAGCAACGGCACCGGCATCCCGGCATCGAACGCCACGTCACGCTTGCCCAGGGCAATCACCGCAAACCCTGGCTCCGGCATCGATTGCACGTGGGCCCAGACTTCCAGCGCCGGGCGCAAGCCTTCGTGCAGGTCGCTGCGACGGTCGAGCACGCAGCACTGCGCTTCTTTGTAGATACCATGGTCGTGCGCCACATAACTGCCAGGACGCAACACGCTGAGGAAACGCCCGCCAGCGTTCTGCGCTTCGAACGATTCGGCAATCAGGTCGTACCACGCCGAACCCGACGCAGTGATGATCGGCTTGGCAATGGCGAACGCGCCGCTGTCCTGCAACTGCACGGCCAGGCGTACCAGCGAGGCGGCGAATTCACGGATGCCGGTGACGGCGTGATCGCCATGGATCACGCCTTCGTAACCTTCGATACCAGTCAGAGCCAGCGCCGGTTGTGCGCCGATGGCCTTGGCCAGTTCGATGACTTCCTGCTCGCTGCGGCAACCGCAACGGCCGCCGACCACGCCGTATTCGATCATCACGTTCAGGCGCACACCGCGCGACGCGAAGTAAGCGCCCAGATCGGCGACGTTGTCCGGGTGATCGACCATGCAATAGAAATCGAAGCCCGAATCGGCCGCCAACAGGTCGGCAATCAACGCCATGTTTGGCGTACCGACCAGTTGGTTGGCCATCAACACCCGGCGCACGCCTTGGGCATAGGCGGCGCGGGTCTGGGTGGCGCTGGCCAGGGTGATGCCCCACGCGCCGGCGTCGAGCTGACGACGAAACAGCGCCGGGGTCATGCTGGTCTTGCCGTGGGGCGCGAGTTCGGCGCCGCTGTCGCTGACGAACTTCTGCATCCAGCGGATGTTGTGCTCCAGCGCTTCGCGGTGCAGCACCAGCGCCGGCAGGCTGATGTCACGCACCAGTTGCGCGCCGAGAGCGGCGTCACCCTTTTCCACGGCAGCAGTGTTGTTGGCAGTCGTCATGGTCGAACTCCTCACAGTCGCGCCCGCAGGCAGGCGCGGTTATTCGTTGATTCGCCGGGCGAGGCTGTTGGCGCTCTCGATCAAGACCCGGCGATAGTCGTTGTAATGGGTCTTGGCATCGGCGCGCGGGGCGACGATGCACAGGGTGCAGATGGCCACGCCAGTCGGGTCTTTGACCGGGGCGGCGAAGCAGTGGGTGAAGGTGTCGGCGACACTGTCGAAGGAGAAGAAACCGTCAATGCCGGCCTGACGGATTTCCGCCAGGAAGGTCTCCATCGGCAGGCGTTCGCCATCCGGCAGGATGAAGTCGTCGGGGTCGATCAAATCGCTGATCTGCTGGTCACTCAAGTGCGCCAGCAGCAAACGTCCGGACGCCGTCCACGGGATCGGCGCGTTCTCGCCGATATCGGAAGAAATGCGGAAATGCCGCTCGCCCTCCTTCATCAGCGCCACCGTGTATTTGCGCCCGTTGAGCAGACACATCTGCGCGGTTTCCCGGGTCTGGCTGACGATCTCCTGCAGCGCGTGATCGGCCTCGCGACTGAGGTCGAAGTGACGCAAATGCGCCTGGCCGAGGAAGTACAACTGACGACCGAGATAGACGTGACCGTCCTTGCCCACCGGCTCCAGGATCCGCCGCTCGAGCAACGACGCCACCAGTTCGTAGACCGTGGATTTCGGGCTGCCGATGCCGTTGGCGATGTCGTTCGGGCGCAGTGGCTGGCCGATTTCCTTGAGGAAATCGAGGATATCGAACGCCCGGTCCAGACCGCGTGCCCGGCGCTTGATGGTGTCTTCGGTCATTTCAGTGGTTCCCCATTCAAAGTGCCGGGAGTTTATCGCGAAAGATCGTTCCCATGCTCCGGGTGGGAATGCTGCCAGGGACGCTCTGCGTCCTTTGGAACGCGGAGCGTTCCTTGAGGCATTCCCACGCAGAGCGTGGGAACGATCCGCGTGCTGATCAGGCCTTTTTCTTGTAGGCAATGCAGTCGATCTCGACCTTGCAGTCGACCATCATGCTCGCCTGCACACAGGCCCGGGCCGGTGCGTGTTCAGGCTTGAAGTATTCGCCGAAGACCTTGTTGAAACTGGTGAAGTCCCGCGGATCGTCCAGCCACACGCCGGCACGCACCACATCTTCCAGGCCATAACCGGCCTCTTCGAGAATCGCGATCAGGTTCTTCATGGTCTGGTGCGTCTGCTCGACGATGCCGCCCACAATGATCTCGCCATCCACCGCCGGCACCTGCCCGGAAACGTGCAGCCAGCCATCGGCCTCGACGGCGCGGGCGAATGGGCGCGGCTGGCCGCCAGCGGCGGTGCTGCCGGTGCCGTAACGAGTAATGCTCATGGGTGTTTCTCCTGATTGAAAAAGTGAAAAGTCAGAACCGCGTGCTTTTGAGAAATTCCGCCAGCCGCGGCGATTGAGGACGCTCGAACAGTTCCTTGGGAGGCCCCTGCTCTTCGATACGCCCCTGATTCATGAAAACGATCTTGTCCGAGACCTCGAAGGCGAAACGCATTTCGTGGGTCACCAGCAACATGGTCATGCCGTCCTCGGCCAGGCCCTTGATGACGTTCAGCACTTCACCGACCAATTCCGGGTCGAGGGCCGAGGTGACTTCGTCAAACAGCATCAGGCTCGGGTTCATCGCAATCGCCCGGGCAATTGCCACGCGCTGCTGCTGACCGCCGGACAACTGGCCGGGAAAGTGATTGCGCCGCTCCAGCAGGCCGACCCGCTCCAGCCATTTTTCGGCCAGGGCCACGGCCTCGTCCTTGTGCATCTTTTTCACCTTGAGCAGGCCGAGCGTGACGTTCTGCAGCGCGGTGAGGTGCGGGAACAGGTTGAATTGCTGAAACGCCATGCCGGTCATCGCCCGATGGCGCGCGATGACTTTTTCCGGATGGCGCACGCGTTTGCCGTTGAGTTCGTCGTAGCCGATGGATTCGCCGTCGAGCAGGATCTGCCCGCCCTGGAATTCCTCGAGCATGTTCACGCAGCGCAGCAGCGTGGTCTTGCCCGAGCCGCTGGAGCCGATCAGCGTCACCACGTTGCCGCGCTGCATGCTCAGGTCGACGCCCTTGAGCACTTCGACTGCGCCGTATTGCTTGTGCAAACCACGGATGTCCAGCAGCGGCTGACCGTTCTGGACGTTGGAAACTTGAGCTTGAGTCATGGCAGGGCCACCCGCTTTTCAATGTGCCGGCCGAGTAATTCGATGCCGTAGTTGATGACGAAGAACAGAAAACCGGCGAACAGGTAAAACTCCAGGGTCATGAACGTCCGGGCGATGATCTGCTGGGTGCTGAGCAACAGTTCGGCCACACCGATCACCGACAGCAAAGTGGAAGCCTTGACGATTTCCGTGGACGAGTTGACCCAGGTCGGCAGGATCTGCCGCAGTGCCTGCGGCAACAGCACATAGCCGAGGGACTGATAGAACGTCAGGCCGATGGCCTTGCCGGCTTCCATCTGCCCGCGTGGCAAGGCTTGCAGCGCGCCGCGCACGATTTCGGCCACATGAGAGCCGCAAAACAGCGTCAGCCCAAGTGCACCGGCCTGAAATGCGCTGATTTGCCAGCCGAGCGCCGGCGCCATGTAGAAGCAGGCCAGCACCAGCACGAACACCGGGGTGCCGCGAATCAGGTCGACATAAAAGCGGAACGGTGCGCGCATCCAGAACTTGCCGTAGGTCAGCACCAACCCGGCAAATACGCCGATGACCGTGCCGAACAGAATGGCCAGCGCCGACACTTGCACGCTGGTGAGAAAGCCTTGCCACAAGGCTTCGCGGGCAATCCACAACTCATGCAACCAACTGGGGGATTGGTACATCGCAGCCTCCTATCGGCGGATCGCCAGACGCTGCTCGAGGTAACGCAGCAGCATGGCAATGAGGTAACAGGCCGCGACATACAACGCCGTGGTCACCAGCCAGGTTTCGATCACCCGGTAGCTTTCGACATTGATCTTGCGCGCGTAATAGGTCAGCTCCGGCACCGCGATCGCGGCGGCCAGCGAGGTGTCCTTGAACAGAGAAATGAAGTTGTTCGACAGCGCCGGCAGCACGTTGCGCAACATCACCGGCACAGTGACGTAGGCCTTCACCTGCCACTCGCCCAGACCGATGGCCAGCCCCGCTTCGCGCTGGCCTTTCGGGATACTCAACAAGCCGCCGCGGAACACTTCGGTCAGGTAGGCCCCGGCATACAGCGAGAGCGTGATGATGAACGACGGGATCTTGTCCAGCCGGATCCCCAGGCTCGGCAACGCAAAGTAGATCAACAGAATCAACACCAGAATCGGCGTGTTACGGATCACCGTCACATACACCGATGCCAGCACCCGCAAGGCGCGATGCCTGGACAGCAAGGCAAACGCCATCAGCAGGCCGATCACGCAGCCGATGGCGATCGACACCAGCGCCAGTTCGAGGCCAAGTCCTAGCCCCGCCAGCAAGGTGTCGAAATCGCGCCACACGGCGGCAAAGTTCAACTGATAGTTCATGGTCGACAGTACCTTGAGCAGGGCGCGTCAGGGCGCCCCACTCTCACGGGATCATTTGAATTCGACAGGGAAACCGATGGCGGGCGATGGCAGGTCGACGCCGAACCATTGCTTGAACGACGCGGCGTAGGTCGGGAACTCAACGCCGGTCATGGCTTCATGCAGGGTAGTGTTGACGAAGTTCAGCCAGTCCTGATCGCCACGTTTGACGGCGCAGGCATAGGTCTGCGGGCTCCAGGCGTAAGTCGGGCTGCGATAGCGGCCCGGATTCTGCACCATGAGGTATTTGACCGAAGACTGGTCGGTGGCGGCAGCATCGGCACGACCGGAGTTCACCGCCTGATACATCAGATCGACGCTGTCGTACTGATCAACCTTGGCCTTGGGCAGTGCCTGATGCACCAGTTCCTCGGCATATACGTTTTGCAGCACGGCGACGGTCACGCTATCGCCACCGGCCTGCAGGTCTTCGATTTCCTTGTACTTGCTGTTGTTCGGCAGCAGCAGACCGACGCCTTCGCGGTAGTACGGCAGGGTGAACGCCACTTGTTGTGCACGGCTGGCGGTGACGGTGATGAACTGGCAGCTCATGTCGACCTTGTCGGTCAGCAGGTTGGGAATCCGCGCATCGGAGGACTGCACCACGAACTCGACCTTGGTCGGGTCGTTGAACAGCCCTTTGGCCACCATCCGGGCGATGTCGATATCAAAGCCCTGCAACTTGCCGTCCGCGCCCTGGAAATGCCACGGCGCATTGGTGCTGCCGGTGCCCACAATCAGTTTTCCACGGGCCAGGACGCTGTCCAGCTTGCTGTCGGCCGCCTGGGCCGTACCCAAAACAGCGGACGAAGCCGCGAGAACAAAAACACACGCTTTGAACAAGGATGGTCGGCGATGCATGGCAAGCACTCCAGAAAGTTGTTTATTCCGTTATACCGGAACTCGGTTTGTTACTACGGAATAGACAGCAGAAAGTGTGCCACAGGATTCGCGGGGAATCTGCAATGGATTGAATTTTGTTTTGAATCAAAGGGATGGAAGTAACGTGCGAAAGGGTGTGACGAAAATTGTTTTCGCACTTCGCTACTTTGCGCCACACATGGCGGGTATCCGGGCCACATGCTGGTGCGCAATGCACGATTGGGCACAGGTTGCACCTGTCAACTCTGACAGTTGCGGCAGCGATCGCGGCTCCCTACTTCAAGGCCGGATGGGACAACGTCCCATCCGGCAGCTTTTCGTTATTTCTCAGAAAGAGCCAGGTATTAGTGAGGCTATCAGGCCTCACGCACCAGCAACACCCGCGTCACGCGACGTTCTTCGACTGCCATCACGGTCATGCCCCAGCCTTCATGCTCCAGTCGATCGCCCTTCATCGGCAGGCGATCCAGCAGGCTCATCACCAGCCCGGCGAGGGTCTGGTAATCCTCGGTCGGCTCCGCGCGAAAACCGGTGTGCTCGCGGATACGGGTCAGGTTCAACGCGCCGTTGACGATGAACCCGCCCTGCTCCTCGACCACATCGGGGCCGGCGATTTCGCTGGCGTCCGGCAGTTCACCGGCAATCGACTCGAGAATGTCGGTCATGGTCAACACACCGACAAAGTCACCGAACTCATTCACCACAAAGGCAATGTGGGTCGAAGCCGCACGCATTTGTTCCAGTGCGTTGAGGATCGAATAACTGTCCAGCAGATTGACGGTCTTGCGCGCCAGGTGTTCAAGGTTCGGCTCGTTGCCGGCCAGATATTCCTTGAGCAATTCCTTCTTGTGCACGAAGCCCAGCGGCTCATCCACCGCGCCGTTACGAATCAGCGGCAAACGCGAGTAGGACGAATGCATCAATCGCGTGCGAATAGTCTCAGCGTCGTCGGCCAGATCAATGTGATCGACATCGGCGCGCACGGTCATCAGGGCGCGGATCGGGCGCTCGGCCAATTGCAGCACGCCGCTGATCATCACCCGCTCACGACGGTCGAACAGCTCCGCGCTCGGCGCCTCACCGCTGTCCAGCAAGTCGGAAATCTCCTCGCCGACTTCTTCCACCGCCAGTTTGCGCCCCCCCAACAGACGCATCACCGCATGGGCCGTGCGCTCGCGCATCGGGCGCAAGCCCTGCATCGAGCGTTTGCGACGAGCGCGGGCGATCTGGTTGAAGATCTCGATCAGGATCGAGAAACCAATCGCGGCATACAGATAACCTTTCGGAATGTGGAAGCCCAGGCCTTCGGCCGTCAGGGCAAAACCGATCATCATCAGGAAGCCCAGACACAGCATGATCACCGTCGGGTGGGCGTTGACGAAGCGCGTCAGCGGCTTGCTGGCAACGATCATGACACCGATGGACACAACCACCGCGATCATCATTACCGCCAATTCATCGACCATGCCCACAGCCGTAATCACCGCGTCCAGGGAGAACACCGCGTCGAGCACGACGATCTGCGCCACGATCGGCCAGAACAGGGCATAAGCCGTATTGGTCGAACGCTCGCCGATGTGGCCTTCCAGTCGCTCGTGCAACTCCATGGTTGCCTTGAACAACAGGAACACACCACCGAACAGCATGATCAGGTCACGGCCGGAGAAACTCTTGTCGAACACCTCGAACAACGGCTGCGTGAGGGTGACCAGCCAGGAAATACTCGCCAGCAGGCCAAGGCGCATGATCAACGCCAGGCTCAAGCCGATGATCCGCGCGCGGTCGCGCTGATGGGGCGGCAGTTTGTCCGCCAGGATCGCGATGAACACCAGGTTGTCGATACCCAGTACCAGTTCCAGCACAATCAGTGTCAACAAACCCAGCCATGCCGTGGGATCGGCTAACCATTCCATAATCTGTCTCTGTCTCTCTTCAGTGAATTCAGGCTGCCGGGCACGGCAAGGCGCGGCGCGAAAGCCCGAAGGCTGCGCCATCAACGATAGTCGGTAGTCGGAAGACCGGATGCTGCGAGTGCGTCAAGACCGCGCCGTGGCGCGAGGGGAACGGGGTTCTTTGAATAGAACTGGGAGGCTCCGAGAGGGTGTTCATGCAAATCCTGAATGAAAAAAGGCCTTGAAGCGTACAGGCTCAGATGACTTTTCCCACAGCTGGAAATCATTTCAAAATCTGTACGCCGCCAGCTTATCGCCGCCCCGTCAGCATCGGCAACCAACGGATGTGTAAGGGCTAACGCCCGGCAAACCGCAGGCGAGACAACTGGCGCAGATCGCCCTCGACGTAGTAATCATTGGTCCAGCGGTCATCCGCCGCCAACGGCTGCACCTGTTTCAACGCGAGCTTCTTCGCGAAGTAGCGAAAACGGTAATGCTCGTAGAAACGCAACAGTTCCAGGCCATAGCGATCCGCCAGGTCGGTGTCGCCGCGAATGATCAGGTAGTTCTCGTCATTGCCGTTGCTGGCCGAGGCGCTGAGGTTATGGCTGCCGCTGATGATGGTCGGGCTGTCGCTGGTGAAGTCGGTAACCACCGCTTTGGTGTGCACCAGCAGGTTGCCTTTCTGCCCTTTCATGTTCTCCCGCAACCAACCTTCCAGCCCGGTGTTGAGCAATGCGGTGGCGGCGAATTCGGCGGTTCGGTCGGCGTGAAACCCGGTGATACGGCTGGCGGTGTTTTGCAGGCCGTAACGCAGGATGTCGTCGTGGGGCTGGCCGAGCAACGCGTTGAGAATCGCGTCAGGCAAGGCGAATGCGGTAACGAACAGCAGGTCTTTTTTCGCCCCCTCGATGATATCGACGAACTCCCGCAGATCCGTGCCGCCGGTGCGCGGCGAAAATCCGGCAAACAGGGGCTGCGCCGGATTCATCGGATTCTGTTGGGTGATCCAGTCGCGGGTGGCGCCGACGTCCGCCGGCTCGGCCCAGATCTGTTCGAAGGTTTTCAGATAACTCGCGCTGACCGCCGCATCGTCGAGCACATGCACCACGTTGGCCTGGCGGTACACGCCATTGGCGGTGAAGTTGGTACTGCCGCACAGCACCGCTTGCGGCTGACGCTCGCCGCCTCCGTCGAGTCGGCTGAGGACGATGAACTTGTTATGGAAAATATTGTGGGTGACCCGACCGCGCTTGCTGGTCGCCGGCAGTTTCTCAAGGCTTGCTTCGTTGATTGCCGTGTCTTCGTCGTCGGGCCGGGCGTGATACAGCACGCGCACCTGAACACCTCGATCGAATGCCGCGTTCACCGTGTCGATGAGGGTTTGCAACTGGTATTCGTAGATCGCGATATCCAGCGCCCACTGACCGTCCACTGCACGCTCGATAAACCCTTGCAGGCGCCCGAGCAGACCGTTCTCCAGCCACTGACGCGCGGCATCGGGCCAGGCTTCGATGGGCAGTTTTTTGTTGGCGCTGATCTGCGCGTCGAGATCGGGGAATTTGCGCTGAAACGCCTGACTGGCAGCCACAGCGCGGTTGAAGATGACACTCTGATTGGCAGGATGCCCGTCGTCGGAGCGGATCGTCAGCGCCAGCGCTTCGCCCAGTTTCGGCGCATCCGGCGTGCCATACGCCAGGTGCACGCGGTAGTGAATCGTCATGCCCGGATTGACCGCGTAATCGGCCCAGCGAAATTTCTGCAACGGCGCCTTGTCGCTCGGCGTGGCGTGGAACTGCGCGAACGTATGGGCCTTGCCGGGAAAGGTCAGGCTGTTGAACAGGAACAGCCACGGTTTGTCGCCCTGCTGCTTCTCGATGGCAAACCCCAGCAGGCCTTTGCGCCGGGGTTCTGCGAGGTCCATGGCCAACAGCACGCCGTTGGTGCCGGCGTAGGCCTTGACGCGAAAATCGTCCTGCGGGTTGGCGACCAGTACGCGCATGATTCACTCCTTGTGATTGGGCCTCACTGCAGCATAGCCCTCAGAGCGACAACAACTCGTCGATATGCCGGTAATCCGCTTCCAGCGCTGTCGCCATTTGCCTCGCACGTCCCAGACGGATCGGTCCGCGCTCGATATCGATCAGCAGGCCCGGACACGCCAGCGCTGGCAGTTGCCCACAGTCTTTCAAGCGACCATCGGTGATCACCAGCAACCGTTGCTGTTCGGCGGGGAAACGCTTGCGCCGCACCGCCAGCCAATGCCCGGCTTCGGTCACCGCCGCCAACAGAGGCGTGCCGCCTCCGGCGCCCAATCCATCGAGCCACGCGCGCAACCCGCTGGAGGCCTTCAACCCTTGCACCTGCCATTTCGGCGCCGCGCCACTGGCGGTCAACAACGCAAGGCGCGCGCGCTGTCGGTAAGCGTCATCGAACAATTGAGCGAGCACACCCTTGGCATCGCTCAGCGCCTGATGACGACGGGTCGAGGCCGAGGCATCGACGATCACCAGCCACAGTTCATGGGGCGTGCGGGTGCGCAGTTGAAACAGCAGATCCGCCCGGGTTTTCGGGCGGCCATTGAGCAAGGTTGCGGGCCAGTTCACCGAGCCACTGCGAGCCGCGTGACGCTTGCCCTGGCGGCCGTTATCGAGGCGTCCGGCGCGGGGTCTGGCATTCGCCCCCGCGTCGGATCGGGGGCGAATGCCTAAGGCTTTTTTGGCCAGACCGGGACTTCGCGGCGTGCGCCGGTGGCGAGGGCCGGCGCCGGCATTTCGCCCCACTGTCCCTGCCCTTCGCTCGGCTCGGCGTCAGTGCCGGACGGCGATTGCGCCGGTGGCTGTGCGGGGGATGAAGACTGTTCGCGGCGACGATGACGCAAGGCAAATTCAGCGACGGCATCGATGTCCTGCTCGGCGATGGTTTCGGCACCGCGCCACGCCGCATGTGCCCGCGCCGCACGCAGCCAGACCAGATCGGCGCGTAAACCGTCGACACCTGCCGCGAAGCAACGCTCGGTGATCTGCGCCAGCGCCGCGTCATCCAGCGGGATGCCCGATAACACCTTGCGAGCGTGCTCGCAGCGCTCGCGCAGGGTTTGCTGCTCAGCCTCCCACTGTGCACAGAACGCCTGCGGATCGCTGTCGAAATCCAGCCGACGACGAATGATCTGACCCCGTTCGGTCGGCGCCGTGTGACCGCCCAGTGCGACGTTCAAACCAAAGCGATCCAGCAATTGCGGACGCAACTCACCCTCTTCCGGGTTCATCGTGCCGATCAATACGAACTTCGCCGAATGCCGGTGAGAAATGCCGTCGCGCTCGATCAGGTTGGTACCGCTGGCGGCGACATCGAGCAGCAGGTCCACCAGATGATCCGGCAGCAGGTTCACTTCATCGACATACAACACGCCGCCGTCCGCCTTGGCCAGCACACCCGGAGAAAACTGCGCACGACCATCACTCAATGCCGCATCCAGATCCAGCGTGCCGACCAGCCGCTCTTCCGTCGCTCCCAACGGCAAGGTGACGAACTGACCGCTGGCCAACAGATCCGCCAGCCCCCGGGCGAGCGTGGACTTGGCCATGCCCCGCGGGCCTTCGATCAGCACGCCGCCGATCTTCGGATCGATGGCCGTCAGGTACAGCGCCAGTTTCAAATCATCGGCGCCAACCACGGCGGAGAGCGGGAAATGCGGGGTATCGGTCATGTTCAGTCTCAGCTCTCTTCTTCTATGTCCAGCAGCAGGTTTTCCAGCGCCTCTTTGTAAACGCCCGGTTCCTGCCACATTCCGCGCTGCTGCGCTTCGAGCATGCGTTCGGTCATGTCGCGCAGTGCGTGGGGATTGTGCTCGCGCACGAACTCGCGGGTGGCCGGATCCAGCAAATACGCGTCGGCCAGCAGCGCGTACTGGTGATCGTCGATCAGTTGCGTGGTGGCGTCGAAAGCAAACAGGTTATCGACCGTCGCCGCCAGTTCGAACGCGCCTTTATAGCCGTGACGCTTGACCCCGTCGATCCATTTCGGATTCGCCGCCCTTGAGCGAATCACCCGGTTCAGCTCTTCTTTCAGGGTGCGGATCTTGGGCAGGTCCGGCTGACTGTGATCGCCGTGATAACTGGCCGCTGCTTCGCCGCGCAGGCTTTCCACGGCAGCCAGCATGCCGCCCTGGAACTGGTAGTAATCGTTGGAATCGAGCAGGTCGTGCTCGCGGTTATCCTGGTTTTGCAGCACCGCCTGCACCTGGCTCAGGCGCTGGACGAATTGCTCGCGGGCGGCAGTGCCTTCGTCGGAGCCACCGTAAGCGTACGCGCCCCAGTTTAGGTAGACCTCGGCCAGATCCTCGCGGGTTTGCCACAGCCGACCATCGATGGCGCCCTGCACGCCCGCACCATAAGCGCCGGGTTTGGCGCCGAAGATCCGCCAGCCAGCCTGACGCCGGGCGGCGTCGTCATCCAGCCCCGACTGACGCAGCGCCTCACGTTCGACACGCACCTTGGCGGCCAGTGGATTGAGATCGTCCGGCTCGTCCAGCTCCGCCACGGCTTGTACGGCAGCGTCGAACAAGCGGATCAGGTTGGCGAACGCATCGCGGAAAAATCCGGAGACCCGCAGCGTGACATCGACCCGAGGGCGGTCGAGCAGGCTCAGCGGCAGAATCTCGAAATCATCGACCCGCTGACTGCCGGTGGCCCACACCGGGCGCACGCCCATCAGCGCCATGGCCTGGGCAATGTCATCGCCGCCGGTACGCATGGTCGCGGTGCCCCACACCGACAGGCCGAGCTGGCGCAGGTGATCGCCGTGATCTTGCAAATGTCGCTCGAGAATCAGGGTCGCGGACTGGAAACCGATCCGCCAAGCAGTGGTGGTCGGCAGATTGCGCACGTCCACCGAATAGAAATTGCGCCCGGTGGGCAGTACGTCCAGGCGACCGCGACTCGGTGCGCCACTCGGGCCGGCCGGGACGAAACGGCCGTTCAGGGCGTCGAGCAGGCCATGCATTTCGGCCGGGCCGCAGGCATCGAGGCGTGGGGCGATCACTTCGCGCAAGGCGCTGATGATCGCCTGCACATCTGACCAGCCTGCAGCGTCCAGTTGCACCACATCACCCGCCAGCGACTGCTCGATCAGATGCCCCGCGAACCGTTCCAGACGTTCGCGGGTATCCCCTGCCGTGCGCCAGGCTTCATCGCTCAGCGATTGCAGTTCCACCGGGCGCGGGCCGGTCCAGGGATCAGCCAGTGCACAATCCAGCGGATCGAATCCCAACTGAAACGCCTTGGCCAACGCCCGCAACAGACTCGACTGAGCCCCTTTGCCATCGCCGCGCGGAATCCGCAGCAGCGCCAGCAAGGTGTCGATGCGCAAACGCCCGGTCGGCGACTCGCCGAAAATGTGCAAACCATCGCGGATCTGCGATTCCTTCAGATCACACAGGTAGGTGTCCAGACGCGGCAGCCAGATCGCTGCATCGGCCTCGCTGTCGAGGGCTTCGTCAAGTTGCAGTTCGCGATCGATCTGCGTGTCACGCACCAGTTGCAAAATGTCGCGCTGCAACTCCCGGGCGCGGCGCGGATCAAGCAATTGCGCTTCGTAATACTCGTCGGCCAACAGCTCCAGATTGCGCAACGGACCGTAGGTTTCGGCGCGGGTCAGCGGCGGCATCAGATGGTCGATGATCACCGCCTGGGTGCGACGCTTGGCCTGGGCGCCCTCGCCCGGGTCGTTGACGATAAACGGATAGATGTTCGGCAGCGGCCCGAGCAGTGCATCCGGCCAGCAGTTTTCCGACAGGCCCACGCCTTTGCCCGGCAGCCATTCGAGATTGCCGTGCTTGCCGACGTGGATCACACCGTGAGCGCCGTAGGTCTGGCGCAACCAGAAATAGAAGGCGAGGTACGCGTGCGGCGGCACCAGATCCGGGTCGTGATACACCGCACTCGGATCGACCTGATAACCCCGCGCCGGTTGAATGCCGACGAAGGTCAGGCCAAACCGCAGGCCGGCGATCATCATTCGCCCGTCACGGCACATCGGGTCATTCTGCGGCGAACCCCAACGCTCCAGCACCGCTGCGCGATTGGCTTGCGGCAACGCGCTAAACATCGCCAGGTAATCGTTCATCGCCAGGCTCTGCTGGCACGGGCGCTGGTCGAGGGTGTCGAGGTCATTGCTGACGCCGCCGAGCAATTGCTGGATCAGTTCGGTGCCGCTGTCCGGCAGTTCGGCCGGTAGCGGATAACCTTCGGCCTGCAACGCTCGCAGGATATTCAGCGCGGCAGCCGGCGTGTCTAGGCCGACGCCATTGCCGATGCGTCCGTCCCGGGTCGGGTAGTTGGCAAGAATCAGTGCGATGCGCTTTTCAGCGTTCGGCACCCGCGCCAGACCGACCCAGCGGCGCGCCAGTTCGGCCACAAAATCCATTCGTTCAGGCTGGGCGCGATAACACACCACGTCGGACTGACTGCGCTCGCTGCGCCAGGCCAGATCCTTGAAGCTGATCGGCCGGCTGATGATCCGGCCGTCCAGCTCCGGCAAGGCAATGTGCATCGCCAGATCCCGCGGACCGAGGCCTTGCTCGCTTTCGCGCCAACCGGGCTCGTTGTCCTGGGCGCAGATCGCCTGGATCACCGGAATGTTGCGCCGGAACGGCCGCAGATGCGGCGCTTCCGGGCTGGATTGGGCGAAACCGGTGGTGTTCAGAATCACCGCGACCTCGACCTCATCCAGCCAGTCCTCGACCACCGACAGGCAGCCGGGTTCTTTCAAACTGGCCACGGCAATTGGCAGCGGATTGAGTCCGGCCGCCTGAAGCCGTTGGCAGAACACGTCGATAAACGCCGTATTCGCCGCTTGCAAATGCGAGCGATAAAACAACACCGCCGCGACCGGTTGACCGGGCAGCCAGTCGGCTTGCCAGTCACCCAGTGCGGCGGTGTTTTTGTTCGGGTGGTAAATCGCCGTGCGCGGCAGCGTTTGCGGCTCGCCCCACACGTAATCCCGCGCCAGCCAGCGACTGGCCAGGCAGCGGAAGAAATCCAGCGCATTGCCCAGGCCGCCCTGACGCAGAAACTGCCAGAGCCGGTCGCGATCCTCGGCGTCCACGGTGCTCAGGTCGCTGAGCTCCGGGTCGGGACGGTCATCGCCCGGCACCAGAATCACCTGCACGCCACGTTCGGACAACTCGACCAGCCGCTCGACGCCATACCGCCAATAAGCGATGCCGCCGTGCAGCGAGATCAGAATGACCCTGGCGTGGCGCAGCACCTCATCGACATACAGGTCGACCGACGCATGGTTCTGCACCTGCATCGGGTTGGCCAGCCGCACGCTCGGGTAATCCTCGGGCAATTGCTGCGCGGCTTCGGCGAGCAAGGCAAGGCTGGAGTCGCCGCTGCACAGGATCACCAGCTCGGCGGGGGTCTGTCCAAGGTCGGCAATGTTGTCATCCGACACGAAACCGCCGGGCTGGGTCCTGAGCAGGTGCATGGCTTAAACGCTGAGCGCGGCGCGCAGTTGCGCTTCGAGCTGCGCGGCGTCCAGTGCCTGACCGATCAGCACCAGACGCGTCACACGCGCCTCATCAGCGCCCCACTGACGGTCGAAGTGCTTGTCAAAACGCGTGCCCACGCCCTGAATCAGCAGCCGCATCGGCTTGTTCGGGATCGCCGCGAAACCTTTGACCCGCAGGATGCCGTGCTGAACGACCAGTTGCGTCAGTGCGTCGAGCAGCAGGCTCTCATCGGCTTGCGGCAGTTCGATGGAGATCGAATCAAAGGCGTCGTGATCGTGGTCATCGTGATCGTCATCGCCTTCACCGTGGTGGTGATCGTGATGGCTGTGACGGCTGTCGATGTGTTCTTCGGAACCGGCACCCAGCCCAATCAACACGTCCAACGGCAGGCGACCGTTGCTGGCTTCGACGATTTTTACCGCTGGCGGCAGCTCTTCAGCGACTTCCAGACGCACGCGAGTGAGGTCTTCCGCGCTGGTCTGGTCGGCCTTGTTGAGAATCACAAGATCGGCGCTGGCCAATTGGTCGGCGAACAGTTCGTGCAGCGGCGATTCGTGGTCCAGGTTCGGATCGAGTTTGCGCTGGGCGTCGACCTGATCCGGGAACGCAGCGAAGGTGCCAGCGGCCACGGCCGGGCTGTCGACTACGGTGATCACCGCGTCAACGGTGCAGGCGTTGCGGATTTCCGGCCACTGGAAGGCTTGCACCAAAGGTTTTGGCAGGGCCAGGCCCGAGGTTTCGATCAGGATGTGGTCAAGGTCGCCGCGACGGGCCACCAGTTCGCGCATCACCGGGAAGAACTCTTCCTGAACCGTGCAGCACAGACAACCGTTGGCCAGTTCGTAGACGCGGCCGGTGGCTTCTTCTTCGGTGCAGCCGATGGTGCACTGCTTGAGGATTTCACCGTCGATGCCCAGCTCGCCGAACTCGTTGACGATCACCGCGATGCGGCGGCCCTGGGCGTTGTCGAGCATGTGCCGCAGCAAGGTGGTTTTGCCCGAGCCGAGGAAGCCGGTGACGATGGTGACGGGGAGTTTGGCCAGTGTTTTCATCGGATGCCCTTTGGCAAGGTGGCGGGCATACGGGACGAGACCGGCAACGCGGGTGCGTGCCTGGAGAGTTCGCCACCGGATCACCCCGCCCGGTTGAAAGTGAGAATCTGTGACGAGGCAGGTCTCCTGGCTGACGATGTTCGGGCCTTGGCCCGGTATTCGCTGCGCCTTCCCGCTGGCTCTGGATGGAGTTGGCAGTGGCGTGGCAGCGAACAGCACCGTTCACAGTTGCGGGGGCAGCCGCGGCTTGGACCGCGTTCCCTTCTTAGCTTCGGCGTGGGCCGAAGAACCTCGAAAGCGCAAGGCTACGCATGCGCGCAAGGCGGGTCAACGTCTGCAGCAATGTCGTTATATGGACATCGTTCTTTAATATATTGATCGAAAACAGTTCTCAATTAAAAAATTAGTTGTAGGCAATCTCTTACATATCATCTAACCACCAAACTGCCCATCACGACGCTCGACCTCGGAATAGAGCGCTCGAACTCTCCAATTACATATCTTTACAAAAACCAAATTGATAAATTAAAACAAGATATGAAACATGAAGATTCAAAGGACGCTGCACTCTACAAGAAAGGAATTCTTGCATGCCTGATTACTATCAGTATTCAACGCTCTCTATTCCTGCCCATCTGACTTACGTGCCTGCAACATGAGCGCCGACAATGCATTGCGGCAATCTGATGGCACCGTACTGCAGGAACTGTCGCAACTACTGCGTCATTGCCACTACGCGCACAGTTACCAATATCCGGCGGTCCAGGTCGGGTTGTTGGGGCACGATGTGTGTCAGGCGTTCAACGCGACGTGGGAGCATTTGCTCCCCGATGCCTACCTGAGCGCGGAGAACGGCATTCGCCAGCGGCGCATCTGCAAGTTCGAATACCGCCAACGGGAGCGCCAGTGGACGCCGCTGCAAGACTGCCATTTCTTTCAAGCCCAGGCCCACAACCCGCTGCTGGGTGGCGTCCAGCGCACCTACAGCCGCAGCGAGTCAACGTTTATCGAGTCTCCGGTCCTGCAAACCGTGCTCGCCGCCGACCTGGCGCTGATGGATCTGACGGTCGGCCCGCGCGACTGGCTGGTGACCTGTCACCAGTTCCGTATCCTCTGCGATCGGCGTAATGCCGGTCACGCCACACCCGAGGGCCGCCATCGCGACGGACACGATTTTGTCTTTCAACATCTGATTCAACGCCAGTGCGTCAGCGGCGGCGAAAGTCGGATATTCAATGAAAGTGGCAACTGTGTATTCAAAGCAACTTTGACGGATTACATGGAAACAGCCGTATTGAATGACCGAATACTTCTGCACGAAGTTTCCCCACTGCAAACATCAAGCATTAATTCGAATCGCGGCAGCCGCGACATGTTGATAATCGATTTCGACCTGGCGGACTACTAATGAACTCTTTGACGCATGCACTTTCAGCCAACCCACCCGGCACACATGACTTTATTATTGAACAGTTCCAACAGGCCTGTGCTCGACGAGTTTCAACCTTGTCGTTGACCGCCAACGAAAACATATTGTCCGAGACCGCGCGCACGCTCGGACAGAACCGTTTTTACGAGCGTTATTTATTCAACGCACAAGCCATCGACGGTCAACGTTATGCCGCCCAATTCAATGGCATGCACGTTGAGCACTTCCCGGAAGTCGAAGCCTTGAAGACGCTGGCGACCCAGGCTGTGCAGGCGATGTTCAACGCTCCATTCGTCGAGTATCGGGTGCTGTCCGGCGTGCACTGTACGCTGAGCGTGCTGACCGCGCTGACCGAGCCGGGCGATGCCATTCTGTCGCTGGCGCCGGAAAGCGGCGGGCATTTTGCGACCGGGCCGCTGGTGCAGAAAATCGGCAGGCGCAGCGCATTTTTCACGCTGACGGCGGACGGACAAATCGATCTCGAAGCTGTCGATCAGACACTTCAGGCACTCGGTACACCACCGGCAGCCGTGCTGCTCGATCACGGCCTGACCACTCGGGCAATCGCTATCGAGCCATTGCGTACGTTGCTGAACCGCCGTGGTCTGGAGCGGACACTGATTATTTACGATGCATCGCACACCCTGGGCCTGATCGCCGGACAGGCGTTTCCCAACCCGCTTGACGAAGGCGCGGACATTCTTCAAGGCAATACCCACAAATCCCTGGCAGGTCCGCACCGGGCACTGATCGTCTGCCGAAGCGCCGACCTGGCCTGGCGGATTGAACAGACGCTCAGCAGCGGCCTGGTCTCTTCGCCCAACCTGCCCGGCCTGCTGCAATTGTTCGTCAGCCTGGTGGAAACCCGGCACTACGGACAGGCCTATGCCCAGCGCATGTGCGCCAACACCCGCCAACTGCACGATGCCCTGAAAGGCTTGCCGGGCTGGACGCTACACCCCACCGACACGCACCTGCTCTTGCTTGAAGGGCCCCTGGCGCGGCAAGCGGCGCAAGAACTCAATGAACTGGGCATCCGGGTCAACAACAAACAAGTTCATGGCCGCGATTGCCTGCGCTTCGGCCTTCAGGAAATCACTCGCCTGGGGATCAGCAGCGAGGACCTGGATGCCTTGGCGCACATTATCCGCAATGTCTTGAGCGGCGGTGCGAACGGCGTGGACCGGATCCGTCTGTCGCACATTTGCCAGCGCCTGAACCGAATCCATTACAGCTTCGACCCGGAGGTTTGCCGATGAAAGCGAGCGCCTGCCTGATCATCGGCAACATCCGCGAAGGTGAATACGAAGGCCTGATTGCCGAGGGCATTACTCCGCTGTTGATCGCCGACAGCCGTAAAACCAGCAAGATCGCTGACGCGACAAGAATCTCGCCAGTGGCACAGTACGATTTCTCCAGAGGACTGACGGCGGATCTGATCGGATTGACGCAACGCCTGCTCGATGAACACGGGTTCACCAGCGTGCTGAATTTCCGCGAAGGCTATGTTGCTGTCACAGCCCGCCTGTGCGCGGCGCTGCCAGCGCTGGCTCACTTGCACCGCAACGTGGAAAACACTCTGGACAAGGTGTTGCAGCGCCAACACTTCCAGCAGTCGGACAACCCTGACCTGCACGTGATGTCCCGCGAAGTACGAATCGACGACCTGCTGGCACACTCCGGTGAACTGCCCTACCCGTTCATTCTGAAACCCGCGAACCTCTACAGCAGCCTGTTCGTTCGCTGCATCCACACTCACCACGATCTGCTCGACTATGCCCGCCACGAATGGCCGGCGCTGCAGCGTTATGTGGCCGGAAAAAGCCGCGAAACCGAGCAGTTGTTGCTGGAAGAGTTCCTCCAGGGCTCCAACCACTCCATCGACTGCGCAATCGCTGCGGATGGCTCGATCCGCAGTTTTCCGATTGTCGACGTGATTGCCGGTGTCGATATCGGGCGGGATGACTTCCACCATTTCGCCCGCTACACGCCATCGCTGCTGGAACCCGATGCCGACCTGAAAGAACGCTGCCACCGACTGGCCCATGACGCCGTCAAGGCACTGGGACTCAGAGGCACGTTCGCCCATGTCGAGTTCATTCTCACCGCCAGCGGGCCGAAGATCCTCGAAGTCGGCGCGCGCCCCGGTGGCAGCCGGATTCACGTGATTCGCCACGCCTGGGGGTTGCACCTGGACGTCTGCTACCACCGGACACTGTCCGCTGAAATGCAGCCTCTGCCCGGCCGAGCCCCCGTTGCGTTCGGCATCGCCACACCGTTCGCCCGCACCGACCGGTTCTATGACGGACTGCACCACGCCGAGCGCATCGAGCGCCTGCCGGGATTCCAGCGTCGGTACGCCTACGTCAACCCGGGCGATGCCATCGGACCGGTGAGCAACGGTTTCCAGAACTACCTGTACCTCGAGTTCAAGCAACCCGATACCGCCAGCCTGCGCGAATCCTTGCTGGCCGTCGCCGACATCGATGTCTACGGCGAAGTCCCCGGCGCGACGGGGATCCGACACATTTTGCTCATCGGCGGTCGCGATTCGGGAATGGACTGGGATACACAACGGCAGTTTCGCTTTACCCTCGTCCAACAGCCGGGTGACTTGTCTGACTATCAGCGCAAGCATGCAACGCCGGTACTGACGCCGGACATCGCAGAACTGGACACTTACAGCGAAACCATCGAGCGACTGCACCGCCAGCACCCGTTCGATGCCGTGGTTTCGTTTTCGGAACTGGGCCTGTTGCCGGCGTCCCGGCTGGGCGAACAACTGGGCATCGCCCACAACAGCCTGGGCAGCGTCGAAGTCAGCCGCGACAAGCTGCTGTTTCGCCAGTTGTTGCAGGGCAGCCGCTACGAATTGCCGGCCGCCGCCGTCAACAGTCGCGAAGAGGTTCGTGCCTTCGTGCTCCGTCACGGCCCGGCCATTGTCAAACCCGTCAACGGCTCCGGCAGCCAGGGCGTCTACGCCATCGACCGGCCAGAGGATGTCGCGCAACTGCCGCTTGAGGGCCGCAATCTGATCGAGGCCTTCGCCAGCGGCGAGGAATACAGTGTCGAATCCTTGAGCCTGGATGGCCGGCACCGAATTCTCGGCATCACCCGCAAACATACCAGCGGTGCGCCGGGGTATGTCGAAACCGGCCACGACTTTCCCGCCGGGCTCGAAGATGACAGCCGCGTGCAGATCGAAGAAGCCGTGCTGTGGCTGCTCGAACGCATGGGCAACCGCTGGGGCCCGGCTCACACCGAGATCAAGCTCGACGGTTCACGCCTGCACTTCATCGAGACCCAGACTCGCTTCGGCGGCGACCAGATCTGGGAAATGGTCTGGAAAACCACCGGCGTGCATCTGGCGGCCAGCACCATCGCCGCAATGACTGGCTCTACACCGCCGGAAATCGAGAAGCCCTACGTGAAAATGGCGATTCGCTACGTTGAAGCGGACCACGCCACCGACCCGAAACCGCTGCAGACGCATCTGCTGCAACAGCCGTTTGCGCTGCGCGCGATCCTCAACCATGACAAGTTCGGCCGGCCCATCCGCCGCTCTGCAGATCGTCACGGCTACGTGCTGCTGGGCTGTCGCGATGCGGACGACCAGGCAGCCTTCAACGCTGCGATTTCCCACCCACGGTTCACTACCCAAGGACAGGCGCAATGACCACGAATGAAACGCTGTACCGTATCGATGGCCCGATCAGTCCGGATTTTCCGCTGATCTCCTTCTCCACCAATGTCTACGACAACCCGGCGGACATCCTCGGCTCGATCACCGACCTGGCCCGACATTTCAAGGCCGTGGAGTTCGAAATCGGCGAAGACGCCGAACAGGTCTTCTGGTCACTCAGCGCCGAGGAACGTGTCAATCTGGCCCGGCAGATCCGCCGTTTCACTGAGCAGAATGGCATCACCCTGACCGTGCATGCCGGCTGGTGGGGACGCCAGTACAACCTGTGCTCCCCGGATCTGGCCGAACGCGCCCAAGCCGTCGACTGCCTGAGCGCCGCCGTGGATTTTTCCCGTGAGGCGGGTGCCACCAGCGTCACCTTTCACCCCGGCTACAAGGATCAGCTGGAAAATGGCGAGTTGCTGGACAACCTGATCAACGCGATCAATCAGGTCAGCACACGCTGCAACACCGATGGCATTGCCTTGTGCCTGGAAAACATGGGCGGACAGCGGCCGAAGTTCCCGGTATTCACGGTCGAGGAACACCTGCGCTTCCACCAGGAAACCGGATGCTTCGTGACCATCGACGTGACGCACCTGTGTTCGCTGCTGCCGTATGGCGAAAGCCTGTTCGAAGCCATCGCCGGTCTGGCGCCGATCACTCGGCACCTGCACATTGCCGATCTCAACGATACGCACCACCAGCATCTGCCGATCGGCGAAGGCAACCTGCGCCTGAGCGATGTGCTCAATCGTTTCGCGGTCAACGGCTATCGCGGGGTCGCGGTGGTGGAAGAGTTCATTCCGCGTTTCTCCACCGAGTACTACCTGGAGAAGGCCCTGGCCTACAAGGAGGGGGTCGAGGAACTGCTCGCCGGCACGCGGCAACGCACCCATGCCGGTTGATTCCGCACTGGCAAAACCAGCGTCGCACAACGAGATAGCGACCGGCATTCGCGATGCGCTGCCGTTCGTGTTCTCGCTGTTGCTGACCTTCACCCTGATCGGCATGCTCGGGCGTCGCCATGGCCTGGACTTGCCGGCCATGGTGGTGTTCAGCGGTACGGTGATGGCCTCGCCGTTGCAACTGACGCTGCTGGAAACGCCCGCGCATCTGCTGAACGCCTTTGGTGTGCTGGTCTCTGCACTGAGCATCAACCTGCGCTTTCTGGTTTTCACGCTGAGCCTCAAATCCAGCCTTGAAGGGCCGATCAAGGCGTTCGTTCCGGCGCTGGCGGTGATGGCCAATGCTGCATTCACGCTAATGTCGATCCGCAAGGAACAGCAACCGATCAGTCGTGCGTACGCCAACACCGTGTGTTTTTTGCTGTACGCCGCCGCCCTGCTCGGCACCATCGCCGGCTATTGCTTTGCGAGCCTGGCCGACAACGCCGTGATGGATCACGTCAGCGTGGTGATCGCCGTCTTCATCAGCGCCTCGCTTGGCAAGATGGCCCGCGAGCGTCACAGCTTCCACGCGCAATGGATCGCCGGCCTGGCCACCGCCGTCAGCTTGCTGTCGCTGGGCGAAGTGAGCCTGCTGCTGGTCCTGGCGGTCACAGTCCTGACGAGTTATGCCTATGACCGAACCTAGTACTTTCTGGCTGTATGTGCTGATCTGCGCGCTGGTGTCCGCGATTTGCCGGCTGCTGCCGCTGGCGGTCGATGTCGAGCGGCTGTCCGGCGGTGCCCGCAGCTTCATCGGTCGCCTCGGCAAGTACACGTCGGTGGCGATGCTGGTCAGCCTGCTGGCCGGGTCACTCTATCCGCTGACCAAGCAGCACGCAGCCGCCATGCAGTGGGTCGTGCCGGTTACGCTGGCCTGGCTGCTGAGCCTGACGCCAATCAAGTCCTACTATGCGTTTCTGATCGCCTTGGCGGTGTACGTGGCACTCGCGACGCTTTAGCCGTCGATTGACGCGAATCCCCCGCCCATGGTCTCCTACACAACTTGTTACGGGTGCCCTTCACAGGGTGAAACGGGAAACCGGTGAATCATGTGCTTTACTCTCAAGCCATGTCAGTCCGGTGCTGCCCCCGCAACGGTAAGCGAGCGAAGCGTCAGATCCACTGTGCCCACGGGCATGGGAAGGTGACGCTTGCAGGTTGGCCTGACGCCAACCCCTCGTGAGCCCGGAGACCGGCCCGCAACACACAGTGCGCATCCTTGCGCCACTGAACATAACAAACCCGCGGTGGGCGGGCGCTGTTCGAACCTCTGCGTGCCCGGCCGCAGGGGCTTTCATGCGCTCTATTCACCCGCTGACACTCCAGAGGGAAGCGCCATGTCGATCATCAGCAGCACCGGCAGCAATTCGGACAAGATCTCCAGCACCACCACCCTGAGCCAACGCCTGACCGCCGCCGTCTGCGCGTCGATCCTCGGCGCCTGCCTGGTGTATTTCGCCGGTTTTTCGCACATCGAAGCGGTACACAACGCCGCTCACGATACCCGCCACAGCGCCGCGTTCCCGTGCCACTGAGACCTGACGACATGATCAAGCGTATTGCGCAGACCGCAGGTTTCACGGGCCTTCTGGCCGCCCTGCTTCTGACATTGCTGCAAAGCTTCTGGGTATCGCCGCTGATTCTTCAGGCAGAAACCTACGAAAAGGCCGAACCGGTTGCCGAAGCTCACGAACACGCCGCCGGCACCGCCGCCCACACTCACGATGCCGAGGCCTGGGAGCCGGAAGACGGCTGGCAGCGCGTGGTGTCCACCACTGGCGGCAATCTGGTGGTTGCCGTGGGTTTTGCCCTGATGCTGGCCGGCCTGTACACCCTGCGTGCACCGACCAAAACGTCACAAGGCCTGCTCTGGGGCTTGGCCGGTTACGCAACCTTCGTGCTCGCGCCGACGATGGGCCTGCCGCCTGAGCTGCCGGGGACTGCCGCCGCGGATCTGGCCTCGCGTCAAATGTGGTGGATCGGCACTGCCGCCTCCACCGCTGTCGGCCTGGCCTTGATCGCATTCAGCCGCCACTGGCTGATGAAGATCCTCGGCGTGGCAATCCTTGCCGTGCCGCACGTGATCGGCGCGCCGCAACCGCAAGTGCATTCGATGCTCGCTCCGGAGGCCCTTGAAGCTCAGTTCAAAATCGCTTCGCAGCTGACCAACGTCGCGTTCTGGCTGGCCCTGGGTCTGATCAGCGCCTGGTTGTTCCGCCGCAAAAGCGAAGGTCAGTATCCCGCATGACCGATGACAGCGCAGTGCCGACTTTCGTGGTCGGCCTGGGCTGCCAGCGCGGCTGCCCGGCCAGCACGCTGCGCGCATTGCTTGACCAGGCGTTGCAGGCGCACCGGATTGATCTTGAAAAGATCAAGGCGCTGGCCAGCATCGACCTCAAACGCGATGAACCCGGTTTGCAGGAACTCGCCGCCCAACTGGCACTACCGTTGCTGTATTTCAGCAGTGAAGAACTGGCCAGTTATCAGCAACGCTTGAGTCACCACTCACAGATCGCCTTCGAACGCACCGGCTGCTACGGCGTGGCGGAAAGTGCCGCGCTGGCGCTCGCCGAACAATTGATCAGCGGCCCGGCAAAACTGCTGATATCCCGGCAAAAATACGCCCAGGCAACTCTGGCATTGGCCGGCGCGGCGTAAATTCCCGATAATTCGCGCTTTCGATCATGAGCATTCTTCATCTGAAGAGTCGGTGAAGCACCGCCCTGCCCCTTTTCTACAGGATCCAACGATGACCGTTTACTTCATCGGCGCCGGCCCCGGCGACCCGGAATTGATCACTGTCAAAGGCCAGCGGCTGATCCGCAGTTGCCCGGTGATCATCTACGCAGGTTCGCTGGTGCCGACGGCAGTGCTGGAAGGTCATTGCGCTGAAACCGTGGTCAACAGCGCCGAGCTGCACCTGGAACAGATCATCGACCTGATCAAGACCGCCCACGCCAAGGGCCAGGATGTGGCGCGGGTGCATTCCGGCGATCCAAGCCTGTACGGCGCCATTGGCGAGCAGATTCGTTATCTGCGCGAGCTGGATATCCCGTTCGAGATCATTCCCGGCGTGACCGCCACCGCCGCGTGCGCCGCGCTGTTGGGCGCTGAACTGACGCTGCCGGACATCTCGCAAAGCGTGATTCTGACCCGTTATGCGGACAAGACCGCGATGCCTGCCGGCGAGGAACTGGGCAGTCTGGCGCAGCACGGGGCGACCATGGCGATTCATTTGGGGGTCAATCATCTGGAGAAGATCCTCGCCGAGCTGCTGCCGCATTACGGCGCAGATTGCCCGATCGCGGTGATTCACCGGGCGACGTGGCCGGATCAGGACTGGGCGGTCGGGACGCTGGAGGATATTGCCGAGAAGGTGGCGGCCAAGGGGTTTCGGCGTACGGCGTTGATTCTGGTTGGCCGGGTATTGGGCAGCGATCATTTCAGTGAGTCGTCGCTGTATCGCGCGGGGCATGCGCACCTTTACCGCCCATGACGGGCTTGCCCGCGAAGGCGTCATTGAATTTCACGCACAAAAAACGGCGCTCACGGGGCGCCGTTTTTCATGCCGCAGCGAACACCTTAGTAGTAGGCGTTTTCTTTCTGCGTGTGGTCGGTCACGTCGCGAACGCCCTTGAGCTCCGGAATACGCTCAAGCAAGGTGCGCTCGATGCCTTCCTTCAACGTCACGTCCGCCTGGCCGCAGCCCTGGCAACCGCCGCCGAACTGCAGCACGGCAATGCCGTCTTCAACCACATCGATCAGGCTGACCTGACCGCCGTGGCTGGCCAGCCCCGGGTTGATTTCGGTTTGCAGGTAATAGTTGATGCGCTCGTTGATCGGGCTGTCGGCGTTGACCATCGGGACTTTGGCGTTCGGCGCCTTGATGGTCAACTGGCCGCCCATGCGGTCGGTGGCGTAGTCGACGACGGCATCATCGAGAAACGCTTCGCTGAACGAGTCGATGTAGGCAGTGAAGCTTTTCAGCCCCAACGCCGTGTCTTCAGGTTTCTCTTCGCCCGGCTTGCAGTAGGCGATGCAGGTTTCGGCGTACTGGGTGCCAGGTTGGGTGATGAAAACGCGGATGCCGATGCCCGGGGTGTTCTGCTTGGAGAGCAGATCGGCCAGGTAATCGTGGGCGGCGTCGGTAATGGTAATAGCGGTCATGGAGACTCCTCGCAGGCTTGGGGCGGAGTTTACGCCAATCGGCGCGCGGCACAAAGTCCTAGTATTTACGTAGGAATAGTTCGCAAATCGGCTAAGCGCCAGGTTCGCCGTCAATCCGTGCCTTAAGCCACTGATAACTGCGTTTTTCGACCCATTCGTAGCTCAGCCACGAACCGATACCAATGGCCAGCACACAGATAACAAACATCAAATACGGGTTGATCCCATAACGGCGGGCCAGATAACCACCCGCCGACAGCACCAGCACGTGCATCAGATACACCGAGTACGAACAGTCGCCCAGCAGCTTGAGCAGCCTGTTGCGCTCGACGTAGCGCTCCAGCGCCATGCTGGCCATGACCAGCACCGCACTGGGCACGCCCCAATTCAGCAACCGGGGCTGCGGCGCCAGGTGATAGATCGCCATTAACGCCGCAGCGATTCCCAGCAATGGCAGCCAGAGCGCCGGTCCAATCCAGCCGCGGCGATAGAGCATGCCGATACCGATCCCCAGCAGGAACTCATAAACGATGTTCGAGCGATAAAACTCGCTGACCCAGCCAAATCCGGTCCAGGCCTGACACACCGCAAACAGCAGCGCCGCGACCACCAGCAAGCGCACCTGCAGCCGGAACAACAGCGCCCAGGCGAATAACACGTAGAACAGCATTTCGTAATTCAGGGTCCAGCCGACATTCAGGGTCGGATAGATCCCGTAACCACCGGGGTTCTCGGTCGGAATAAACAGCAACGACAGGAGCAGATGCCCCCAGTCCACCGCCTGGTCTGGCAGCAGCGGCCGGGCGAACACCACCAGCAACGCCATCAGCACGGTATAGAGCCAATACGCCGGAACGATCCGACACAGTCGATACAGCACAAACCGCGCCGGCGGCAGCGCCTTGCCTTCGGTGGACAGGAAAATCACCAGCCCGCTGATCACGAAAAAGATATCGACGCCCACGGCGCCCCTGTCGATGAACAGCTGCCCTATCGGCCCCCGCGCTTCGAAGTCGAAGAAAATCTGCATGAAGTGATGGCAGACCACCGCCCACGCAGCGAGCGCTCGCAGGGCCTGCACTGAAATCAACATCGATGGCGCTCCCGTCCAGCATTTAGGGAGCACCACCGCTCCCACGATGGATTACGGTGCCCCTAAGGGTTCGGACAGCAGGCCGATCTCGAAAGATCAAAGATTCTCGTACCGGTTCATATCCAGCACGCCCTCTTCCACCGGATCGGTTTCGTGGATGTACTGACTCAAGTCGTGGAAATAGAACCAGAACTGCGGATGGCTGCGACGAATACCCCAGCGTTCGACGATTTTCTCGAACTGCGCCGCGTCCTTTGCGCCTTCCATGGCATCGACAAATGCCGGCACCTGATCCGCCGGGATGTTGAACATGAAATTCGGGTAGCTGCTGAGTACGCCCGGATAGATCGTCAGCGTGTCCAGCCCCGGTTGATAGCGCAGGGATTCACCGAGCAGGAACGCCACGTTGCTGTGGGCACGGTTGCGCAGCAGGCTGTAGACCTCGCGTTTACCACTGCGGGTTTCGACCCGAAGCATGGTGGCTTCCGGCAATTGATCGATCACTTTCAGGCCCGCCGCCGGGCGCGAAGTCAGGCGGCTCAGCGCCTGTTCGGCGTTTTGCAGCGCCGGGTCGATGTTCGGGCGCGAGCAATAGGCGTCTTCGCAGCGGTTGATCGGATCCGGGCGCGCGTTGAGCTCACCGTAGCGCGCCAGCAACTGCAGCGCGAAATCCCGTTTCGGGTCTTTCTCGTCGAGTTTCAGTGCGCTCGGTTTGTCATCGTCGATGGCTTCGTAATCGAGCCACATCTTGAACTGGCCGCTGCTCTGGTACCAATCGTCGAGGTAGCCTTCACGGGAATCGGCAGGCATCAGGCGCAGGAAATTCTGTTCGGCACCGTTGCGGATCAGGTCGAAATACAAGCGTGTTTGCGCCTGATGGGAGACGTTGCCGAACACATCGAAATTCACCGCCAACTGGTAATAGGTGCGCTCCAGCAGCGGATAGTCAAACAGCCACATCGTCTGCGGCACCTCGCCGATCAGGCCTTTGGTCACCGAAGCACTGTCAAAGTGACGGAAGATGCTGAGCAAGGCGTTGTCGTTGCCGGCCCACAGGGTCGACCAGCTCGGCGCCGGCAGGTCGGCGTAGCTGTCACGGCGCAGCGCCTCGTATTGGTTGCGCTTGTTGCGGTAGTTGTGCCACAGGCTAAGGACGCTGCCGACGTCGTCGTTCTGCCCCGGCATGGCCAGCAACGGCGTGGCCTGGCCGCGATAGTTAGGGTCGGTGATGTACAGGTCGTGTTCGGGAGCCTGGAACAACGCCCAGAAGTTGTCGCGGATCACGTCAGTCGCGATCTGCCCACGGCACACCGGGCCACGAATGAACGTGCGTACGAAGTATTCGGCGTTATCGAGCATGAACTGATAACGCGCCTGTGCCGGGATCGCTTCGAAGGTCGCGAACGGGTTGGCCCGGCTCTGCGGCCCGTAGCCCGGCAAGGCGTTGACCTGCCAGTTACCGTTATAGAACAGGCTCTTGACCCGCGCCATTTTCGCCGCGCTCAGCGGATAGGTGATGTGGGTCTTGTGCACGATCACGCCCTGCACCGGCCACAGGCGGTAATACACCTGAGTGCCCGGATCGTCGTTCGGACGACGCGTGGCGATCAGATCGATCGGCTGACCGGTCGGCGTGCGCGAACGCACCCACTGGAAGTAATGCCCCGGCTCGCCGTCCTTGAAATAGATGTGCGCCAAAAACCAGTGTTCGAACAACCAGCGCCCGACCAGACTTTCCCGCGCGCCAGGCTGGTTGAGCAGGTTTTCCCACTGGACGATCTGCATCGCCTCCTTGGCGCTTGGCGCCAGGCCTTGTTCGTCGATAGGCGCGCCGGATGCCAGCCAGCGCTGCAGCGTCTGATATTGCTGATCGGTCAGCCCGGTCACCGCCAGCGGCATGCCCTCTTTCGGATGGGCGCCGGCATAGCCGTCGAATTCGGCGGGCATCGCGCACAGGTTCTCGCGGTTGAGGCCCAGCACGATGTCTTCCGGCAGCTTGGCGTTAGGTGTCAGTGGCGTTTTGTGCCCCAGCTCCAGCATGCGCGCCATCAGCGCCGCCTGACTGCCCTGCGCGTCAAGCACCGAATAGAAGTCTTTCTGCTGCCAGGCACGTTTGCCGAAGGCGTCATAGAACAGTCGCGTGGTCGGCGCCGCCTGGGTGCGCTCGCCATCGTAGACCGGCATCTTGCTCGCGCCCCGCGCTGCGCCTTCACCGCTGCCCAGATTGAGCTGACAGGCAGAGTCGTAACACGCATGGCAGGCCACGCACTTCTCGGTGAAGATCGGTTGAATATCACGGATATAAGAAATCGCGGGTTGCTGCGCAGCGGCGCCCCAGCTTAAAAACAGCAAAAAAATGCTGATGACGCGGTACGACATGTCCCTGACCCTGATCCTGAAGAAAAACGCCGCGATTCTACCGTTATGACGCCCGTACCAACATGAGCGATATTCATGCAAAAGTGCCACATGCTCTAAAACCGCACAGGTTTGTTATGATCCCGGCCCTTCGTCATGGTCTTTTTCGAGTAGCCCCAATGTCCGATCGCAGCGTCCGCCTTCAAGCTCTCAAGCAAGCTCTCAAAGAGCGCATCCTGATACTCGACGGCGGCATGGGCACGATGATCCAGAGCTACAAGCTCGAGGAGCAGGATTATCGCGGCAAACGCTTCGCCGACTGGCCGAGCGACGTCAAGGGCAACAACGACCTGTTGGTGCTGACCCGCCCGGACGTGATCGGCGGCATCGAGAAAGCCTACCTGGATGCCGGTGCCGACATCCTCGAGACCAACACCTTCAACGCCACGCAGATTTCCATGGCCGACTACGGCATGGAAGCACTGGTCTACGAAATCAACGTAGAAGGCGCCCGTCTGGCGCGCAAGGTTGCCGACGCGAAAACCCTCGAGACCCCGGACAAGCCGCGTTTCGTCGCCGGCGTACTGGGCCCGACCAGCCGCACCTGCTCGTTGTCGCCGGACGTCAACAACCCGGGCTATCGCAACGTCACCTTCGATGAACTGGTGGAGAACTACACCGAGGCCTCCAAAGGCCTGATCGAAGGCGGCGCCGACCTGATCCTGATCGAAACCATCTTCGACACCCTCAACGCCAAAGCCGCGATCTTCGCCGTGCAAGGCGTGTTCGAAGAACTGGGCTTCGAGTTGCCGATCATGATTTCCGGCACCATCACCGACGCCTCCGGCCGCACCTTGTCGGGCCAGACCACTGAAGCGTTCTGGAACTCCGTGGCCCACGCCAAACCGATTTCGGTCGGCCTGAACTGCGCACTCGGTGCCCGCGAACTGCGTCCGTACCTGGAAGAGCTGTCGGACAAGGCCAGCACCCACGTTTCGGCACACCCGAATGCCGGCCTGCCGAACGAATTCGGCGAGTACGACGAACTGCCGGTGGACACCGCCAAGGTCATCGAAGAATTCGCCCAGAGCGGTTTCCTCAACATCGTCGGCGGTTGCTGCGGCACCACGCCGGGCCACATCGAAGCCATCGCCAAAGCCGTCGCCGGTTACGCGCCACGGCAGATTCCGGACATTCCCAAGGCTTGCCGCCTGTCGGGTCTGGAGCCATTCACCATTGATCGCAGCTCGCTGTTCGTCAACGTCGGCGAGCGGACCAACATCACCGGTTCCGCGAAATTCGCCCGTCTGATCCGTGAAGACAACTACACCGAAGCCCTGGAAGTCGCCCTGCAGCAGGTCGAAGCCGGCGCCCAGGTGATCGACATCAACATGGACGAAGGGATGCTCGATTCGAAGAAGGCCATGGTGACCTTCCTCAATCTGATTGCCGGCGAGCCGGACATTTCCCGCGTACCGATCATGATCGACTCCTCGAAATGGGACGTGATCGAAGCCGGCCTCAAGTGCATTCAGGGCAAGGGCATCGTCAACTCGATCAGCATGAAAGAAGGCGTCGAGCAGTTCATCCACCACGCCAAACTGTGCAAGCGCTACGGCGCGGCAGTTGTAGTGATGGCGTTCGACGAAGCCGGCCAGGCGGACACTGAAGCGCGCAAGAAAGAAATCTGCAAACGCTCCTACGACATTCTGGTCAACGAAGTCGGCTTCCCGCCGGAAGACATCATCTTCGACCCGAACATCTTCGCCGTGGCCACGGGCATCGAAGAACACAACAACTACGCTGTGGACTTCATCAACGCCTGTGCCTACATCCGTGACGAACTGCCGTATGCCCTGAGCTCCGGCGGCGTGTCCAACGTGTCGTTCTCGTTCCGCGGCAACAACCCGGTGCGTGAGGCGATTCACTCGGTGTTCCTGCTGTACGCGATCCGCGCCGGCCTGACCATGGGCATCGTCAACGCCGGTCAGCTGGAGATCTACGACCAGATCCCGCAGGAACTGCGTGACGCCGTCGAAGACGTGATCCTCAACCGCACCCCGGAAGGCACCGACGCCCTCCTCGCCATCGCCGACAAGTACAAGGGCGACGGCAGCGTCAAGGAAGCCGAGACCGAAGAATGGCGCGGCTGGGACGTCAACAAGCGTCTGGAGCATGCGCTGGTCAAGGGCATCACCACCCACATCGTCGAAGACACCGAAGAATCCCGTCAGTCCTTCGCGCGCCCGATCGAAGTGATCGAAGGCCCGCTGATGTCCGGCATGAACATCGTCGGTGACCTGTTCGGCGCCGGCAAAATGTTCCTGCCGCAAGTGGTGAAATCCGCCCGCGTGATGAAACAGGCCGTGGCCCACCTGATTCCGTTCATCGAACTGGAAAAAGGCGACAAGCCGGAAGCCAAGGGCAAGATCCTGATGGCCACGGTGAAAGGCGACGTGCACGACATCGGCAAAAACATCGTCGGCGTGGTGCTCGGTTGCAACGGCTATGACATCGTCGACCTTGGCGTGATGGTGCCGGCCGAGAAGATCCTGCAGGTGGCCAAGGAACAGAAGTGCGACATCATCGGCCTGTCCGGCCTGATCACCCCGTCGCTGGATGAAATGGTCCACGTGGCCCGCGAGATGCAGCGCCAGGACTTCCACCTGCCGCTGATGATCGGCGGCGCGACCACCTCCAAGGCGCACACGGCGGTGAAGATCGAGCCCAAATACAGCAACGACGCGGTGGTCTACGTGACCGACGCTTCCCGCGCCGTGGGCGTGGCGACGCAGTTGCTGTCCAAGGAACTGAAGGCCGGGTTCGTCCAGAAGACCCGCGAAGAGTACATCGACGTCCGCGAGCGCACCGCCAACCGCAGCGCCCGCACCGAACGCCTGAGCTACGCCGCCGCGATCGCCAAGAAGCCGCAGTTCGACTGGGCCTCTTACACCCCGGTCAAACCAACCTTCACCGGCACCCGCGTGCTGGACAATATCGACCTCAACGTCCTGGCCGAATACATCGACTGGACGCCGTTCTTCATCTCCTGGGACCTGGCCGGCAAGTTCCCGCGCATCCTCGAAGACGAAGTGGTCGGTGAGGCAGCGACCTCGCTGTACAAGGACGCCCGCGAGATGCTGGCCAAACTGATCGACGAGAAGCTGATCAGCGCTCGTGCGGTGTTCGGCTTCTGGCCGGCCAATCAGGTGCACGACGACGATATCGAGTTGTACGGCGATGACGGCAAGCCAATGGCCCGCCTGCATCACCTGCGTCAGCAGATCATCAAGACCGACGGCAAGCCGAACTTCTCGCTCGCCGACTTCGTCGCGCCGAAGGACAGCGAAGTGACCGATTACGTTGGTGGTTTCATCACCACCGCCGGGATCGGCGCCGAAGAAGTGGCCAAGGCTTATCAGGACGCGGGCGACGACTACAACTCGATCATGGTCAAAGCACTGGCCGACCGTCTGGCCGAGGCCTGCGCCGAGTGGCTGCACCAGCAGGTGCGTAAAGAGCACTGGGGTTACGCCAAGGATGAAGCCCTCGACAACGAAGCGCTGATCAAAGAGCAATACTCCGGCATCCGCCCGGCCCCGGGCTACCCGGCGTGCCCGGATCACACCGAGAAGGCCACGCTGTTCGCCCTGCTCGACCCTGAAGCCCGGGAAATGCGTGCCGGCCGCAGTGGCGTGTTCCTCACCGAGCACTACGCGATGTTCCCGGCGGCAGCGGTCAGCGGCTGGTACTTCGCCCATCCGCAGGCGCAGTACTTCGCCGTGGGCAAGGTCGACAAGGATCAGGTGCAGAGCTACACCTCGCGCAAAGGCCAGGAACTGAGCCTGACCGAACGCTGGCTGGCGCCGAACCTGGGTTACGACAACTAAGCAAAAGCACGAGCTAAAGATCGCAGCCTGCCCCGCAGCCTGCGATCTTTTTTTATGGGTTGACTATGCTTGTCTGACACACACGGCAGACGAGGGATTTATGGACGATCCAGTCGACAACAAGCCACCGACCTTCTGGCAGATGCTGCACAGCGTCATGGCGGCGGCGTTCGGGGTGCAGAGCGGCAAGAACCGGGCAAGGGACTTCACCCACGGCAAGCCCAGCCACTTCATCTTTCTGGGCATCGCGTTCACGGCGGTGTTCGCCCTGACGCTGTTCGGCATCGTGCAACTGGTGGTGCACCTGGCGGGCGTCTGACGGCGTCAGTGCATCAGGGTCTGCAGATTGAACGGGTAGCGGTACGAGACCGGACGCCCCTTCGCCGAGAACTTGCGAAAGTGCACGCCGTAGTTCGGCGAAGCGCCCATGGCAAGGATTCGGCGGGCATGGTCCCTGTCGATCAGTTGCAACAACGGAATCTGCCGGTCACGACCGCCATACTGATCCAGATCGACGCCTTGCGCGTGATCATGCAGCTCGACAAGCGCCCAGCCGCCCAGAGTGAAATGGCCGCCGAGCAACGCGCTCAGGCGCCCGTCGACTACCGCCTGCAAAGCTTCAGGCGAGGTGTTGACCGCGCTGAACAGCACGTCCTTGCCCGGCACCTTCCCGACTTCCGAAACGGCGCGCATCGCACCGAAGGCCATTTCATCGTTGGCCGCCCACACCAACGAAACGTTGGGATAGCGGGCCAGCAATTGCCTGGCCTGCTCGTAGGCCCGTTGCTGCGTCCAGCCACCGTAGACCAGTTGTCGCAAACGCACCTGAGGGTGCTCGGCCAGCGCTCGCAGCATGCCCTTTTCGCGCAACTGCGCCGAAGGCGTGATTTTCAGACCGGAGAAGGCCAGCAGATCAATGCTTTCACCGGGCGCCACGGCTGGATGCAAACGAATCAATTCCTTCATCATCAGATAGCCGCCCTCTTCATCGTTGGGCACCAGGCTGCCGATGCGATCGGCGCGATCTGCCATCAGCGCCTCTTGGTTGGGCGTGAGTGCCGAGTTGACGATAAAGAGCTTCACGCCGCTGCCATTGGCCATGCGCAGGATCTGCGGCGCCACGTACTGCTCGTTGACGAACACCAGATAATCCGGGCGATCTGGCCCCTGCAGGGCCAGTCGCGCCTGCGCCAGGGTCAGTTCGGGCTGGCGCTGGGCGTAGAGGATGCGCAGGTCCACGCCCAGATCCCGGGCGGCGGCCTGCATGAACTGCGAGTAGCTGAGCCAGAACGTTTCCTGGGTCGAGCCCGGGTTCAGGAACAGCACCGACTCCGCACGCGCGCAGGTACCGAAAACCGCGCCGCACAGGAGCAGGCTGAGTTGGAAAAACTTGAACATGAATCATCCGGGCCCAAGGAAAAATGGCCGCGCATTATAGCCACTGATCACCTGGCCATTGGCGCTTGATCCCGCCTTTTGTCCGACAATCGTCGCAAGCGGGGCCCGGAAGAGTCGTTTTACTGATGGCTGACCCAGAACACCGCCGTTCCAACGACCAGAATGATCAGGAACAGAATCGCCCAGGCATCGACGCTGCTATCGCTTTTCCTTGCTTTGGTTGGGTTGCTCATTGCATCGCCTCTTGTCGGTTTTATCGGTGATTGCAGAAAGACTCGACCACAGTTAAGACGATGATTGTCCGCACGACAAATGTGGGTTAGCTGACAGTCATTCTCGTTAGGCGATTTGGTTCTTTACATATACTCAAACATCACTTTTGCGCATAACTGCAAACGGGTATATTGCCCCGGCTCCACTAGGGAGTGCGCGGCCGTGCGCGCGTAATTGCCGAGGCACCATCGGACTCCAGCAAGCGAAAACGCAGCGTTTTCCGAGTAGCCCAAAGCCTGAGAACAGGACTTATATGTACGTATACGACGAGTACGATCAGCGGATCATCGAGGACCGCGTCAAGCAGTTCCGTGATCAGACCCGACGCTATCTGGCAGGTGAGCTGAGCGAAGAAGAATTCCGCCCCCTGCGCCTGCAAAATGGCCTGTACATCCAGCGTTTCGCGCCGATGTTGCGAGTGGCGGTGCCTTACGGCCAACTGACCTCGCGTCAGGTGCGCATGATGGCCAAGATCGCCCGCGACTATGACAAGGGCTACGCCCACATCAGTACCCGCCAGAACGTGCAGTTCAACTGGCCGGCGGTCGAAGACATCCCGGACATCCTCGCCGAACTGGCCACCGTGCAGATGCACGCGATCCAGACCAGCGGCAACTGCCTGCGCAACGTCACCACCGACCAGTTCGCCGGTGTTGCGTTCGATGAGCTGATCGACCCGCGTCCGTGGTGCGAAATCGTTCGTCAGTGGACAACCTTCCACCCGGAATTCGCCTACCTGCCGCGCAAATTCAAGATCGCTGTCAACGGCTCGACCTCCGACCGTGCGGCCATCGAAGTCCACGACATCGGCCTTGAGCCGGTGCACAACGCCGCTGGCGAACTCGGCTTCCGCGTGCTGGTCGGCGGCGGTCTGGGACGTACCCCGGTGGTTGGCGCCTTCATCAACGAATTCCTGCCATGGCAGGACCTGCTGAGCTACCTCGACGCGATTCTGCGGGTCTACAACCGCTACGGTCGTCGTGACAACAAATACAAGGCGCGGATCAAGATCCTCGTCAAGGCGCTGACTCCCGAAGTCTTTGCCCAGAAAGTCGATGCCGAAATGGAACACCTGCGCGGCGGCCAGACCACCCTGACCGAAGCCGAAGTCCATCGCGTCGCCAAGCACTTCGTCGACCCGGACTACAAGGCGCTGGAAAACCAGACCGCCGAACTGGCCGCCCTCGACAAAGAGCATCCGGGCTTCGCCCGCTGGCGCACCCGCAACACCCTGGCGCACAAGATACCGGGCTACGTGGCCGTGACCCTGTCCCTGAAGCCGACCGGCGTTGCACCGGGCGACATCACCGACAAGCAGCTCGACGCCGTCGCCGACCTGGCCGACCGCTACAGCTTCGGTCAATTGCGCACCTCCCACGAGCAGAACATCATTCTGGCCGACGTCGAGCAGAGCCAGTTGTTCACCCTGTGGGGCGAGTTGCGCGAGCAAGGTTTTGCGACGCCGAACATCGGCCTGCTGACCGACATCATCTGCTGCCCTGGCGGTGATTTCTGCTCCCTGGCCAACGCCAAGTCGATCCCGATCGCCGAATCGATCCAGCGCCGTTTCGACGACCTGGACTACCTGTTCGACATCGGTGAACTGGACCTGAACATCTCCGGTTGCATGAACGCCTGCGGTCACCACCACGTCGGCCACATCGGCATTCTGGGTGTGGACAAGAAAGGTGAAGAGTTCTACCAGGTCTCCCTCGGCGGCAGCGCCAGCCGTGACGCCAGCCTGGGCAAGATCCTCGGCCCTTCTTTCGCCCAGGAAGACATGCCGGATGTGATCTCCAAGCTGATCGACGTGTACGTGGAACAACGCACCGAAGACGAGCGTTTCATCGACACCTACCAGCGTATTGGCATCGACCTCTTCAAGGAACGCGTCTATGCAGCGAATCATTAAGAACAACGAGGTTGTCGACGAAACCTGGCACCTGCTGCCCAAGGATTTCAATATCGACGAAATCAGCAACTGCGACGATCTGATCGTCCCCCTGCAGCTGTGGCGTGAACACGCCCGCATGCTCAAGGCCCGCGACGGCGGTCTGGGTGTATGGCTGGATGCCGACGAAGAAGCCGAGGAAATCGGTGACGACGTCAATGAGTTCCAGGTGATTGCCCTGAACTTCCCGGCGTTCACCGACGGCCGCAATTACTCCAACGCCCGCCTGCTGCGTGACCGTTACGGTTTCAAAGGCGAATTACGGGCAATTGGCGACGTGTTGCGTGACCAGTTGTTCTATATGCGTCGTTGCGGTTTCGATGCCTTTGCCTTGCGCGCGGACAAAGACCCGTACGCTGCGCTGGAAAGCCTCAAGGACTTCTCGGTGACCTATCAGGCCGCCACTGACGAACCGCTGCCGCTGTTCCGTCGCCGCTGACCGCCTGCCCCGGCCCCTTGTCGAAGGGGCCGGCGCTCCTTGTTCAGACCGACTTCATTCCCAATCTGTTAGGCCCTGACGTAACCGGCAAGGGCAGCCCCGGATGGCGTGCCAGTGCCGCATCGGTCAGTTGCTTGCGTAACTCCAGGCTTTCATTTCTGAAGTTGTCGTGGATTGTCGTCATTTGCTGTGCGGCGGCTTCGCGAGACAGACTGACCTGCGACTCCAACAGGGCAAAAGCCCGTGCACTGCGATCCAGAATCTCGGCGAACGCATCCCGACGACTCGTCAACAAATACTCGGCCCAGAATTCCTGCCGACTGATCGAGTCGGACAATCGCGAGGAGTTTTCGGCCTTGACCACCTCCAGATACGCCTTGTCGATCTGCTCGTCGGTGACCTCGGCATCCAGCCGCACATTCAGCTCGGTGGGTTGCGCAGGCAGTTGCAGACGTCCTGCCAGTCGTACCCGGTAAATCAGACTGATATCCTGCGCCTGGATCAGGCTCAACGACTCTGTCCGGGCGCGACGCGCGTTTTCCCGCACGACCTGGCTTTCCAGTTCCTGCAATCGAAACAATCCGCGCAACAGACGAACAAGATCGCCCTCAAGCGTCGCACTACCGGTACGCGCGACCGCCGCGGCCCTGTAACACAGCACCCTGACCTCCAGGTCGCTGAACAGCAAGGACACATTGGCGGCACTCGCGCGCCCTTCTCTGGCCATGCGAAAGAGCACGCGACGCAGCCGATCGTCTTCACAGGCGGCCTCCAGCACATCCCAGACCCGCTGGCCAAGCTGAGCGCGGACACGGAAATAGTCAGCCGTCCCCCGCAATTGCATGAGCATGTCGAAAAATGCCCGTGAGCCTGGATTGGCCGACAGCGACAACAAGACTTCGGTTGCCCGACTTATCTGCACGGAAGACAGACCTCTGATCCAGCCACCACCTTGCACATCAGGCTCCGGCCGCTGCGCGGCGAGGTATTCGGGAGTGATGACCCCCAGGCTGATACCTTGCGCTCGCTGATAATCGGCAATGGCCTGCAGGCTGTTCGCGGACAACGGATTGCCATCAATGTGGGTGCCACGATTGAGCACTGCACGCGACTTGAACACGGACGCCGGAACTTCCACGATTTTGTTGTTGCGCAGATCCAGGGTTTCCAGGTGAGTCAGCCCATCGATACCCGCCGGCCACTGAGTGATGCCCGTGTCGTGCAGGTCCAGATGGCGCAAGTTGCGCATCGCACTGACCACGGGTACCTGACCCAACGCCTTGTTCAGGCTCAGGTCCAGTGAACGCAAATGCGCTTTGCTGCCAAGCGCCTGTGCAGATTGTTCGTTCAAGAGAATCTGGTTGTTGCTCAGATCAAGCCCCGTGAGACCCGGCATGTCCGCAACCGCCTGGGGAATGCGCGTCAGCTCGTTGCCAGACAGATCCAGCACTCGCAAACGGGTAAAGTTGCGCAGGAAGGCATTTAACCCGGCGCTGGCACCTACGCCATTCATGCGCAATGCCGTCACATGCGCGAAGTCACCAATGATCACGGGAAGGTCACCCAGTGGCGCCGCATCGAAGGTCAGGCTGTAAAGCCCCTCAGCGGAATGTCCCGGCGTACGGGTTTCCTTGCGCCACGCTCGCAGAATGGCCTGTGCCGCCCGGTTTTTACTGCGGGACGACACCTTGAGCCTCACGCCTTCGCGATCGTGGTACCAGGTATCGCGCTGAATCCAGCGTTCCAGCGTCCCCAGGATTGTCCGGTATTCCTCTCGCATGACCTCAAGGGTTCTGATGGCCAATACATCGTCAACGTTCAGTGTCGAAACAAATCGATCAATCTGCATTGAGGGCGAGGGGTAGAGTTCGAGAGCGCGTCGAATCAGCACTGGCGATTTGTTTGGCACCAAACCTTGAACGGGCATGGCGTACGCGACGTGTTGCTCGGCCTGTCGATCCGCCAGCCCCATCGGCGATCGATAGTCGTCGCGCAAAGCCTCGACACCCAGCACTTTTGCGAATGCCTCGCGTCGTTGCAGTGCCAACGCGGTGATTTTTGCTCTCAAGCCCGTTCCGTCCGGATCCGCATCAACGCCGAGGGCTTTGCGCGCGTGTTCAGGAAGGCTTTGCCACAAGGTCTGGAAGAAATTCGCCCGCGTACGTTCAGGTTGGCTGGAAACGACATGACTACTTGAATCCAGACCCTGATAGCGTTCGGCATACGCTTCGAGCAATACCTGATGCTCGGCGCCATCGGGACCTGCAATGGCTCGCTGATCGGCATACACAGCCCAATCAAGTATCTCGATCAACACATCGCCGGGCCAGCCAGGCAAACGCGTCAACGTATCGAGCACCAGCATATCCGCATCACGGCCGCTCGCCGCGTCCAGGTACAAGCCCTCGTATGCCCGGTTCAGGCGCTGGATCTGCCGATAGCGCCGCGCCTCTTCCGCCAGACGCAGCGGAACGGTATCGGCATCAAGCTGCTCCCATTCATGCGCGTCGGCATGATAGGCCAACTCGTCAGCGACACTGGCCGACAGCCCGGGGAATGCCTTGATGATAGGCTCCCCCCTGGATAACTCGCAGACATCGGTGCGCCGAAACAACCGGTCCATCATCGCCATGCGCATGCGCGGCGCCAGGGCGGCAATATGTTTGCCAAGCAGCGCGCTTTGATTCTTCGGTTCCACGGTGGTCGAGCCCAGCAAGTGTGAACGTTCACCGTCGTTCAGTGCTGCCAGCAGCGGTGGGTAAAACTGCCCGTTGCTCAGCAGGTCTTCATTGATTTTCACCTCGCGGGCACCCTTGGTTCCGCCATAGCGCATCACTTCGTTAGCGGTGATGTCCGTCACGACAATCGCCATGTCCCGCGGCCAGCGCGCTGTCTCCGTCAGCAAGTACAACTGCAGATCCGCATCGGCCTGCGGCGCAGTGGCAGGAGCAGCCATCTGCTTCATGAACGCCGTGACTTCGGCATCCGCGCGAAAACGTCTGACCGTATCCGTCAGGGCCGCCATTGGCTTGCCGCGTTCGACAAATAGCTGGCGCATGGCGGTCTCGTCGATATTGCTGGCCGCGATGATCTGCAGGGCGCGAGCATCCGGAATCTTCGCTTCCTGAAATCCCAGACGACGGAACAGCGTCAACGCACTCCATTCGTGAGGCAGTTCCGAATCGTGCCGCCAGGCACCCGCTCCATTGGTCTCAAGCACGGGGGAATAACGTTTGGGTAAAACGGGATTGTGTACCTCCCATAGACGTGTGCCACTCACCGGACGTACCGCGTAAGCGTCAGGGCCCAGGGACACATAGCCTTCGTTTCCACGCCAGACCAGACCTTGCGCGTCGGTAGACAGACTGCTCGGCAGAGACTTGTGCTGACGATAAGCGCTCATGTCCGGATTCCATAGCCGATACGACCGCGCATCGACCCGTACACGGCGCAGGCCCTTAATGAAATTCGACGAGCGTACCACTCGATAAGCCTTGCCTGCGGCAACCCCGCCGGCAGCAAAACCCGCCATGAGAATCAGATTTTCGAGAGTATCGAACAGACAGTCAGCGGCATGCTCCTGGTCGCCATGGGCCCAACTGTCGATACCTTCGTAGATCTCGCCAAGCAACTGCAGACCGGCGACGGCACACATGACTTGCCCCAAAAGCGGTACGAAGGAAATAACGAACAGCGCCGTATTCAGCCCAATGGCCTTATACGTATCCAGCCGCGCCAGCCGGGTTTTTTCGTCTTCGTCATCCGTGGGCACCACCAGAAGACGAGTGTCAGCCCTGACCTGCGCCGCACGGTGTTGAAAAATCGCCAGAAACAGGTCCTGTTTTGCATCGCCTTCAAGATCGATGCCTGTCAGATGCAGATAAGTTGCAGATACGGGGAGTTGACCCGATCGGGCTTTCAACAGCCGTAAATCCAGCCCGGTGAGGAACAGCGAACGATCCTTCATCGAAATGAAGCGCAAGAAAAAATTGCGAAATTCGGGATTGCGCAAGCGCCCGCTCAACTCGAATTCGAAATTCTGAAACGACACGTATTCTTTCAATGGGTGAACAGGATCGCCAGGGATATAGATTACGCAACGATAATCGTCGTCCGCATGCTCGCTGACCGGGCCGATGAACATGGGACCTCTGAGTGTCACGCCGAGCATCTCGAGATTTTGATATCCGAGTGCGTTGTTACCAAGCTTGATCAGCGATGCCTTGTCTCGCACCGACTCGAGCATCTGGAAGACTTCGAGACTGATGTGGCCGCGCAGCCGGGCGATATGCCGATCCACATCAAACTGATCTTTTGAATACGCTACAGAGGTTTCCTGCAAACTTGCGACTTGATCGTCGCCACCAAAAAGCGCTTCAACATGTTTTTGATATTGTTTACCAAGGTCAAGATAGCGACACAACCTGGCAAACTCGTGAGGTTGCATCGTTAATACCTGATTGGCGCGCCCCGTCACCCGTTTCGGAATGTATAAAAGAGACCTCTCGTGATAATTACTGGCCAGGGTTTCAGACAGTTCGAAGTTTTCGCAAGCTGCCGTCAGCAGGTCCCGATCAATCGGCAACACCAGTTTCCTGTGCAGCCCCAGCAAGCTTGATGTAGAACGCACATGCTGAAAAATGGCCCCTTCAACTTCAAAGGGCTCGCCCAGTTTCTCAGCCATCGCACTGGCCAGCAGTGGCGTGCAGAAGCTGTGCGGGGATTTCAACGTGCGCAGTTGCTCCAGCGCGAAATGACGCGACCTGAAACTGTTTTTCAGACTTTCATAGAGTTCATTCCGGGCAGGCTCTGAAGCTTTAAGCAACCAGGAAGGCATCTGTTTTTTATACAACCCAAAGAAGACACCCTGTTGAGCCGGTGTCATGACGGGCAAACTTGACTTGGTTCTTTCAACATCCATGTTTAACAACTTTTTCCTGAAGTGGACAATCAGAATAAAGTCGAAATGTCGTTCAATACAGTACGATTAGTTGATGGTTTCCCCACCCAAAAAATCAAAATTATCAAAGTTTAATACATCTATATACCGCACTGTCCGCGGATGAAAAATGCAGCACGCTCGCGGGATGAAAACCCCACGAGCGTGCGCAATGCCTACCAGAAGCGTTGCTGGGTCAAGCGGCTCCACCAGTTCAGCAAAACACGATCCACCGAACCGCTGGCCGCCATGCCGATGCGTTCCTGCAGACTTTTGCGCTCGGCGTAATGCAGATGATAAACCTCGGACTGTTTGGCGCGCTCGGCCAGGTATTCGTCACTGGTCTTGAGTTCATCGACCAGTTGCTTGTCCAGTGCTGCGATGCCCAGCCAGACCTCACCGGTGGCGACCTCGTCGATTGCCAACTGTGGGCGATAACGGGCGACGAAGTTCTTGAACAGCTGGTGGGTGATGTCCAGGTCTTCCTGGAATTTCTCCCGGCCTTTCTCGGTGTTTTCACCGAAGACGGTCAGCGTGCGTTTGTACTCGCCAGCGGTCAGCACTTCAAAATCGATGTCATGCTTTTTCAGCAGGCGGTTGACGTTGGGCAACTGCGCCACCACACCAATCGAACCGAGGATGGCGAACGGCGCACTGATGATCTTCTCGCCGATGCAGGCCATCATGTAGCCGCCGCTGGCCGCGACCTTGTCGATGCACACTGTCAACGGCACACCGGCTTCACGAACGCGTGCCAGTTGCGACGAAGCCAGACCGTAGCTGTGTACCATGCCGCCGCCGCTTTCCAGACGCAGGACCACTTCGTCTTTCGGTGTGGCCAGGGTCAGCAGCGCGGTGATTTCGTGGCGCAGGCTTTCGGTGGCCGAGGCCTTGATGTCGCCGTCGAAGTCCAGCACAAACACACGTGGTTTCGCGTCGGGTTTCTTCTTCTGTTTCTTCTCGGATTTGGCCTGGCCCTTGCGCAAGGCCTTGAGCTGATCCTTGTCGAGCAGGGTCTGCTCCAGGCGTTCACGCAGGCCTTTATAGAAATCGTTGAGCTTGCTGACCTGCAACTGGCCCGCGGATTTGCGCCGGCCCTTGCTGCGCAACGCAGCAAAACTGGCCAGCACCACCAGAATGGCGATGACCAGCGTTACGGTCTTGGCCAGAAAACTGGCGTATTCAGTCAAAAACTCCACAGTCACTCCTTCAAACGATGCGTGGTCGTGAACACACGCGGGAATTGGCTCCAGCATACCCATGCACCAGTCCGTCGGCCAGCCGTGAAACCTCTGGCAACAAGGCTGGAACGGGCATTTCAAACAAGCGTATGTTTTTTCATTGACAGCTCACCGTCATCCCCATAACCTCGCCACAACCTTCAACGTACCGGGATGACGCGGACGTGGGCAGCATCTACTTGATTCGACATGGCCAGGCCTCCTTCGGTGCAGACGACTATGACGTCCTGTCGCCGACCGGTGTACGCCAGGCAGAAATCCTCGGCCGCCACCTCGCCGAACTCGGAATCAGCTTCGACCGCTGCCTGTCGGGCGACTTGCGTCGCCAGCAACATACGGCCAACAGCGCGCTGGAACAGTTCGCTGCGGTCGGCCTGCCGGTTCCCGCTCTGGAGATCGATTCGGCCTTCAACGAGTTCGATGCCGACGCCGTGATCCGCGCCCTGCTCCCGGCCATGTTGCCGGAAGAGCCCGAAGCCCTGGACATCCTGCGCAACGCTGCGCAAAACCGTGGCGAGTTCCAGCGCATCTTCGCCTTGATCATCGAACGCTGGCTGGCCGGCACTTACGACACACCTGGCCTGGAAAGCTGGCTGGGTTTCGTCGAGCGGGTCCAGGCCGGGCTGCACCGAATCCTCGAACAAGCCGACAACACCCAGAAAATCGCGGTGTTCACCTCCGGTGGCACGATCACCGCCCTGCTCCACCTCATCACTCAAATGCCTGCCCGGCAGGCCTTTGAACTGAACTGGCAAATCGTCAACACCTCGCTCAACCAGCTGAAGTTCCGCGGTCGCGAGGTGGCGCTGGCTTCCTTCAACAGTCATGCACACCTGCAGCTGCTGAAGGCCCCGGAACTCATCACGTTTCGCTGAGTCCGGATTACTGTGACCCTGCTGTAATCAACCAAAAAGGATCGAACCATGACCTCCGTAGCTGATGCCGTAAAAGCAATGCAAGCCAAGTTCAACCCAGCCGCCGCTGCCGGTCTGGATCTGGTCTTCGGTTTCAACATCACTGACGAAGACAAGCAATACGCCCTGATCGTCAAAGACGGCACCTGCGACATCCAGGAAGGTGAAAACCCGGATGCCAACTGCACGCTGGTGCTGGACAGCGAAACCCTCAAAGGTATCGTCAGCGGCGAAACCGACGGCATGCAGGCTTTCATGGGCGGCAAGCTGCGCGTTGAAGGCGACATGATGCTGTCGATGAAACTGTCCGAGCTGTTCCCTGCGTAAGACCGCGGCTCCGATATTGCGGAGCCTGTCTGAAAAAAATCCCGTACTTGTAACGGGATTTTTTTTTAAGATTTGAAAAGATCGGGTCGCTCAGTGCCCAAGCCGCTCAACCTCGCCTGCACCGTACGATCCAGCGCCGAGGTTGGCTCATCGAGCAGAATCAGATCCGGCTTCAGAACCAACGCCGTTACCCGCCGGAAAACCCGTGGGAATAACAATGGCGCGTCGCCGGGTCGAGCCCGACTTCCTTCGATACATCAATCAGCGCCTGCTCGCGCTTGCGCACTCAAGTCACTGTGCACCTGCAAACCCTCGGTAATGATCTGCTGCACGCACAAGCGCGGGGTGAGGCTGCCGAACGGGTCCTGAAACACCCCTGTGCCGCCCTTGAAGTTGACGTCGACGCCATGATCAGGGATGCGACTGGGCTGTAGCGCCGGATACATTTGAAGTAATAAAAAATCAGTATCAGCGATACATTCGAGAATAAGGCACCTCGTCGCCACGGCAACATTGGCTGACACAACGTTGATCTCGATCAGTGGCGCCGGCCACGTCAGTCTCTAACCTTGCGCCTCCATCGATAGCCACGGAAGGCTCACGGGAGCCTGCGGCTGACCTTTCAAGGACGAGCAATCATGCGATCACTCAACATCATTCTTTTGTCGTCGGCGTTCAACGGCCTGACCCAGCGCGCGTGGCTGGAACTGCGTCAGGCCGGGCACTCGCCCAGCGTGGTGCTGTTCACCGACGAATCCGCCGTGTGCGAACAGATCGAAAACAGCGGCGCTGACCTGGTGATCTGCCCGTTCCTCAAGGACCGCGTTCCCCATGCACTGTGGAGCAACCCGCAACGTCCGGTGGTGATCATCCATCCGGGCATCGTCGGTGATCGCGGTGCCAGCGCACTGGACTGGGCCATCATGCGCGAGCTGCCGTCCTGGGGCGTGACGGCCCTGCAAGCAGTGGAAGAAATGGACGCCGGCCCGGTCTGGGCCACCTGCGAATTCAACCTGCCGACAGGCTTGCGCAAATCCGAGCTGTACAACGGCCGGGTCAGTGATGCGGCGATCCGTTGTATCCGTGAAGTGGTGGAGAAATTCATCGACGGCTTCGTGCCGGTAGCGCTGGATTACAACGATCCGAAAGTGCGCGGGCGTTTGCAGCCAAACATGAAACAGGACGACCGCACCTTCAGCTGGCACGACTGCTCGCGCTTCATCAAGCGCTGCATCGATGCGGCGGACGGTCAGCCCGGCGTACTGGCCAGCCTCGCCGGCGGGCAGTATTACCTGTACGACGCACACCTCGATCAGCGCACCGGCATGCCCGGCGAAATTCTCGCGGTGCACGACGACGCGGTGTTGGTGGCGACCGGTGATCACAGCCTGTGGATCGGCTCGCTGCGACGCAAACCGCAACCGGGCGAGGAAACCTTCAAGCGTCCGGCGCGGCATGTGCTGGCGGGGCAACTGGCGCACGTGCCGGTGCTGGACTGGTCGATTGCCAACGCGCCGTTCAGCGACGAACCGTATCAACCGATCCGTTATCGTGAATCCGGACAGGTCGGCGAACTGACACTGGAGTTCTACAACGGCGCCATGAGCACCGAGCAATGCCGGCGCATGGTCGAGGCGCTGCGCTGGGCCAAATCCCGCGACACTCAGGTGTTGTTGATCAAGGGTGGACGCGGCAGTTTTTCCAATGGCGTGCATCTGAACGTGATTCAGGCCGCCGGAGATCCGGGCGCCGAAGCCTGGGCCAATATCCAGGCCATCGATGACGTATGTGAAGAATTGCTCAGCGCACGGCAACTGGTGGTCAGCGGGGTCACCGGCAATGCCGGCGCCGGCGGTGTGATGCTGGCGCTGGCCGCCGATATCGTGCTTGCCCGCGCCGACATCGTGCTCAACCCGCACTACAAAAGCATGGGCCTGTACGGCTCGGAATACTGGACCTACAGCTTGCCCCGTGCCGTCGGCCCGGCCATGGCCGAACAACTGACCCAGGCCTGTCTGCCGGTCAGCGCTGCGCAGGCGCTGCAACTGGGCATGGTCCAGGAAATCGGCCCGCGCTGCCCGGACGAGTTCTCGCTATGGCTGCTGCAACGGGCCAACAGCGTGCTGAGCGATCCGACTTATGCGCCGGTGCGCGAACGCAAGCTGCGGGTCGATCATGTGCTGATCCGCCAATGCCGTGAGGCCGAGCTGCAAGAGATGCAGGAAGACATGCTGTACAACCGCAATCAGTTCGCCGAGAAGTGCCGCAACTTCGTGTACAAGCGCAAGACCTGCTGCACGCCGGCGCGGTTGGTGGAGGATTGGGCTCGGGTGCGTGAAGTCGCAGTGGCTGATTGAACAATGACGCGGTCCCGAGGCTACCCTTACAATGCGGGCACCTCAGACACCGGCCCGCCCATGGACATCGACCTCGCCCGCACCTTTCTGGAAATCGTCCGCCACGGCAGTCTCGCCGCGGCGGCCGAGAAACTGTTCGTCACGCAAACGGCGATTACCGCCCGGGTCCAGAAACTCGAAAGCCAGTTGGGCAGCACGCTGTTCGTGCGCAACCGGGCCGGTGCGCGGCTGACCGCCAACGGTGAGGCCTTTGTGGTCTACGCCAATCAGCTGGTGCAGACCTGGGAAGCGGCGAGGCGCGATCTGCCCTTGCCCGAGGGCTATCACAACGTGCTGCACATCGGCGGCGAGGTCAGCCTGTGCAACCCGCTGATGCTCAGTTGGGCTGCCGAACTGCGCGAGAAAATCCCCGGTCACGCCCTGCGCATGGACATCCGCGACGGCGAAAACCTGCTGCGCCAGCTCGAACTGGGGGTGCTCGATGCAGCACTGGTCTATCAGCCGGAATACTGGCCGGGGCTGCAGGTCGAGCAGGTGCTGGAGGAGAAACTGATCCTGGTGACCACGCCCGGCCGCCCTTCACCCTACGTCTACATCGACTGGGGCCCGGATTTCCGCCGCCAGCACGACGCCGCGCTGCCGGAAAAGGCCAAGGCTGCCCTGAGTTTCAACCTCGGCCCGCTGGCCCTGCAATACATCCTGGAGAACGGCGGCAGCGGTTATTTCCGTACCCGGGTCGTGCGCACCTATCTGGAAAGCGGCGCGCTCGAGCCGGTGACCAAAGCCCCGGAATTCGGCTACCCGACCTACCTCGTCTACTCCCGCGACCGCGATTCGGCAATCCTGCAACAGGCGTTCGATCTGCTGCGCGAGGTGATCCGGGCCGATGACGACTGGTCGCAGCGCTGGAACCCGTTGAGCTGACGCCCGCCATACACCGGAGCATGGCACTTGTGACCTGAAGGTTGCCGCTGCACAAACGGCGGGATCGGCTACGCTGCCGGGATAACAACAATATCTGCAGGTGAGCGCAGTGAGGCAGACCACCGAGGCTTTTCGCAGCCGCTACCGGGCGGCGATCCATCCCCGCTACAACCCGTGGCTGCACGGCGCATTCGTGCTGCTGTTCGGCGTGCTGGCCATCGGCGCGTTCTGGAGCAGCGTGCATCAGGTGCAACCGCTGGAATGGCTGACCGTGCCGCTGACCTTGCTGTTCTTCAATTTCGGCGTGTACATGGTGCACCGCCACCTCGGCCACCACAAAAAGAGCTTCGCGCGGATGTTCTACGCCCGGCATGCCGGCGATCATCACAGCTTTTTCACCCCCGGCCACATGACCTACGACGGCGCCCGCGACTGGCGGGTGATCCTGTTTCCGGCCTGGCTGATCGTGCTGCACACGCTGGCGATCACCCTGCCCTTGTGGTGGCTGTTCGCGCAGGTCAACAGCAACGTCGCCGGGCTGTTCGGTGGCTGCATGGTGTTCGGCTACCTGACTTATGAAGTGTTTCACGCCTGCGAGCATCTGCCGCCGCAGAACCCGCTGACCCGCCTGCCCTGGATCCGCCAGATGCGCCGTCTGCACGAATTGCATCACCGTCGCGAGCGCATGCAGGAGCGTAATTTCAATATCGTTTTTCCGCTGATGGACTACCTGTTCGGCACCCTCTACTGGGAGCCGGAAACCGCCCATGTGACCGACTCGAGAACCCCCATGACCCGTATGCAGCACACAGTCGACATTGCCGGTGATCCGATCGCCGTCCTCGCCTACGCCGCCACCGTCAGTCGCTGGCCGGAGTGGCATCCGTCTTCGCTGAAGATCGACGGCCCGAGCGGGGCGTTGCATGCCGGTGCGCGATTCGACGAGGACATCCACGCCGGTGGGCGCGAGGGGCATTTGCGCTGGGAGGTCACCGAGTACCTGCCCGGCCGGCGCTGGTGCGCCCGGGCCCAGGGCGATCAGGGTCTGTCGTTGCAGCTGACCTATGAATGTTCAACCCACAACGCGGCCACGCGGTTCGTGCGCACCCTCGATTATCGGTTCGAGGGCATCGGCCTGCGCATCGCCAACCACTTGCTGCTCAAACGTCGCATCGAGCGCGAATCGGCAACGTCGATGCTGGCCCTGCGCGACATGGCCACCCGGCACTTGGCACTCGCGGGAGCCCACGTGTGAGATGGCGTTATCTGGTGTTGCTGCCGGTTGTCGGGCTTCTGGCCTTTTTGCTGGTGATGCCGACCAAGGTCGAGCCCGTGGCCTGGACGCCGCAACCGGCGCCCTCGCTGACCGAAGGCCAGTACGCTGACAACCAGCGACTCAAGGGCGCGGCGCAGGTCGGGCCGAGCGATATCGAAGGCCCGGAAGCACTGCTGCTGGAAAACGACTTTCTGATCACCGGCCTGCACGACGGACGTCTGCTGCGCACCAGCCTCGACGGCCAGCAGCGCACGGTGCTGGCCGATACCGGCGGCCGGCCGCTGGGGCTGGCGCGACATCCCAACGGTTTGCTGGTGATCGCCGACGCGGTCAAGGGCTTGTTGTCTCTCGACGCACAGGGGCGACTGGTGGCGCTGACCACCGAAGCCAATGGCCTGCCGTTCGGGTTTACCGATGACGTAGCCATCGACAAGTCCGGGCATTACGCCTACTTCAGCGATGCCTCCAGTCGCTGGGGTTACGGCCACGATGGCGAAGCGATCATCGAGCATGGCGGCGACGGACGCCTGCTGCGTTACGACTTCCAGACCGGAAAAACCAGCGTATTGCTGGACAAGCTGGAGTTCGCCAACGGCGTGACCCTTGGCCCTGAGGACGCCTATGTGCTGGTCAACGAAACCGGCGCCTACCGCATCAGCCGCTATTGGCTGACCGGGCCCAAGGCCGGCACTCACGATCTGTTCATCGACAACCTGCCGGGGCTGCCGGACAACCTGGCGTTCAATGGTCGGGATCGCTTCTGGGTAGCGTTGTACACGCCACGCAATCCGCTGCTCGACCGCACCGCTGGACACCCGTTCGTACGCAAAATGATCGTGCGGGCGATGACCGTGCTGCCCAAACCGGTAGAGAAACGCGGGTTCGTGCTGGGGCTGGATCTGGACGGCAAGGTGATTGCCAATCTGCAGGATGCCAGCGCCGGCAATTACTCGCCGATCACCACGGTGCGCGAGTATGGCGACTGGTTGTATTTCGGCTCGCTGAAGGCGACGCACATGGCACGGATGCCGTTGGAGGCCGCCCTGAAGTAAGACCTTGGAGTTTGAATTGAGTCGACCTGCCAGCGATAGCGAATTGTCAGTTGCTGGATCGATCGAACTTGTCCGGGTCTTCGTCCTCCGGCACTTCTTCGCTCTCGCGTTCTTCAGGATTACCCACGGTATGCGCCGGACTGTTCGGCTCGGGATGCGTGGGAACCGGGTCAAATGCGCCCTGCTCTTCACTGGGAAACTTTGGCTTGTTCATAAGGCACCTCGCAGAGCATCGATGGATGAAGACTCTGAACATTCGAGGTGCCGGTCGGGGCTGTCGTTCCAGTCAATTCACCACCGCAGGCCGGCGGCGCGACTGACGGTCAGGATCGGGCCTGCAACTGCTCGACGATCTTGTCTTTGACCTGCAGGCGTTTCTCTTTGAGTTTCTTCAATGTGTCGTCACTGGGCGCATCCGAAGTCGCCGTCTCGGCCTTGACGACTTCAGCGTCCGCCTGGGAATACTTGTTGATCAGTGCATCCAGATGTGGATCCGCGGTGCGTCGTTGCTGGATCTCTTCCTTTGTAAGTTTCAAGTCCTGTAACAGATCATGGGTCACCGGCATGGAACACCTCCGTCAGTTGATCGGCAGCCAACGCGACCGATTGCGCTGGCCAGGTATCAGAATGGCCTCGGTTGGCCACTTCTGTCGACCACCTGTCAGACCAGCGGTGTCCGTTCGTCGCCCTTTCGCAAATGCGATAAAACCTTTGGTCGGCGAACTCCCTCCATTGAATAACGCTCACAAAAACCTGCGTGGAGAAACACCAATGGACGGATTCAAACTGCGTCACCTTTTTCTGGCTGTCGCCCTGAGCACGGGCATCGGCTCGGCCTTCGCCGCTACCGACAACGACTTCGTCGATAACGCAGCGGCCGGCGGCATCGCCGAAATCGAAACCAGCCGTCTGGCATTGGAGAAGAGCCAATCGGCCGATATCAAGGCGTTCGCCAACATGATGATCACCGACCATGGCAAGACCAACGATGAACTGGCCACAATTGCCAAGGCCAATGACATCGAGGTACCGGACACCACGACGCTGATCAAGCAGGCCAAGGAGAAAATCCTCGACATGCGCGATGAGTCCTTCGATGCCGCCTATGCCAACAATCAGGTCAAGGCTCACGAAGACACCATCGAGCTGTTCAAGAAGCAAGCCAACACCGTGACCGACGACAAAGTCAAAGGCGCCACCGAACTCAAAGCCTTTGCACAGAAAATGTTGCCGGGTCTGGAAAAACACTTGGCCGCCGCCAAAGAGCTGCAGGCCAAACACCCCAGCAAGTAACCGCCAGGTACGCCAAGAGGCCGCCTCCATTGGACGCGGCCTCTTTGCGTTGGGGCTTTGTTGCAGGCACAAAACAGCACTCCCGGCCACGCCGACTAGAGTTACCGGTGCGTTGCTTGCGGCAGATCAAGAATATCCTCGCGGGAACGAACAACTATTTCGAACGGCCAGGGTCATTCACTTCGCGCCGGTCATTTTCCGAAGAACCGGCCCCCAATTCGCAATGGAGCAACAGGCACATGGCAGCACTGCAGAACAGCACACTCGATGCGATTAAAAACAATCAGGTTCAACTGCTGGGCGAATGGATCAACGGGCTTCAAACCACCGGCGCTACCCGCAACCTCAAAGAACACGACATACACCAACAGACCGGCGAATTCCTGCAACTGGTGGTCAGTGGCCTGGAAAACGACAGCGGCACCAACATCGCCGCGCCGGGCTGGGAAGGCATGCGCCAGTTCCTCGAAAAACTCTCCCATAGCCGCGCCCAGCTCGGTCAGGATTCGCAGCAGACCGCCAGCTTCATTTTCTCGCTCAAGGGCCCGCTGTTCGCCTTGCTGCAAAACCATTATCAGGATCAGCCCGCTCTGCTCGCCGAACAGCTGTGGGAAGTCTCCGAGCTGTTCGATGCCTTCGGTCTGTACACCATTCGCACGTTCCAGAAATCCCGTGAAGCAGTGATCAAGCGCCAGCAGGAAGAATTGCTGGAGCTGTCCACCCCGGTGGTCAAGCTGTGGGATGGCGTGCTTGCACTGCCGATGATCGGCACCCTCGATTCACAACGCACCCAAGTGGTCATGGAATCGCTGCTGCAACGCATCGTCGACACCGGCTCGGAAATCGCCATCATCGACATCACCGGCGTGCCGACCGTCGACACGCTGGTCGCCCAACACCTGCTCAAGACCGTGACCGCGATCCGTCTGATGGGCGCCGACTGCATCATCAGCGGCGTGCGTCCGCAGATTGCCCAGACCATCGTGCATCTGGGCCTCGACCTGCAAGGCGTGGTCACCAAAGCCAATCTGGCCGACGCACTGAAGCTGGCCCTGACCCGTCTGGGCATCACCCTCAGCAAGACGGTCTGAACAATGGAACGTATCCCGATTCTTCAGATGGGTGAGTACCTGCTGGTGACCATCCAGGTCGACATGCACGACCAACTCGCCCTTGCCTTGCAGGACGACCTGTCCGAGCGCATCAGCAAGACCTCCGCGCGCGGGGTGCTGATCGACATCTCGGCGCTGGACATGGTCGATTCGTTCATTGGCCGGATGATCGGCACCATTTCCGGCCTGTCGAAAATCATGGATGCCGAAACCATGCTCGTCGGCATGCAGCCGGCGGTTGCCATTACCCTGGTGGAGCTCGGTCTGTACCTGCCAGGCGTCAGCACCGCGCTGAACGTCGAGCGCGGCATGAAACTGCTGCAGGAACGAGTACGCCAGCAATGACCGTGCGCAGCAGCGGTACCCAACCGATCAATATCGAGCAGGACGTGGTGCTCGCCCGGCAACAGGCGCGCAAACTGGCCACCGAATGCGGCATGCGCCTGATCGACCTGACCAAACTGGTGACCGCCGTCAGCGAGCTGGCGCGCAACACCATGGTGTATGGCGGTGGCGGTGACATGGACTGGCAGATCCTCGATGACAACCACAAGGTCGGCCTGCGCCTGACTTTTCGCGATGAAGGCCCGGGTATTCCCGACATCAAACTGGCGATGACCGACGGCTGGACCTCCGGCAGCGGTCTGGGCCTGGGCCTGACCGGGGCCAAGCGCCTGGTGGACGAATTCGAACTGGACACCGAGCCCGGCAAAGGCACTCGCATAACGATCACCCGATGGACATGAACATCAGCGGGACATTGACCCAGGTGTTGGTGATCGAGGACAGCAGCCAGATCGGCCATGCCCGGCGTACAGCCCAGCGTCTGGCCGAGCAGCACGGTTTTGGCGAAAGCGATGCCGGCCGTGTGGCGCTGGTGGCCACGGAACTGGCGAGCAATGTGCTCAAACATGCCGGCCACGGCGAACTTCACCTGCGCCTGTTGCCCCGTCAGGGCGATGCCGGCATCGAGCTGATTGCGGTCGACCGTGCCCAGGGCTTTGATCTGGATGCGTGCATGGCCGATGGCTTTTCCACCGGCGGTACTCAGGGCATCGGCCTGGGCGCCGTGGCACGCCAGGCCGATGTCTTTGATGTTTTTGCCGACCATCGTGGCGCGGTTCTGCTGGCTCGTTTATACCCGCGCAGCGACCGGCAAATGGATATGCCCTATGGTGTCAGCCAGCACTCGCTGCACAACGATCCGGCCTGCGGCGATGTCTGGCATCTGGCGACGCATGGCGCCGATGTCAGCGCTCTGATAGTCGACGGACTGGGCCATGGCGAGGACGCTGAGCGTGCGGCTCGCGGCGGAGAAAAGGCCTTCGCGCTGAATCCGTTCGGTGCGCCGACGCTGCTGATGGAAGACATGCACCGCGAGATGATCGGGAGCCGGGGCGGCGCAGTGGCATTCGCGCAGTTTCACGCCGGCCGTGCCAGTCTGTCGTTCACCGGTGTCGGCAACATCGGTGCCAGCCTGATCGCTTCCGACAAGTCGCGCGGACTGGCCTCGCATCCGGGCATCGTCGGTGGCCAATACAGAAAAGCCCAGCCCTTTGACTATGCTCACGTGAACGGACATCTATTGATCATGTACAGCGATGGCTTGCAGTCCCGTTGGAACCTTCAAGACTACCCCGGTCTGGTGCATCGCCATCCCGCCGTGATAGCCACCGTCCTGCACCGTGACTTCTGTCGCGGCCGCGACGATGTCACCGTGCTGGTGGTTGCCCTGGAGGCCGCCCATGGCTGAGTCCCCAATCTTGAACAGCACCGAGCAGGCAGCGCTGATCGCCCAGTTGCAAAGCGAAACCGCGGCACTGCGCGAAGAGCTCGACGAAACCAATCAGGGCGTGCTGGCGCTGTACGCCGAACTCGACACCCAGGCCGAACAACTGCGTCAGGCATCCGACCTGAAAAGCCGTTTCCTGTCGTACATGAGCCACGAATTCCGCACACCGCTGGGCTCGATCCTGAGCATCAACAGCCTATTGGCCGACGAACTCGACGGCCCGCTGAGCCCCGAGCAGCACAAGCAGGTGGCCTTCGTCAGCAGCGCCGCCCGGGAGCTCAGCGACATGGTCGATGACCTGCTCGACCTGGCGAAGATCGAGGCCGGGCGCATCAGCATTTCTGCGGCGTGGTTCGACATGTTCGACCTGTTTGCGGCGCTGCGCGGGATGTTCCGGCCGATTGTCGACGCCACGGCGGTGGACTTGATTTTCGAAGAACCGGTGGGCCTGCCGCGTCTCTACACCGACGACAAGAAGCTGGCGCAGATCCTGCGCAACTTCATTTCCAACTCGCTGAAATTCACCACCCGTGGCGAAGTCCGGATCTCGGCGCGCCTTGAAGGTGAGGACAAGGTGCGGTTCGCCGTCAGCGACACCGGCATCGGCATCGCCCCCGAACTGCACGGCACGTTGTTCGAGGACTTTTCACAGGTTGACTCTCCTTTGCAAAAACGCCTGCGCGGCACCGGGCTTGGATTGTCCCTGTGCAAACGCTTCGCCGAACTGCTCGGTGGCGAGGTCGGCGTCCAGAGTACCCCGAGCGTGGGTTCGTGCTTTTTCGTGATCATTCCATTGGCGATCGCCCAGGAGAGTGTCGATGAAACATGACATCCGTCTGTTGATTGTCGACGACAACGTCGCCACCCGTTACGCCTTGCGCCGGCGGCTGGAACGCCACGGCTATGAGGTGTTAGAGGCCGGTACCGGTGGCGAAGGCCTGGCATTGATCGCCAGTGAGAAGCTCGACGCGTTGATTCTCGACGTCAATCTGCCGGACATGAGCGGCTTCGACATCGTTCGCGAACTGCGCGCCGACTCCCGCACCGCCCTGCTCCCGGTGATCCACGTGTCGGCTGCGTCGATCCAGACCGGCGACATCATCACCGGACTTGATGCCGGTGCCGATGCCTACCTGATTCACCCGGTGGACCCGGACGTATTGCTGGCCACGCTGCGCACCCTGCTGCGGGTGCGCGACACGGAAAACGCCTTGCGTGAAAGCGAGGCGCGCTTTCGCGAGATCTTCGTCAATGTCTCGGCGCCCATCGCGGTACTCGACGCCGACCTCAAGGTCCACGAATGCAATCACGCCTTCTCCCAACTGATCCAGGACAACCGCGACGCCCAGACCCTCAGCGCGTGTTTCGCTGACGACCAAGGTGCGATTCTTCAGGAATTGCGCCTGCGCCTGGTGGATGGCGAGCGCTGGAAAGGCACGCTGAACATGCGCGTGCAGGGCGAAATCCGCGAAACCGAGTGGCAGATTTCACCCTACCGCACCCCGAAGCTGAGCCTGGTGTTCGTCGAAGACGTCACCGAACACCGTCAACGCGAACGCTCGCACCTGGCGCGGCTGGACGACACCACCACGCAACTGGCCAAGGAAGTCGCCGACCGGGTGCGTGCCGAATCGCAACTGCTGCAAGTGCAGAAAATGGATGCGCTGGGCAAACTCACCGGCGGCATCGCCCATGACTTCAACAACCTGCTGACCGGGATCATCACCAGCCTCGAACTGATCCAGAAACGCATGGCCGATGCCCGCCCGGACAAGGTCCAGTTCTACGCCGAAGCGGCGCTGAACTCGGCGATGAGCGCGGCCTCGCTCACCCATCGCCTGCTCGCTTTTGCCCGTCAGCAACCGCTCGACACCCGTCCGGTAGACATCAACAAGCATGTGCGCTCGCTCGAAGAATTGCTGGTGCGCACCATCGGCGAACGCATCGCCCTCAAGCTCGAGATGACCACCAAACCGGCCATCGCGCTGGTCGATCCGATCCAGCTGGAAAGCGCAGTGCTCAACCTGGTGATCAATGCCCGGGACGCATTGCCACGGGGCGGCAATATCTGGGTCAGCACGTACGCGGCGTATTCCCACGGCGACCCGAACCTCGCCGATGGTTCCTATGTGGCGCTATCGGTGCGCGATGACGGTACCGGCATCGAGCACAGCGTCATCGATAAGGTGTTCGAGCCGTTTTTCACCACCAAACCGCTGGGCCAGGGCACCGGGCTGGGGCTGTCGACGATCTACGGTTTCGCCCGTCAATCCGGTGGCGATGCGCACATCCGCAGCGTGGCGCGACGCGGCACCGAAGTGACGATCATGCTGCCGGCCACCAGCGATCCGACCGCTGTCGATGTGGCCCCGGTGACCATTGATCCGCAAGGCTCGGGCGAACATGTGTTGATCGTCGAAGACATGCCGGCGGTGCGCCTGTTCGTCACCGAAGTGCTGGAAGACGCCGGTTACCGCTGCACCCAGGCCGCCGATATCGAAACGGCGCTGGAGCGTTTGCAGAACGACTCGTCGATCGACCTGCTGCTGACCGACGTCGGCCTGCCACGCATGACCGGCCGTGAACTGGCGGACGTTGCGCGGGGCTGGCGCGAAGCGCTGCCGATCCTGTTCATGACCGGTTACGCGGAAACCGCGATCAACCGGCAGGTGTTCCTCGGGGCCGGCATGGAGATGCTGGTCAAGCCGTTCCAGATCCGCGAACTACTCGACAAAGTCCGTCGCACGCTCGACGGCGCCTGATACACCGCCATCGCGGGCTTGCCCGCGATGAGGCCCGCCCAGGCGACGCCGTTATCGGTTCAAGGCACGGGCTAGAAACGGCGCAGTCCGGCTCTTTTTGCTCGCCGCCACTTTCTGCGGCGTCCCGACCACGACGATCCTGCCGCCCTCATCCCCCGCACCCGGACCGATGTCGATCACCCAGTCGCTCTGCGCCACCACGCGCATTTCATGCTCGACCACGATCACCGTGTGCCCTGCGCTCACCAGATTGTCCAGTTGCTCCAATAAGCGGTCGACGTCTCGCGGATGCAACCCGGTGGTGGGCTCGTCGAGCACATACAACGTCGCGCCACGCTGGTTGCGTTGCAGTTCGGTGGCCAGTTTGATCCGCTGGGCTTCGCCGCCGGACAACTCGGTCGCCGGTTGCCCGAGGCGCAGATAACCGAGGCCGATGTCGCGCAATACCTCCAGCGAACGGCGGATCGCCGGTTGCTCGGCAAACACCGTCACCGCTTCGTCCACCGTCAGTTGCAGCACCTGCGCGATGCTCAAGCCCTGCCAGAGGATGGCCAGGGTCTCGGGGTTGTAACGCGCACCGTGGCAAGTCGGGCACGGCGCATAAACGCTGGGCATGAACAGCAATTCGACACTGACAAACCCCTCGCCTTCGCAGGTCGGGCAGCGACCCTTGGCGACGTTGAAGGAAAACTGCCCGGCGTCGTAACCCGCCGCTTTCGCCTCGACGGTGGCGGCAAACAGCTTGCGCACGTTGTCGAACAGCCCGGTGTAGGTCGCCAGATTCGAACGCGGCGTGCGGCCAATCGGTTTCTGATCGACCTGCACCAGACGCTTGATCGACTCCAGCCCGGCGCTGACCTGGCCGGTGCTGGCAGACGGGGTATCGTCTTCCAGATTGAGCTCTTCCGGCTCGGCGTCACTGACGCTGCGCCCGAGCTGCGCGCCGACCAGTTCCAGCAGCGCCTGGCTGACCAGACTGGATTTGCCTGAACCGGAGACGCCGGTGACCGAGGTGAAACAGCCCAGTGGAAATTCGGCGCTGAGGTTATTCAGATTGTTGCGGGTGACGCCGTCGAGCTTCAGCCACCCCGACGGTTTGCGCGCGGCGCGTGTGGAGCGTTGCTGTTCGGCGAACAGATAGGCGCGGGTCTGGGAGTGTTCGATCGCCGCCAGCCCCGACGGCGGACCGCTGTAAAGAATCTGCCCGCCCTTTTCACCGGCCGCCGGGCCGACGTCGATCAGCCAGTCGGCGCGGCGCATGGTGTCCAGATCGTGCTCGACCACAAACACGCTGTTGCCGTCGGCTTTCAGACGCTGCAAGGCCTCGAACAGCGCCTCGCCGTCAGCCGGGTGCAGGCCGGCGGAGGGCTCGTCGAGCACGTAGATCACGCCGAACAATTGCGAGCCCAATTGAGTGGCCAGTCGCAGGCGTTGCAATTCGCCGGACGACAGGGTCGGCGTGCTGCGCTCCAGGGCCAGATAACCGAGGCCGAGATCAGTCAGGGTGCTGACCCGCTCCAGCAAGTCCTCGGCAATGCGCTGGGCGGCCAGGCGCTTTTCCAGCGACAGGTTCGGCGTATGGCGCACGTCCGGCGCGTTGGCGTGGCCGCTGGCGCCGTGGGCCACGCGCTGCTGGCGGGCCTCGCGGGTCTGGCTGTGGGTCAGGGTTTCACCGCTTTCATCGGCGTGTTCCAGCCAACTCGCGTCCGCCACCGGTTTCAAGACTTCGGCGACTTGCAGCAGCGGCATCCGCGACAACTCGCCGATGTCATGCCCGGCAAACGTCACCGACAGCGCCTCGCGCTTGAGGCGCTTGCCATCGCACAACGGGCACAGGCTGCCGATCATGAATTGCGAAACGCGCTTCTTCATCAGCGCACTTTGCGAATGGGTGAAGGTGTGCAGGATGTAGCGCCGGGCGCCAGTGAAGGTGCCTTGATAACTCGGTTCCATGTTGCGCTTGAGGGCGACGCGGGTCTCTTCCGGCGTCAGCCCGGCGTACACCGGCACCGTCGGCGTTTCCTCGGTGAACAAGATCCAGTCGCGCTGCTTTTTCGGCAGCTTGCGCCACGGGATATCGACGTCAATGCCCATGGTCACCAGGATGTCGCGCAGGTTCTGCCCCTGCCAGGCCAGCGGCCAGGAGGCCACGGCGCGCTGGCGGATGGTCAGATTCGGATCCGGCACCATCAACGCCTCGGTGACCTCGTAGACCCGGCCCAGTCCATGGCATTGCGGGCACGCGCCTTGCGGCGTGTTCGGTGAAAAATCCTCGGCATACAGCATCGGCTGACCCGGCGGATAGCTGCCGGCGCGCGAGTACAGCATGCGGATCAGGCTCGACAGCGTGGTCACGCTGCCCACCGACGAGCGCGTGCTCGGCGTGCCGCGCTGTTGCTGCAGGGCCACGGCCGGCGGCAGGCCTTCGATGGAATCGACGTCCGGCACCCCGACCTGATCGATCAGCCGCCGCGCATAAGGCGCCACCGATTCGAAATAGCGCCGCTGGGCCTCGGCATACAGCGTTGAAAACGCCAGCGACGACTTGCCCGACCCCGACACCCCGGTGAACACCACCAGCGCGTCACGGGGGATATCGACATCAACGTTCTTCAGATTGTGTTCACGGGCGCCGCGCACGCGAACCATGCCGGCGGCGGAACTGGAGCTGCGCTTGGAAGTCATCGGCCAGCCTTGGTCAGGGGATTTGGGGCTCAGGTACTAAGCACGGAACGGATCATCTGCAGCAATGCTTCGGGACCGTAAGGCTTGCCGAGCAAATGGGTGTCAGGGCTGAGCTGGTGGTTGCGCGAGATGATGTCGCGGGTGTGCCCCGAGGTAAACAGCACCGCCACCGGCGGCATTTGCACCTTGGCCCACGCCGCCAGATCGGAGCTCTTGATAAGACCGGGCATGACCACGTCAGTGAAGATCAGGTCGACCCGGGCGCCCTCCATCAACATCTGCATGGCCGCGTCGCCATTGCCGGCGATCAGCACGCGGTAGCCTTCTTCGCGCAACAGCTCGACTGCCGAGGTGCGCACCGCTTCGTTGTCCTCGACCACCAGGATCGTTTCGTGACCGCCCGTGAGGTGTTCTTCCACACTGGGTGCTGCTTCACCCATCGGTCGCAGGCTGCGCGGGAAGTACAACTGCACTCGCGTGCCCTGGCCCACCTGACTGTCGATCTCCACATGCCCGCCGCTCTGTTTGACGAAACCGAACACCATACTCAAGCCGAGACCGGTGCCCTGGCCGTCGGCCTTGGTGGTAAAGAACGGTTCGAACACTTGCTCGAGTATGTGGGGGGCAATGCCCACGCCGCTGTCACTGACCGAGACCCGCACGAAATCCCCCGGCACGATGCCTTTGCCCGAACAGAACGTCCGGTCCAGTGAGAGATTGGAGGCGCCGAGCACAATCGTGCCCTCGCCCTTCATGGCGTCCCGGGCATTGATCGCCAGATTGAGAATGGCGTTTTCCAGTTGATTGCGGTCGACGTTGATGTGCCACGGTTCATCCGGCAGTTGCACGTCGATCTGGATGGTTTCGCCCAGCGCCCGTTGCAGCAACTCGCCGACACCTTCGAAGATCTGCCGGGGATTGCACACCGCCGGCGACAGCGGCTGACGCCGGGCAAACGCGAGCAGTTGCGAAGACAGCTTGGCGCCGCGCTCCACCGCCGCCAGCGAGGCGCCGACCCGACGCTGGACGTTGGCATTGTCCGGTTCATGCCGCGCCAACAGGTGCAGGTTGCCAGCGATTACTTGCAGCAGGTTGTTGAAGTCGTGAGCCACGCCGCCGGTGAGGCCGCCGATGGATTCGAGTTTCTGCGACTGGCGCAATTGCTCTTCGGCGGCGAGGCGCGCTTCGACTTCATCTGCCACACGCTGCTCGAGGTTGCGGGTGAACTTGAGCAGGGATTCTTCGGCAATCTTGCGCTCGTGAATATCGATCAGCACACCGGGAAAACGGAACGGCCGGCCCTGCTCGTCGAATTCACAAGCGCCGCTGGCGAGCACCCACAGACAACTGCCATCGGCACGCACCACCCGGTACTCGGCGTTGTAGGGCTCGCCGGTACGCACCGAATTCTCCACGCACTCCTGTACCCAATTGCGATCGTCAGGATGAATGTGCGCTTCGGCGATATGTTGCGGCAGGTTGGTCAGGTCTTGATCCGGCGGGTAGGAAAATGTCCGGGCAAAACGCTCGTCGGCCGACAGCACATTGTTTCTGACGTCCCAGACAAAGGAGCCGATCAATGCGCCGGCATTCAGTGCCAGTCGCACCCGCTCATTATCGGCGCGATAGGCATCTTCAGCGGCCTGGCGCAGACGCTCGGACAACACCAGCTCAGTGGTTTCCACCACCATCGCCATGACGCCCGAAGGCACGCCGGCATCGTTGGCCACCGGGCTGTAATAAAGGTCGAGCCAGACGTCCTCCGGCACCCCGTCGCGCAGCAGCACCAGAACTTTGTTGCGATACTCCAGGGTGCCACCCGCCAGGCAGGTGTCCACCACATGCCGGTTGAAATCGGCGACCTCCGGCCAACCCAGTTCCACCGGCGATCCGAGCAGGTAAGGATGTCGTCCGCCAGCGAATCGGGAATAAGCGTCGTTGTAGATCATGTAACCGGCACGGCCCCAGAGCATGACCATCGGCAACGGCGAGGCCAGCATCAGCTGGACCGTGCTGCACAGGCTGGCCGGCCAGGTTTCGAGAGGGCCCAGATCCGTCCCGCTCCAGTCGAATGCTCGGATGCGCCCGGCCATCTCGCCTTGCCAGCCGTCACACCCATGGCTCTCGGTTAAAAACTGCATTGGCTGCTTCAACGCCTTGTGGTGGATCCGGTTCTATCGCTGCGCGTTCAAACGCCGCGCCCGTCTGTTTCGAGCGTGCCGGGCAGCGATGGTTTCATTAGAGGTATAGCCGATTTCACCTGCGCTCGATGTTCAGACGTCGATCAGGTGTTTGAGCGGATGGTAGCCGGTCTTCATCTTCGAAGCGACGTCAAGAATCGCCTTCTGGATACCGTCCAGGTGCATGCAGGTCAGCTCGATCGCCGCGCTCTGGTTGCCGGCTTCAATGTACTCGATCAGACGCAGGTGCTCGTCATCACGGCAGGCCTCATGGCTGTCATCGTCCAGCGCCGCGGCGTACAGCGAGGCGCGGGATATCAGCTTCTGAAACCAGTCGAGCAGTACAGGATTGTTCAGGCTGCGGGCCAGTTTGATGTGGAACTCGCCGAGTAGGTGAATCAGTCGCTCGTGATCGCCCGCTTCGTGGGCTTCGTCTTCCAGCAGCAGGTGGTCACGCAAATCCTGCATCGTGGCAGAGTCCTTGCGCCGGCACAGTTCGGTGACGATGCCGATCTCGATCAGGCGCCGGGTTTCGAACAGCGAACGGATCTCTTCATCACTGGGCAGCGACACCGACGCACCTTTATTGGGCTCGGTGGTGACCAGTCCCTCAGCCTCCAATTGTTTGAGCGCGGCATGAACCGACGTGCGGCTGACATTGAACAGTTCCGCCAGCGACGCCTCACCCAGCTTCATCCCCGGACGCAGCGAGCGCTTGCTGATCGCCTCGTAAACCCCTTGGTAGACGCGGTCGACAGTGGTTTCCGTTTTTTTCTCGGTCATTTGAAAGCTCATTCAATGCTGGCAACGGTCCCTGGCGAAAGCGTCAACCAGGAAAATGAGTTGTTCACCCTGCTCGGCCCCTCGGGCTGCGGCAAGCCCCCCCTGCTGCGCACCATCGCCGGTTTCGAACATGTCAGCGACGGCGAGATCCGTCTGGCGGGCGAAACGGTCAATCACCTGCCGCCGTTCAAGCGTCGGGGCCATACGGTGTTCCAGAGTTACGCGCTGTTTGTTTGCGCACCTGTGAATGTTGCGCAGAATATCGCCTTCGGCTTCGAGATGCAGGGTCTTGATCGCAAGACCCTGCCCGCACGGGTCGCTGAGATGCTCGCACGGGTGCAAATGGAGTACCTGGCCGGGTGCAAACCGGCGCAATGGTCCGGTGGCCAGCAGCAACGCGTGGCGCTGGCCCGGGCCCTGGCGGTGGTGTTGACCTTGCTTGCTCTGATCGCCATTGCGCTGGGCATCATGGGCTACATCAGCCTGCTTCCGCGCAACGCCTGCGGCGGCGTCGACTGGCAGGCCCAATGGCAACTGGCAGAGCTACGTGCAGCTGTTTTTCCAGGAAGGTTTTGATCGACAGCGTGGTGCCGCGCCCGATTGCACGGGTCACCCCCCTGGACGGCGAAGGCCGGGTCAATGCCACGCCGTTCAGCTTCTTCAATGCCCTGTCGGCAGATCCGCCCCTTCTCGCGCTCGGCGTGAGAATGATCAGGAGCCTGGATCTCAGTCGGTGCCGTACTTCGGCGACCGTGGCCCGTACAGCAGGCCCGCCGGATGACCGGCCGACAGCAGTCGATTGCTGGCCACACCGGCAATCGGGTAGCCGGCATCGGTGGAGCTGTTGATGATCTGCTTCACCGCCGCGGTGATCAGCGCGCCGATCAGGCCGCCACCGCTGTTGTTGCCGCCCTCTTCGCTCGACGCCCGGGCCGCGCCGGTCCACAGGGTGACGCCGGTTTTCAGGTCCACAAGCTTGGCGCTGGCGGTGACGGCCGTTTCGCTGCTGATCACGATGTAGCGCGTGCCGTACTCGCTGACCGTGATGTACAACGCCGCATCGGCACCGAAGATTTCCTGCAGTTTGTTGGCCGGCACCGCATGGATGTCATCCGGTGTGGTCAGGCCGTTCTGGCGGAACGTCTCGTCGACCAGCGTGATCGGCAGCACGTAGTAACCGGCTTCGGCCAGCGGGAACGTCACTTGCGACAACAGGCTGTAGGACGCCTTGACGTCCGGCGAGGTGTTCAGCGGCGGCAGCACCAGAATGGATTTCGGCCGTGCTTGTTTGTACGCCGAGTAGTCCACGGTTTTCGGTGCAACACAGCCACCCAGAACGGTCAGTGCCAGGCCCGCAGCCAACAGTTTCAAGGCACGCGAGATCATTGGGCGTCTCCGCTCTTGGCGTTCTTAAGCAGAAAATCCATGTACGTGCCGGACTCGGGGAACAGGGTCTTTTCGGTGCGCAATTGCTGCACCATCTGATCGTCCTTGCCCATGCTCAGGTACAGCAGACCGAGGTGGGCGTGGTAACCCGGCGGTACCGGCTTGCCACTGGCACGGATCTTTTGCAGATCGGCTTCCAGCGCTTCGGCCTGAGCCTCTTTCGGCGTTTCGCTTTTGAAGTATTCGTAGACTTGCGGCTGGTAGCCTTCCCACTGGTACAGGGTTTGCGGGCTGCTGCAACCGGCCAGCAAAGCGCTGGCGGCCAGGGTCAGGGCCATCAGCGACCGGGACAGGGACAGATTCATGGTGTGTTGCTCCTTGCGATGGGCGTCTATCAGTTGCCCGGTTTCCAGGCGCCGGCGTTCATGCCATCAACCAGGCGATTGATCGCCTCGCGCATGGCCAGATCGAGGACTTTGCCGTTGAGGGTGGAGTCGTAGGCAGCGGTGCCGCCGAAGCCGATGATTTCGCGGTTGGACAAGGCGTACTCGCCGGCGCCCTGGGTCGAATACACCACTTCGGAGGTGCTGATGTTGACGATGTTCAGGTTGACCTTGGCGTAGGCGACCTGAGTCTTGCCACGGCCGAGAATGCCGAACAGTTGATGATCACCGGTCTCTTTGCGGCCGAATTCGGTAACGTCACCCGTGACCACGTAATCGGCGCCTTTCAGACGCTGGGCCTGGCCCTTGATCGCCGCTTCCTGCTGGATCTCGCCCATGTTGTCGCGGTCGAGCACCGAGAAACGGTTGGTCTGCTGCAAGTGAGTGATCAGGATGGTCTTGGCCTGACCGCCGAGACGGTCGACGCCGTCGGAGAAGATCCCGCGCATGTAGCTCGAACGGTTGTCGAACTTGCCCACGGCCATCGGGATACGCACACCGGACCAGGCCTGGGAGGCGCTTTCCACCTTGGCCACCGGCAGTGCGCGGGAGCTCTCGGTGGCGCAACCGGAAAGCGAACCGGCCAGGGTGCCGAGGACGGCAATTGCAACGCCCGAGACCAACATCCGGGAGATCATTCTCACTGTGCATTCCTTCTGAAAAATGATGTGTCCCGGCACGGCAAAATCGTGGGGGATCGGGAAAGGGGCGGCATTATGCCAAAGTGCCACCATTGAGGACAGGTTTTTTTGACGCCAGCAAATTGGCTCATTAATCAGCCAGCAGTCCTCAGTACCGATCGTTCCCACGCTCTGCGTGGGAATACATCCCGTGACGCTCTGCGTCACAGTGGACGCGCGCGTCCATGGCGGCATTCCCACGCGGACGGTTCGACACCTCGACGTGGGAACGATCAGTTCGGGTTGTCAGTGGAAATCGCGGCTTTGCACCCGAATCCCGTTGAGCAGCGGGCTGAGGTCACTCAAGCGTCCGGCGATCAGATGCCGCACCTCGCCTTCACGCTCCCAGCGGCCATCGACGTTGAGCAATTGCGAGCCAACCAGCACCTGACGCTGGCGCTCGGCCAGGTCGCGCCAGACCACCACGTTGACGTTGCCGAACTCGTCTTCCAGGGTCACGAAGGTCACACCGCTGGCAGTGCCCGGTCGCTGGCGCCCGGTCACCAGCCCCGCCACGCTGACCGGCCGGCCATGCTCGACGTCCAGCAACTCCCGGGAACTGCGACAGCGCCGCGCCCGCAACTCATCGCGCAACAACGTCAGCGGGTGCGGCCCCAGCGTGGTACCGAGAGTGGCGTAATCGGTGAACAGGTCTTCGCTGACACTCGGCGTCGGCAGCAGCACATCCGGCTCTTCCTGACTCGGCAACCCGGCAAACAACCCGAGCTGTTTCTGCACCCCGGCCACTTCCCAGCGTGCCCGATGACGATGACCGGCCAGGCCGCGCAGTGCCCCGGCATCGGCCAGCAGCGCCTGGGCGCGACTGTCGAGCCCGGCCCGCTCGCCCAGATCGGCGACATCGGCAAACGCGCCCCTCGCCCGAGCGCTTTCAATGCTGCGGGCATCCTCCTCGCGAAACCCCTTGATCATTCGCAGGCCCATGCGGATGGCCGGTTGCTCGCCGGTGACCGGTTCCAGGCTGCAATCCCAGTCACTGGCGCGTACATCCACCGGGCGGATCTGTAAATGATGCCGGCGCGCGTCCTGAAGAATCTGATCCGGACTGTAGAACCCCATCGGCCAACTGTTGATCAGCGCGCAGGCGAACGCCGCCGGTTCGTGGCACTTGAGCCAGCAACTGGCATAGGTCAGCAAGGCAAAACTGGCGGCGTGGGATTCAGGGAAACCGTAACTGCCGAAGCCCTTGATCTGCTCGAAGATCTGCGCGGCGAATTCCGGGGAGTAGCCATTTTTCTTCATGCCGGCGGCCAATCGTTCCTTGTGCGGCTCCAGCCCGCCGTGGCGTTTCCACGCGGCCATGGAGCGGCGCAATTGATCGGCCTCGCCGGGACTGTAGTCGGCCGCGACGATGGCGATCTGCATCACCTGTTCCTGAAACAGCGGCACGCCGAGGGTGCGCTTGAGCACCACTTCCAGCTCCGGGGACGGATAAGTTTCCTCTTCTTCCTTGTTCCGGCGGCGCAGGTACGGATGGACCATGCCGCCCTGGATCGGCCCCGGCCGGACGATGGCCACCTCGATCACCAGGTCATAGAAGGTTTGCGGGCGCAGGCGCGGCAGCATCGACATCTGCGCCCGGGATTCGATCTGGAACACGCCGATGGTATCGGCGCGGCTGATCATGTCGTAGGTCGGACGATCCTCAGGCGGGATCGTGGCCAGGCTCAAGTCCTGATGACGATGACGGCGCAGCAGGTCGAAACAGCGGCGGATCGCGCTGAGCATGCCCAGGGCGAGGATATCCACCTTGAGCAGCCCGACGGCGTCGAGGTCATCCTTGTCCCACTGGATGATGGTGCGGTCGGCCATGGCGGCGTTCTCCACCGGCACCAGCGTGTCCAGCGGTTGCTCGGAAATCACGAAACCACCGGGGTGTTGCGACAGGTGCCGGGGGAAGCCGATCAGTTGCCCGGTCAGGCTCAGCACCCGGTGCAGCAGCGGACTTTCGGGGTCAAAACCACCTTCGCGCAAGCGCTCCAAGGGCGGCGTGTCATCGCTCCAGTGGCCGCAGCAGTCGGCCAGCGCATTGATCTGGTCCGGCGGCAAGCCCAGCGCCTTGGCCACGTCGCGGATCGCGCCGGCCGCGTGGTAGGTGCTGACCACCGCCGTCAGTGCCGCACGACGGCGGCCATAACGCCGGAATACGTATTGCAGGACTTCTTCCCGGCGTTCGTGCTCGAAATCCACGTCGATGTCCGGCGGCTCGTTGCGCTCCCTCGACATGAAACGCTCAAACAGCAGCGTGGTGCGATCCGGGTCGATCTCGGTGATGCCCAGGGCAAAACACACCGCCGAGTTGGCCGCCGAACCGCGACCCTGACAGAGAATTCTCTGCTCACGGGCGAAGCGCACCACGTCGTGCACGGTGAGGAAGTAGCTTTCGTAGCCGAGTTCGGCGATCAGTTCCAGCTCATCGTCGATCTGCTTGAGCACCTTGGGCTGGGCGCCTTTCGGCCAGCGCCAGGCGATGCCTTGCTCGGTCAGGTGGCGCAGCCAGGAGCTGGCGCTGTGCTCTTCAGGCACCAGCTCTCTGGGGTATTGATAGCGCAACTCGCTCAGGTCGAAGGTGCAGCGGCGAGCCAGTTTCACCGACTCGTCCAGCAAGGCCTGCGGATACAACTCGCTCAACACATCAAGGCTGCGCAAATGCCGCTCGCCGTTGGGGTGCAGGCGTAACCCGGCTTCGGCCACTGGAACGTGATGGCGGATCGCGGTCATGGTGTCCTGCAAGGCCCGCCGGCCACGGGCGTGCATGTGCACATCACCGCTGGCCACGGCTGGAATCTGCAGTTCATCCGCCAGACTCAACAGCGCGGCCAGCCGTTGCTGATCGTTCTGCCCGCGATGCAACTGCACCGCCAGCCAAAGCCGTTCGCCGAAGGTCTGTTTCAGCCAGCGACCCTCTTCCACCTCATCGACCGCATCCGGCACCCACAGCACCAGCAATCCCGGCAACGGTTCGCCGAAATCCTCGCGCAATATTTGATACTGGCCTTTCTGGGTACGCCGTCTGGCCTGGGTAATCAAGCCGCACAGCGCCTGATAGCCCTCGATGTTCTCCACCAGCAACACCAGTTTCGGGCCGTTCTCGATGCGCATCTCGCTGCCGATAATCAGCGGAAGCTCCACGGATTTTGCCGCTTGCCAGGCACGGACGATGCCGGCCAGGGTGCATTCATCAGTGATCGCCAGCGCCTGATAGCCGTGTTGCTTCGCCCGCTGGAACAGCTCCAGCGCACTGGACGCCCCGCGCTGGAAACTGAAGTTCGACAGGCAGTGCAGCTCGGCATAACCCTGGCTCACGCGAACCAGCCCTGCAGCCACAACGGACCGCCCTCACCCACCGCCCGATACGCCCAGCCTTGCTGGCCGGCGCGGTTCTGGATCAGGTAATAGTCGCGGCGCACATCGTCACCGTCCCACCAGCCGGACTCGATGCGTTCCGGGCCCATGAGGATGCGCGCCGAACCTTCGGGCACCGACTGCGGCTCGCCCAACAACCAGCCCGGACGCTGCACACCCGGCAATGCAGGGCAACGCTGTTTGTCATCGGCGTTCTGCCACGCGCACTCGGGGCGATGATCGGCCTGAAAGCGCAGGCCCTGCACTGCGTCATCCCCCAGCCGCGCGCGCAGACGTTCGCGCAATTGCTCCCAGGGCAAGGTCTGCTGCGGGCGATCGTCGAACAGTTCCTGAAACTGCGGCACGAAACTTGGCAGATCCTCGGCGCGCAGACGAAAACCGCGCACCGGGGCTTCGACCTGCACCTGCTCCAGTCGGCCACGGGCCAGTTCAAAGAGCATCGCCGGATCGCGCTCGGCGCTGAGCAGGCCGACCTTGACCAGCGTGTCCGGCAGCCCGGCGTGCTCCAGGTGCAGATCGAAGCGCTGCACGCCGCTGTCGCGCCCGCACAAAAACGCCGCCAGATCGGACGTCAGGCGGCGCAATGGGAACAGCAGCGCCTGATGGGACTGCACGTCGAAATTGAGTTCGATGCGCACATCGAAGCGATCCGGCGGCAGATAGAACGCCAACGCCAGCGGTCGTGCGCCGAACAGCGTATCCAGATGTTTGAGCATCGGCGCCTCGAAACGCCGGGCCAGGGCCTGACGCGGCAGGCTCTGCACCTGATGAAGGTTGCGCAGGCCCATGCGCGTCAGCGCCGTGGCCACGCTCGGCTCAAGCCCGATGCGCTCGACCGGCAATTGCCCGAGGTGATGGCGCAAGGCATCGCCATCGGGCACCACCAGTCCGTCATAGGCATTGGCCAACACCCGCGCCGCCACCGGATTGGGCGCGGCAACGATGCGGTGCCGAAAACCCAGCTCCGTCAGTTCCGTGCGCAATCGCGCCTCGAACTGCGCCCAGGAACCGAACAGCCCGAGGCTCGATTCGATCTCGAACACCACGGTGCGCGGGTAATGCACGCTGACCTGGGCGCTGAAGCGATAGGCCCAGGCGGCGAGAAACTGCTGCCAGTGTTCGACCTCGGCCGCGTCGTAATCGACGGTGGCGAACCCTTTGCTCATGGCCTGCGCGGCGGTCATCGACTGCCCCGGCCGCAAGCCCAGGGCCCGAGCCGCCGGGTTGACCGCTTGCAGCACCCGACGCTGGGCCGGGCCGCTGAGCAGCGCCAAGGGTTGCTCGGGATCGGGACGCTGACGCAGCACGGCGTCGAGGGCCAATTGCGGGAACAGAATGCAAACCCAGCGCATGGCGACCTCAATGCCCCACGGCGAAGGCAATCGGTGCGCTGCGCGCCAGACCGCCCCGGCACTTGAGCACGCGCAATTGTGCAGGTCGTGCATCAATGGCAATGCGCAGTGCGGCCGGCGACGGGTTGACCGCTTCACTCAATGGCCGCCACGCGAATGCCAGGGTCTGGCCGGTTTCCGCCGCCACCTGCAAACGGCGCAAGGCACGGTCATCGGCCTTGTGCGGCCAGCACAGCACCGCGCCGCAACTGCCCGAACGCAGGCATTGTTCTGCCGCCCACAAAGCATCGCGTTCGCTGGCCTGGATCACCGACAACTGACGCAAATCGACCCCGGCATTGGCCCAGGCCTGCGGATACGGCACAAACGGCGGCGCCACCAGCACGATGCGCTCGCCCGCCGCCGACAGCCGCGCCAGGGTCGGCCACACCAGTTGCAGCTCACCGACACCGGGCCCGGCCAAGAGGATTTCGCTCAGCGCCGCATCAGGCCAGCCGCCACTGGGCAAGGCCGCGTCCAGCGCCGCGTGCCCGGTGGGTTGCGGGCTGGCGGTCGGTGGCGCAGGCCGGCCCTTCCAGACCTGGCCACCATTGAACAGCGTATCCAGCGCAACGACGGCCCCCATCAACCTTGCCTCACCAGACCGCAGAACACCCCTTCGATGGCCAGGTCCTGATCGTCCCGCACCACAATCGGTTGATACGCCGGGTTGCGCGGCAACAGGCGAACCTCATCGCCGACCCGCTCGAAGCGTTTGATGGTGACTTCACCGTCGAGCCGCGCCACCACGATCTGGCCGTTGAGCGCCTCGGGGTTGCGCCGCACGCCAACCAGATCGCCGTCGAGAATGCCGTCCTCGATCATCGAATCGCCCTGCACCCGCAGCATGTAATCGGGTGTGCGGGAGAACAACGCGGGATCGAGCATCAGCCGATTGTGCAGGTCGGCATCGGCGCCGATGGGCGCACCGGCGGCCACCCGGCCGAGCACCGGGACTTCGAGCAGTTCCGGTCGCGCCGGTTGCCCGAGCAGGCGAATGCCCCGGGCCTGATGCGGATTGACCTCGATAAACCCGGCTTCAGTGAGCGCCAGCACATGCTTGCGCGCCACGCTGCGGGAGGCAAAACCAAAAGCCTCGCTGATTTCAGCGAGGCTTGGGGGCTGACCGTGTTCGGCGATGCGTTCGCGGATGAAGGTCAGGATGGCGGTACGGCGGGGAGTCAGAGTCGTCATGGAGTACATTTGTACTCTTGTGGGATTTTCCTGACAAGCACCGCCAGTCAGCTTGAATCCGGCGCCGCAATGCGGCCACCGCCCCGCGATCGTTCAGTTCGCCGAGGGCCAGCGCGGCTTCCTTGCCCAGGTTGCTGATGCGGTGGCCGAGGGTGTCGATCAGCGCGTCGAGGGCCGGCACGTAACGCAAACGGCCGAGGCTGCGGGTAGCGCGCAGGCGAACCTGCCAGTAGTCGTCGGCCAAGGCTTCGATCATCGCCTGCATGCGGATACTACTGATCAGACTAAATGCCATGCTGCGTGACGGTACCGAATGGCGGTGACGAATGGCAGGGTCAAGACAGTTGCTCCCACATTGGTATTGAGTGCGACCAGCGAATCAGTGGCGTTTGAGGATCTGATCCATCACCCAATCGGTCTTCAGGGCTTCGGCGGCGACTGCCGGGTGCTGCGACTCACCGCGAATCTGCGCGTTCATGCCCAGTACGTGGTGCCACTGGATGTGGTCGTGATGGGGGATTTGCAGGCGGATGTCGTCATCGGCATGCAACTCGACCGGATGCTCGTCGAACACCGAAAACCCGATCCGCCCTTTACTGCCGATGATCTCGACCCGATCCTCGCGCCGATCCGCAACAAAACTCCAGCAGCCCATGCCCAGCGCGCCCGAGGCGAATCGCCAACTGGCACTGACCGCATCCTCCGCCGCGTACAACCCGGCCTGATGTGCGGTGAAGCCGGCGACGTCAACGATATCGCCCAGCAGATACTGAAACAGGTCGAACCCATGGCTGGCCAGATCCGCGAAGTACCCGCCACCGGCCACTGCCGGATCGGTACGCCAGTTTGCGCTGCCGTCCAGATCCTTGGGCGATGGTGCCTTGGTCAGCGTCCAGCTCAAATGCCGCACCTCGCCGATTCGCCCCTGCTCCAGCCATTGCCGAACCTGCTGGAAACGCGGCAACGAACGGCGGTAATAGGAGACGAACAGGTGCAAACCGGCATCGGCAAACGCCTGCTGCATTTCACGGCTTTGCCCGGCGTTGAGTGCCATGGGTTTTTCCACGCAGCAATGCTTGCCGGCGGCGGCGACTTTAAGGCTGTAGGCGTGATGACTGTCGGGTGGCGTGGCGATGTACACCGCGTCCACCTCGGGGTCGTTGATCAGGGCATCGACGTCGGTGTACATCCGGGCGATGCCGTGGCGAGTGGCGTAATCGGTCACGGCGTCGAGGCGTCGGCCCATCACCGCGACCAACGCAGAACCGGGCGCCTTGTAGAAGGCCGGCCCGCTCTTGCGTTCAGCGACGCTGCCGCAACCGATCATGCCCCAGCGCACCACGTTCATGCTGGCGCCTCAGCCGATGCGCAGTGCGCGCAGGTCGAGGTGGCCGTTTTGCAGCGGCGGGCACCAGTAGTAGCCGCCGGTGATCGGCCGGCTGATGCGGTACAGACCGTCGGTGATGCCGTCTTCCAGACCGCTCATACGGCGCAGTTGTGCTTCGAAAGCATCGAGGGAGAAGCCGAACGCGAGGAACATCAGACCGGCGCGGTCGCCTTCGATCCACGGCATCGAACGGCGCACGACGAAGGCTTCCGGGGCGAAGCTTTCCTGGGCGGTGCGCTTGACGTGAGCGGACACCGGGGCGTCGTCGATCTCTTCGTTGTCGCTCAGGCGACGGCCCATGATGTTGTCCTTGTCTTCGGCGGACAGCGCATGGAAACCCTTGAGGTCGTGCTGCCACTGCTGGATCGCGGCGAAGCTGCCTCCGACCAGGCCGTCGGCGCCTTCACTTTGCAGTGCGGCGGCGATGGCGGCTTCGTCATGGGGGTTTTCGGTGCCGTCTTCATAACCGGTGAGGTCATGGCCGTCCTTGTGGCGGAAGGCCTCCTGCATCTGCACCAGACGCAGCGCCGGAGCCAGTGCGGCCTCAAGGGCGGTGCTGCGGTTGAGCAACTCGCCACGGTCGACGCCGTGCAGCCAGACCCACAGGGCGTGCTGGGTCGACGGGTTTTCCACGCCGACGCCGGTCAGCGCCGGAAAGCTGCGCAGGCCGTCGATGTGCACATTCAGGGCCTTGGCCAGGGACTCACCGAAACCGACCACCGCCAACTTGCCGTCCACCAGGCTCAGCAGGTTGTTGATCGCCTGCGGCAGCGCTTCAACCGACTCGAGGGCGAAAAACAGGTGACGAGCTTGCGGCGGAACAGGGGTGGCGAGAATGCCCGGCTGGTAGTAACTCATGTCGACTCCTTGGAAAGAGCGCGGAGTTTAACTGTAGCCGGAGGATTTGTGTGGGATCAGATGACGCACTCGCTGCGCCACGCACTCGGGCTTTTGCCCGTCCAGCGCCTGAACGCCCGGCGAAAACTGCGCACGTCGCTGTAGCCGACTTCCTCGGTAATCCGCTCGATCGGCATATCAGGATTGGCCAACAGACTCATCGTGCGCGCCTGGCGCACTTGCTCAAGCAAGGCCTCGAACGTCAGCGAGTGCTCGGTCAGGCGTCGGCGCAGCGTGCGGCTGCTCATGTTCAGGTCACCAGCAATCTTTTCAATATGGCTGCCCCGACTCAGGTCTCGGGCAATCGCCCGCTCCACGGCCTGGATCAGATCGAGTTTCTGGTGAACCTGCGCCGCTTCCAGCTCCAGCAGCTTCACCGCCTGACGCAGCGCCAGCGAATGGTGGTTGGGCAGGTTCACATCCAGCCACTGCACATCGATCAGCATCCGATTGTGCAGACAGCCGAAACGTACATCCGGCCCCAGCAAGCGCCGGTATTCATCGATGTAATCCGGCGCGGCGTGCATGAACTCCACGGCAATCGGCTTGAACGTCTCGCCCACCAGCGCCCGGCCATAGACCAGCAGGCTGGCGAAAAACTCTTCCACCGCAAACACCTGCACCTCGGCGAACGGCAGCCGGCATTCAACGTCGACATACACCTGATCGCCCACCACATCGACACTGGAAACGACGATCCCGCCGGAGGTGTGCTGATGCCGAACGCCAATGTCGAACGCATCGCGCAGGGTCTTGCACAGCGACAGCACATGCCCCAGCAAACCGAGAGTCCCGAGCACGTTCTGCGCACCGACCCACAGGCCCAGCCCCTGATTGGGCAAAACTTTAAGCGCACGCTGGATCATGGCCACGGCCTGGCGATAGGAAATCCGCTGCGCCGGATCCTGCAGGTCTTCGACATCAAAACCCAGGCCACGGCACAGGCTCTGCGGCTCGATGCCCTTGTTGGCGGCGACTTCGGCCAGGGTTTGCAGGAGAAACGGCGACACCAGCGCCAGTTCGAAGGTCGGGTCTTGGACTTTTACGTTCATGGAGGCTGACATTCCGGATCACGCTGAATTGTTATTTTTGTAACCGGTTATGTCGAAGGAAGTTAGCACAGGGTTCGCGGGCTGTCCGCAGAAGTCCCCTTCCGTGTCCGCCAATACCCTGCCCTGTTGTGCGCCAAGGGCTTATTTCTATCGTGGCCGAGTACCCTGCGTGCCGGCGTTGCGCCCAAAACACAATAATAATGAGGACGGACATGACCCCGAACCGCGCGACATTCCCTGTGCGACTGGCGCTGAGCCTGCTCGGCTGCGCTGCGACCCTGCCGGCGCTGGCCACCGAAGCCGGCGTCGACAACATCGGCCCCGGCACCGACGGCTTCTTCATGCTGCCGCTGGAAGTCGACAGCCTTCCGGAGAACATGGTCGCCTTCAACCTCTACTACAACCACTACAAGTCGCGAAAGCTCAACATCAGCTCGCTTGGCGGCAAGGTGCCAAATGTCGAGATCGAATCCACCGCCGTCATTCCGCGCCTCGATTACCTGAGCCCGGTGCGGATTTTCGGCGGGCGCCTGGCCGGCTACATCGCCCAGCCGTGGCTCAAGCAGGAAGTCTCGGTATTCGGCCTGAGCGACACCCGCGAAGGCATGGGCGATACCACCATCGCGCCGATCATCCTGTGGGACATGGGCAAGGACCTGACCCTCGGCGCCGCCGTGGAAATCACCGTGCCCACCGGTGAATACAGCGTCGATCGACTGGCCAACACCAGCAACAATTTCTACACCTACAAGCCGCTGTTCTCGTTCACCTGGCTGCCGACCGAGCGCACCGAGGTGTCGATGAAAACCACCTACAGCTTCAACGAGAAAAACAAGGACACCGACTACAAATCCGGGCAGATCTTCCACTTCGATTACTCGGCCAGCTACAAGATCACCGACGACCTGATGCTCGGTATCAACGGCTACTACCTCAAGCAGACCACCGACGACAAACAGTTCGGCCACACCGTGCAATTCGCCGGCGAGGACGTGAACGACGGCGTGCGCGGCAAGGTGTTCGCCATCGGCCCGGCGCTGCACTTCACCTTCCTCAAGTACGCCAGCGCCGAGATTCGCTGGGCCAAGGAATTCGACGTGGAGAACCGGCCGGAGGGGGAAATGTTGTGGGCGAAGGTGAGCATTCCGTATGCTTTTTAAATAAAAGAACCGAAAAAAAAAAGGGCGGCCAAAAGGCCGCCCGAAGCGTACTGCACGAGAGTTCTTTACAACGTCAGCTGTCCCCGCTCCTCCTCGGTCAACTGCTGCTTCGCTTGTTCATCCAGCGCGCCGGCGCCCAGCACCTGCACCGGGCTGTTGGGGTTGTAACCCGGTGTCGGTGCGCGGCTGGCGCCGTCGCGGGTCGGGGCCAGTTGTTCGTTGCCGAAGCTCAGTACCTGCACGGTGAACACCGAAGCCTGGTTCTGGCGCGACGCGGCTTGCTGCTGACGGGCGACGTCTTCCGCCGCCTGGGTGGCCGACGACGCAGCGGAACTGGCCGAGGTGATCGCCCCGGTGTTGACCGCCGAGACCACCGGCACGCCGGTCGCCTTGCCCTGCACCGAGATGTTGGCGGCGTTGACCACCGTCAGCGCGGCGATGTTGACGTTGCCCGACACGCGAATCCCCGCCTCGCCCGCATCGATGGTGCCCAGCGGCGCGATCAGGTCGATGTCCCCCGGGGCCACTTCGGCAATCGGGTTGAGCGTGGCAATACCGGCGCCGGTGCTGGGTACCGATGGCGACAGGGTCACGTTGCCCCAGCTGTCGTACACACGTTTCGGCGGGGTGTAGACCACGGTGGTTTTCGAGCCACGACCGGCGTTGATGTCGCCCTCGGCGGACCAGCCGAGGATCGAGCCGCCAAACGTGGTCATGATCCGGCTCTGCCCCAGCAAAATGCTGCCCTGGGAGTAGAGCTGAATGTTGCCCGAACCCTGGGTGATGATCCCCGCCGTGGACGGTGGCGCCGCGCCTTCGATGCCGAACACCTGACCGCCACCCGGCGTGAGCATCTGGATATCGCCACCGAACAGCGTCTTGACCCCGGCACCGCCATAAAGCGTGATGTCGCCGTCGTAGCGGATCGGGTTGCCGGCCACATCGACGGTCGGGAACAGCGAAGCAATGGCGTTGCGACCGCGCAGGTAACTGCCCTTGCGTGGGCCGTCGGCGTCGTTGTATTCCAGACCACCGGCACGCAATTCGGCGAAATACACCTGACGGGCGAAGATCGCTTGTTCGGCACTCGGCAGCGCGGCGAAGAAGGCTTGCGCCTGCTCTGCGTTGCCGCTGAATCCGTAGCCGAGGGTCAACCAGCTCTGCAGCTCGTCGAGGTAAGTCTTGACCACTTTGCCCGGTTGGCCATTGAGGGAGGCGTTCGGATCGGCCATGTTCTGCGGGCTCAGGTAACGGGTGATGAACCGCGAATAATCCGGCCCTTGTGCACCCACACCAGCCTGCAACACCACACTGGCGCCCGGTCGCTGATCACCGGCCACCAACGCGCCGAGGCTGGTGATACTGGCGCGATCCTCCATCAGGATGTTGCGCCCGGCATTGATATCAAGAACGCCAGGGCCCGCGATGTCGAAGCTGCTGTAGAGAATGTCGCGCCCTGCCGATACCCGCGAAACGTCTCGAGGGTCATCGTGCACGAACAGGTTGCCGGTCGAAGTGATGCTCTCTGTCGGCGGTACGCCCATCTCGGCAGCAGACACGGTCGTGGGGTTGCCCAGGACAGTGCCGGACGCCACGACATCGCGCCCCGCCAGCATCCAGACCGGACCTGCCGCTTCGTGCCAGGTGCGTTTCGACAGGCTGAACGTCAGCGTTTCACCGCTGCGAACGCCCACCAGATCGCCGGTCAAGGCATAGAACCGTGCCGGTGCCTGAACGTCACTCAAGCCCGAATAGCTGTTGGCGCCGAACGCGAATAATGGATAGCGCAGGTTCTTGTCCGGCGACACCCCGTCGCCGTTGCGATTGCTCATGATCGGCGTGGCCGACATGTTGTTGCCGTAACCGTTGAAGGCCGGCGCAAATGGCGTGGCGATGGCCAGCGGACTGGCGCCCGACTGATTGATCGCATAGCCGCCGGCGTAGATCGAGTCCTGCGCCAGCAACTCCAGTTGCCCGCTCCTGGAAGGTGCCAGCAGCAGCGAATACTCGGTTGCCGGCACTGTTCCACTGCCCTGGCTGTAGACGGCTGAAGGTCCGGCATAAATCGAACCTTGCGCCGCCACCGCCCGCAGGATCGACGGATACACGAAGCGTCCGTCGGTCGGCGACGTATTGCGACCGGTGACAGGGCCCTGACCCGTCACTTCGCCCAGTTGAGTGCTCGGTGTCAGGTTGCCTCCCGCCGAAAACAGGTCGATGGCTGTGTGATCGGTCCACAACGAGAACCCCGTCAAGCCACCCCCCTCATGCACGACACCGTCGGGTGTAGTGAACGGCGTGGAGTTCTGCAGCCGCACCCGACCCGGGTCCGCCGCCCCGCCCAGCACCAGATCGCCGCGCGTGCTGAGGCTCATCCCCGAATCCCCCGGAATCAGCACCAGCCCGCCGGAAGCGCTGCCCATGGTGGAGGTGAACGGGTCGAACGGGCGCACTTCGCGAGGATCCTGGGTCGAGGCTGCGGCGCCATATTGCAGATTGATCCCGCCCAGCGCGCCGCCGGTCAGTCGCGCGGCTCCGCGCAGGTTGATCAATGCGCCTTGCAGGTCGTGTTGTGCGACACCGATACCGTTTTCTCCGGCCCGGGCCTGCAACGACGGGTTGATCGATCCGCCGATGCGGATGTCCATGTCGCCGCCACCAGTCAATTGCAGGCTGCCGTCGCTGCCCACGCGCCCGGTGCTGCCGACCGCCACGACCAGCCCCTGCCCGCGCGGATAAAGGTTGGCCTTGTTACCGTCGCCCATCGCCTTGAGCATGCCGGCATCGGCCCCGGCACGCAGGCTGATATTGCCGCCGCCCAAGGTGCCGAAACCGGTGAATCCGACCAGGTACGGCCCCGTATCAACACTCTGATCCGGCAACGGTTGCGTCGCGTAGCTGCCAAAGTTGATCCACCACGCCGTCGGCACATCACTGTTGCCGGTGCCCTGACGCCAGAGCCAGTTGCCCACGGCCACGCTCGGCACCTGCTCACGGGTGTCCACGGTTTGCGACAAACCGCGACGCCCCAGCACATCCCCCGAAATCGAACCGCCGGCATTGATGGTCAGGTTGCCGCCCATTTGCGGGTACCAGGCCTGATACAGGCTGTCGCTGCCACTGACCCATTTTTCGTAGGCGCCGCCGGCACTGCCCAGTACCGAGCCGTTATCCGACAGCCGTCCGCGAGGCTGATTGAAGCGCGGATCGATGTCTTGCGACTGAGTGCCGGCGGTATACACGCCGTACGGCGAATCCATGCTCAGATCGCCGGCGGCGAGCACGTCCAGATCGCCGGTGCCGGTCCGCAGCACACTGAACATCTGTGTGTGGGTCTTGACCGTGGTACCCGGTTTGTTTTCCACGCACAGTTCCGGGAATGCACCACACCAGGCCAGCACGTCATCGTCGCTCATCGGCGAGCCAGGCGGCATGCCCATCCAGTTGTCCGGCGCCCAGACCCACCGCGGGGCCGGCACACAGGAGTTCGGCGCCCAGTCGCACCACATCATTTGATCCTCGGGGACAGGGTCGCCCGGCGTGAAGCCGCCCAGGTTGCCCTCGCCCCAGACCAGGGTCGGTGGTTTTTCGGTGACAGTCAGGCCGTAATGGGTGTCGGCCAGGCGCAGGTGGCCATCGCTGGACAGCGGTTTGATCGCCCGGCTGTCAGCGGCGCCCAGATCGGCCCCCGCCACCACGCGCATCGACCACGACGCGCTGCCGGCCGGCAACAGGCTGGCGACCGCCCAATTGCGCCCCTGAGTCGTGCCGGTCAATGGCCGCAACTCGATGAACGCCGTGCCGTCCGCCAGCACGACATGGGTCATCGACGGAATCAGCGAGCCGCGCAACAGGGCCAGCGAGCCGCTCAGGCGCACGCCCTTGATCCCGTTGTCGCCGGCCTCGACGCTGCCCGGCAGCGGCACGCCCTTGGGCCAGCGCAGGGCCTGCAGCGCCGTTGCGTCATTCAAGCGGATACCCGCTCCCAGCCGACTGCCCGCAGGCAAGGTCACGCTGTCGGCGAGCAGCGTGCCAGCGGCATACAGCACGTTGCCCGCAGCATCGCGAACCGAGCCGGCGAGCACCGTGCCGGCGCCGAAGGTGTAAGGCGCCGCCAGCGTCGCCTCGGTCGGTAACAGTGTGCCGCTGGCCAGCGTCGTCGCTTGCAACGGCAGGTCGTAGTTCAATGTCGCGCCCACCGGGAACACCGTGCCGTCCGCGAGTGTGACGCCCGCCCCCGGCACGATCAGATCGCCGCCGAACGGCTGAATCCCCGGCAGCAATTTCCAGCCGGCATCGTCCACGGTCTCCGGCGGCGGTGCGAAACCGTCGTTGAGGCTGCCGTGGATATCGAGGTTGCCGCCCGCGCGAATCACCAGGTTACCCGCCTCGCCCGAACCGTAGACCGAAGTCTTCTGCGTGTGCGGGTTCAGACTGGCATAGCGGTAACCTGACAAGTCCACATCACCCTGCACCACCAGATCACCGTCGGCGGTTTTGCTGGCGATCTCGACCCCAGGCCGCAGATGGAAGGCGTCGGCATAAGAGGCGTTGTTCAGGCCGGCCAGTTTGTTATTCAGCAGGTTGCTGTTGGCCAGCGCCGCGTCGATGAACGCCGTGCTGTCACCGTGAATGCGATCGAGGTACGCCTGATCGATCACCTGATACGGACGTCCGCTGGCCGCCGCATCCGTGCCGTCGCTGGCATCGGTGTAGCGTCGTGTGGCGTTCAGAGCAATCGAGCGCGCTCCCTGAATGCTCAGGGCACCGCCGGCATCGATGGCAATGTCACCCGTCCCCAGACGTGGGGCGTTCAGCTCGAGCGTGCCGCGCAGCAATCCGTCGGACTGCCCCGGCAGAGTGCCGCGAACGGCCTCGGTGCCATGGCGCAAATCGATGCGCGCACCGCTGCCGAGCGTCAGCAGGCCTTGTCCGGCGTTGAGTTCGACCATCGCCCGGTTCGGGGCGTCGATGATCTTGCCGTAGCTGTCGACTCGCAGCACGCGACCATGGGCGTCAAGCACCGCATTGCCCGCGACGGTCAGGCCGTTTTGCGCCGACAGGCGAATACTGCCGACCCGTTCGCCGCTGGCATCGATCAGGCCAGCCACCGTCAGCCGTCCATTGTCCACCGACACATTGACCTCGCCCGCCTTGAGCCCGTCGCCGATCAACAGATCGCCTTGCTTGAGCTGCAAGCTGCGGCTGCCGAAGACCTGCCCCGCGTTCAAGCGCTGATTGAGGGCCGCGAACTGCTGGCTCGGATCGCCATTGAGGTGCTGCGCACGGATATCCACGCCACCGGCCTTGTAGGGCACCCGCGTGCCGCCGGCATCGTAGTCGCCGCTGCTGGCACCGAGGATATCGCCTTGCAGATCGACCATGCCGGCATCGGTGGCCAGCGCAACGGCACTCAGGGTACCGGCCTGATGGTTCTGCGCCGACAGATCGATTCGCGAACCCGCCGCCTGGCGGATATTGCCGTGGCTGCTGTACAGCGCCACATCACCGCCCCAGCTGTACTTGTTCACATCGTTGAACGGCAAGGTGCGACCGGCCATGTCCAGATACGCGCCACTGGCGAGGGTCAGATCGTCCTCGGACTTGACCACCAGTTTGCCGCTGGCCAGGGCGATGTGACTGTCGAGCAAGACATTGCGCGCATCGAGGGTCAATTCGGCTCCCAGCGCATTGGCGGCCGCCGCTGTACCGGCCCCCGTCAGAGTCAGGTTATTACCGACCTTGAGCAGGTTGACCGAGCCCGCCTCTCCCGTCAGCAACGGCGTGCGCAGTGTGAGATTGCCGCCGCTGTAGGCATAGCCGTTGACCGGATCGAAAGCGCCCTGCGTCTGGTACACCGCCAGGCTGCCCTTGTGGTTGGCGGTGATGCGATCGCTGGCAGAGAGGTTGACGTCGGCAAAACCCAACACCAGACGTTTGTTCTGGTCCAGACCACTGGCCTGCGGATGGGCGCCGTAGCCGAACTCGATGCGTTGCGCCTGAATATCAAGCGAGCCGCGACCGGTGCCGGCGCCGCCCGTAATCACCGCGCCGGGATCCTGAGTCGCACCGTTCCAGATCAGATTGGCGGTGCGAATGGACGCGACGTCACCGCTTTCACCCAGGCCGTAAATGGCCGGGGTGCTGAGGATCAGGTTTTGCAGCTTGCTGATACCGGTCTGCGGATCCAGCGTATCGAGGCTGACACTGCCGTAGAAATTGAACGCATCGCGGCTGGTCAGGCTCAGGGTTTCCAGCGCCGGCGCGCCGAACTGGGTATCGCCCCGCAACAGGCGATTCAAGACATTCTGGTTCAGGGTCAGACCGCTCGGCACCCGGTTGCCGGCGGCGCTCAAGGCCTCGGCACTGCCGGCATTGACCGAGCCGACGGCCAGCGTCAGATGACGGGTGCCGAAGCGTACCGCTTCGTCGAGTTCGAATTGCTTGTCGGTGGCAGCGGTAATGCTGCCGTTGGAATAGAGCAGCGTCGGGTTGCTGCACGTTGTCGTCGGGCACCGGCCAATCAGAATATTGCCCGCGCCGGATGTTCTGACCGACGCGTCGGGCGCCAGCACATTGGTCCAGCCGTTCGACACCACCAGCAGACCTGCCGCACCCGGTTTGTAGATGAAGCCGGTGCTGGAATCATAAGGCGCATCGCCACGCCCCAGCGTGTTGATGCCCGAGCCGGCTTCGAGGGTGATTCCGCCATCGGTCCGGGTGGTGCGCAGCAGCACTTCGGGGGCCGACAATACGGCGCCGTCACGCAAGGTGATCGTGGACGTATCACCGCTGAACGCGATGATGTTGCCCGAGGTGTTGTAATCGATCGTCGGCTGCGCGCCGAGGGTCAAGCGGCCGGCGCCGAGCGAATTGAGGCTGTCGGCATACAGCGACACACCCGCAAATCCTTCAGTGCTCGAATGCCCCGCGCCGAGAATTTCGAAGTTCGCCGCGCCCTGCACCACCGCCGTCCCGACGACGCCGCCCGTGGCTGGCTGGAACAGCGCCTGACCGTTGAAATCCAGCGCGTTACCCGGTGCGGCACCCTGGGACAGATTCAGTCGCAGCGATTTGCCGTCCATTGGCGCCAGGGCCCGAGGCACGCCCCGGCGCAGCGCATCGCTCTGGATGAACTGACTGAAAGAGGTCTCGTTGTACTGCGAATAACGGCGCAGCACATCGGCGGATGTCAGGATGACCTGACTTGCCAGGCTGTCACGCAGGCCGGTATTGGCAATCGACATCCGCCCCGAACTGGTCCATGAACCATTGCGCAGTGGCAGCGCAGCGTGGGTTGCGCCCGCTGCCGCCTGGCCGTTGACCTCGACCCGGAAGGCTCCCGGCAACAGCGCAAAGGTCGAGGGCAGCAGCGTATAGGTGCCCGCCGCCAGCCCCGGCACGCCGGCCCCGACGGTGATCTGCTGGCCGATACGCGGATCGACCGCCCCCGCCTCGGCGAGCATCGGCGCATAAGCACTCTGATTCCCCGGCACGATGGCATACACCGGGTTGCTGGCCAGGCCCGGCAGGCTGAAGGTGCCGTCACTGGCATTGCGCACCAGCGGGTTGTAGCGGGCATCGGTGGAACCGCCCCGCCCGGATACGAAACCGGCACCGCGCAGATCACCGCCACCCGACAGGTCGATCAACGCCCCACCTTGCACATCGACGGACTGCGAGGTGAGCGTCACGCCGGCGGTTTCGGCGGTAATCCCTCGAAGCAGCACGGACTTGCCGTTGTAGCGATAGTCGATGCCGTCGGTGGTGCCGCCATAAGGCATGACCAACCCGGCGGCGCTGGCCGACGTGAGGCTGCCTGGCAACAGATGCAGTGTCCGGGTGTTGAGAACCAGGTTGTCACCCAGGTTGATCATGCCCAGTGGCGCACGGATCACCCCGCCCTGCTCGATATGGGCAGCGGCCAGTGTCAGGCTGCCGAAGACCGAGTAAGGCAACGCGCCAGGCGCCGCGCCGGAGCTGGCGATGCGCAAGGTTCGCTCAGGATTGGCGTCGCGCTGGACACTTTGATAACCCACCCGCACCTCGGCCACGACATCGCTTGCAGGGTAGATCTGCGCGGCACGCAGGTTCAGGTCGCCCGGCGTCCAGAGTTCGGTTTTCTCGACGTTGCCGGTGGGTGCCAGAAAGCGCAGATCGCCTCGGCTGTCGAGCGTGACCTGGTCAAATCCACGCCGCCCGACCTCCCGCGCCGGGCCGCTCAGTTGCACGATCGACCCGGCCGTGCCGAACGACAGACTGTTGCCCAGATCCAGCAGATCCGCCGTGGCGGTGAACTGTGCCGGCGCCACTTCGGTGGTCGGATTGTTCATCACCCGTGGCCGGATATTGCCGGGGGCCTCGAAATACTTGCCCGTACCCGACAGGTGCACGTAAGGCGCAGACAGGTTGATCCGCGCGCTGCCTTGCAAGCCGTCAGCCAGCGACAGGGCCCCGGCATACAGGCTCAGGCTTTGATTCATGTGCAGATCGACGTTGCCGTCGAACGACAGCAGACCGTTGCTCAGCACTCTCAGGTTGTCGAACCCGCCGGACATCAACTGATCGGCGCCCAGACGGGCACGTCCGTATTGCAGCGCTGGGGCGGCTTCGCCCGCTTGCAGGCTCGCCGGCAACAGCGACGGGCCTGCGTTCTGGCCGATGACGATTTCCCGCGGCACGCGAACCTCGTTACTGGCATCGCTGCGCAGATAACTCGGCGTCTCCAGGGCAATGTCCAGTCGCCCGCCCGCCGCCCCGGCACCACCGGCCGCAGCCCGCAGGTCGCCTTCGATGAACAGGCCGTTGTAGGAACTCAGCGAGATTCGCCCGCCATCCGTGGCCACCCGCGTCGGCCCCTGCCCGGCGATGTCCAGCATCGCCTGTGCGCCGGAGGCCTCCAGTCGCGCACCGTTTCGCACGATCACATAAGCGTCGGCCGACGTGGCCGTGGCTTTCTTCGCATCGATTTCACCGCCGATGATGATCGAGCCGCCCTTGCCGACCTGGCCATACACCCTTCCCAGCGCATCGATGCCGGTGGCCACACGACCGGCCACATCCAGCACCGCGTGCTCGCCGATCCAGATCGAACGGTTGTGGGTTTGCCTGTCTGCCGTTTGCGAGGAATCGGCAACATTGATCGAGCCGAACGGCTGCTGACGGATATCGATCGTGCCGCCCCACGCATTCAACTCACCATCGACCGTGAGCTGACCGGCGCTGCGCAGATCGATGCGCTGCCCCGGATCGACACTGATCCGCGAGTCCTGGCCAAGGGTCAGGGCGTTGCGGGTCGGATCGACCAGCGCGACCTCGCTGGAACCGGCCTGCAACGCCAGGCTGGCGCCGCCACGCTGGGTCAGTTGCGCTTTGAGCGGGTTTTCCTGATAGAGCGTGGGCGTCCACAATTCCAGCGCCTGCCGGGGTGCGGTGCCACTGACCTGATTGGCTGCCGCGTCACCAAAACGGTACACCGGCATCAAGACGTCAATGAGGGTGTTGTCCGCAACGTCAAGATGATTGAGGCCGATGAGGCTGTAAGCCGAGAACCCCTTGTCGAACAGCTGCGGTTGCAGTTGCAACGTGTTGTCGGCGAGGGGTTTATCGGTCTGGCCAATGAGGATGTCGCCCGCCTGAATCAGCAGTCGGCCACCGCCGGTCACACCGTAACCCCGCAGTTGGCCGTCCAGGGTCAGGTGGCTGTCACCCGGCGCGGACAAGGCGCTGGCCTCCAGTGTCACGTCACCGCCCTTGCCACCGCGAGTCTTGCCGTTGGCCAGAATCGCACCGCCGGAAGACACGTCCAGCAGACTGCCGGCACCGATCTCGATATCGCCGCTGCTGCGAATCGACACCCCGCCACCGTCCAGGTACGCCAGGCTCGCGGCATCATCCGGATTGGTGCGCAGGTTGCTCCACAGGCCACGAGTGTCCAGTTGTGTCCCTTCAGCCACGCTCACACGAGTGGCCTTGTCGGTCGGCGCGACGAGCCGGGTGTCGGTCAGGCGATCGGTGTTGAGCTGATTGAGCACGTTGCCCAGGTGCAGGCTGCCGCCACGCGCGGTCAGGTCGGCGTTGACCTGCACGTCCGGCCCGTAAAGGGTGATGTCGCCGCCATGGTCGACGGTGACGGCACCTTGCACGTCGATCCGTTCCCGGGCCGCCACTTTCAGTGCGCCCAGTTGCCAGTCGCTGAGTTGGCCGGCATCGAGGTACAGCTTGCCGCTGCGAGAATCAGACACGGCACCGGTCAGATCCCGATCATTGCCGGCGAGCAGACGTTCGCCGCCGATCTGCACCTGATCGAGCAACGGGTTAAGCCCATACAGCAAGCCACCGGAAGCCGCCACGTACGCCGGGTCGTAACTGCCGACAATCAACTGCCCACGCCGCGCCAGTGCCGTCTGACTCTGCGCATAGCCATCGAGCACCGCACGCGGTGCCTGGGTCTGGCGCTCGCCCTGATACACCTCGCCAAGCATTTGCCCTTCGAGCACAGCGTTGCGGGTGCCAATCACCAGTTGCCCGGCATCGCGTCCCACGGTGTAGCCCGATTCCCGACGACTGGACGGCGCAATCAACGGGTTGTAGTAATAACTCGTCTGGCCCCAGCGTTCACTGCTGTCTTCATAGCCCTTGTACAGCCCGGTGTAGAGCAGATCGCCCGGTGCTTTGGAGACCTCATACAGGCGCCCGTCGGCCCCACGCAGCCAGCTCTGGCGAATCTCGCCGCTTTGTACATCCAGCGTGCCGCCGGACAGGTTGATCAGCGAGCCCTTCTCGGTCACCACGTCATTGCCGGCAAAACTGACCATGCCGCCCTGAGCCATCCACTCGCCGATGCTGTGGCCCTGGGTGCCGAGATAGCCGCCGACCTCCAGCAGACCGCCCGCCGTGTACCAGCGATCCGTGGCATAACCGTTGGTGCCGGCCGGGACGTAGACCAGTTCGCGCACATCGACCCAGATGTCATTGCTGTTGAGCGCCCCTTTTTCGCGATTGACCGAAGCATCGCGCTGCTCGTTGCCCTGGACGTTGATCTTGATGTTGTTGGATTCCATCGCGACTTTCACGCCGATGGCACCGGAGACATCGATCAACGCGCCGTCTCGCACCAGGCTGCGCCGCTGCGCCGCCACCGCCACTTGCCCGCCAGTGGCCAGGGTGATCGAGCCGTTCTGGAACTCGACGCTGCCGCCGCTCTGGATGTCGATGCGCGACTGATCGCTGCGAATCCGGTTGTTCGGTGTAACGCCGCTCAGAGCGGCCTGATGCTGACTGTCGAGGGCGGTCAGGTCGCTGCTGTCGAGCAGGATCGCCGTCGTGCTGCCCTGCTCCAGCGTCACGCTGCCCTGAGCGTCGGTCGCCGGGTTGAGCAAATGGATCGTGCCGCGGGTCGCGACCGACGTGCTGGCCAGCAGCACACCGCTTTGCACGACCTCATGGCCGGTCAGGGTGATGTCGCCGGTCGCGGCCTGAATCAGGCCACTGTTGCTGACCTTGCCGGCAGCACTGCCGGCCTTGAAGCCCGGCGTGACTTCGTTGCCGAACGTCGTGGAGAAGCCGTTGCCTTCAGTGCCCGCGCCTTTGCGAATGTAAAAGCGATCCCCCGCGCCGAGCACGGTCTGGCCCCTGGCGGTGTTGATACTGCCGTCGTTCTGCACTTCGTTGCCGAGCAGCAAGGCATAGCCACCGGCATCGGTCGATTTGGCCGGCCGCGCGGTCTCGATGGACGCACCGCGCTCCACCAGCACTTTGCCGGCCGCCTCGGTGAACGTCGGTTGGCTGCCGGTGCTGTCGAAATACAGGCCGCGGTCGCGGAACTGAATGTCAGTGATGTTGGCCGCCGCCGCCACCAGGTTGCGCACGTTGACCTGACTGGTGCCGCTGAACACGATGCCGTTGCGGTTGATCAGCATGACCGTGCCGTCACCTTTGATCTGGCCCTGAATCTGGCTGGCCCGCGCATTCGGATCGTTGACCCGGTTGAGCACCGCCCAGTTCGACTGCTGGGCGAAGTCGACCGTGGTGTTGCGCCCGACGTTGAAGGTCTCCCAGTTGAGGATCGCCTTGTCGGCGGTCTGCTCGATCTTCACCGTGGTCTTGCCGTCGGCCTGAGTCTGCTGCGGGCCTTTGGCGTTCTGCCAACCCTGCGTGAGGCTGTTATCGACCTTCAGACCGCCCTCGCCCAGACCGTCAGGTACAAACTGCACCGTGCCCAATGCCGCCGCCCGACCGGCCGCCTGCGCGGCCTGTTGCGCCGCAATCGCAGCTACGGTGTTGTTCAGGGTCTGAATCGAGCGCTGCAACTGCTGGTTGGCCTTCTGCTGCTGCGCCAGCGGTGGCGTCATCCCCGGCAATCCGCCCACGCTCGGCCGTGCGGCGGCCGCCTGTTGCGCCGCGCCCTTGGCGGCAAACCATCCCGAACTGAATGCGGTCGCCGCCTCGGCACTGCCCGCCACCAGGCACAAGGCAACCGCCTGCGCCAGGGGCTTGAGCAACCACAGCGCCGGATCGGCGGCCATGCGCTGCTGAGGCTGAACACGGGTACTGCGACGGGATGGGCGAGCGAGCATCACTACGAGATCCTTTTTGTTTGCCACACGAGGCCGCAGGTCGGCTTGCCCCTGCTGTTACGACATAGGCGGTTGGCGAGGGCCGCGACCGAACGGATGTCACACAAACTTCATGAATGAGGAGTAGATCGGCCAAAAAAAATGGCAGCAGCCCGAAGGCCGCTGCCATTTCATTGCCGTGAAGCGAGGCTTACAAAGGACGGCCGACAGCGTTGCAGACGCTGGCGTTGTTGATGTCCAGGTTGTTGCCCGAGGTGTTGGTGACGAAGTTGGCCGTCACAGCCGCTTTCCAGTTGGTTGGAACCGGAGTGAAGCTGTGAGCGATGGTGGCAGCGTTGTTGCCCGGGTTGCTGTAGTGAGTGGTCAGGAAGGCTTTGACATCAGCGGCCACGGTGGCGTCCTTGTAGCACTGGCCGAAGATGAAGTTGGTGTAAGCCACGATCGGGTAACCGCTGGCTGGGTTAGGAACGACCGGTACCCACTGCGCAGGGTTCGAAGGGGTGGTTGGCAGAGCAGCCGAACCCAGGGCCAGCGAAACGTTGGCGGTGGTGGGCTGTACGCCGTTGACGCGAGCAACCACGGCGTTGCTGGCAGCATTCACACCGTCCGGACCGACGTAACCGATGGAGCCGTCAACAGCGTTGACCTGAGTGGCCACGTCAGCAGTCCCGGCAACACCTACCCAGTTCGAAGGCAGGGTCGAACCGGCTGGCAGACGCGCATTGGTGAAGGTGGAGCTGGTGGCGAACTTGGTCGGGCAGATCGCGTTCAAGTGACGGGTCAGGATTTCCGAAGTACCGCTGGAAACGTTGCGATAAACCACACGGATCGGCGTGGTGTCGGAAGTGCCCAGCAGATCGCCCCAAGTGGTTTTGGCGCCGGAGAAGGCATCGCACAGCTGAGCGCTGGTCAGGTTCAGAGCAGTCTGACCGGATTTCTTGTACGGAATGGCAACCGAAGTGGCCACCGAAGGCAGCTGGATCAGCGGGCCGTACGAAGCGCCGAAGTTGGTGTTGTAGGTGCTGATTTCCGAAGCGCTGAGGATCGAGTCGCTACCGGCGAAGTGAACCGAACCGGTGGTGCTGAACAGTGCCGAGTTGTTGGTCAGGAAAGCGGTCTTGCCGGTGCCGCTACCGGTACCCAGGTAGCTGAAGTTGGCTGGCAGGATGCTGTTGCTAGAGCCTTTGTACAGAGCGGCAGGCAGAGTCGCGCCACCACCGGTTACGTTGGCGGCCATGGCCTGGGCGGAAGCCAGGGCAGCGACGGTCAGGGAAGCTGCGATCAGAGTGCGCTTGAACATGAAGAATCTCCTTTTCAACGTTGGGTGTGAACACAGGTTTTCAGGGGTCTTGCATGACACTGGGAAGACTCACCGCCGACCTTCGCAAGCGGGGTCCGTGGTTAAGTCGCACTGAGAAATTCGCAGTTTCCGGTGACAGATAAAGGAAAAAACCTCGGGAGGTGCAGGCTGATTTTCGAGGGATTTTCTCGGGTGTTTCTTGAGTTGTGCGGAGTGTCTGCGGCGGGCTTTTCGGGGGAATCGGCCACAGCCCTTGAAGGGCCGTTGCAGATGACAGAAAGGAGAACCCGAGGATGCCGGATTTCGCGCTCGGGTGAGATCTGACGCTGGTAAAAAAAGTTGAGAAAACTACTGCACCAACTGGTTGATCTCGATGATCGGCAACAGCACGGCCATCACGATCACCAACACCACCCCGCCCATCACCACAATCATCAGCGGCTCCAGCAACGCAGTCATGCCCATCGCCCGGCGCTCGATATCGCGGGACAGGGTTTGCGCTGCGCGTTCGAGCATCGGTGGCAGCGCACCGGTTTTCTCGCCGCTGGCGATCAGGTGGATCAGCACCGGCGGAAACACGTTCTCCACTTTCAACGCGGCCGCCAGGTTGACGCCCTCGCGCACCTTGGCAGTGGCTTCATTGACGCTCAGGCTCAAGCGATCATTCGACAAGGTCTGCCGCGCCGCCTCCAATGCGCGCAACAACGGCACCCCGGCGCCGCCGAGAATCGCCAGCGTCGAGGCGAACCGTGCGGTGTTCAGCCCCAGCACAAAGCGCCCGATCAGCGGCAACTTCAGCACCCGATGATGCCAATTCAAACGCGCCGCCGGGTTGCGCAGATACAGGCGCCAGCTCCAGAACGCACCGGCCATGACGCCCGCGCACAACCAGCCCCACGCCCGGATGAAATCACTGGCATTGAGCATCGCCAGCGTCAGCCCCGGCAGATCCTGCCGCGCCTGGGAAAACGCGCTGACCACCTGCGGCACCACGTAGCTCAGCAGGAAAATCACGATGCCGATCGACACCAGCCCGACCACACCCGGATAAATGAACGCGGTGAGAATCTTGCCGCGCAGGTTGTTGCGTTCCTCGATGTAATCCGCCAACCGCTCCATCACCTGCGCCAGATCCCCGGACTCCTCGCCCGCCGCGATCAGCGCCCGGTAGATTTCCGGAAAATCCCGTGGCCGCGCCGCCAGCGCTTCGGCCAGGCGCATGCCGCTGCGCACGTCGGCGCGCACGGCGCTAAGGGTGTGGGCGATGTGTTTTTTCTCGGCCTGTTCGACCGTGGCGCTCAACGCGGCCTCGAGTGGCAGACTGGCACCGAGCAGACTCGCCAGTTGCCGGGTGGCCCACGCCAGATCGTTATCCGAGAGTTTGGCGCTGAACAGGCCACCGCCACCGTGCTGGGAGACGTTGCTTTCCTTCTCCACCGACAGCGCCGTCAAGCCGCGCCCGCGCAGCACGCCAAACGCCGCGCCCTGGCTGTCCGCCTCCAGGTGCCCCGATTCGATCTTGCCGCTGGCATCGGCGGCTTCAAAACGATAGCGATTCATCAGGCGTCCCGTGTCACACGAAGGATTTCTTCCGGCGCCGTGGCACCGCTGCGAATCCAGCGCTCGCCGTCCTCGCGCAGGCTGAACATCCCGGCCTTGCTCGCCGCCGCACGCAACGCCTGTTCCCCTGCCCCTTGATGAATCAGGGTGCGGATGTCGTCGTCGATGCAGAACAACTCATGAATGCCGGTCCGGCCGCTGTAACCGGTGTGATTGCACGCCGCACAACCGACCGGGCGCCAGGTGCCGGGGGTCGCCGGGTCTTCCTGTTTGCACTGATTGCACAGCCGCCGCACCAAGCGCTGGGCCAACACCCCGAGCATTGACGAGGCCAGCAGAAACGGCTCGACGCCCATGTCGATCAAGCGGTTGACCGCCGACACCGCATCGTTGGTGTGCAGGGTCGCGAGCACCAGGTGACCGGTCAGCGACGCCTGCACCGCGATCTGCGCGGTTTCGAGGTCGCGGATCTCGCCGATCATGATGATGTCCGGGTCCTGGCGCAGAATCGCCCGCAAGGCCAGGGCAAACGTCATGTCGATCTTGGCGTTGACCTGAATCTGGCTGATGCCCGGCAGGTCGTACTCCACCGGGTCTTCCACGGTGAGGATGTTGCTGGTGCTCGCATCCAGCCGCGCCAGTGCCGCATACAAACTCGTGGTTTTGCCACTGCCGGTCGGGCCGGTGACCAGCACAATGCCGTGGGGCTGGCGGATCAGGTGATCGAGTTTGGCCAGCACCTGCGCGTCCATGCCCAGGGTTTCCAAATGCAGGCGCCCGGCCTGCTTGTCCAGCAAACGCATCACCACTCGCTCGCCGTGGCCGGTGGGCACGGTGGACACACGAATGTCGATCGGCCGCCCCGCCACGCGCAGCGCAATCCGGCCGTCCTGCGGCAGGCGTTTCTCGGCGATATCGAGCTGGGCCATGATCTTGATCCGCGACACCAGCGCACCGTGCAACGCCTTGCGCGGCGAGACCACGTCGCGCAGCGTGCCGTCGACCCGGTAGCGCACCACCGAATGGGTTTCGAACGGTTCGATGTGGATGTCGCTGGCCTCGTCCCGCGCCGCCTGGGTGAGCAAGGCGTTGATCATACGGATCACCGGCGCGCCGTCCTGGGTGTCGAGCAGGTCGGTGATTTCCGGCATGTCCTGCATCAGGCGGTCGAGGTCGACTTCGTTTTCCGCCGCACCGACCACCGCCGCCGCACTGCCGGTGTCGGCGTAGGCACTGGCCAGCAGGCCGTCGAGTTCGTCATCACGCACTCGCTCAAGCTTCGCCGCGCCGAACTGCCGCCGCACTTCGCTGATCGACCAGCCCGGCGTCGAGGGGCACACCGTCAGCACGCCATTGCGCAGCAAAATCCGCTGCGCCTTGGCCCAGGCGTATGGCAATGCGCTCATTGCAGCGGCACCGCTTTGATGGTCGCGCGCGGGCCGGACACCGGTGCCGGCACGCCTTGGGCGGTGGCCGGCAATTGCGGCGCCTGCATGTCCGGCATCGCCCAGCTGCGCTCCGGTTGCAGCCCCCCCTGGGCGCGGCGCATGAAGTCGTAGCGGTTGAGCGTAATGCTGCGCCCCGCCGCGCTGTCGCGGATGATGTACGGGCGCAGAAACACCATCAGGTTGGTCTTGGTGATCGAGCGGCGTTCGTTGCGAAACAGCGCGCCGATCCCCGGAATGCTCGACAGCCACGGCACCGCGTCATTGCTCTGGCTGTAGCCGTCCTGCAGCAGACCGCCGAGCACCATGATCTGCCCGTCGTCGAGCAGGATGCTGGTGTCGAGTGCGCGTTTGCTGGTGACGATCCCCGCCGAGTTGGCCGCCGCCGAAGCGCGTTCGTCGATGCTGCTGACTTCCTGATAGATATCAAGCTTGACCGTGCCGCCCTCGGAAATCTGCGGCCGCACGTTGAGCTTCAAACCGACCTCTTCGCGGGTCACGGTCTGGAACGGGTTGTTGCTGGTGCCCCCGCCGCCGGTGACATAGCTGCCGCTGACAAACGGGATGGTCTGGCCGACAAAAATGCTCGCCGCTTCGTTGTCCAGGGTCAGCAGGTTCGGCGTCGACAGCACGTTGGTGCCGCCCTTGCTCTTCAGCGCTCGGGCCAGCACCTTCAGGTCGAGAATCTTGCCGATGCCGGGGATGTCGACGGTGCCGTTTACATAGCCGAGGTTCAGGCCTTGGGGCAGCACATCGAGGCTGGTCTTGCCGTTGAGGTTGATCCCCGAACCACCGAGGTTGGCCCCGCCGATCACGCCTTTGCCGCCGAGGTTGCCGGTCTGCCATTGCACGCCGAATTCGCTGGCGTCGTCCTCGCCGACTTCGACGATCAGGCTTTCGATCACCACTTGGGCGCGGCGCTGGTCGAGCAGGTCGATGACTTCGCGCAGGTTGCGGTACAGCGGTTCCGGCGCGGAGATCAGCAAGGTGTTGGTGGTCGCATCCGCCTGAATGGTCACGCCGCCGGCGCTGAACGCGACGTTCTGTTCGCTGCTTTGCGCAGTGCTGCCGGTGGCGCTGCTGCCCTGAGCGTAACTGCCGCTGGTGCTGCCGCTGTTGGTGGTCGAGGTGCTGCCGTTGGTTTGCGTACCGCTCTGGCCGTTCTGCCCGCCGCCCGAGTTGGTCGAACTGCCCATGTTGCTGAGCACCGAACGCGCATTGTCGCTGGTGCCGCTGTCGCTCTCGCCGGTCAACAGTCCGCGCAGCGCTTGCGCCAGTTTGCCGGCCTGAGCGTTGCGCAGATACACCACATGCAGGTTGCTCGGGTTGCTCTGGGCGTTGTCGAGTTTGTAGATCAGGTTGCGCGCCAGCTCCGTACGCTCGGGGCTGCCGGCGCGGATGATGATGGTGTTGGAGCGCGGGTCGCCGATCACTGCGATTTTCTGGGTTGGGTCGTTGCCCGGTGCGTCGAGCAGGTCGGCGACCATCGGTGCTATGTCGGCGGCAATGCCGTTCTGGATCTGCACCACATCGGTGTCGATGGCGCTCGGGGTGTCGATGCCCTGAATCAGTTGCGCGACCCGCGTCAGGTTTTCGGCGTAGTCGGTGACAACGATGGTGTTGTTGCCCGGATAGGCGTTGATCGGGTTGTTCGGCGACACGATCGGGCGCAGCACCGGGATCAGGTTCACCGCGTTCTCGTATTGCAGGCGGAACGTACGGGTGAGCATGCCGTTGCCAGCCGGTTTGTCGGCGCTGTAAATCGGCCCGCCGAGCAACTTGGCGTCGGCCTCCGGCACCACCTGCGCCACACCACCGACGTCCACCACGCTGAAACCCTGCATGCGCAACGCCGCCAGCAGCATGTCGTAGGCCTGATGCGCCGGCACCTGGCCTTCGGAGACCAGCGTCAGGTTGCCCTTGACCCGTGGATCGACCAGAAACTGCTGACCGGTGGAGCGCGACAACGCCCGCACCACCGCTTGAATATCCGCATCGACAAAATTCAGCGTCACCGGCTGATCGCCCAACGGATTGGCCGGCAACGTCGTGCCCCGCGCCGAACCGCCACTGCGGGCGCGTTCGGTGATGTTGTGCAATTGCTTCGGCGCAGGTTTTACCTGAGCCTGCGCACGCTCGCGGTCGAGCACCGCGTCGCCACTGCGCTGGGTGTTGGCCAGCGGCCGGCCGAGTTCGCTGTCCACCAGCAGCGGCGGTTGATTCGGTGGCGTGGTGTGGCTGCACGCGCTCAATGCCATCAACAGCATCGGCAACGCCATGCGTTTGGATCCTGACCCCTTCATGAAGCTTCCTTAGCGCCCAGCGCCTGATCCATGCGTACGGTGCCCGACAGAGTGCCGGCGGTGTCATCGGTCGCGGCGTCGTCTGCGCGTTGCAGACGGGCCTCGACCACTTGCAGTGAAAAATTCCGCGGTTGGCTCAGCAGCCAGTCGAGCACGGCGTCGGCCGGTGCCGCGTCGAAGGTCAGCTGCCAGCCGGCGGACGCGGCCGCCAATTGGTAATGGCCGCCCAGTCCGCTGGCCTGCAACGTCTGTTGCAGCGACTGCTCCAGGTTCTGCCCGTCGGGGCGCACGCTGACGTCGCGCAACAGCACTTCTAGCGCTTCGGCCTGGGCGCGCAGTTTCGGGGTTTCGACTTGCGAGGCGGCGATCTTCTTCAGCGGCGGCTCAATCAACGCCACCCACACAAAAAGCCCCAACAACAGCGCCGCCATGCCGCCGACCATGCGTTTTTCCCGCTGCGCCAACGGCTGCCAACGGGCCTGCAACTGAGCATTGAAGCGCTGCCAACCGGCGCGGTATTTCGCAAGCGAGGGGCTATTCATCTTCGGCTCCGCTGCTGTCGTCGTTGCCGGTGGCGGCGGTCGCCTCACCGGCCGGGCGCAAGACCCAGCCGTCGTCATTCGGGCTGATGCTGATACCGGCCTGAGCCAGCGCGCCTTGCCAATCCTTGTCGTTGCCCGAACGCCGGGCCTCGGGCAGCAGACTCAGCTGCAACGCACCGTCGACAAACTCCAGCCGCTGCACCGTGCCCGCCATGGACGGCATGCCACTGCCGGCCTGCGACACCAGCCGCGTGAAATCCTGCCCCGGCGCATCCACCGCGCCTTGCTGACGCGCCGCGATTTGCTGACGGGCCTGTTGCAACGGATTGAGGATCACCGGCAATTCGGGGAACGCTTGCTTCACCCGCTGCGCCATCTGCGCCTTGAGTTGCTGGCCCTGCCCGGCCTCGCGAGCGGCGTACAGATTCAAACCAATCACCCACACCGCCAGTGCCAGCGCACAGCAACCGAGCGCCCTGCCCCAGCCGCGATGTTCGCGGCCCGGTTGCTGGAGGCCACCGTGAAGGCCCCAGTTTGGCAACGGGCCTACGCAACGCTGCGTGTCAGCCAATTTTGATTGCACCGATTCGGGGGCGCCGTCACCGATCCAGTGTGTCGGCAGACCGGTTTCCAGCAGCCAGGCTTCGTCGATCATCGGCTGCACCTGCGCCGCATTCGGGCCGTGGCGCAGCAACAGATGCTCGTCATGCAGGCAGCCGACGCCGCCCGCCATCACCGGCAAGCTGTAGGCCGCCGGGTACAGGCCTTTGAGGTGCAAACCGAACTGCCCGAGGTGCTGCAAATCCTTGCGGGCTACCCAGGCAATCTGCACCTGGCCGCTTTCATTACGAGCGCTGTGGGCGATGTGCATCTCGGCGCTGTCACCGAGCATCAAGGCCTGCGCCGCACATTGCACCGCCGCAGCAGTTTTGTTCGCCGGCAGCGGCGGCAAATCAATGCTCGCCAACAGGCTGTCCGACGGGTGCAGAAAGCACACCAGCGGTTGCTTCGGCAGTGCGCCGAGCCGCACACGTTCCTGGCGAGTGACCTGCCCCTGACGATCCAGCCACGCACAATCCACTTCAATGTCGAGACCCAGCTCCGCCAGCGGCGGCAAACTCACACGCAACGCGCTCATACGCCCACCCGCGACCAGATCACTTGCGGCAACCGATCCTGACTGCGATGCAGCAACGCATCGAGGCTCACCCGTCGCTGATCCCGCCGCGCCTGCCCGCGCAGCCGGAACCAGTCGCTGGTGATGCCGACCTTGACGCTGGTGATCTCCAATTGCGGCAGGCGCAGGCGATTGACGAAATCCCCGCGATTGATGAACCAGCGCCCGGCATCGCGCTCATTGATCAACGCCTGCGCCCGCTCCAGCGACAGCCCCGGCACATAAGCCGCCAGCACCGGCGCGGTGGCCGTGTTGCCATTGAGCCAGGTGGTCGCCGGAATCACCGTCAGGTACGGCGCCAGTTTCGCCAACAGCGCATCGTTGACCCCGTCGACACTGCGCAAATCGTCCAGCGTGCGCAGCATCGGCAAGGTCGGCGATTGCGGTTTGCGCGACGCGGACGGCGACGTGGCGCGCCCACTGTCGAACGTGTTTTTCGCCACAGGCTTGTCCACCACTTGGGCATTCAACAGGTGCGGATAAGAGCCGATCACCCGCTGACTGATGCGCCGGCTCAAGCCGCTGCTCACTCCAATCAACTCGCACAAACGCTCGAACGCCTGCACCTGCGCATCATCGATCCGCTCGTTGGCCACCAGATTGCGCAGGTTGAACTTGCCCTGCTCGTCCTCCAGCCGCCCCTCGAAACCCTGGGTGTTCAACCGCTGTGCCCACGGTTGATCGAGTCGGGTCAGCGGATCGCGCTGACGGGCGTCCCATAACAATTGCCGGCTGATCTCCAACCCGCCGTGCAACAGCCAACGGCCCTGCACCCGTAGTTGTTCGGCTTCCAGCGCCCGGGTCGCAACGCTTTGGCGGGTCAGCATGCCGGCGGCGATCACCGCGACCACCGCCGCAATCAGCAGCGCACTGATGATCGCCATCCCCTGCTGGTTCGATTGGCTGTTCATGAGCGGCCTTACAACTGCCAGGAACCGATGTCGGCATTCACGCCATCGCCGTCAGGCTGGCCGTCGGCGCCGAGGGAAAAGATGTCGATTTCGCCGTTGGCACCGGGATTGAGGTACTGATATGGACGACCCCACGGGTCATTCGGCAGGCGCTCCAGGTACGAGCGCCAGTTGGTATTCTTCGCATCGGCCGGCCGCTCCACCAGCACTTTCAGGCCCTGACTCTGGCTCGGGTAAGTGCCGTGATCGAGGCGATACAGCTTCAGCGCCTGCATCAACCCGCCAATGTCCTGCTTCGCCGCCGTGGCCCGCGCCTGATCCGGCCGGTCGAGCACCTTGGGCACCACCATCGCCGCCAGAATCCCGAGAATCACCACGACCACCATGATCTCGATCAGCGTAAAACCCTGCTGCCCACGGGGCATCCGGCTCGGTCGATTGGGCTGTTTGAATTGCGCGATATCCATCTCGTCATTCCCTGGCTTGATTCGATTCGACGCGCAGTGTTGCAAGAAGATATGTCAGGGATGTTGAAAATCCTCGGGTGTTTTCGTCGTCAAGCCGTCAAGCACGGGCGTTAGCGTCAAGGGCCGCCCGACCGCCCGAGCCCCCGATGCGCACCCCCTCCCCGCAAGCCGGATTTACCCTGATTGAAGTGCTCGTCGCGCTGGCGATCATCGCCGTGGCCATGTCCGCCGCTGTGCGCGTGGCGGGGTTGATGACGCAGAGCAGCGGGGTTTTGCGGGATCGATCGATTGCGATGATTGCGGCGCAGAGCCGGATGGCGGAATTGAGGCTGGAAGGGCGATTGCCGATGGGGGTCAAGGCAGTGGAGTGTGATCAGGGGCGGTTGTTGTTGCGGTGTGAGCAGGTGATTGGGGGGGTGGAGAATGGACGGTTGCTCAAGGTCGGTGTGCAAGTCTTCGATCGCAACCAGGAAGCGCCGCCGCTGGCTCGGCTGGAGACGTTGCTTAGCCGCCCCGAGAATCCCTAGCCCTTCCAAAGCGTAGGACCGCTCGTATGTAAGCGAATCGACCGTGAGACATTTCCGACACCCGCCTGAAAATCTTCACCAGCTCGCCCGAACTGCGTTGAACCCATAGTCAACTTGAACGCCTGCCTCCAACCCCATAATCGACTCGGTCGCTCAGGTCGATGACAACTCCAGACACCTCCGTCGCCCACCTCTCGCTCCGGGAGAGGGTTGGGATGAGGGGCCGAATTTTTCCTGACCAACCACAGCGAATCATTGGGGCCAAACAAAGTAAACAAAGCAACCAAAGGAGGCGGTTTTATTTTCTGAGAAAGGCTTAATGATTAATTGAGGGATGGACAATGCCGTGCCAACGCGTGACTTGCATAACTTCTTAGATATTACGGCTCCATATCATCACTATACTTTCTCGGAGCGCGCCTTTTTCTAGGCGTTGTTTTCGGAGTGTACTCAAGGTCATTTACATCAACTTTTATTCCTGAGAGCTTACTATCTGCAACACCATCGATAAAGCTTTCCCTCCTATCTCCGTGTTCACAGGATAATATTTGCTCTAAAAAATAATCATCAAAATCTATACTATCCCTCTCCCACAATCCAGTTTGAGGATCGCCAATTTTAACTGTTGGCATCGCACCGCTGACAACTGGGGCTTCGAGCACAATATAACTATTAGTAATATGCGCCATTTTACGGCATTGCGCAGCCAATCGATTTTTTTCGGTTTTAGATAGCGTATCTACCATTCCATTCTTTGCTTGGGAAATAATGGCCTTTCTAATCGGGTGCGCTACTCCCTTGCTCTGAAAGACAATTGCGAAATCAGCCCCAAATTTACTCTCTGCAGAGCCCGCACCACGATCCGCCACAATTGTTGGCGTAAATCGTATGACGCCGTGATCCGCGCCAATATCCAGCTTCCCTTCAAGCCTTGCAATAAAAGCATCAACATATGCACTTTCTTGCGAGTAACGCCGCCTATCCAAACTTTCGCAAGCGCCTCGAAAGTACTCTTTTACCTTAACTCTTATCTTTTCTTCGTACACACTTAACAGCCTCGTACAAAACCCATTCCACGGGCACGCCATTACATAACTGCTTGAGTCTCAATAGATCGGATATGGATTCATTTTCACTTTTCAGAAAGCGGAACGATCCTTTTTTGTTGGCGGTTATGCTCTCGAACGCAGTGATCTTGTCCAGCGCGCCAGCCACTTTTCTGGCCTATATGTAAAAAATGCCCACCCAGGCCCTTCTCCAATGCAAGCAAGATAGACATACATATTTCCAAACGGAGTATCTAAAATTTTCTTTAAATCCGAAATGTCATTATTTAGCAAATCAATCGCTTCGTTACACCTATCGATCCTTCGAGAAAACGCCATTACTCTATATTCGAGAGTAGATACAAATTGCTCGCACCGCTGCAAATCGCCATTATCTAACTTATTCGTATAGCAGCTACCAAATTCAGCACAATCTTTAAGTACTTTACTTCTAATTTCGCTGCGCTTTATGATCGAGACAAGAGCCTGAGCCGCTAAAAGCTCTTTTTTAGAAAACTCTAGCTGAAGCGTTTGGTACTCAAGATCCTCTTTATAGGGAATTATTAGTTCTTCTGCGAGCTCCATGGCACTTTGAGCTTCAGTGCGATTTATATTTGGCACCAACATGACATATCCTTATATATAAAAATCCACAAAATAAATTCAGCTCGATCCTTTATTATAAAATAGAAGACCTGCTCCCTTTTAAAACCAACTCCGGTAAGGATTATTCACGCACACAACTTCAACAATCCCTACGCACAAACTGTTTTCAATCGCCTCGCATGCTCCTCAAGCTTACGAACCAAGTCAACAACTCCAAGTTCCCGATTAAGAAAAACCTTACGAAATGACGTTCCCTGATGTTTACCAAAGCGACTATCAAATACTTTGAGATATTCCCGTAACTGTTCTCCCTCGGCCTCGGACTTTGCTTGGGCAACGTCGAGCACCAAAGCAACATCGTATTTCGTTTTCGTGCCGTCCGAGTACCTCACATGGAGATAAACCGGCCAATACTGCTCCCTGACAAACTGTTCCCAACCTGGAGGACATACGGCCAGCCAAGCACGGGCATGGTCGATAGATTTCCTGGTAAATCCAGGCACCTTGGCCAATAACATTTCTCTAATGGATGCCATGCCCTGAGTGTCGCGAAGTAACGCAAACGCCGCTTTATTCTGCAGCATGAAAATCATATGCGTTGAGCTACCGTCTTGTAACCAGCACTTCTCAAGACGTCCTGTGTTGGCTTCAAGCATGTGCCTGACAGCAGGACCATGCAATTGATGCAACTCTGCAGCCAAAGTGATCGCGCGCTGGTTTGCAGGACTTTCCCACTCGGTTTGTCTGTTGCAGTAACTCACTACTAACCTCGCCGCAGCGTTACCGCGTTCCATGTGCAGTACCGCACGGTCGGCCGATGCTTTTAGCCAGTCGTACCCCAAATGCAGCCAATAGCCATTCGAGGGGCATTCCGACCAGTCCCCGGATACAAAATCTCGATCCAAGGCAATATGGACACTACTGTAGTCTTTCAGATGAGCATTGCTGGCTACTACCTCTTGCCAGTTGGTCCGATATCCATCCAACTGTTGCTGACTATGTGCAGTGCCAGCTTTGTTCTCGATCAGCAACACGAATTTGTTGTCCGGATCGATCACAAACAAATCAACTCGCTCAGCGGCCTTCAGCCCTAACTCACGGGCTGTAAAAACACTACCGAAGCTGGTCGTTCGAATTCTGGAGGGAGGCCATTCGGCAAAAAAGCGGGACGTGGTACTTCTTCCGTCCAAGCCACATTCAGCCACGGCTTGAGTTGCACTGATCAGGAGGTCTCTCACTATCTGATCGCCTTGCCCATGCCCCTCTCGCGGGTCGAATAGCCAGGCAAGGAAATCCGAGTGCTGATTTTCACTGAGGTTGATGACGTCAAGGATGTCATCGCCGATTTTCAGAACTTCACAAAGCTCGGACAGTTTCGGGGAGCAGAGGAACTCCTCTACAGCTTCTTCCGTTGCATCCATGCAGTAACCCTCACTTCAAAGAGAATGGGATGACGGTAGATTGGGCCCGTCATTCAAATGTGTTGTCGAGCAGCGGTAAATGCCCAAAAAATGAACAGTCAACTTCTCGCTGCAGCCTAAGACGATGGCAAAATGATGCCAACTCTCATCACCAACGGCAATAGCCATGAACCATGATGGGAATGAAGGCAAGAACAACCACTATCCCCCCCCACCGTACGCCGATGATCTGAAGTTTTTAGCGAGCTACAAATCAGCTGGAGGAACTGCTAAATGAACACCCCGATCCTCCTGCTGCTCGCAATGTATTGCGCGGGTACAAGCTTTGCGTTTGCCGGCGGCTCGCAAGCGACAAACGACAAGCACGGGCCAGCAGGCATCGCCGTCGATGAGCCTTTGGTGTCGGCCAGATCCAAGTTGATCGAACAAGGATGGAAGCCAACCCGGATGCACACCAGCGATGGCTATGAATACAGTGGTGTAGAGCGCGAGCTGGCCGCACGCAATTTCCTGGAACTCGATACCTGCTCTTTTGATAGCTCGCGCTGCATCCTGTTCTATTCAAAGAAAGGCGCCTGCTTGCGCGTTGACACCATGGGTGAACAGCTCAAAGACATGACGGTTACGCGATGGACCGATGAATGCCCTGATGCGCCGTCAGAGCCACGTAGCGGCAATGCGGGTTAAGCAACAAAAAGGGGACCTGTCTAGTCCTGAAATAGGTTTACACCTGTTTCACCCCAACGCCCGATGCATCGCATCGGGCGTTTTGTATTTCAACGACAGATGCGGACGCTCACGGTTGTAGATCAAGACCGACTCACTCACCAT
>NZ_BQHI01000005.1 GCF_021603585.1 Pseudomonas sputi | reverse complement strand
TCTGAGCCATGATCAAACTCTTCAGTTCAAACATCTTTGGGTTTTGAGAAAACCCTAAACTTGGCTCAGCAATCGTTGGTTACATCTTTGATTTCTCGCGGAGTAACTTGTGATGCTGATAATCTTGTTGACTATCAGTCTGACTCCACAAGCACCCACACGAATTGCTTGATTCAGTTGTTAAAGAGCGGTTGGTTAAGATCTTTCGTCTCAACCGAGGCGCGCATTCTACAGCACCCTCATTTGCTGTCAAGTGGTTATTTTCAGAAGCTTTCGAAGATTTCTTCAACAACTTCAACCACTTGCGCTTCCGATCTCTCGTTAGCGGGAGGCGAATTCTACAGCGTTACACGCTGCTGTCAACACCTCTTTTTCTCCGCTTTCGACCGAGAAGATCGAACCGTTGAAAGCGCCGTAACAATCCGGCATTTCCAACTGCTTCCAGGCCTCGATGATCTGAAGCAATCCGCTTTCGAAACCTACTTAACTCATTGAATCTCAAGGAGTTTTCCGTTTCGACTGCGCCGGAAGTGGGGCGAATTATAGAGACTCAGAATCTGCCGTCAACCCCTTATTTAAAATTTACTCAGCATTCAGCGTAATCCGCGCAAAAGTCTTTTTGCCAGCCTGACAAACGTGAGTCGAGCCCAGCGCGCACACAAAGGAGCGATCAACAACCTCACCGTCCACGCGCACACCACCGGAAGCCAGCAAATCACGAGCAGCCGCAGAGTTCTTCACCAGCCCTGCCTTATTAAGAACAGCAGCAATCGGCATATCCTCGGCAGCAGTCAGTTCGACCTCTGGCAGATCATCCGGCAACTCACCATCCTTCATACGGTTACCCGCACCGCGGTGAGCATTGGCCGCAGCCTCTTCACCGTGGAAACGCGCGACAATCTCCTCAGCCAGCTTGATCTTGATATCGCGAGGATTAGCTCCCGCCTCTACATCCGTACGGAACACGTTGATCTCATCCATCGAACGGAAGCTGAGCAATTCGAAGTAGCGCCACATCAATGCATCAGGAATCGAGACCAGCTTGCTGTACATGACACCCGGAGCTTCCTGGATACCGACGTAGTTGCCCAACGACTTGGACATCTTCTTCACACCATCCAGACCTTCAAGCAGTGGCATCGTCAGAATGCACTGAGCTTCCTGACCATAACCACGCTGAAGCTCACGCCCCATCAGCAGGTTGAACTTCTGATCGGTACCACCCAGCTCCACATCAGCGCGCAATGCTACAGAGTCATAACCCTGCACCAGCGGATAGAGAAATTCGTGGATCGCGATCGGCTGATTGGTGGTGTAGCGCTTGTCGAAGTCATCACGCTCGAGCATGCGAGCAACGGTGTACTGCGAAGTCAGACGAATAAAGTCCGCCGGCCCCATCTGATCCATCCAGGTGGAGTTGAACGCGACTTCGGTTTTCGCCGGATCAAGAATCTTGAACACCTGAGTTTTATAGGTCTCGGCATTTTCCAGAACCTGCTCACGGGTCAGCGGAGGGCGGGTGGCACTCTTGCCGCTCGGATCACCGATCATTCCGGTGAAATCACCAATAAGGAAGATCACCTGATGCCCCAGTTCCTGGAACTGGCGCAGCTTATTAATAAGCACAGTGTGACCAAGGTGCAGATCCGGCGCAGTTGGATCGAAGCCAGCCTTGATTCGTAGCGGCTGGCCACGTTTGAGCTTTTCGATCAGCTCGGACTCGACCAATAGTTCTTCCGCACCACGTTTAATCAGCGCTAGCTGCTCTTCAACCGACTTCATAACAGACCCGCAAGGCTCAGATTCAAAGGGAACCAACCATACAAGATCGCGCACCAAATACAAGTTTTGCCCGGCGCACGGACTCCAATCCACGGACAGAGCGTCCGCAGACTTGCTTCAGAGATGATTTGGTTATATTTTATACAGTTATTTCATCTTCATCATGTCATTCATCTTTTCCAATTCATCTTTTTCAAAGTCAAATTACTTATGACCACTGAACCGTCTAAAGCGCCACCGCTTTACCCGAAGACCCACCTGCTCGCCGCAAGCGGGATCGCCGCCCTTCTCAGTCTGGCGCTCCTGGTGTTTCCATCCAGTGATGTTGAAGCCAAAAAGACAACGCTGAGCCTTGAACTGGAAAGTCCTGCTGAACAACTGACACAGGATCAAGACGCCGCAGACTCGGCTCAAGCCACAAATGAGTCCGTATCCTCCCCTTTCGCACAGATCGAAAACAGCACCGAAGAAGCGCAGGAAACCGCTCAGGCCGCAACAGCACCGATGTCGGCAGCCGAAGAAAAGAAGGCTTCAAATCACAGGGAAGTGATCGTTTCCAAGGGCGATACGCTTTCTACATTGTTTGAAAAAGTCGGCCTCCCGGCCGCCGCCGTCCATGAAGTGCTGACCAGCGACAAACAAGCCAAGCAATTCAGTCAGCTTAAACATGGCCAGAAACTCGAGTTCGAATTGAATTCACAAGGCCTGCTGACCAACCTGCGCAGCAAGGTCAGCGACGTTGAAACCATCACTCTGACCAAGAACGACAAGGGTTATGTGTTCAACCGCGTCACCGCTAAACCGACTGTTCGCACCGCGTATGCGCACGGAGTGATCAACAGCTCGCTATCGCAGTCCGCCGCCCGCGCTGGCCTGTCACACAGCCTGACCATGGACATGGCCAGTGTCTTTGGCTACGACATCGACTTCGCCCAGGATATCCGCCAAGGCGACGAGTTCGATGTGATCTATGAGCAGAAAGTGGTCAATGGCAAGGCCGTTGGCAACGGCCCGATCCTGTCCGCGCGCTTCACCAACCGCGGCAAGACTTACACCGCAGTGCGTTACACCAACAAGCAGGGCAACAGCAGCTACTACACCGCCGATGGCAACAGCATGCGCAAGGCGTTCATCCGTACACCGGTAGACTTCGCCCGCATCAGCTCGAAATTCTCCATGGGCCGCAAACATCCGATCCTCAACAAGATCCGCGCCCACAAAGGCGTCGATTACGCAGCCCCACGCGGTACGCCGATCAAGGCTGCCGGCGACGGAAAAGTGCTGCTGGCCGGCCGTCGCGGCGGCTACGGCAACACCGTGATCATCCAGCACGGCAACACTTACCGTACGCTGTATGGCCACATGCAAGGCTTCGCCAAGGGCGTGAAGACCGGCGGCACTGTTAAACAGGGCCAGGTGATCGGCTACATCGGCACCACCGGCCTGTCCACCGGCCCCCACCTGCACTACGAGTTCCAGGTCAACGGTGTTCACGTCGATCCATTGGGCCAGAAGCTGCCGATGGCCGACCCGATCGCCAAATCCGAACGCGCTCGCTTCCTGGCGCAGAGCCAGCCGTTGATGGCGCGCATGGACCAGGAAAAGGCCACCATGCTGGCTTCGAGCAAACGCTAAGCCATGAGTCTGTATATCGGCGTGATGTCCGGCACCAGCCTCGACGGGCTGGACATCGCCCTGATCGAGCAATCCTCGGCGATCAACCTGATCGCCACCCACTACATTCCCATGCCAGACACCCTGCGCGCCGAGCTGCTTGGCTTGTGCGCCAGCGGCCCTGACGAAATCGCCCGCTCGGCGATTGCCCAGCAAAACTGGGTAAAGCTCGCCGCGCGGGGGATCCACACCCTCCTCGAACAGCAGCAGCTCAAGCCCGAAGCCATTCGCGCGATCGGCAGCCACGGCCAGACTATTCGCCATGAGCCGGCTCGTGGCTTTACCGTACAGATAGGCAACCCTGCCCTACTCACTGAACTGACCGGTATCACCGTCGTCAGCGACTTCCGCAGCCGTGATGTAGCCGCCGGCGGCCAGGGCGCCCCTCTGGTTCCAGCCTTTCATGAGGCGTTGTTCGAAGAGCGTACCGGCAACCGTGCGGTTCTGAATGTCGGCGGTTTCAGCAATCTCAGTCTGATCGAGCCGAACAAGCCTGTAGCCGGTTTCGACTGCGGGCCGGGGAATGTGCTGATGGATGCCTGGATTCATCAGCAACGGGGCGAAAACTACGACCGCAACGGGCAGTGGGCAGCCAGCGGCAAGGTTGAGCCTACCCTCCTGAAGGCCTTGCTCAGCGATCCGTTTTTCATGACACAAGGCCCGAAGAGCACCGGCCGCGAAGTCTTCAACCTGCCCTGGCTGGAGCAGCACCTTTCACGCCTGCCAGTGTTCCTGACGGAAAACGTGCAAGCAACGCTGCTGGAGCTCACCGCACTGACTATCGTCGGCTCCCTGCAAAGCGCCCAATCCGATACTCGGGAATTGTTGGTCTGCGGCGGCGGTGCTCACAACATCGCACTGATGAATCGCCTGGCCGGGCTACTGCCGAACACCAAAGTCGCCAGCACATCGACCCACGGCGTCGATCCGGACTGGGTCGAGGCCATGGCCTTCGCTTGGCTGGCCCATTGCTGTCTGGAAGGCATCGCCGCCAATCGCCCGAGCGTCACCGGTGCCAAAGGCCTGCGCGTACTCGGGGCCATCTACCCCCACTGACAAATCGCAGATAACAAAACGCCGCAGAACCGTGAGGTTCTGCGGCGTTTTATTGTGTTCGGCGAAGCGCGATCAGATCGAGAACGACGAGCCGCAACCACAAGTAGTAGTGGCATTCGGGTTCTTGATCACGAAACGCGAGCCTTCCAGACCTTCCTGATAATCCACCTCGGCACCCGCCAGGTACTGGAAGCTCATCGGATCGACCACCAGACTGACGCCTTCGCGCTCGACGATCGTGTCGTCCTCGGCCACATCTTCATCGAAGGTGAAACCGTACTGAAACCCTGAACAACCGCCGCCCGTAACGAATACGCGCAGCTTCAAGCGATCATTCCCCTCTTCATCGACCAGGCTCTTCACCTTGTGCGCGGCACCCTGAGTGAATTGCAAAGCCGTGGGGGTGAAGGATTCGACGCTCATGCTGACTCTCTCCCGGCGTTACGCCGCCATAATGCGTGATGACGCGCATTATCCGCTTGTCCTAGAAAATCGGTCAACTATTGTTACGGTATATCAATAAAGCTGATCAACCGACCAGAATGCGAAAAGGCCCGTTAGACGGGCCTTTTTACCAAGCAAGTTCCGTCGTTACGGCAGCATGCCCGCGTGGGACAGACCCAGACGCTCATCCAGCCCGAACAGAATGTTCATGTTCTGCACTGCCTGACCCGACGCCCCCTTGACCAGGTTGTCGATCACCGACAGCACCACTACCAGATCGCCATCCTGCGGACGGTGAACGGCAATGCGGCAGACGTTCGCACCACGCACGCTGCGGGTTTCCGGATGGCTGCCGGCCGGCATCACATCGACGAACGGCTCATTGGCATAACGTTTCTCGAACAATGCCTGCAGATCCACTGAGCGATCCACAACGGTCGCGTAAAGCGTGGAGTGAATGCCACGGATCATCGGCGTCAGGTGTGGCACGAAAGTCAGACCGACATCCTTGCCCGCCGCACGACGCAGCCCCTGACGAATTTCCGGCAGATGACGGTGACCTTTCACCGCATAGGCCTTCATGCTTTCCGACGTTTCGGAATACAGCGAGCCTACGGCAGCACCACGACCGGCACCGCTGACACCGGACTTGCAGTCGGCGATCAGGTGGGAAGCGTCGGCGATGCCCGCTTCAAGCAACGGAAGGAAGCCCAGCTGCGTCGCGGTCGGATAGCAACCCGGCACCGCGATCAGACGCGCCTTCTTGATCTGCTCGCGATTGACTTCCGGCAAGCCGTAAACCGCTTCGTCCAGCAGCTCCGGCGCACCGTGCGGCTGGCCGTACCACTTGGCCCATTCATCGGCGTCCTGCAGACGGAAGTCTGCCGACAGGTCGATGACCTTGGTGCCGGCCGCCAGCAATTCGCCGGCCAGCGCGTGGGCAACACCGTGGGGAGTGGCGAAGAACACCACGTCGCAAGCGCCCAGGGTCTTGATGTCCGGCACGCTGAATGCCAGACCATCGTAGTGGCCACGCAGGTTCGGATACATGTCAGCCACGGCCAGACCGGCCTCGGATCGGGAAGTGATGACCACCACTTCTGCCTGCGGATGCTGTGCCAACAGACGCAGCAGTTCGACACCGGTGTAACCCGTGCCGCCGACGATACCGACCTTGACCATAAACCTGCCCTCAACGAACCCACTGGAAAGCCGTCGATAATAGGGGCCGCGCGCCCCTGCGACAACCGCCAAGGTGACGTGCGGACGCTCAAGCCTCTACTATCCGGCCTACCGTGAATCAGGGAATAACCAAAAATGCTCTATCTGTGGATCAAAGCGCTTCATATCGTCAGCATCGTGTGCTGGTTTGCCGGCCTCTTCTATCTTCCTCGATTGTTCGTTTATCACGCGCAAAGTGAAGACACGATCAGCAAGGAACGCTTCAGCATCATGGAGCGCAAACTGTACCGCGGCATCATGGGCCCCGCCATGATCGCCGCGCTGATCTTCGGTGGCTGGCTGATCTACCTGAACCCGAGCATCTTCGGCAGCGGTGGCTGGATCCACGCCAAACTGACCCTGGTCGTGCTGTTGATCGGTTACCACCACATGTGCGGCGCGCAGGTAAAACGTTTTGCCCGTGGCGAGAACACCCGCAGCCATGTCTTTTATCGCTGGTTCAATGAAGTGCCGGTTCTGCTATTGCTGGCTATCGTAATTCTGGTCGTGGTCAAGCCGTTCTAACTTCAACAAATACAACTTTCCGGGGTACTTCCGATGTCGCTGCCCGCTCTGCTCGAACAACGTCTGCGTCTGCCTGTGGTGGCGGCGCCGATGTTCCTGATCTCCAATCCCGAACTGGTCCTGGCGTGCTGTCGCAACGGCGTGGTCGGCAGCTTTCCGGCGCTGAACCAGCGCGAAAGCAGCGGTTTCAAGGCCTGGCTGGAACAGATCGAAGCGGGACTGGCGACATTGGAAAACCCGGCGCCGTACGCGGTGAACCTGATCGTCCACCACAGCAACCCACGCCTGCAGGCTGACCTGAACATCTGCGTCGAGCACAAAGTCCCCATCGTCATCACCAGCCTCGGTGCCGTGAAGGAACTGGTAGACGCCGTGCACAGTTACGGTGGCCTGGTCTTCCACGACGTGACGACCCGTCGCCATGCCGAAAAAGCCGCCGAGGCCGGTGTCGATGGTTTGATCGCCGTCGCGGCCGGTGCCGGGGGGCACGCCGGGACCTGGAGTCCATTCTCGCTGATCGCCGAAATCCGCGAGTTCTTCGACAAGACCCTGTTGCTTGCAGGATGTTTGAACCATGGGCATGAGATTCTCGCCGCACAACTGCTCGGCGCGGATCTGGCCTACTTCGGCACGCGATTTATCGGCACCACTGAAAGTCACGCGCCTGACGCCTACAAGCAGATGCTGCTGACTGCCAAAGCCGCCGACATCATTCATACTCCTGCCGTATCCGGTGTACCGGCCAGTTTCATGCGCCAAAGCCTGGAGGCCGCCGGTTTCGACATGGCGTCTCTGCAAGGTAAGGGTGAAGTGAATTTCGGCGACAAGCTCAAGCCGATCAACGATGAAGCCAAGGCCTGGAAAACCGTTTGGTCGGCGGGTCAAGGCGTCGGGCAGATCGACGATCTGCCAAGCGTGGATCAACTGGTGGCGCGTCTCGATGCCGAATACCGCCAGGCCCTGGAACAAGCGGCACAGTTACCCAAACGCTGGCCACGCTGAACAAATCCGGCCAGTCGCTGCCAGAGGACTGGTCTGGCACTTACAGACTGCAATCACTCAACTTATCTCGCGACAAGGATGCCTCGGCCATGAGCGAAACCCGTTACAAGATCGTTTTCGGCGGCGCGCTCCAGCCCGGCGTCGATATCACCACGGCCAAGCTCAACCTGGCCGACCTGTTCAAAAGCGATGTCGCCGCCATCGAGCGTCTGTTCAATGGCCGCACCGTCGCGCTCAAGCGTGATCTGTCCCACAGCGATGCGCAGACCTACCTGCAAGCACTGGGCAAGACCGGAATCGATGCCCGGATCGAAGCGGAAACGCCCATCGAACTGAATCTGTCGGATGTCCACGAGCAAAGCACAGCCATTACAGAGCCCGACTCGCCTTATGCGCCCCCTCGCGCTGCGGTAGGTGAAAACCTGCCGGCATTCGCGCCGCTAAAGCCGTTCAGCGTCGAGGGCCGGATCGGCCGCCTGCGTTACCTGGCGTGGTCGATGGTGTTGAGCCTCGTCACCTTGCCGATCGTCAGCGTGTTCGCGCTGATCGGCCTGGGCCTGGTGAGCGCCGACTCGACCACAGGCTTGATCATTGGCGGTCTCTTCGCCTTCTTCCTGTTCCTGGCCTTCGCGATTGTCGGGATCCTGTTCAGCATCCAGCGCTTGCACGATATCGGCTGGTCGGGATGGCTCTGGCTGCTGACGCTGGTGCCTTTCGTGGGCAGCTTCTTCCCGCTGGTGATCATGGTCGTGCCGGGTAATACCGGCGCCAATCGCTATGGCCCACCGCCTCCGCCGAACAGCACGGCAGTCAAAGTGCTGTGCTCTCTGTGGATCGTATTTATCGGGCTGTTTTTCGTGGGTGGCATGCTGGGCGGGATTACTGCCATCCAGCAGGAATATGAAAGCAGCCTTGAAAGCAGCTACGAGAGCGGTTCGGTGACCACCGATGAAATCGATGTCGAAGTCGAACCCGCCGCGAATTCGGCAGACGATGCAGCCGAAGCTGCTCTCGCCCCTGTAGACTCTGCGAAAGAATGAACAACGCTCCCCGCCGTGACACCTGCGTCCACGGCGCGGCGCTGTTGCGATGGAGATTTGCATGACCCGTTACGCTCTGATCACCGGCGCCTCCAGCGGCATCGGCCTGGCCATGGCCGAAGCCCTGGCGCGCCGTGGCCGCAGCCTGATTCTGGTGGCCCGCCAGCGTGATCAGCTGGAAAGCATTGCGATTGAACTGACCCAACGCTTCGGCGTGGAGGTGCTGTTCCGCGCCTGTGACCTCGGTGAGCCACTGCGCCTGTCCGGCTTTCTGCTGGAGCTCGAGGAAGGCGACCGGCAGATCGATCTGCTGGTGAACTGTGCCGGCATCGGTACTTGCGGCCCGTTCCTCGCCCAGGACTGGATGACCGAACAGGACCTGATCGAAGTGAACATCCTCGCCCTCACCCGCCTCTGCCATGCCATCGGCAACAGCATGGCGTTGCAGGGTGGCGGGCAGATTCTCAATGTCGCGTCGGTGGCGGCCTTCAACCCCGGGCCCTGGATGAGCACCTACTACGCCAGCAAGGCCTACGTTCTGCACTTCTCTGAAGCACTGCGGGTGGAACTGAAAAAGTGTGCGGTCAAGGTGTCGGTGCTGTGCCCCGGCCCGACCCGCACCGCGTTCTTTCGCACTGCACAACTGAACAACGACAAGCTCAACGCCAGCAAATTGCTGATGAGTCCCGAGGAAGTCGCGCTGTACACCGTGCGCGCCCTGGAGAAAAACCGCGCGATCATCATTCCAGGACGCCGAAACCGCTGGTTCGCCTTTCTGCCACGACTCGGTTCGCGCTGGCTCAATCGCACAATTGTCGGCATGGTCAACAAGGCCTACTGCCCGCGCTGAAAAGCCCTACGGCAAAACCCTGGGCGGGCTTATCCCCGTATGAGTACACTCAGGCCAGTCCAAACAACGGAGAAAACAGCTGTGGATACTCTGTTCACCAAGATCATCAACCGGGAAATCCCGGCGAAGATCATCTACGAGGACGACCAGGTTCTGGCGTTCCACGACATCGCCCCACAGGCACCGGTGCATTTTCTGGTGATCCCGAAGAAACCGGTACGCACCCTCAACGACTTGACCGAAGACGACAAGGCACTGGCCGGGCATATCCTGTTCACCGCCCAGCGTCTGGCGCTGGAGCTGGGTTGCGAGGAAGGCTTCCGAGTGGTGATGAACTGCAATGAAATGGGCGGGCAGACTGTCTACCACATTCACATGCACGTTCTGGGTCAACGCCAGATGAACTGGCCTCCGGGCTGATCGAACCTGGAAATCGGTGGGAGCGCCCTGCTCCCACATGACCCAACGCAAACCTTCCCCGGCCGATTCGGTTAAACTGGCCGCCGAGATTCTTCCCGGAGGTCAGCATGACTACCCAACGTCACTACTCGCCTATTGATCGTCTTCTGCTGCAAGCCGATGCCGCGATGCGTACCCTGTTGCCCTTCAGCGGCCAGCCGTACCGTCCGTCGCCGGCGATCGTGCAGCCCGATGTGCAGATGAGCGATGAGGACACCCGCCATGTCGCCGGTCTGATGCGCATCAACCACACCGGTGAAGTCTGTGCCCAGGCGCTGTATCAGGGCCAGGCCCTGACCGCAAAGCTGCCTCAGGTGCGTGAGGCCATGGAGCATGCGGCCGAAGAAGAGATCGATCATTTGGTCTGGTGCGAACAGCGCATTCACCAGTTGGGCAGCCACACCAGCGTGCTCAATCCGCTGTTCTATGGCATGTCGTTCGGGATCGGCGCAGTCGCCGGGCTGATCAGCGACAAGGTCAGCCTCGGGTTTGTCGCCGCCACCGAGCATCAGGTGTGCAAGCATCTGAACGAGCATCTGGAGCAACTGCCGGCCGAGGACGAAAAGTCCCGGGCAATTCTGGAACAGATGCGTATCGATGAAGAACATCACGCGGAAAGTGCGCTTGAGGCCGGCGGCTTCCGCTTCCCGGCGCCGGTGAAGTTCGGCATGAGCCTGTTGGCCAAAGTGATGACCAAAAGTACTTATCGGATCTGAAAAACGCCCACAAAAAAGGCGACTGCCGCAAAGCAGTCGCCTTTTTTTGTGCCCGGACTTCTTAGCTTGGCATATTGCGCGCGTAGAAGATTTCCAGCATTTCGTGTTTCACACGCTCGGTCACCTGAGCGCGCTGCTCGGAAGACAGGTTGCTGGTGGCATCGCCGAACAGGTAGTTGTCCAGTTCGAAGTTCTTCAGCAGCATTTTGGTGTGGAACAGGTTTTCCTGATACACGTTCACGTCGGTCATCTGATACGCGTCGCGAGTGTCATCGGAAAGGTAGTTCTGGATCGAGTTGATCTCGTGGTCGATGAAGTGTTTGTTGCCTTCAACGTCACGGGTGAAGCCGCGCACACGGTAATCCACGGTCACGATGTCCGAATCGAACTGGTGAATGAGGAAGTTAAGCGCTTTAAGCGGTGAAATGACACCACAGGTCGACACGTCGATGTCCACACGGAAGGTCGCAATACCGGCATCCGGATGGATTTCCGGGTAGGTGTGCACCGTGATGTGGCTCTTGTCGAGGTGGGCCAGGATGATTTCGGGCAACGGGCCCGGAGACTCTTCGATCTGGCTTTCGGTCGGGGTCACCGGCTCTTCCGAGATCAGAATCGTGACGCTGGCACCCTGAGGCTCATAGTTCTGACTCGCAATGTTCAGAATGTTGGCACCAATGATTTCGACAACTTCCGTGAGGATCTGCGTCAGGCGTTCGGCGTTGTACTCTTGATTGATGTACTCGACGTAAGCCTGCTGGTCTTGCGGGGTTTCCGCGTAGCAGATGTCATAGATGTTGAAGCTCAAGGTCTTTGTCAGGTTATTGAACCCGTGGAGCTTGAGTTTGCTTTTCACCGTTAAAAACTCTCTATGTATGCGGCACAGCCGCGTGATCAAGCATGCCCGTCAAGTGCGAACAACGCACCTGCGTAGGACGGTTAACACCTCTTCGCGATGGCGATTTTGGTTATCTGTTCAGGCGGATGACCCGTCGTTTGACTGATCACGGCCCTGAAAAAAGTGGCGCATTATGCAGACGTCAGCGGGGGATCGCCAGAGTCTGCACTGCTTTTATGATAGTTGAATGTCGCTTCAACCGAGTTCGACGATTTCGTAGTCGTGGGTAATCGCTACACCGGCGGCGCCGAGCATGATCGAGGCCGAGCAATACTTCTCGGCAGACAGTTCGATGGCACGTTTGACCTGGGCTTCTTTCAGACCACGGCCCTTGACCACGAAATGCATGTGGATCTTGGTGAACACCTTCGGATCTTCGGTCGCGCGTTCGGCTTCCAGAAACGCTTCGCAACTTTCAACGGCCTGCCGAGACTTCTTCAGAATGCTGACCACGTCGAAATTGCTGCAACCGCCAACGCCCAGCAGAAGCATCTCCATCGGGCGCACACCCAGATTGCGACCACCGGCGTCGGGCGGACCGTCCATGACCACGACATGACCGCTGCCGGATTCGCCGAGGAACATGGCTTCGCCAGCCCATTGGATGCGTGCCTTCATCGCCAAGACTCCACTGTAGAAAAAAGGGTCGCCAGCTTAGCACAGGGCCGCGCCCGGACAGCGAGCAGGTTCCTAGGACGAATGCACCTTGAGCGTAGGTGATTTCTCGAAATTTCGACGAAGTGTCTGGTAAGCTGGCGCCAATTCACTGGCGCCTTCGCCAGTCTGTGTAGCGACCGCCTCAGCGCCTCATATAAAAACCAAATATAACCGTGCAGTCTTTTCGGGATACAACCATGGTTGGTATTACCCCCACACCCAAAATCAAGAACCTCGACAAGCTGCTGATGCATTGCCAGCGCCGGCGTCACGCGGCCAAGAGCAATATCATCTGCGCCGGGGATCGCTCCGACACGCTGTACTTCATCATCCGCGGCTCGGTCACGATCCTGATCGAGGACGACGACGGCCGCGAGATGATCATCGCGTACCTGAATGCCGGAGACTTCTTCGGCGAGCTGGGTCTGTTCGAAGAAGCCGGGCAGGAACAGCAGCGCAGCGCCTGGGTGCGGGCCAAGGTAGAGTGCGAAGTCGCAGAAATCAGCTACGCCAAGTTCCGCGAACTGTCGCAACAGGATCCAGACATTCTTTACGTCCTCAGCGGACAAATCGCACAACGTCTGCGCAACACCACCCGCAAGGTCGGCGACCTGGCGTTCTTCGACGTCACCGGCCGTGTCGCTCGCTGCCTGCTGGAACTGTGCAAACAACCGGACGCCATGACTCACCCGGACGGCATGCAGATCAAAGTGACCCGTCAGGAAATCGGCCGGATTGTCGGTTGTTCGCGAGAGATGGTCGGTCGCGTGCTCAAGGATCTTGAAGAACGCAACCTGGTCGATGTGAAAGGCAAGACCATGGTGGTCTTCGGCACCCGCTGAGTTCTCAATCGCAGCCGGCGTAGATCTGCGCCAGCATCAAACGAAAGCGTTCATCGAGGCGTGCCAGTGCATGGGGCGCCGGGAATTTTTCGTGCAGAGCGATGTGGCTGGCGGCACGTACCCGTTGCTCCAGACCGCACGCCTCGTTGAAACGGTTGACCGCCGCCACCATCGACTCACGCTCGTCATCCAGCAGCATTGCCCCGTGAACCAGGCCCACCGGACGCTGACCGCCCTGACTCTGGCGCCAGCGCTGGGCGGTACCGACCATCTTGCGACCGTCGAGATTGACGTTGAAGCGACCGTCGCAGAACGCACCGTCGATTTCACCCAACGACGAAGTGCCACCCAACTCATCCAGTAACTCACAGATTGGATCACACAGACGCCGGTAACCGGTTTCGATGCGGTTCAGATCACCTTCGCTGCGAGGCGGCGCGTAGACCAGTGCAATATTGATGGTCGAAGCCGATTGCGGAACAGGTTCACCACCGGTTTCACGCAACAACACCGGCCAACCGGCCGCGGCGGAGACTTCGCAGGCGTGATCGAAACCGGGCAAGCGGTTCAAACGACGGGGCATGACCAAGGCGCGATCACTGGGTTGCCAGAACAGCAGGCCGAACTCGGAGTCGCCAGCGCAGACCGAGGCCAGTAAATCCTGCTCGGCTTGCAGGCCGGCTTCGATGGTCAGGGACGTGGGGATCATAAGGTTTCCATAGGACGTTGAGCCTGAGGTGAATCTTATGCCGCCTTCGCGGGCAAGCCCGCTCCCACAGGGGAACGGGCGCCTGCGAAGACTCGATCAGTCGAGGGTCGAACCGCTCACCGGTACGCCGCGCTCAGGGAAGAACAGACGCTGCAGTTCGATGCCCGGGCTTTCGGCGCGCATGAATGCTTCGCCGACCAGGAACGCATAAACGTCGCTGATTTCCATCAGCTCGACATCGGCACGGTTGAGGATCCCGCTCTCGGTGATGACCAGACGATCGCGGGGAATGCGCGGCAGCAGGTCGAGGGTGGTTTCCAGGCTGACGTCGAAGGTGTGCAGATTGCGGTTGTTGACCCCGACCAGCGGCGTGTCGAGGGTTTTCAACGCGCGCTCCAGCTCATCGCCGTCGTGCACTTCCACCAGCACATCGAGACCGACGCCTTTGGCCACCGAAGCCAGCTCGGCCATTTTCACGTCATCCAAAGCGGAGACGATCAACAGCACACAATCGGCGCCCAGGGCACGGGCTTCGACGATCTGGTATGGATCGATCATGAAGTCCTTGCGGATCACCGGCAGCGAGCACGCCGCGCGGGCCTGTTGCAGGTAGGCATCGGCGCCCTGGAAATAGTCGATATCGGTCAGCACCGACAGGCAGGTTGCCCCACCCTTCTCGTAGCTTTTGGCGATGTCGGCAGGAACGAAGTGCTCGCGGATCACGCCCTTGCTCGGCGACGCCTTCTTGATCTCGGCGATCACTGCCGGTTGTTTCTTCTTGGCCTGCGCCAGCAATGCCTGGGCAAAACCACGGGGTGCATCGGCCGCCTTGGCCAGACTTTCCAGCTCGCTCAGGCTCACACGGGCGCTACGCTCGGCGACTTCCTGAACCTTGCGGGCCAGAATGTTTTCCAGAACCGTCGGTACACTCATCCCTCATTCTCCACTTTGAATACCGCGGTAAAGGCACCCAACTCCTCGAGCTTTTCCCGAGCAAGACCGGTGTGCAGAGCGTCGTGGGCCAATGCCACGCCCTCTTTCAGACTTGTCGCCAGGTCAGCGGCGTACAGCGCCGCACCGGCATTGAGCACGATCATTTCGGCAGCCTTCTGGCCGTTCTCGGTCTTGCGCTTGCCCAATGCATCGCGGATCAGCGCCAGCGACGCTTCCGGCCCCTCGACCGACAGACCGTGCAGGCTCTGGCTCTTCATGCCCAGATCTTCCGGCTCGACCCAATACTCGGTGATCTGATCGTCCTTCAGCTCGGCGACAAAGGTCGGCGCCGCCAGACTGAATTCGTCCAGACCGTCCTTCGAATGCACCACCAGCACGTGTTTGCTGCCCAGACGCTGCAAGACTTCAGCCAATGGCCGGCACAGTGCTGGAGTAAATACGCCCACCACCTGATGCTTCACACCGGCCGGATTCGTAAGCGGGCCGAGCATGTTGAACAGGGTGCGCAGGCCGAGATCGCGACGCGGGCCGGCGGCGTACTTCATGGCTTTGTGGTGAGTCTGGGCAAACATGAAACCGATGCCGACGTTGTCGATGCAGCGCGCCACCTGAACCGGGGTCAGGTTGAGGTAGATGCCGGCGGCTTCCAGCAAGTCGGCACTGCCGCTCTTGCCCGATACCGCGCGGTTACCGTGCTTGGCCACGGTGCAGCCAGCCGCAGCGACCACAAAGGAAGACGCGGTCGACACGTTGAAAATGTTCGCCCCGTCACCGCCGGTGCCGACCACATCGACCACGCCGTCGAGGGTCTTGAGTTCGACCTTGTCCGCCAGTTCGCGCATCACCGACACGGCGCCGACAATTTCGTCGATGCTCTCGCTCTTCATGCGCATGGCCATCATGAACGCGCCGATCTGCGCGTCCGTGCATTGGCCGGTCATGATTTCGCGCATCACGTCGCGCATTTCATCGGTGCTGAGGTCGAGGTGATCGACGATACGGCTCAGGGCTGTCTTGATATTCATGAAAAGTCCTTAGCGCGTGCCGCCGGTTTGTTTGAGGAAGTTGGCGAACAGTTCATGGCCCTGCTCGGTGAGGATCGATTCCGGGTGGAACTGTACGCCCTCGATGTTCAGGGTCTTGTGACGCAGGCCCATGATTTCGTCGACCGAGCCGTCATCGTGCTGAGTCCACGCGGTCAGCTCCAGGCAATCGGGCAACGTTGCGTGTTTAACGATCAGGGAATGATAGCGGGTGACGGTCAGCGGGCGGTTCAGACCGGCAAACACGCCCTTGTCCTCGTGGAATACCGGGCTAGTCTTACCGTGCATCACTTGGCGGGCGCGAACGACATCGCCGCCAAAAGCCTGGCCGATGGACTGGTGACCGAGGCAGACACCGAGAATCGGCAGTTTACCGGCGAAGTGTTTGATGGCTTCGATGGAGATGCCGGCTTCGGTCGGTGTGCACGGGCCCGGGGAAACCACGATCCGCTCAGGGTTGAGCGCTTCGATTTCGGCGATGGTCAGTTCGTCGTTGCGCACCACCTTGACCTCGGCACCCAGCTCGCCGAGGTATTGCACAACGTTGTAAGTAAAGGAGTCGTAGTTGTCGATCATCAGCAACATGGCGTTTCGAACCTCTTGAATTCTGACTTGAAGACAGCCTTCGGATGACTTGCCAGGGCGCAGCACACGGTCGGACGCGCAGGTCACAACGGCACAGCGGCATTTCAAACGGGCAAGGAAGGCAAAGCGATACAGATCCGGCGGGGCCGGCAGAAAAGATTCAGGCGCGCCAACGCCAGCGGGCGTGTGCCTTGATGACTTGATCCAGAAGTTTGCTGGTGATCAACACGGGGAAGGTCTCGTTCATACGTTTCGGCACAGTAACTTAGCTGGGCGGAGCGTGCAATATGGCCGGGGCCGTGGGGGATAAAACAATGGGAGGGTTGACGACCGATGGCAAAACGCCGGAAGTTTTTGGTACTGTCGTTTCGTTCACTACAACAATAAATAAACGGACTTGCTCATGATCAAACAGACGTTGTTTGTACCGCTCGCCGGATGCCTGCTCGCGATGGCCTGCGCCCAGGCGAACGCCGCACCCAATCCTTATTCGAATTTCGTGGTCTTCGGCGACAGCCTCAGCGATGCCGGAACCTTTACCGACAGCGGTGGCCCGGCCGGCGCCACCCAGCGCTACACCAACCGTACCGGCCCGGTCTATCTGGACGGCAGCGGTGAACTGCGCTCGTTGAACTCGACACAACTGCTCGGCGGCCGTCTCGGCTTCACCCCTGATCAAACTGCCTCTTCGTCCTCTGCGGTACGAGCCGGCCAAGGCCAGCCGGACGGTAACAACTGGGCCGTAGGCGGCTACCGCACCGACCAGATTCTCGACTCGATCACCAGCCAGTCCGCCACCGGCGAACGCACCCGGGCCGGCTATCTGCCGTCGAACGGTTTGCGCGCCGACCCGAATGCCCTGTATTACCTGACCGGGGGCGGCAACGACTTCCTCCAGGGGCGCGTCACCAGCCTGGCCCAGGCCAACGCCGCCGCTGACCGACTGGTCGACAGCGTACAGACACTGCAAGGTGCCGGCGCCCGTTACATCATGGTCTGGCTGTTGCCGGACATCGGCCTGACCCCGGCCATCAACGGCTCGCCGCTACAAGCCTTCACCTCGCAACTCAGCGCCCAGTTCAACACCGAACTGGTCAGCCAGTTGCAAAGCGTCAATGCCAACGTCATCCCGCTGAACGTCCCGGTTCTGCTCAAAGAGGCATTCGCCAATCCGGCGCAGTTCGGTCTGGCAACCGACCAGAACCTGGTCGGCACCTGCTTCAGCGGCAGCGGTTGCACCGAGAACGCCCGGTACGGGATCAACAGCGCCACCCCGGACCCGACCAAGCTGATCTACAACGACGCCGTCCACCCGACCGAAGCCGGGCAGCGCCTGATTGCCGATTACGCTTACTCGCTGCTGGCCGCACCATGGGAAGCGACCCTGCTGCCGCAAATGGCCCAAGGCACCTTGCGCTCGCATCAGGATGAACTGCGCAACCAGTGGCTGGCGGATTGGGAAAACTGGCAAGCCGTTGGCCAATGGCGGGCGATTGTCGCCGGCGGTGGCCAGCATCAGGACTTCGACAGCCAGCGCAGCGGCGCCAGCGCCGACGGTAACGGTTACAACCTCAACATCGGCGGCAGCTACCGACTCAACGACGCTTGGCGCGTGGGCGTGGCGGCCGGTTTCTACAATCAGAAGCTCGAGGCCGGCGACAACGACTCGGACTACAAGCTGAACACTTATCTGGGCACTGCGTTCGCCCAGTACCAGCAGAACCGCTGGTGGGGTGACGCCGCCTTGACCGCCGGGCATCTGGATTACGACAGCCTCAAACGCAAATTCCAGCTGGGGGTCAACGAACGCGGCGAGAAAGGCGATACCGACGGCTATGTTCTGGCGTTCAGCGGACGCGTGGGTTACGACATTGCGCCAGAAGCGAGCAGTCCATGGCACCTGTCGCCGTTCGTCAGCGCCGACTTCGCCAAGGTTGAAGTCGATGGTTACTCGGAAAACGGTGCCGACTCCACTGCACTGACATTCGATGACCAGTCGCGCATCTCCCGCCGTCTCGGCCTCGGGATCCAGGGCAAGTACCAGATCACCTCGCAGACTCAGGTGTTCGGCGAACTGGCCCATGAGCGCGAGTACAACGACGACACCCAGCATGTGACGATGAACCTCAACAGTCTGCCGAACAACCGCTACACCCTGGCCGGCTACACCCCGCAGACCAACCTCAACCGCCTGAACCTGGGCGTGAGCCACAACCTCACCAAGGATCTGGCCTTGCGCGCCAGCTACGACATCCGCAAGGATGACGACTTCACCCAGCAAGGGATCAACGTCGGCGTAGCGCTCGACTTCTGATTCGCAGGCCATAAAAAAAAGCGGCGCCCTCACAGGCGCCGCGTTTTTTTATGGCTGAATCATCAATCACTCAGTCCGGGGTTTGCTCGGCCAGTGCAACAGCGCGGAACATCGCCCGGCGCTTGTTGATGGTTTCTTCCCACTCCAGCGCCGGCACCGAGTCGGCGACGATGCCGCCACCGGCCTGCACGTGCAGTTCGCCGTTCTTGATCACGGCGGTGCGGATTGCGATGGCGGTGTCCATGTTGCCGTTCCAGGCGAAATAGCCGACCGCGCCGCCATACACGCCACGTTTGACCGGTTCCAGTTCGTCGATGATTTCCATCGCGCGGATTTTTGGTGCGCCGGACAAGGTGCCCGCCGGCAGGATAGCCCGCAGTGCGTCCATCGCCGTCAGCCCGGCTTTCAACTGGCCGGTCACGTTGGACACGATGTGCATCACGTTGGAATAACGCTCGATGACCATTTTCTCGGTGAGTTTCACCGAGCCGACCTCCGAAACGCGACCGGTGTCGTTGCGACCGAGGTCGATCAGCATCAGATGCTCGGCGATCTCCTTGTCGTCCGACAGCAGGTCTTCTTCCAGCGCCACGTCCGCCTCTTCGGTCGCCCCGCGAGGACGGGTGCCGGCAATCGGGCGCACGGTGATCAGGTTGTCTTCGACCCGCACCAGCACTTCCGGCGAACTGCCGACGACGTGGAAATCGCCGAAGTTGAAGAAGTACATGTACGGCGTCGGGTTGAAGCAACGCAGCGCACGGTACAGATCGATCGGCGCCGCCTTGAAGTCGATCGACATGCGCTGGGACGGCACGACCTGCATGCAGTCACCGGCGAGGATGTATTCCTTGATGGTATCGACGGCTTTTTCGTAGTCGTCCTGGGTGAAACTGGAGCGGAACACCGGTTCGGCCGCCTGCTGCTTGCTGAAATCCAGGCCACGGCGCGGGGTGATCGGCTGACGCAGTTTTTCCAGCAGTTGCTGCAATTGCGCCTGGCCCTGCTCGTAGGCATCGGCCTGCGCCGGGTCGGCCAGCACGATCGCATGCATCTTGCCGGCGAGGTTGTCGAACACCACCACCGCATCGGAAACCATCAACAGAATGTCCGGCACACCCAGCGGATCCGGATTCGGGCACTTGCCGAGGCGCTTCTCTACATAGCGCACGCAGTCATAACCGAAGTAACCCACCAGACCGCCGTTGAAGCGCGGCAGACCCGCGATGGTCGGCACGTTGTAGCGGGCCTTGAAGGTTTCGACGAAGGCCAGCGGGTCTTCAACGTCATGGCTTTCGGTTTCGACGCCGTCGACGGTGATGCTGACGTGATGGTCATGAACCCGCAGCACCGTGCGGCACGGCAGGCCGATGATCGAGTAACGGCCCCATTTCTCGCCGCCCTGCACCGATTCGAGCAGGTAGGAGTTGGGCTGGTCGGCCAGTTTCAGGTAGATCGACAGCGGCGTGTCGAAGTCGGCCAGGGTTTCGCAGGCCAACGGAATGCGGTTGTAGCCGTCAGCGGCCAGACGCAGGAATTCTTCGCGGATCATAGGGTGCCTCGTGGTGTGAGGGGCAAATCAGTCAGGTGAGCAAACGCGCCGGCAGGCCGGCCAGGAACAAGTCAGGCGCGCCAACGCCAGCGGGCCAGGGCCTTGATGACTTTCATCCAGAGTTTGCGGGTGACCACCACGATGGCGTTTCCAGAAGGGGATTGAGAAGCGTCGGGCAACGTTATCTCAGCGGCCGTATCCAGGCAACCGGGAATTAGCTTGCGCAGATCGTCGATCACCAGCGCCGGAGACTCCTCGGCAATCGGCCGGCCATGGTTGTAGCCATAACTGAGCCCGACGCACTTGACCCCCGCCGCCTTCGCCGCCAGCACATCGCTGCGCGAATCACCGACGAACAACGATTGCGAAGCCGGGATTCCGGACATTTTCATCACGAAGAACAGCGCTGCCGGGTCAGGCTTCTTCTGCGGCAGGGTGTCGCCGCCGATGATCCATTTGAAGTAGCGGCCGATCTTCATCTGATCCAGCAACGGCGCAACGAAGCGCTCCGGCTTGTTGGTGATCAGCGCCATGGCCACGCCCTGCTTGTGCAGCCATTTGAGGGTGTCGCGCACGCCGGGATAGATCACGGTCAGCTCATGGCTGGCGCCGTAAGCCTCCATGAAAACCTCCAGCGCATGCTCGGCCTCCACATCATCCACGGAGGAGTGGTCGATGCCGCCAGCCAACGCGCGGCGCACCAGCACCGGCGCGCCGTTGCCGACCCACTCGCGCACCGACTCGATACCGGCAGGCTTGCGCCCGAGGGAGAGCAGCATGTTATCCACAGCCGCCGCCAGGTCGGGGACCGAATCGATCAGCGTGCCATCCAGATCGAACATCACCAACCGCGGCAGTTGCCCCGGGAACAACTGCTCAAAGCCGCTCATGGGCGAGCCAGCGCCAGTTCGGAACGCATCTTGTCGATGACTTCCTGATAGTTCGGCGCATTGAAGATCGCCGAACCGGCGACAAAGGTGTCGGCACCGGCAGCGGCGATTTCGCGGATGTTGTTGACGTTGACGCCGCCGTCGATTTCCAGGCGGATGTCACGGCCCGAGGCATCGATGATCGCCCGCGCTTCACGCAGCTTGTCGAGGGTGCCGGGGATGAACTTCTGCCCGCCGAAGCCCGGGTTGACGCTCATCAGCAAGACCATGTCGACCTTGTCGATCACGTACTTGAGCACGTCCAGCGGGGTCGCCGGGTTGAACACCAGGCCGGATTTGCAGCCGCCTTCACGGATCAGTTGCAGCGAACGATCGACGTGCAGCGTGGCTTCCGGGTGGAAGGTGATGTAGGTAGCGCCGGCCTCGATGAAGTCGCCGACGATGCGATCCACCGGGCTGACCATCAGGTGCGCGTCGATCGGCGCGGTGATGCCGTACTTGCGCAGCGCGGCGCAGACCATCGGGCCGATGGTCAGGTTCGGCACGTAGTGGTTGTCCATGACATCGAAGTGGACGAAGTCGGCACCGGCGGCCAGAACGTTGTCCACTTCCTCGCCCAGGCGGGCGAAGTCGGCGGAAAGAATCGACGGAGCAATAACGAAGGGCTGCATGACGCACCTTTTCTGAGCTAAATCACGATGGCGCGCATTGTATACCTCAAGTTTCCGCGCGCGCACCGTGACCGCGATGATTGGGTTGTGCCATGACCGATGACCGGCAGGTTCTCAATACGCCGCCCGGTAGATCTTCTCGATATCGGCAGCGCTGAGCTTACGCGGGTTGTTGCGCATCAGGCGCTCGATGCCAGCGGCCTCTAGCGCCATGGCCGGGATCGCTTCTTCAGGCACGCCGAAACTGCGCAGACCCAACGGGATCTCCACCGCCGCGCACAGTTCGGTCATTGCCGCGACGGCGCTGTCGGCGGCTGCATTGAGACTCAGATGAGCGGTCTTCACCCCCATGGCTTCGGCGATATCCTGCATCCGCTCGACACAGGCCATCTTGTTCCAGGTCATGACATACGGCAGCAGCAACGCATTGCTGACGCCGTGAGCAATGTTGAAACGCCCGCCCAGCGGATACGCCAGCGCATGCACCGCGCCGACCCCGGCATTGCCGAACGCCATGCCGGCCATCAGGCTGGCGGTGGCCATATCTTCCCGGGCCTGCAGGTTGGACGGGTTGGCGTACGCCTTGGGCAAGGATCGGGCGATCAACTTGATCGCACCAATGGCCAGCGAATCGGTGATCGGCGAGGCATTCAGCGACAGATAGGACTCGATGGCATGCACCAGGGCATCGACGCCACTGGCGGCGGTGACACTGCGCGGACAGGTCAGGGTCATTTGCGGGCTGACCAGCGCCACGTCCGGCAACAGGTAATCGCTGACAATACCCTTCTTCAGTTGGGCGACCTTGTCCGAGAGGATCGCCACATTGGTCACCTCCGACCCGGTGCCGGCCGTGGTCGGGATGGCAATCAGCGGCGGCCCCTTGCGCGGCACCTGATCGACGCCGAACAGATCTTCGAGAGCGCCGTGATAACCGGCGTACGCCGCAACGCTCTTGGCGATGTCGATGGCACTGCCGCCACCGAGGCCGATCAGCCCGTCGTGACCGCCCTCTCGGTAGACGCGCATGCAGTCTTCGACGATGGCGATTTCCGGATCGGGCAGCACCCGGTCGAAGATTTCGTACTCGCGCTCGCCGATCTGCGCCAGCGCCAGTTCCACCGTGCCGGACTTGACCAGCGCGGCATCGGTGACGATCAGCGGGTTGTCGATGTCCAGCCGCGTGAGCTCGGCCGCCAGTTGCTCGATGGCCCCGGCGCCGGTGATCAGTTTGTGAGCGATCTTGAACGAGGAAAGACTCATCGTGCGCAGCCTCTTATAGATGGGGGAGCTGAGCACAAGCGTAGTCGGGGAATTCGGGTTGTCTGTCATTCAGCGCATGAATGACTGCCTGCACACTGATTGCTCCCACGCGGAGCGTGGGAGCAATATCGGGCGTGGTTCAGACCTGAGCAGTACGCAGCTTCTCACTCCGCCCACGCAACCACTCCAGCGTCAGCAGCAGGATCACCGAGAAGGCAATCAACAACGTCGCCGCCGCCGCAATCGTCGGGCTCAGGTTCTCGCGAATCCCGCTGAACATCTGCCGTGGCAACGTCGCCTGCTCGGGACCTGCGAGAAACAGCGTCACCACCACTTCATCGAACGAGGTCGCAAAGGCAAACAGCGCCCCGGAAATCACCCCCGGCGCAATCAGCGGCAGAGTCACCCGGCGAAACGTGGTCAATGGCGAAGCGCCGAGGCTGGCCGCCGCGCGCACCAGATTGTGGTTGAAGCCCTGCAGCGTCGCCGACACCGTGATGATCACGAATGGCACGCCGAGCACCGCGTGTACGACGATCAGCGAGAAGAAACTGTTACCCAGGCCCAGCGGCGCGAAGAACAGGTAACTGGCCACACCGATGATCACCACCGGCACCACCATCGGCGAAATCACCAGCGCCATCACCAGCGGCTTGCCGGGGAAATCGCCACGGGTCAGGCCGATGGCCGCCAGTGTGCCGAACACCATGGCCAGCACGGTCGCGGCCGGGGCGACGATGATGCTGTTCTTCAACGCGCGCATCCATTCCGCCGAGGCGAAGAAGTCCTGATACCACTGCAGCGAAAAACCTTGCAGCGGGTACACCAGGAAACTGCCCGAGTTGAACGACAGCGGCACGATCACCAGCACCGGCAGGATCAGGAACAACAGGATCAAGCCGCAGAGTATCCGCAAGCTGTAGAACCACACCCGCTCGACGGGCGACATATAAGGACTCAGCATTTCAAATTCCCCTTAGCTCAGGCGCAGGCGACTGGCGCCCACCAGCCAGCTGTAAATCAGATAAAGCACCACGGTCGCCAGCAGTAACAGCCCGCCGAGCGCAGTGGCCATGCCCCAGTTGATGCTGGTGTTGGTGTAGAACGCGACGAAGTAGCTGACCATCTGATCGTTCGGGCTGCCCAGCAGCGCCGGGGTGATGTAGTAGCCGATGGCGAGGATGAACACCAACAGGCAGCCGGCGCCGACACCGGCGTAGGTCTGCGGGAAGTACACCCGCCAGAAACTGGCGAACGGGTGGCAACCGAGGGAAATCGCGGCACGCATGTAGGTCGGCGAGATGCCTTTCATCACGCTGTAGATCGGCAGGATCATGAACGGCAGCAGGATGTGCACCATCGAGATGTAGACCCCGGTGCGGTTGAACACCAGTTCCAGCGGTTTATCGATGATGCCCATTGCCATCAGCGCGCTGTTGATCAATCCGCCGGATTGCAGCAACACGATCCACGCGGCGACTCGCACCAGAATCGAAGTCCAGAACGGCAGCAGCACCAGAATCATCAGCAAGTTGCTTTGACGCGACGGCAGGTTGGCCAGCAGGTACGCCAGCGGATAGGCCAGCACCAGGCAGATCACGGTAATGACCAGGCCCATCCAGAAGGTCCGGGCGAAGATGTCGAGGTAGATCGCCTGATCCGGGGTGGCCGGAGCAATTTCGCCAAGGTCGTCGATGCGATGATCCACCGCCGCCAGCAGATAGAACGGGGTGATGGTGCTGGTGTTGCGCTTCACCGCTTGCCAGTAGGCCGGATCGCCCCAACGCTCATCGAGGCCTTCCAGCGCTTCTTTATAAGAGGCCGGTTCGCTGGCGAAGGGCAGCGAGCGGGCGGTTTTGGTCAGCAGGCTACGATAGCCGGCCAACTCCATGTTCAGGCGCTTGGACAGATCGCCCAGGGTCTGGTTTTTCCGTGCTTCGGCGAGGTCTTCGCTGGCGGCTTTGTAGACCGGTTCTGCGGGCAGGCCTCGGCCGTCCCACGCGGCAATCGCGGTCACGGTGCGCGGCATGCCGGCGACCACTTCCGGGTTGCCGACACTTTTATAGAGCAGCGCCACGATCGGCACCAGGAACACCAGCAACAGAAACAGCACCAGCGGCGCGATCAGCGCCTGGGCCTTCCAGCGGTTGACCCGCTCGGCGTGCTTGAGCCGCTGCTTCAAGGTGGGGCTGTTGCCCTCGTTCAGGGGAACGGCGATGGCCATGACGTACTCCGCAAATCTTTGATCGTTACAGAGGCGGCAAACCGCCTCTGTTGTGTTGGAACACCGCAACCTGAATGATCATTCCCACGCTCTGCGTGGGAATGATCACAGGGGGGCAAGCCCTCTGGTTACTTCGCAGCCCAGGAATTGAAGCGCTGCTCCAGTTGCTCGCCGTTGTCAGCCCAGAAGCTGACGTCGATCTGCACCTGATTGGCGATGTTTTCCGGGGTGGTCGGCATGTCTTTCAGGATCGCCTTGTCCAGCAACGGCACAGCCTGGGAGTTGGCCGGGCCGTAGGCGATGTTTTCCGAGTAGGTCTTCTGCTGTTGCGGCTGCACCGAGAACGCGATGAATTTCTTCGCCGCTTCGGCACGCTTGGCGTCCAGGCCTTTCGGGATGGCCCAGGCGTCGAAGTCGTAGATGCCGCCGTTCCACACCACTTTCAGATTGGATTCTTTCTGCACGGCGGCGATACGACCGTTGTAGGCCGAGCTCATGACCACGTCACCGGAAGCGAGGTATTGCGGCGGCTGGGCACCGGCTTCCCACCACTGAATGTTCGGTTTCAGCTCATCCAGTTTCTTGAACGCGCGATCCTGGCCGCCCTTGCTGGCCAGCTCCTTGTAGACGTCTTTCGGTGCAACGCCATCGGCCATCAAGGCGAATTCGAGGGTGTACTTGGCGCCTTTGCGCAGGCCGCGCTTGCCCGGGAATTTCTTGGTGTCCCAGAAATCCGCCCAGCTGGTCGGTGCGGTTTTCAGCTTGTCGGCGTTGTAGGCCAGTACGGTCGACCACACGAAGAAGCCCACGCCGCATGGCTGGATCGCGCCTTTGACGTAGTCTTCGGACTTGCCGAACAGCGCAGGATCGAGTTGCTCGAACATGTCTTCGTCGCAACCACGGGACAGTTCCGGCGATTCCACCTCGACCAGATCCCAGGACACGCTCTTGGTGTCGACCATGGCTTTGACCTTGGCCATCTCGCCGTTGTACTCGCCGGCGACGATCTTGCCGTTGCCCGCCGCTTCCCACGGTGCGTAGAAGGCTTTGACTTGCGCCGCCTTGTTCGCCCCGCCAAACGACACCACGGTCAGATCCGGGCCGGCGGCCATTGCGCTTGCCGCACCCATCAGGCCCAGGGTCAGGGCTGTGAACTTCAGGGATCTCAACATTTATTGTTCTCTCCACGTGCAGGGTTGGTGTTGGTATTGCGGGGCGTTTCAGTGCGCCTCTAGAAGAGGATCGAGCGCGCGAACGTGCTCGACCTGCCAGCCAAGCGGAACCACGTCACCGACCGCGAGCGCTGGATCGAGCTCGGCAATCGGTTGTTTCACGAAGAAGTCGGTCTTGCCGCAGACTTCCAGGCGCACCCGGACGTGGTCGCCCAGATAGATGAATTCGGCCACCCGCCCGGAGAAGCGGTTGACGCATTGGTCGCTCGAACCATTGAGACTGACGCGCTCCGGACGGATCGACAGGGTGACCGGTTCGCCGGTCTGGCCGACGTTGACCGCCAGCGCCTCGACCTTTTCCCCACGCCCCAACTCGACCACGCAGCGCTCGCCGGTCTGGCTGAGCAGGCGACCGTTGAGACGGTTGTTCTCGCCGATGAAGTTGGCGACGAAGGTGTTTTTCGGTTCTTCGTAGAGGGTGCGTGGCGGAGCGATCTGCTGGATCTCGCCCTGATGGAACACGGCGACACGGTCGGACATGGTCAGCGCTTCGCCCTGGTCGTGGGTCACGTAGACCACCGTCACGCCGAGGCGCTGGTGCAGGTGTTTGATTTCCATCTGCATGTGTTCGCGCAGTTGCTTGTCGAGGGCGCCGAGGGGTTCGTCCATCAGCACCAGCTGCGGCTCGAACACCAGCGCGCGAGCCAAGGCCACACGTTGTTGCTGGCCGCCGGACAGTTGCGCCGGATAACGCGATGCGAACGCGTCGAGCTGGACCATGCTCAGGGCCTTCTTGACCTTGTCACTCACGTCGCTCTTGTTCAGGCCACGCACGGTCAGCGGAAACGCCAGGTTTTCGGCAACGGTCATGTGCGGGAACAGCGCGTAGTTCTGGAACACCATGCCGATGTCGCGCTTGTGCGGCGGCACGTTGTTGATTGCCCGCCCGGCGAGGAGGATTTCGCCGGCGGTCGGCGTTTCGAAACCGGCGAGCATCATCAGACTGGTGGTCTTGCCGGAGCCGGACGGTCCGAGCAAGGTGAGGAATTCGCCCTTGCGAATGTCCAGGTTGAGGTCTTTGACGATCAGGTTCTCGCCGTCGTAGCTCTTCTGCACTCCACGAAAGCTGACCAGCACATCGCTGGCCCCTGCGTTTGTTTCGACCTGGCTCATACCCACACCTTTGTTATTGATGACTGCTGTGGGATTAAGCCTAGTGGCTGCTCACAGTCACGCAAATCGGGGCGCAGGAGAGAATCGCCTCAGCCGGATGGAAGTCCGGGGGTAGGGATTGCCCTACAAGGATGGCGCGTTTTGGCAAACCCGACCCATGGGTCGGGGCTCAAGTCGTCAGAACCGGCAAAAACGCCTGTCGCTATTGGATATGTCGCTCAGAGGAGCTTGTGTTCCATCGCGTACTTCACCAGTTCGGCGAGCGAGGTGATGTTGAGTTTCTGCATCAGCCGCGCCTTGTGGGTGCTGATGGTCTTGCTGCTCAGGGCCAGTTGCTGGGCGATGTCGTTGACGTTGGCGCCTTGCGCCAGACGTTCGAACACCGAGAACTCGCGCTCGGACAGCAGCGAGTGCAGCGGCCGCGCATCGGTCAGGCCGACTTCGAACACCATGCGGTCGGCCAGCTCCGGGTCGATGTAGCGCCCGCCCGCCGCAACCTTGCGAATCGCCGTCAGCAGCAGCGCCGGATCGCTGTCCTTGGTCGCATACCCGGCGGCGCCGACCTTCAGCGCCCGGGCGGCCATCTGCGCTTCGTCGTGCATCGACAGCACCAGAATCGCCGGCGGATGGTTCAGCGCGCGGATCCGCGGAATCGCTTCGAGCCCGTTGACGCCGGGCATTGAGATGTCCAGCAGCACCACTTCGCACGGCACGTTGCGCAAGGTTTCGAGCAACTGCTCGCCATTGCTCGCCTCCCCCACCACTTGCAGGTCCTTGGCCAGGCCGATCAATTGCTTGATGCCTTCGCGAACGATGGTGTGGTCTTCGGCTACCAGTACACGGATCACTTACTTCTCCTCATCCAGTGGCACCCGCACGCTCAGCGTGGTGCCTTCGCCCGGCTCGCTGTCGAGTGACAGCTGCCCACCCATGATCAACACCCGCTCGCGCATGCCCACCAGTCCAAAGGATGTGGGCCTGCCGGCAGCGGCGACAAATCCTACGCCATCATCGCTGACCGTCAGACACAATTCGTCGCCTTCCTGCACCAGCGTCAGTTCTACAGTATGCGCCCGGGCATGGCGCATGACGTTGGTCAACGCCTCCTGAAGAATGCGGAACAGGCCGATGGCCTTGGCGTCGCTGAGCGGCGCAAGGTTGTCCGGCACCTGCACCAGACACGGAATCTGCGTACGCGCCTCGAAGCGCCGCGCCTGCCACTCGATCGCCGAGGCGATCCCGGCGTCGAGGATCGGCGGACGCAGCGCCGTCGCCACATCCCGCACCAGCTGAAACAACTGGGCGATCAGGCGCTTCATGCTGTTCAAGCGCTCGTTCAGCCCCGGGTCAAGTTGCGCGTAGGCCAGTTCGCACATCGATGTCTCCAGTTTCAGCACCGTCAGCATCTGCCCCAGCTCATCGTGCACCTCCCGGGCAATCCGTGCCTTTTCCTCCTCCCGCACACTTTCCAGGTGCGCCGACAGTTCGCGCAGTTGTTCGCGGGAGGCCGCCAGTTCCAGTTCGATGCGTTTGCTTTCGGTGATGTCCCAGACGATGCCGTCCCAGACATAGGCGCCGCCCTCCAGTTGACGGGTGATGGCCTTGATTTCGGCCCAGCGCTGTTCGCCCTGGCGCGTGAGGATTCGGCCCTGCCACGACCAGTCGCTGTCGGTGTCCAGCGCCTGATCCTGGGTCTGGTGATAACCGGCCCGGTCATCCGGATGCACCAGGCTGCGCAGGCCCATGTCGCGATGAGCGATGGCGGCCGGCGCGTAGCCGACCAGACTCTCGCTGCCCTCACTGATGTAGGCAAAGTCGATCTGCCCGGTTACCGGTGCGCGCTCGAGACGGAACACCAGCCCCGGCACGTTGGCCGCGATGCCTTGCAGCCGCGCCTCGCTTTCCTGCAAGGCAGCCAGGGCACGCCGGCGTTCGGTGACATCAGTGAGGTAAACCACCAGATACTCGCCATCGCGAAAACGCAGGAAGCTCAGCGATACATCCGCCGGCAGCACACTGCCATCGGCCCGCACACAGTTGGTTTCAAAACTCAGCGGCCCCTCTTCGCTGGCCCGGGCGCGTTTCCACAGATTGAGCCAGCGATCCATGTGCAGGCCCGGCTCGAAGTCGATCAACGGCCGGTCGATGATCGCGCCTTGTGGATAACCGAGCATGTTTTCCGCCGCACGATTGGCGTAGCGCACATGGCTGTCCCAGTTGACCCAGAGAATGCCGACGGTGCTCTGATCGATGGAGAATTGGGTCAGACGCAAGGCTTCTTCGCTGGCGGCGCGCAGGGCAATGTCTTCGCGCGCGTCGAGCAGACGCTGTTCAAGACTGCGTTGCTGGCGCCGTTGCCAGAGCACGATGGCCACGCAACTGAGCAGCAGCACTGCGAACAACAGACTCAGGTTCTGCCAGAAGCCCGGCGATTCGGAAAGCCGCGGATACTTGGGCTGCAGCCATTGCGCATGCAGGCGCTCCAGATCCTTGGCCGGAATTGCGCGCAAGCCGCTCTCGACGATCCCGGCCAGTTCCGGCCAGTCGCGGCGGGTGCCGATGCGCAGCAGTTGCGGCAGACCGATGTCGCCGACCACCACCAGCCCGGCAAACTCCGGTTCCGCCGACAATCGACCGAGCTGCGCCTCATCGACCACCGCGTAGGACGCCTGTTGAGTCAGCAACAGTTGCAGCGCCTGGCGTTCCATCGGTACGCCTTGCAGATTCAGATGGGGATAGTTGCCGCGCAGGTAATCGGCGGCGACGCCGGGCATGCGCACGGCGACGCGGGTCTGGCTGTCGAGCTTTTCCAGCTCCACGGTCGCGCTGCTCTTCTGATCGCTGACCACCAGTTGCGGCACACGCATGTAGGGGTCGGAAAACTGCCATAGGCGCAGCCCGCCCGGGGTCTGGGTCAGGCCCGGGGCGATGTCGATTTCGCCGTCCCGTGCAGCCGCCTCCAGTTGCGCCAGATCTTGAAAGTTGCGCCAGCTCAGCTCGACATTCAGCGCCCGGGCCAAGGCTTTCATCACCTCGACATTGGCCCCTGACAGCCGCTGCAGTCGCCGGTCGTATTGCGCGTACGGTGCCTGCAATACCAGGCCCACGCGCAATTCGTTGTGCTGCGCAAGCCACTGTTGTTCGCTCGCCGACAACCGCGCGAGGTGGCTCGATGGCGCAGGCGCCCCCCAGCCTATCAAGGGAAACACCAGACAGCCGATAACCCACAGGCAGCAAAAACGCATCATTGAAGTCTCATACACTGACAAATTCTGACCAACCCATTAGGCTGCCGGGATAACTTCTGGCCTGGAATAACCGATGCCCCCTGTCTATCGCCTGGCAATGCCAGCATTGTGCCTGTCGCTGATCCTGCCTTGTGCGTTTTCCGTCGAAGCCGCGGATCCGGCACCCGCCCCCGCCGCAGAAAAAGCCGCCGAAGAGAAACCGGTCGAACGCCAGCCACTGCTTGAGCGTAGTCAGGAAGAAGCCGCAGCACTCGAACGCAAGGTTCCGGCCCAGGAACAACAGCAACTGCAAGCGGGCAGCGACACCTTCCTCGCCCTTTGGAAACCTGCCAACACCGCCGAACCCAAAGGCGCGGTGGTCCTCATTCCCGGTGCCGGCGAGACCGCTGACTGGCCCCAGGCAATTGGCCCGTTGCGCCACAAGTTGCCGGACGTCGAGTGGAGCAGCCTGAGTATCACCCTGCCCGATCTGCAAAGCGATGCGATCGCACCGCGCGTGGTCGAAGCCCCCGCCGCAGCGAAAACCGCCGACCCTGGCAGCAAGGATTCGACCACTGCCGAGCCAATCGAACAAGCCGCCGGCGGCGAAGCCGATGTGGCCGACAAGGTCGTTGCCGAAACCACCGAGGAACAGTCCAAGGCGGATGCCGAGCGAATCTTCGCCCGCATCGACGCCGCATTGGCCTACGCCGAGCAACAGAGCGCGCGCAGCATCGTCGTCCTCGGCCATGGCACCGGCGCCTACTGGGCCGCACGTTACTTGAGTGAGCGACAGACCTCGCAGGTCGAGAAACTGGTGCTGGTGGCCGCGCAGACGCCGCCCAAGGCCCAACCGCCACTGGTGGAACTGACGCCTGCCCTGAAGCTGCCGACGGCGGATATTTTCTACATGGATAAACCGCTGGACCGCAACGCGGCACTGGAGCGCCTGCAGGCCAGCAAACGGTTGAAGACGTCCGCGTTCAGTCAGGTCGCACTCAGGGCCTTGCCGGATAACAAGGCCGAGCAGGAGCAATTGTTCCGCCGGGTGCGTGGCTGGTTGAATCCGCAGAGTCCGGACTAAAGGGCCCGGATGTAAAAAACACGGATAAAAAAATCGCAGCTCAACGCTGCGATTTTTTATGCCTAGCGAAAATCCCGCCGTTCGCGAATCAAGGTGTAGGCATTGTGCAATTCGCGGGTTCTCTCGGTGGCCTCACGCACCTGCGCTGGCGTTGCGCCCGTCCCGGCCACCTTGTCCGGGTGATGCCGACTGAGCAGCCGTCGATAGGCACGCTTGATCTGCGCCGGTTCGCTGGTGGCCGACACACCGAGCAGGCGCATCGCCTCCTGATAGCTGACCGCCGCGCTGACGATCGGACGCTTGTGCGGCTCGTAATCCGTAGCCAGCGCCTGTATCTGGTGTGTCGTCCAGCCCAGCCACTTGCCCCACTGTGCCAGCAGTTCCCGCTCGCTGACGCCGGCCCGACCATCGGCGAAGACCATTCGCCAGCAGGCACGCAACACGCCTTCGGCCGCATGGGGTTGAGCGCTCAACCGACGCAGGTAACCGCGCAGATTGTCGTTGCCGGACTTGCCGCGGTTGAACGCAGCAATCGCCCGGCGCTGTGCCGGCTCGCTCATTTCCAGCGAACGCATCTCCTGACGCGCCTGCTGGATATGACCGTCCGTGACCCGCCCGTCGCTCTTGGCCAGACGCCCGAGCAACACGAACAACAATTCGTCGTTGCGCAGCATCGGTCGCCCACCGAGTTTTTCCCGCAAGTGCCCCCAGCTCTGCAAATGCAGGCGCCGATCCAGCGCCTGCCCCAACAAAGCCCCAAGCATGGCCCCCGGAATGCTGGCGATAGCAAAACCCGCTCCGGCTCCAATCAGAGTCCCTGGCCACAACATATCAGCGACTCGCTTCTATCAAGGCTTCGGCTTCGGCCAGACGCTCGTGGGTACCGACATCGACCCAGTGGCCCTTCAGCCGCTCGCCGGTCACCTGACCATCCCCCATGGCTTTACGCAGCAGCGGCGCCAGTTTGAAGGCACCGTCGGCGCAGCCGTCGAACAACTGCGGATGCAGTACGGCGATGCCGCTGTAGGTCAGAGTCGCCGCCTCGGCCTGGCCATCACGTACCTGACCCTCGGTCATGGTGAAATCCCCTGTCGGGTGATGGGCCGGGTTGTCCGCCAGCACCAGATGCGCCAGGCCGGTGATCGGCTGATGCAAAACGCTGAAGTCGTAATCGGTCCAGATGTCGCCGTTGACCACCAGGAACGCGTCGTCACCCAACAGCGGCAAGGCGCGAAAAATTCCGCCGCCGGTTTCCAGTGGCTCGCCCTCCGGCGAGTACTGGATCGACACGCCGAACCGCGAACCATCGCCCAGATGATCTTCGATCTGCTGTCCGAGCCAGGCATGGTTGATCACGATCTCGTTAAAACCGGCCGCTGCCAGGGCACGCAGGTGATATTCAATCAATGGCACGCCACCGGCCCGCACCAGCGGCTTGGGGGTGGTCAGGGTCAGCGGGCGCATGCGCTCGCCTTTGCCCGCCGCCAGAATCATTGCCTTCATGCCGTCACTCCACCACGCAGGCTGGCGAGCAGTGCCTGCAGATCCGCCAACTCGGGACGGCGAGCGATGACCGCTTCTATATAAGAGAAGAAACGCGGTACATCACCGAGGTAACGCGGCTTGCCATCGCGATGGCAGATGCGGGCGAAGATGCCGATGACTTTCAGATGACGCTGCACGCCCATCAGGTCGCTGGCACTCAGGAACTCTTCGAAGTCCGGCTGCACCGGGATGGTCAGCGCCGACGCCTGCTGCCAGTAGCTTTCCAGCCAGCCGCGCACACGTTCTTCAGGCCAGCTGAGGAACGCGTCCTTGAACAGGCAGGTCACGTCGTAGGTCACCGGGCCGTACACGGCGTCCTGAAAATCCAGCACACCGGGATTCGGCTCGCTGAGCATCAGGTTGCGCGGCATGTAGTCGCGGTGCACCAGCACTTTCGGCTGGGCCAGGGCGCTGTCGATCAGCAGATCGCTGACCTTTTGCCACTGCTGCTGTTGGGTGGCATCAAACTCGACGCCCAGTTCGCGTTTCACGTACCACTCGGGAAACAGTTCCAGCTCGCGGCGCAACAACGCGACGTCATAGCTCGGCAGCGGTGCCACCATCGGCAACTGCTGAAAAGCCAGCAGCGCTTGCAGGGCATCGCTGAATAACGCGTCGGCATTTTCGCTGTCGATCACGTCCAGATAGGTCTTGTTGCCCAGGTCATTGAGCAAAAGAAACCCGCGCTCGAGGTCTTCGGCATAAATTTTCGGCACGTTGATGCCGGATTTCGCCAGCAAAAAGGCGATATCCACGAAGGGTTTGCAGTTTTCCTGAGGCGGTGGCGCGTCCATCACGACGAAGCTGCGACCCGCGCCCTCCCAACGGAAATACCGGCGAAAACTCGCGTCGCTGCTGGCCGCGGTCAACGTGGCCGGGGGTACGGCGCCCCAGCCCTGATCTGCAAAAAGGGTTTCCAACTGTTCATCGAGCCAAACTTTCAGGTGTTGCAAGCGTACATCTTGATCAGGCATTGCAAGGGTCTCCGACGGCGCTAGCCGTCAAGCGGGTCATGCTTTATTATCCAGCATCTTTTTCAGACCATCGAGAGGCGTGCGGCCCACACCGCGGGCAGATGGCACGCAGGAAGCCCGGACTAATAAGATGGCATTGAAATCCCCCGCGTTTCGTAAAAAATTTCCGTTGTTGGTAACCGGCAGTCTGCTGGCTATGCAACCTCTGGCCAGTTCATTCGTTGTTGCCGCCGAGCAGTATGACTGCGCCGTCTCGGCAACGGGTGGCTGGGCCTGCTCGCCGAAGACGCCGGCCGCTGCCTTGCCGCCGCGCCCCGTGCATGACGGCAGTGCCGTCAGCGCCGCTGGCGAAGCCTCGGCCGAGAGCGGCTCCACCGCGGAGTCCGGGCCCAAGCCGGTACTGGTTACCGAGTCCAAGGGCCGTGGCCTGAAATCCCGTAGCGAAGACTACAGTCACCTCGACTGGGTTCCGCGCGAGAAGCTCACCGCCGCCCAACTGGCCGAGACCGGTCCTTACTGCTCTGGTTCCTATATCGAACCAATTCGTCCTGGCATGAATGACAAGACGAATAAAAGTGACGCCCCGACCTTCATCGGCGCCAAGGCGTCGCGTTATCAGCAGGATTCGCAGGTCGCGAGCCTGGCCGGTGATGTGGTCATGCGTCAGGGCAGCATGCAGGTCGAAGCCGACGAGGCCAACCTGTATCAGGCCGAAAGCCGTGGCGAACTGGCGGGCAACGTGCGCATTCGCGACAACGGTGCGCTGATCGTCGGCGACCACGCCGATGTGCAGCTCGACACCGGCGAAGCCAAGGTCGACAACGCCGAATACGTCATGCACAAGTCGCGCATCCGCGGTAACGCGCTGTACGCCAAGCGTGCCGAAAACGCGATCATCCGTCTGAAGGACGGCACGTACACCACGTGCGAACCGAACAGCAACGCCTGGCAGCTCAAGGGCAACAACATCACCCTGAACCCTGCCACCGGCTTCGGTACCGCGACCAACGTGACGCTGCGGGTCAAGGACATTCCGATCCTGTATACCCCGTACATCTACTTCCCGATCGACGACCGTCGCCAGTCGGGCTTCCTGCCGCCGACCATCGGCACCGGCAGCGACACCGGCTTCATGCTGGTGACCCCGTACTACTTCAACCTGGCACCGAACTACGACGCCACGTTGTACCCGCGCTACATGGGCAAGCGCGGCCTGCTGATGGAAGGCGAGTTCCGCTACCTCACCAAGTCCAGCGAAGGCCAGTTCGGTGCGGCGTACCTCAACGACGAGGAAACCGAGCGCAGTAAGCAGACCGACTACCAAAAGAATCGCTACATGTACAACTGGCAACACAAGGGCGGTCTCGACTCCCGCGTGCTCACCCAGGTTGACTACACCAAGATCAGCGACCCGTACTACTTCCAGGATCTACAGACTGATCAGATCGGCGTGAAGAGTGCCGACTTCGTGAACCAGCAGGGCTCGGTCACCTATCGTGGCGACAGCTACACCGCTCGCTTGAACGCCCAGGCGTACCAACTGGCAACCGTGTCGAACATCACCCCGTATGACCGCCTGCCGCAGATCACCTTCAATGGTCAGCTGCCGTATCATCCGGAAGGTCTGAACTTCGATTACGAGACCGAGCTTGTTCGGTTTGACCGCGATCTGAAGGACGGCAATTTCGTCAACGAGGACGGGACGATCGAGCGCCGCCTCGATAACAACGTGTTCGGCCTGGCTCGTGCCAACGGCGACCGTCTGAATCTGAAACCAGGCGTCAGCCTGCCGATGAACTGGACCTATGGCTTCCTGAAGCCATCGCTCAAGTATCAGTACACCCAGTACCAGCTGGATCTGGACGGCACCGGCAAGTCGCAGATCGATACCTTGACTGCCGAGCAACAAAAGCTCAACGGCAAGTTCGACAGCAACCAGAGCCGCGGTGTACCGATCGCCAGTATCGACAGCGGCCTGTACTTCGATCGCAACACCTCGTTCTTTGGCAAAAATTACCGCCAGACCCTGGAGCCACGCCTCTTCTACCTCTATGTACCTGAGGTGGATCAGGAAGACATTCCGGTATTCGACACCAGCGAATACACCTTTAACTACGCCTCGCTTTTCCGTGACAACCGTTTCTCGGGTGCCGACCGTGTCGGCGACGAGAACAAGCTGTCGCTGGGCGTGACCAGCCGCTGGATCGAAGACGACGGGTTCGAGCGTCAACGCATCAGTGTCGGCCAGGCTCTGTACTTCAAGGATCGTGAAGTTCAACTGCCAGGCATCGACGCCAAAACACGCGATGACGCACACGCCAACGTTTCGCCGTACGCGCTGGAATACGAATACCGCTGGAACCGCGACTGGCGCACCACGGCCGACTACAACTGGGATCCGGACAGCCGCAGCCCGCGTTCCGGCAGCGCGATGTTCCACTACCAGCCGGAAGACAACCCGAACAAGGTGGTCAACGTCGGCTATCGCTATCGCAACGACCAGGTCCGCTACGACCAGAACACCGGTAAATGGGCCGTGGGCGGTGGTGACTACGGCACGCCTGGCCAGCCTGGCTACGTGAAGGACTACTACAAGATCCAGCAACATGACTTCTCGGTCATCTGGCCGATCGTTCCGCAGTGGAGCGCGATCAGCCGCTGGCAGTACGACTACAACCGCAATCGCACGCTGGAAGCCTTCGGTGGTTTCGAATATGACAACTGCTGCTGGAAACTGCGCCTGATCAACCGTTACTGGGTCAGCTATGACGAATTCAGTCAGAACGCCCCGGAAAACGAAAAAGGCGACCACGGCGTCTTCCTCCAAATTGTTCTGAAGGGACTCGGCGGCCTCACCGGCGCCAAGGTAGAGAGCTTCCTCGACAAAGGCATCCAAGGTTATCGTCAACGTGAAGACCAAGCTTTCTGATTGTCTGCGCCCGCTGATGCTGGGCGCGCTGTTCCTGGGTACCGCAGCCAACGCCGCGGTACAGCCTATCGATAAAGTGGTGGCCATCGTCGACAACGACGTGGTCATGCAGAGCCAGCTGGATCAACGCGTCCACGAAGTTCAGCAAACCATCGCCAAGCGCGGCGGCGGTCTGCCGCCTCCGGGCGTACTGGATCAACAGGTGCTCGAGCGCCTGATCATCGAGAACCTGCAACTGCAGATCGGCGAACGCTCCGGTATCCGCATCACCGATGAGGAGCTGAACCAGGCGGTCGGTACCATTGCCCAGCGCAACAACATGACCCCGGAGCAGTTCCGCATCGCCCTGTCCCGCGATGGCCTGTCCTATGAGGACGCTCGCGAGCAGATCCGCCGAGAAATGATCATCAGCCGTGTGCGCCAGCGCCGCGTGGCCGAGCGCATTCAGGTGTCGGAACAGGAAGTGAAGAACTTCCTCGCCTCCGACCTGGGCAAGATGCAACTGTCCGAAGAGCTGCACCTGGCCAACATCCTGATCCCGACCCCGGAAAGCGCCAACTCCGAAGCGATTCAGAGCGCTGCACGCAAGGCGATGGAGGTTTACCAGCAACTCAAGCAAGGTGCTGACTTCGGCCAGATGGCCGTGGCCAACTCCGCCAGTGACAACGCGCTGGAAGGCGGCGACATGGGCTGGCGCAAAGCCGCTCAACTGCCACCGCCGTTCGACCGTGAACTGAGCAGCATGACGGCTGGCGACATCACTCAACCGGCACGCACTCCAGGCGGCTTCATCATCCTGAAGCTGCTGGAAAAGCGTGGTGGCGAGAGCCAGATGCGCGACGAAGTGCATGTGCGCCACATCCTGGTCAAGCCAAGTCCGGTTCGCGACGAAGCCAAGACCAAGGAACTGGCTCAGTCGCTCTACAACCGCATCGAAGCCGGTGAAGATTTCGCCGAACTGGCCAAGAAGTACTCGGAAGACCCGGGTTCTGCCCTCAACGGCGGCGACCTGAACTGGATCGACCCGAACGCACTGGTACCGGAATTCCGCGCCGTGATGGCCAAGTCCCCACAGGGTCAGCTGTCCAAGCCGTTCCAGACCCAATACGGCTGGCACGTTCTGGAAGTCCTTGGCCGTCGCGCCACCGACAGCACCGAACAGGCCCGTGAGCAGCAAGCGATGACCGTACTGCGTAACCGCAAATACGACGAAGAGCTGCAAACCTGGCTGCGTCAGATCCGTGACGAAGCGTACGTAGAGATCAAACTCCCTGGTGCAGACCAGGCAGCGCAGTGAAACCCAAGCGTTTCGCGCTGACACCCGGCGAACCGGCCGGCATCGGTCCCGACCTGTGCCTGCTGCTTGCCTCGCAAGCCCAGCCACACCCCCTGATTGCCATCACCAGCCGCGACCTGCTCCAAGAGCGGGCCGCGCAACTGGGGCTGGCCGTCAGCCTGCTGGAAGTGGCGCCTGACCACTGGCCGGACGCTCCGGCGCCCGCCAACAGCCTGTATGTCTGGGACACCCCGCTCAGCGCCCCCGTGGTCGCCGGGCAACTGGACAAGGCCAACGCCGCTTTCGTTCTTGAGACCCTGACCCGCGCCGGCAATGGCTGTCTGAACGGCGATTTCGCCGGGATGATCACCGCCCCGGTTCACAAGGGCGTGATCAACGAATCGGGCATCGCGTTTTCCGGTCACACCGAATTTCTCGCCGACCTGACCCACACCGCCCAAGTGGTGATGATGCTCGCCACCCGCGGTTTGCGCGTGGCACTGGTCACCACTCACCTGCCCTTGCGCGACATCGCCGATGCGATTACGCCGGAGCGGCTGGAACGGGTCACGCGGATTCTGCACGCCGATCTGCAACAAAAATTCGGCATCGCCCAACCGCGCATCCTGGTCTGCGGGCTCAACCCGCACGCCGGTGAAGGCGGACACCTGGGCCATGAAGAAATCGACATCATCGAACCCACATTGGAGCGCCTGCGCGGCGAGGGCATGGACCTTCGTGGCCCGCTGCCTGCCGACACTCTGTTTACCCCCAAATATCTGGAGCACTGCGACGCGGTGCTGGCGATGTACCACGACCAGGGCCTGCCCGTGCTCAAGTACAAAGGCTTTGGCGCTGCAGTCAACGTGACCCTGGGCCTGCCGATCATCCGCACCTCGGTCGACCACGGCACCGCCCTGGATCTGGCCGGCAGCGGCAGGATCGACACCGGCAGCCTGCAAGTCGCTCTGGAAACCGCCTACCAGATGGCCGAGACCCGTTTATGACCGAGCAATACCAACACAAGGCGCGCAAACGCTTTGGCCAGAACTTCCTGCACGATGCCGGCGTCATCGACCGCATCCTGCGCTCCATCAGTGCCAAGGCCGGCGACCGCATGCTGGAAATCGGCCCGGGCCAGGGCGCATTGACCGCCGGCATCCTCAATTCCGGCGCACAGCTGGACGTGGTGGAGCTGGACAAGGACCTGATCCCGATCCTCAACCAGCAGTTTGCCGGCAAGAGCAATTTCAACCTGCATCAGGGCGATGCACTGAAGTTCGACTTCAACAGCCTGAACGCTGCACCCAACAGCCTGCGCGTGGTCGGCAACCTGCCGTACAACATCTCCACGCCGCTGATTTTCCACCTGCTGAACAACGCCGGCATCATCCGCGACATGCACTTCATGCTGCAGAAGGAAGTGGTCGAGCGTCTGGCCGCAGGCCCCGGTGGCGGCGATTGGGGTCGTCTGTCGATCATGGTTCAGTACCACTGCCGGGTCGAACACCTGTTCAACGTCGGTCCTGGCGCATTCAATCCGCCGCCGAAGGTCGACTCGGCGATCGTGCGCCTGGTGCCGCATGCGGTGCTGCCGCATCCGGCCAAGGATCATCGCCTGCTCGAACGCGTGGTACGCGAAGCCTTCAACCAGCGTCGCAAGACCCTGCGCAACACCCTCAAGCAATTGCTGAGCAACGCCGAGATCGAAGCTGCCGGCGTCGATGGCAGCCTGCGTCCCGAACAGCTCGACCTCGCCGCGTTCGTGCGTCTTGCAGACCAGCTCGCCGAGCAGCCGGCGAAAGCACCTGACGCCGACTGACCGGCAATGATCGCTATCGGGCGGGACGCCAACTCTGGTCTACTGCCCGATACTTGCCTAGACTGAATCCCAATCAGCTACGCCCCGCGTCCCGCTTCGCTTTTAAGGCCTTTTGCATGTCCGATCCCCGCTACCAGGTCGATGTCAGTGTCGTTACCCACTATCTAGCAGACCAATCGCAACCCGAGCACGAGCGTTTTGCCTTCGCCTACACCATCACTGTGCAGAACAATGGCGAGCAACCGGCCCGCCTGATGTCGCGCCACTGGGTCATCACCGATGGCGACGGACATGTCGAAGAAGTGCGGGGCGCCGGCGTGGTCGGCCAGCAACCGTTGATCGGCGTCGGCAAGAGTCACACCTACAGCAGCGGCACGGTGATGACCACCAAGGTCGGCACCATGCAGGGCTCTTACGAAATGGTCGCCGACGACGGCAAGCATTTCGACGCGATCATCAAGCCCTTCCGCCTCGCCGTTCCCGGAGCCCTGCACTGATGGCGACGTATGCCGTCGGCGACCTGCAAGGCTGCCTCGAACCGCTCAAATGCCTGCTCAGGCAGGTTGCGTTCGACCCAGCGCTGGATCGCCTGTGGCTGGTGGGCGATCTGGTCAACCGTGGCCCGCAGTCACTGGAAACGCTGCGCTTCCTTTATGGCATGCGCGACTCGCTGGTGTGCGTGCTCGGTAACCATGACCTGCACTTGCTGGCAGCAGCGAAAAACATCGAGCGCATGAAGAAGTCCGACACCCTGCGTGAAATTCTTGAAGCGCCCGACTGTGCCGAACTGATGGAATGGCTGCGCCAGCAGAAACTCATGCACTACGACGAGCAGCGCGAAGTGGCCATGGTGCATGCGGGCATTCCACCGCAATGGTCCCTGCGGCGCGCCCTGAAGTGCGCCGCCGAAGTTGAAACAGCCCTGCGCGACGACAATCTGTTCCCCGCCTACCTCGACGGCATGTACGGCAACGACCCGGCGAAATGGGACAGCGACCTCAAAGGCGTGACACGCCTGCGGGTCATCACCAATTACTTCACCCGCATGCGTTTTTGCACCGCCGAAGGCAAGCTCGACCTCAAGAGCAAGGAAGGCGTCGACACCGCACCGCCGGGCTACAAGCCCTGGTTCCAGCACAAGGAGCGCAAGACCCGTGGCCTGCGGATCATCTTCGGTCACTGGGCGGCGCTGGAAGGCAACGTGCTCGAGCCAGGCATTTCAGCCCTCGACACCGGTTGTGTGTGGGGCGGCAGCCTGACCCTGATGAATGTCGACAGCGGCGAACGCCTGTCATGCAAATGCGACGAACACGGGGCCGTCCTGCCCACCGTCGCGCCACTGATCACCGAATCTTCTCCCGTCAGCGCCCCGCGCTAGACTGCGTTTTCAGCCGAGCCACAGGAGCCCGCCATGAGCGAATTCAAACGTATCCCCCCTGAACAGGCCCAGGCCCTGCGCGAGCAAGGCGCCGTGGTCGTCGACGTCCGTGACCCGGCAACATTTGCCGCACTGCACATCAGCGGCTCGAAGCATCTGGACAATCATTCCCTGCATGCTTTCATTCAGGGCGCCGACCTCGATGCCCCGACCGTCGTGGTCTGCTACCACGGTAACTCGAGCCAGGGTGCCGCCGCGTATCTCGTGAGCCAGGGCTTCTCCGACGTCTACAGCATGGACGGCGGCTTCGAACTGTGGCGTACGACTTTTCCTTCGGAAACCGCGCAAGGCATCTCCGAATAATTTTTTTTGTAACGTGCAGGCCCCGGCTTCCGCGGGCCTGCGCCGGCAGACGAACGGTCTTGGCACACATAATTACGTATCTCGCCTTTACCTCCCGAATTCCCAACTATCCTTAAGCCCAGGCCATCCAAAACAGGGGAGAGCCGGTACACCGGCGCACGGGTCATCGGGAGTAACTTTCGCGATTGTCGATCGTGGAAGGGTTCTGGGGGGTAAACAACAGCTGCCATCGCGGCTGCTGCCAGCATCGACTGAGTGATCCGGCGTCGGCTCCACGTATCGAGCGAGGTGACGTCATGAGTATCTTTAGCCACTTCCAACAACGCTTCGAGTCCACACGCCAGGAAGAACTCTCCCTGCAGGAGTACCTGGAACTGTGCAAAGAGGATCGCAGTGCCTACGTTTCCGCCGCCGAGCGTCTGTTAATGGCCATCGGCGAACCGGAACTGCTCGACACCTCGACCAACTCGAGGCTGTCGCGAATCTTTTCCAACAAGGTGATCCGCCGCTATCCGGCCTTTGAAGACTTCCACGGGATGGAAGAATGCATCGACCAGATCGTGTCGTATTTCCGCCATGCCGCTCAGGGCCTGGAAGAGAAGAAACAGATCCTCTATCTGCTCGGCCCTGTCGGCGGTGGTAAATCGTCCCTGGCCGAGAAGCTGAAACAACTGATGGAAAAAGTGCCCTTCTATGCCATCAAGGGCTCGCCGGTATTCGAATCGCCTCTGGGCCTGTTCAACGCCACCGAAGATGGCGCAATCCTCGAGGAAGACTTCGGCATCCCACGGCGCTACCTGAACACCATCATGTCGCCATGGGCCACCAAGCGCCTGGCCGAATTCGGCGGCGACATCAGCCAGTTCCGCGTGGTCAAGCTGTACCCGTCGATCCTCAACCAGATCGCCGTGGCCAAGACCGAACCGGGTGATGAAAACAACCAGGACATCTCCGCGCTGGTGGGCAAGGTCGATATCCGCAAACTCGAAGAATTCCCGCAGAACGACGCCGATGCCTACAGCTACTCCGGTGCGCTGTGCCGGGCCAACCAGGGCCTGATGGAATTCGTCGAAATGTTCAAGGCACCGATCAAGGTGCTCCACCCATTGCTGACCGCCACTCAGGAAGGCAACTACAACAGTACCGAAGGCCTCGGCGCGATTCCGTTCACCGGGATCCTGCTGGCCCACTCCAACGAATCGGAGTGGCACACCTTCCGCAACAACAAGAACAACGAGGCGTTCATCGACCGGATCTACATCGTCAAGGTGCCGTACTGCCTGCGGGTCAGCGACGAAGTGAAGATCTACGACAAGCTGCTGTTCAACAGCTCCCTGTCCAAGGCCCATTGCGCGCCGGACACCCTGAAGATGCTGGCGCAGTTCACCGTGCTGTCACGTCTCAAAGAGCCGGAAAACTCCAACATCTACTCCAAGATGCGCGTGTATGACGGCGAAAATCTCAAGGACACCGATCCGAAGGCCAAGTCGATCCAGGAATACCGCGATGCAGCGGGCGTCGACGAAGGCATGAACGGTCTGTCGACCCGGTTCGCGTTCAAGATCCTGTCCAAGGTCTTCAACTTCGATCCGCACGAAATTGCCGCCAACCCGGTACACCTGCTTTATGTGCTGGAGCAGCAGATCGAACAGGAACAGTTCCAGGCCGAAACCCGCGAGCGCTATCTGCGCTACCTGAAAGAGTACCTGGCGCCGCGTTATATCGAATTCATCGGCAAGGAGATCCAGACCGCCTACCTCGAGTCTTACAGCGAGTACGGCCAGAACATCTTCGACCGCTACGTGCTGTATGCGGACTTCTGGATTCAGGATCAGGAATACCGCGATCCGGAAACCGGCGAGATCCTCAACCGCGTCGCCCTCAACGAGGAGCTGGAAAAGATCGAAAAACCGGCCGGCATCAGCAATCCGAAGGATTTTCGCAACGAGATCGTCAACTTTGTGTTGCGTGCCCGGGCCAACAACAACGGCAAGAATCCGACCTGGCTCAGCTACGAAAAACTGCGGGTGGTCATCGAGAAGAAAATGTTCTCGAACACCGAAGACCTGCTGCCAGTCATCAGCTTCAATGCCAAGGCCAGCAAAGAGGATCAACAGAAACACAACGACTTCGTTACACGAATGGTCGAACGCGGCTACACCGACAAACAGGTACGACTGCTCTCCGAGTGGTATCTGCGGGTCAGAAAATCACAGTAACCCGCGACCGGCCAGACCGGTTGTCGTCAGTCCGAGGCCTGTGCGCGCATTTTCTGCTACACAGGCCTCTGGAAGATGTTCGAAAGGCGGTAGCGAGGTTCAGGCAGCACCCAAAGCGCTTGGGGGAGCGTGTACGTCCCTTGGCATTCGGTTCAATGCTGCATGACCGCTCACCCCTTTGCAGGACAGCTTCTAAGGAGCAGTCATGAGCTATGTGATCGACCGACGTCTCAACGGCAAGAACAAGAGCACGGTGAACCGTCAGCGCTTCCTGCGGCGTTACCGTGACCACATCAAGAAGGCCGTCGAAGAGGCGGTCAGCCGGCGCTCCATTACCGACATGGAGCACGGTGAGCAGATCAGCATTCCCGGTCGCGATATCGACGAACCGGTGCTTCACCATGGTCGCGGCGGCAAGCAGACCGTGGTTCATCCCGGCAACAAGGAATTCACCGCCGGCGAACACATTGCCCGTCCGCCGGGAGGCGGTGGTGGCCGTGGACCGGGCAAGGCCGGCAACTCCGGCGAAGGCATGGACGAGTTCGTCTTTCAGATCACCCAGGAAGAATTCCTCGAATTCATGTTCGAGGATCTCGAGCTGCCCAACCTGGTCAAGCGCAACCTCACCGGCACCGACACCTTCAAAACTGTACGCGCCGGGATCAGCAACGAAGGTAATCCGTCGCGTATCAACATCATCCGCACCCTGCGCTCGGCCCATGCCAGGCGCATTGCATTGTCGGGCAGCAGCCGCGCCAAACTGCGCGAAGCCAAAGAAGAGTTGGCTCGGCTGAAACGGGAAGAGCCGGACAATTTCGGCGATATCCAGGATCTTGAAGCAGAAATCGAGCGACTCAGTGCGCGCATCCATCGCGTGCCGTTTCTCGATACCTTCGATTTGAAATACAACCTGCTGGTCAAACAACCCAATCCGAGCTCCAAAGCGGTGATGTTCTGCCTGATGGACGTTTCCGGCTCCATGACCCAGGCGACCAAGGACATCGCCAAGCGTTTTTTCATCCTGTTGTACCTGTTCCTCAAGCGGAACTACGACAAGATCGACGTGGTGTTCATCCGCCACCACACCAGCGCCCGGGAAGTGGACGAAGAGGAATTTTTCTATTCCCGCGAAACCGGCGGCACCATTGTTTCCAGCGCCCTGAAACTGATGCAGGAGATCATGGCCGAGCGCTACCCGAGCAACGAGTGGAACATCTACGCCGCCCAGGCTTCCGACGGCGACAACTGGAACGACGACTCGCCGATCTGCCGCGACATCCTGATCAACCAGATCATGCCGTTCGTGCAGTACTACACTTACGTTGAGATCACCCCGCGCGAACATCAGGCCTTGTGGTACGAGTACGAGCGCATCGCCGAAGCCTTTTCCGACACTTTTGCCCAGCAACAACTGGTCTCGGCCGGGGATATCTATCCGGTCTTCCGTGAACTCTTCCAGCGCAGGTTAGTGACATGACCGCCAAGACCGCCAAAGAGCAGAAGCGCCAACCCATTTCCACCGGCTCGGAATGGACATTCGAGCTGATCCAGACCTACGACCGCGAAATCGCCCGTATCGCGGCCCGCTATGCCCTGGATACCTATCCCAACCAGATCGAAGTGATCACCGCCGAACAGATGATGGACGCCTATGCTTCGGTCGGCATGCCGCTGGGCTATCACCATTGGTCCTACGGCAAGCATTTCCTCAGCACCGAGAAATCCTACAGCCGCGGGCAGATGGGGCTGGCGTACGAAATCGTGATCAACTCGGATCCGTGCATCGCTTACCTGATGGAGGAAAACACCATCTGCATGCAGGCCCTGGTGGTTGCGCATGCCTGCTACGGCCATAACAGCTTCTTCAAGGGCAACTATTTGTTCCGCACCTGGACCGATGCCAGTTCGATCATCGATTACCTGGTGTTCGCCAAGCAGTACATCATGCAGTGCGAAGAGCGCCACGGGATTGATGCCGTGGAGGATCTGCTCGACTCCTGCCACGCCCTGATGAACTACGGTGTCGACCGCTACAAACGTCCGTACCCGATTTCCGCCGAGGAAGAGCGGCGTCGGCAGAAGGATCGTGAAGAACACCTGCAGAAGCAGATCAACGACCTGTGGCGCACCATTCCCAAAGGCGCGGACAAATACAGTGACAAGGACAACGCACGCTTTCCGGCCGAACCACAGGAAAACATCCTGTATTTCATCGAGAAACACGCCCCGCTGCTGGAACCCTGGCAGCGCGAGATCGTGCGGATCGTGCGCAAGATCGCCCAGTATTTCTATCCGCAGCGCCAGACCCAGGTGATGAACGAAGGCTGGGCGACGTTCTGGCACTACACGCTGATGAACGACCTGTACGACGAAGGCCTGGTGACGGACGGCTTCATGATGGAGTTCCTGACGTCCCACACCAGCGTGGTGTTCCAGCCGGGGTTCGACAGCCCTTACTACAACGGCATCAACCCCTATGCACTGGGCTTTGCGATGTACCGCGACATCCGGCGCATGTGCGAAGAGCCCACGGAAGAAGACCGCCGCTGGTTTCCGGAAATCGCCGGCAGCGATTGGCTATCGACCATCAAGTTCGCCATGAGCAGCTTCAAGGATGAGAGTTTCATCCTGCAGTACCTGTCACCCAAAGTAATCCGCGACCTGAAACTGTTCAGCATCCTCGATGACGACCAGAAGGACGATCTGCTGGTACCGGCGATCCATGACGAGGGCGGTTACCGGATCATTCGCGAAACGCTCGCGGCCCAATACAACCTGGGCAACCGCGAACCCAACGTACAGATCTACAGCATCGATCGCCGCGGTGACCGCTCGTTGACTCTGCGCCATCAGCAACACGACCGCAAACCCCTCGGCGACTCCACTGAGGAGGTCCTTAAACACCTGCACCGGCTGTGGGGTTTCGACATCCACCTGGAAACCCTGCAAGGTGATCAGATTATGAAAACCCACCATGTTCCGCCCCGCAGCGAACACAGCGAGGGGGATTACGGTCGACTTGACCTGGCCGTCATTCATCTTTGATCCCGTTCAGACCTCCGAAAATCCGGCGCAAGGGTTATCCTGTCGGGCCTACGGAGGTTCTTTATGCAGATTTACAAGGTCGGCGGTGCAGTTCGTGATCGCCTGCTGGGCAAACCGGTCACCGATATCGATTGGGTGGTGGTCGGTGCGACGACAGAAGAAATGCTCGCCAGGGGATTTCGCCCGGTCGGCGCGGATTTCCCGGTTTTTCTTCACCCGAAAAGCGGTGAGGAGTACGCCCTGGCTCGTACCGAACGCAAGAGCGGTCGCGGTTATGGTGGTTTTACCTTTCACGCCAGTCCCGAAGTCACGCTTGAAGAAGACCTGATCCGCCGTGACCTTACGATCAACGCCATGGCCGAGGACGATCAGCAAAACCTGACCGATCCCTATCATGGTCGGCGCGATCTCGAAGAGCGGATTCTGCGCCACGTTTCCCCCGCATTTGCCGAAGATCCGCTCAGGGTTCTGCGTGTTGCGCGCTTTGCCGCCCGCTACGCGGAGCTTGGTTTCAAGGTGGCGTCCGAGACCCTGGCGCTGATGCGTCAGCTCAGTGAATCGGGCGAACTGGAAGCCCTTACGGCCGAACGCAGCTGGAAAGAGATTTCCCGCGCACTGATGGAAGATCAGCCCCAGGTATTCATTCAGGTACTGCGTGATTGCGGGGCCTTGAAAGTGCTGATGCCGGAGGTCGATGCGTTGTTCGGCGTGCCGCAACCGCAAGCCCACCATCCGGAAATCGACAGCGGCATTCATACGCTGAGCGTGCTTGAGCAGTCAGCCCTGTACAAGCAGCCCCTGACCGTTCGCTGGGCTTGCCTGCTCCACGACCTCGGCAAAGGCCTGACGCCGGAGGAGGAATGGCCACGCCACATTGCCCATGAGCACAAGGGCCTGAAGTTGATCAAAGCGGTCAACGAACGCTTCAAGGCACCGAAAGACTGTCAGGAACTGGCCTTGCTGGTCGGCCAATATCACACCCACGGGCATCGCGCCCTGGAGTTGAAAGCGTCGACTTTGCTTGAGTTGCTGCAAAGCTTTGACGTTTACCGTCGACCACAGCGTTTCGAAGAGTTTATCGTCGCGTGCGAGATGGATGCCCGAGGCCGCAAAGGGCTTGAGCAGCGCAGTTATCCACAGGCCGATTACCTGCGCGGCGCGGCGAATGTCGCGCGCGGCGTGGCGGTGCAGCCGTTGCTGGAGAAGGGATTCAAAGGCCCGGAACTGGGTGAGGCACTCAAGCGCGAACGGCTCAAGGCGCTGAAGGCATACAAGGAATCGGCGGCGTCTTGAAAACTTTTGATCCGCCCTCCCGAGGGCGGATCAAGCCGTTCAAAACAGATCTGAAGGCGTGAGCTGAGTACCGCGCCACTCAAATCCGACCGGGGCGAGCACCTGATCGATCTGCGCCTCGGCCCACAATGTCGCAAAGCTTTTTCCCACACCAGGATGCACCCGATCCGGCGCAATCAGCGACAGCGGCCACAACACAAAGGCATTTTTCAGGATTTCAGCCCGAGGCAGGATCAGCCCGTCGAAGTTGCCCGCCAGATCGCCGTACAGCAACACGTCGATATCCAGCGGCAAGCCCTTGCGATCCGGCGCATAACGACCGTTGTCCGCTTCAATGAATTTCAAGCGGCGATCCAGTTCGATCAACGGCAGATCGGTGAACGCCGACACCACGAAGTTGAAGAACGGCCCGCTCTTGATTCCCACCGGCTGGCTTTCGAACACAGGCGAACAGCGGATATCCACCAGAAACGTGGACAAGGCATCCAGACCCGCCTGCAAATGGGTTTCGCGCTCGATATTGCTACCGAGCCCGAGATAGACCTGGGTCAGCGACATCCGCGCTCGATCTCCACACCCACACCACCCTTGGCGGCCGGCACGGCACCTGGCTTGGTCAGCTTCAGACGCACCCAAGTGATCTTGAATTCGCCCATCAGCACTTCCACCAGACGCTCTGCGAAGGTCTCGACCAGTTGATACTGCGATTGCTCGGCAAAGGCCTGGATCCGCGTGGACACACTGGCGTAATCGAGCGCCAGGGTCAGGTCGTCACCGGCAGCGGCCGGGCGATTGTCCCAGGCGAAGCTCAAATCAAGACGCAGGCACTGTCGGATGCCGCGCTCCCAGTCGTAGGCACCGACTACGGTGTCGACTTCCAGGCCTTCGATAAACACTCTGTCCAAGCACTTCTCTCCGCTGCACGACAAGGGCGCAATGCGCCGTTAGAATCAGGGCGTCCTCGCCCGGAATAGTTAGCATGTTTTGGTTACTGGCGATCCTCGCCTACCTGCTCGGCTCTCTGTCCTTCGCCATTTTGCTCAGCCGCCTGACCGGAAATCCGGATCCGCGAATGAGTGGCTCGGGTAATGCCGGCGCCACCAACATGCTGCGCCTGGCCGGTCGCAAACTCGCGATCCTGACCCTGCTGGGTGATCTGTGCAAAGGCCTGCTGCCGGTGCTGATCGCTTCGGCAATGGGCCTTTCACTGCAGGATCAGGCGTGGATCGGCGTCTGCGCCGTGATCGGTCACCTGTTCCCGTTGTACTTCCGCTTTCGCGGCGGCAAGGGCGTCGCCACGGCAGCCGGCATGTTGCTGGGTCTGTATCCACCCGCCGCGCTGCTGGCCGTGTGCGCCTGGCTGCTGACGTTCTACCTGACCCGCACCAGCTCGCTGGCGGCGTTAATCGCCACTCCGCTGACCCTGCCGTTGCTGGCCTGGCAGGAACCGGCGGCGCTGCTGCCGATGAGCACGCTGACACTGCTGATCGTCTGGCGCCACCGGGGCAATCTACGCGACCTGTTCGCCGGGCGCGAACGGCATTTTTAAATACCGCACGTGAGCGCCACTTATCAAAGCGCCGACAGTTGCTCCATCGGCCAACGCGCCTGCACGCTGATCGCCAGGCTTTCCTGCTGACCGGCCTGCAAACGCTGGCAGCCGGCAAACGCAATCATCGCGCCGTTATCGGTGCAAAACTCGGGACGGGCGTAGAACACATCGCCTTTCATGTCGCCGAGCATTTTCTCCAGCGAAACACGCAACGCCTTGTTGGCACTGACGCCGCCGGCGATCACCAGACGCTTCATTCCGGCCTGTTTCAGGGCACGCTTGCACTTGATGGTCAAAGTCTCCACCACGGCCTGCTGGAACGCCAGCGCGATGTCGCAACGGGCTTGCTCGCTGTCGTCCCCGGCACTGACGCATTGCTGCCAGGTGTTGAGGGCGAAGGTCTTCAGGCCGCTGAAGCTGAAATCCAGGCCCGGGCGATCACACATCGGACGCGGGAAGGTGAAGCGTCCTGCGACGCCCTTCTCTGCCAGCTTGGCGATTTCCGGTCCGCCCGGATAATTCAGGCCCATCATTTTTGCGGTCTTGTCGAAAGCTTCGCCCGCCGCATCGTCCAGCGTCTCGCCGAGCAGGCTGTATTGGCCGATGCCATCGACCTGAACCAGCTGCGTATGACCACCGGACACCAACAAAGCGACGAACGGGAACTCTGGCGGTTTTGGCTCCAGCATCGGCGCCAGCAGGTGGCCTTCCATATGGTGCACGCCGAGCGCCGGAATGCCCCAGGCAAACGCCAGCGCCTGAGCGCAGGAAGCCCCCACCAGCAGCGCCCCGACCAGGCCGGGACCCGCGGTGTAGGCGATGGCGTCGATCTCGGTCGGTACGCAGTCAGCCTCGGCCAACACCTGACGAATCAGGGGCAGCATGCGTTTGACGTGATCGCGCGAGGCCAGCTCCGGCACGACGCCGCCATAGACGCGATGCAGGTCGATCTGACTGAACAGCGCGTCGGCCAACAGGCCGCGCTCGCTGTCGTACAATGCGACGCCGGTTTCGTCGCAGGAAGTTTCTAATCCCAGTACTAGCATGGGTTTGCGCCTTGTTTAGGCTGAATTCGAAGGCGCGCATCATAGTCGCCGCGTGATGCCCCGACCAGCGGTTTTCGATCAGAGGCTTTGCATTCCGAGCGATGAGGGGTTAACATCCGCAACCCTTAAAAACCGACGTCTTCAAGTGCTCTTTTGCCGCGAGGATGTTGACCCCGGTAATGAATGAAGGTAGCTCTGGATGCCAGCCGTCAAAGTTAAAGAGAACGAACCCTTCGACGTAGCTCTGCGTCGTTTCAAGCGCTCCTGCGAAAAAGCCGGTGTACTGGCTGAAGTTCGTAGCCGCGAATTTTACGAGAAGCCAACTTCTGAGCGTAAGCGCAAGGCAGCTGCTGCTGTTAAGCGTCACGCCAAGAAAGTTCAGCGCGAACAGCGCCGCGCCGTTCGTCTGTACTAATACACAGACGATCGTAGCAAGCTTCTGCCAAGCCCGGCCCTCAGCCGGGCTAATGGCATTTGCGTAAAACGCTTGATGCTTCACCGTCGAAGCCGCAGATGCGACCGAGACAAACCCGCTTCACCGCGTCAGGCCTGGCTCTTTTGCCAGCGGTGCACGTCTTTTCTGACGAGCCTTTCAAGGCTACTGACGAGCACACCCACTGATTCCTCTTACGACGATCAGCCCAAGGCACCTGCTTGCGTGCCCGCTTCATGAGCTATCCGAGACTGATTACCAGCCGTCAGCGGATTCAGCGCAACATTTTCGAATAGTCAAAGACTGATGATTACTAACGTCAGTGGATTTTCGGCAGATACACTTCCCGACAGCGATTACGCAAACGACACCGGTCGAGCCGCCCAACGTGCGCGCATCACTCATTGACCCGCGTCCGGCCGTCTTTCGCATCGGATCCATTACAGTGCAGACGAGAACGCCATGGCCGGGCTGATTCCCCAGAGCTTCATTGACGACCTTCTGAACCGCACCGACATCGTCGACGTGGTCAGCTCGCGCGTGCAATTGAAGAAGGCCGGCAAAAACTACACCGCCTGCTGCCCGTTCCATAAAGAGAAAACTCCGTCGTTCAGCGTCAGCCCCGACAAACAGTTTTATTACTGTTTCGGCTGTGGCGCCGGCGGCAATGCCCTCGGCTTTCTCATGGATCACGACAACCTGGACTTCCCCCAGGCCGTCGAAGACCTCGCCAAAGCCGCCGGCATGGAAGTACCGCGCGAAGAAGGCGGTCGCTCGAACAAACCGCGCCAGCCGACCGACTCGCCGCTTTATCCACTGCTCACCGCTGCTGCCGACTTTTATCGGCAGGCCCTCAAGAGCCACCCGGCACGCAAGGCCGCCGTGGACTATCTCAAGGGCCGCGGCCTGACCGGCGAAATCGCCCGGGACTTCGGCCTCGGATTCGCACCGCCGGGCTGGGACAACCTGCTCAAGCATTTGAGCAGCGACACCTTGCAGCAGAAAGCCATGATCGACGCCGGCCTGCTGATCGAGAACGCCGAAACCGGCAAACGCTATGACCGTTTCCGCGATCGCGTGATGTTCCCGATCCGCGACACTCGCGGACGGATCATCGCTTTCGGTGGCCGGGTTCTCGGCGACGACAAGCCGAAATACCTGAACTCCCCGGAGACTCCAGTCTTCCATAAAGGCCAGGAACTCTACGGCCTGTACGAAGCACGCAAGAATAATCGCAACCTCGACGAAATCATCGTCGTCGAAGGCTACATGGACGTCATCGCTCTGGCCCAGCAAGGCCTGCGCAATGCCGTCGCGACACTGGGCACCGCCACCAGCGAAGAACACCTCAAGCGTCTGTTTCGTGTAGTACCGAACGTTCTGTTTTGCTTCGACGGTGACCAGGCCGGCCGCAATGCTGCCTGGCGTGCACTGGAAGCTACACTTTCCAGCCTGCAGGACGGGCGCCGTGCACGCTTTCTGTTTCTACCCGAAGGCGAAGACCCGGATACGCTGATTCGCGCCGAGGGCACTGACGCCTTCCGCGCCCGGATCAATCAGCACGCTCAACCGCTGGCGGATTACTTCTTCCAGCAACTGACCGAAGAGGCCGACCCGCGCTCGCTTGAGGGCAAGGCCCATATGGCCACGCTCGCTGCGCCGCTGATCGACAAGGTTCCCGGTGCCAACCTGCGCATCCTGATGCGTCAGCGCCTGACCGAAATCACCGGCCTGAGCAGCGAGAGCGTCAGCCAGCTGGCCCAGAGCGCGCCTGCGGAAGCACCACCTGCCTACGATCCGGGCTTCGATTACGACGCCATGCCGGACTACAGCGACTACCATCAGCCGCAGGCACAAGACATGTATGTGCCGCAGCAGGAATGGACGCCGAAGAAACCCGGCACTGGCGGCAAGAAATGGGACAAGAAACCGTGGGACAAGAATGGCAAGCGTAGCGGCGATCGCGATCAGCCACGTGCCCCGCGCGTGCCGGCCGCCGTCGAACCACCGACACTGGCCGCCCTGAGGACCTTGCTGCATCACCCGCAACTGGCGGAAAAAGTCGAGGACGCCGGGCACTTCGCGGACGAGAACCAGACCAACGCACAACTGCTGGTAGCACTGCTCGAAGCCGTACAGAAGAATCCCAAGCTAAACTCGTTTCAGTTGATCGCGCGATGGCACGGAACCGAACAGGGCCGACTGCTCAAGGCGCTGGCGGAAAAGGAATGGCTGATTGACGGAGACAACCTTGAACAACAGTTTTTCGACACCATTACTAGCTTGTCAGCCCGCCAACGCGAGCGAAATCTGGAACAACTGCTCAGGAAAGCGCGTCAAAGCGAACTGAGCACCGAAGAGAAAAATCAACTGCGCGACCTTTTAAGTCGCAATGTTTCCGCATCAAACCCGACCTCAACTGGCGCGTGAGGTCATAGCTCAGGTATAATCCTCGGCTTGTTTTTTGCCCGCCAAGACCTTCAGTGGATAGGGTGTTATGTCCGGAAAAGCGCAACAGCAGTCTCGTATTATTGAGTTGATCAAACTGGGTCGTGAGCAGGGCTACCTGACTTACGCAGAGGTCAACGACCACCTGCCCGAGGATATTTCAGATCCGGAGCAGGTGGAAGACATCATCCGCATGATCAACGACATGGGGATCCAGGTACACGAGAGCGCTCCGGATGCGGATGCCCTTTTGTTGGCCGAAGCCGATACCGATGAGTCCGCCGCGGAAGAAGCAGCCGCTGCGTTGGCGGCGGTGGAGACCGATATCGGTCGTACCACTGATCCGGTGCGCATGTACATGCGTGAAATGGGTACGGTCGAGCTTCTGACTCGTGAAGGCGAAATCGAAATCGCCAAACGTATCGAAGAAGGCATCCGTGAAGTGATGAGCGCGATCGCGCACTTCCCTGGCACGGTTGACCATATTCTCGCCGAATACACCCGCGTCACCACCGAAGGTGGACGCCTGTCTGATGTTCTGAGCGGTTACATCGATCCGGACGACGGCATTGCGCCGCCTGCCGCCGAAGTGCCGCCACCGATCGACGCAAAAGCGGCGAAGGCGGAAGAGTCCGACGACGATGACGAGGCCGAAGCTTCCGATGACGAAGAAGAAGCCGAAAGCGGTCCGGATCCGGTCATTGCAGCCCAGCGCTTCGGTGCTGTCGCCGACCAGATGGAAATCACCCGCAAGGCCCTGAAAAAGCACGGTCGCCACAACAAGGCGGCGGTTGCCGAACTGTTGGCCCTGGCCGAGCTGTTCATGCCGATCAAACTGGTGCCGAAGCAATTCGAAGCCCTGGTCGAGCGTGTTCGCAGCGCCCTGGATCGTCTGCGTCAGCAAGAGCGCGCGATCATGCAGCTGTGTGTACGTGATGCACGTATGCCACGCGCCGATTTCCTGCGCCAGTTCCCGGGCAATGAAGTCGACGAAAGCTGGTCCGACGCCCTGGCCAAAGGCAAAAGCAAGTACGCCGAAGCCATTGCCCGCGTGCAACCGGACATCATTCGTTGCCAGCAGAAGCTGACCGCGCTGGAAACCGAGACCGGTTTGACCATCGCCGAGATCAAGGACATCAACCGTCGCATGTCGATCGGTGAGGCAAAAGCCCGCCGCGCGAAGAAAGAGATGGTTGAAGCGAACTTGCGTCTGGTGATCTCCATCGCCAAGAAGTACACCAACCGTGGCCTGCAATTCCTCGATCTGATCCAGGAAGGCAACATCGGTCTGATGAAAGCGGTGGACAAGTTCGAATACCGTCGTGGCTACAAGTTCTCGACCTATGCCACCTGGTGGATCCGTCAGGCGATCACTCGCTCGATCGCCGACCAGGCCCGCACCATCCGTATTCCGGTGCACATGATCGAGACGATCAACAAGCTCAACCGCATTTCCCGCCAGATGCTGCAGGAAATGGGTCGCGAACCGACTCCGGAAGAGCTGGGTGAGCGCATGGAGATGCCTGAGGACAAGATCCGCAAGGTATTGAAGATCGCCAAAGAGCCGATCTCCATGGAAACCCCGATCGGTGATGACGAAGACTCCCATCTGGGTGACTTCATCGAAGACTCGACCATGCAGTCGCCAATCGATGTCGCCACTGTTGAGAGCCTGAAAGAAGCGACCCGCGAAGTGCTGTCCGGCCTTACTGCCCGTGAAGCCAAGGTACTGCGCATGCGTTTCGGTATCGACATGAACACCGACCATACGCTCGAAGAAGTCGGCAAACAGTTTGACGTGACCCGTGAGCGGATCCGTCAGATCGAAGCCAAGGCGCTGCGCAAGCTGCGCCACCCGACCCGAAGCGAGCATTTGCGCTCCTTCCTCGACGAGTGACACCAGAACCCCCGGCCCAGGCCGGGGGTTTTGTTTATATGGCAGATTAAATACCTCGCACCACCCTCCCCCCGCGCACAGCCCGTCTACACTCGAAACATTCCCCCGAGCCATAACGAGACCGTTATGCCCAGACTGGCGTCCGTGCTTTTTTTGCTGTCACTGATGATCTGGACCGCAACGGCTGACGCGCTGACTCTGACCGATGAAGAACGTAGCTGGCTGGCGGCTCACCCGGATTTGCGCCTGGGTGTCGATGCATCGTGGCCGCCCTTCGAATTTCGCGACGACCAGAGTCGCTATCAGGGCCTGGCAGCGGACTATATCGATGTGATTCGCCAGCGCCTGGCGATCAAGCTCACCCCCATCGAGCCGGTGAGCTGGACGGTCGTGCTCGAACAGGCGAAAAACGGCACCATCGACCTGCTGCCGGGCATCATGTCCACCCCGGAGCGTCAGCGTTACCTGTCGTTCACCCGGCCCTATCTCGACTTTCCGATCGTCATTCTCGCCCACGTTGGCGGCCCGCAACCGCGCGAGCTCGAGGAGCTTTACGGCCTGAAAATCGCCGTGGTCGAAAACTATGCCCCCCATGAACTGCTGCGCACCCACCATCCCGACCTGAATCTGGTGGCGATGCCCAATGTCAGCTCGGCGTTGCAGGCCCTGGCCACCGATGAAGTGGACGCTGTGGTCGGCGATCTGGCCTCCAGCGTCTGGAGCCTGCGCCAACTTAAACTGGATGGCTTGTACGTGAGCGGGGAAACCCCTTACCGCTACCAGCTGGCAATGGCCGTCCCCCGGGACAACAAGATGCTGGTGGGGATTCTGGACAAGGTGCTGGCCGACATGTCCCCGGAGGAAATCAGCAGCATCCAGGAACATTGGGTGGGCAACGTCCTCGATCACCGGACATTCTGGTCGGATCTGCTGGTTTACGGTTTACCGGGCCTTTCGCTTCTGGTCATCGTGCTGGCGGTGGTGATCCGCATCAACCGTCGACTGAGCTCGGAAATCGCCCGACGTATCAACCTCGAACAGGAACTGCGCAGCAGCGAATACCACTATCGGGGGCTGGTGGAGAGTCTCTCGGCCATCGCCTGGGAAGCGCGGATCAGCGACTTCACCTACAGCTATGTTTCGCCCCATGCCGAAGACCTGCTCGGCTATCCGCTGTCTCATTGGCTGATTCCGGGCTTCTGGCGCAACATCATTCACCCGGCCGACCTGACTCGAGCCCAAAGCTTTTGCGATCACGAGGTGCTGGCCGGACGCGATCACAGCCTCGATTACCGGGTAATCACCGCTGATGGGCGTTGCTTGTGGGTACGCGACATCGTCAGCCTGATCGAACACGGCCACGAACCCGTGATGCGCGGCCTGATGATCGACATCAGCGAAACCAAGCGCACCGAAGAGGCGTTGCGCCTGTCGGAACAGAAATTCGCTTCGGTATTCCAGCAATGCCCCGATATTCTGGTCATCGCACGCTTATCCGACGGCTGCCTGCTGGAAGTGAACGAAGCCTTTGAGGAGCAGATCGGGCTCAAGGCTGAAGAAGTCATCGGCCAGACCGCCACCGAACTCAACATCTGGGGCATTCCCGGAGTCGGCCCGGGCCTGCTTCAACGCCTGCAAGCCGGCAGCATTCGCAACCTGGAGATGCCCTTTCGCCGCAACAACGGCCAGGTGTTCACCGGGCTGATTTCCGCTGAACCTTTCGAGCTCGACACCACTCCGGCGCTGGTCGTGGTGGTGCGCGACATTACCCAACTCAAGGAAACCCAGCAGCAACTGCAAACCTCCGAAGAAAAGTTCGCCAAGGCCTTCCACGCCTCGCCGGACGGCCTGCTGCTGTCGCGACAAAGCGACGGCTTGCTGCTGGAGGTCAACGAAGGTTTCAGTCGCATCACCGGATTCAACAGCGCCATGTCGGTGGATCGCTCGGCGCTGGATCTGGGCATCTGGGTCAACCTCAACGAACGCAAGCAAATGCTCGACCTGCTGCACCGCGACGGGTTCGTTCGTGACTTCAGCTGCCATATCCGCCGCAGCGACGGGCAGATCCGCCTCTGCGAGGTGTCCAGCCGTCCGCTGCCGATCGGCGACGAAGACTGCATGCTGACCATCGCCCGGGACATCACCGAACGCCACCTGATGCAGGAAAAACTGCAACAGGCAGCGACAGTGTTCGAAAGTACTGCTGAAGGCGTGTTGATCACCGACACCCAGCAACACATCAGCGCTGTGAACCGGGCGTTCACCGAAATCACCGGTTACAGCGAAAGCGAAGCGCTCGGTCACACCCCGCGCCTGCTGGCCTCCGGACTGCACGACAGCGCATTTTACGCGGCGATGTGGCATCAACTGACGGACGAAGGTCACTGGCAGGGCGAAATCTCCAACCGGCGCAAGAACGGCGAGTTGTACCCCAGCTGGCTGACCATCAGCGCCGTGCGCAACCGCGACAACTTCATCACCCACTTCGTAGCGGTGTTCGCCGATATCTCCAGCCTCAAGCACGCCCAGGCCAAACTCGACTACCAGGCGCATCACGACCCGCTCACCGGCCTGCCGAACCGTACGCTGTTCGAAAGTCGCCTGCTGACGGCACTCAACAGCCAGCGGGAAAACGGCGGTCAGGGCGCGGTGCTGTTCCTAGACCTCGACCGCTTCAAGCACATCAACGACAGCCTCGGTCACCCGGTTGGCGATCTGCTGCTCAAGGGCATCGCCGTGCGTCTCAAGGAGCAACTGCGCGATATCGACACCGTGGCGCGGCTGGGGGGCGACGAATTCATCATTTTGCTGCCCGGCCTGCAGCAACCCGGCGATGCTGACAACATCGCCACCAAACTGCTGAATTGCTTTGGAGCGCCATTCCAGGCCGGCGAGCATGAGTTCTTCATCAGCGCCAGCATCGGCACCAGCCTTTACCCGCGCGACGGTTGTGATGTCGCGACCCTGATCAAGAACGCAGACGCAGCGATGTACCGCTCCAAGGCCAAGGGCCGCAACCGGGTCGAAAGCTACACCCGCGATCTCACCGCGCAGGCCAGCGAGCGGGTGGCGCTGGAGCACGAACTTCGCCGGGCCATCGAGCGCGAGGAGTTGTACCTCTATTACCAACCGAAAATCAGTCTCGACGATCACAGCCTGGTCGGCGCCGAAGCCCTGATTCGCTGGCGCCACCCGAATTTCGGCGAAGTGCCGCCCGAGCATTTCATTCCGCTGGCGGAAGAGAACGGGATGATTCTGCAAATCGGCGACTGGGTGCTTGAAACCGCCTGCCGGCAGATGTTCGAGTGGGGCCAGATCTACGAATCCCTCGGCCCGCTGTCGGTGAACCTCGCCGGCGCGCAACTGCGCCAACCGAACCTGCTGGGACGCATCGAGCAACTGCTCAAGGAGAACCGTCTGCGACCGGAATTACTGCAACTGGAAATTACCGAAAACTTCATCATGAGCCAGGCGGAAGAGGCGCTGGCTGTGCTGCATCAGCTCAAACACCTCGGCGTGCAACTGGCCATCGACGACTTCGGCACCGGCTATTCCTCACTGAGTTACCTCAAGCGCCTGCCGCTGGACATCCTCAAGATCGACCAGTCTTTCGTCCGCGGCCTGCCCGACGACCCGCACGACGCTGCGATTGTCCGCGCCATCATCGCCCTGGGCCGCAGCATGCAATTCACCGTGATTGCCGAAGGCGTGGAAACCCAGGCCCAGCAACAATTCCTCGCCGCCGAGGGCTGCGAACAGATCCAGGGCTACATCGTCAGCCTGCCGCTACCGCCGGAGGAATTCGCCGCGACGTTTCTTCGCATAGCCGTATCGGATTTTTCGGATAGCACAGCCGAGAAACCGTCGCTATAATCCGCGGCCTACTGAGGGCCTATAGCTCAGTTGGTTAGAGCAGAGGACTCATAATCCTTTGGTCCACGGTTCAAGTCCGTGTGGGCCCACCAAACATGAAAAAGCCGCGCTTATGTGCGGCTTTTTCGTACCTGCGTGGAGAAGTCCCTTGCCCGACATCCGCCCACCCGTGCTCGATGAAATCGACCGCCAGCTGATCGCTGCCCTGCAAATCAACGCTCGCGAAAGCGTGGCGATGCTGGCCCGGCAATTGGGCATCGCCCGCACCACCGTGACTTCGCGACTGGCCCGACTGGAAAAGGCCAAGGTCATCACCGGTTACGGCGTACGTCTGGGGCAGCGTGTCGTGGATGGCGGCTTGCAGGCCTACGTTGGGATCAAGGTGCAGCCACGCTCCGGCAAAGAAGTGCTGCGCCGGTTGAGCGCGATGGCACAGGTGCAGCAATTGTGCGCGGTGAGTGGCGAGTTTGATTATGTGGCGTGGTTGCGGACTGATTCGCCGGAGCAGCTCGATCAGCTTCTGGATCAGATCGGCAGCGTAGACGGCGTGGAGAAGACCACGACCTCGATCATTCTCAGCAGCAAGATTGATCGCGGGCATCCAGTTTGATCACTGCTTTCGTCATATTGCAGTAATAACGCTCAAAACGACGACACATTGCGTCTTATTAACGTGTTCTACGCTCCCTAGAATGGCTGGCATCTTTTCCTATACTCAGACGCGCCTCCAGCGTCGGGTCGCCAGTAAGGTCAGTCATGAACAAGAACAATCGCCATCCCGCAGACGGCAAGAAACCGATCACCATTTTCGGCCCGGACTTTCCTTTCGCTTTTGACGACTGGATCGAACACCCGGCCGGCCTGGGCAGCATTCCCGAGCACAACCATGGTGCCGAAGTGGCGATCGTCGGTGCCGGCATCGCCGGTCTGGTGGCGGCGTATGAGTTGATGAAGCTCGGTTTGAAACCGGTTGTGTATGAGGCTTCGAAGCTCGGCGGCCGTCTGCGCTCCCAGGCATTCAACGGCACTGACGGCATCGTCGCCGAACTTGGCGGCATGCGCTTCCCGGTGTCCTCCACCGCGTTCTATCACTACGTCGACAAACTCGGTCTGGAGACCAAGCCCTTCCCCAACCCGCTGACGCCGGCTTCCGGCAGCACCGTGATCGATCTGGAAGGCAAAACCCACTACGCACAGAGCCTGAAGGATCTTCCTGCACTGTTCCAGGAAGTGGCTGACGCCTGGGCCGACGCTCTGGAAACCGGCTCGCAGTTCTCCGATATCCAGCAAGCGATCCGCGACCGTGACGTGCCACGCCTCAAGGAGCTGTGGAACACCCTGGTACCGCTGTGGGACGACCGCACGTTCTACGACTTCGTCGCCACGTCGAAAGCCTTCGCCAAACTGTCGTTTCATCACCGCGAAGTGTTCGGACAGGTCGGTTTCGGTACCGGCGGCTGGGACTCGGACTTCCCCAATTCGATGCTGGAAATCTTCCGCGTGGTGATGACCAACTGCGACGATCACCAGCACCTGGTGGTTGGCGGTGTGGAGCAAGTGCCACAAGGCATCTGGCGTCATGCGCCGGAACGCTGCGTACACTGGCCGCAAGGCACCAGCCTGAAATCCTTGCACCACGGTGCCCCGCGCTCCGGGGTGAAGAAAATCGCCCACGCGCCTGATGGACGTTTCGCGGTCACCGACAACAATGGCGACACCCGCGAATACGCCGCCGTACTGACCACCTGCCAGAGCTGGCTGCTGACCACCCAGATCGAATGCGACGAAACCCTGTTCTCGCAGAAAATGTGGATGGCCCTGGACCGCACCCGCTACATGCAATCGTCGAAAACCTTCGTGATGGTCGATCGCCCATTCTGGAAGGACAAGGACCCGGAAACCGGCCGGGACCTGATGAGCATGACCCTTACCGACCGCCTGACCCGTGGCACTTACCTGTTCGACAACGGCGACGACAAACCCGGCGTGATCTGCCTGTCCTACTCGTGGATGAGCGACGCGCTGAAGATGCTCCCCCACCCGGTGGAAAAACGCGTGAAACTGGCGCTGGATGCACTGAAGAAGATCTACCCGAAAGTCGACATCGCGGCGCGGATCATCGGCGATCCGATCACCGTGTCCTGGGAAGCCGACCCGCACTTCCTCGGCGCGTTCAAGGGCGCACTGCCCGGCCACTATCGCTACAACCAGCGCATGTACGCGCACTTCATGCAGGACGACATGCCGCCGGAGCAGCGCGGGATCTTCATCGCCGGCGACGACGTGTCGTGGACGCCGGCCTGGGTGGAGGGCGCGGTGCAGACGTCGCTCAACGCGGTGTGGGGAATCATGAAGCACTTCGGCGGGTCCACACATAAAGAGAACCCCGGCCCGGGTGATGTGTTCAACGACATCGGCCCGATCGCCCTGCCCGAGTAAGAGGAATCCCTGATGCGTGTAGCCCTTTACCAATGTCCACCGCTGCCACTGGAACCCGCCGCCAACCTCCAGCGCCTGCACCAACTGGCGATGGAGGCCAAAGGCGCCGACCTGCTGGTGGTACCGGAGATGTTCCTGACCGGCTACAACATCGGCAAGGAGGCGGTCGCAACATTGGCCGAGGTCTACAACGGGGAGTGGGCGCAGCAAGTCGGACGGATCGCCAAGGCTGCCGGCCTGGCGATTCTTTACGGTTACCCTGAACGCACTGCCGAAGGACAGATCTACAACGCCGTGCAGTTGATCGATTCGAACGGCGAGCGCCTGTGCAATTACCGCAAAACGCATCTGTTCGGTGATCTGGACCGTTCGATGTTCAGCCCCGGCGACGGTGAATTTCCCATCGTCGAGCTCAACGGCTGGAAGCTCGGTTTCCTGATCTGCTACGACCTGGAATTCCCGGAAAACGCCCGGCGCCTGGCCCTTGAAGGCGCCGAGCTGATTCTGGTGCCAACAGCCAACATGATTCCCTTCGATTTCATTGCTGACGTCTCCGTGCGCTCCCGCGCCTTCGAAAACCAGTGCTACGTGGCTTACGCCAACTACTGCGGCCACGAAGGCGACATCCATTACTGCGGGCAAAGCAGCATCGCCGCGCCGGATGGCAGCCGCATTGCTCAGGCCGGACTGGACGAAGCCTTGATCGTCGGCGAGCTGGATCGCCAGTTGATGGTCGACTCGCGCAGCGCCAACCGCTACTTCAACGACCGCCGCCCCGAACTTTACGACGCGCTCAACAAGCGCTAATCCGCTAGCATGGGCACTTCACTGTTCTGGAAGTGCCCATGCCTGCGCCGACTCACCCCCGCCCCCACACCGAAACCCTGGCCAACGGCTTGCGTGTGACCCTGCGTCACGTGCCCGGCCTGAAACGCAGCGGCGCTGCGTTGCGAGTGGCGGCCGGCAGTCATGACGTGTCATTGGCGTGGCCAGGGTTGGCGCACTTTCTTGAGCATTTGCTGTTCCTTGGCACCGAGCGGTTTCCTGCACAGCAAGGGCTGATGGCCTACGTGCAAGGTCACGGCGGCCAGGTGAATGCCAGCACCCGCGAGCGCACCACCGATTTCTTTTTTGAGTTGCCACCAGCGTTTTTTGCCGAAGGACTGGAGCGTCTGTCAGACATGCTCGCCCATCCGCGTATGAATCCGGACGACCAGTTGCGGGAACGGGAAGTGTTGCAGGCGGAGTTTGTCGCGTGGTCGCAGGATACTGCAGCTCAGCAGAAAGAAGCGCTGTTCGAAGGGTTGTCAGCGAAGCACCCGTTACGCGGTTTCCACGCCGGAAACCGCGACAGCCTGCCGGTAGAGCAACCGGACTTTCAACAGGCATTGAAAGACTTCCACCAGCAGTTCTACCGCACCGGGCAGATGACCCTGAGTCTGGTCGGGCCGCAAAGTGTCGAAGAGTTGCGCACGCTGGCCGAACAGTTTGCCGCCGAGCTGACGGCTGGGGATAAAACTGAACAGATATCCCCCGTTCCTTTGATGGATACCGCTCAGGCAAGTTATCAACAGGTCGGCGAGCGCCGCGACAATCTGCTGTTTGCGTTGGAGGACTTGCCAGTGTCGTCGGCCGAAGCGCTGGCGTTTCTCTGCCACTGGTTGAACAGCGCCAAGCCCGGTGGGTTGCTCGCGCATTTGCAGCAGCGGGGTCTGGCGCAGAGCTTGCGGGCCTGTGTGCCCTATCAGTTTGCTGAGCAGGCTTTGCTGCACCTTCAGTTCACTGCGACATCCGGGTCAATCGACGCCATTCGGGCAGAATGTCTCGATTGGTTGAGTTTCTTCGCGGCCCAGCAAGACTGGCCGTCCCTGCGTGCGGAATATTCGGCACAGCTTCAGCGGCAGCAGCAAGTCAGCGGTGCAGTGCAGCTGGCGCGACTCGACAGCGAACAACTCGAGAGCGACCTGTCCGATTCCGCCGTCACGGCGCTTAGAGTGATTCTCGGCAAAATCGGCACTGTGGATAACTTCAGCTGTCACTGGCATCTGCCCGCCCCCAACCCGTTCCTGCGCGCAGCCGAGCCGCTGGCCAACGCCGGCCTGATTCGTGGCCAGACCAGCGCACACCGAGGTTTGCGCACGTTCGCTCAGGATCGCTCACGCGGCCGCCGGGAGCGCTCGCCGATGCAATTTCGCCAGGCGCTGCCGGATAACGGTGACGAAGGCGCGGTGTATGTGCGCTGGCAGACGGAAGCGGCGGCCACGACCGAGCTGCAAGCGAAACTGCAACGCAGTCTGCGGGAAGTGTCTGACGACGCGCGTCAGGCCGGGGTCGAATTGTCCTTCAGCACTACGGGTAATCAGTGGCTGCTGAAATTGACCGGCCTGCAGGACACGCTGCCCATGGTGCTGGAACATGCACTGAAATATCTGACGCAGGTTGATGCCGACTCGCCAAGCAGTGAGCCGCCAGTGCCATCGATGCTGATCCGTCAATTGCTCAAGGTCTGGCCCGAGCGTTGCCTGCCCGTGGTTGCGCAATCCGATGATGCCGATCAGCTGTGGACAACTTCCCGCTGGGATGGCCTGGCGCTGGGTCTTGATGCCCATTCCCAATCGGCCATGGGACTGGCCCTGAGCCGCATACCCGGTAAGCCATCCCCTGAATTACCGTACCTGCCGGCATTCCACGCACAACTGCGGTGGGATCAGTTCGACAGCGACTCCAGCGAACACGCATTACTGCTGTTTTGCCCGACCGCCAGACCGGACATCCCCGGCGAAGCCGCGTGGCGCTTCCTTGCGCACCTGTGCCACACGCCGTTCTACCAGCGGCTACGAGGTGAATTGCAACTGGGATACGCGGTGTTCAGTGCTTTCAGGCAGGTGCACGGCCAAGGTGGATGGCAGTTCGGCGTGCAATCGCCGACAGTCACTCCCGAGCAACTGCTGGATCACGTTCAACAGTTCATCGAAAGCATCCCCGCGCTGATCGAAACAATCGACGACGCCTCGCTCGTCGAGCAGCGCCAGATCCTTGCCGTACAACTGGATCCCGGCATCCTGTCGGGCAAGGAGGCTGCCGAACTGCAGTGGCAGGCAAAACTTGCCGGCCACTCGTCGGATTACCTGAATCAACTGAGCAATGCCATAAGTCAGCTTGACCGCGAGGCATTGCTGGCCGCCGCACACTGCTTGATCCGCGCCGAAGGCGGCTGGCACGTGCTGGCCAACAGCCCTTCGCCGGGCGCACCGTGGGAAGCGTCAAAATGATCATTACCGGGGCTGCAAGGAGCTTTCTCAAAGATTCACGGGCAAACCCCCTGAAATTTTGAGTAACATAGCCACCTAACTATTTGGAACATCCCTGCGCTGCCGTGGACTATACCTATGGATAGCGCTATCTCACCCACCTGAAAAAGGAGTCACCCGATGGCTTGGACCAAACCTGCTTACACCGACCTGCGCATCGGCTTCGAAGTCACCATGTACTTCGCCAGCCGCTGAGTCCTGCCTCAAGCAGAACATTGCAGTGCAACGCCTCGGCTCGCCGGGGCGTTTTATTTTCAGCGTTGAAATGATGGAGCGTTCATGTTCGTCCAGATTCTGGGTTCGGCCGCCGGTGGCGGTTTTCCGCAGTGGAACTGCAACTGCGTCAATTGCGCCGGCTTTCGCGACGGCAGCCTGAATGCCCAGGCCCGTACCCAATCGTCCATCGCGATTTCCGATGACGGCGTGAACTGGGTGCTGTGCAACGCCTCGCCGGACATCCGCGCGCAGCTTCAGAGCTTCGCCCCGATGCAACCGGGCCGGGCCCTGCGTGACACCGGCATCAGCGCGATCATCCTGATGGACAGCCAGATCGACCACACCACCGGCCTGCTCAGCCTGCGCGAAGGCTGCCCGCATCAGGTCTGGTGCACGGACATGGTCCACGAAGACCTGAGCACCGGATTCCCCCTGTTCACCATGCTCAAGCACTGGAACGGCGGGCTGGACTGGAACCGCATCGAACTCGACCAGAGCTTCACCGTCGCCGCGTGCCCGAACCTGCGCTTCACGCCGCTGCCTTTGCGCAGCGCAGCGCCGCCCTATTCGCCGCACCGCTTCGACCCGCATCCGGGCGACAACATTGGCCTGATCGTCGAAGACCTCAGCACCGGCGGCAAACTGTTCTACGCCCCGGGCCTGGGCAAGGTCGATGCGCCACTGCTGGAAATCATGGCCGGCAGCGACTGCGTCCTGGTAGACGGGACGATGTGGGATGACGATGAAATGCAGCGTCGTGGCGTCGGCACCCGCACTGGCCGCGAAATGGGCCACCTGGCGCAGAACGGTCCCGGCGGCATGCTCGAAGTGCTGGAACAGCTTCCCGAGCAGCGCAAGGTGCTTATCCACATCAACAACACCAACCCGATTCTCGACGAAGACTCCCCGGAGCGCGCGGAGCTGGTTCGGCGCAATGTTGAAGTGGCGTATGACGGCATGAGCATCGTCCTGTAACGAATGGCCCGGAGAACCGCAATGACCGACACCCCGCTGTCCCCCGCCGAATTCGAAGCGGCCCTGCGCGCCAAAGGCGCCTATTACCACATTCATCACCCGTATCACGTGGCGATGTATGAAGGCCGGGCCACCCGCGAGCAGATTCAGGGCTGGGTCGCCAACCGCTTTTACTATCAGGTGAACATCCCCCTGAAAGACGCGGCGATCCTCGCCAACTGCCCGGATCGCGAAATCCGCCGCGAGTGGATCCAGCGCCTGCTCGACCACGACGGCGCCCCCGGTGAAGACGGCGGCATCGAAGCCTGGCTGCGTCTGGGCCAGGCCGTCGGTCTCGATCCGGATCAACTGCGCTCCCAGGAACTGGTGCTGCCCGGCGTGCGTTTCGCCGTCGATGCCTACGTCAACTTCGCCCGCCGCGCCAGTTGGCAGGAAGCCGCCAGCAGTTCGCTGACCGAGCTGTTCGCGCCGCAGATCCACCAGTCGCGTCTCGACAGCTGGCCGCAGCATTACCCGTGGATCGACCCCGCGGGCTACGAGTATTTCCGCACCCGTCTCGGCCAGGCCCGGCGTGATGTCGAGCATGGTCTGGCGATCACGCTGGAGCACTACAAGACCCGCGAAGGTCAGGAGCGCATGCTGGAAATTCTCCAGTTCAAACTGGACATTCTTTGGAGCATGCTCGATGCCATGAGCATGGCCTACGAACTGAACCGCCCGCCGTATCACAGCGTCACCGATCAACGGGTCTGGCATAAAGGAATCGCCTTATGAGTTTCGACCGCAGCAAGACCCCGACCTGGCGCCCCGGCTACCGTTTCCAGTACGAACCGGCGCAGAAAGGCCACGTGCTGCTGTACCCGGAGGGCATGATCAAACTCAATGACAGCGCCGCGCTGATCGGCGGCCTGATCGACGGGGAGCGGGATGTCGCGGCGATCATCGCCGAGCTCGACAAACAGTTCCCCGGTGTGCCCGAGCTCGGTGACGACATCGAGCAATTCATGGAGGTTGCCCGTGCGCAGCACTGGATCGAACTTGCCTGAGTCATCGGTGCAGGTCCCGGCCAAACCGGAAGTCGGCCTGCCGTTGTGGCTGCTCGCCGAGCTGACCTACCGCTGCCCGCTGCAATGCCCGTACTGCTCCAATCCGCTGGATTTCGCCGAGCAGGGCAAGGAGCTGAGCACCGAGCAGTGGATCAAGGTGTTTCGCGAAGCGCGGGAAATGGGCGCGGCGCAACTGGGCTTTTCCGGGGGCGAACCGCTGGTGCGCCAGGACCTCGCCGAACTGATCCGCGAAGCGCGCCAGTTGGGTTTCTACACCAACCTGATCACCTCCGGCATCGGCCTGACCGAACAGAAGATCAGCGACTTCAAGAAGGCCGGCCTCGACCACATCCAGATCAGTTTCCAGGCCAGCGACGAGCAAGTGAACAACCTGCTCGCCGGTTCGAAAAAGGCCTTCGCGCAGAAACTGGAAATGGCCCGCGCCGTGAAGGCCCACGGCTATCCGATGGTGCTGAACTTCGTCACCCATCGGCACAACATCGACAAGATCGACCGCATCATTGAACTGTGCATTGCGCTGGAGGCCGACTTCGTCGAACTCGCTACTTGCCAGTTCTACGGCTGGGCGCAGCTCAATCGTGTCGGCCTCTTGCCGACCAAGGAACAACTGGTGCGGGCCGAACGCATCACTAACGAATACCGCGCCAAGCTGGAAGCCGAAGGGCATCCGTGCAAGCTGATTTTCGTCACTCCGGACTACTACGAAGAACGCCCGAAAGCCTGCATGAACGGCTGGGGCAGTCTGTTTCTGACAGTCACCCCGGACGGCACCGCCCTGCCCTGTCATGGCGCCCGACAGCTGCCGGTACAATTTCCCAATGTGCGCGACCACAGCATGCAGCACATCTGGTACGACTCGTTCGGCTTCAACCGCTTTCGCGGCTATGACTGGATGCCCGAGCCGTGCCGCTCCTGCGACGAGAAGGAACAGGATTTCGGCGGCTGCCGCTGCCAGGCCTTCATGCTCACCGGCGATGCCAGCAATGCCGACCCGGTGTGCAGCAAGTCCGAACATCACGGTGTGATCCTCAAGGCCCGAGAAGAAGCCGAGCACGCCACCCAGACCATTGAACAACTGGCCTTTCGCAATGAACGAAACTCGCGCCTCATCGCCAAAGGCTGAGCCTTTCAGCGCCATCGCCGCCGTTGCTGCCGGCGTGGACTTCGCCGAATTGCAGCTCGGCGCCCATGGCTTGTTCTGGAATGAATATCGCCCGACAGACGCCGCCTGCCGGATCTGGCACTGGGGCGATGGCGCAGTGAAATGTCTGACACCTGTGGGCTTCAGCGTGCGCAGTCGGGTGTACGAATATGGTGGTGGGGCGTTTTGCCTGACGCCTGACGGGGTGGTTTTCGTCAACGAGGCGGACCAGCAGTTGTATCGCCAGACGCTGGATGGCGAACCCGTGGCATTGACGTCCGGCGAGTGTCGCTATGGCGATCTGAACTACGCCGACGGGCAGGTGCTGGCCGTTGAAGAGGATGGTGATCGCCATCGGCTGGTGGCTATCGATCTGGCGAATGGCGACCGCCAAATGCTGGTTGAAGGTGCGGATTTTTACGCGTCGCCGATCATCAGTCCGGACGGCCAGCGCTTGGCGTGGATCGAATGGAGCCGCCCGCACCAGCCGTGGACGTCCACTCGGCTGATGCTCGCGGAGCGCTCGGGCAATGGATTTTCCGTCCCACGTTGTGTGGCGGGTGAAACGCTGGAAGAGTCGATCCAGCAACCGCGTTTCGATACCAGCGGACGACTGGGCTGCCTGACCGACCGTGGCGGCTATTGGCAACCGTGGGTCGAGTCTGCAGGAAGTTTGCAACCGCTGCCTTGTGCTCCGGCCGATCACGCGCCGGCGCCATGGCAACTAGGCGGCTGCACCTGGTTGCCCACTGACGAAAGCTTTCTGGCGAGCTGGAGCGAAGGCGGTTTCGGCCGTCTGGCGCTTAACGGTGAAGACTTTACCGGCGACTACAGCCGTTTCCGTCATCTGGCCGTCGATGAACAATTCATTTACTGCATTGGCGCCTCACCGATCAGCCCTTCTGCGGTGATCGCCATCGATCGCGAATCGCGTGAAGTGGATGTCCTGGCCGGCGGTGTCGCACCGCTGCCCGCCGAGCGCATCAGCCGACCGCAAACCCTGCGCTACCCCAGCGGTGCGGGTGAAGCACACGGCTTCTTTTACCCGGCGACGAATGGCGATGAGAAACCGCCGCTGGTGGTGTTCATTCACGGTGGTCCAACGTCGGCCTGCTACCCGATGCTGGATCCGCGCATCCAGTACTGGACGCAACGCGGTTTCGCCGTCGCCGACCTCAATTACCGGGGTAGCAGCGGCTATGGGCGGGAGTATCGGCAGGCGCTGCATCTGAGTTGGGGCGCGGTAGATGTCGAGGACGCCTGCGCAGTGGTGGCCTATCTGGCCGAACGCGGCAGGATCGACGGTGAGCGTGCATTCATCCGTGGCGGCAGCGCCGGTGGTTACACGACACTGTGCGCTCTGGCGTTCCATCAGGTGTTCCGCGCCGGCGCCAGCCTCTACGGCGTCAGCGACCCGGTGGCCCTGGCCCGCGCGACACACAAGTTCGAAGGCGACTATCTGGACTGGCTGATCGGCGATCCGGAGAAGGACGCCGAACGCTACGCGGCCCGCACGCCGTTGCTGCACGCAGGCAACATCCGCGTGCCGATGATTTTCTTTCAGGGTGAACTGGACGCCGTCGTCGTGCCGCAACAGACCCGCGACATGGTCGCGGCCCTGGAGCAAAACGGCATTGAGGTCGAAGCGCATTACTACGCCGATGAACGTCACGGCTTCCGCCGGGCCGCCAATCAGGCCCATGCACTGGAGCAGGAATGGCGGTTCTACCGGCGGGTGATGGGCCTGGCGGATTAAATCTCAGCGCTTGGCGATGATGTACACCGCATGCACGATCCCAGGGATGTAGCCGCACAACGTCAACAGAATGTTCAGCCAGAACGCGCCGCCGAACCCGACCTGCAGAAACACACCCAGAGGCGGCAACAGAATGGCAATGATGATGCGGATAAAGTCCATGGGGCAGCTCCTGATTGGGGGTTGGCTCACCTGAGCCATACAAGCTAATCGACCTGTGCCGTTCGTCAGGGTTCAGTGCAACCCGTGATCTCGCCATTTGATTGCCATTACCCGGCCGCAAAAAAAACGCCCCACGTCAAAAGAATCAGGCGTGGGGCGTGCGTTATACCGCGAGACGGTTCTTGAATTCGGGTGGGAAACTTCAGCTCAGACGGCAATGCCTTTGCGGCATTGCAGTTGCGCAGTGCGGACCCGGGAGAAGGCGCGGGCCAGGCGCAGGAGCATTTCGTCGATGTTGGCCTTGCTGACGTTGAGCGCCGGGGTGAAGCGCAGGCAGTTGGCTTGTGGGGCGTTGAGCAGCAAGCCTTCGTGAAGTGCGGCTTTGACCACAGCCTCGGCGGAGTCCTCCGACAGGGTCAGTCCCCAGAACAGCCCTTGCCCACGCAAATCGCCATGTTCATAACGATGGGCCAGACGGGCGAGCCCTTCGCGCAAATACTGGCCGTTGCCCCGGACTTGCTCGAGAAAAGCACGATCCTGCACGCTGTCGAGCACCACCAGCCCTGCGGCGGTCATCAGTGCGTTGCCATGATGAGTGCCGCCCAACTCGCCGGAGTCGAAACAGCACGCCTTGCCTCGCGCCAGCAGCGCCGCCAGTGGCACGCCACCGCCGAGGCCCTTGCCGAGCACGACGATATCGGCGCGAACGCCGTAGGACTGTTCGGCGAGCAAGGTGCCGCAGCGGCCGATGCCGGTCTGCACTTCGTCGAGAATCAATAGAATCCCCAGCTCACGGCAGAGGCGTTCGACACCTTTGAGGTAATGCTCGGTCGCCGCGATTACTCCGGCATCACTCTGGATCGGTTCGAGCATGATCGCCACGGTCTGCGCATCCACCGCTGCATGCAGCGCCGGCAGGTCATTGAACGGTACCGGATCGAAACCGGGCAGCAACGGTGCGAAACGGTTTTGCAGGTTGCAACTGTCCGACGCCGAAATCGTCGCCAGACTACGTCCGTGACAGCCTTGTCTGGCGACAATGATCCGTGAAGCGCCACCGCGATGCAGTTGACCCCATTTGCGCGCCAGTTTGATTGCCGCTTCACAGGCCTCACTGCCGCTGTTGAGCAGGTAGGCCTGATCGCTGGCAGTGCTGGCACACAGACGCTCGGCGAGGCTGAGCATGCCGCGGTTGTGCAGATTGAAACCGGGATTGATCAGGGCCTGGGCCTGGCTGGCGATCGCCTTGACCAGCGCCGAAGGGCTGTGGCCGAGGCTGTTGGCGCCGCCGGCCTGGGAAAAGTCCAGGTAGGCGCGGTCATTGTTGTCCCACAGCCAGGAACCCTGGCCGCGAACGAATACCTGCTGCGGACGCTCGACGCTGGGCATCAGGCGCTCGGCATTCAAGCCATCAGCGGCATCCGATTCACGGGTTTCAAAAGCCAGGTCATCGAGGCTCGGCGTCTGGCGCCGCAAGCTGAACAGATTCATTGAAAAAAACCTCGATCGAGGTTTTTTGAACTGCCTATGTAAACACTTTCGAAACAAACGCTGGTCATTGCGCTTTCCGGCCCTGTAAGCCTTGTGAATGCGGTTAGACTAGGCCGGTTCACGGTGTCGAGCCATTTCGATTTCCCAGCATTTTCGATAAGTGTTACTTATGGATTTCAAACAACTGCGTTATTTCGTCGCGGTCTACGAAGAAGGTCACGTCGGACGCGCCGCAGAGCGCCTGTCGATCTCTCAGCCCGCGCTGTCCCAGCAGATTCGCCATCTGGAACAGAACCTCGACGTCACTCTGTTCGAGCGCAGCAGCAAACGCCTGTTGCCGACCCTAGCCGCCCACACGTTGTACAACCACGCCCTGCCGCTGCTCGACGGTATGCAGCGGGCGCGTGAGGCGCTGGGCAACTTCAAGGGTCAGGCATTACGTACGCTGGCGATCGGCGTGCTGCAGACCGTGCACACCAGCCTGGTGCCGCAAATGCTGGAGCGAGTGCGCAAGGCCCAGCCGCATCTGGTGGTGCAGATTTATGAATTGACGGGGCTGGAGATCGAACGGCGTCTGCTCAATGGCTCGCTGGACATCGGCATCAGCTACCTGCCGCCTCGCCAGCCGGGGCTGCACGGCGTGATGCTGTACGAAGATGAACTGACGCTGGTCATCCCGGCGGATCATCCGCTGCGGGAATTCAAGAAAGTCTCGATGAGTCAGGCCGCCGAATTGCCGATGTTGCTGTTGGGCGAAGAATTTCAGATCCGCCAGATCTGGCAAGCGCAACTGGCCAGCCTCGGACGACGCCCGCAAGTTCAGGCAGAACTGAACAACATGGTGGGGATTCTCGACAGCCTGCCGCATACGCGTCTGGCGACGGTGCTGCCCGGTCGTTCGCAAAAGGAGCACGACGATCAGGATCTGCTGTGGAAACCGTTGAGTGAGCCGCGCGTGCCGTTGAAGGTCGGGCTGGTGTGTCGCGATGTGCAGCGCCAGCAGGCGTCATTGGCCTTGTTGCGAACGTTGCTGGAGGAAGTGATGCAGCGCGAGGAAAAGCCGCTGAAAGGTGCGCCGCCACTGGACGCGCTGAGCTGAAAACTTTTTCTGCGGGCATAAGAAAACCCCGCCGAAGCGGGGCTTTGCAGACTGTTTCCCTGACATCCATTTCACTCCGCCACCCTGGCAGAATCCTACGTGTCCGTGTTGTTGCTTTGCGCTTCCTGCGCGACGTCCATGGAAAGTAGATTAGCTCTGGATCCAATCTACGCCTATGGGAGAACAGCAGCACGTCATGTAAGAGATCGCTTACATGACGTTACATCATCAGAACTGTGCAGCGTCCAGCAGGAACAGCGACTCGCTGCCGGCCTTGACCGACGCGCTCAACGAGTGAATCCGCGGCAGCAGACGGGCGAAATAGAACCGCGCCGTGCCCAGTTTGCTCGCGTAGAAATCGTCCTGCGCTTCTTTGCCCAGCGCGGCCTTGGCCATCAGTGCCCACATGTAGGCGTAAGCGGTGTAGCCGAACACTTGCAGATACTCGACCGACGCCGCGCCGATTTCGTTCGGGTTGGTTTTCGCCCGGTCCAGCAGCCACGAAGTCAGCTCGTCGAGGGTGCCGACGGCGTCATTCAGCGGTTGGGTGAATTCGCCCAGATCGGCACTGGCGGTTGCAGTGAAATGGCGGATCTCGTCGGCGAACAGTTTGTAGAACGCGCCGCCGCTGCCGACGATCTTGCGCCCCACCAGGTCCAGCGCCTGAATGCCGTTGGTGCCTTCGTAGATCTGGGTGATGCGCACGTCACGCACCAGTTGCTCCTGGCCCCACTCGCGGATGTAGCCATGGCCGCCGAAGATCTGCTGACCGTGGACAGTGGTTTCCAGACCCAGATCAGTCAGGAACGCCTTGGCCACAGGTGTCAGCAAGGCAACCAGGTCTTCCGCACGTTTACGGGTGGCAGCGTCTTCGCTGAACTTGGCGGTGTCGAGTTGCATCGCCACATAGGTGGAGAACGCACGGCCGCCTTCGTTCGAGGCTTTCATGGTCAGCAGCATGCGACGCACGTCCGGGTGGACGATGATCGGGTCTGCCACCTTGTCCTTGTTTTGCGCGCCGGTCGGCGAACGGCTTTGCAGGCGGTCGCGGGCGTATTCGATGGCGTTCTGGTACGAGCGCTCGCCGGTGGCCAGGCCTTGGATACCGACGCCCAGACGCTCGTAGTTCATCATGGTGAACATCGCGGCCAGGCCCTTGTTCGGCTCGCCGACCAGGTAACCCACGGCTTCATCGAAGTTCATCACGCAAGTGGCCGAAGCCTGGATGCCCATCTTGTGTTCGATCGAACCACAGTTGGCCGGGTTGCGTGCGCCCAGGCTGCCATCGGCATTGACCATGAACTTCGGCACCAGGAACAGCGAAATGCCTTTCGGACCCGCCGGGGCATCCGGCAGCTTGGCCAGCACCAGGTGGATGATGTTTTCGGTCAGGTCGTGCTCACCGCCGGTGATGAAGATCTTGGTGCCGCTGACCTTGTAGGAACCGTCGGCCTGAGGTTCGGCCTTGGTGCGGATGATGCCCAGGTCGGTGCCGGCATGCGGCTCGGTCAGGCACATGGAACCGGCCCAGACACCGGCGTACATGTTCGGCAAATAAGCGGCTTTCAGTTCTTCGCTGGCGTGGGCGTTGATCGACAGGCAGGCGCCGGCGGTCAGCATCGGGTACAGACCGAAGGACAGGCTGGCGGAATTGACCATTTCTTCGACCTGAGCCGACACGGCTTTGGGCATGCCCATGCCGCCGTAGGCCGGATCACCGCCAACACCGACCCAGCCGCCTTCGGCATACGTCTGATAGGCCTGAGGGAAACCGGCCGGCGTGGTGACGGCACCGTCGGCCCAGTGGCAGCCTTCTTCGTCGGCCGCGCGGCTCAGGGGCGCGATGCTTTTGCTGGTGACCTTGCCGGCCTCTTCGAGAATGGCTTCAACGGTTTCCGCGTCCACGGTCTCGGCCAGGGCCGGCAGTTCGGCCCAGAGTTTGGCGACTTCGAACACTTCATTGAGGACGAAGCGCATATCGCGCAGCGGCGCTTTGTAGTCAGCCATGGCAAACCTCGCAAAGATCTAAACAGGTGATTCGTGGAAGGGTGTTTTCGTTGAGCTGGAGTGTAACCCAACAACTTTTGCGACACATAGGGTCAGGCGGTGACTGATTTGTTATTTTTAGTCATCAGCAATCAACCATAAAGAAGCCCGCAATCAGCGGGCTCTTTGGTTTACCAGCGCCGTGTTACAGAGCGAACAACTGGGCCGGCAGTTTCATCAGGCAATCGCTGCCCGCCTCGATCGCCGCACGATGCGCAGCGGTGCGCGGCAGCAACCGCTTGAAGTAAAACTCGCACGTCGCCAGTTTGCCCTGACAGAAATCGCCATCACCCTCGCCCGACTCCAGCTGCGCCTGCGCGACCAGCGCCATGCGCAGCCACAGGTAGGCGAGAACGATGTAACCGCTGTACATCAGGTAATCCACCGACGCGGCGCCCACTTCATCCGGGTTCTTCATCGCCGCCATGCCGACCTTCATGGTCAGCTCGCCCCACTGCTGGTTGAGGCCATCAAGCTGCGCGACAAATTCACCCAGTTGCGCATGCCCGGCGTTGGCCGCGCAGAATTTGTGGACAATCTTGGTGAAGTTACGCAGCAGCTTGCCCTGACTGCCCAGCACTTTGCGCCCGAGCAGATCCAGCGCCTGAATGCCGTTTGTGCCCTCGTAGATCGGCGCGATGCGGCAATCACGAACCAGTTGTTCCATGCCCCACTCGCGGATAAATCCGTGGCCACCGAACACCTGCATGCCGTGGTTGGTCACTTCCAGCCCGGTGTCGGTCATGAACGCCTTGCAGATCGGGGTCAGGAACGCCAACAGGTCTTCGGCCTCCTGACGCGCCTCGGCGTCCGCGCTCAGGTGCGCGACATCGAGCATTTGCGCGGTGAAATAGGTCAGCGCGCGGTTGCCCTCGTTGAAAGCTTTCATCGTCAGCAGCATGCGCCGTACGTCCGGGTGGACGATGATCGGATCCGCCGGTTTGTCCGGGGCTTTGGCGCCGGTCAGGGCGCGCATCTGCAAGCGGTCATTGGCGTACTTAATCGCGCCCTGGAAACTCGCTTCGCCCAGACACAACCCCTGCATCCCGGTGCCGAGACGCGCATGGTTCATCATGGTGAACATGCAGTTCAGGCCCTTGTTCGGCTCGCCGATCAGGAAGCCTTTGGCGTCGTCGAAGTTCAGCACGCAGGTGGCCGAGGCCTTGATGCCCATTTTGTGTTCGATCGAGCCACAGGAAACGCCGTTGCGCTCTCCTGCCTCGCCGGCGGTATCCGGCAGGAATTTCGGCACGATGAACAGCGAAATGCCCTTGGTCCCGGCCGGTGCGTCCGGCAGTTTGGCCAGCACCAGATGAATGATGTTGTCACTCATGTCGTGCTCGCCGGCAGAGATGAAGATCTTGCTGCCGGTCACTGAATAGCTGCCGTCGGCCTGGGGCACGGCGCGGGTCTTGATGATGCCCAGATCGGTACCGCAATGGGCTTCGGTCAGGCACATGGTGCCGGTCCACTGGCCGGCGGTGAGTTTGCGCAGATAGGTGTTTTTCTGTTCCTCGGTGCCGTGGGCGTGGATCGCCGACATGGCGCCGTGGGTCAGGCCCGGGTACATGCCCCAGGAGGTGTTGCTGGAGCCGACCATTTCGCTGATCACCAGCCCCAGCGAACTCGGCAAGCCCTGGCCGCCGTAAGCCGGATCTGCCGCCAGACCGTGCCAGCCACCTTCGACATATTGTGCGAAGGCCTGCTTGAAGCCTGCAGGCGTTGTCACCACACCATTGTCGAAATGGCAGCCCTCTTCGTCGCCGCTGCGATTGAGCGGTGCCAGAACGTTCTCACAGAACTTCGCGCCCTCGTCGAGGATCGCGTTGATCATGTCCGGGCTGGCGTCGTGAGCGCCGAGGGCCGCGTACTGGGTGTGGAAGTCAAAGACGTGGTCGATCAGAAAGCGCATGTCGCGCAGGGGAGCTTTGTACTCGGGCATGGTGGCTTCTCCTTCAGCAGATTGCTTCAACCTACTGCCGGCCACCCTGCCCCACAATCACTGTCCAGACGCTGAATGCGCCGTCATCACTCAACCTGCGGCGTTGTCCATGCGCACCGCGCCACGGCGGTTCTGCCCGAACGCCATCACGCAGTTACGGCCTGCGCCCTTGGCGCTGTAGAGGGCCTGGTCGGCGGATTTCAGCACCTCTTCCGGGGTGCGCTGTTCCAGACGTTCGGCCACGCCGATGCTGACGGTGACCGACACGCTGGACGCGCCCGACCCCGAGCGACGCTGACGGCCCTGCTGATCATCCTGCGGGCGGCTTTCCTGATTTCGCAGCTGGATGTTGTAGGACGCAATCGACTCACGGATGACTTCCAGGTGCGGCATGCACTCTTCAAGAGTCTTGCCCGCAAACACCAGGGCGAACTCCTCACCGCCATAGCGATACGCCCTACCGCCGCCGCTGATTTTGGACAGCTTGCTGGCGACCAGCCGCAAGACCTGATCCCCCACGTCGTGGCCGTGGGTGTCGTTGAATTTCTTGAAGTGATCGACGTCGCTCATCGCCAGCACATAGTTGCGACCCAGACGCTGCATGCGCTCGTTGAGTGCGCGGCGGCCCGGCAGACCGGTGAGTTCGTCGCGGAAGGCCATTTGATAAGCCTCGTGCGCCACCGCCGCCGCAATCATCAACATCACCTGACTGCACATGATGTTCAGGGTGAACGGCAGGATGAAGGTTTTCGGCAGCATCCAGAACACCCCGAGCAAGCCCACCAGTTGCGCGGCGTGCAGCGGACGCGGGTTGCGCCAGTATTGCCAGGCCAGCAACAGAAACGCCGAGATGAACACCGGATACGACAACTGGATCAGGCTCATCCATGCGCCATGCAGCGCCGGCCAGCGGATCTCGGAAAGCCACATCAGCAACGCCTGCGGGTAACTTTGCTCAAGCCCCAGCGCCACGCTGCCAAAGGCCAGCAGCACGGCGAAGCGCGCCACCATGTCCTGAAACAGGTGCGTGCGTTCCTGCCAAGCGGCGAACAGGCCGAACAACAGCGGCAATAGCAGACAGACCAGATGGAACACCACCGCTGCGTCTTCACGCACTTTGCCGTTGTCACGGTAATAGTCGGTCTGGGTGTCGAGCAGGAAGTAGGCGATGTACACCGTGACCATCAGAAACAGCTCACGCTGACGTCGGTAAACCGCACAGTACGAACCGCCCAACAGCAGCACCAGAGTCGGCAGCACGTTAAACAGCGAGGTGAAGAACACGTTGAGGTCTTTGACGTACGCAGCCGCCAGCCCCGCGAGCAACAACAGCAGTGAAGGCAGGAAATGACTGAAACGTACAGCGGAAGAACGCGGCAAGGGTAAAAGCTCCGACCCGTCATGGCAAAGAGATGGCATTGTGCCTGCAATGTGGCCAGTTAAGCACACACAATGTGATCCAGATCACAGGCTGTCTCTTTAACGGCCGACATTCGCAGTTGCTGAGTAATTCAGTAAGGTTTTTTGCGTAATGGCCGCTAGACGGCCACCATGGCCATCATACTTGATGGCCATGGTGTGTTTTTACTGCTCAGAGATCGTTGTAGAACGGCTGCAATGGCCCCTCTGCTGCCGGCCGACCTTCAGCACCGTAAGGCTTGAGACTGAACGAAGCGTCCATCGCCTGACGGGTCGTGGCTTTCGGGCTGGCCGGGCGTTGAGTCACGGCATTTTCATCGCCGATATGGCCGTGCGGGATCACCAGCGACGGATGATCGAACGGTGCTCGCTCCCAGGCCACGCGCGGATCGGTCAAGCCGACTTCCATGAATTTCACCAGCGCGTCGATTTCGTCAGGCGTCAGGTTCAGCGCCGTCATGTCCGGATCAAGGTTGGAGGTGTTGTGCTGGTTCACCGCCGGATGCTCGAAGCCGCTGGTGTTATTGGCGTCTTCGCCGCGCCGGTCACCGCCACGGTTGTAGAACTCCATCACCTGTTTGAGCGTCGAGCGGCTGCCGTTGTGGAAGTACGGCCCGGTCAGGGCGATGTTGCGCAGGGTCGGGGTCTTGAACGCACCGTCGACCGAGTCGCGGAAACCGACATTCGGCTTGAGCGTGGCATCGCACGGAATCGCCGCGCTCAATGGCGCCTCGAACGTGCAGACATCGACCTCCAGCGGATCCACCGACCGGCCGCCCTGCAACACGCTGTTGTACTGCCGGGTGAACGACCATGGATTGCCCCAGGCATCCGCGCCGCCGAGGGCGAGGTCTTCCGAGGTCGGGCGCACACCGGTGTTGTAGAAGCCGTTGTCGTAAAGGGTGATCAGGTTGTCGGCCATCACCATGCGTTCGATGCGTTCGCGCGGGTGCATCAGCAGACGGCTGGCGGCGTTGGTCAGCTCCGGCCCGCCGTGGCAATTGACGCATTTGCCCTTGCCGAGAAACAGGTTCATGCCCTCGACCTGTTGCGCGTTCATCGCGGCGTGATCGCCTTGCAAATAGGCATCGATCGGCGCCTGATCGGACACCAGCGTCGCCTCATACATTTGGATCGCCAGGCCGAAGAATAGCGGGAAGTTGGCCTCCATCTGGGTGTACGGTGCGCCGCCCACCAGAACGTTCTGCGTGGCGTTCCACAGCCGGGGCTGGAAGGCGTTCTTGATCAGCTCGCGATAGGTCGGTCGCCGTGCGCCGGACACCGGAGCCAGTACCGAATCGGTGGACGAGATCCGCTGCTGCTTGAGCATCAGCGTGTCGAGCATCCTGCGACCGATGTCGGCAAAGGTGCGGCCACCGCAGGACATTTCTACTGCGCTGCCGGGCGGGCCGACGGCTTGCAAGGCGGCAGACGCATCGTTGAGCGCCAGCCGCACTTTGGTCGCGACCGTGCTGCGCTCGCTGGTCACATAAATCCCGGCATCCGGGTCGCGGTTGCCGAACGGCGAGAAGCCGTTGAACACGTTGTTGGCCCGGCCGTCCCAGAAGTTGCGCACGTTGAACGCGGCGTTGATCACCGACGGCGCATTGCGCCCGGTGCTGCGACGCACGTTGATGCCGCCGACCTGAAAAATGCCGTCCGGTTGCTGAGTGCATTTGTCGAAACGCGCCTGATTGGGTTTGACAAAGTTGGCGTCAAATACGCCTTGCGAGCCTACTACGTCGTCCGTCGAGTACACGATGGGCGAGTTGCGCTCCAGCGGATTGCTCAAAACGTGGGTCGGGAAGTCGGTTTTCTTCAGCGTGTAGTTCGGGCCGCCCTTGCCGCCGGACAACGTCGCGTAGGACGCCACATCCCCCGGAATGTCGGAAGCTACAAACGGCTTGTTGAAGATCGACGCGACGTTGGCGTTGGTATGGGCCTGGCCGGGGTTGAGCTGGTTGGTGATGCGGTGATCGACGCCGGCGTGGTAGTGGCAGGAGGCGCAGGCCGTGGCGCCATCGCTGCCGACCTCCATGTCCCAGAACAGCGCTTTGCCCAGCAGGATCGCGGCCTGGCGATTGAGCACATAGTCGGTCATCAGGTCGACCTTGCGCCCGTCTTCGGTCCCGGACGGATCGGGGGGCACCCTCCCGCGCAGCGATTGCAGAGAAGGCACCTCCGGCGCGGGAGGATCGACTACGGCGGGGTCGGCGGCCCACGCGCGGTGGACGGACAGCGCGATGGGTAACCAGAAGGTCAAACGAGCGAGTCGACTGATGTTCATAGGCTTCACCCTGACGATTGTTGTTAAGTGCCGGGCGTCTTGCTTCTTGGAGCAGGCAGTTCTGGTTAGCACCGGTAATTCGGGCAGTGCAATTAATTGGCCACTCTTCTTGAAATACTTTGAATCAATATGCGCAGGGGTTCGGCGGATTAGCGACGTCATGAATGCTGGGGAATCAGCACCGGGATTGGGGAAATCCGGGCAAAAAAAACCGCTGCCCCCGAAGGCGCAGCGGTTTTTTGAAGGACCGCGTTAAGGCTTAGTAGCCCAGTGCGAAGTCTTCTTCTTTCATGTCCATCAGGTTGTTGGCACCCGACAGCATGGTGGCCACGTGCGTACGAGTACGCGGCAGGATGCGCTGGAAGTAGAAGCGCGCGGTTTGCAGCTTGGCGGTGTAGAACGCCTCGTCGGTAGTGCCGGCGGCCAGTTTTTCAGCTGCCAGACGCGCCATGTCAGCCCAGAAGTAGGCCAGGCAGGCATAACCGGAGTACATCAGGTAATCCACGGAGGCCGCGCCGACTTCTTCGCGGTCTTTCATGGCGGCCATACCGACCTTCATGGTCAGCTCGCCCCACTCTTTGTTCAGTGCAGCCAACGGTGCGACGAATTCTTTAACGGCTTCGTTGCCTTCGTTGTTCTGGCAGAACTTGTGGACGATCTTGGTGAAGCCTTTCAGGGCCTCGCCTTGAGTCATCAGCACTTTGCGGCCCAGCAGGTCGAGTGCCTGGATGCCGGTGGTGCCTTCGTACAGCATCGAGATGCGGCTGTCGCGAACGTTCTGCTCCATGCCCCACTCGGCGATGAAGCCGTGGCCGCCGTAGATCTGTACGCCGTGGTTGGCGGCTTCGAAACCGACTTCGGTCATGAACGCCTTGGCGATCGGAGTCATGAAGGCCAGCAGCGCGTCGGCTTTCTTCTTCTCTTCTTCGTCCACGCCGTATTTGACGATGTCGACCTGCTTGGCGGTGAAGTACACCATCGCACGGTTGCCTTCGGCAAATGCCTTCATGGTCAACAGCATGCGGCGTACGTCTGGGTGAACGATGATCGGGTCAGCGGCCTTGTCCGGCGCTTTCGGGCCAGTCAGGGAACGCATTTGCAGGCGATCGCGAGCGTATTTCAGGCCACCCTGGAAACCGATTTCGGCATGGGCCAGACCTTGCAGCGCGGTACCCAGACGTGCGGTGTTCATGAAGGTGAACATGCAGTTCAGGCCTTTGTTCGCCGGGCCGATCAGGAAACCGGTCGCACCGTCGAAGTTCATCACGCAGGTCGCGTTGCCGTGGATGCCCATCTTGTGTTCGATCGAACCGCAGGTCACGGCGTTGCGTGCACCGACGGTGCCGTCGGCGTTCGGCAGGAACTTCGGAACGATGAACAGGGAAATGCCCTTGGTGCCGGCCGGTGCGTCCGGCAGGCGGGCCAGTACGATGTGGACGATGTTGTCGGCCATATCGTGCTCACCGGCCGAGATGAAGATCTTGGTGCCGGAAACCTTGTAGGAACCGTCGGCCTGAGGTTCGGCCTTGGTGCGCAGCATGCCCAGGTCCGTACCGCAGTGCGGCTCGGTCAGGCACATGGTGCCGGTCCATTCGCCGGACACCAGTTTGGTCAGATAGGCTTCCTGCTGCTCTGGGGTGCCGTGCTCGGAAATGGTATTCATCGCGCCGTGCGACAGGCCCGGGTACATGCCCCACGACCAGTTGGCTTCGCCGACCATCTCGCTGACAGCCAGACCCAGCGACTCAGGCAGGCCCTGACCGCCGTGCTCGACGTCATGGGCCAGGCTTGGCCAGCCGCCTTCCACGAATTGCTTGTAGGCCTCTTTGAAGCCAGTCGGGGTTTTCACGCCGGACTCGCTCCAGTTGCAGCCTTCGGTGTCACCCACGCGGTTCAGCGGTGCCAGCACCTGCTCACAAAACTTGGCGCCCTCTTCGAGAATGGCGTCAACCATGTCCGGCGTTGCTTCTGCACACGCTGGAAGGCTCTGATAGTGCGCTTCGTAGCCGAGCAGTTCGTCACGAACGAAGCGAATATCACGCAAGGGGGCCTTGTAGTCAGGCATAGCGATAAACCTCTGCTGATGTAACCGGGAATGAACGACCGCGTTGATTTGTTGTGACGGTCAAACAGTTGTTTGAAACATACGTTTACGCCGAAATCTTGTCAAGCGTCGTTCTTTTGCCATTCGTCATCACATTTTCCGAACGCCGGACACAGCCGCGCGACATGCGCCCGACCGAGCCATGTGCACTGAAAAAAGATTAGTTGAGGGAGAAGGACTTACAACGAAAAACGCCGCGAACAGTCGCGGCGTCTGACAAAGCGGAGATCAAATAATCAGGCGAACGTATCGATAATCGTACCGAGCATTTCATCGGAAGCCTTGGCGACTTTCACGCCCAGTTCCGCCTGAAACTTGCCTTGGGCCATCTCGACCATGTTGCTCGCCAGGTCTGATTGCTGGGCGGGATCCACGGAACGCAGACGATCAACCTGCACTTGCGAAGACTGGCTGGTCACCGAACGCTCGATGGTGCTGCTGGCAATCTGGCTGGCGGCCTGATCGACACGGTTCTGCCCGGTCTGAATGGTGCTCAGACCTGCATAAAAAGCTGTGTTTCCGGAGATTTCCATGGGAGCTCTCATCCTTGGGAAGGATCGATGGGTGCCATTTAACCAGAGGCGTCAGAAAAACACCCGTCAAAAACACTAATGGCACAGTGCCTTGTCATAGCCAAAATCAGTCGAGCAGATCCAGTTGCAAGTGATCGGCGACCGCTTCGGCGCTGACCGCCTTGAGTTTCGGCACCCGCCCCAGGCACGGCGCCGGAATCCGCTCGGCCAGTGTCGCCAGGTTCTCCTCCAGCCGCGACGTCTTCGGATCAATGATATTCGCCACCCATCCCGCCAGTTGCAGCCCGTCCCGGGCAATCGCCTCGGCAGTCAACAGCGCATGGCTGATACACCCCAGACGCACACCGACCACCAGAATCACCGGCAGCTTCAACGCAATGGCCAGATCCGACAGATTGTCCTGATCCGCCAACGGCACCCGCCAGCCGCCCGCGCCTTCGATCAGCGTGAAGTCGGCGTTCATGGCCAGAATCTCGCGCATCGGCGCCAGCAACGATTGCACGGTCAGCGCGACACCCGCCTCACGCGCGGCCAGATGCGGCGCGATCGCTGGCTCGAACGCCACCGGGTTGACCTGTTGATACGTCAACGGCAACGAGCATTCGGCCTGCAACGCCAGCGCATCGGAATTGCGCAACCCTCTGGGGGTCACCACACAACCGGACGCCACCGGTTTGCCCGCTGCCGTGCTCAATCCCGCCGACCGCGCAGCATGCAGCAACCCCGCGGCGACGGTGGTCTTGCCGACGTCAGTGTCGGTTCCGGTGATGAAATAGGCTGCGCTCATAAGGGTTTCTCCAACACGGCGTAGACCACCTGATAGGTCGCTGGCAGCCCCTGGGGCTGACGGAACTGCTCGTAAGCCTCGACCAGCCCCAGAATCCGCGCCCGCCCGGTCAATCCACCCGGCCGGCCAGGGTTCAGATTATGTGCGCCCAGGGCCTTGAGTTCATGGGTCAGGCTGCGCACATCCGGGTAATGCAGCACATGCGGCCGATTCTCCAGACTGACCGTACGCAGACCACTGCCCGCGCACAATTGCTCGTAGCGGGCGAACTCGCGGAAGCGGTTGACGTGTACCAGGCCATCGACCTGACGCCAGCTGTCGCGCAATTCATACAGCGTCCCTGCACAAAGACTAGCAAACGCAAAAATCCCCCCCGGTTTCAGCACCCGAAGCGCTTCGCCGAGCACCGCTTCAAAATCCGCGCACCACTGCACGGCGAGGCTGGAGAAGATCAGATCGCAGGTCGAATCCTGCAACGGCAAACGTTCGGCATCGCCAACGATGAAATGCGTGGCGCCGCCCAAGGGCCGGGCGTGATTGAGCATGCCCTCGGCGATATCCAGCGCCAGTCCCACACCAAATCGCTCGGCCAATGCACGGGTGAAATAACCGGTACCACAACCCAGATCCAGCCAGCGTGCCGGCCGAAACTCCGTCGGCAGGCGATTCATCAACTGCGTTCCGACATCACGCTGCAACTCGGCGACGCTGTCATAGCTGGCCGCTGCGCGAGAAAAAGAAGCCGCGACCTGGCGCTTGTCAGGCAAGCCGCCGGGCAACGCCGCAACAGACAGATCAGTCATCACCGCACTCACTTAAAAACGCCTGGATCGCACCCGCCACACCGTGGGGGTCTTCCAGAAGAAACGCATGGCTGGCCTGTTCGATCAGACCGATCTCGACATCCGCCAGCAACGCGAACAGCTCGCCCGCGGCTTCCGCCGGCACCAGCCCGTCCAGCCCGCCAAACAGATGCAGTTGCGGGCCACGAAACGCCTGCAAGGCTTCCCGCGTATCGATCTGCGCCAACAACTCCAGACCGGCCATCAAAGCCGTCGGCGAGGTGTTCGGTGCGCCGCCGAGCAACAGCCGCGACAAGCTGCGCGCGTCTTGCGCGCCTTGGGCGCACAGCAGAGAGAATCGCTTGAGGGTCGTGCGCGGGTCGGCGCTGCAGCCGGCCAGAAACGCATCGAAGGTCTCGCCGGGCATCGCGCTCGACCATTGTTCATGGGCGACAAACGAAGGATTGCTCGCCAGGGTCAGCAAGCCGCAGCAATGTTCGCCACGCCGGGCCGCCAACTCGGACGCGAGCATGCCGCCCAGCGACCAGCCGCCAAGCCAGGCATCTTCGGGGATGCGTTCATCGAGTTCGTCGAGCCAGTCTTGCAGATCGCTGGAGTCCAGTTCCGGCAACGGCTCGATGTCGACCTGCAGGTGTTCATCGAGTCCGCGCAATGCAGCGGCCAGTGGCTCCAGCGGCGAAACGCCGAGCCCCCAACCCGGTAGCAGAATCAGGCGATCACGCATGGCTTGGCTCCGACGTGAGTTGAGCAAAGCAATCAGCCAGTCCTTCTAACAATAGCTGCACCTGTGCCTCGCTATGGGCGGCGGTCAGCGTCACCCGCAGCCGCGCGCTGCCGGCAGGCACAGTCGGCGGACGGATTGCGGTGACCATCAGCCCACGCTCGCGCAGCATTTGCGACAGACGCACGGCGCGACCGGCATCGCCGATCAGGATCGGCTGGATTGGCGTGAAGCTGTCCATCAGTTCCAGACCGATCTGTTCGGCACCGTGGCGGAACTGGCGGATCAGCGTTTGCAAATGCTCGCGGCGCCAGTGTTCGCTGCGCAACAGTTCCAGGCTTTTCAAGGTTGCGCAGGCCAGCGCCGGCGGCTGGCTGGTGGTGTAGATGTATGGGCGGGCGAACTGGATCAGGCTTTCGATCAGCTCTTCACTGCCGGCAACGAATGCGCCCGCCGTGCCGAACGCTTTGCCGAGCGTGCCGACCAGCACCGGCACGTCCTCCTGGCTCAAACCGAAATGCTCGACGATCCCGCCACCGTTTGCCCCCAGCGGGCCGAAACCGTGGGCGTCGTCGACCATCAGCCACGCGCCTTTGGCCTTGGCTTCCCGGGCCAGCGCCGGCAGATCCGCAAGGTCGCCGTCCATGCTGAATACGCCGTCAGTGACCACCAAAGTATTGCCGGTGGCTTTCTCCAGTCGCTTGGCCAGGCTGTCGGCATCGTTGTGCAGATAACGATTGAAGCGCGCACCGGACAACAATCCGGCATCCAGCAACGACGCATGATTGAGCCGGTCCTCCAGCACCGTATCGCCCTGCCCGACCAGCGCCGTGACCGCGCCGAGGTTTGCCATGTAACCGGTGGAAAACAGCAGCGCGCGGGGCCGTCCGGTGAGGTCGGCCAAGGCTTCTTCAAGTGCGTGGTGCGGGCCGCTGTGGCCGATCACCAGATGCGAAGCACCGCCGCCGACGCCCCACTTCGACGCACCGGCGCGCCAGGCTTCGACCACTTGCGGATGATTGGCCAGGCCCAGGTAATCGTTGTTGCAGAACGCCAGCAACGGCTGGCCGTCGACCACCACTTGCGGCCCTTGCGGGCTCTCAAGCAGCGGGCGCTGGCGGTAGAGATTGTCGGCACGACGGGCAGCAAGGCGTGCGGCGAGATCGAAAGACATGCAAGCCTCACGGGTGGCAAATGAATCAGCAGGCGCCGCCCGAGGCAGCGCCTGAAAAAGAACGGGCGATCAGACCGCCGCGTTGTAGAACTGCTCGCTGCTCTTCTGCTCCACCAGTGCCTGCTCGATGGCGGCCTGATGCACTTCGTCGGCGTGCTCTTCGCGCGCCTCCGGCTGAATGCCCAGACGCGCGAACAGCTGCATGTCCTTGTCGGCCTGCGGGTTGGCGGTGGTCAGCAGTTTGTCGCCGTAGAAAATCGAATTGGCACCGGCGAGGAACGCCAGGGCCTGCATCTGCTCGTTCATCGCTTCGCGGCCGGCGGACAGGCGCACGTGGGATTGCGGCATCAGGATCCGCGCCACGGCGAGCATGCGGATAAAGTCGAACGGATCGACGTCGTCAGCGTTTTCCAGCGGCGTACCGGCGACTTTCACCAGCATGTTGATCGGCACCGACTCCGGATGCTCTGGCAGGTTGGCCAGCTGGATCAGCAGGTTGGCGCGGTCATCGAGGGACTCGCCCATGCCGAGGATGCCGCCGGAGCAGATTTTCATCCCCGCGTCGCGCACGTAGGCCAGGGTTTGCAGACGCTCGGCATAGGTGCGGGTGGTGATGATGCTGCCGTAGAACTCCGGCGAGGTGTCGAGGTTGTGGTTGTAGTAATCGAGCCCGGCCTTGGCCAGGGCTTCGGTCTGATCCTGATCGAGACGACCGAGGGTCATGCAGGTTTCCAGGCCCATGGCCTTCACACCTTCGACCATTTTCAGCACGTAAGGCATGTCCTTGGCCGATGGATGTTTCCACGCCGCGCCCATGCAGAAACGGGTCGAACCGATGGCCTTGGCGCGGGCGGCCTCTTCGAGCACTTTCTGCACTTCCATCAGCTTTTCTTTTTCCAGCCCGGTGTTGTAGTGACCGGACTGCGGACAATATTTGCAATCTTCCGGGCAGGCGCCGGTCTTGATCGACAGCAGCGTGGAGACCTGGACGCGGTTGGCGTCGAAATGCGCGCGGTGCACCGTTTGCGCCTGGAACAGCAGGTCATTGAATGGCTGAACGAAGAGTGCTTTGACTTCGGCCAAAGTCCAGTCGTGACGCAGGGTGGCAGTGGTGCTGGCGCTCATGGGCGTTTCCTTGGTTATGCTTGGCTGGCGCCTGGGGAAACGGAATATCCACAGGCACGACACGGATGTTCGGCATATTTAAGGAAGAGCCATGCGCTGTCAACCACACTACGAAAGACCGGTTTACATCTGGTTAAAAAACAAACAGAACTGTTTATTGTGCGATGAACCGGCGGACGCGCAAATCCCGATCTGCACCGCCTGTGAAACCGATCTGCCGTGGCTGGGCGATCAATGCCGGACCTGCGCTTTGCCCCTCGCCGCCGGCCTGACCTGTGGTGGCTGCCTGAACGATCCGCCGGCCTTTGAACAGGTGGCCGTACCCTGGACGTACAGCTTTCCGGTGGACACCCTGATCACCCGTTTCAAGCACAACGGCAAATGGCCGCTTGGCCACTTGCTCGCCGACGTTCTCAGCGAGTTTCTGCAACATCGCTTCGAAGAAGACCTGCCTCGCCCGGATGCCCTGCTGCCGGTGCCGCTTGCACCGAAACGCCTGCGCCAGCGCGGCTTCAATCAAGCGGCGATGCTCGCGCAGTGGCTGGGCAAGTCACTCGACCTGCCTTGCGAGGAACACAATCTTTTGCGCGTGCAGGATACCGACGCCCAGCAGACCCTCAACGCCAAGGCGCGTAAACATAATCTGCGTCATGCCTTCGCCCTCAGTCCCGATGCACAGGTGAAAGGCCGACACCTGGCTCTGGTCGACGACGTGCTGACCACCGGCGCCACCGCGCAGGCGCTGGCCCGTTTGCTGATGGACGCCGGCGCCGCGCGGGTGGATGTGTACTGCCTCGCCCGCACGCCAAAACCCGGCGACGCGGCTTGACGGATACGCCACGAGTCGCCAACGTCCTTCCTCAACCCTTCAGCACAAAGCGCCCGCCATGTCCCTGCCCAGCCTGTTGTCCCAGCACATCGTCCGCCGTCCGCAGCGCATCGCCTTGCTGCAACACATCGCCGAACAGGGCTCGATCACCCGCGCCGCAAAAAGCGCCGGCCTGAGTTACAAGGCGGCGTGGGATGCCATCGATGAGTTGAACAACCTCGCACAAAAGCCTCTGGTCGAGCGAGCGGTCGGCGGCAAGGGTGGCGGTGGCGCCAGATTGTCGAGCGAGGGCGAGCGGGTGCTGCGCCTGTATCAAAAGCTGCAAGCCTTGCAGGCTCAGGTGCTGGAGGCGGCCGAGGACGCCAGCGACCTGGATCTGCTCGGTCGGTTGATGCTCAGGACCAGTGCGCGCAATCAGCTGCACGGCAAAGTCGTGCTGATCGAAGGTCAGGGCCGCAACGACCTGATTCGCCTCGAACTGGCCGAAGGTCTGTCGATCAACGCACAGATCACCCACGACAGCACCGTGCACCTGGAGCTGCAACCGGGCACCGAAGTGGTGGCGCTGATCAAGGCCGGCTGGCTCGAATTGCTCGCGCCACAGGCCACCCCTGCCGTCGGCCACAACCTGTTGAGCGGTCGGATCGAGGCGATTCTCGACGCCGAAGACGGCCCGAGCGAAGTGCGCATCACCCTGCCCAACGGCCAGACCCTGTGCGCGCTGGCCGAACCGTTGGACTTGCGCAGCCGTGGTCTGAAGGTCGAGCAACCGGTGCAGGTGCAATTCTCCCCGTCCAATGTGCTGCTCGGAACACCGCTCTGACCGCACTGCAACGAAAGCGTCATCGACCCGCATTAAGGTGGCTGCCAAAACCATGCAGGGAGCCTGATGTGAGCCTATTAGAAGAAAACCAATCCACAGACCTGGAAAAAATGGTCGGCCTGAGCCGTCGCGGTTTCATCAGCGCGGGCGCGCTGTGTGGCGCGGCGATGTTCCTCGGCGGCAACCTGCTGAGTCGCAGCGTGCTGGCCGCCAGTGTCAGCGCCGGCAACAGCCGTCTGCTCGGCTTCGACAGCATACCGGCTGCCACCACCGACACCATCAGCCTGCCCAAAGGCTACAAGTCGTCGGTGCTGATCAGTTGGGGTCAGCCGCTGCACAAGAACGGCCCGGCCTTCGACCCTAGCGGCAATGGCACCGCGGCCGCACAGGAAGTGCAGTTCGGCGACAACAACGACGGCATGAGCCTGTTCGAATTCCCGGGCGAGAAAAACCGCGCGTTGATGGCGATCAACAACGAATACACCAACTACCGCTACCTCTACCCGCACGGCGGCATGCCGCAGTCGGCCGAGGACGTGCGCAAGGCCCTGGCCTGCGAAGGCGTGTCGGTGATCGAAGTCCAGCGCAAGAACGGTCAGTGGCAGTTCGTCCAGGGCTCGCGCTACAACCGGCGCATTCACGGCAACTCGCCGCTGCGTATCAGCGGCCCGGCCGCCGGCCACGAGCTGATGAAAACCAGCGCCGACAAACACGGCAAGAAAGTCCTCGGCACCTTCCAGAACTGCGCCAACGGCAAGACGCCGTGGGGCACTTATCTGACCTGCGAAGAGAACTTCACCGACTGCTTCGGCAGCAGCAACGCCCAGCAACAGTTCGACCCGGCGCAGAAGCGCTACGGCGTGTCGGCCGCCAGCCGTGAGATCAACTGGCATCCATTCGATCCGCGCTTCGACATGGCCAAGAACCCGAACGAACTCAACCGTCACGGCTGGGTCGTGGAGATCGATCCGTTCGACCCGCAATCGACGCCGGTCAAACGTACCGCGCTGGGCCGCTTCAAACATGAAAACGCCGCGCTGGCCGAGACCGACGACGGTCGCGCCGTGGTGTACATGGGCGACGACGAACGCGGCGAGTTCATCTACAAATTCGTCAGCCGCGACAAGATCAATCACCGCAACGCCAAGGCCAACCGCGACATCCTCGATCACGGCACGCTGTACGTCGCCAAATTCGATGCCGGCGACGGCAATCCGGATCACCCGAAAGGCCAGGGCCAGTGGATCGAACTGACCCACGGCAAGAACGGCATCGACGCCAGCAGCGGGTTCGCCGATCAGGCCGAAGTGCTGATTCATGCGCGACTCGCCGCCAGCGTGGTCGGCGCCACGCGCATGGACCGTCCGGAATGGATCGTGGTCAGCCCGAAAGACGGCCAGGTCTATTGCACCCTGACCAACAACGCCAAGCGCGGCGAAGACGGCCAACCGGTGGGCGGACCGAACCCGCGCGAGAAGAACGTCTACGGGCAGATTCTGCGCTGGCGCACCGACCGCGACGATCACGCGGCGAAGACGTTCGCCTGGGATCTGTTCGTGGTCGCCGGCAACCCGGGCGTGCACGCCGGGACACCGAAGGGCGGTTCGTCGAATATCACCCCGCAGAACATGTTCAACAGCCCGGACGGCCTCGGCTTCGACAAGGCCGGACGGTTGTGGATTCTCACCGACGGTGATTCGAGCAACACCGGTGACTTCGCCGGGATGGGCAACAACCAGATGCTCTGCGCCGATCCGGCGACCGGCGAGATTCGTCGATTCATGGTCGGGCCGATCGGTTGTGAAGTCACCGGGATCAGCTTCTCGCCGGATCAGAAAACCCTGTTCGTCGGCATTCAGCACCCGGGCGAGAACGGCGGTTCGACCTTCCCCGAGCACCTGCCGAACGGCAAGCCGCGGTCATCGGTGATGGCGATTACCCGTGAAGACGGCGGGATCGTCGGCGCCTGATCGGACGACGCGCTGATCGTTCCCGTGCGCGGCACGGGAACGATCCCACTCAAGACAGCCCGTCTGCGCTACCATGCTGAGCCGGACGCGGCAGCCTGCTGCGCGCAGGAGTCAGCATGGCCCACCCGTTTGAAACCCTCACCCCAGACCTCGTGCTCGATGCCGTCGAAAGCATCGGCTTCCTCAGCGACGCGCGCATTCTGGCGCTCAACAGTTACGAAAACCGCGTCTATCAGGTCGGCATCGAAGACTCGGAACCGCTGATCGCCAAGTTCTATCGCCCGCAGCGCTGGACCAACGAAGCGATCCTGGAAGAGCACCAGTTCACCTTCGAGCTGGCCGACGTCGAAATCCCCGTGGTTGCGCCACTGATCCACAACGGCGAAACCCTGCACGAACACGCCGGTTTTCGTTTCACCCTGTTTCCCCGTCGCGGTGGCCGGGCGCCGGAGCCGGGCAATCTCGATCAGCTGTATCGCCTCGGCCAGTTGCTCGGGCGCATGCACGCGGTCGGCGGCACCAAACCGTTCGAACACCGCGAGGCGCTGGCGGTGAAGAACTTCGGCCATGACTCGCTGACCACACTGCTGGAAGGCAACTTCATCCCCAAAAGCCTGCTGCCGGCCTACGAGTCCGTCGCCCGCGACCTGCTCAAGCGTGTGGAAGACGTCTACGCCAACACGCCGCACCAGAACATCCGCATGCACGGCGACTGCCACCCCGGCAACATGATGTGCCGCGACGAGATGTTCCACATCGTCGACCTCGACGACTGCCGCATGGGCCCGGCAGTGCAGGACATCTGGATGATGCTTGCCGGCGACCGTCAGGATTGTCTGGGGCAGTTGTCGGAATTGATGGACGGCTACAACGAATTCCATGACTTCGACCCGCGCGAACTGGCGCTGATCGAACCGCTGCGCGCCCTGCGCCTAATGCATTACAGCGCGTGGCTGGCCCGGCGCTGGGATGATCCGGCGTTCCCCCGCAGCTTTCCGTGGTTCGGCAGCGAGCGGTATTGGGGCGATCAGGTACTGGCGTTGCGCGAGCAACTGGCGGCGCTGAACGAAGAGCCGTTGAAGCTTTTCTGACACGACACGTCTAGACAACTGCCCGTACAATCGCTGCTTTGTCAGTTGCCTGAGCAAGGATTCTGCATGCAAGCCGCCAACCCGCGTCGCGGGTACATTCTGGGCCTGAGCGCCTACATCATCTGGGGATTGTTCCCGCTCTACTTCAAAGCCATCGCCGAAGTGCCGGCGGTGGAAATCATCATTCACCGGGTGCTGTGGTCAGCGCTGTTCGGCGCGCTGCTGTTGATGGTGTGGAAGCATCCCGGCTGGTGGCAGGAGCTGCGCAACAACCCGAAACGTCTGGCGATTCTCGCGCTCAGCGGCACCTTGATCGCGGCCAACTGGCTGACCTACGTGTGGTCGGTGAACAACGGCCGGATGCTGGAAGCGAGCCTGGGTTACTACATCAACCCGCTGGTGAACGTGTTGTTGGGCATGCTGATCCTCGGCGAACGCTTGCGGCGCATGCAGTGGCTGGCGGTTGGTCTGGCGGCGGTCGGTGTGGCGCAGCAGGTCTGGCAGGTCGGCAGTCTGCCGTGGGTCTCGCTGGCGCTGGCGCTGACCTTCGGTTTCTACGGGCTGATCCGCAAACAGGCTCCGGTCAAGGCGTTGCCGGGGCTGGTGGTGGAAACCTGGATGCTGGTGCCGATCGCTATCGCGTGGCTGCTGTTCAATCCGACTGCAACCAGTGCCCAGGCCGAGTTCTGGACCACCTCCGAAGCCTGGTGGCTGGTGGCGGCCGGTCCGGTGACGCTGGTGCCGCTGGTGTGCTTCAACGCGGCAGCGCGGCACCTGCCCTACACCACCCTCGGTTTCCTGCAATACCTGGCGCCGACGCTGGTGCTGCTGCAAGCCGTGCTGCTGTTCGGCGAGCACCTGTCGTCCAGCACGCTGATCGCCTTCATGTTTATCTGGGCCGGTCTGGCGGTCTACAGCGTCGATGCGTGGATGAGTCTGCGCCGGCGCAGCTGATCAAAAAACGCACAAACCTCCACAGGCCACGGTTCTCGTGGCCTGTATCGTTTCTTCCCAAGGTTATCCACAGCGTGATCCCCGCCGTTTGTGCGCAAGTCACTGAATGCTGGCGGTTTTTTGATCAATTCTCGCCAAGCCACGGCGGACGTGACCTGGCGCTCGGTCTCTACAGGTTATCCACAGGCAGGTGCAGGTTTAAACTGGATAACCCGATCCGTCTTCACAGGTCGGTGCGCAACACCAGTTCGACCATCAAGTCATCGGCCAGGGTTTCCAGGCGCGATTGCAGCACGTCCAGCGACAGGGTCAGCGGCACCGCCAAAATGGCTTCAGCGTGGAATAGCGGCTCACTGCTCATGGGGGCCGGACGTACTTCGGTCACCAACCTTTCCAGATTCACGCCCTGCTCGCTCAGCAGCCGGGTGATGTCGCGCACGATGCCCGGTCGGTCATTGCCCACCAGCTCCATGGCGATCGGTTTCCAGGTGCAGGCCTGTTCGATACCGCTTTCGGCCACTAGCACGCGAATGCCCTGAGCCGACAGTGCTTGTAAGGCATCGACTAATTCGTCGTAAGCCTCCGCCGGCACGCCCACCCGCAAAATCCCGGCAAACTGCCCGGCCATCCGCGACATGCGGCTTTCCAGCCAGTTGCCGCCGTGTTCGGCAATGCATTGGGCGATGCGCTCGACCTGCCCGGGCTTGTCCGGTGCGAAGACGGTGAGTACGAGGTGATCCATGGCGCAGCCCTCTTGTCATGACTTTTGTTATAGAAAAGCAAGTATAGGCAAGCGCGCCTCAGACGCTCGAAGTCACAAATCGTGTACAACTTTTTATATTTAACTGGAACAATCCATTGGTTTTTTGAGAACATCCCGATCCGCGCCGTGACCGCAATGCGTCATGGGGTCGCAGAACGACGTAATTAGTCTGATTTTCACAACCGTAACTCATCATGTAGTATGCCGCAGCGCGCACTACATAACGCTGGATCGATGTCTGCCCAAGGCACGTTCGCAACCCTGAAAGCCCCGTCAGCAAGGCCCCCAAGCCGTTGATTGGTCCCAACCCAGCCGCCAGCGATGGCATGTACTGGTCAAGGGGTTTGTGGTTTAAATGGCCAGAGGCTTCATTGTTAAATTGAAGAGCTGAAAAGCGAAATAGCTGAGCAGAGTGAGGCAAGCAATGACTGAACACGTTCAAGTCGGTGGCCTGCAGGTCGCCAAAGTCCTGTTCGACTTCGTGAACAACGAAGCCATTCCCGGTACCGGCCTCACCGCCGACAAATTCTGGGAAGGTGCCGACAAGGTCATTCACGACCTGGCGCCGAAGAACAAAGCCCTACTCGCCAAACGCGATGACTTCCAGGCTCGTATCGATGGCTGGCACCAAAGCCGTGCCGGTCAGCCGCACGACGCCGTGGCCTATAAAGCCTTCCTGCAAGAAATCGGTTATCTGCTGCCAGAAGCGGCTGATTTCCAGGCAACGACGCAAAACGTCGATGACGAAATCGCCCGTACCGCCGGCCCGCAACTCGTGGTGCCGGTGATGAACGCCCGCTTCGCCCTCAACGCCTCGAACGCCCGCTGGGGTTCGCTGTACGACGCCCTGTATGGCACCGACGCCATCAGCGAAGCCGGCGGCGCGGAAAAAGGCAAAGGCTACAACAAGGTGCGTGGCGACAAAGTCATCGCCTTCGCCCGTGCGTTCCTCGACGAAGCGGCACCACTGGAGGCCGGCTCCCACGTCGATTCCACCGGCTACCAGATCGCTGACGGCAAACTGCTGGTCACCCTCAAGGGCGGCAGCACCAGCGGCCTGCGCAACGACGCGCAACTGATCGGTTTTCAGGGCGACGCCAGTGCGCCGATCGCGATCCTGCTGAAAAACAACGGCCTGCATTTCGAAATCCAGATCGATGCCAGCACCCCGGTCGGCCAGACCGATGCCGCCGGCGTCAAAGACATCCTGATGGAAGCGGCGCTGACCACCATCATGGACTGCGAAGACTCCGTGGCGGCCGTCGATGCCGACGACAAGGTGGTGATCTATCGCAATTGGCTGGGCCTGATGAAGGGCGACCTCGCCGAAGCCGTGTCCAAGGGCGGCCAGACCTTCACCCGCACCATGAACCCGGATCGCACCTACACCAGGGTCGACGGCAGCGAACTGACCCTGCACGGCCGCTCGCTGCTGTTCGTGCGCAACGTCGGTCACCTGATGACCATCGACGCGATCCTCGATAAGCACGGCAACGAAGTGCCGGAAGGTATCCTCGACGGTCTGGTGACTTGCCTGGCGGCGATGCACAACCTGAACGGCAACACTTCGCGCAAGAACACCCGCACCGGTTCCGTCTACATCGTCAAACCGAAGATGCACGGCCCGGAAGAAGCGGCGTTCACCAACGAGCTGTTCGGTCGCATCGAAGATGTGCTGGGCCTCAAGCGCAACACCCTGAAAGTCGGGATCATGGACGAGGAACGCCGTACCACGGTCAACCTCAAGGCCTGTATCCAGGCTGCCAGCGAGCGCGTAGTGTTCATCAACACCGGTTTTCTCGACCGCACCGGCGATGAAATCCACACCTCCATGGAAGCCGGCCCGATGGTACGCAAGGCCGACATGAAGGCCGAGAAGTGGATCGGCGCCTACGAAAACTGGAACGTCGATATCGGTCTGAGCACCGGCCTGCAAGGTCGTGCGCAAATCGGTAAAGGCATGTGGGCGATGCCCGACCTGATGGCGGCGATGCTCGAACAGAAAATCGCCCACCCGCTGGCCGGCGCCAACACCGCCTGGGTTCCGTCGCCGACCGCCGCGGCACTGCACGCGCTGCACTACCACAAGGTCGACGTGTTCGCCCGTCAGGCCGAGCTGGCCAAACGTGCCCGCGCCTCGGTCGATGACATCCTGACCATCCCGCTGGCGGTCAACCCGAACTGGACGCCGGAGCAGATCAAGAACGAACTGGACAACAATGCCCAGGGCATTCTCGGTTACGTGGTGCGCTGGATCGACCAGGGCGTGGGTTGCTCGAAAGTGCCGGACATCAACGACGTCGGTCTGATGGAAGACCGTGCGACGCTGCGTATCTCCAGCCAGCACATCGCCAACTGGCTGCGCCACGGTGTGGTCACCGAAGCGCAAGTGATGGAAAGCCTCAAGCGCATGGCGCCGGTGGTGGACCGTCAGAACGCCAACGACCCGCTGTACCGTCCGCTGGCCCCGAACTTCGACAGCAACATCGCCTTCCAGGCAGCGGTCGAACTGGTGATCGAAGGCACCAAACAGCCGAACGGTTACACCGAGCCGGTTCTGCACCGTCGTCGCCGGGAGTTCAAGGCCAAAAACGGGCTTTGATCAAACCCTGAATACAACAATGCCCTGATTTTATAATCGGGGCATTGTTGTTTTTATCAACTATTTCTATGCCAGAAAAACTGACCTTTTAAATCGCAAATATTAGGGCGTTCAGCGGGAATGAATTGGACATCAATCACCCCGCTAATGGAGCCTCCGCCATCCCAAACAGACAAGTAGATAAAACCTCCCGCCATATGAAACATACCAGGAATACCCGGCCACACGAACATGATCGGATCAAGTCTGGGATCGATTATGATTTGACCGTCCTCTAGTTCTGTCTTTTGAAAAAGGAGAAGAAAATCCGCGCCATTCCCATCTTGGATACCTATGCCTGTTGCACCCGGAGGACCACTGACACTGATATCTGTTGATGACCATAGAGTTTTTACACCATCGACCTTGACTTCCAGAAGGGCCCTTCCTGTAGAGGACGCCAATGTACTTTTAGCGTTCTTCAGGTCCTTCGAAAAATCCACGAGTTTTTGTTGTCTTTCCGAAATGTCCATAAGAAACCTCTATCACTGATCAAATAATCCTAAGAACCCTCAGGACTTTCAAGATCAGTAAATAGCGACTCAAAATTTAGATCTACTGTCAGAATTGACAGGTACGGATCAGTTTCAGATCAACGGTAAATCTGACTAAACGTTCAATCCCAACTCATGCCTGACTAGCCCCAGCAATTTCGTCGTATCAATCGGTTTGAGCAGGAAATCCACCACGCTCAGATGCATCGCCGCAATCGCATCCTTCACGTCGGCATCGCCCGAAACAATGATGATCGGCATCGCCGCCCGCACCGATTCACGCACCTGACGAATCAGATCCAGGCCATCGACATTGCCCATCCGCAGATCGGTGATCACCAGGCCGATGGAGGGCCTTTCCTCGAGCATCTTCAGGGCGGACTCACCGCTGGCCGCGGTCATGCAACGAATACCGTCCAACCCGAGAATTTCCGACAACAGCTCCCGGGCGTCCTTGTCGTCATCGACGATCAATACACGCTGCGGTGGCAGATCGGGTTCGAGCATTACAGCACTGAGCGCCTCGCGCTCGGCGTCGCTCAAAATATCGTGGTCGGACATGGCGTTCTCTACGTTTTCAAATCGATCCCCTGGCACAGTGGTCAGACATCGCTGGGCAGAGCTTCAATGTGCACTTCGTCGGATTTTTTTCCAAGAGGCGAACCGAAGAATTTCCGACTGATTTTGTAGGGCATATCCGAAAACTCCCCAACGGCATGCCCAACCTAGACTTACGTCCAATGGGCACCCCGCGCGCTGGGGTCGACCATGGCTGCAACGATCCGACAACAACAATTCGAAAAAGACTGCGGTAATGGTTATGAGTAAAGCGGACGCCTTCACCCAGGCAGGGAAAACCGCGGTGTTGCAGAACATTCAGGGCACTTTGCAATTCCTCCAGCGCTTCCCCCCTTTCAATCAAATGGAACATGCCCACCTGGCCTACCTGGTGGAGCAATGTCAGCTGCGCTTCTACGGTCAGGGCGAGAGCATCATCAAACCCGCCGACGGGCCGGTCGAACACTTCTATATCGTCAAGCAGGGCCGAGTGGTCGGCGAGCGTCCGCACACGGCCAAGGGCGGTACCGAAACCACATTTGAAATCACCACCGGCGAGTGTTTTCCCCTCGCCGCGCTGCTCGGCGAACGGGCGACCCGCACCGAACACCTGGCCGGCGAAGACACTTTCTGCCTGCAACTGAACAAACCGGCGTTCATCAAGCTGTTCGCCCTCTCGAGCACTTTTCGCGATTTCGCCCTGCGCGGGGTCAGCAGCCTGCTCGATCAGGTCAACCAGCAAGTCCAGCAAAAAGCCGTGGAAACCCTCGGCACCCAGTATTCGCTGAACACCCGCCTTGGCGAATTGGCCATGCGCCATCCGGTGACGTGCAGCCCTTCCACCCCGCTGCGCGAAGCGGTGAAGCTGATGCACGAACAACAGGTCGGCAGCATCGTCGCGGTGGACGAACACAAAGCGCCGCTGGGGATTTTCACCCTGCGCGACCTGCGGCATGTCGTGGCGGAAGGGGTTGGCGATTTCAGCGAGCCGATCGAACGCCACATGACGCCCTCGCCGTTCTATCTGACGCCGGATCACAGCGCTTTCGACGCGGCGATTGCCATGACCGAACGGCATATCGCCCATGTTTGCCTGGTCAAGGACCAACGCCTGTGCGGCGTGGTTTCCGAGCGAGATCTGTTCTCGCTGCAACGGGTCGATCTGGTGCACCTGGCGCGCACCATTCGCAGCGCCCAGCGGGTCGAGCAACTGGTGACCCTGCGCGGCGAGATCGGCCAATTGGTAGAACGCATGCTCGCTCACGGCGCCTCGTCTACCCAGATCACCCACATCATCACCCTGCTCAACGATCACACCGTGTGCCGGGTGATCGAGCTGACCCTCGCCGAAAAAGGCGACCCCGGCGTGCCGTTCAGTTGGCTGTGCTTTGGCAGCGAAGGCCGGCGCGAGCAGACTCTGCACACCGATCAGGACAACGGCATTCTGTTCGATGCGCGGGATGCGGCCCATGCGGCGGAGATTCGCGGCAAGCTGCTGCCCATCGCCCAGCAGATCAATAACAGCCTGGCACAATGCGGCTTCACCCTGTGCAAGGGCAACGTCATGGCCGGCAATCCAGAGCTGTGCCTGTCCCGCGCCGAGTGGGCCCGACGCTTTGCCGCGTTCATCCGCGAGGCGACGCCGGAGAACCTGTTGGGCTCCAGCATCTATTTCGACCTGCGCGTGGTCTGGGGTGATGAACACGGCTGCGAGCAACTGCGCCGGGGCATTCTCGATCAGGTCGGCGACAATCGTCTGTTCCAGCGGATGATGGCGGAAAACGCCTTGCGCAACCGTCCGCCGGTGGGACGGTTCCGTGAGTTCGTGCTGACCCGCAAGAACGGCGAGAAAGCCACGCTGGACCTGAAAATCCAGGGCCTGACCCCGTTTGTCGACGGTGCCCGCTTGCTCGCGCTGGCCAACGGCATCGACGCCAACAACACCCTCGAACGTTTCCGCCAACTGGTGGATAAAGACGTCATCGACCGGCTGGATGGCGCCGCGTACGAAGAGGCCTACCACTTCATCCAGCAGACGCGCATGCAGCAGCATCAACTGCAGACCCGGGAAAACCAGCCGTATTCGAATCGGGTCGATCCCGACAGCCTCAATCATCTGGACCGGCGGATCCTGCGTGAATCCCTGCGCCAGGCCCAGCGCCTGCAAAGCAGCCTGACCTTGCGGTATCAGCTATGAGCCTGTTTTCGTGGCTGCGTCCGGCCAGCCCCGTTGTGCCGGGTGACCTGCAACAGCGCCTGGCGAAACTGCCGGCCATCGGCGAACTGCGCGAATGCAGCCTGCGGGAACAGCGCTGGGTGGTCCTGGACCTGGAAACCACCGGGCTGAACCTGAACAAGGATCAGGTGCTGTCGATCGGCGCAGTGGTGATCGAGGACGGGGCGATCGACTTCAGTCAGCAGTTTGAACGCACCCTGCAATGCCGCGAGCTGAAACTCGGCGCGAGTGTGTTGATCCACGGTCTGGCACCGAGCACGATTGCCGCGGGCAGCGAGCCCACCGAAGCCCTGGTCGAGCTGCTGGAGTTTATCGGCGACAGTCCGGTGCTGGCGTTTCACGCCTCTTTCGACCAGCACATGCTCGGCCGCGCGCTGAAGGAACATCTGGGACACAAGTTGCAGACGGTGTTTCTCGATGTGGCGCAGATCGCTCCGCTGCTATGTCCGCAGGCACACATTCGCGAGGCGGGGCTGGACGAGTGGATCGACTGGTTCAAGCTCGAAGTGTTCGAACGTCACCATGCGAGTGCCGATGCCCTGGCCACGGCGGAACTGGCGCTGATCCTGTTCAGCCGGGCACGCCAGCAGCAAATCCACAGCCCGCTGAATCTGCAGCAACGCCTGAGCCAGTGGAAACGCCGCCAGCAGACGCATTCGTTCTGAATCCGGGTTGTCGCCCGACAACCCGACCGGTGGCCAATTGCTAACCATTCCCACCTCTGCCACAATCGCGAACAATTCTCGTTAGTTAACACTTCCCAGTCGGTGTCGTCGTGTCCTCAGCCCAAAGCCCTCACAGCGAGCTCGTCGGTGCGTTGTATCGCGACCACCGTGGCTGGCTGCTGGCCTGGCTGCGCCGCAATGTGGCCTGTCCGCAACGGGCCGAAGACCTGAGCCAGGACACTTTCGTCCGTCTGCTCGGCCGCGACGAACTGCTGACACCCCGTGAACCCCGGGCGTTTCTGGTGGCGATCGCCAAAGGGTTGTTGTTCGACTACTTCCGCCGGGCCGCGCTGGAACAGGCGTATCTGACCGAACTGATGCTGATCCCCGAAGGCGAACAGCCCTCGGTCGAAGAACAGCAACTGATCCTCGAAGACCTCAAGGCCATCGACCGCATGCTTGGCAAGCTGTCGACCAAGGCCCGCGCCGCTTTCCTCTATAACCGTCTCGACGGTCTGACCCACGCCGAAATCGCCGACAAACTCGGTGTGTCGGTCCCACGCGTGCGCCAGTACCTGGCCCAGGGCATCCGCCAGTGCTACATCGCACTGTACGGTGAGCCGACATGAGCCCGGCCAGTTCCCGACCGGTCCCGGCCCATGTGCTGGACGCGGCGATTGCCTGGCAATTGACCCTCGACTCCAGCTCGCCACTGGAGCGCGAAGAATTTGCCAAATGGCACGCGGCCAACGAAGAACACGCTCGCGCCTGGCGCCAGCTGGGCATGCTCGACCAGCGATTCAGCGTGGCCAATGGCCCGGCACGCACCGCGTTGCTGCAATCGCGCGAAGGCATCCGTCGCCGGGTGCGCAAGCTGGGCAGCGGATTGGCCAGCGTCGTGGCAGTGGTCGGGCTGGCGTTGTTTGCCGGCGAGCGCTATCTGCCGCTGGATTACTGGCTCGCCGATCAACGCACCGCCACCGGCGAACAGCGCACCGTGCGCCTGGCCGACGGCACCGTGCTTAACCTGAATACCCACAGTGCCGTGGATGTCCGCTTCGATGAACAGCAACGGCTGATCGTGTTGCAGGAAGGCGAAATCCTCGTCGAAACCGGTCACGGCGATGCAAGGCCGTTCATTGTCGAAACCGCCGAGGGCAGCATGCGCGCCCTCGGCACGCGGTTCCTGGTCAAGCGCGAAGACGCCGGCACGCGCCTGAGCGTGTTGCAGTCGGCGGTGGCGGCGCATCCGCAATCCGATCCGCAGGAACAGATCCTGCGCGAAGGCCAGCAAGTGCTGATCCGCCACAGCGGTCTGGATTCGGTGGTGGCGCTCACCCCAGGCGCCGATGCCTGGACCCGCGGCATGCTGGTGGTGGACAACGCGCGGCTGGAGGACCTGGTGCATGAACTCGGTCGTTATCGTCGCGGCCATCTGGGTATTGCGCCGGAAGTCGCCGACCTGCGCATCACCGGCAGCTTCCCGCTGCACGACACCGACAAGGCGTTGAATGCCCTGCTGCCAACCCTGCCCGTGCAGATCGAGCAGCACACGCCATGGTGGGTGACCGTGGCCAAGGCTGATCCGAAGCCCTGACATTCAGCGCTGCCTACCCGCGACGGGCCACCTGCCCCCCCTGAAAACGGACTTTCTGCTGACTTTTGCAGCGATGTCGTTCGTTAATCGAAATTATTTTCATCCGGCCCTATCACTTTTCGAATTTCGTCCGGCACACAGGCAATTGAGAAATATTTCCATTCAGGAGCCGCCGTATGTCCCGTTCGCTAGACACCTTGTTGCGCCCCAGTTTGCTGGCGCTCGCCATTGCCCTGTGCACCCCGCTGGCCAGCAGCCAACTGATCGCCGCCGAACAGGCATCCAGCGTGCGCGCCTACAACCTGCCGGCCGCCCCGCTGTCGACCACCCTGAACCAGATCGCCAGCCAGGGCGGCCTGACGCTGTCGCTGAACCCGTCGCTGGCGGCGGGCAAGACCTCGGCGCCGGTCAACGGCCAATATGACGCGGCTGGCGCTCTGCGCGCGGCCCTGCGTGGTACCGGTCTGCAACTGGAACAGAGCAGCGCCGGCACCTACACCCTGGTCGCCGTGCCGGAAGGCGCGATGGCCCTGCCGGAAACCTCGGTGATCGGCGTGGAAAACTATGAAAGCGCCTGGGGCCCGGTCGAAGGCTACACCGCCACTCGCACCGCCGCCGGCACCAAGACTGACACCGCGCTGGTCGAAGCGCCGCGTTCGATTTCGGTCGCCACGCGCCAGCAAATGGAAGACCGTGGCGTACACAGCCTCGATGACGCCGTGCGCTATATGCCGGGCATCACCGCCAGCAGTTACGGCAGCGACACCCGCGCCGACTGGCTGCGCGTGCGCGGTTTCGAACCGACTCAGTTCCTCGACGGACTGCCGCTGCCAAAAGGCGTGTACGCCAACCCGAAACAGGAAACCTGGAACCTCGACCGCCTCGCCCTGCTGCGCGGCCCGGCCTCGTCGGTTTACGGCCAGACCCCGCCGGGCGGCCTGCTGGACATGGTCAGCCGTCGCCCGAGCGATGTGCAGAGCAGTGAAATCCAGCTGCAATACGGCAGCGACAACCACCGTCAGATCAACTTCGCCAGCACCGGCAAGATCGACGACGCCGGCCAGTTTCTCTACGGCCTCAGCGGTGTGGTACGCGACAGCGGCACCCAGATCGACCACGTCGACAACAAGCGCTACAACATCGCGCCGAGCCTGACCTGGAACCTCGACGACGACACAAAATTCACCCTGCTGACCCAATTCACCCGCGACGATACCGGCATCACCAGCCAGTTCCTGCCAGTGCAGGGCACCAAGATCGACATGCCGTTCGGCAAGGTGTCCCACCACAAGAACCTCGGCGATCCGGACTGGGAATACTACGACCGCACCTACTACGCGTTGGGCTATGCCTTCGAACATCGCCTGAACGATACCTGGCAGTTCAAGCAGAACCTGCGCTACACCAAGTCGGATCTGTCGTTCCAGGGCATCACCGTCGGTTCCTACCCGTTCACTCAAGTGGACAACGACGGCAACGTTGGCCGTACCACCACTATCGTCGACGAAGACATCAGCCAGTTCGCCGTGGACAACAACGTCCAGGCCGACTTCGCCACCGGCGACATCCGCCACACCCTGCTGCTGGGCCTGGATCACCAGCGCAGCAACACCAACTACACCTCGATCTTCGGCAGCGCGCCGGAGATCAATGTGAACAACCCGATCCATGGTCAGCCGATCGTGCACCCGGCGCGTTCTACCGCGTTCTACGACTACAACCAGAAAACCTACCAGACCGGCCTCTACATCCAGGACCAAATGGCCCTGGACCAATGGCGCCTGACCCTCGGTGGTCGTGAAGACTGGGTGCACACCAGCACTCAATTCATCAACAAGGGCGACGCCACCAACACCCAGCGTGACAAGGCGTTCAGCGGTAACGCGGCGATCAGCTATATCTTCGACTCCGGTTTCGTGCCGTACCTGTCCTACGCCGAATCGTTCCAGCCGACCACCGGCGCCGACGCCTCGTCGACCGAATCGCTCAAACCGACCGAGGGCAAGCAGTGGGAACTGGGCATCAAGTACCAGCCACCGGGCAGCAAGACCCTGCTGACGGCGGCCGTGTATGACCTGACCCAGAAAAACGTCTCGGTCAGCTCGTTCGTCAACGGCGTGTCGATCACCAGCCAGACCGGTGAAGTGAAAGTCAAAGGCCTGGAGCTGGAGGCCGTCTCCGACGTGACCGACAACCTGAAGGTCATCGCGGCGTACACCCTGGCCAAGTCCGAAGTGCAGAACGGCGCCGACAAGGGCAACCGCCTGCAACTGATGCCGAACCAGCAAGCCTCGCTGTGGGCTGATTACACCTGGCACAACGGCGTGCTCGACGGCTTCGGCATCGGCGCTGGCGCGCGCTACACCGGCAACACCTACGGCGACAAAGCCAACACCTGGCTGGGCAAGGCGGACGCCTACACCGTGTTCGACGCCGCCGTGCATTACGACCTCGGCCGTCTGGACAACAGCCTCAAAGGCGCGTCGCTGGCACTCAACGCCACCAACCTGCTGGACAAGGATTACATCTCCACCTGCGACAGCTTCTACTGCTACTACGGCGACCAGCGCAGCGTCGTCGCCAGCGCCACTTACAAGTGGTAAGCGCCTGAGCTGAACAGGCCCTGCAACCAGGCCGTCCCTCGTGGACGGCTTGGGTGTTTTTGAAGGTCATGAAATGAAAAGTAAAACCATTCGCCGCTGGTCCTTCGTCCACACCTGGACCAGCCTGATCTGCACCGTATTTTTGCTGCTGCTGGCCCTGACCGGCCTGCCGCTGATTTTCCATCACGAGATCGAACACCTGCTGGGCGATGCACCCGAGTTGCGCGTGATGCCCGCGGACACGCCGCATCTGAACCTGGCGCAACTGGTGGAGGCTGCGGAAAAGCACCGGCCCGGCGAAGTCGTACAGTATTTCGGCTTCGAAGACGACGAACCGAATGCCGTGCTGACGATCATGGCCAGGACCGCCGGTACCGAGCCCAACTCCTCGCACACCTTCATGCTCGACGCGCGCACCGGCGAAGCCCTGGAAATGCCGTCGGCCAACGGTGGGCTGATGCTGTTCATCCTGCGCCTGCACGTCGACATGTTCGCCGGGCTGCCGGGCAAGCTGCTGCTGGCGTTCATGGGCTTGCTGTTCGTGATCGCGATCGTGTCCGGCACGGTGTTGTACCTGCCGTTCATGCGCCGCTTGAAGTTCGGCACCGTGCGCCAGGACAAATCCACCCGCCTGCGCTGGCTCGACCTGCACAACCTGATCGGCGTGGTGACCCTGACCTGGGCACTGGTGGTCGGCGTGACCGGCGTCATCAGCGCCTGCGCCGATCTGCTGATCGCCGCGTGGCGGGCCGACGCCCTGACGACCCTGATCGCGCCCTACCGCGATGCCCCGCCGCTGACGCAACTGGCCCCGGCCACCCGGGTGCTGGACATCGCCGGCAGCGTCACACCGGGGATGAAACCGGACTTCATCGCCTTCCCCGGCACCCGTTTCTCCAGCGAGCACCACTACTCGGTGTTCATGAAGGGCGGCACCCACCTGACCTCACACCTGCTGACCCCGGTGCTGATCGACGCCAGCACCCTGCAAGTCACGGCGGTCGCAGAACGACCGTGGTACATGGACGCCATGGGCATGTCGCAGCCGCTGCACTTCGGTGACTACGGCGGCATGCCGATGAAAATCCTCTGGGCCACGCTGGACGTGCTGACCATCATTGTCCTCGCCAGCGGCGTGTACCTGTGGGTGGTGCGGCGCAAGGCCGCGAAACCGGTGCCGGAAACAGCGGGGGCGTCCGCATGAAGCCGCGTCAGTCGAACTTCTGGAAGGTCTTCAGCACACCGCTGGTGATTGCGCTGCTGAGTGCGGCGGGCTTGTTCGCGGCGCTGCTGGGCGATGGGATCTGGGATGGTTTGAGCTGGGTGGGTCTGGGCATTCCGGCCGCCATTGCCCTGCGCGGATTGCTGCAACACCGCTGAGCGGCTTGAGCCTGACGGGCAACGCGCTATGCTGCCCGTCATTGCCCTTGACCGAGACCCTGCCGATGTCCGCTCCCAGCATGACCCTGTTCCACAACACCCTGTCACCGTTCGTGCGCAAAGTCATGGTGCTGCTGCACGAGACCGGCCAGCAGGATCGCGTCGCGCTGCAGGACTGCGTGCTCAGCCCTGTCAGCCCGGATCCTGCCCTCAACGCAGACAACCCGCTGGGCAAGATCCCGGCCCTGCGCCTGGCCGACGGCAATGTCATCCATGACAGCCGGGTGATCCTCGATTACCTCGACCACCAGCACGTCGGCAACCCGCTGATCCCCCGCGAAGGCTCGGCCCGCTGGCGGCGCCTGACCCTGGCCTCGATGGCCGACGGGATCATGGACGCCGCAGTCATGGTGCGTTACGAGCAGGCCCTGCGCGCTCCGGAAAAACACTGGAATGAATGGCTCGACGCCCAGCGCGAGAAGATCCGCCGCGCCCTCGCCTTGCTGGAGCGCGACGCGATTGCCGAGCTGACCTGCCATTTCGACGTTGCCGCGATCAGCGTGGCCTGTGCGCTGGGGTATCTGGATCTGCGCTTCCCGGATCTGGGCTGGCGTGACGCCAATCCGCAACTGGCCAACTGGTTCTTTGAAGTGAGCCAGCGGCCGTCGATGATCGCGACGATGCCGAAGGTTTGAGGCACCGGGCGGGAGGCAACGAGGCAAAGATCAACGTCATCAACACCTCGGCCTCCCGCTGCTCGTCACGCAAGCCCACGAACCGGCTCACTGCACCGCTCCGATATCGAATTGCAGCGGTTTGGTCGGTTTCTGCCCGATCCCGTACCAGTCCAGATTGCGGGTCAACACCATGAACACACCGAGCAGACCGAACAGCAACAGCGAGCCCATCAGCAGTGCGTAATCCTCGGCACTCAGCAGGCCATAGAGCAAACCGTACAACGCTGCCAGCCCCGCCGAAAAGCTCAAGCCATGACGCACGCTGCGCAATACGTGGCAGACATAGAACCCGATCAACAGCACGCAACCGCTGGCCGACAACAGATACGCCAGGGCAAACCCGATGTGCTCCGACAACGACAGCAGCAACAGATAAAAGAACGCCAGCGCCACACCCACCAGCGCGTACTGCACCGGGTGCACCGCCAGGCTTTTCAGCACTTCGAACAGGAAGAAACCGGCGAACGTCAGGACGATGAACAGCAGCGCATATTTGATCGCCCGGTCGCTCTTCAGATATTGATCTACCGGATCGATGAAACTCACGCCGAAACTGCGCCCGTTGAACGCCTCGCAATCATTGCCTGACACGCAGCGGCTCATTGCTTCTTGCAAGTTGGTGGAGAAAAACGAGGTCTGCCAGTCGGCCGTGAAGCCCTGATCGGTGATCTCGCGTTTGGCCGGCAGGAAGTTGCCGATGAAGCTTGGGTGCGGCCAGTTGGCGGCGAGGTTCACCCGGCTGGTCTTGCCCACCGGCAGCACCTGCAACGAGCCGGTGCCCTGCAGGCGCAGGTCGAAACCGAAGGCCAGTTCCGTGGTCTTGCCCGTGTCCAGCGCCGGCAGCGTCACTCGCACTCCCTCGCCCAGCCAGCCAACCTGAGTGCCGGGCACGAAGTCCAGGCGTTGCGTGCCCAGTTCCAGCTTCAGCGCGTTTTCGATCCCGCGAATGTCACTGATGCCGACCGCCAGAAACGGCGCATCGAAGGTGTAATCGGCAAAATCCTCCTTGATCCCCAACTGCGCCGGCAGGGAGAAATGCCCGCTGATGCGGTTATCGGCATGGAACAGCCGCGCCTCGTAAATGCCCCGGGCGCGCAGTTCGGTCTGCACTTGACCGTCGAGCTCGAAGCGCTCCGGCAGGAAGTACAGACGTCCACGCTCCTCGCCAATTTCCTGGTAGCGCTCATCGCTCTTCTCTCTGGTTTTCCAGGTGCGCACTACTTTGCGATACGGCACAACCATCACCGGTCCGCTGAGTTGCTGGCTGTAGCTTGAGCTTCTGGCAATGTCTTCGAGCACACCGTCACGCAACTGTTGGCGATCGTCGATGATGCCGTCGATCATCAGCAACGGCACCAGCAGCACCAGGATCAGCAGGGCAATGGCCCCGAGTTTGAATGTCAGATTTCGGTTCATCGGAACGCTCCCTTGTTGGAATGGAGCGAGTCTGCAAACGCTGTATGGATTTGTTATGGAGGTTGTGTGGGCTTTACGTGGAAATACCTGTAAAACGCTGTTCCACAAAAACCAACATTCGCCCTTCCGGGCACCGACGGACAAGACTGGAATAAAAGGACTACCGGATTGCGCAACAACTCATTTGATCTGATCAGGCACGTTGCCGCGATATGGGTACTGGTCAGCCATCACTTTGCCCTGAGCGGATTGCAGGAACCGGGCATCACTGGCTACAACTCGCTGGGTGGCATTGCGGTCATTGCCTTCTTTTCGATTTCCGGCCTGCTGATCACCCACAGCTTCCTCAACGCCAAGGGCATCACTGACTATCTGAGCAAACGTGTCGCGCGCATCTTTCCGGCGCTGATCGTTTGCGCCTTCCTCATGACGTTTGTGGCGGGCGCGGTGTTTGCCGAGGGTTATGCGACGACCCCCGCCGCCCTGATCGATTTTCTGCGCATCTCGCTGTTCGGCCGCGCGAACATCGAGCCCGTCACTGACGGGTTTATCTTCAGCGAGTCGTTCAACGGCAGCCTCTGGACGCTGAAAATCGAATTCGCCTTTTATCTGCTGGTGGCAGTGGTGCTGAGTCTGCACCGACGGGCGGCGACAGCGGGGGCGATGCTTGTGCTGTTCTGCGTGGCGACCTTTGTACTGGGCAACGGCCCGGCTACCGCACTGACTCAGAAGCTGGCGGTGTATGGATGTGCCGGCATCGCTTTTTTTGCCGGATCGCTGCTGGCCTTCTACAAGCCATTGCTGGGCGACAGACGCCGATTGGCAATCATGCTGCTGGCCTGTATCGGGATTGCTTCACTGGCGATCGGGACACCGATGGCCGGGGTGATCGTCACCCTGTGCATCTGCCTGGCCACCCTGAGTGTAGGCCTGCTCTACGTCGATCGCACCCTCCGGAGTCGATTCGACCTGTCCTACGGCATCTACCTGTATGCGTTTCCCGTACAGCAGTTGGTGATCAACAAGACATCACTGGCGTTCGTGCCGTCCATGATGCTGTCGGCGCTGATCGTGATCGTGCTGGCCATCGCCTCCTGGCACTGGGTCGAGCGACCGGCGCTGCGATGGGCGCATCGCCGAAACAAGGCTCGAATCAACGAGGCGGCAACGCCGTCCTGAGCGGGCGACGGTTTGCCGGGCGGATCACGGCAGGTGTACCTGCACCTGCACGCCCCCTGTCAGGTTCTCGATGCGCAGAGAACCACCGTGCAGCTTGACCACTTCCTCGACGAAATTCAGTCCAAGCCCCGTGCTTTTGCGCCCGCTGTCAGGACGTGGCAATGAGTAAAAGCGCTCGGTCAGACGCGTCAGCGCGTAATCGGGGATGGGCGCGGCCTCGTTGAACAGGCGAAACACAATCTGGCCGCCATCCCGCTCGGCATCAAATCGCAGCAAGCCCTTGGGTGGCGTGAAGTCCAGCGCGTTCTCCAGCAGATTGCCCAAGGCCTGGCGCAACAGAAACGGCTCGCCGAGCAACGCCAGATCGGTGGGAATGGCCTGTTCGATGCTCAGCTGTCGCCCTTCAATCCGTGCGGTCTGTGCCTGCAGGACTTCATCGACCAACGCCGCGAGCGGCACGGCGACGCGCTCTTCAAGACCCTGACGCTGCTCCACCTGAGCCAGATCGAGCAGGCGCTCGATCAACTGCTGCATTCGAGCACTTTCACTGTCGATGTTGCCGACAAAACGCAATCGCTGATCCGCCGGCATCTCGTCCTGCAGCAACTCGGCGGCACCGCGGATAGCCGCCAGCGGGCTCTTCAATTCGTGAGTCAACGTATGCACATAGCGCTCGACGTAGGCCTTGCCTTCGAGCTGGGTGCGCATCTGCTCCACGGCGGTCGCCAACTGCTCCAGCTCGCCGCCGCGATAGTGCGGCACCGCCACCCGACGGCCCTCGCTCACGGCCTGGGCGTACACGGTCAAACGGTGCAGCGCGCGGCTCAGCCACCACGACAGCACGGCGCCCAGCAGCAAGCCAAGGCCGATCAATCCAGCGCCGTAACCGAGCAGGCGGCGTTCGGTGCGATCGACATAAGGTTGTAGCGAACTGTTGGGCTTGGCCACCGTGACTACGCCGATGATCGCGCCGTTGTCGCGGATTGGCGCGCCCACATGCATCACCGAGGAGTTCGGGTCATTCGGGTCACTGCGGCTGGAACGTGCGCCGTATTCGCCGCGCAGGGTCAGGTAGACGTCGTTCCAGCGCGAGTAGTCCTGGCCGACGGCCAGACCGCTGGAGTCCAGCACCACGATGCCCTTGGCGTCGGTGACGTAGATACGGTGGTTGACCTGGTTTTTCGCCAGGCCCCAGATCGTCGCCTTCGGCTGACGCTCGCCATAGGCACGGAGCAGTTCCGGCCAGCGATTCTGGTTGAGGGTGCCGGCCTTGAAATCGTCCCGCAGGATTTCCGCCATCAGGTTGGCGGTATCGACCAGGGTTTCTTCGGTGGACTGGCGCACGCCGGGGCGGATTTCTTCCATCACGGTGTTGAGCACGAAATACCCGGTGAGGCCGATGAACAGCACGTACACCAGGAAAATCCGCAGCCCCAGCGACATCAGCTGTGCCCCGGGCTGTAGCTGTAACCGAGGCCGCGATGGGTCTGGATCGGCTCGGCCTCGGCGCGCACCCGACGCAATTTGGCGCGCACGCTCTTGATATGGCTGTCGATGCTGCGCTCGTAACCGGCATCCGCCGCCACGCCCAGCGCATCGAGCAGTTGCTCGCGGCTGAACACCCGCTCGGGTTGTTCGAGCAGGCATTGCAGCAGACGGAATTCGTGGCGGGTCAGGCTCAGGGGCTGGCCGCGATAGCTGATCTGCACGCGTTCGGGATCGATGCGAAACAACGCCGAGGACGCCTCGATGATCGGGCGCGGTGCCATGCGCTTGAGAATCGCCCGGACCCGCGCCGCCACTTCCCGTGGGCTGAACGGCTTGACCACGTAATCGTCGGCGCCGATCTCCAGGCCCACCACCCGGTCGATCTCGGCGTTGCGGGCGCTGAGAAACAGCACCGGCACTTCACTGAAGCGACGCAGCTGCTTGCAGGTTTCGAAGCCGCTGATGTCCGGCAGACCGATATCGAGGATGATCAGATCCGCCGGGGTCTGGCGCTGATGCTCCAGCGCCGCCGCGCCCAGGCTCAGCCAGGTCGTGGTGAAGCCCTCGCCCTGCAAGGCAAAAATCAACGTATCGGCAATCGCCGCTTCGTCTTCGACAATCAGGATATGAGGCATGGCGTCCGAGCCTGTGGATTAAGTGCGCGAACGGTGCCCCAAGCCCGGCGTTACGTCAATGAGACCACTTGTTTCAGCAATCAGGTTTGTCAGCGGTGAAGCGACGCGCCGGGTTCACCGCCGCGCCGAACTCGCGCAGGGCCTTGGCACCGATCAGTAACGGGTAGTTGAAGTTGCTGCGGTCGGTCAGGTTGACCTCCACGGTACGTTTGACGTCGCCCAGGCACAGCTCCAGATCGACCACCGGGCGCTTGGCCACTTCGGTGCTTTCACCCTCGTCTTCTTCATCCGAGCGACTCTTGATCTTGCTGATCCGCGCGACCTTGTGCTCGTACACCTTGTTGCTGGCGTCCTTGGTGGCCAGGCGGAAACGCACCCAGTCTTCGCCGTCGCGCTTGAACGTCTCGATGTCCTTGGCCGACAGCGAGGCGGTCAGTGCGCCAGTGTCCATCTTGGCCTTGAGCACTTCACCGCCGATTTCCGGCAGCGCGATGTATTCGTAACGACCGTACAGGGTCGGTTCGGCGGCGAGCACCGGCAGGGCGACGAGGGAAAGCAGTGCAAGGAGGGATTTCACGTAAGGGCTTCCTTGGGAAATGGGGGCGTCAGACGCGAGATTTTAGACCGTTGTTCGCATGAACGTTCCCGGCAGGTTATCGCACCACAGGTAAAACATTCGTCACCGGCGGATTTGGCCTGTTGGCCGAAGCCACTTATCATGGCGCGCCCATCCGTTCTCCAAGAGTTGCTTATGCGCCGCCTGCTCACCGGCTGTCTCGTCACCCTGCTGCTGTTGTCCAACACCCTCGTGCTCTTCGGCCCACTGATGGTGTTCGCCCTGCTCAAGCTGATCCTGCCGGGGCGCTTTCGCGATTACGCCTCGTGGGCGGTGATGTGGATCGCCGAAACCTGGGCGGAAATCGACAAGCTGATCTTTCGCCTGTGCATCCCCACGCAATGGGACATTCGCGGCGGCGAAAACCTGCGCAGCGACACTTCCTACCTGGTGATCAGCAACCATCAGTCCTGGGTCGATATCCCGGCGCTGATCCAGACCCTCAACCGGCGCACGCCGTTCTTCAAGTTTTTCCTCAAGAAAGAGCTGATCTGGGTACCGTTTCTTGGCCTGGCCTGGTGGGCGCTGGATTACCCGTTCATGAAGCGCTACACCAAGGCGTTCCTGGCGAAGAACCCCGAGCTGGCCGGCAAGGATCTGGAAATCACCAAGGCCGCCTGCGAGCTGTTCAAGCGTCAGCCGGTGACGGTGGTGAATTATCTGGAAGGCACCCGTTACACCGCTGCCAAAAGCACTCAGCAGCAGTCACCGTTCAGCCACCTGCTCAAGCCCAAGGCGGGCGGCGTGGCGTTCGTACTGGCGGCGATGGGTGAACAGCTGGACGCGATTCTCGATGTGACCGTGGTTTATCCACAGCAGAAGATTCCGGGATTCTGGGACCTGATCAGCGGCAACGTGCCACGCGTGATCGTCGACATCCAGACCCGCGAGCTGGATCCGGCCCTGTGGCAGGGTGATTACGAAAACGATCCGGCGTTTCGCGAGAAGGTCCAGAACTGGGTCAACCAGCTCTGGACCCTCAAGGATCAGCGCATCGCCGAACTCAAGGGCGAGCGCCGCTGAGTCAACCGTTGGTGCCGGTGCCCCAGATGCTGCCCAGGCTTTGCAGCAACGAACCACCGACACCCTGCTGACCGAGGTATTGCAGGAGGATCGGGGCAAACTGGCCGACCATCCCGCTATCCATGCCCAACGCACCGAAGGCGTTGTTCAGGTCATTGGTGTCCTTGACGTTGCCCAGCGCATTTTCCAGCCCGGCGGACTTGCCCGATGAGCCGAGCAAGCCGCTCAACGCCGCCAGACTGCCAGCGCCACCCGACAACTGGTCGATACCCGGCACTTCCTTGGCCAGTTCGGAATAATCGGTGCTGCTCAATTGATTCTTCGCCAGGCCCAACATGGCACTGGTGCCACCCACCGCTTGTTGAGGCGTCAAGTCCAGCGCGCTCAGTGCACTCAACAAGCCTGCGGTTTCCGAGGTCGGCGCTGCGGTTGCAGCCTTGTCCCCGCCCTGCATGCCCGATACCACGCCGGCTACATCATTCAAACTGAAACCGGCAAACACCGGCCCTGCCGCCAGGGTCAGGAGCGATGCCAGGGCAAAACCGCGTGAAATCTTCATTCAGACATCCTCTTGTGGCGTGAAGACCGCCTGGATACAGGCGATCAAACTGCCGGTTTGACCGGGTAGGCGACAGCATGTTCCGTCTGAGGCCAGCCGTTTCACTCCAGAGGGATCCGCCAAGCACTGTTCGATAGCTCGTCGCCTTCTCAATACTCAGGAACCTATTACAAACAGATCTAAAAAACTGTCATTTATGACAGTAGGAAAGGCGAGAAGGAAAACCGAGGATATGACCTCCCATCCTGTAACGGAGTACAAGCAATGAAGTTGAAAATGATGTCGGGGGCCTTGATTTGTCTGGCGATGATGAGCAGCGCCTATGCAGTTAACTGTCCGACGCTCTCGGTAACCGGTTCGAGTAGCGCCGAAGACCTTACCTTTACCTCTGCACGCATCAAGGACGGAAGCAGCGACAGTTCACTTGTCATTTGCCGTTACGAAGGCAAAGACGACGTTGGTGCCTCATCTGGCCTCAGACTCGAAACTCCGGTCAAGGGCACGGGAAGCAATTGGAAAGGTGACGATTGTGCGGTTACTGACGGTGATGCCAGCAAATGCGCATTCAAATAGTCAGGACTGATTTAAAAAAAAAGAGCAACCGACGGGTTGCTCTTTTTTGTGGCTGAAACTTACGCCGCACTGAACAACTTGTGCGGATCAATCACAAACTTCTTCGGCACACCCGCATCGAACTCGCCATACCCCTCCGGAGCCTGATCGAGGCTGATGACCTGTACGCCCACCACTTCAGCGATGTTGATGCGGTCCCACATGATCGCCTGCATCAGTTGGCGGTTGTACTTCATCACTGGAGTCTGACCGGTGTGGAAGCTGTGGGATTTGGCCCAGCCCAGGCCGAAGCGAATGCTCAGGCTGCCCATTTTCGCGGCAGCGTCCACGGCACCCGGATCTTCGGTCACGTACAGGCCCGGAATACCGATCTTGCCGGCGACGCGCACCACGCCCATCAGCGAGTTGAGCACGGTGGCCGGGGCTTCGGATTTGACGCCGTCGTGACCATGACCACGGGCTTCGAAGCCCACGCAGTCCACCGCGCAATCCACTTCAGGCTCGCCCAGCAGCGCGGCGATCTGTTCGTGCAGCGGGGTGTCTTTCGACAGGTCGACGATTTCAAAACCCTGAGCCTTGGCGTGAGCCAGGCGGATGGTGTTGACGTCGCCGACGATCACCACCGCAGCGCCGAGCAAACGGGCGGAGGCGGCAGCGGCCAGACCGACCGGGCCGGCGCCGGCAATGTAGACGGTGCTGCCCGGCCCGACGCCAGCGGTGACGGCACCGTGGTAACCGGTCGGCAGAATGTCGGAGAGGCAGGTCAGGTCACGGATTTTCTCCATGGCCTTGTCGCGATCCGGCAGTTTCAGCAGGTTGAAGTCGGCGTACGGCACCAGCACGTATTCGGCCTGGCCGCCGGTCCAGTCGCCCATGTCGACGTAACCGTAGGCACCGCCAGCGCGGGCCGGGTTGACGGTCAGGCAGACGCCGGTGTGTTGCTCCTTGCAGGAACGGCAGCGCCCGCAAGCCACGTTGAACGGCACGGACACCAGATCGCCGATTTTCAGGCTTTCGACGTCGCTGCCCTTCTCGATCACCTCACCGGTGATCTCGTGCCCCAGCACCAGACCAACCTGGGCGGTGGTACGGCCGCGCACCATGTGCTGGTCGGAGCCGCAAATGTTGGTTGAAACCACACGCAGGATGACACCGTGCTCGATCTTCCTGCCGCGCGGATCCTGCATTTTCGGATAGTCGATTTTCTGTACTTCGACCTTGCCAGCGCCGAGATACACCACACCACGATTGCCAGACATGCTTTCACCTCGCTGTTGTTTTTATGGAACCGCGCCGCCCAGGCAGGCCGCGCGTTAAGTGCTCGGGTTATTGCTTGTTGGTTTTGCGTTGCTTGTGACTCAAAGAACGACGGTGCGATTGGCGTTCAGAAACACCCTCCGCTCAATGTGATACCCCACGGCCCGGGCCAGGGTCAGGCCTTCGATGTCGCGACCCTTGGCGATCAGGTCTTCGGGGTAATGACTGTGATCCACCGCCTCGACGCCCTGGGCGATGATCGGCCCCTCGTCGAGGTCGTTGTTGATGTAGTGCGCGGTGGCGCCCACCAGTTTCACGCCCTTGTTGTAGGCCTGGTGATACGGCTTGGCGCCCTTGAAACCCGGCAGCAGCGAGTGATGAATGTTGATCGCCTTGCCATCGAGCTTGCGGCACAGCTCCGGCGACAGCACCTGCATGTAGCGGGCGAGGATCACCAGTTCGGCACCGGCCTCCTCGATCACCTGCCACACCTGCCGCTCCTGGGCCGGTTTGTCGTTGGGGTCGAGAGGGAAATGGTAGTAGGGAATCTGGTGCCAGTCGGCCAGCGGCTTGAGGTCCGGGTGGTTCGACACCACCGCCGCCACGTCCATCGACAACTGGCCGATGCGCTGGCGGTAGAGCAAGTCGTTGAGGCAGTGATCGGCCTTGGAGACCATGATCACCACTTTTGGCCGGTAGTTCGGCGCCGTCAGCTCGAAAATCATGCCGAACGCCTGACCGCGTTCGGCGAGGCCGGCGCGGAAGGATTGCTCGTCGAAGCCGTCGGGCTGACGGAACTCCACACGAATGAAGAACCGGCCCGAGAGTCGGTCATCGAACGAGTGGTGCTCGGTGACGTAGCAGCCCTGCTCGAACAGAAAACGCGTCACCGCGTCCACGGTGCCGAGAACGCTGGGGCAGTCGGCGGTCAGAATCCATGTATCCGGGGCGCGGCTCATCGTTTTCTCCTGGGTCAGGCCTCTGATCGTTCCCACGCTCTGCGCGGGAACGCCGCCATGGACGCTCTGCGTCCGCTCTTGGGACGCGGAGCGTCCCGGGATGCGTTCCCACGCAAAGCGTGGGAACGATCATTTACGCCTGAACGCTAAGCCCGTACTCAGCCGAAGCATCCTGCAACCACAGCCACCAGTAATCCGAGAAGCTGCGACGAATCAGCAGCTCCCAGGTGTCTTCGGCGGTGTGGCGGATCATCAACTGCGACTTGGCGAACACCGTGCCCACAGCCTTGCCGACCGGGAAGTTGTTCGGGTGCACGTCGTAGCTGGTGGATTTCATCAGCACCTGACGCACGTTCGGGCCGCTCAGTTCGAGCAACTGCTGGCCACCGCTGACGTTGACGATCGCGATGTGCAAATCGCCCAGCGCTTCGCGCAGTTTCTGCTCGGCAGCGAACTCTTCGCCGCTCGGCACGATCAGCAGCCACTCGTCCGGGCCCATCCATTGCAGGCTGGATTCACCTTTGACGATCACGCTCAGGGCACCCGGCAATTCGATGCCCAGCGCCTTGTGCACACCGGCAGCGAACGCGGCATCGTGGCCGTCGCCACGAATGGTCAGATGGCCGAGGAGTTTCTTCTCGCGCACGGTCACGCCGGCGGTCTTGCGGCCCTTGCCGACCAGGCTGGCGAGGTCGGCGTGATGCAGCGACGACTCGGCCTTGGCCCCGGTGGTCGGGCGTTGTTGGTAAACGTTGGCTGCGGTCATAAAACACCTATTCTTTTGTTTGATCGTTCCCACGCTCTGCGTGGGAATGCCGCCATGGACGCTCTGCGTCCGCTCTTGGGACGCGGAGCGTCCCGGGATGCATTCCCACGCAGACGGTTCGACGCCTCGACGTGGGAACGATCAGTGTCAAATGTTCTGGCGATCGCCTTTCGGATCGAAGAACACCGAAGAAACGATTTCCGCCTCGATCACGCTGCCGTCCGCCAGCGGTGCGAACACCCGCTCGCCCATGCGCTTGAGACCGCCCTTCACCACGCCCATGGCAAACGAATAGCCGAGGGAGTTGTGCGCGTAGCTGGAGGTCACGTGGCCGACCATGGTCATCGGGATCGACTGCTTGGTGTTGAACACCAGCTGTGCACCTTCCGGCAGCCAGACGTTCGGATCGATCGGCTTGAGGCCCACCAGCTGTTTACGCTGGTCACGCACGCAGTCTTCACGGTTCATGCCGCGCTGGCCGATCCACGAGAACGGTTTGGTGCGACCGACGCACCAGCCCATGTTCAGGTCGTCCGGGGTCATCGAGCCGTCCGTGTCCTGGCCGACGATGATGAAGCCCTTCTCGGCCCGCAGCACGTGCATGGTTTCGGTGCCGTACGGCGTCAGGTTGTACTGCTTGCCCGCCTCGACGATTTTTTCCAGCACGCCCATCGCGTAATCGGCCTGGACGTTGACTTCGTACGACAGCTCACCGGTAAACGAAATGCGGAACACCCGCGCCGGCACACCACCGACCAGACCTTCTTTCCAGGTCATGAACGGGAACGCTTCGTTGGCCAGATCGATGTCGGTCACGGCGCTGAGCAGCTTGCGGCTGTTCGGGCCGGACAGCGTCATGGTCGCCCAGTGGTCGGTGACAGAGGTGAAGTACACCTTCAGGTCCGGCCATTCGGTCTGGTGGTACAGCTCCAGCCACTGCAGCACGCGAGCCGCGCCGCCGGTGGTGGTGGTCATGACGAAGTGGTTGTCGGCCAGACACGCCGTCACCCCGTCGTCGAAGACCATGCCGTCTTCCTTGCACATCAGGCCGTAACGGGCCTTGCCCACATCGAGCTTGGTCCAGGCGTTGGTGTACACGCGGTTGAGGAACTCGCGGGCGTCCGGGCCCTGGATGTCGATCTTGCCCAGGGTCGAAGCGTCCAGCAGACCGACGCTGTCGCGCACAGCCTTGCATTCGCGTTTGACCGCCGCATGCATGTCTTCGCCGTTTTTCGGGAAGTACCACGGACGTTTCCATTGGCCGACGTCTTCGAACTCGGCGCCGTTTTTCAGGTGCCATTGATGCAGTGCGGTGTAACGCACCGGTTCGAAGATGTGTCCGCAGTGACGGCCGGCTACCGCGCCAAACGTCACCGGCGTGTAGTTCGGGCGGAACATCGTGGTGCCCATCTGCGGGATGGTCACGTTCAGCGAACGGGCGGCAATCGCCAGGCCGTTGACGTTGCCGAGCTTGCCCTGATCGGTGCCGAAGCCCAGCGCGGTGTAGCGCTTGACGTGCTCGACCGACTCGAAACCTTCGCGGGTCGCCAGTTCGATGGCGGCGGCGGTCACGTCGTTCTGCAAGTCGACGAATTGCTTCGGCGCCCGGGAAGTGCCTTTTTCGTGCGGCACCTGGAACAGCGCCAGGGTTGGTTCTTCCACACGGCTCAGGGCTTTCGGCAACACGGCTTCAACGGTCTGGAAACCGGCTTCGGATGCAGCGCGCACGCCGCCTTCGAAACCGTCAGCCAGGGAATCGCCGAGGCCGTACACGCCGTTGATGCCACCGACGCACACACGTTTCTGCGGTGCTTCGCCCGGTACAAAACCGAGGATGTCTTCGCGCCAGATCGGCTTGCCGCCCAGGTGCGACGCCAGGTGAACCACCGGGCTGTAACCGCCGGAGCTGGCGATCAGGTCGCAGTCGAGCCATTCGCCCGGGCTGGTGACCTTGTGGCCTTTGACATCGATGGCCGCCACGCGGGCAGCGGTCACGTGCTTGCTGCCACGGGCCTCGATCACGGCGCTGCCGGTGAGGATGCGAATGCCTTTGGCGCGGGCTTCTTCCACCAGTGCGCCGCGCGGATTGCTGCGGGCGTCGGCGATGGCGACCACTTGCAGGCTGGCGTCGAGCCAGTCCAGCGCCACGCGGTAGGCGTGATCGTTGTTGGTCGACAGCACCAGCTTCTTGCCCGGAGCCACGCCATAACGGCGCACATAAGTCGACACAGCGCCGGCGAGCATGTTGCCCGGCACGTCGTTGTTGCCGTAGACCAGCGGACGCTCGTGTGCGCCGGTCGCCAGCACCACACGCTTGGCGCGGACGCGGTGGATGCGCTGACGCACCTGGCCGATCGGCGCGCGGTCACCGAGGTGATCGGTGAGGCGTTCGTGAATGGTCAGGAAGTTGTGGTCGTGGTAGCCGTTGACCGTGGCGCGCGGCAACAGCAGCACGTCCGGGGTGTTCTTCAGTTCAGCGATGACGCCGGCCACCCATTCCATCGCCGGTTTGCCGTCGAGGCTTTCGCGGGAGTCGAGCAGGCTGCCGCCGAACTCTTCCTGTTCATCGGCGATGATCACCCGCGCACCGCTGCGCGCAGCCGCCAGGGCAGCGGCCAGACCGGCCGGGCCGGCGCCGACGATCAGCACGTCGCAATGCTGGTTCATGTAGTCGTAGGTGTCCGGATCGACCTCGGTCGGCGAACGGCCTAAACCTGCGGCCTTACGAATGTACTTCTCGTAAGTCATCCAGAACGATTGCGGGTACATGAAGGTTTTGTAGTAGAAACCCGGCGGCATCAGCTTGCCGCCGACCTTGCCGAGAATCCCCATCATGTCGTTGTTGACGCTTGGCCAGCCATTGGTGCTGGTGGCAACCAGCCCTTGGTACAACGCCTGTTGCGTGGCGCGCACGTTAGGAATCTGGGTCGCTTCGGTCGCACCGATCTGCAGCACCGCGTTCGGCTCTTCGGCACCGGCGGCGAAGATGCCGCGCGGACGCGAATACTTGAAGCTGCGGCCAATGATGTCGACGCCGTTGGCCAGCAGGGCTGCGGCCAGCGAGTCGCCTTCAAAACCTTTGTAGGTCTGGCCGTTGAAGGTGAAGCTCAGCACTTTGTTGCGGTCGATCCGTCCACCGTTGGACAGGCGATTGGTCTGGCTCATACCTTCTCTCCCAGCGCCGTCGTGGCTGTTTTCGCAGTGTCAGCCTTGTCGGTGAATTGCGGCTTGGTGCCGATCTTGTAGGTTTCGAGAATCTCGTAGGTCACGGTGTCGCGGGTGACGTTGAAGTACTGGCGGCAACCGGCGACGTGATCCCACAACTCGTGGTGCAGACCGCGAGGGTTGTCGCGGAAGAACATGTAGTCGCCCCACTCCTCGTCGGTGCAGCTGTTCGGATCCAGCGGACGCGGAATGTGCGCCTGGCCGGATGCGTGGAATTCCTCTTCGGAGCGCAGTTCGCCGCAGTGAGGACAGAAGATATGCAACATGGGGATTTCTCCTGTTAGTGGGCGACAGCCGCAGCGCCGTGTTCGTCGATCAACGCACCGTTGTGGAAACGGTCGATGGAGAAAGGTGCGGCCAGCGGGTGCATTTCACCCTTGGCCAGGCTTGCGGCAAACACGTTGCCCGAGCCAGGTGTCGCCTTGAAGCCACCGGTGCCCCAACCGCAGTTGAAGAACATGTTCGGTACCGGGGTTTTCGAAATGATCGGGCAGGCATCCGGCGTGGTGTCGACGATGCCGCCCCACTGACGGTTCATGCGTACCCGCGACAGCACCGGGAACATCTCGACGATGGCCTGGATGGTGTGCTCGATCACCGGGTACGAACCGCGCTGGCCGTAACCGTTGTAGCCGTCGATACCGGCGCCGATCACCAGGTCGCCCTTGTCGGACTGGCTGATGTAACCGTGCACGGCGTTGGACATGATCACGCTGTCGATGATCGGCTTGATCGGCTCGGACACCAGCGCCTGCAGCGGGTGGGATTCGATCGGCAGACGGAAACCGGCGAGCTTGGCCATGTGCCCGGAGTTACCGGCGGTGACCACGCCGACGCGCTTGGCGCCGATGAAGCCCTTGTTGGTTTCAACACCGATGCACACGCCGTTTTCCTTGCGGAAACCGATCACTTCGGTCTGCTGGATCAAGTCCACGCCCAAGGCGTCGGCGGCACGGGCAAAGCCCCAGGCCACGGCATCGTGACGGGCCACGCCGCCGCGACGTTGGACAGTTGCGCCCATCACCGGGTAGCGGGTGTTTTTCGAGCAATCGAGGTACGGGATCTCGTCCGCCACCTGCTTGGCGTTGAGCAGTTCGCCGTCGACGCCGTTGAGGCGGTTGGCGCTGACCCGACGCTCGGAATCACGGATGTCCTGCAGGGTGTGGCACAGGTTGTAGACGCCGCGCTGGGAGAACATCACGTTGTAGTTCAGGTCTTGCGAAAGGCCTTCCCACAGTTTCATCGCGTGTTCGTACAGGTGCGCCGACTCGTCCCACAGGTAGTTGGAGCGGACGATGGTGGTGTTGCGCGCGGTGTTGCCGCCGCCCAGCCAGCCCTTCTCGACCACGGCCACGTTGGTGATGCCGTGTTCTTTGGCCAGGTAGTAGGCAGTCGCCAGACCGTGCCCGCCGCCGCCGACGATGACCACGTCGTAGACCTTTTTCGGGGTCGGCGTGCGCCACATGCGCTGCCAGTTTTCGTGGTGGCTGAGGGAGTGTTTGAAGAGGCCGAAGCCCGAATAGCGTTGCATAGTCATGTACTCCAGAACGCTCAGCGATAAACCGGGAAGTCAGCGCACAGGGCCGAAACCTGCTGGGCAACGTTGGCCTCGACATCGGCATCGCCGAGGTTGTCGAGGATGTCGCAGATCCAGCCGGCCAGCGTCACGCACTGGGTCACCTTGAAGCCGCGAGTGGTCACCGCCGGGGTGCCGATACGCAGGCCGGAGGTGACGAACGGCGACTGCGGGTCGTTCGGTACGGCGTTCTTGTTGACGGTGATGTGCGCACGACCGAGGGCGGCGTCGGCGTCTTTGCCGGTGAGACCCTGACGGATCAGGCTGACCAGGAACAGGTGATTGTCGGTGCCGCCGGACACTACATCGTAGCCACGTTTGATAAATACGCTCGCCATCGCCTGGGCGTTGTCGATCACTTGTTGCTGATAGGCCTTGAAGCCAGGCTCCAGCGCTTCCTTGAAGCACACGGCCTTGCCGGCGATGACGTGCATCAGCGGGCCGCCCTGGGCGCCGGGGAATACGGCGGCGTTGAGCTTCTTCTCGATCTCTTCGTTGGCCTTGGCCAGGATCAGGCCGCCACGCGGACCGCGCAGGGTCTTGTGGGTGGTGGTGGTGACCACGTCGGCGTACGGCAGCGGATTCGGGTACAGACCGGCCGCCACCAGACCGGCGACGTGGGCCATGTCGACGAACAGCAGCGCACCGACCTTGTCGGCGATCTGACGGAAGCGCGGGAAGTCGAGGGTTTTCGAGTAGGCCGAGAAACCGGCGACGATCATTTTCGGTTTGCACTCGACAGCCAGACGCTCGACTTCGTCGTAATCGATCAGGCCGGTGTTGGTGTCGATGCCGTACTGCACGGCGTTGTACAGCTTGCCCGAGGACGAGACCTTGGCGCCGTGGGTCAGGTGACCACCGTGGGCCAGGCTCATGCCGAGAATGGTGTCGCCCGCTTGCAGCAGGGCCAGGTACACGGCGCTGTTGGCCGAGGAACCGGAGTGCGGCTGGACGTTGGCGTAATCGGCGCCGAACAGTTGCTTGGCGCGCTCGATGGCCAGCGCTTCGACCTTGTCGACGTGCTCGCAGCCACCGTAGTAGCGCTTGCCCGGATAGCCTTCGGCGTATTTGTTGGTCAGGCCGCTGCCTTGCGCTTGCATCACGCGTTTGCTGGTGTAGTTCTCCGACGCGATCAGCTCGATGTGATCTTCCTGACGTTGCTCCTCGGCATTCATCGCCGCCAGCAGTGCATCGTCGTAACCCTGGATCTGGTCTTGCTTGCTGAACATCGCGTCTCTCCCAGCGGCATCTGTGCGCCATTCGTCTCGGTAAGGCACGGCGTTTAGGCAGTGCCCTTTGATGCGATGGTATGACCGGCGCCGGGAGGTCAAATGCCTACGGACGCCACGCAAAGGTGCGTTTACGACATGGCGACGGCGACGGACTCAAACAAGCAGCTGGCGCAAGGCCAGAAGAACCATGAAATGCGCGGGATAGAGCCCATACGCCCAGCGCCGCATGGGTGGCGCGTGCAGGTAAGTGGCGTGTCGCAACAGGCACATTCCGAGCAGTGGTGCGATCAGGCAGGTCGCAATGCCGAGGATGGCGACGGCATTCCCGAACTGCGCAGATTCAAAGAGCACCGGCCATTGATTCGCCGCCAGACACACCAGCCCCGGCAACAGGCTGAAATACCAGGACTTGCGAAACACCAGCAACATCGCCAGCGGCAGCAGGACACCGAACAGACCGAACATCAGTCGCTCCGGGAACAACGCCGCTATCAGTAAGGCGCTGACGCCCAGCAGTCGCGAAATCGCCGTTCGATCCTGCCAGCCCCGCGCCGCCAGCAGGCCCAGCGCCAGGGTGGGCATCACGTTCAGGGTGTCGGGCTCGGGAATGTACAAACGGTAGGGAATTTCGCTAAGCAGGCTGAACAGCAGCAACCAGCCCAGATAGCGCCATTCGGTCTTGCGCGCGCCGTCCCGCGCCAGATTCGCCGCCATCGCCAGACAGAACCACGGAAACGCCAGCCGCCCCGGCACATACAGCCAATCGGCGCTGATCCCGACATATCGCAGGTGATCGAGCAGCATGCTCAGCAATGCCAGCCACTTGAGCAGATCGAGTGCGCCGTCGCGCTGGCTCAGGTGCATAATCGGCTCGCATCCTTGTAAAGTTCTGACAGCGACATCCCGTGTGCTCCCCGGATGATCTTCGGTAAAGTGCGCACCCTCATTGACCAACGGAGCGCCACAAGCGCACCGACCACGGAAGCGGCCATGACCGACAAGAGCCAACAATTCGCCAGCGACAACTATTCCGGTATCTGCCCCGAAGCCTGGGCTGCCATGGAACAGGCCAACCATGGCCACCAGCGCGCCTATGGCGACGATGAATGGACAGCCCGCGCCTCGGATGATTTCCGCAAGCTGTTCGAGACCGACTGCGAAGTGTTCTTCGCCTTCAACGGCACCGCCGCCAACTCGTTGGCGCTGTCGTCGCTGTGCCAGAGTTACCACAGCGTGATCTGCTCGGAAACCGCCCACGTCGAAACCGACGAATGCGGCGCCCCGGAATTTTTCTCCAACGGTTCGAAACTGCTGATCGCCGGCACTGAAAACGGCAAGATCACCCCGGCCTCGATCCGCGAAGTCGCGCTCAAGCGCCAGGACATCCACTACCCGAAACCGCGCGTGGTAACCCTGACCCAGGCCACCGAAGTCGGCAGCGTCTACACCCCGGAAGAAGTTCGCGCCATCAGCGACACCTGCAAGGAACTGGGCCTGAACCTGCACATGGACGGCGCGCGCTTCTCCAACGCCTGCGCGTTCCTCGGCTGCTCGCCGGCAGACCTGACCTGGAAGGCCGGCGTCGACGTGCTGTGCTTCGGCGGCACCAAGAACGGCATGGCGGTGGGTGAAGCGATCCTGTTCTTCAATCACAAACTGGCCGAAGACTTCGACTACCGCTGCAAACAGGCCGGGCAACTGGCCTCGAAGATGCGTTTCCTGTCGGCCCCATGGGTCGGCATCCTGGAAAACGACGCCTGGCTCAAATACGCCCGCCACGCCAACCACTGCGCGCAACTGCTGGCCGAACTGGTCAGCGACATTCCGGGCGTGGAACTGATGTTTCCGGTCCAGGCCAACGGCGTGTTCCTGCAACTCTCGGAACCGGCGATTGCCGCCCTGACCGCCAGGAACTGGCGCTTCTACACCTTCATCGGCAAGGGCGGCGCCCGCTTCATGTGCTCGTGGGACACCGAAGAAGAACGCGTACGCGAACTGGCCCGCGACATCCGCGAAGTCATGTCGGCCTGATTCCCTCCCCGCTGCTCGTTCCCAGGCCCCGCGTGGGAACGATCAGGGACGGACCGTTTCAGCTCCATCGTCTACATTGTTTGTCGAGCCATTGCTCACATAACAATAAGCAGGAGCATCCACATGTCGCTGAAAGGCAAACCCCTGTTCATCACCGGTGCCAGTCGTGGCATCGGGCGCGAGATTGCGCTGCGGGCAGCAAAGGACGGGGCCAATATCGTGATCGCGGCCAAGAGCGCCGAGCCGCACGCCAAGTTGCCCGGCACCATCCACAGCGTCGCCGCGGAAGTCGAAGCGGCGGGCGGCAAGGCACTGGCGCTGCAACTGGATGTGCGTGATGAGGAGGCGGTGCGACAGGCGCTGGCCCAGGCCAATCAACATTTCGGCGGGATCGATGCGCTGGTGAACAACGCCGGGGCGATCAAACTGACCGGTGTGCAGCACATCGAACTCAAGCGTTTCGACCTGATGCACCAGATCAATACCCGCGCGGTGTTGCTGTGCAGCCAGGCAGCCCTGCCCTACCTGAAGAAATCCTCCGGGCACATTCTCAACCTGTCACCGCCGCTGAACCTCGCCAGCAAATGGTTCGCCCAATACAGCCCCTACACCGTGACCAAGTACGGCATGAGCATGCTGACGGTGGGCATGAGCGAGGAATTCGCCAACTATGGGATCAGTGTGAATTCGCTGTGGCCGCAGACCATGATCGCCACGGCGGCCATCGAATTTCAGCTGGGCAATCGGGAGTCGTTCAAGCATGCGCGGACGCCGAAGATCATGGCGGATGCGGCGCATGTGATTCTGAGCAGCAGTGGGCGGCAAATCAACGGACGCTTGTTGATCGATGAGCAGGTCTTGCGCGAGAGCGGCGTCAGCGAATTCGATCACTATCGATACGAGCCGGACAGCCAGAACAAACTGATGCCCGATCTGTTTATTGACTGAATCATTTCAGAATCGGACTACGCCAAGTCCTACATAAAGCAAACAAACCTCGCCATAGACTGCCGACTCCCGTTTCAAGGAGTACAGACTATGGCGAGCCCCGGCTACATGACCATCAAGGGTAAAACCCAGGGACTGATTTCAGCAGGATGTTCAACAGCCGAGTCCGTCGGCAATACCTTTCAGGCGGCGCACACCGATGAAATCATGGTGCTGTCCTACAGCCACAACATGACCAACGCCGGCAACATCAACCATCCCACGCATGCCCCGGTCATCATTACCAAAAGGCTCGACAAGTCCTCCCCGCTGCTGGCGCAGGCGCTTGCAAACCGAGAAGAAGTCAGCTGCAGGATCAGCCTCTACCGAACGTCCCCTCAAGGTCAGCAAGAGAAGTTCTATTCCGTCTCCATCGATGGTGCCGTGCTGGTTGATCTCTCCCTGGATTTGCCACACGCGATCCTGCAAAACGACGCCGAACCTCAAGAGCAACTGGCCTTTCGTTATCGAGAAATCAGTTGGGTCCATCACATCGCAGGAACCACCGGTTATGCCTCGTGGGGCGAAGAGGATTGAATTCTCCGCGACATGATCTCTGCGATGTGCAGAGCTCTGCCCATAAACTGCTGGCACAGGCACTGACCACTGGCGCTCGCCATCTGGCTTACGGAGTGGCGCGCGTGCAGTTCAATCAGGGAGTAGCTAACTTCGTCAGGCACATCATCGAAGATGTTGCCGCCGGACGTTTACCCCCGAAGCAAGGCCTCTACGCACTTGCACAGGAACAACAAAACCTCCTGAACCAGTCCCGGCTTTTGCTGCAAAACAGGCAGCGAACAATCACCCGCACGGCCAGAGCCCGATCGCAGTCGATGCTCTCGCAGCCCGCAGCGAATCCTGATCCGGAACGACTGCTGCGCGCCGTTCACCTGCAGGACCTGAACGTCTCGCGCTCCAACGTCGCTTCTGTCCCGTCTGCGCACCCGCTTCCAGACCTGCAGTTTTTTCCCAGCGAGCGCTGGCCCCAGGAATTGCCGGCACCGGAGGAGCCTGGGTTCTACATCGTGCCCAAAAGTCTGTCCGCCGAGAAACTGCAGGCGCAACTGTTTCCGTCGCCCAACCCGAATGTCATCGCCAAATTCAAAAGCCTCAATCCGCTGGACGACGTGGTGAAAGCCGGAACGCTGATTGTCCTGAGCGATCCGGACAATCAGCAATGCACTTATGAAGAATCACTGCTGATGGAAACCGCGCACATCGTCAGCATGGCGCTGGCGCCGTTGACGGTGGAAGAGGCGGACTTTTTTGCCCAGCACTATGAGGTCATCAGACGGACGCTTTCAGATGGGTCGAAAGTTATTGGTGTCGGGACTGCCATGGCGGCTAATCATCTGGATGGCATCAAAACTGTTTTACGTGACCTGGAGACCCTGCACGTCCGAACTTTCGAGGGAAAGGGGAGCACACAGGCATTCCTCAGTGAACGTAAAACGTTGCTGGCCCGCCTTGATATTCAACTCAACTTTCTGACTAAACGGGCAATTGGTTTTCCTGACCATCCAAATCTGAAAGCCGCGCTAGGCATCGATACGTCCAATCTCGTTCACCGTTGGAGAAAGGCCGGCGCGATCAGCCGGATTCCCGGTTATGCCACTCACATTCAAGGCGTAGTGAAGGCCTCGCAATACGTCAAATATGGCGGATGGATTGGTACGGCCGTGAGTGGCGGAGCCTCGGCGATGAAGGTTCAGGATGTTTGTACGAACGGGAGTGCCGAGGCATGCGAAAAGGTGAAATACACCGAAGCCGGAAGTTTTCTGGGGGGGGCCGTCGGTTCTGCTCTGGGTGCAGCCGCAGCCCCGACAATTTGCGTGGCAATCGGGGTTACGAGTGCAGGAATCGGTGGGGTGCTATGCGGGGTGCTGGCTGCGGGAGCTGGATCTTTTACGGGCGGATACATCGGTGAAAATCGCGGTGAACGTGCAGGTGAGCGGATTTACGAGAGGATCAGATGAGCTTTGAAACTGTAAAAGATGCATTAATCCTCGTGAGCATCATAAATTTCGCCGCACTCCTGATCGTTAATTGCATCTGGCTATACATCGCAAAAACGAAAATAAGACTAATCATGAGGAGCCTAAAAAACAGCCCGATCCGCAACAGTCTTATGACGCTATGGCATGGAGGCATGTGGGGACGCATCTACATGATGGGGGAGATTTCCCGTTTCCTGAAACGTCCGGAAATCCATATTTATCATGAGAGATTGAGTGCGGAAGACATTAAAAAATTCCCACCAGACTTTAAGCGCACGCTGCTTACACTCCACAGATGTCAGTTATTTTGCGGTATCACTTTTTTTGCTTTCGGTTTTCTCGGAGTACTCAACATAATTTAAATATCAATTGAAAATCCCCGTCCGATTTCCCCTATAGGAGCGAGCCTGCTCGCGATAGCAGTGGGCCGTCGACACCATCATTGAATGTCCCGGCCTCATTGCGAGCAGGCTCGCTCCTATAGGGAATTGCGGCGCCTGTCAGTACTCGATCCGAACATCCCCCTTCGGCACGCTGCAGCAAGAAAGAATGTACCCCTCCGCCTCGTCGTCCTCGGTGATCCCGCCGTTGTGATCCATCTCCACTTCGCCGCCCAGTTTGAGCACCTTGCACGTCCCGCAAATCCCCATGCCGCAGGCTTTCGGGATCATCAGGCCGACCTTGGCCGCCGCTGCATGCACGGTCTCGCCCGGCGCAACCCGGATGCTCTTGTCCGACGAGGTGAATTCCACCAGGTGCAGATCCGCCGCCGGCACTTCCGGTGCGTCCGCCGCCTGTTCGGCCTGCTCCACCGCATCGGCACGGGCTTCCGGCGGCGTGGCGCCGAAGGATTCCTCGTGATAGCGCTTCATGTCGTAGCCGGCGTTTTCCAGCAAGCGCTTGACCGCCGTCATGTACGGCGTCGGACCGCAGCAGAACACTTCGCGCTCGAGGAAGTCCGGCACCATCAGTTCCAGCATCTTGTGGTTGAGGTAGCCGCGATAGCCAGCCCACGGCTCGCCCAGCCCGTGTTTCTCGCAGATCAGGTGCAGACTGAAGTTGTCGATCCGCGACGCCATGTGTTCCAGCTCGCGGTGATAAATGATGTCTTTCGGCGTGCGGGCGCTGTGGATGAACGTCATGTCGACGTTGCCGTTGGTGTCGTAGAACCAGCGCGCCATGGACATCACCGGCGTGATGCCGACACCGCCGCTCAGGTACAGCACTTTCGGGCTCGGGAAATCGATGGCGTTGAACAGCCCGACCGGGCCGTGTACCGCCAGTTCCTGGCCTTCATGCAGCGTGTCGTGCAGCCAGTTGGAGACCTTGCCCCCCGGTACGCGCTTGATGGTCACCGAAAAGCTGTACGGCACCGACGGCGAACTGGAGATGGTGTACGAACGCATGATCGGCTGGCCTTCGATCTCCAGCTCCAGGGTCACGAACTGCCCGGGCTTGAAGAAGAACAGGATCGGCTGGTCGGCCATGAAGCAGAAGGTGCGCACATCCCAGGTTTCCTGGATGACTTTGACGCAACGGACGATGTGTCGGCCATTGGCCCAGGTCTGGGTGGTGACCGGATTCAGGAAGCTGTTCGACATGCTGTTCTCCACGGCCGACTGTCGGCCTTCATGTGGCGATTCTGCGTATAGCGCGAACGCCCCGTTTACCTATCCGCGACATTGACATACTTATCGCGACCAGCCCCCAACCACCGGGGGTTGCGCGTCGGGAACAGATTGCACCATGTCGCCCATGGATAAGGTTCCGGGCAGCGCCGGCCCCACACTCGCCCCACACAAAGACGATTCCTTTACACCTTGCGTTGCAACCCTGATTAGCCACTTTCGCCGGCCACGCAGATGGCCTTGAGGATCACATCGATGGACACCGCAAAAATCAGCCTGGGCGACCCGCTGGAACCCGCACGCAAGGCCACCGCACAAATGCTGCAGGAACGCGAGCGCACCTTCTCGCTGCCGCAACCGTTCTACTGTGACGAGCGGCTGTTCGATATCGACATGCAGGAGATCTTCCAGAAGGAGTGGTTGATCGCCGGCATGACCTGCGAGATCCCGGCCAAGGGCAACTACATCACCCTGCAGATCGGCAAGAACCCGATCATCGTCATTCGTGGCGCCGAGGGCGTGGTGCACGCCTTCCACAACGTCTGCCGTCACCGTGGCTCACGCCTGTGCACCAGCGACAAGGGCAAGGTCGCCAAACTGGTCTGCCACTACCACCAGTGGACGTACGAGCTGGACGGTCGCCTGCTGTTCGCCGGCACCGAAATGGGCGCCGACTTCGACATGAAGCAGTACGGCCTCAAACCGGTGAACGTGAAGACCGCCGGCGGTTACATCTTCATCAGCCTGGCGGAGAACCCGCCGGCCATCGATGACTTCCTGTCGACCCTGAACCACTACATGGAACCGTACGACATGGAAAACACCAAGGTGGCGGTGCAAACCACCTTGATGGAAAAGGCCAACTGGAAACTGGTGCTGGAAAACAACCGCGAGTGCTACCACTGCAGCGGTTCGCACCCGGAATTGCTGAAAACCCTGCTGGAATGGGACGACGTCACCGACCCGCGCGCCGATCAGGCGTTCAAGGATCACGTCGCCGCCTCGGCTGCCGCATGGGAAGCCGAAAAAATCCCTTACGCCCATGCCAGTTTCGGCCTGCGTAACCGCATCGTGCGCATGCCGCTGCTCAAGGGCACCGTGTCGATGACCATGGACGGCAAACAGGGCTGCGCCAAACTGATGGGCCGGATCAAGAACCCGGACCTGGGCTCGATGCGCATCCTGCACCTGCCGCACTCGTGGAACCACTGCATGGGCGACCACATCATCGTGTTCACTGTGTGGCCGATCAGCGCCCAGGAAACCATGGTCACCACCAAATGGCTGGTGCACAAGGATGCGGTCGAAGGCGTGGATTACGACGTCGAACGCATGCGCCAGGTGTGGGACGCAACCAACGATCAGGACCGTCGCCTGGCCGAAGAGAACCAGCGCGGGATCAACTCCACCGCCTACCAGCCGGGTCCGTACTCCAAGACCTATGAGTTCGGCGTGGTCAACTTCGTCGATTGGTACAGCGAGCGGATGCTGAGCAACCTCGGTGCCGAACCTGCGCCGTACCTCAAAGGCGTCCCGGTCCAAGGCTGATTGCACCCGACAGATCGTTCCCACGCTCTGCGTGGGAACGATCATTGCGAAGACCACCTCACCGATCCGTCCTCACCGATAAACTCCTCGAAAATCTCCTCCCCCACCAACCTGATCTTCGCGTAGCCATTCAACACCCGCAGCGGATAGTCCGGATCGTTGGCATCCTGCGTCTCCGAAAACAGCACCCGTGAATGCCCGTTCAGTTCGCTGGTGGTGCCGTAGGGAATCGCTCCGTGTCCGGCGCAGCGCGCATGCAGTCCACCCTGCGGCGCATAGACGATGCCATTGTGCAGATGCCCCCAATACCAGTAATCCGGCTCGCGCCCCAGCGCATCGCACACCGGCTGATACAGCGCAGTCTTGTTGTGCCCGGTGATGTCGAAGCCCTGATGGTGGCTGAGCACCATGAGTTTCTTGCGTTTGGGCAGGCTTTTCATCCACTCGATCTGCGGTTTGTTGAGGGTGCCGTCCATGTACAGGTTCATGACGTCCGAGGCGTACGCGGTGTCCAGCCCGACAATCAGCCAGTCGTCGTTGATCAGGGCAAAGTAGCTGGTGCCCTGCTGCCCCGGAAAACGCGCGGCCAGTTCCTTGAAATAACCGTGGGCGCCGCTGTACATCTCGTGGTTGGAATTGAGGGTGAACGAACCGTGAGTGCCCATCGGCCAGCCGGCCATGTCGGTGTCTTCCTGGGAGTGGGTGCCGGCGTAATAGACGTCCCCCAGGTGAATGGTGAAATCAGCATTAGCCAGTTGCATCTGGTTGGCCACTGACACCGCCGGCGCATGGCTGTTGAACGGCCCGGTGCCCCAGTCGCCGGCAATCGCCAGCGTCACTTCGCGCTCCATGGTCACCAGGGCCGGATCGGTGCCGAAGGTCGCGTGATGGCGCAGGTTCTCGATCCACTTGAGCAGCGCCTCGCTCCACAGCAGATCCAGCAGCTCCCATTTGCGACAGCCCAGCAGCGTGCCGTCCTTGAGCACCTTGGTCTGCAGTTGATCGGGCGATTGCGGCAACGGCGTCGCGTTGCCGATGCGCAGGATCGACAGGCCGTGGGACAACTCCCACGGCACGGCCGGCTCGTCGGTCGGCAACTCGCCGTGCTTGAGCACGTATTGCGCCTGATCGTGACCGCGCTGGAGCAACTTGATGATGGCCTCGAATTCCTTGGGTTCGAGTTCACTGATGAGCTTCATCCAGGCCATTTCGATGCGTGTGAACAGCCCGTGCAGACGCACTTTGACCTTGTCGTATTCGTGTTTCAGATGTCCGACCGCTGACATGGCGTAATCCTCTATCCGTAAGGGTTCACAGGGTTTTCATGAATTCGATCAGCGCACGCTTGTCGTCGTCCGACAGCGTCGTGCCGTACAGGTGACCGCTGTTGTGGTTGCCCTCCAGGCGCGTGTCGTAGGTGAAATCCGCCGAGGCTTTGGCCTGGGCGCCGCTGGTCACGAAGCCGACATTGACCGGGTCGTAGACATCGGAGCCGGTGATGAACACCTGTGGACGTTGTTCCGGCGGTTGCAGCAAGTCCCACAGGGTCGGCACCGAGCCGTTGTGCAGGTACGGCGCACGCAGCCAGATGCCGTCGGTGGGCGTGTTGCTGTAGCTCTGGGTCTTGCGATAGGCGCCGAAATCGAACGGCGGTTTCTTGAAGGTGTGGAACGCTGCCACCAGCCCGGTGGTGAACGAGTTCAGCCGGTGCGGATCGGTGCCGAGCTGGTCGATGTTGGTGGTCACCTGCCCGGTGTCGGTACGCCCGAAATCATGACAACTGGCGCAATTGGTTTCCCAGATCGGTTTGCCCTGGGCGACTTTGGCCTGATCCAGTGCCCATGGCCACGCCGGCGCCTTGTGCCCGAGCAGCCAGTTGGTCACCCGGTTGAAACTCGGCGGCAGCACCGATTCCGGCGTCGCGCCCACGGCCATCGCGGCAGCGTAGTTGCGTTCGTGGATCTTGTTGTTATTGCCGTCCCAGTGCAGGTACATCGATTCCCGGGGTTTCTGGTTCCACACTTGCGGCAGGTCGACGGTGCCGATGGTCGAGTCATCCGGGAAGCCGAACACCACCATTTTCGTCGGGTTGAAGGTGTCGGTACGCCCCGGTCCCTGTTGCGGGCGCAGCTTCTGCCAGGCGTAGGCCTGCTTCTGTTTGAGCAACGCAGTCTTGGCCATCGGGATGATCAGGTAGCGGTTGTAGATCTTCTCGAAAAAACCGAGCTGGAACTTACTGTTGATCGCCGCCATCACCGCGTCGGTGGTGAATTTCGGATCGCTGGCGCAATCGTAGGCGAACCACTGGAAGGCTTGCAGTTGCAGGGTGTTGGCCGGAGCACTCGGCACATTCACCGCGACGTCGCTGGCATTCGCCCGGTAGGACCCGGTGTGGCACAGCGCGCAGTTCGGCTCGACGGTCGGGTAGCCGATCTGCCGCTTGGCCATGCCGATCGGCAGGTCCTTGCCGTTTTCAAAGAGAAAACCGAACACCTCCCAGCCGCCGGGTTTCGGCAGTTTTTCCGGGCACATCTGCGGCAGTACCGAGAACAGGTAATAGGGAATCCGCGCTTCGATGCCCAGGCCAATCGCAGCGTATTTGTAATGATCTTCGTCGGAGGCGTATTCCTGCTCCGGCACCACCCGCAGCATCTGATACCAGGTCTGGTAACCGATGAACGCCAGCAGCGCCACCACCACCAGCGTGCCGACCTTGAATGCATGACTCCGCCAGTGCCGCGCCCACGCCGCCCGCCATTCGCGCCAGCCGTCACAGAGCAGGGCCAAGGGTCGGTTTTCAGGGGGGGTGCCCAGGTACAGCAGGATGCCGAGGATCAGGAAAAAGCTCAGGTCGCCCATCAGCATCGGCACGAACACCGAGCCCTGGCTGCTGGTGTTGATCAGGTAGATCCAGAACACCACGGCGATCAGCCGCGTCAGCACGCACAGCCAGGAATGCACCACGTAGCGCGGCGCGTTGAAGCCCGATGGCATGTAGAACACGCTGATGCCCACCAGCAGCATCCCGGCGTTCTCCAGCCACGGGTCGGAGAGTTGCGGCGGCAGGCCGACCACCGAGGTCAGCAACCCCGGCGCGAACAGCGCCGGGATCGCGAACACCATGTTCATCGCAATGCCAAGCCAGATGAAGCGTTGAAACCAGCGGATGTAGCTGTCCATATCAGTTCCCCAGATCGTTCCCCCGCTCCGCGGGGGAATGCCGCCATGGACGCTCTGCGTCCGCTCTTGGGACGCAGAGCGTCCCGGGATGCATTCCCACGCGGACGCTTCGACGCCTCGACGTGGGAACGATCGGGTGCTATCCGAGGGCTGTTTTCTCCAGATGCTCAAGGATGATCGGATACACATCGACCACCGCGTTCTTGCCGAACATGCAATCGATGTGGCCGTAACCCGGCACCACATGCCGGCTGTAGCGTTCCGGCCCGTGCTTCTCGCAAACCCGCTGATAGGTCTTGAGCGTGCTTTCCGGCAGATAACACTGGTTGTCGGCACCGCTGATAAAGCAGATCGGCATGGTCAGGCGATCGAAGTGCGGCATGTACACGTCGTGGCCTTTGAAATCCACCAGATGCCCTTTGCGCACAATCAGCGCCAGGTGCTCGAAGGTCTCGATGTTCGACTCGCCGAACAACTCGTGCAGGTTGTCGTGCAGGGTCTCGTTGAGGGTGTCGTGGCGGTACAGCGAGGCGTACATGAAAGTGATGCGGTGGCACACCGGGTTGGTGCAATAGCCCTGGGCCTCGATCCGCGCGTAGCCGTTGAGCGCCTTGTCGTAGAGCCGGTTGAACCAGTTCTCCTTGCTGTCGGCGTAGGCGGTCATCGATTTGATGCCGATCGCGTCGAGCATCCCCGGCAAGTGCAGACCGGCCTTCAGCCCCGTTGCCGTCGCCACCACCGTGTCGGCGGCGATCTGCGAGCAGACCACCGAACGCACGCCCTGCAAACCAGCGAGCAGCGACATGAAGAACGTGGTCGCGCCGTAGCAATGCACCACGCACTGCACGTCTTTGGCCCGGGTTTCCTGCTGGATCTGTGCGATGGCGGCCTTGAAGTCGTACTGAGCGATCTGGTCGCCGTTCCATTCCTTCTTGCTCGCCGGCAATAGGATGCTCACCCGGAAATCCAGCAGCCACACGTCGTAGTCGTGCTTGCACAGAAATTCCAGCAGGTTGGTCTGGATCGTATCGGTGGAAAAGATATTCGAGCCCACACCCAAACCATGCACCAGCATCACCGGGCCTTTGCTGCCGGCCTGATAACGGGTCAGGCGCAACTGCACGCCGTCTTCGGTGGAGAAGAAATGCACGGCCGGCGTCGGCGCATCCAGTGGCCGCTTCAGCCGTGGCGGTGCGTCGGGATTGAAGTATTTGTCACCGGCAAACACCCCGCCATAACTCTCCCAGAGAATCCCGGCAAAGAACTTGCCGAACCGCGCCAGCCCTTCGATCCGCTCACGCTCGTTGCGCGCATTGAGGACTTTCATGGTGGTCATCTGTTTGGCGAAATCGGTCGGTTTGATGTGCATCACCCCGGAGCCGATCACCTCGCCGGTCTTGTCCGGCCCGCGATACAGCGTGACGTAGAGGGTGCTGGTGTCGTGCCAGATATTCAGCACGCCGTTGTCTTCCGGCACGGTCTTGAAGGCGCTGAAGAAATAGTCGTTGCCGTCCTCCGCGGTCAGCTTCATGTCGTACTTCATGTGGCGCGTATCGACCTGCTGCTCGAATTGCTCGAACAGGTTGAACACGCCGTTGCTGGCGGTCAGCGGTTCCGGCGACAGCGCGGGGGCGATCACCGTGCCGACGATGGTCGCGGCGTGTTCCGGCTCCTTGATCATCCGGTTGAGGTCGTTGGCGGTGATGGTCAGGGTGAAGTCGATCGGCGAGTTGTCCGCCTCGCCGCGTTTGGCGGCGGCTTCATAGACTTTGAGGTCGGTGCTTTGCGCAGCGGTGAAAGCGCGGGAGAAGTAACCTTTCATGGTTTCGGTGAACTGCACGCCGAGGGTTGGCGGCGCAGTCTGTTTGCGCGGGGCCGAAGGCAGCGTGTAATCGATCGTCCAGCCCCGGTCGGCGGCCAGCAGGCCCATGTTGCGCTCACTGACGGCGGAGATGGTCAGCAGCGGATTGACCGCCAGTGACGTCGGGATCACCGCACCGTCGGTCACGTACAGGTTGGGGTAGACATCGGTGCCGCTGGCGCCGCTGAACACCTGGCCCTTGTGGTTGACCACGCCTTGCGCGGCGTCCTCGCCCATCACGCAACCGCCCAGCGGATGCACCGAGACGATGCTGTGCTTGAGCAACTGGGTCCAGATAGGGTTTTCGACCCAGATCCCGCCCAAGGCCTTGGTGCTCTGATGCAGCCGTTCGTTGCCGATCTTGAAGTTTTCCTGCTCGCCGACACCCGGCCAGTCGATGCGCAGCTGATCCTTGCTGTCGAGGACCATGCGTCCCTGCCCGCTGTCGTGGCTCATGATCAGGTAAGTCTGCATGTTGTGCAGCGCCCCGTGATACGGCCCGCGCAGGAAGCTTTGGGCTTCGCGCTCCTTGTACTTCACCTTGCCGCTGAAGCTGTCGTCGGTCGGCTTGCCGATCATCTCGGCGAACCCGGCCATCGCCGGCACCATCGGCCGGCCGAGTGCGCCGGGGATCGAGCCTTCCTCGATGACCATGCGACTGCTGCGGTCACCCTCGGTGCGCATGTCGATGATCGAGGTGATGCACGGGCCGACCGGTTGCATTTCCTTGGCCGAATGCGCGCCGAAACCGATGCCGTTGATGGTCTGTTCGCAGTTGTGGCCGAAGCCCAGGATGTCGCCGTTGCCGCTCATGTTCTCGCCGAGCTGACCGGACATCACCAAGCCTTTGTCCCGTGAGCGCAGCAGAATTTCAGTAGAGCCGAGGGTGCCGGCGGACACCACGACGATGTCAGCCTTCACGAACAAGGTCGGGGCGTCGAACTTCTCGCGGCCGCTGTCCAGATACTGAAAGTGCACGATCCAGCCGTTGCCGTCACGCTCCAGATGCCGCACCTGGGCCTGACAGAAAATCTCTGCGCCGTGGTTAGTGGCGTCCGGCAGGTAGTTCATCAGCGTGGTGTTCTTGGCCTTGTTGTTACAGCCCGACACGCAGTCGCCGCAGTGGTTGCACGGCAGTTGCTCGACGCCGACGTGGTTGAGGTTGTTGGGCAGTTTGTCGAAGGTCACGTTGATCGGCGGCTTGTAGAAGTGTGCGCCTTGCTTGAGGAAGTCCGCGGATTTCTGGTTGGCGTCGAGTTTCGGCAGGTTCGGCGCGGTGCTCGGGTAGGGATTGGGTTTGAGCATCTCCCGGGCCTTGGCGTAGCCCGCCTTGAGCAAACCGTCGCGGTCCTCACGCACCGCCAATGGCCAGCGGGGATCCTGGAACACATCGGGCGTCGGCTCCAGGGAAACGTTGGCATTGATCAGCGACGTGCCGCCGAGACCGCAACCGACCACCACGTTCTGCTGCGCGTTGACGTGCAGGTCGAACAACCCGGTGCGCGAACCGATGTGGCCGTCCGGGTCGTGCACCTGCAACTCTTCGGTCGCGGCGATCATGGTGTTGGGGTATTCGCCGGGCTGGATCTCCCGACCGCGCTCCAGCAGACAGACCTTTTTACCGGCCCGGGACAGGCGCGACGCGGCAATGCCGCCGCCGTACCCGGAGCCGATGACGATCACGTCGTAGTGTTCCTTGATTTCGCTGATGGGCGTTGCGATCCGTGTCATGAGGGGGTCCTCTCTCAGGCAGATGGGGCAACTCTGCGGTTGCCTGCAATCGATGGGCGAACGGGCACCTGGCCTCCGGGCAATCCCGACGGCAGTACAACGGTTAGGGCAGTAATCAGGCGCTACAGACGGGCGTGCTGATTGGCGGCACGACGCAGCGTGCGCTTGCGCGGCGAAGGTGCCGGCAGCGCGCGGACCGTGCAGGGACTGAGGGGTAAGCGGTGTGGCGGGGTATCCATCACGCGTTCTCCCTGAACCAGATGTGGATAAGTGACGGCTGTCCTTGTGCCATTACAGTGAAGACAGGCACCGGATCGAAGTCAAGGCAAGCCCTTAGAACTGTATGAAATCTGATCAATTGCCTTTTGGACTAAGCCCGCCGGGGGCTGCAGGGTTTGGCGAACAAGTTATCCACATAGACACCCACAGCTAATGGGGACAACTGTGGATGACCTGGAAAAATAATCGGGATTTTGTGAAGAAAATTCGTGACTTATCCAGAAGCAGGGTTTCCATTGGCGATTGATTGTTTTTTGATCAATCGTCTACATATCAAGGATTACGTGGCTTGTAGAGGATGGCGAACACCTTATCCACAGAAGCGCCAACAGAGTTCGGGGGTAACTTGTCGGGTGCTGTGGAAAAGCGCTGGAGGCGTTGATAAATAGGGGTTTGCGTGGGGATTGGCGGGTTGAAAGACTGAATTGAGCGTTTTTTGATCAGATCTTTGTAAGCCACGGTTTATATGGCTTGCAGCGTACAGCGAACATCTTATCCACAGAAGCGCCAACAGAGATTGGGGGCAAGTCTGGGAGTTAAGCTGGGGAAAAACTCAGAAAAAACCGCGAGTTAGGCTGGTTGTTTTTTGATCTGGGGGCTGAAGGGCTTGATTGGCGTGGGGTGCAGGGAGGGGCGAACACGTTATCCACAGATCCGCCAACAGGGATTGTGGGTAAACCGCCCTCTCCCGAAGGGAGAGGGTCAGCAAAGGTTTCAGCGGACAACACCTTCCTCGATCAGCAGCTTGAGAATGGCCTGCGCACCGGCCTGCGCCGTCACGCCCTTGAGCACCTGCCCACCGCCACCGCTGGCCTTGGCCGTCGCCGCTTTCATCCGGTCAGCCCCGCTCTTGGCCTTGATCACCTTCAACCGTTTCGGCCGGGGTTTGGCCGGTTGCAGGGTCGCCACCGCGAGCAATTCGTCGTCCACCACTTCCACATCTTCCGCCTGCAAAACCCCACGGCGCGCCGGGCCGTAAGCGCTTTGCCGAGGTTTGGGCGCAGCGTTATCCACAGTCGCCAGAAACGGCAGGCGCACCTTCAACCGGCGGCGCTGCCCACGGGGCAACGCTTGCAGCACCAGCGCCGAGCCGTCGTTGATCGATTCGACCTGCGCCAGCCCCACCACCAGCGGCCAGCCCAGCCCTTCAGCCAGCAGGAACGGCAGCATCCCCGAGCCTTCGCCGGTTTCCGCCTGGCTGCCAGTCAGCACGACCTGGGCACCGGCGTCACGCAGATACTCGGTCAACGCCGGCAACGCGTCGGCACCGGCCGGTTGTTCCAGCACATGCAGCTGTTCCAGTCCCATGCCCAGATAGGCGCGCAGCGCCGGTTCCGCGATGTCGCCAGCGTGCAGCACTTGCAGGTTATCCCCCGCCAGTTGCAGACCGAGTTCCACCGCGCGGGCGTCCTGATCGGCACGGCGCGGCCGGCCGGAAGTCGGGTGGGCGCCGATTGAAACCAGACTGATGATCTTTGTGCTCATAACCGTTCCTTAAGCCGCATCGCGCTTGGCTTCGTTGCGGTAAGCCTCTACCGCCGCGATCAAGGCCTGGAGAATTTCCGCGCTTTCGCCAATCACCGACAGGTCGGCGCGCTTGATCATGTCGCAGCCCGGATCGAGGTTGATCGCCACCACCTTGTCGCAGGCACCAATGCCTTGCAGGTGCTGGATCGCCCCGGAAATCCCCACGGCCACGTAAACCCGCGCGGTGACCCAGGTGCCCGACGCGCCGACCTGACGGTCGCGGGCCATGAAGCCGTCGTCCACCGCCACCCGCGAAGCGCCTTCGGTGGCGCCGAGGGCCGCGGCGGTCTTGTGGAAAAGATCCCAGTCCTTGACCCCGTTGCCGCCAGAGAAAATGAACTCGGCCTCCGCCATCGGAATCGCCGCCGGGTCCACCGCCACGGCGCCCAGATCCTCGATCCGCGACAGGCTCCGCGCGACGGGTGTGGATAACTCCACCGGCAGGGCTTCGTGACGGGTTTCGCTGACCGGTTCTGCACATTCGGCCGAGGCCAGAATCAAGCGCGCCACCGGCCGTGCCAGATCCTGCAGACCGGCACCGGCGCGGCCGATGCACTCCTGATCCTTGACCTGCCACACCCGTGTGGCCGGGCGTTCGCCCAGCGCGGCAGCAAAGCGCCGGCCGAGTTCGCCGCCACCGCTGCGGCTGTCCGGCAGCAGCCAGTGACGCGGGTTGAACTGGTTATCCACAGCCCGCAGGCCCTGGATCCGTTGCTCCGGTGCATAACCGCTGAACGCATCACCTTCCAGCACCAGCAAGCGGTCAACGCCCGCCGTGGCGAAAGCGTTTTCCTTGTGCTCGCCGAACACCACGGCCAGCACTGCACCGTCGCTGCCCGCCAGTTGATGGGCCAGACCGAGCAGGTCGCGGTCGTGACTGCTCAAGCGGCCGCCGACCATGTCCGGCACCACGCTGATGTAAAACGCCGGGGCCGGCACCTGATGCAGCGGCAATTGCACTTCGACCGCTGCCGAGCGTTTGACCGCCCCACCCTGCTGGGCGCCGCTGCGGTCGATGCGCTTGATGCCGTTCGGCCCGATGAAGCCGATGCCGTGCAGGTTCTTGCGGATGATCCCGTTGGGACCCATCCAGCTGTGTTGCGCCGGTTGCATGGCCGCGTGCAGCGGGTGCAGGCGGTTGCGTGCGATCCATTCGGCGCGGGGGTCACGGCGGATAATGTCGCTCATCAGTGGGCCTCCGCAGGTTCAAGTTTGGCCGGGGTGGCAGGCTTGTTCGGCGCGGCGTCTTCCAGCAGCGCGTCGGCCACCAGTTCGGCGATGTCCTTGATCAGCGGACGCGGTTCGACCACGCCTTCGAGCATCGCCGTACACTGTGGACAACCCACGGCCACCAGTTCGGCGCCGGTCTCGCGGATGTCTTCCATGCGCATGTCGGGGATCCGCTGCTTGCCCGGAATGTCGGTGATCGGCGCCCCGCCACCGCCGCCGCAGCAGCGCGAGCGGAAGCCGGAACGTTGCATTTCCTTGATCTCGATGCCGAGGGCGCGCAGCACTTCGCGCGGCGCTTCGTACTCGCCGTTGTAGCGGCCGAGGTAGCACGGATCGTGATAGGTCACGCTGTTGCCTTTGTGCTGACCGAGGTTCAGCGTGCCGGCCTGGATGATTTCCGCCAGATAAGTGCTGTGGTGCTGCACGAGGTAGTTGCCATCGAACGCGCCGTATTCGTTTTTCAGCACATGGAAACTGTGCGGATCGCAGGTGACGATGCGGTTGAAGCTGTATTTGGCCAGGGTCTGGATGTTGCGCTTGGCGAGCAACTGGAAAGTCGCTTCGTCGCCAAGACGTCGGGCCACGTCGCCGCTGTCGCGCTCTTCCAGCCCAAGCACCGCGAAGTCGACCCTGGCCGCTTTCAGCACTTTGACGAAGGCACGCAAGGTGCGCTGGTTGCGCATGTCGAAGGCACCGTCGCCAACCCAGAACAGCACGTCGGTGGACTTCTTCTCGCTGAGCAGATTGAGGTTGAGGTCTGCCGCCCAGTTCATCCGCCCGCCCGGAGCGAAACCGCCAGGGTTGTCGGTGGCGATCAGGTTTTCCAGGACTTCGGCGCCCTTGTTCGGGGTCGCGCCTTTCTCCAGGGTCAGGTGCCGGCGCATGTCGACGATGGCATCGACGTGCTCGATCATCATCGGGCATTCCTCGACGCAGGCCCGGCAGGTGGTGCACGACCACAGGGTTTCGGCATCGACCAGACCGTTGACGATCGGTTGGTGCGGATTGCCGCTGTGTTCGCCCACCGGTTTGCCCGGATACGGGCTGCCGGCGAACTGGGCATCGGTGCCGCCGGCGAGGCCGACGACCATGTCCTGAATCAGCTTTTTCGGGTTCAACGGCTGGCCGGCGGCGAACGCCGGGCACGCGGCTTCGCACTTGCCGCACTGCACGCAGGCATCGAAACCGAGCAACTGGTTCCAGGTGAAATCCTTGGGTTTCTCCACGCCCAGCGGCGCGGTCGGATCGTTCAGGTCCAGCGGTTTCAAACCGGTGGAACGACCACCACCAAAACGTTCGGCGCGACGGTGCCAGGCCAGGTGCAGCGCACCGGCGAAAGCGTGTTTCATCGGCCCACCCCAGGTCATGCCGAAGAACAACTCGGACACGCCCCACAACACACCGATGCCGAGAATCGCTGCCAACACCCAGCCACCGAAGTTCTCCGGCAGGATTCCGGCCACCGGCAAGGTCACCAGGAAGAACGAGGCCGAGAACGCCAGCAGGCTTTTCGGCAGGCGCATCCACGGGCCTTTCGACAGCCGCGACGGCGGGTTGAGCCGACGCCGATACACGAAGATCGCCCCAACGAACATCACCGCCGTCATCAGCAGCAACGCATAGCCGAGGATACGGTTATGCAGGCCGAAACCGTGCACCAGAATCGCCAGCACGATCGACGCCACCGCCCCGCCCGCCGTGGCGACGTGGGTGTTGGCGATGTATTTGTCCCGGGCCACCACGTGGTGCAGATCGACCATGTAACGCTTGGGCATGGCGAACAGGCCGCCGATCAGATCGACCTTCGAGGCCCTGCCCCGGCGCCACATGGCCACCCGCCGCAACGCCCCCAGCACCGCGAGGGCCAGGGCGGCGAACAACAGGATTGGAAGAAGGGTGTTCAACATGGTGAAGCTCCCACCAGTAAAGCCTGGAGAAACACGTTCGGCGTGTTCCTGTGGGAGCGGGCTTGCTCGCGAAAGCGCCGGGTCAGTCGATGCAGCGGTGACTGACAGCATGCATTCGCGGGCAAGCCCGCTCCCACAGGGTCATGTGCAAACTTTTAGAAGTCCTTGCACAACCGCAGGGCGTCGTAGATGGCGGCGTGGGTATTGCGCTGCGCCACGCAGTCACCGATGCGGAACAGCAGGTAACCGTCGCCAGTGCTGCTCAGCGAAGGTTGCGGCTGGATCGCGAACAGCGCCTCGACGTCGATCTGACCCTTGTTGCGCGAGCCGTCCTTGAGGGCGTAGTAGATTTCCTCGTCCGGGCGCACGCCGTTCTCGACGACCACCTGATCCACCACCCGCTCCTCTTTGGCGCCGGTGTATTCGTTCTCCAGCACCGCGACGAGCTTGTCGCCTTCGCGGTAGACCTTCTCCAGCATCATGTCGCCGGTCATGATCACTTCTTTCGGGTACATGCTGCGGTAGTAGGTCGGGAACGACGTACCGCCGATGGCCACGCCCGGCTTGATGTCGTCGGTGACGATCTCGACCTGGCTGCCCTTGTCGGCAAGGAAGTCGGCCACCGACATCCCGGTGAATTCGCAGATGGTGTCGTAGACCAGCACGTTCTTGCCCGGCGCGACCTTGCCGTCGAGCACGTCCCAGCTGCTGACCACCAGCCCTTCGGCGGCGCCCCAGTGTTCGTTCTGTTCCAGGTACGGATGCCCGCCAACGGCCAGCACCACGATGTCCGGGCGCAGATCCATGATGGTGTCGGCATCGGCAGCAGTGCCCAGGCGCAGGTCGACTTTCAGGCGTGCCAGTTCCAGCTGGAACCAGCGAGTGATGCCGGCGATCTGGTCACGCTGCGGCGCTTTCGAAGCCGTGGTGATCTGCCCGCCGATGAATTCCTTCTTCTCGAACAGGGTCACGTCGTGGCCACGCTCGGCCGCCACGCGGGCAGCTTCCATCCCCGCCGGGCCGGCACCGACGATCACCACCTTGCGTTTCGGCCCGGTGGATTTCTCGATGATGTGCGGCACGCCCATGTATTCACGGGAGGTCGCGGCGTTCTGGATGCACAGCACGTCCAGACCCTGGTACTGACGATCGATGCAATAGTTGGCACCGACGCACTGCTTGATCTGGTCGACCTGGCCCATCTTGATCTTGGCGATCAGGTGCGGGTCGGCGATGTGGGCGCGGGTCATGCCGACCATGTCGACGTAACCGCCCTCGAGGATCCGCGTCGCCTGGTTCGGGTCCTTGATGTTCTGCGCGTGCAGCACCGGAACCTTGACCACTTCCTTGATCCCGGCCGCCAGGTGCAGGAACGGCTCCGGCGGGTAACTCATGTTCGGAATCACGTTGGCCAGGGTGTTGTGGGTGTCGCAACCCGAGCCCACGACGCCGATGAAATCGAGCATGCCGGTGTCGTCGTAATACTTGGCGATCTGCTTCATGTCTTCGTGGGACAGACCGTCCGGGTGGAACTCGTCACCGCAGATGCGCATGCCGACGCAGAAGTCGTCACCGACCTCGGCACGCACCGCTTTCAGGACTTCCAGACCGAACTTCATCCGGCCTTCAAAGGTGCCGCCCCATTCGTCGGTCCGCTTGTTGACGCGCGGGCTCCAGAACTGGTCGATCATGTGCTGGTGCACGGCCGACAGTTCGACGCCGTCCAGGCCACCGGCCTTGGCGCGGCGAGCCGCTTGCGCATAGTTGCCGATCACCCGCCAGATTTCTTCCGGCTCGATGGTCTTGCAAGTGGCGCGGTGCACCGGTTCACGGATGCCCGACGGCGACATCAGGGTCGGCCAGTGGAAACCGTCCCAACGGGAGCGACGGCCCATGTGGGTAATCTGGATCATGATCTTGGCGCCGTGCTTGTGCATGGCGTCGGCAAGATTCTGGAAGTGCGGGATGATCCGGTCGGTGGACAGGTTCACCGAACTCCACCATTGCTGCGGGCTGTCGATCGCCACCACGGACGAACCGCCACAGATCGCCAGGCCGATGCCGCCCTTGGCTTTCTCTTCGTAATATTTGACGTACCGTTCGGTGGTCATGCCGCCGTCGGTCGCGTAGACCTCGGCGTGTGCGGTGCTGAGCACGCGGTTGCGGATGGTCAGTTTGCCAATTTGAATTGGCTGAAACATTGCTTCGAAAGCCATGGCGGGTTCCTCGACTTACAACGGCTTGACGGTGAACAGGCCGTCGTCGTGGCCTTCTTCGGAGCCACCGTAGACCTGCTCGGCCACGGTGCGGATCTGGCTGCCGCGGGCGGCGAGAATCTGGTCCATGGCACCGGCAAACCAGCCGGTGAACATGTAGTCGACCTTGCGCCCGACCTTGCCGTAGACGTAGACGAATGCCGAGTGCTCGAGCTTGACGCTGGCAGTGCCTTTGTCCAGGTCGATGTCCTGGATCTTGAACAGGCCCCAGCCGCGCTGCGACAGGCGCTTCATGTAGTGCTCGAACACCGCGACGCCTTCCAGGCCGTGGCACTCGGCTTCTTTTTCACACCAGTGCCAGGCGGATTTGTAGCCGGCCTTGTAGAGGATTTCGGCGTAGGCATCGGCGCCCAGCACTTCTTCGATGCCCATGTGGTTGTTGACGAAGAAGTGGCGTGGCACGTACAGCATCGGCAGGGCGTCGGAGGTCCAGACACCGGTCTCGCTGTCGACTTCGATTGGCAATTGCGGGGCGATCTTGGCCATGGAAACTTAACTCCAGAAAAATTTTGGTGTTGCCCCCGGCGCGGACGGCCGGGGGAAAGTATTCGGGAAGCGGCGGCTTATTCGCCCCAGACGTCCTTGAGGACGTTCACCCAGTTTTCACCCATGATCTTGCGTACGACTCGCTCGGAGTGGCCGCGCTTGAGCAGGGTTTCGGTCAGGTTCGGGAACTCGCCGACAGTGCGGATGCCCAGCGGGTTGATGATCTTGCCGAAGTTGGTCAGACGGCGGGCGTAGCCCTTGTCGTGGGTCAGGTATTCGAAGAAGTCCTGACCGTGCCCCTGGGTGAAGTCGGTGCCGATGCCGATGGCGTCTTCGCCGACCAGGTTCATGGTGTACTCGATGGCTTCGGCGTAGTCGTCGATGGTCGAATCGATGCCCTTGGCCAGGAACGGCGCGAACATGGTCACGCCGACGAAACCGCCGTGGTCAGCAATAAACTTAAGCTCTTCATCGGACTTGTTGCGCGGGTGCTCTTTGAGCCCCGACGGCAGGCAGTGGGAATAGCAGACCGGTTTTTTCGATTCGAGGATGACTTCCTCGGAGGTCTTGGAGCCGACGTGAGACAGGTCGCACATGACGCCGACGCGGTTCATCTCGGCGACGATTTCGCGACCGAAGCCCGACAGGCCGCCGTCACGTTCGTAGCAACCGGTGCCCACCAGGTTCTGGGTGTTGTAGCACATCTGCACGATGCCGACGCCGAGCTGCTTGAACACCTCGACATAGCCGATCTGGTCTTCGAACGCATGAGCGTTCTGGAAGCCGAAGAGGATGCCGGTCTTGCCCTGCTCCTTGGCCTTGCGGATGTCGGCGGTGGTGCGGACGGGGATCACCAGATCGCTATTTTCGCGAATCAGTTTCTGGCTGGCGGCGATGTTGTTGACCGTTGCCTGAAAGCCTTCCCACACCGACACGGTGCAGTTGGCCGCCGTCAGACCGCCCTTGCGCATGTCTTCGAACAGCTCACGGTTCCATTTGGCAATGATCAGACCGTCGATAACGATGCTGTCGGCGTGTAATTCGGCTGGGCTCATCAGGCGTCCCCTTATTGGCGATTCATGCGCCGAATCGTCTGCCGGCGCTTTGGGGCCAGCATATGCCTCGGTGCGCGACCAGCCGGGTGCAAAAACGACAGGGGAATTGCCGAAAGCGTCAATCCGCGACAAAGGGTCGCCAACCGGTCCGAGCGGCCACCTGTTCAAGCCCGCGAGCTTGAGCCAGAATCTGCCGCATCCCGGAAACACCACTGGATTAGAGCGGCGACATCAATGAAATCGATCTTCCTGGCCCTGGCCCTGATTGCGACCGGCGTACACGCCGCCGAAGAGTCAGACAACAACCCGTGCGACGCGGTGGAAAACGACATCCAGACCCTGGAATGCTCGGCCTACAGCCGCACCACCGCCGAGGACTTGCTCAAGGACAACTACGCCAGCCTGAGCGAGCGCATGCAGACCACCTACGGCAAGAACCCGGCGCAACTGGCCGACATCACCGCCAAACTCAAGGCCGCCCAGCAACAATGGCTGAAAACCCGCGACGCCGACTGCGCCGTCGAAGCCTTCCCGGCGACGGACGGCAGCAAGGCGTTCAAGATTGCGCAGAATGACTGCGTGGCGCGGATGAGTGACGAGCGGTCGGAGTTTTTGGAGTCGATAGGACAGGAGTGAGTCGAAGATGGAAAGCATGATTCCGCACGAAGTCGTTAGCCGCATCGTTGACGGCGCCCTCCCGGTTCGCGCCTGGCGCGAACATCTCAACCTGACCCAGGAAGAAGTGGCTCGGCGAATGGGCATTTCGCAGCCGGCTTTTGCCCAGCAGGAAACCGTTGCGAAGCCGCGCAAGGCCACTCGCGAGAAGATTGCAGCGGCGTTTGGTATCACTGCCAACCAGCTTGAGCTGTAAGCTGCACCTCTTCAGCCAATCAAGGGATTCACATGAACATCTGCGGTATCGAAATCAAAGGCAGTGAAGCGATCATCGCCGTGGCGTCCCTCGACGGTTCGGTGCTGAGCCATGTCGCGCTGAACACCAAGAAAATCGCGCTGGACGATGACGACGAGACGGCCAACGTCAAACTGTTCGCCGCGCAGGTCGCATCGTTTGTGCGCGAGAACTCGATTGATCGCATCGCGATCAAGAAGCGCAGCAAGAAGGGCGAGTTTGCCGGTGGGCCGACCACGTTCAAGATCGAGGGTGTGTTTCAGTTGCTGGACGGTTGCGAGGTGACGCTGCTGTCGCCGCAGACGATCAATGCCCAGGCCAAGAAGCACAATTTCGAGCTGCCGGGCACGCTGAACAAGTATCAGCATGAAGCCTACAAGGCAGCGTGCTCGGCATTGGTGAAGAAGTAACTAGCCCGTTTTACGCGCGCTCAGCCAGTCGCCGAAGGACTTGTCTTCCAGCGCATAGCCCCCACGGCTCGACTTCCACACCAGCTCCTTGTCGCGCAGGGCATCGATGCAGGCCTGAATGGTCTGGGTGCCCGGCACCACGTCGCTGCCCATGTTTTCCAGGGCCTTGCCGACGGCCATGAGCGTGCTGTCAGTGAACGGCGCAAAGGGCTCGTTGTTTCGTGAGCGCTCCACCATCACCTCCAGCACGGCGCGCTGAGGGATGGTCAGCGCGTTCCAGGCGCTCTCGAACTCGGTCCACACGCCTGCGCGCAACAATTCGGCACGGCTCTGCAGCAACCGCCCCAGATTGCTGGCCTCGCCCAGCTCCAGTGCCACCTCACCAATGATGGTGCGCAACATCTCCGGGCGCCGCCCCACCAACTCAAAGGCATCGTCGATATCGGCGGCACTGAACTGATTGGTCTCGGCCAGATGGGCGTTGAGGTGCAAGGTGTACGCCTGGGTGAACTCTCTCCCCAACAACGGGAAGGGTGTGATGCTCGAGCCGAAAAACGGTTGGCTCTTGCCCAGCACCAGATGGGCGAGTTTGTCGCGATTGGAACCGGTGAACACCAGATGCAAACCGCTGCCCTCGCCTTCACGTCCCTGGTTGAGCTGATCCCGTGCAGCCTTCAGGGCAAACATCGCGTTGATGCCCGCCACGGTGGTGAGTGCGTGCTGGGCTTCATCGATCACCAGCACTACGGGTTTTTCGGCGGCGCTGTGGAGCAGTTCCAGCGCTTGAGTCAGGGTCGCGCCCGCCGGCAGTTGCGGCTTGGTGAAATCCCAGGACAAGGTGCGCAGAAAGCTGAGTTTTTCGATGCCGATATTCTTCGCCAGTTTGCGGATGCCCTTTTCAAAGGGTGCCAAGGCACCGGCAATGGCACTGGCGATCAGGTCGGCAGGGTCTTTTTCCTTGTCGGCCCACAGGTCGACGTAAACCGTCAGCCAGCCTCGGGCCTGGCATTCCGGGATCAGATCCTCTCGAAGAAAGGTACTTTTGCCCGTGCGACGCGGCGCTGCCAGAAACAGGCCGGAGGTGAAATCCTGCAAACCTGCACCCACCAGACCATCGGCAACGCTGCGGGCCAGAGCGGGGCGGCGGAAGACGAAGCCGTTGCTTCTGGACATGGTTTTTACACTCAATTATTCAAACAACTATAATTTATACCACAAAGTATAATTAACTATAATTGTCCGTCAAACGGTCTCCCGTCGTCGGTCCTCCCGTGGACACCGAGCAAACTTCGCCCGGTAGCTGCGGGTGAAATACGACGGTGATTCAAACCCGCAGGCGATGCTGACTTCCAGCACGCTCATGTCGGTCTGGCGCAACAGTTGCCGGGCCTTTTCCAGTCTCAAGCGCAGATAGAAATTGCTTGGCGTGTCGTTCAGGTGCAGACGGAACAACCGCTCCAGTTGCCGGCGCGTCACCTTGATCGATTCCGCCAGCTCCAGCGTGGTCAGCGGCGGTTCGCTGTGCTGCTCCATCTCGCCAATCACATGCACCAGTTTCTTGTTGCTGATGCCGTAGCGCGTGGCGACTTCCATGCGTTGGTGGTCCTTGCGGGGACGAATCCGCCCCAATACAAACTGCTCGCTGACCTGGATCGCCAGTTGCGGGCCATGGGCCTGGGCGATCAGGTCGAGCATCAGATCGATGGACGCGGTGCCGCCGGCAGACGTGATGCGCCGACGGTCGATCTCGAACAGCTCCTGAGTGACGCTGAGCTGTGGATAAGATTCCTTGAAGGCGTCGATGGCCTCCCAGTGCAGGGTCAGGCGATGGCCATCGAGCAGGCCCGCCTCGGCAAGGACGAAGCTGCCGGTGTCGATGGCGCCGAGGGTCACGCCTTCGTTGTCCAGCCGTCGCAGCCAGTGCTCCAGCGCCGGGGTGGCGAATTTCAGCGGTTCAAAACCGGCGACCACCAGCAGCGTTGCCCCTTTCTTCAGCGGCTCCAGCGCCGCATCGGCGTTGACCGACATCCCGTTGCTCGCCAGCACCGCCCCGCCATCGGCGCTCAACACGTGCCAGCGGTACAGCTCGCCGCGAAAGCGGTTGGCCACCCGCAGCGGTTCGATCGCAGAGATGAAACCGATGGCGGAAAAACCCGGCATCAACAGAAAGTAGAAATCCTGGGACATGGCGCGCACTCGATTCGCGGGTAGCGTGCAACGTTGATACGCCAGTTGTCGGCGGCATTCAAGAGCACAGGTCGCTGCAGTGCAAGAGCTGGTCGCCGCAGTGCGTTTTTACGGGGGCATTGCTGCGTAATTTGAGCATCACCGGCGCATCAGACACCGGAACCCACAATAACGACCTGCCGAGGAACCCGACATGAAACGACTGATCAGCAGCTGTGTTCTCGCACTCAGTGGTACCGCGTTTTTAAGCGCCAGTGTCATGGCAGCCGATGCCGCATCCTGTCAGAACGTACGCATGGGCGTCGTGAACTGGACCGACGTGATCGCCACCAGCGCCATGGCTCAGGTACTGCTCGACGGCCTCGGCTACAGCACCAAACAAACCAGCGCGTCCCAGCAAATCGTCTTCGCCGGGATCCGCGACCAGCGTCTGGACCTGTTCCTCGGCTACTGGAACCCGCTGATGACCCAGACCATCACCCCGTTCGTCGAAGCCAACCAGGTCAAGGTGCTTGAAGCGCCAAGCCTCAAGGACGCGCGCGCCACCCTCGCCGTGCCGACCTATCTGGCCGACAAGGGCCTGAAAACCTTCGCCGATATCGCCAAATTCGAGAAAGAACTGGGCGGCAAGATCTACGGCATCGAACCCGGCTCGGGCGCCAACACCCAGATCAAGGCGATGATCGCCAAGAACCAGTTCGGTCTCGGCAAGTTCCAGCTCGTGGAATCGAGCGAGGCCGGGATGCTCGCCGCCGTTGACCGCGCCGTGCGTCGCAAGGAGGCTGTGGTGTTCTTCGGCTGGGCGCCGCACCCGATGAACGTCAACGTGCAGATGACCTACCTGACCGGCAGCGACGACGCCCTCGGCCCGAACGAAGGCATGGCCACCGTATGGACCGTCACCGCGCCGAAATACGCCGAACAATGCCCGAACGTCAGCCGCCTGCTGAGCAACCTGACGTTCACCGCCGAAGACGAGAGCCGGATGATGCAGCCGCTGCTCGATCACAAGGACGCTTTCGAATCGGCCAAACAATGGCTCAAGGATCACCCGCAGGACAAACAGCGCTGGCTCGAAGGCGTCACCACTTTCGATGGCAAACCGGCGGCTGAAAACCTCCAGCTCACCAGCAAGTAAACCGCAACGAACGAACCACTTCGCAGCCCGCCACGGGCTGCGAACAGACCCATCACGCCTGAAGGAAAACGCACCATGAACCACGACGTCATCATCACCTGCGCACTCACCGGTGCTGGCGACACGACCGCCAAGAGCCCACACGTGCCGGTCACCCCAAAACAGATCGCCGCTGCCGCGGTGGAAGCGGCCAAGGCCGGCGCCACGGTCGTGCACTGCCACGTCCGTGACCCGCAGACCGGCAAGTTCAGCCGCGACGTGGCGCTGTACCGCGAAGTCATGGAGCGCATTCGCGAAGCCGACGTCGACATCATCGTCAACCTCACCGCCGGTATGGGCGGCGACCTGGAAATCGGCCCGGGCGAGAGCCCGATGGAGTTCGGCCCGAACACCGATCTGGTCGGGCCGCTGACCCGCCTGGCCCACGTCGAAGAACTGCTGCCGGAAATCTGCACCCTGGATTGCGGCACCCTGAATTTCGGCGACGGCGACACCATTTATGTCTCCACCCCGGCCCAACTGCGCGCGGGCGCCAAACGCATCACCGAACTGGGCGTTAAGGCCGAGCTGGAGATTTTCGACACCGGTCACCTGTGGTTCGCCAAACAGATGATCAAGGAAGGCCTGCTCGACAACCCGCTGTTCCAGCTGTGCCTGGGCATTCCGTGGGGTGCGCCGGCCGACACCACCACCATGAAAGCCATGGTCGACAACCTGCCCGCCGACGCGGTGTGGGCCGGGTTCGGCATCGGCCGGATGCAGATGCCGATGGCGGCGCAGGCGGTGCTGCTCGGCGGCAACGTGCGGGTCGGCCTGGAAGACAACCTGTGGCTGGACAAAGGCGTGCTGGCGACCAACGGCCAACTGGTCGAACGCGCCACCGAGATCCTCAGTCGCCTCGGCGCCCGCGTGCTGACCCCGGCTGAAGGTCGCAAGAAAATGGGCCTGACCCAGCGCGGCTGACATCCCCTTTTCCCCCGGTGGGCGGGCCATTGACGCCCACCGTTTTTTTGCCTCATTCCAGGAAGTGACCATGAGCTTTATCACCGAAATCAAAACCTTCGCAGCACTGGGCAGCGGCGTCATCGGCAGCGGCTGGGTCGCCCGCGCCCTCGCCCACGGCCTCGACGTGGTGGCCTGGGACCCGGCGCCGGGCGCCGAAGCGGCGCTGCGCAAGCGCGTGGCCAACGCCTGGGGCGCACTTGAGAAAAACGGTCTGGCGCCGGGTGCTTCGCAGGATCGCCTGCGCTTTGTGGCGACCATTGAAGAATGCGTGCGCGATGCGGATTTCATCCAGGAAAGCGCCCCGGAACGCCTCGAACTGAAACTGGAGCTGCACAGCAAGATCAGTGCAGCGGCCAAGCCGAATGCGTTGATCGGCTCCAGCACCTCCGGCCTGTTGCCGAGCGAGTTCTACGAGAGCTCGACCCACCCGGAACGCTGCGTTGTCGGTCACCCGTTCAACCCGGTTTACCTGCTGCCACTGGTGGAAGTGGTCGGCGGCAAGAACACCGCGCCGCAAGCGATTCAGGCGGCGATGAAAGTCTACGAATCCCTCGGCATGCGCCCGCTGCATGTGCGCAAGGAAGTGCCGGGCTTTATCGCCGACCGCCTGCTCGAAGCGCTGTGGCGCGAGGCGCTGCATCTGGTCAACGACGGAGTGGCAACTACCGGCGAAATCGACGATGCGATCCGCTTTGGCGCCGGTCTGCGCTGGTCGTTCATGGGTACGTTTTTGACCTACACCCTGGCCGGTGGCGATGCCGGCATGCGTCACTTCATGTCGCAGTTCGGCCCGGCGCTGCAACTGCCATGGACCTACCTGCCGGCACCGGAACTGACCGACAAGTTGATCGACGATGTGGTGGACGGCACCCGCGAGCAACTGGGCCGGCACAGTATTTCGGCGCTGGAGCGCTATCGTGATGATTGCCTGCTGGCGGTGCTTGAGGCGGTGAAGACCACCAAAGAAAAGCACGGGATGAGTTTCAGCGAGTAACCGATCGTTCCCACGTCGAGGCGTCGAACCGTCTGCGTGGGAATGCAGCCCGGGACGCTCCGCGTCCCAAAAGCGTGACGCAGAGCGTCACAGGAGGCGTTCCCACGCAGAGCGTGGGAACGATCGCATCAGGAGAAAACATGCCCACCCTCACCACCTACCAAACCCGCATCATCCCCGACTGGGTCGACTACAACGGCCACCTGCGCGACGCCTTCTATCTGCTGATTTTCAGCTATGCCACCGACGCCCTGATGGATCGCCTCGGCATGGACAGCAACAACCGCGAAGCCAGTGGTCACTCGCTGTTCACCCTCGAACTGCACCTCAACTACCTGCACGAAGTGAAGCTCGATGCCGAAGTCGAGGTGCGCACGCAGATCATCGGCCACGACCAGAAACGCCTGCACCTCTATCACAGCCTGCACCTGGCCGGCGGTGACAAGGAGCTGGCCGGCAACGAACAGATGCTGTTGCACGTCGATCTGGCCGGGCCGCGTTCCGCACCGTTTACCCCGGACACCCTGGGCCGTCTGCAAGCCATCGTCGCCGAGCAGGCCGATCTGCCCGCTCCCGCTTACATCGGCCGGGTCATCGCCCTGCCCCCAGCCCGGTAAATCCACCCATCGAAAGGAGCCGTCATGCAAACCGCCGCCGTTGCCGATTTCCGTACCTATCCGTTGATCAGCGCGCTGAACGTCGTGCAGAACCTGGCGGATCGCGTCCTGATCGAATGGGCCGACGGGCGCGTCAGCCCGTTCCACCATGTGTGGCTGCGCGACAACTGTCCGTGTCCGCACTGCGTCTACAGCGTCACCCGCGAACAGGTGTTCGAGATCGTCGATGCGGCGCAGGATCTGTCGCCCTCCGCCGTGCACATCGACACCGATGGCTGTCTGCGCATCGACTGGCAGGACGGCCACCTCAGCCGCTTCGATGCCGGCTGGTTGCGCGCCCATGCCTACGACGACGAATCCCGCCACGAACGCCTCGCCGCCAAACCGAAACCCTTCCTGTGGCGCAGCGATTTGCAGTTGCCGGTGTTCGACTATGCAGCCCTGATGAACGACAACGCCGCGTTGCTGCAATGGTTGCTGGCGGTACGCGACATCGGCCTGACCCAGGTGCGCGGCGTGCCCACCGCACCCGGTTCACTGAAGCTGATCGCCCAGCGCATTTCGTTCATCCGCGAGAGCAACTTCGGCGTGTTGTTCAACGTGCAATCGAAGGCCGACGCCGACAGCAACGCCTACACCGCATTCAACCTGCCATTGCACACCGACCTGCCAACCCGCGAGCTGCAACCGGGGCTGCAATTTCTGCATTGTCTGGTGAACGACGCGGAGGGTGGCGAGAGCATTTTCGTCGACGGCTTTGCGATTGCCGAGGCCCTGCGCCAGGAAGATCCCGCGTCGTTTCGGGCGCTGTGCGAGATCCCGGTGGAGTTTCGCAACAAGGATCGCCACAGCGACTATCGCTGCCTGGCGCCGATCATCGCCCTGGATGCGTTGGGCCGGGTTGCGGAAATCCGCATGGCCAACTTCCTGCGGGGCGCGTTCGACACGTCCGTGGAGCAGATGCCCCTGCTGTATCGCGCTTACCGACGCTTCATCGCCATGACCCGCGAGCCACGCTTTCGGGTGGTGCAGCGGCTCAGTCCGGGCGAGCTCTGGTGCTTCGACAACCGCCGTACCCTGCACGCACGCAACGCGTTCGATCCGGCCACCGGAGCCCGGCATTTTCAGGGCTGCTACATCGACCGGGATGAGTTGCTGTCGCGGATTCTGGTGTTGCAGCGCTAGCCCGCGTCAACGCTGTTCGCAGGCAAAAAAAGCCCCGATACAAGCCGTGACAGGATCGGGGCGAGGGTACTGTTGAGGAGCTGCCGTGGCGAGGGTGACCAAACCTTCGTGAAGCAAGCTGAAGCCAGTGTGCCCACTCCCCCTGCCGGCGAGTTAGTCGAAAACGACCTGTTCATAGCCGTCGCGGCCACTGCGACAAATCGCCCTTGCCGTGTCTGTGCAGGCCTACCAGAATCGAGCCACGACCTCCGTTGCCGAAGAAGGATTCGCGTCATGATGTATGCCGATTTGATTGATCAGGAAGACCTGCTGGGCCAGCTCAAGTCGTTGGGATTCGAAGTACCGTCGGGCTCTACTGCCCAGCAAGCCTGCGAGTGCGCGGTGCGGGGTCTGGACGATGTGCGCGCCAACACGCTGCGCACCATGGTCAAGCAAATGTACACCAGCAGTGCGAGCATTCAGCCGATCGTGCGCGAAGCCATCGACAAGCAGTTGCTGCCGGCCCTGGCGCAGTATCAGCAAACCCGCGCCTGAAGACTTGGGCGTGATCGTTCCCACGTCGAGGCGTCGAACCGTCCGCGTGGGAATGCCTCAACGGACGCTCCGCGTTCGGTCTCTGGGGACGCAGAGCGTCCCGGGCTGCGTTCCCACGCAGAGCGTGGGAACGATCCTTCAGGCTGCGATCTTTCTTTTAGAGACGCACGCTGGCGAACGTTGACTCGTTGCGCGCCTGGCTCAGCGCCGACATCGGCCCGGACAGCGGCGACATCACGATGGCCTGCGGCAGCGGCATCATCGCCACCTGCTGGGTGGTATTGGAGCCGACGCGCTCGTCACGCGGCGGAATGCCGAAATACTCGCGGTAGCACTTGGAGAAGTGCGGCGTCGAGACGAAGCCGCAGACCGACGCCACTTCGATGATCGACATCGGCGTCTGCTTGAGCAATTGCCGGGCGCGGATCAGGCGCAGCTTGAGGTAGTAGCGCGACGGCGAGCAGTGCAGGTATTTCTGGAACAGGCGTTCGAGCTGGCGACGGGACACGGCGACGTACACCGCCAGTTCGTCGAGGTCGATCGGCTCTTCCAGGTTGGCTTCCATCAGCGCAACGATTTCCTGCAGTTTCGGCTGGTTGGTGCCGAGCATGTGCTTGAGCGGTACGCGCTGGTGATCCTGTTCGTTGCGGATGCGTTCGTAGACGAACATCTCGGAGATCGCGGCGGACAGTTCACGGCCGTGATCGCGGCTGATCAGGTGCAGCATCATGTCCAGCGGCGCGGTGCCGCCGGAGCTGGTGAAACGGTTACGGTCGAGGGTGAACAGGCGGGTGCTCATCGCAACGCGCGGGAAAGCTTCCTGCATCGCCGCCAGACATTCCCAATGCACGCTGCAATCGAAACCGTCGAGCAGGCCGGCGCAGGCCAGGGCCCAACTTCCGGTGCACACGGCACCGAGGCGGCGTGACTGACGCGCCTGGCTTTGCAGCCACGACACGTGTTCACGGGTAACCGTGCGTTGAATGCCGATCCCGCCGCACACAATAACGGTGTCGAGGGCCGGGGCTTTGTGCATGGAGGCGTCGGGGGTGATCTGCAGACCGTCACTGGCCCAGACCTGACCGCCGTCGACGGTGAGGGTGGTCCAGCGATACAGCTCGCGACCGGACAACTGGTTCGCCATGCGCAGCGGTTCGACTGCCGACGCCAGGGAAATCAGCGTGAAATTGTCCAGCAGCAGAAAGCCGATGGATTGAGGCGCACGGTTCTGGGTTTGAGCCCCTGAGTTGAACGACGTCATCGCGGTATCTCCTCACACAAAGCGGGTGATGGCCTCAGGCGGAGGCTCTTGTTATTGCCATCGTTCTCTTGCGTGAGACGGGCTTGGTTATGACAGAGCAAATGCCATGCCTAAATTTGAATGGCTGTTCAATAACTCCTGAAAACGACGTAGCGATGCGTCTATACAAGCGCTCCGCCGAAGGCTAATTCGAAGTGCCATCAGCGGCCGCGAAAGCCCTGCCCCGGAGCGTGTGAGCAAATCGGTAGCACTTGTGGGAACTGGCCTGCGCGCGATTGTCCTACAGTGTCACCGCAGGCACAGGTGACGGACGGTAGCGTCTTCGAATCAGGCGCTGGAGGTGGGAAAGGCTCTTATCTGATAGCGACGCGCCAAAAGGTGGCGCGTTTGATATCCGGTGCTCACTTGGTGCGCAGTTTTGACTGGTCTGGCGGTATCAGCATTCCACCGCGCTGACCGCCAAGCCGCCCCGAGAGGTCTCTTTATATTTGTCATGCATGTCGGCGCCGGTATCACGCATGGTGCGGATCACCCGGTCCAGCGAGATGAAGTGCTGACCGTCCCCACGCAACGCCATCTGTGCCGCGTTGATCGCCTTCACCGCCGCAATCGCATTGCGTTCGATGCACGGCACTTGCACCAGACCGCCCACCGGATCGCAGGTCAGGCCGAGGTTATGTTCGAGGCCGATTTCCGCCGCGTTGCACAACTGTTCCGGGCTTGCGCCGAGGATTTCGGCCAGCCCTGCAGCCGCCATCGCACAGGCCGAACCGACCTCCCCCTGGCAACCCACTTCAGCGCCGGAGATCGAGGCGTTCTTCTTGCACAGTATTCCCACCGCCGCCGCCCCGAGGAAGTAGTCGACCACGTTGGCGTCGGTCACCGCCTCGCTGAATTTCATGAAATAGTGCAGCACCGCCGGAATGATCCCCGCCGCGCCGTTGGTGGGTGCCGTGACCATGCGACCGCCGGCGGCGTTTTCCTCGTTCACCGCGAGGGCGAACAGGTTGACCCACTCCATGGCGCTGAGGGTCGAGCCGATCACGTTGGGCTTGTTCAGCTCCTGAAGGCTGCGGTGCAACTTCGCCGCGCGGCGGCGCACATTGAGACCGCCGGGCAGGATGCCCTCGTGCTTGAGGCCCTGCTCGACGCAATCCTGCATCGCTCGCCAGAGCTTCATCAGGCCGGCGCGGATTTCCTCTTCGCTGCGCCAGACCTTCTCGTTGGCCATCATCAATTCGGCCACGCGCAGGTTGTGGGTCTTGCACAGTTCCAGCAGCTCTACCGCGCTGGAAAAATCATAGGGCAACTCGGTGCGATCCAGATCCACCACGCCGCTGGAGGCCTGCGCCTCGTCCACCACAAAACCGCCGCCGACCGAATAGTAGGTGTCGCGATGCAGTTCACCGTGATCGCCTTCGGCAACCAGGGTCATGGCATTGGGGTGGAACGGCAGGTTCTCGTCGATCAGGCGCATGTCGCGGGCCCATATAAAGGGCACCGACAAACGACCGTCGAGCAACAGCGTGTGGGTTTCGCGCAAGGCCTGGATCCGCGGGCCGATCTGCGACGGGTCGATCGCGTCCGGCCACTCGCCCATCAGGCCCATGATCACCGCGTTGTCACTGCCGTGACCGACACCGGTGGCGGACAGCGAACCGAACAACTGCACCTCGACGCGACGTACTTGCTCCAGCAGGTGCCTGTCGCGCAATGACTCGACAAACAGAGCGGCGGCGCGCATGGGGCCGACGGTGTGGGAACTGGAAGGGCCGATGCCGATTTTGAACAGGTCGAAAACGCTGATAGCCATTGCTGCAGAGCTCCTGAGAATGCCGGTCCGGGGCGTGAAGCGCCCGCTGGCGGAGCTGCTACGCTCAAGCTGCGATCCGCCGGAATGCCCGCATCATCAGGCTTTTCCCGGGTCGTTCGGCGTCTCACACCGACGTACTCATGTCCACAAACGCCGTGCCGGTTTCAGCCCGTGTTTTCGCCGTTTTTATGCGGTTCAGATGGCCAGAAAGGGCAGAAAAAAGCTGTAAACGACGTCACTGACACTGGATGCGACCATCCCTGTACTGGATACGACGCACCCGGTAGGCGTCAGATTTTCACTGGTACATGATCGTATCGACTCGATTGCAAGGCGCTGCGGTAGAGCTGTCTCCAGAACGCCATCCAACCGCAACCCATAAGTGCGGTGGTCCAATCGGAACACTGCCAAAAAAAACACCAAGGAGTCCATTCATGAAAGGTTCCCCGTCGTTGTTGTTGGCCGCCATGCTGAGTCTGCCGTTACTGGCTCAAGCCGCAGAACCGGCGCAATGCAGTACCGTGAACTTCTCCGATGTCGGCTGGACCGACATCACCGCAACCACCGCCACCACCTCCGTCGTGCTCAACGCCCTCGGCTACAAGACCAAGACCACCATGATTTCCGTACCCGTGACCTACAAGTCGCTGGCCGACGGCAAGAACATGGACGTGTTCCTCGGCAACTGGATGCCGACCATGGAAAACGACATCAAGGCCTACCGCGACGCCGGCACCGTGGAAACCGTGCGCACCAACCTCAAGGGCGCCAAATACACCCTCGCCGTTCCCCAGGCTTTATATGACAAGGGCCTGCACGACTTCGCCGACATCGCCAAATTCAAGAAGGAACTCGACGGCAAGATCTACGGGATCGAGCCGGGCAACGACGGCAACCGCCTGATCCAGAGCATGATCGACAAGAACGCCTTCGGCCTGAAAGACGCCGGCTTCAAGGTCGTCGAATCCAGCGAAGCGGGCATGCTGTCGCAGGTTGACCGAGCACAGAGACGCGACACCGCCGTGGTCTTCCTCGGCTGGGCGCCGCACCCGATGAACAAGCGCTTCAAGATTCAGTACCTGACCGGCGGTGACGATTACTTCGGCCCGGATTTCGGCGCCGCCACCGTGGCGACCAACACCCGCAAGGGCTACGCCGAGGAATGCAGCAACGTTGGCCAACTGCTGAAAAACCTGGAGTTCACCGTCGACATGGAAAGCGAACTGATGGGCAACATCCTGGACGACAAGATGAAGCCTGATGCGGCCGCCATGGCCTGGCTGAAAAAGAATCCACAGGTGCTCGATACCTGGCTCGCTGGCGTGACCACCATTGACGGTAAACCTGGCCTGGAAGCCGTGAAAGCCAAGCTGACTCAGCCTTGAATTAAAGAGGCATCGCTTATGCCGGGCGGGCTAACCGCCCGGGCTGTTTATTTCCTTGCATGCGGACGTTCACTACCATGCTGATTGATCAGAAAATCCCTTTAGGCCAGTACATCGCGGACTTCGTTGATTGGTTGACGCAACATGGCGCCAACACCTTCGACGCAATCGCCGTGACCCTGGAAACGATGATCCACGGCGTGACGTTTGCGCTGACCTGGTTCAACCCGCTGGTGCTGATCGGCCTCATCGCCCTGCTGGCCCACCTCATCCAACGCAAATGGGGCCTGACCGCGTTCGTGGTCGCCTCCTTCCTGCTGATCCTCAACCTGGGGTACTGGCAGGAAACCATGGAAACCCTCGCCCAGGTCATGTTCGCAACCCTGGTCTGCGTGTTGATCGGCGTGCCGCTGGGCATCGTCGCCGCGCACAAACCGATGTTCTACACTTTGATGAGGCCGGTACTCGATCTGATGCAGACCGTACCGACCTTCGTTTACCTCATTCCTACCCTGACCCTCTTCGGGCTGGGTGTAGTGCCGGGCCTGATCTCCACGGTGGTGTTCGCCATCGCTGCGCCGATCCGCCTGACCTACCTGGGCATCCGCGATGTCCCGGAAGAACTGATGGACGCCGGCAAGGCCTTCGGCTGCTCGCGTCGCCAATTGCTTTCACGGATCGAACTGCCCCACGCCATGCCGAGCATCGCAGCCGGCATCACCCAGTGCATCATGCTGTCGCTGTCGATGGTGGTGATCGCGGCACTGGTGGGCGCCGACGGACTCGGCAAACCGGTGGTCAACGCACTGAACACTGCTGATATCGCCCTGGGCTTCGAAGCGGGCCTGGCGATCGTACTGCTGGCGATCATGCTCGACCGTATCTGCAAACAACCCGACGCCAAAGTAGGGGGTGACGCATGAGCATTATTCGCTTCGATAAAGTTGACGTTATCTTCGCCAAGGATCCACGCGAGGCGCTCAAGCTGCTGGATCAGGGCATGACCCGTAACGAGATCCTGAAAAAGACCGGGCAGATTGTTGGCGTTGAAAAAGCCAGCCTGGATATCGAGAAAGGCGAGATCTGCGTACTGATGGGCTTGTCCGGCTCCGGCAAATCCAGCCTGCTGCGCTGCATCAACGGCCTCAACACCGTGAGCCGCGGCAAGCTGTTCGTCGAACACGAAGGCAAGCAGATCGACATCGCGTCCTGCAGCCCTGCCGAACTGAAAATGATGCGCACCAAGCGCATTGCGATGGTGTTCCAGAAATTCGCCCTGATGCCCTGGCTGACAGTGCGCGAGAACATCAGCTTCGGTCTGGAAATGCAGGGTCGTCCCGAGAAAGAACGCCGCAAACTGGTCGACGACAAGCTTGAGCTCGTGGGCCTGACCCAGTGGCGCAACAAGAAACCCAACGAGCTGTCCGGCGGTATGCAACAGCGTGTAGGCCTGGCCCGTGCGCTGGCGATGGACGCCGACATCCTGCTGATGGACGAACCGTTCTCGGCGCTCGACCCGCTGATCCGTCAGGGTCTGCAGGATGAACTGCTGGAACTGCAACGCAAGCTGAGCAAGACCATCGTGTTCGTCAGCCACGACCTCGACGAAGCGCTCAAACTCGGCAGCCGCATCGCAATTATGAAAGACGGCCGGATCATCCAGTACAGCGTGCCGGAAGAGATCGTGCTCAACCCGGCGGACGACTATGTGCGCACCTTCGTCGCCCACACCAATCCGCTGAACGTGCTGTGCGGTCGCAGCCTGATGCGCACCCTGGACAACTGCAAACGCATCAATGGTTCGGTGTGCCTGGACCCGGGCGGCGATTCATGGCTGGACCTGGCCGAAGGCAACACCATCAAGGGTGCGCGGCAGAACGGTTCGGTGCTGAACCTGCAGAACTGGGCACCGGGGCAAGCCGTGGAAGGCCTGGAACGCAAGCCGACGCTGGTGGACTCGAACATCGGCATGCGTGACGCGCTGCAGATCCGTTACCAGACCGGCAACAAACTCGTGCTGCACGACAACAACCATGTGGTGGGGATTCTCGGGGACAGCGAGCTTTACCACGCGCTGCTCGGCAAGAACCTGGGATAAAGAGAGCAGACACAAAAACGCCGCGAGAGGATCGCGGCGTTTTTGTTTGCATGATGATCGCTCCCACGTTGATCGTTCCCACGCAGAGCGTGGGAACGATCAGGCACAAAAAAGGGGCTCAACTTGAGCCCCCTCTGTATTCCCGCACAACGTGCAGGAAAGATCACTTCACAACTCAGCTGTACACCCGGCCAAGGAGCTGCCGATGGCTTTCAAACTGATCGAGCACATCGCGCGTGATCTGATCCTGTGTGAAGCCCATCAGGTCGTAGTCCTGGCTGCCGTTGTGCAGGTACACCTCGGCGCGGTAGAACCGCTGACGCGCTTCATCGGACTGCACCGACTCGCTCGGGGTTGCCAGGTAGCCGTCCAGGCTCACTTCGTAGACAAAAGGGTTGCCCTCTTCCATCTCGACCCGCACACCCATGCAGCGTTTGGATTTGCCCAGCAGCGTCTGCACTTCCAGACCCTGTGCACGCATTTGCGCAGCGGCATCTTCCAGCGCCGGGCTGACGTGTTTGTCCATGAAGCGCTGCACCACCGCCTGGCTCGGTTGCAGGTCCAGCTGGGTCAGGCGCTCACTGAAACCACGACGACCGCGCTCAGCCAGTTGCGCCTGCTCCTGTTCGATCTGCATGTCCTGGCGCATCGCCTTGTGCAGGCCGAACATGAAGCACACCAGCACCACCGAGAACGGCAGACCGGCCAGCACTACCATGGTCTGCATGGCTTCGAAGTTACCGGCAAACAGCAGGCCGATAGTCACCAGGGTGATCACGACCGACCAGAAGATCCGCAGCCAGTGCGGGGCGTCTTCGTCGACGTTGCCGCCCTTGCAGGACAGGTTCGCCATCATCACCGCGCCGGAGTCCGCCGGGGTCAGGAACAGCACGAAACCAACAAAGATCGACACACCGATGACGACTTTCGACGCCGGGTAGTGCTCAAGCAACTGATAGATCGCCATCGACGGCTGTTCCAGCGCCGTCTTGCCCAGTTCCACCGCGCCCTGGTTCATCACCAGATCCAGTGCCGAGTTACCGAAGATCGACAGCCACGCCAGGGTGAAACCCAGCGGAATCAGCAGCACGCCCGCCACCAGCTCACGCACGGTACGACCACGGGAAATACGCGCAATGAACATGCCGACGAATGGAGCCCAGGAAATCCACCACGCCCAGTAGAACAGCGTCCACAGACCCAACCAGCGGTCGGACTTCTCGCTGTCGCCTTCATAGACGTACAGGTCGAAGGTCTTCAGCACCACGCCGTTGAGGTAGTCGCCGATGTTCTGCACGAAGCCGTTGAGCAGGTGCAGGGTCGGGCCGAACAGCAGCACGAAAATCAGCAGGCCGCTGAACAGAATGATGTTGAGGTTGGACAGACGACGGATGCCGTTTTCCACACCGGACACGGCAGCGATGGTGGCCACGGTGCTCATCACGATGATCACGATCAGCAGGTTGGTGTTGCTGTGCTCCATGCCGAACAGGTTTTCCAGACCCGAAGACACTTGCAGCGAGCCGATCCCCAGGTTGGTCACCAGACCCAGCAGGGTCACGAACATGCCGAAGCCGTCCACCGCATGACCGGCAGCGCCCTTGACCCAACGCTCGCCCACCAGTGGATACAGCGCCGAACGCAGGGCCAGCGGCTGATTGTGACGGTAAGCGAAATAGGCCACGGCCAGACCGACCAGCGCGTAGATCGCCCAGCCGTGCAGGCCCCAGTGCAGGAAGGTCAGCTGGACAGCCTGGCGTGCCGCCAGGTTGGTAGCGGACGCGCCTTCCGGCGGATTGAAGTAGTGATCCAGCGGCTCGGAGGCGCCGAAGTACAGCAGCGAAATACCGATACCCGACGAGAACAGCATCCCCGCCCAGGCGCCATAGCTGAAATCCGGGGTGTCGTCCTTGCTACCCAGTTTGAGTTTGCCGTAGGAGGAAAACGCCAGGCCGACCACAAACACGAGGTAAGCGGCGATCACCACCATGTAGTACCAGCCGAAGCTGCGGGACAACCAGGCCTGAGCCACTCCCAGCATTCTGCCGGCCTCTTGCGGGGCGATGATCAGAATGGCGGTCAACAACAGAATCAGCGCGGTAGAGGTGTAGAACACCCAACCGTTGACCGTCACCTTCTCGGGCGGGGTCTTTATAAGCGAGGCAGAACTCATGGCACAAATGCTCCAGGCAGTGCGAGAGAAGAACACAAGGCAACACGGAACCCGACCAATCGGTTAGTTGGCAGCCGACCGGCGGGTGATATAAAGACACCCCGAAAAAGCCCGAACCTGGAGAGATGGCATCGCGAATCGCCGTCGTGGCCGAGGCATGGACGTTCATCCGAAACCTGGCCTTGAGCGTCTTGCCCATTCAACACGTCCATCGAACGTCGAACCGCGCCTTGCCCCGCGCAGGTTTCGAGCATTTTCAGATGTCGGTTTTATCGCCACTTACACGTAAGAAAATTCTGTAGGCAGCGACGATTTGTCGCAGATCTTATTCTTTGTTGATTGAACGTTCAATCAAAACAAAATAGACTGGCCCTCAATCCGATAGGCGTTTGTCGTCCGTCGGAAGGCCTAAGGAGATGTGCAAGATGCCCAAGGTCGGTATGCAACCCATCCGCCGCCAACAACTGATCGAAGCCACTTTGCAGGCGGTTGATCAGGTCGGAATGGGGGACGCCAGCATTGCGCTGATCGCCCGTTTGGCCGGTGTCTCGAATGGCATCATCAGTCACTATTTTCAGGACAAGAATGGCCTGATCGCCGCCACGATGCGGTATCTGATGACCGCCCTCAGCGAGAGCGTCACCGCGCGCCGTCAGGCGCTGGCAGACAGCAGCCCCCGGGCGCATCTGCAGGTGATCATCGAAGGCAACTTCGACGCCAGCCAGGTCAATGGCCCGGCAATGAAAACCTGGCTGGCCTTCTGGGCCACCAGCATGCACCAGCCGTCTTTGCACAGGTTGCAGCGGATCAACGATCACCGTCTGTATTCCAACCTGTGCTGCGAGTTCCGCCGTGTGTTGCCGCTCGAAGATGCGCGCACCGCCGCCCGTGGACTGGCAGCTCTGATCGACGGTTTGTGGTTGCGTGGCGCGCTGTCGGGAGACGCTTTCGACACTGCGCAGGCGCAACAGATCGCTTACGAATACATGGATTTCCAATTGGCCAAGCAGGTGAGCTAGAGCACAGAAAAAACGCTCGGCCCCTGAACTGTCACCGACCGGCGATGCCACAGCTACATGGCTCACCCGGTGACCAACGCCAACCACTAATGCACTTGCGAGGACACTATGGCCCGTTTCGAACTGCAAAAACTCTACATCGATGGCGCGTACTCCGACGCCGGCAGCGATGCCACTTTCGAAGCCATCAACCCGGCTAACGGTGAAGTCCTCGCACTGGTGCAACGTGCGACCAAGGAAGACGTCGAGCGTGCTGTGGTCAGCGCCGAAAAGGGCCAGAAAATCTGGGCCGCGATGACCGCTATGGAGCGTTCGCGCATCCTGCGCCGCGCCGTCGACATCCTGCGCGAGCGCAACGATGAACTGGCGGCCCTGGAAACCCTGGACACCGGTAAAGCCTTCTCTGAAACCAAGTACGTCGACATCGTCACCGGCGCCGACGTGCTGGAATACTACGCAGGCCTGGTACCCGCCATCGAAGGCGAGCAGATCCCGCTGCGTGACACGTCCTTCGTCTACACCCGTCGCGAACCGCTGGGCGTGGTCGCCGGCATCGGCGCGTGGAACTACCCGATCCAGATCGCCCTGTGGAAATCCGCCCCTGCCCTGGCGGCCGGTAACGCGATGATCTTCAAACCAAGCGAAGTCACCTCGCTGACCACCCTGAAACTGGCCGAAATCTACACCGAAGCCGGCGTTCCAAACGGTGTGTTCAACGTGCTGACCGGCAGCGGCCGTGAAGTCGGCACCTGGCTGACCGAGCACCCGCGCATTGAAAAGATCTCCTTCACCGGCGGCACCGACACCGGCAAGAAGGTCATGGCCAGCGCTTCGGCTTCGTCGCTCAAAGACGTGACCATGGAACTGGGTGGCAAGTCCCCGCTGATCATCTGCGACGACGCCGACCTGGATCGCGCCGCCGACACCGCCATGATGGCCAACTTCTACAGCTCCGGTCAGGTCTGCACCAATGGCACTCGCGTATTCGTACCGAGCCACCTGAAAGCTGCTTTCGAGGCCAAGATCGTCGAGCGCGTTGCCCGCATCCGCGTTGGCAACCCGGAAGACGAAAACACCAACTTCGGCCCGCTGGTCAGCTTCCCGCACATGGAAAGCGTGCTGGGCTACATCGCCAAGGGTAAAGAAGAAGGCGCCCGTGTCCTGTGCGGCGGCGAGCGTCTGACCGACGGCGAATTCGCCAAAGGCGCGTTCGTGGCCCCGACCGTGTTCACCGACTGCACCGACGACATGACGATCGTCCGTGAAGAAATCTTCGGCCCGGTGATGGCGATCCTGAGCTACGAAACCGAAGAAGAAGTGATCCGCCGCGCCAACGATACCGACTTCGGCCTGGCCGCCGGCATCGTCACCCGCGACCTGAACCGCGCCCACCGCGTGATTCATCAACTGGAAGCCGGTATCTGCTGGATCAACGCCTGGGGCGAGTCCGACGCAAAAATGCCGGTTGGCGGTTACAAGCAGTCGGGCGTCGGCCGTGAGAACGGCATCAGCTCGCTGAACAACTTCACTCGCATCAAATCGGTACAGGTCGAGCTGGGCGATTACGTCTCGGTGTTCTAAGACCCGAGTTCTGTATTGCTCGCGAGGCCGCCTTCGCGAGCAAGCTCGCTCCCACACAAGCGTCCATTCCAGTGTGGAAACGGGCTTTCCCGCGAAGCGAGTGCCAAGCACTCGCCAGGCCTGACCTGACCCATTTTTAAAGAGGGTGCATTCAATGTCCCAAGAATTCGATTACATCATCGTCGGTGCCGGCTCTGCCGGTAACACCCTGGCGACCCGTCTGACTGAAGACGAAGGCGTCACCGTCCTGCTGCTCGAAGCCGGCGGCCCGGACTACCGTTTCGACTTCCGCACGCAGATGCCGGCCGCCCTGGCATTCCCGCTGCAAGGTCGTCGCTACAACTGGGCGTACGAAACCGATCCGGAACCACACATGGACGGTCGCCGGATGGAATGCGGTCGTGGCAAGGGCCTCGGCGGTTCCTCGCTGATCAACGGCATGTGCTACATCCGCGGCAACGCAATGGACTACGACGGCTGGGCCAAACTGCCAGGCCTGGAAGACTGGTCCTACCTCGACTGCCTGCCGTACTTCCGCAAAGCGGAAACCCGTGACATCGGCCCGAACGACTACCACGGTGGCGACGGCCCGGTCAGCGTGACCACGCCGAAAGCCGGCAACAACCCGCTGTTCCACGCCATGGTTGAAGCTGGCGTGCAGGCCGGTTACCCGCGCACCGAAGACCTCAACGGCTACCAGCAGGAAGGCTTCGGCCCGATGGACCGCACCGTGACGCCGAACGGCCGCCGTGCTTCCACCGCCCGTGGTTATCTGGACGTGGCCAAGAAGCGTTCGACCCTGACCATCGTCACCCACGCCCTGACCGACAAGGTTCTGTTCGAAGGCAAGCGTGCGGTCGGCGTACGTTATCTGGTTGGCGCGGCTGAAGAGCGCGTTGAAGCCCGCGCCCGCAAGGAAGTCATCGTCTGCTCCGGCGCGATCGCTTCGCCGCAACTGCTGCAACGCTCCGGCGTCGGCCCGGCGAAACTGCTGGAAAGCCTCGACATTCCGGTCGTTCACGACCTGCCGGGCGTCGGTGAAAACCTGCAGGATCACCTTGAGCTGTACCTGCAATACGCCTGCACCCAACCGGTGTCGCTGTACCCGTCGCTGCTCTGGTACAACCAGCCGGCCATCGGTGCCGAGTGGCTGTTCAACGGCACCGGCATCGGCGCCAGCAACCAGTTCGAAGCCGGCGGTTTCATCCGCACCCGTCCGGAATTCGAATGGCCGAACATCCAGTACCACTTCCTGCCGGTGGCGATTAACTACAACGGCAGCAACGGTGTGAAAGAGCACGGTTTCCAGGCGCATATGGGGTCCATGCGTTCGCCGAGCCGCGGTCGCGTCCAGGTCAAATCCAAGGACCCGCGCCAGCACCCGAGCATCCTGTTCAACTACATGGCCACCGAGCAGGACTGGCAGGAATTTCGCGACGGCATCCGCCTGACCCGTGAAATCATGCAACAGCCTGCACTGGACGCTTTCCGTGGCCGCGAAATCAGCCCGGGCATCGACGTGCAAACCGATGAGCAGCTGGACAAGTTCATCCGCGAACACGCCGAAACCGCGTTCCACCCGTCCTGCTCGTGCAAGATGGGCACCGACGAGATGGCGGTGGTGGACGGCGAAGGCCGCGTGCATGGCATGCAGGGTCTGCGTGTGGTCGATGCTTCGATCATGCCGATCATCACCACCGGCAACCTGAACGCGCCGACGATCATGATCGCCGAGAAAATCGCCGACAAGATCCGTGGCCGCAAGCCCTTGCCGCGCAGCAACGCGCCTTACTACGTCGCTGGCGATGCGCCGGTGAAAGGCAAGGCGCTGCGTGAAGTAGCGCCGGCCGCTCACTGACAACCAACTAGCACCGCCACTAAAAACCGCCACCTCTTTCAGAGGCTGGCGGTTTTTTATTTAACCCTCGCTATTCTTCAACAGTACAGTTTCAATCGAACAAAACTCGCAATAATTGCCAACTTTACCTCTCAACCAAACACACTAGAATGCGCGCCTTGAAAAAACAAACCAAGGAAGAACAATGTTACTCAACTGCGCAAACGAGAATATTTCCGCCAGCCTGTTTCGACAGGCATTATCTAAAGAAAAAACCATATCTCTGGACTTCGGCTATTTAAGCGGCGTGATCGAATCGTGGTGGGAAAAGAACAAGGAGCAAAACCTCCACACCTTAAAAATACAACTTACAAATTTATTCCTTAATTATCTCCACCCAGAAGACGCACTCTATTTTGATCAGGTCGGCACCAACAAAGGTGTCGCCGCCGTGTGTATCAAAAACATTTTCAGCATTGACTGTCCTGCGCTTGCCCTCACCGTCCATGAAGCGCTGGCCGACCTGTTCCATTTGACCGATATAAAGTACGAATATGAAGACCATAAAGCCCTGTACTTGAAGCCTTCCGCTGAAAAGTATAGGGAATGGGGTAATGGTTATGGCGACATCACCCCGCATTCAGATGATTTGTATGAAAGCCTGGACGTTGACTTTCTTGCACTCACTGTGTGCCGAGACACTACACACACGCCCACCGCCTATTACTTCCCGGCGGACTTGCTGTTATCACTTGACGATAAAGAAATTCAAACATTACTTGGCATGCAGGCGATTTTTGTTTCAGGCAAAAACGTCAGTGGCTCGAAGGAGCGCGTTCGAAATGTCGTTGAATACAATGAACTGTATGGCTACCGGGTTGCACTGGATTTCCGCATCGACATTCACAGCGGCGAGCGAATGCGCGCGTTCAACGGTGGGCAAGAGGTGTTGGATAAAATCCGTGCAGGGCTACCCACTGCCAGGTGCAATGTCTCCACAGCGCAGACCGGCACGTTTCTGATCATTGCCAATAACAAGATATTGCATGCTCGCCCGACTCTGAACATCAGCGCCGATGAGGTTCGCTCGCGAGCCGCAACTTCGACGCTGACCACCACGCCACGCCTGTTGTTTCGCAGCAAAGGGCCTCGCAAGCAGTATTACTCGCTGGACGAAAAGCAGGCTGTCCGAGGAGCGGCTTGATGAACGGCTGCCAGTCTTCATCCGACTCCACCTTCGCGCAAACGCTCAAGGCGGGAGGGCGCGACGCTATCACCTTCGGCATCGCGTTCATCTTTCTGTATTTATCCATCGGAATGGTGGGCGCTGCCCAAGCGCTGACGTTGAGTCAGACGATGGCAACGACCCTGTTGATTTTTTCGACGCCATTACAGTTTCTACTCATACAAAACTACAACGACGGATGGTTACTGATCCCGATTATTCTGGCACTCAACGTCAGATTCGTTTTGCTTTCAGCGACGTTGGCACCGCACCTCAAGCAGACGTCGACGCGTAAGACTCTCGCGTCATTGATACTGCTGACGCCCTCGATCTTCACGGCATGCATAACGCGCTTCAAACACAAAACGAGTTTCCCGTTCGCTTATTTTGTTGGCGTAGGCACACCCATCTTCGCCTTGTCGATCATCTGCACTTACATCGGCTTTATGGCCGGCGCAGGTTTTGCCTCACCGGTCATTGCAGCCGCCATGACGATGCTCTTGCCACTTCAGTTCACTGCATTGGCCGGCAAGCACTGGCCGCATTACATGGAAATCTCCAGCTATTGGCTGGGTTTCATCGGTGCGCCTTTGCTGGTGTTGCTCTTCAAGGACTACAACTTGCTGATCACGCCCTTTGTGATCGGCGGCATGCTCGTAATGATTGAAAATATCTGTACTCGCCAAGGAACGGCTTTCCAATGAATCTCTGGATGCTGATCGGCTTTTCCGCAATCACGGCTTTTGCATTTCGAGCATTACCGTTTGCTTTCAAAAACACCACGGCGTTGACGCGCACCGAAGGTTCTTTTTACCGCTTCGTCAGTTACAGCGCCCAAGCGATGTTGGGAGTGATCATTTATGACACGGCATTTGCCAGGCTGGATGGCCCGAGTCTGATGCAACAGTTTCAGATTCTGGATGCGCTGAAACTGCTGCTGTTAGTCGGAACATTTGCCGTCGTGGCCAGAACCCGAAAAATTCTGCCAGGTTTCTTTGCCAGCCTGCTGATTTACGTACTCGCATTCGTCTATTTGAATAACTGAAGTTTTACCGCAGAGCCGACCAGGGGCCCTTGGACACGCTTGCTCAAGTACGCCCCTTTTGCCTGACGGGATGACGGTCACTCACAGAATGTATTTCCCTCTCAAGCGCTACCCTTGATACTCCCCCCCACGCAGGCCTACTCTAGTCCTCGCCCAATCGTTTCACCCCCTCCCCGCCGAATCCGCTTCGCCGCTGCTCCCATGACAAGGAGGTTCCCTGATGTTCGATTTCCACCCCCAGCTCAAGCAGCGCTTCGCTGCCTTGCGCACGGGCGCCGAATTTTTTTCCCTGCGGTATGTGCGCGAATCCGGGCAGTACCTGTCGGTGCGCAAGAATGTCGCCGAGCCGCCGAGCCTGAGCCGCGACGAAGGCGCGATGCTCACCGTCCGGGTCAACGGCGTCGAAGCCTACGCCGCGACCAATGACCTGTCGCAACAGGGCCTGCAAGCCGCCCTCGAGCGGGCCGAGCAACAGGCCCGGCGGCTCAAGCCTCACGCCCTGCTCGACCTGAGCCAGCAGCCGGTGTCCAGCGACCGCGCCGACTATTTTTCACCCAATCTGGAACAACCCTTCCCGTCCCTGAGTGAATGCTTCGAGCTGCTCGGCGCGGAATCCGCTTCGGTGCCCAAGGATGAGCGCCTTGTGAATTGGCAAGTGAGCATCGGCATCACCCACGTCGAACAGATCTACCTGAGCAGCGCCGGCGCCGAACTGCGCCAGGCCCAGCGCTTTGTCTACCCGGGCCTCGACGTCACCGCCTACGACGGCAACGACAGCCAGACCCGCAGCCTCGGCCGCGAGAACTTCGGCCAGCAGGGCGGCGCCGACGTAATCAACCGTTGCGGCCTGATCGGCGCCGGCCCGCAAGTCGCCGATCAGGCGCTGCAACTGCTGCTCGCGCCGAACACCCCGCAAGGCCCGCGCGACCTGCTGCTGATGCCTGACCAGATGATGCTGCAGATCCACGAATCCATCGGCCACCCGCTGGAGCTCGACCGGATCCTCGGCGACGAGCGCAATTACGCCGGCACCAGTTTCGTCAAAGCCTCGGATTTCGGCCGCCTGCAATACGGCTCGACACTGCTCAACGTGACGTTCGATCCGGACATCCCGGAAGAGCTCGCCAGCTACGGCCATGACGACGACGGCACGGCCGCCAGCAAACAATTCCTGATTCGCGAGGGCCTGCTGGTGCGCCCGTTGGGCGGGGCACTGTCGCAATTTCGCGCCGGGCTCGACGGCGTCGCCAACAGCCGCGCCTGCAGCTGGAACCGACCGCCGATCGACCGCATGGCCAACCTCAACATCGAGCCGGGCGACCATTCACTGGAGCAACTGATCGGCGGCATCGAAAACGGCATTCTGATGAGCACCAACCGTTCCTGGTCAATCGACGATGCACGCAACAAATTCCAGTTCGGCTGCGAATGGGGCCAGTTGATCGAAAACGGCGAACTCAAGGGCGTGGTGAAAAACCCGAACTACCGGGGCATTTCCGCGCACTTCTGGAAGAGTCTGCGCGCCGTCGGCAACGCTGCCACCACCCAGGTGCTGGGCACGCCGAACTGCGGCAAGGGCGAACCGAACCAGGTGATCCGCGTCGGCCACGCTTCACCGGCCTGCGTGTTCAGCAATGTTGATGTGTTTGGGGGAGACGCCTGATGAGTATTTCCAAGAGCCAGTCCGAGGCGTTCAAGGTGCTGGTCAACTGGCTGCGCGATGCCGTGCGCGAGCCGGAACAGTTCACCCTGAGTTACGACGCCGAATCGTCGGCCTTCGTGCGCTTCAACCACGCCAGAGTGCGTCAGGCCGGGCAAGTGCAACAAGCCGGTATCGGCCTGAAACTGATTGACGACGGTCGCCATGCCGACCTGCAGATCACCTTGTCCGGTGATCTGGAAGCCGACCTGCAACGCCTTGCCGAAGGCCTGCAACAGCTGCGCGAAACCCTGCCGCTGCTGCCGCAGGATCCGTACCTGTTGCTCAACCACAACAGCTGGCAGAGCCAACATGTGCAGGAGCATCCGCTGCCGGACACCGAACAGGTCGTGGCGCAAATTGCCGAGGCTGCCGAAGGTCTGGATCTGGTCGGCTTCTACGCTGCCGGCCCGATCAGCCGTGGTTTCGCCAGTTCTTCCGGGGCGTTCGGCTGGCATCAGGCCAACAGCTTCAACTTCGACTTCAGCCTGTTCCACGAGAACGGCGAAGCGGTGAAGGCCAGCTACGCCGGGCATAACTGGAACAGCGAAGACTTCGCCAAACGCATCCAGCAGGCCCGCGAACAACTCGAGTTTCTCGGTCGACCGCTGTGCACCTTGCCGCCCGGCCAATACCGCGCCTATCTGGCGCCCGCAGCCCTGGAAGAAATCATGGGCATGCTGTGCTGGGGCGGTTTCTCGGCGCAGTCGATTGCCAGCAAAAGCAGCCCGCTGCAGAAGCTATATGCCGGCGATCAGGCATTCAGTCCGCTGGTGTCCCTCGACGAGAAAGTCAGCGACTCGCTGAGCCCGGCGTTCTCCGGCGAAGGTTACCCGCGCAGCGATCTGCGGTTGATCATCGAAGGCAAAGCGGGTGATCAGTTGGTCGGTTCGCGCAGTGCCGCCGAGTACGGTCTGACCGCCAACGGCGCCGGCGGCGGTGAATCGCCCAGCGCGCTGAACATGGGCGCCGGCGAACTGTCACAGGCCGAGATCCTCAAGCAGTTGGGTACCGGGTTGTACATCAGCAACCTTTGGTACCTGAACTTCTCGGATCAACCGGCGGCGCGCCTGACCGGCATGACCCGGTTTGCCACGTTCTGGGTCGAGAACGGCGAAATTCAGGCACCGGTCAGCACCATGCGTTTTGACGACAGCGCCTACAGCCTGCTGGGATCGCAGCTGGAAGCGTTGACCGCCGAGCGTGAGTTGCTGCTGTCGGCGAGCACCTATAGCCAGCGCAGTACCTCGTCGGCGTTGTTGCCCGGGGCGCTGGTGAGCCGTTTGACCCTCACTCTCTAACTCTCTGACCTGATCGTTCCCACGTCGAACCGTCCGCGTGGGAATGCCTCAACGGACGCTCCGAGTCCGCTTTGGCTGGGACGCGGAGCGTCCCGGGCTGCATTCCCACGCAGAGCGTGGGAACGATCAATCAACCAACAAGAGGTTCCATGCCCAACCGCCCGCCTCTCGACGCCATCACCGCCCGCTGGTTGCCATGGGTCGTCGCCATCGCTTTCTTCATGCAGTCCCTCGACGGGACCATCCTCAACACCGCCCTGCCGGCCATGGCCCGTGACCTGGCCGAAGACCCGCTGCGCATGCAGGGCGTGATCATCGCCTACATGCTCACCGTGGCCCTGCTGATTCCGGCCTCGGGCTGGATCGCCGACCGCTTCGGCACCAAGAAAATCTTCTTCGGCGCGATCCTGCTGTTCAGCCTCGGCTCGCTGCTCTGCGCCTTGTCGAGCAGCCTGAGCATGCTGATCGGCGCGCGCGTGATCCAGGGCCTTGGCGGTGCGCTGATGCTGCCGGTCGGGCGTCTGGTGGTGCTGCGTGCCTACCCGCGCTCGGAGCTGGTACGGATCATGGGCTTCATCACCATTCCCGGCCTGCTCGGCCCGCTGATCGGCCCGACCATGGGCGGCTGGATGGTGGAATACCTGACGTGGCACTGGATCTTCCTGATCAACCTGCCGGTCGGCCTCATCGGTTGCTACGCGGTGTGGAAGTTCATCCCCGACCTGCGCGGCACCGAGCGCACGCGCTTCGATAGCCTGGGGTTCCTGCTGTTCGGCGCGGCGATGGTGCTGATCACCATCGCCATGGAAGGCCTCGGCGAACTGCACCTGCCACACCTGCGGGTGATGCTGTTGCTGTTCGGCGGCATGGCCTGTCTGGCGGCGTACTGGTTGCGTGCGGGGCACATTGAAAACCCGCTGTTCGCGCCGTCGCTGTTCAAGACCCGCACCTTTGCGGTCGGCATCCTGGGCAACCTGTTCGCTCGCCTGGGCAGCGGTGCCCTGCCGTTTCTGGTGCCGTTGCTGCTGCAAGTGGCGCTGGGTTATTCGCCGTCCCAGGCCGGGATGAGCATGCTGCCGCTGGCGGCGGCCGCGATGGTCGCCAAGTGGGGCGCGCGGCCGCTGATCGAACGTCTGGGCTATCGCATCGTACTGACCGGCAACACCCTGCTTCTGGGGATCATGCTGGCGAGCATGGGGCTGGTCAGCGAGCAGACGCCGTACTGGCTGCTGCTGTGCCTGCTGGCGGTTCTCGGGGCGATCAACTCCCTGCAATTCACCGCGATGAACACCGTGACCCTGATCGACCTCGACGACGCCAGCGCCAGCAGCGGCAACAGCCTGCTGTCGGTGGTGGCGCAGTTGTCGCTGAGCCTTGGCGTGGCATGCGCCGGTGCGCTGCTTGGCGGCTTTACGGCGGAAGTCGGCAACGACGGCGTCGAGACCGTGTTGGGCGCTTTCCAGCTCACGTTCGTGACCGTCGGAGTCATGGCGATGCTGGCCGCGACGATTTTCTCGCAGCTATCGAAAGAGGACGGACGGCGTACCAAACGCCGGGAAGATCACATCGAGCATTGACCGGGACCTGCGTGGCGAGGGGAACCGCCCTCGTCACAGGCTTTGCGTTCGTCCAGAACTTTCGAGGAAAGTGGCCAGAGGCTGCTACACTGCGCGACATTTTGTTTTGCAGGCCAGTCCCGTGACCACCATCGCCACCGCTTTTAATACTTTGCCGCTGTCCGCCGCCATGCTGGCTAACCTCGACTCCCTCGGTTATGCCCAGATGACGCCGATCCAGGCGCAGAGCTTGCCGGTGATCCTCAAGGGGATGGACCTGATCGCCCAGGCCAAGACCGGCAGCGGCAAGACCGCCGCATTCGGCATCGGCCTGCTGAACCCGATCAATCCGCGCTACTTCGGCTGCCAGGCGCTGGTGATTTGCCCGACGCGCGAGCTGGCCGACCAGGTCGCCAAGGAAATCCGTCGTCTGGCCCGCGCCGAAGACAACATCAAGGTCCTGACCCTGTGCGGCGGCGTGTCCTTCGGCCCGCAGATCGGCTCGCTGGAGCACGGTGCGCACATCATCGTCGGCACTCCGGGCCGCATCCAGCAGCACCTGCGCAAGGGTTCGCTGGTCCTCGACGGCCTCAACACGCTGATCCTCGACGAAGCCGACCGCATGCTCGACATGGGTTTCTACGACGCCATCGAAGACATCATCGAGCAGACCCCGGCCCGCCGTCAGACCCTGCTGTTCTCGGCCACCTACCCGGTGGGCATCAAGCAACTGGCGTCGAAGTTCATGCGCGACCCGCAAACGGTGAAAGCCGAAGCGTTCCACGACGACACCCAGATCGAACAGCGCTTCTACGAGATTTCCCCGGAAGAGCGCATGAGCGCGGTGACCAAGGTCCTGCACCACTTCCGTCCGGCCTCCACCGTGGCGTTCTGCTTCACCAAGCAGCAAGTGCAGGAAACCGTCGATCACCTGACCTCCAAAGGCATTTCCGCCGTCGGCCTGCACGGCGACCTGGAACAGCGTGACCGCGATCAGGTGCTGGCGATGTTTGCCAACCGCAGTACTTCGGTACTGGTTGCCACCGACGTGGCCGCCCGTGGTCTGGACATCGATGCACTGGACATGGTGATCAACGTCGAACTGGCCCGCGACTCGGAAATCCACATTCACCGCGTCGGCCGTACCGGTCGTGCCGGCGAGAAAGGCATCGCGGTCAGCCTGGTGGCGCCGTCCGAAGCGCACCGCGCGCAAGCCATCGAACAATTGCAGAAAACCCCGCTGAACTGGGATCAGGTGGACAACCTCAAGTCCCAGGGCGGTGCCCCGCTGCAACCGCCGATGAGCACGCTGTGCATCGCTGGCGGGCGCAAGGACAAGGTACGTCCGGGCGACATTCTGGGCGCACTGACCGGTGAAGCCGGCATTCCGGGCGCCCAGGTCGGCAAGATCGCGATCTTCGACTTCCAGTCGTATGTGGCCGTCGAGCGCACCGTGGTCATGCAGGCGCTGCAGCGCTTGAACAACGGCAAGATCAAGGGGCGTTCGCTGCGCGTTCGCGTCCTCTGACCCGAGCATTACCGATACTGATCGTTCCCACGTCGAGGCGTCGAACCGTCCGCGTGGGAATGCCGCCATGGACGCTCTGCGTCCGCTTTTAAATCGTGACGCGGAGCGTCACAGGATGCATTCCCACGCAGACGGTTCGACGTGGGAACGATCTGCGTGGTCATTGTGTGAGGACACCGTTTTGCGCTCTACCGAAGTCGTGATCATTGGCGCTGGCGCCGCAGGGTTGATGTGTGCACTGACCGCCGCCGGGCGCGGGCGTCAGGTATTGCTGCTCGACCACGCGAACAAGGCCGGCAAGAAAATCCTGATGTCCGGCGGTGGGCGCTGCAACTTCACCAACCTGTACACCGAACCGAGCAATTTCCTCTCGCAGAATCCACATTTCTGCAAGTCCGCGCTGGCCCGTTACACCCAGTGGGATTTCATCGGCATGGTCGCCAAACACGGCGTGCCGTACCACGAAAAGAAACTCGGCCAACTGTTCTGTGATAACAAATCCAGCGACATCCTCGGCATGCTGCTGGACGAGTGCGATCAGGTCGGCGTCAACCTGCACCTGGACACCTCGATCCAGACCATCGAGAAAGTCGAGGGCGGTTACCTGCTCGACACCACCCTCGGCCAGATCCAGTGCCAGTCACTGGTGATCGCCACCGGCGGCCTGTCGATCCCGACGCTGGGCGCGACCGGTTTCGGTTATCAGGTCGCCAGACAGTTCGGCCATGAACTGCTGCCGACCCGCGCCGGGCTGGTGCCGTTCACCATCACCGATCAGCTCAAGGACTTGTGCACCGAACTGTCCGGCACCTCGGTGGATTGCCTGGTCAGCTGCAACGACCAGAGCTTTCGCGAGAACATCCTGTTCACTCACCGTGGCCTCAGCGGCCCGGCGATCCTGCAGATTTCTTCGTTCTGGGAGCCGGGCGACACGGTCGAGATCAACCTGCTGCCCGATCACGACGCCGCGAGCTGGCTGCAACAGCAGACTGCCGAACGTCCGAACAGCGAACTGAAAACCCTGCTCGGCGAAATCTTCACCAAGAAGATGGCCAACCTGCTGGCCGACCACTGGTTCGTCTCCAAACCGATGAAGCAGTACACCCACGCCGAACTGGCGGACATCGCCGAGAAGCTGGGCAGCTGGAAAGTCGTCCCGGCCGGCACCGAAGGCTACCGCACCGCCGAAGTCACCCTCGGTGGCGTCGATACCCGCGAAGTGTCGTCCAAAACCATGGAATCGCTGAAAAGCCCGGGCCTCTACTTCGTCGGCGAAGTGCTCGACGTTACCGGGCATCTGGGCGGGTTCAACTTCCAGTGGGCCTGGGCATCGGGTTACGCCGCCGCGCAGTACGTCTGACAAACACAGATGCCTGAGGGAGCAAGCTTGCTCCCTCGGGGGTATGTGGTGCATGAAAGGAACACTTTTTGCTGTCAGATGTGATCGGCGCCATTGCGTCGGCGTCATTACTGGCTCAATTTAGCGGCATCGCCTCGGAAGGCCTTCGCACTTCATGTCCTCGACCTCGTTTCGTCAGTCTTTGCGGCGCCTGTGGGCGCTGGATAAATTCAGCTACAGCGTGCGGGTGTTCATCGCCCTGACCGGCAGCATGGCGCTGTGCTGGTATCAGGATGAAATGGGGCTGCTGATCCCGCTGTTCCTGGGGATCATCGCCAGCGCCCTGGCCGAGACCGACGACAGTTGGCAGGGCCGCCTCAATGCCCTGGCGGTGACGCTGGTGTGCTTCAGCATCGCGGCGCTGTCCGTGGAGCTGCTCTTCCCCTACCCCATCGTGTTCGTGATTGCGTTGGCACTGGCCAGCTTCGGCCTGACCATGCTCGGTGCGCTCGGCGAACGTTACGGGGCGATTGCCTCGGCGACCCTGATTCTTTCCGTCTACACCATGATCGGCGTGGATCAGCGTGGCGGCGCGGTCACGGATTTCTGGCATGAGCCGATGCTGCTGGTGGCCGGCGCCGCCTGGTACGGCCTGCTGTCGGTGCTGTGGCAGGCGATGTTTTCCAATCAGCCGGTGCAGCAGAGTCTGGCGCGGCTGTTCCGCGAACTCGGTTATTACCTGAAGCTGAAAGCCTCGCTGTTCGAACCGATCCGTCAGCTGGACGTCGAAGCGCGGCGCCTGGAACTGGCCCAGCAAAACGGCCGGGTCGTGGCGGCCCTGAACAGCGCCAAGGAAATCATCCTGCACCGGGTCGGCAATGGGCGCCCCGGCTCAAAGGTCAGCCGCTACCTGAAGCTGTACTTCCTCGCCCAGGACATTCACGAGCGCGCCAGTTCTTCGCACTACCCGTACAACGCCCTGGCCGATGCGTTCTTCCACAGCGACGTGCTGTTCCGCTGCCAGCGCTTGCTGCGCCAGCAAGGCAAGGCCTGTCGGGCGCTGGCCGAGTCGATTCAGATGCGCCAGCCGTTCACCTACGACGCGAGTTTCGCCGAAGCCCTGAGCGACCTGCACGCCTCCCTCGAACACCTGCGCATCCAGAGCAACCCGGCCTGGCGCGGGCTGCTGCGTTCATTGCGCGCACTGGCGGCCAACCTCGGCACCCTCGACCGTTTGCTCAGCGACGCCAGCAACCCCGACGCCCTCGCCGATGCCACCGACAGCAGCCTGCTCGACCGCTCGCCGCGCAACTTCAAGGACGTATGGATTCGTCTGCGCACGCAACTGACGCCGACTTCGCTGCTGTTCCGCCACGCGCTGCGTTTGCCGCTGGCGTTGAGCATCGGCTACGGCATGGTGCACCTGATTCACCCGTCGCAGGGTTACTGGATCATCCTCACCACGCTGTTCGTCTGCCAACCCAACTACGGCGCCACCCGGCGCAAACTCGGCCAACGGATTTTCGGCACGGCGATCGGCCTGACGATTGCCTGGGCGCTGTTCGATCTGTTCCCGAGTCCGCTGGTGCAGTCGTGCTTCGCCATCGCTGCCGGCGTGGTGTTCTTTACCAACCGCACCACCCGCTACACCGTGGCCACCGCCGCGATCACGATCATGGTGCTGTTCTGCTTCAACCAGGTGGGTGACGGCTACGGACTGTTTTTGCCGCGGCTGTTCGATACCCTGCTCGGCAGCCTGATCGCCGGGCTTGCGGTGTTCCTGTTCCTGCCGGACTGGCAGGGTCGGCGCCTGAACAAAGTGCTGGCCAACACCCTCACCTGCAACAGCATTTACCTGCGCCAGATCATGCAGCAATACGCTGCCGGCAAGAGCGACGACCTCGCCTATCGCCTGGCCCGGCGCAACGCGCACAACGCCGACGCCGCACTATCAACGACGCTGGCGAACATGCTGATGGAGCCGGGGCATTTCCGGAAGGAAGCCGACGTGGGCTTCCGCTTCCTGGTGCTGTCGCACACCTTGCTCAGCTATCTGTCAGGCCTCGGCGCACACCGGGAAACCCAGCTGCCGGCCGAGGTGCGCGAACACCTGATCGACGGTGCCGGGGTGAGTCTGGCGGCGAGCATCGATGAAATCGCCCAGGGTCTGGCGAGCAAACAACCGATCGCGATTCAGAGCGACGAGGAAGAAGCGCTGGCCAATGAACTGGAGCAGATGCCGGACGAAATCGACGAAGGCCAGCGACTGGTACAGACACAACTGGCACTGATCTGCCGCCAGCTCGGGCCGTTGCGCACGCTGGCGGCGCATTTGATCAAGGACACCGCCGAAGACTGAGTTGCTCACATCCCATGCTGCCTCAGCAACTTGTCATAGCTGCCATCGGCCTTCATCGACGCAATCGCCTTGTCGAACCCGGCCACGATCTGCTCGTGATGCGGGTTCTTCAGGCTGACCAGAATGTGCAGGCTGTTCTCGCTCAGCGGCTTGGGCAAAAACTCCACCGTGTTGCGCACTTTCGCTGATTCCCGGGCCAGGTAGTAACGGGCGACGTATTCGTCTTCCAGGGTCAGCTTGACCCGATCGGCCGCGAGCATGCGCACGGCCATGGCGAAGTTATGCACAGGGACCTTCTGCAACGCGGTGTCGGCATCGAACGGCGCCGAATAGGCGTAGCCGCGCACCACCGCAATCGGATAGGTGTGCAGTTCCTGCAGGTCGTTGTATTCGATGGGCGCATCTTTGCGCTTCAAGAAACGCACTCGATTGAGCAGGTACTCGGCAGAAAACTGCCCGATCTTCGTACGCTCGTCGTTGTACCAGGCGTTGACCAGCACGTCGTAACGTCCCTCGCCGACCCCCATCAGCGCCCGCGCCCACGGCACCTGCTCATAACCGCTGGCATAACCGGCACGGGCCAGGGCCGTGCTGACGATGTCGGTCGCCAGCCCACCGTTGACCAGCGTGTCATCGGTAAAGGGCGGCCAGACGTCGAACACCAGACGCAATTTCTCCGCTGCAGCGCTTTGACCCAGCAACAGCAATCCGATCAAAGCAAAGGCTCGATGCAATCGCGGCATGCTTGAAAATCCTTAGCGGGCGGGCCGCCCGGCGTGTTTTCAGTCAAAACCCCAAGGCCCCTTACCGGCGAATCCCAGGCCCTAACATTAGCTCATTGAAGCCATCGCACAGCGCTTCCCAGCAGATTACACAAAGTTCGGCGGACCGCGATATTGGAATGATGGCATTTTGGCCTTTGTCACAGATTTCTAAGCCATACAGACATATTTCGGCGCTGCGCTTAGTATCGGGCGACATAGTTCAAGGAATCAGAAGATGACAATCGAGTGGGTTTGCAAACATCACAGCGATCTGGGACTGGAGCAGCTGTACGCCATTTTGAAATTGCGCTCGGAAGTGTTCGTGGTCGAACAGCGCTGCGCGTACCTGGATCCGGACGGACAGGATCTGGATGGCGACACCTGCCATTTGATGGGCTGGGACGGTAATCAACTGGTGGCGTACCTGCGCCTGCTGGATCCGCAATCCCAGGGCGGCGACGTGGTGATCGGCCGCGTGCTGACGGCGCCGGCCGCACGCGGCAAGGGGCTGGGCCATGAAATGATGGAACAGGCGCTGAAACAGGCCGAAAGGCATTGGCCCGAAGTGCCGATCTATCTCTCGGCCCAGGCGCATTTGCAGGGGTATTACGGGCGGTACGGGTTTGTGGCGGCGGGTGAGGAATACCTGGAGGATGACATTCCGCACATTGGCATGCGCAGGTCTTGAGATGCCCCCTTCGCGGGCTTGCCCGCGAAGGGCTGCAAGTTCAGGGATACTCGAGAACCGCCTTGACCTGCCGCAAATTCCGCTCGATCCACCCCCGATCAATCGCCCCCCACTCGCGAATCCGGTAGCGCCCCGCATGGTTGCGCGCGCCCTCTTCCTGTTCGAACTCGCAGACGATATCCAGATCCGCCAGCGCCGCAATCGTGTCCTGCGCCGTACGCCGGGGCATGCCAGTGACCTCGGTCAGCGCCGGCACGCTGCTGGCCAGGCCGCTGTCGATCAGGTACGCCACGTACAAGCGCCGGTAGAAACTGCTCTTGGTCTTGCTCACGTCCATGCATGCGCTCCGTTGTTTGATGTCTTATTGCATGTCCCGCCACGTCAGGTACACCCGCAGGTCGAACTCGACCTGGTGGTAGCCCGGCAGCATGTGCTCACATAACTTATAGAACGCCTTGTTGTGATCCGACTCCTTGAAGTGCGCCAACTCGTGCACCACGATCATCTTCAGAAACTCCGGCGCGGCGTCCTTGAACAGCGAGGCGATGCGAATCTCTTTCTTGGCCTTGAGCTTGCCGCCCTGCACCCGCGAGACCGTGGTGTGCAGGCCGAGGGCGCGGTGGGTCAGGTCGAGGCGGTTGTCGAACAGGACCTTGTCGATGGCCGGGGCGTTGCGCAGGTATTCCTGTTTCAGGTCCAGCGCGTAGCCGTACAGCGCCTTGTCGCTCTGCACATCGTGGCGGCCCGGATAGCGCTGGTTCAGATAGTCACCGAGGCGGTTGTCAGCGATCAATTGGCGCACCTGATCCTGCAGATTCGCGGGATAGGCCTGGAGGTATTTCAACGCAGTCATCGGGCGGCACGGGTCATGAAAAGGTCGCCAGTGTAGCGAATTCAACCGGCCAACGCGCTCCAGTCGAACGGCTCGGTAAAGCGGACGGTGTCCTCGGCGACCAACGGCCGCGCCACCAGAAACCCTTGCACGTACTCACAACCATGGGCTCGCAACCACTGGTATTGCTCGACGGTTTCCACGCCTTCGGCAATCACCAGCAAGCCGTATTCCTTGCACAGATCGATGACCATGCGCACCAGCGAAGCGTCGCGGGAGGAGTCCGGCAATCGGGCGATCAGGTGTCGATCAAGCTTGAGGGTGTCCAGTTCCAGATCACGCAGATGCGCCAGCGAGCAGGCGCCGGAACCGAAATCGTCCAGCGCCACCCGCACCCCGAGATTGCGCAGCAGCTTCAGTTGTTTGCGGGTTTCATCCGGGTTGATCGTCAGCGCGTCCTCGGTCACTTCCACTTCCATCTGGTGCGGCTGCAAACCATGGCGCTCCAGCACCTGACGCAATTCGGTGACCAGATTCGGCAGGCCGAACTGGGTGTTGCTCAGGCTCACGCCAATGACCAGATCCCTGGAAAATTCGGACTCCCACGCCTTACGTTGCCCGGCGCTGCGATGATAGATCCAGCTGCCGAGCCGGCTGATCAGCGTGGCCTCCTCCAGCAACGGCAGGAACAGTCCCGGCGGCACGTCGCCGACACTCGGGTGCTGCCAGCGCAGCAGCGCCTCGAAACCACGAACGCGACCATCACCAATGGCCACCTGCGGCTGATACACCAGATTGAAATCGCGGTTCTCGATGGCGCTGCGCACGCTCTCTTCCAGCATCAGCCGCGACCGCGCGCGGCCGTTCATTTCATGATCGTAGAAGCGATATTGCTGACGCCCGGCCCGCTTGGCCTCGTACATGGCGATGTCCGAGGCGCGCAGCAAACCGTCGAGGTTGTTGCCGCAGTCCGGGTAGGTGGCGATGCCGATGCTCGCACCCAGAGCAATATCCAGGCCTTCGATCTGCTGACAGATCGACACCCGCTCGATGAGCTTCTCGGCAATCTTCGCCGCTTGTTCGGGGAATTCCAGATCCAGCAGCGCAGTGAACTCATCACCGCCCATCCGCGCCAGAATGTCGAAGGGCCGCAGACAGGTTTTCAATTGTTCGGAGACCCAGCGCAGCACTCGGTCCCCGGCATCATGCCCAAGGGAATCATTGACCCGCTTGAAGCCATCGAGATCGAGGTACATCAACACCCAACTGCTGTCCGTGCGTTCACCGCGCAGCAGCAGGTTCTCCACGGTCTGGTAAAAGCCCCGGCGATTGAGCAGCCCGGTCAGCGGGTCGGTGACGGCCTGAAACTCCAGCTGCTGATGCAGATGGCGCACCACCGACATGTCCAGTACCGTCACCACCATCGCGTGCTGTTCACTGGGCAGCGGCGCACAGGACAAGGCCACCGGCACCTGCTGCCCCGGAGCGGTACGCAGCAACGCGTCGTGTAGACGCAACGTCTCGCCACGCTTGTAGCCGGCGTAAAACTCGGAATCGGCCCACAGCGGAATGTGCGGTTTCTGCAGGAAATCGAGAAACTCCTGCCCTTCCAGCTCTTTCACCGGCGCATTGAGCAACCGGGAAATCGCCGGGTTGGCGAAACGGATCAAGCCATCCTCACCCAACACCAGAATGCCTTCGGCAGCGTTATCCAGCACCGAGGCATTGAAGGCTCGCGCCGATTCCAGATCCTGACTCAAACGCTGCAAGGCCCGGCGATTGCGCTGGTGCTCGAGCAACGCCTGGACTTTCGGCTTGAGAATCTGCGGATCGAAGGGTTTGAACAGGTAATCCACCGCACCGCTGGCGTAGCCTTTGATCACGGCGTCCTGGGACTGCTCGTTGGCGGTGAGGAAAATGATAGGGGTCAGGCGTGTGCGCTGGCTGCCGCGCATCAGGCGCGCGACTTCGAAACCGTCCATCCCCGGCATCTGCACATCCAGCAGCACCAGGTCGATGTCGTGCTCGAGCAGCAGGCTGAGCGCTTCGAAACCAGAGGCGGCGGTCAAGACCTGCCAATCCTGGCGCTGCAGCAACGCGCGCATGCTGATCAGGTTTTCAGGGTAATCATCAACGATCAAAAGGACTGAGCTGCCTTCACCTGGCTGGGGTTGCGCGCATTCCATGCTGCTTCTCTTTTCGGGACATCTCGTGTCGTGGCCTCTCGAGTCAGTACGCTGCGCGGTTTTTTATGAAAACCGTACAGTCACCGAGTCTTCACTCTAGTCCGGGATCTGTAAAAGCAATAGCTGTCATCCAGCCATCATTTAACCAAACCGGTCATCAGCCGACTAACGGTCACGGCCGCAAGCCCCGAATTCCGGGAAAGGTGGCATTTCGACAGGATGTTGACGCCAATCATCCGCCAGACGGCCGTTAACAAAAAATCCCTCTACGCTTATAAAGGCCGCCCCCAAGAGGCGCGGGCTAGAGCTTCTGGCACGCGCGTGCAAGAGAAATAGAGTGGAAGAACCGACATGATCGACCTCGCAACCTGGAACCTCAGCGTTCCCGTTGGCAGCCCGCCCTACACTGTCGAAACCTCCAAACTGGTGAACGGCTTCAAAGATCAGTACTTCCATTCCGACACCGGCACCCTGTTCTTCTGGTCCCCGGTGACCGGCTCGAAAACCGAAAACGCCATTTATCCGCGCACTGAACTGCGCGAGACCTACAGCAATGGAACATTGCGCAACTGGTATTACCCCGACGCCGACAACCTGCTGCGCGCGACCCTTTCGGTCAACAAGGTGCCCAGCTCCGGCAAGATCGTCATCGGCCAGATCCACGCCTATGAAAGCCAGAAGCCGATGCTCAAGCTTGAATACCAATACAAAGAAAAAACCCAAACCGGCAACCTGGTGATCAAGCTGCGCACCCATCCGGATCAGGACGAAAGCCGCGTCATCACCCTCGCCACCGGGATCAAACTCAATCGCGAGTTCAACTACCTCATTCACCTGAGCCCCGGCGGTGCGCTGGGCGTGAGTGCAGCCGGGTATCAGTGGGATTCGCAGATCAGCGCGACGTGGCGCAACAAGCCGCTGTATTTCAAGGCGGGCGTGTATGTGCAGGACAACACCGGGTACACCAGTGAGGGTGGGCAGGTGACGTTCTCCAAACTCGATATCGATCACAATAAATAGCAGCCGCGCGACCGTTTAAGGCTTCTGTTTAAAGGCAGTGCGCGTAACGTCCCGAAGCCTACAACGGCTTGCGTCGCGGCCTACCGGTACGCCAGAATCCGCCGGCTTGTGCGCCTGGAGGGCCATCGGTAACTTGATTCGGGTCACTGATTCGCAGTGATCGGGTTTAGTAGCCCGAGGGTTCGCGAGGCGTATTTGCACTCCAGAAAGTGAGATATCTCGATATCTGCGCTTGATGGTAGCTGTACGCAGGGCGCTTTCGGGCGCGCCGGTTCGCGTCTCCCCGGTCTACTAACCTGCGTTCAGCTGCCACCCCATCGTTTAGTAGCGATCCGGTGTCGGCTCCATTTCCCGGAGACGAAACATGATTCAATCGACGCCTCATCCGCCGGTCACAGACCCGGCCTCCCCCTACGATCCCCTCGACCCCACCAAACTCAACGAAGCCGCCGAACGCGCCCTCGACCACTACCTCTGCCCCGGCGCCCGCATCATGGCCACGGTCAACGAACCCGACCGCATGTACTTCGCCAACCCCGCCTACAACACCGAATCCCTGCTGGCCAACGCCAGCGAAACCCTCGGCTCCGCCAGCGAAATGCTCAACAACTTCGCCGCCACTCTCCCTCCCGCCGAGCGCAAAACCGCGATAGGCATTGCGCAGTTGGTGATGCTGGGGGAACTGGCGGTGAATCAGGCGCTGGATCACGTCGAGCCGAACTAGGAACCCTCGTTCATCCGACAAAATCGGCTCAAAAAAAACCCGCCTCACGGCGGGTTTCTTTCAACTCAGCTCAACACCCAGTCTCAATTGACCTTGGCGTTCAACTCACCCTTCAGATAACGCTGATACATGCTTTCCAGCGAGATCGGCTTGATCTTCGAAGCGTTGCCAGCAGTACCGAAAGCCTCATAACGAGCGATACATACATCGCGCATCGCCTTCACGGTTTCGCCGAAGAATTTACGTGGGTCGAACTCGCTCGGGTTGGTGGCCATCAGGCGACGCATGGCGCCGGTGGAGGCCAGACGCAGGTCGGTGTCGATGTTGACCTTGCGCACGCCGTGCTTGATGCCTTCGACGATTTCTTCAACCGGTACGCCGTAGGTTTCTTTGATGTCGCCACCGTACTGGTTGATGATCGCCAGCCACTCTTGTGGCACCGACGAGGAACCGTGCATCACCAGGTGGGTGTTCGGGATGCGTTTGTGGATTTCCTTGATGCGGTCGATCGCCAGCACGTCACCGGTAGGTGGCTTGGTGAACTTGTAGGCGCCGTGGCTGGTGCCGATGGCGATGGCCAGGGCATCAACCTGAGTCTTCTTGACGAAGTCAGCAGCTTCTTCCGGGTCGGTCAGCATCTGGCTGTGATCCAGAACGCCTTCGGCGCCGATGCCGTCTTCTTCACCGGCCATGCCGGTTTCCAGCGAACCCAGGCAGCCCAGCTCGCCTTCAACCGAAACGCCGCAGGCGTGGGCCATGGCGACGGTTTGTTGGGTCACGCGGACGTTGTATTCGTAGTCGGTCGGGGTCTTGCCGTCTTCGCCGAGGGAGCCGTCCATCATGACCGAGCTGAAGCCCAGTTGAATGGAGCGCTGGCAGACGTCAGGGCTGGTGCCGTGGTCCTGGTGCATGCACACCGGGATGTGCGGGAATTCTTCGATCGCGGCCAGGATCAGGTGACGCAGGAACGGGGCGCCGGCGTATTTGCGGGCACCGGCCGAAGCCTGGACGATCACCGGGGAGTCAGTCTTGTCAGCGGCTTCCATGATGGCGCGCATCTGCTCAAGGTTGTTGACGTTGAAGGCTGGAACGCCGTAGCCGAACTCGGCTGCGTGGTCCAGCATCTGGCGCATGCTGATAAGTGCCATTGTGTGTCTCTCTCCCGGTTTGGGTCGTTAATCGTGCCAGCCTGCCGGAGCGGCGGCGGCTATTCAAGTGATTGCAGATCGGGGGTTGAGGCCCGGCCTGGTGATTCGATAAAGCAAATTCTGTTTTATTCGGCCTTGCAGCCACGGCCGATCAGATCATTGGTGGCGACCCAGTAAACCAGGCCTTCCTCACCTTTGATGTGAAACGCCAGCATGTCGTCGCTGTACAGCGCGCCCGAGGCACCCGGCTCTTCTTTCAGGCGATAGACCTGATCGCCGCCGCCCAGGCGCACATCGACTTCCTGGCGGGCGGCATCGGTGTAGCGCCACAGCACCTTGGCCTGGCTGTCGCAGGTCCAGGTGGTCCAGTTATCCACAGGGCTGGACGACTGGAACGGGTTCCACTGCGCGCAACCACCCAACAAGCCCAGTGCCGCAACGGCGATCAAGCCTTTCATCCGTGTTCCTCGACCGGCAGCGCACGCCGCCGGCCCTGAGTTAAAGAGTCAGACCGGTCAAGGACAACCATGTTCCTTGGCCGGGGTTTGCGTCTCGTATTTGTCCAGGCCTTCCGGCCCCGAGCGCTTGTTCAGCACCGGGTTGGTTTCGGCCTGCCAGTCGGCCTGGTAGCAACCTTTCCGGGCCTCGCCCGGTGCCGGTGTCGGCTCGGCCTTCGGGTTGCTCCCGCAGGCCGCCAGCGCACCGGTCAGCAGCAACAGCGCTAACGACTTGACCATCTGAACACTCCTTTGCCTGGCCAAACGGGCGGCCTCAGGCCTTGGCCCGGCTTTCCAGGACTTCAACGGCCGGCAGCACCTTGCCTTCGACGAATTCGAGAAACGCACCACCGCCGGTGGAAATGTAGGAGATCTTTTGCGCCACGCCATATTTATCGATGGCCGCCAGGGTGTCGCCACCGCCGGCAATCGAGAACGCCGCGCTTTCGGCGATGGCTTCGGCCAGTACTTTGGTGCCGTTGCCGAACTGGTCGAATTCGAAGACGCCGACCGGGCCGTTCCACAGGATGGTTTTCGACGACTTCAGCAGTTCGGCGAAGTTGGCCGCGGTTTGCGGGCCGATGTCGAGGATCATGTCGTCGGCAGCCACGTCAGCGATCAGTTTTACAGTCGCTTCGGCGCTCTCGGCGAATTCCTTGGCAACCACCACGTCCACCGGCAGCGGAACGCTGACCTTGGCGGCGATGGCCCGCGCAGTGTCCAGCAGGTCCGGCTCGTACAGCGACTTGCCGACCGGGTGACCGGCCGCAGCGAGGAAGGTGTTGGCGATGCCGCCGCCGACGATCAGTTGATCGCAGATCTGGCTCAGGCTGTTCAGTACGTCGAGTTTGGTCGACACCTTGGAGCCGGCAACGATGGCCGCCATCGGCTTGGCCGGTGCGCCCAGGGCTTTGCCCAGCGCGTCGAGCTCAGCAGCCAGCAGCGGGCCGGCAGCGGCGACCTTGGCGAACCTGGCCACGCCGTGGGTCGAACCTTCGGCGCGGTGAGCGGTACCGAAAGCGTCCATCACGAACACGTCGCACAGGGCAGCGTATTGCTGGGCCAACTCGTCGGCGTTCTTTTTCTCGCCCTTGTTGAAGCGCACGTTTTCGAACAGCACGATATCGCCGGCCTTGACGTCAACGCCGCCCAGGTAATCGGCCACCAGCGGCACTTCGCGGCCCAGGGCCTTGCTCAGGTACTCAGCGACTGGCTTGAGGCTGTTCTCGGCGGAGAATTCGCCTTCGGTCGGACGACCCAGGTGCGAGCAGACCATCACGGCCGCGCCTTTTTCCAGGGCCAGCTTGATGGTCGGCAGCGAAGCCAGGATACGCGCATCGCTGGTGACAACACCGTCCTTGACTGGGACGTTGAGGTCTTCGCGGATCAATACGCGCTTACCTTGCAGATCGAGGTCGGACATCTTCAACACGGTCATGGGTCGCACTTCCTACGGTTTTTTTGAAGTCGCTGTTTGCAGATAGTGTTCTGCAACATCCAGCATTCGGTTGGCAAAACCCCATTCGTTGTCGAACCAGGCCAGGATGTTCACCAGCCGAGGGCCGGAAACGCGGGTCTGACTGGCATCGACGATGGCCGAATGTGGGTCATGGTTGAAATCACAACTGGCGTGAGGCAATTCGGTGTAGGCCAGCAGACCTTTGAGCGGGCCGCTGGTGGCGGCGTCGCGCAGGATCCGGTTGACCTCGCCCGCGTCGGTGTCGCTTGCGGTCTGCATCGTGATGTCGAGGCAGGACACGTTGACCGTCGGCACGCGTACGGCTTTGGCCTGGATTCGCCCGGCAAGTTCCGGCAGCAGGCGCTCGATGCCGCGCGCCAGACCGGTGGACACCGGGATCACCGACTGGAACGCCGAACGGGTGCGGCGCAGGTCTTCGTGGTGATAGGCGTCGATCACCGGCTGATCGTTCATCGCCGAGTGAATCGTGGTGATCGACACGTAATCCAGGCCGACCGCCTGATCCAGCAGACGCAACAGCGGTACGCCGCAGTTGGTGGTGCAGGAGGCGTTGGACACCAGCAGTTCGTCGCCGGTCAGGCAATCCTGATTGACGCCGTAGACGATGGTGGCATCGACATCCGCCTCGCTGGCCATCGGCTGGGAAAACAGCACACGCGGCGCGCCGGCGTCGAGAAAACGCTGGCCGTCTGCGCGGGTGTGCCAGGCGCCGGAGCATTCGAGCACCAGATCGACGCCCAGCGACGCCCAATCGATGCCTTCGGGGGTGGCACTGCGCAGGACCTTCACGCAGTCGCCATTAATATGCAGACAATCGCCATCGACCTTCACCTCGCCGGGGAACCGGCCGTGGGTGGAGTCGAAGCGTGTCAGGTATTCGATGCTGGCCATGTCGGCCAGATCGTTGATCGCGACAATCTCGAACCCGGCCTTTTCGCCTCGCTCGAACAACGCACGCAAGACGCAACGACCAATCCGGCCGTAGCCGTTGAGTGCAACTTTGTAGGGACGCGGTTGAGGCATGGGGTTCTCGATTACCGTGGTAAATCCGTTATTGCAGTGTGGTCAGAGCCACCGCTTTCGCGAGCAAGCTCGCTCCCACAGTGTTCTAGGTTGGTCACACATTTTGTGTACACCAAAGAACCTGTGGGAGCGAGCTTGCTCGCGAGGGCGTCAGTCCGGACGACACCTGATCTGGATCAGTCTTCCAGCAGCTCTTCAGCCTGACCCAGGATGTTTTCCAGGGTGAAGCCGAACTCTTCGAACAGTGCCGAAGCCGGAGCCGATTCGCCGTAGGTGGTCATGCCGATCACGCGACCTTCCAGACCCACGTACTTGAACCAGAAGTCGGCGTGGGCCGCTTCGATCGCGATCCGCGCGCTGACCTGCAACGGCAGGACCGATTGCTTGTAGCTGGCGTCCTGAGCGTCGAACGCGCTGGTGCACGGCATGGAAACCACGCGCACCTTGCGGCCTTGCTCGGTCAGTTTGTCGTAGGCCTGAACGGCCAGGCCGACTTCCGAACCGGTGGCGATCAGGATCAGCTCAGGCTCGCCTGCGCAGTCCTTCAGCACATAACCGCCACGGCTGATGTCGGCGATCTGGCCGGCATCACGGGTTTGGTGCTGCAGGTTCTGACGCGAGAAGATCAGCGCCGACGGGCCGTCCTTGCGCTCCAGAGCGTTTTTCCAGGCCACCGCCGATTCAACGGCGTCGGCTGGACGCCAGGTGTCGAGGTTCGGCGTGCTGCGCAGGCTGGTCAGTTGCTCGATCGGCTGGTGCGTCGGGCCGTCTTCGCCCAGACCGATGGAGTCGTGGGTGTAGACGTGGATCACGCGCTGCTTCATCAGAGCGGACATGCGCACGGCGTTGCGGGCGTATTCCATGAACATCAGGAAGGTCGCGCCGTAAGGCACCAGACCGCCATGCAGGGCAACGCCGTTCATGATCGCGGTCATGCCGAACTCGCGCACGCCGTAGTACATGTAGTTGCCGCTGGCGTCTTCGGCGCTGACGCCTTTGCAGCCTTTCCACAGGGTCAGGTTGGAACCGGCCAGGTCAGCCGAACCGCCCAGTACTTCCGGCAGCAGCGGGCCGAACGCGTTCAGGGCGTTCTGGCTGGCTTTGCGGCTGGCGATGGTTTCGCCTTTGGCCGCAACGTCGGCGATGTAGGCATCAGCCTTCTCGGAGAAGTCGGCCGGCAGTTCGCCGCTCAAGCGACGGATCAGTTCGTTGGCTTCGGTCGGGAACGCGGCGGAGTAGGCAGCGAAACGCTGGTCCCACTCGGCTTCGACAGCGCGGCCCTTTTCCTTGGCATCCCATTCGGCATAGATGTCGGCCGGGATTTCGAACGGGCCGTGGTTCCAGTTCAGCGCCTGACGGGTCAGGGCGATTTCCGCGTCACCCAGCGGGGCGCCGTGGCAATCTTCCTTGCCTTGCTTGTTCGGCGAACCGAAACCGATGGTGGTCTTGCAGCAGATCAGGGTCGGCAGCGGGCTCTTGCGCGCGGTCTCGATGGCGGTCTTGATCTCTTCCGGGTCGTGACCGTCGACGTTGCGGATCACTTGCCAGTTGTACGATTCGAAACGCTTCGGCGTGTCGTCGGTGAACCAGCCTTCGACTTCGCCGTCGATGGAGATGCCGTTGTCATCGTAGAAGGCAATCAGCTTGCCCAGGCCCAGAGTGCCGGCCAGGGAAGCGACTTCGTGGGAAATGCCTTCCATCATGCAGCCATCACCCAGGAACACGTAGGTGTGGTGGTCGACGATGTTGTGGCCAGGACGGTTGAACTGCGCACCCAGGACTTTTTCAGCCAGGGCGAAGCCCACGGCATTGGCCAGACCCTGACCCAGCGGGCCGGTGGTGGTTTCAACGCCCGGGGTGTAACCGAACTCCGGGTGGCCCGGGGTGCGGCTGTGCAGTTGACGGAACTGCTTGAGGTCGTCGATCGACAGATCGTAACCGGTCAGGTGCAGCAGCGAGTAGATCAACATCGAGCCGTGGCCGTTGGACAGCACGAAGCGGTCACGGTCGGCGAACGACGGGTTGCTCGGGTTGTGCTTGAGGTAGTCGCGCCAAAGCACTTCGGCGATATCTGCCATACCCATGGGGGCACCGGGATGGCCGCTGTTGGCTTTTTGCACGGCATCCATGCTGAGGGCACGAATGGCGTTGGCACGCTCACGACGGCTAGGCATCGCTGATCTCCTGGGTGTGAATAGATTGAAACGGAAAAAAGGAGGGCATTTTCCCTCACCCGAGCGCCTCGGGGCAATGACAGATAGTCATCCGGAGGCGTTTTTCCATTGGATAACATCGGTTTCGGCAGGTGAAACCTTTCCGCTGTTCTTTTGTAGAGTTGAGCGGGCAGTGAGAAGTGCAATCGGATGCACCATCCATCGAGCAATATCAAAACTTTTTGATATTGACCTTGCGATGCATCCGGGCCGTCACTAGACTGCCAGCCCTATGAACCTACGCGTGCCTTCCATTCGCCATGACGATTGCGACGAGCTGGCGGCCCTGTGCAAGGCCGGCGGCGATCCGCTGCGGCTGAATGTATTGCGCGCCCTGGCCAACGACTCGTTCGGCGTACTGGAACTGGCGCAGATTTTCGGTATCGGCCAGTCCGGCATGAGCCATCACCTGAAGGTGTTGGCGCAGGCCGATCTGGTGGCGACTCGCCGTGAAGGCAATGCGGTGTTCTATCGTCGCGCCCTGCCCCACACCGAGTTGCTGGGCGGCAAGTTGCACGCGGCGTTGTTAGAAGAAGTCGACAATCTGCCGCTGCCGGCCGACGTGGAAACCCGGATCGCACAGGTTCACGGGCAACGCGCCGCCAACAGCCAGGACTTTTTCGCCCGGGTCGCGGAGAAATTCCGCGCCCAGCAGGATTTGATTGCCGGCCTGCCGCAATACCGTGAAAGCGTGCTGGCCCTGCTCGACAAACTGAATTTCGATGGCGCAGCCACGGCCATTGAAGTCGGTCCCGGTGATGGTGCATTCCTGCCGGAACTGGCGCGTCGCTTCGGCACCGTAACCGCTCTGGACAACAGCGCGGCGATGCTCGAACTGGCCCGTCAGGTATGTGAACGTGAACAGCTGGCTAACGTCAGCCTGCAATTGGCCGATGCATTGAATGGCACAAGCCTTCAGGCCGATTGCGTGGTGTTGAACATGGTGTTGCACCATTTCGCCGCGCCGGCCGAAGCGCTCAAGCAGCTGGCCGGCCTGCTGCAACCGGGCGGTAGCCTGCTCGTGACAGAGTTATGTAGCCACAACCAGAGTTGGGCCAGGGAGGCCTGCGGTGATCTGTGGTTGGGGTTTGAACAGGACGATCTGGCCCGTTGGGCCACCGCTGCGGGACTCGTTCCCGGGGAAAGCCTCTATGTAGGCTTACGTAATGGTTTCCAGATCCAGGTTCGCCATTTTCAGCGACCGGCTGGCGACACTCACCATCGGTAAATTCAGGAAAACATCGAGATGAGCGAATACTCCCTCTTCACCTCCGAGTCCGTGTCTGAAGGGCATCCGGACAAAATCGCCGACCAGATTTCCGATGCAGTGCTGGACGCCATCATCGCCCAGGACAAGCACGCACGCGTTGCCGTGGAAACCTTGGTCAAGACTGGCGTGGCCATCGTTGCCGGTGAAGTGACCACCAGCGCCTGGGTCGACCTGGAGCAGATCGTTCGTGACGTGATCTGCGACATCGGCTACACCAGCTCCGACGTCGGCTTCGACGGCGCGACCTGCGGCGTGATGAACATCATTGGCAAGCAGTCCCCTGACATCAACCAGGGTGTTGACCGCGCCAAGCCTGAAGATCAGGGCGCCGGCGACCAGGGCCTGATGTTCGGCTACGCCAGCAACGAAACCGACGTGCTGATGCCGGCACCGATCACCTTCTCGCACCAACTGGTGCAGCGTCAGGCCGAAGCCCGTAAATCCGGCCTGCTGCCTTGGCTGCGTCCGGACGCCAAGTCGCAAGTGACCTGCCGTTACGAAGGCGGCAAGGTTGTCGGCATCGACGCCGTGGTCCTGTCGACCCAGCACAACCCTGAAGTGTCGTACAACGACCTGCGCGAAGGCGTGATGGAGCTGATCGTCAAGCACGTGCTGCCTGCCGAACTGCTGAGCAAGGACACCCAGTTCCACATCAACCCGACCGGCCAGTTCATCATTGGCGGCCCGGTAGGTGACTGCGGCCTGACCGGTCGCAAGATCATCGTCGACAGCTACGGCGGCATGGCCCGTCACGGCGGCGGCGCGTTCTCCGGTAAAGATCCATCCAAGGTTGACCGTTCGGCGGCCTACGCTGGCCGTTATGTTGCCAAGAACATCGTCGCTGCCGGCCTGGCCGAGCGTTGTGAGATCCAGGTTTCCTACGCGATCGGCGTGGCCCAGCCTACCTCGATCTCGCTGAACACCTTCGGCACCGGCAAGATCAGCGACGACAAGATCATCAAACTGGTGCGTGAAGTGTTCGACCTGCGTCCATACGCGATCACCACCATGCTGGACCTGCTGCACCCGATGTACCAGGAAACCGCAGCCTACGGCCACTTCGGCCGCGCTCCGCAGACCAAGACCGTTGGCGAAGACACCTTCTCCACGTTCACCTGGGAAAAAACCGACCGCGCCGACGCTCTGCGCTCCGCTGCCGGCCTGTAATTTTCCTGGCGGTACAAGAAGCCTCGCACGGTTCGCCGTGCGGGGCTTTTTCATGGCCGCGAAACAACCGGCAAAACAGCCGCCCGGCCCACTTCGAAATCCCGGCTAGCCTTCAGGTATCTCTCTGAGCAAGGACGCTCACGATGCTTGCCACACTGCGCCTGTTTTTGTTTTTCCTGCCAGTTTTGCACCTCAACGCCTTCGCTGATGACTGCCCTGACTGGGCCGCAGCCCGGGCATCGAGCGAAGTCGCCGCCCTGCAGCAACAGATCGACCGCTGGGACGACGCCTATCATCGAGAAGGTCGCTCGGTGATCGCCGATGAGCTCTACGATCAGTCCCGCTTGCGCCTGAACCAATGGCGCCAGTGCTTCAAGCTTCCTTCACCGCCCGAGCCGTTGCGCACCGCATCAGGCCCGGTTGCGCACCCGGTCGCACACACTGGCCTGGACAAACTGCATGACGCCACGGACATCGCAAACTGGCTGCACGACCGCCAAAACGTCTGGGTGCAACCCAAGATCGATGGCGTGGCGGTCACCCTGATCTACCGCAACGGCCGATTGCATCAGGCGATCAGTCGCGGGGATGGCGTACGCGGGCAGGACTGGACGGCTTCGGCAAAAAAGATCGAAGCCATTCCGCAACGACTGACGCAACCGCAGGATCTGCTGGTGCAAGGCGAACTCTACTGGCGCTTGAACGGGCACATGCAGGCACGTGCCGGCAGCGCCAACGCCCGCGCCACCGTGGCCGGTCTGTTGGGGCGCAAGGATCTCGACGCGGAACACGCCGCCGGCATCGGGCTGTTTGTCTGGGACTGGCCGCAAGGGCCGAAGGACGTGCCGGAGCGAATCGCGGCCCTGGCGCAATTCGGCTTTCCCACCACCGAACCCTACACCCAGGCCGTCGCCAACCTGAACGATGCTCAACACTGGCGCGATCACTGGTACCGCTCGCCCTTGCCATTCGCCACGGACGGGGTGGTCCTGCGCCAGAGCCAGCGACCGCCGGCCGAACGCTGGCAAGCTCGTCCGCCCTACTGGGCCGTCGCCTGGAAATACCCGTTCGCCCAGGCACTGGCCGATGTGCGCAAGGTGAACTTCAAGGTCGGCCGCACCGGGCGCATCACGCCGGTGCTCGAGCTGTCGCCGGTGATGCTCGATGACCGGCAGATCAAACGGGTCAGCGTCAGTTCGCTCAGGCGCTGGCAGGAACTGGACATCCGCCCCGGCGATCAGGTCGCAATCAGTCTGGCCGGGCTGACGATTCCACGTCTCGACAGCGTGGTGCTGCGCAGCACCGCACGAGCCGAGCTGGACGTTCCGCTGGCCAGTGACTTTCATGCTCTGAGCTGCTGGCAGCCGACGCCGGGCTGCGAAAGCCAGTTCCTCGCGCGCCTGACCTGGCTGAGCGGCAAACAGGGACTGGCCCTGCCCCATGTGGGGCGCGGCACCTGGGAGAAACTTCTGGAAACAGGCCGCCTGAACAGCCTGCTGGATTGGTTGACCCTCGACGGACCGGAGCTTGCTAACATTGCCGGTCTCGGCGAGCGCAGCAGCGCCCGCCTGCTGCACAGTTTTCACAGCGCCCGCCAACGGCCGTTCCTACAGTGGCTCAAAGCCCTGGGGTTGCCACCGACCGGTCAGGCAACACTCGCCGATTCATGGCAGGCGCTGGCACAACGCAGCACCGAACAATGGCAGGCAGAAGCCGGAATCGGCCCGGGCCGCGCGGCGCAATTGAGCGCCTTTTTTCGCGACCCGCAGGTACTGGCCCTGAGTGAAACCCTGCAAGCCGCCGGTGTCGACGGCTTCTGAACACGCAGTCCCCGGCCCGCCGGGAACCCAACTCCGCCGGAGCGCTCCAACAGCGCAGTGCTTCACCGATACGATTGCCTTTGCACATGGAGCTTTTATGAAATTTCTCGCACCGCTCGCCCTGCTGTCTTTCGGCGCCGTCCTCGCCGCCCCCGTGATGGCCGACGAAGACGCACCGGGCCTGACCGGTTGTGCTGCCAAGAAGCAAGGCATCATCAACCAGATCGAACAGGCCAAGTCCCGCGGTAACGCCGACCAGCAGGCCGGTCTCGAAACCGCACTGCGCGAAGTCACCGAACACTGCACCGACGCTGGCCTGAAGAAAGAACGCGAAAACAAGGTGCTCGACGCCAAGCACGAAGTGAGCAGGCGTCAGGCCGATCTGGACAAGGCCATGAAGAAAGGCGATCCGGAGAAGATCGACAAGCGCAAGAACAAGCTCGCCGAATCGCGCAAGGAATTGCAGGACGCGCTGGACGAACTCGACAAGTAAGAAAGCCAGGAATCACAGCCAAAAGCCGTGATTCCTCGAACATCAGTGGTCGCGAAACTCTTTATGGCAGGCACTGCAGGCATCTTCGACTTTCTGCACGGCCGGCCCCAGGTTGCTGGCCTTGTAGGGTTGCACCTGGCTGGCGATCACCAGTTCACCGGTGGCCGCTTCAAGGGTGCGGGCCATCTCCTGGAAACGGGCCTGTTTCTGCCAGACATCGTCCTTGGCACTGGTGTGATCTTCTTCGCGCACCTGCGGGAAATGTTTCCACGGCTCATGGGACAACGCATCGAGCTTGACCGCGCCTTCGGCGAATTTCGCTCCGTCGAACGGGATGCGCCCACGCAACATGCCTCCCAGGTCTTCGCCGGTCTTGAGCATCTGCTTGAAGATCGCCTTGCGCTGGCCCAGCGGGGAATTCGGGTCGACGCCGCCACAGGCGGACAAGGTCAGGCAGGCCAGCAATACAACAGAAATTCGTTTAAGAGTCATGGTGGCTTCAGGTCGCGGAAATCGGCGGCCAGTATCCTCGGGTCACCGCCAAACACCAATAGCCCTATTAACAATACGGGTTGCTGGAGCGCATGGAGCACTTCTGCAACCGGCACAGGAAACTCTCCATGAACAGCCGTTTCAAGGCCTGGCGTCATCCGCTCATCGCCACGCTCCCACTGCTGGCGATCCTCGCCGGCTGCACCGGTGGCGACAGCGCCAAGCCGAAAACCCACGCCCTGGCCACGTACTCAAGCGCCACCTGGGAAGCCCTGCCCGCAGTGTCCGACAGCGATCTGGTGGCCGGTTTCGGTTCCTGGCGTAGCGCCTGCACCCGGCTCAAGGCTGACCCGGTCTGGGGCCCGACCTGTGCAGCCGCCGCCAACGTCCCGCAAAGTGCTGGGGACATCCGCGCCTTCCTCAAGCAGAACCTCGACGTCTTCGGCCTGCGCGCCGAGAACGACAATCCCAACGGTCTGATCACCGGCTACTACGAACCGGTCTATCCCGGCAGCCTGACGCAAACTGCCACCGCCAACGTGCCGGTGTACGGCGTGCCCGAAGACATGATCATTGTCTCGCTGGACAGCATTTACCCGGAACTGAAAGGCAAGCGCCTGCGCGGTCGCCTCGAAGGTCGCGTGCTCAAGCCTTACGACGATGCGGCGACCATCGAGAGTCAGGGCGTCAAGGCACCGGTCGTGGCCTGGCTGACCGACCCGATGAACCTGCAATTCCTGCAGATTCAGGGTTCGGGGCGGATCCAGACCGATGACGGTCGCCAACTGCGCATCGCCTACGCCGACCAGAACGGTCACCCATACCGGCCGATCGGCCGTTGGCTGGTGGAACAGGGCGAGCTGAAAAAAGAAGAGGTGACCATGGGCGCGATCAGCAACTGGGCCAAGGCCAACCCGTCGCGCATTCCGGAACTGCTGGCGAGCAATCCGAGCTACGTGTTCTTCACCCGCAACCCGGACAGCAACGAAGGGCCGCGCGGCTCGCTGAACGTACCGCTGACCGCCGGTTACAGCGCGGCGGTGGATCGCAAAGTGATTCCGTTGGGCAGCCTGTTGTGGCTATCAACCACTCGCCCCGACGGCACGCCGCTGGTACGCCCGGTGGCTGCACAGGACACTGGCGGCGCGATTGCCGGTGAGGTTCGCGCGGATCTGTTCTGGGGCACCGGCGATGCCGCCGGTCAACTGGCTGGCGACATGAAGCAGCAAGGGCAGATATGGATGCTCTGGCCGAAAGGCGCGGCGTTGCCGCAAGTGCCGCAGGTGGCCGACAAGCCGTAAGCACAACGCAAAAGATCGCAGGCCTCGTCAGCCTGCGATCTTTTCAGGTTCAGACCGAAACGAAGAAGAAGCTGGCAATCAGCGCCATCCCGACAAACCAGACCAACGAGCGCAAAGCCGCCCAATCCGCCAGATAGCAAATGATGTAGAGCAGGCGACTGGTGATGAACAGCACCGCCAGCACATTGACCGTCACCAATTCTGCCGTGCCCACCAGGTGCGCGACGATCACCGCCGCCGCAAACGCCGGGGTCACTTCAAAACTGTTCAGTTGCGCCGCATGGGCACGCCGGGCCACGCCATCCACGCTGTCCAGAAAGTCCCGGGGATCATGATTGTCCCGCAGTCTGAAACCGCCCGAGGCCTTGGCCACGACGGTACACAGATAGGGCAGAAAGATCGCGATCAACACACACCACAAAGCCACTGTCATAACGCCGTCCTTCTTTCGAGTTTTTAGAGTTTCCGGGCGGTCAGAGCTTCATCACCAGCATGCCGATCAGCACCAGCCCACAGGCTAAGAGCCGCGGCCGGCCGAAAGGTTCTTTCAGGTAACGCATACCGAACAGCACCACCAGGATCACACTGATTTCACGCAACGCCGCTGCTTCGGCAATCGAGCCCAACTGCATCGCCCACAGCACCAGAGCGTAGCTGAACAACACGCAGAACCCGACCGCCAGTCCCAGCGTCCATTGCTCGCGCCAGAACAGCATGAACGCCGGCCGTTTGGCCACCCACGCCAGCAAGGGAAACGGCCAGGCACTGAGCAGCGTGACCCAGACCAGGTAGTCCAGCGGATGTGACCAACGCCGCAACGCCTGGCCATCGATGTAGGTGTAGCAACCGATGCACAACCCGATCAGCGCCACCACCGGCAGCATCGACCACGGCAAGTGTTTCCCGCCGCCGCCCTGCCAGAGCAGACAAGCCATGCCCAGCGGGATCAACAGGATCCCGAAGATCTGCTGGGGGGTCAGCACTTCGCCGGCGAAGATCAGGGTCAGCGCCAGTACCACCAGCGGCGACAATCCGCGCATCAACGGATAGACCAGCCCCAGATCGCCGACCCGATAGGCCTGGATCAACAGATAGCGATAGAGCAGCTCGAACGCCGCCGACGCCAGAATCCACGGCCAGATTTCCGGCGGCGGCAGGCTGATGAAAGGCGACGCCAGCGCCACGAACAACAGCGCCACGGTGTCCATGCAGGCCACCACCAGCAGCCGTTCGGCGCTGAACTTGATCAACGTGTTCCACGCCGCGTGCAGCAGCGCCGCCACCAACACCAGAGCTGTCGCCAGCACGTGCCACTCCTTTGTTCTTGTTGTTGAGCCTGAGCCAATTAGTCAGATTATTGATTCGCGATGTGTCAGCAGCTGTTTATACTGCAAGCGACCACGCCGCACTCAGTTGCGCACAGATAAATTCCAATAATTCCTGCCTGCCCCGCTCTCGCCCGAGACCGGTTGCCGGCCTGCGTATGCCTGATCAAAGCGTCAAGACTACCGACAGAGACCTTGCGCATGCCACTCGCCTTGCTTGCCCTCGCTGTTGCCGCTTTCGGCATCGGCACCACTGAATTCGTCATCATGGGCCTGCTGCCCGATGTCGCCCGCGACCTCGCGGTGAGCATTCCCCACGCCGGCCTGTTGATCACCGGCTATGCCCTGGGCGTGGTATTCGGTGCGCCGATCCTGGCGATCGGCACCGCCAACATGCCGCGCAAGGCCACGCTGCTGGGCATGACGCTGATGTTCATCCTCGGCAACGTGCTGTGCGCACTGGCACCGAACTACGCGACGCTGATGGCGGCGCGGGTGGTCACCGCGCTGTGCCACGGGGCGTTCTTCGGCATCGGTTCGGTGGTGGCCGCCGGACTGGTCGCACCGAACAAACGGGCGCAGGCGATTGCCATGATGTTCACCGGCCTGACCCTGGCCAACGTCCTCGGCGTACCGCTGGGCACCGCGCTCGGCCAGTACGCCGGCTGGCGCTCGACCTTCTGGGCGGTCTCGGTGATCGGCGTGATGGCCGCCCTCGCCCAATGGCTGTGGCTGCCGAAACACATCCCGATGGACAAGGCCAACCTCGCCAGCGAGTTCAAGGTGCTGGGCAAGGTCAACGTGTTGCTGGCGCTGGGCATGAGCGTGCTGGCGTCCACCAGTCTGTTCAGTGTGTTCACCTACATCGCGCCGATTCTGCAGGACATCACCGGTGTCAGCCCTCACGGCGTGACCGTGATGCTGTTGTTGTTCGGTGTCGGCCTGACCGGCGGCAGCATGCTCGGCGGGCGCCTGGCCGACAGCCGCCTGCTGCCGTCGCTGATGGGTGTGGCGCTGGCGGTGGTGGTGATTCTGGCGGCGTTCAGCCAGACCAGTCGTTCGGTGGTTCCGGCGGCGATCACGCTGGTGCTGTGGGGGATTTTTGCCTTCGCCCTGTGCCCGATCCTGCAACTGCTGATCATCGATCAGGCGCATGAAGCACCGAACCTCGGTTCGACCCTGAACCAGAGCGCATTCAACCTCGGCAATGCTACCGGCGCATGGATCGGCGGGCTGGTGGTAGCCAGTGGCGCGGACCTCGCGGACTTGCCCTGGACCGGCGCGCTGGTGGGCGTGCTGACCGTGCTGACGGCGCTGTTTTTCATCTACCTGCAACGTCGCGGTGTCGCTGCGGTCAATGTGTCCGGCTGATTTTCCCGGGGACACGTTTGTGTCCCCACCCGGCGTCAGCCCATCCAACCCTTGCGCTCATGAATGGGCGCGCTGTCTTCTCACCCCATCCAAAGGACCCCGGATGCTTGAACTCGTCGCCGCTTTCATCTGCCTCACCACCCTCCTTACCTTCGTCAATTTCCGCTTCATCGGCCTGCCTCCGACCATCGGCGTGATGGTTACCGCACTGATGTTTTCCCTGTTGCTGCAAGGCTTGAGCCTGCTCGGTTACCCCGGTCTGGAAGAGCGCGTGCAGCAACTGATCGGCCAGATCGACTTCGGTGATCTGCTGATGAACTGGATGCTCTCGTTCCTGCTGTTCGCCGGTGCCTTGCACGTGAACCTGAACGACCTGCGCAGCTACCGCTGGCCCATCGGCCTGCTGGCGACCTTCGGAGTACTGATCGCCACCGCCGTGATCGGCAGCCTCGCCTACTACATTTTTGCCCTGTTCGGCTGGCACGTGAGCTTTCTCTACTGCCTGTTGTTCGGCGCGCTGATTTCCCCGACCGACCCGATTGCGGTACTCGGTGTGTTGCGTACGGCCAATGCCTCGAAACCGCTGAAAACCACCATCGTCGGCGAATCGCTGTTCAACGATGGCACCGCCGTGGTGGTGTTCACCGTGTTGCTGGGCATCGCGCAACTGGGCGAAACCCCGACCGTCGGTGCCACGGCCATGCTGTTCGTCCACGAAGCGGTGGGCGGTGTGCTGTTCGGCGGGCTGATCGGTTATCTGGTGTACCTGATGATCAAGAGCATCGAGCAACACCAGATCGAAGTCATGCTGACCCTGGCGCTGGTGATCGGCGGTTCGGCGATGGCCACCGAACTGCACGTCTCGGCGCCGATTGCGATGGTGGTCGCCGGTCTGATCATCGGCAACCTGGGTCGCAACCTGGCGATGAACGACATGACCCGCAAATACCTCGACGGTTTCTGGGAATTACTCGACGACATGCTCAACGCTCTGCTGTTCGCATTGATCGGCCTGGAGCTGTTGCTGCTACCGTTCAACTGGCTGCACGTGGCGGCGGCGAGTCTGCTGGCTCTGGCGATTCTGCTGTCGCGCCTGCTCACCGTGGCCCCGGCCATTGTCTTGCTGCGCCGCTGGCGCACGGTGCCACGCGGCACCATCCGGATCCTGACCTGGGGCGGATTGCGCGGCGGTGTTTCGGTGGCATTGGCCCTGGCCCTGCCGCTGGGCCCGGAGCGCGATCTGTTGCTGAGCATCACCTACATCGTGGTGCTGTCGTCGATCCTGTTGCAGGGCTTGACCATCGGCAAACTGGTCAAGCACGCAACCCGCGATGAGCCGGCGACCGCTGCCGAGCCCGCGCACCACTGATCATTTTTCGATCGACTGCGGATCGGGCTTTTCGGCCTGATCCGCAGACTCCTTCGGCGCGCCGCTTTCACTGCGGATCTGCGCATGACTGATCAGGGCAAAGATGAAACTGCCGCCGATGATATTCCCCGCCAGCGTCGGCCCGGCAAACACCGCCCAGAAATCACTCCACGGCAACTCGCCGGCAAACACCAGATACGACACCTCCGCCGAACCCACCACGATGTGCGTGAAATCGCCCAGCGCCATGAAATAGGTGATCAGGATGATGATCCACATCTTTGCGCTCTCCATGGACGGGATCATCCAGACCATGGTGGCGATCATCCAGCCCGAGACGATGCCCTTGGCGAACATCTGGCCGGCGTGGTTCTCCATGACCTTGCGACCGATTTCGAGGAAAGCCACGTCGGTCTTGCTGTCGAAGATCGGCAGTTCGAGCATCACGTACGCCACCAGAATCGTCCCGCACAGGTTGCCGAACAGCACCACGGTCCAGAGCCGGATCAGCCGGCCGAAATTGGCCAGGGTCGGCTTCGTCATCACCGGGAGCACAGCGGTCAGGGTGTTTTCGGTAAACAGTTGCTGGCGGGCGAGGATCACCGCGAGAAAGCCTGCGCAGTAGCCGAAACTGGCAATCACCTTGAATTCGTCGCCCTCGGGCAGACGCGAGTTGAGCAGGCCCATGCCCATCAGCGACAGGCCCATGGTCAGCCCGGCTGCCAGCGCCGACCACCACAGCGCGGCGATGCTGCGCTCCAGTTCCTGGTCGCCCTGTTTGCGGATGATTTCATGCAGAACCGCCGCGCGGGGCGGCTGGTTTTTCTCGACTTCGTGTTGTTCCTTGGCCGAGAGGTCGGGGGTCTTGCCGTCTGTAGGTGTGGTCATGGCGGGAAACCGGTGGCGGGGTCATAAGGCTACGACACGCGCCGCTCGGCTTCCGTTCGCCGGTGTGACGCGATTACTCGGTAACGGGCACGTCATCCTTGAACTGGTCTTTGACGTATCTGATCTCGGTTCGCCCGTGCGGCGCCGGCAGGCCGTCTTCGCCGAGGTTGACGAAGACCATCTTCTCGACGGTCAGGATGCTCTTGCGGGTGATCTTGTTGCGCACTTCGCAGGTCAGGGTGATCGAGGTGCGACCGAACTCGGTGGCGGTGATGCCCAGTTCGATGATGTCGCCCTGGCGCGAGGCGCTGACGAAGTTGATCTCGGAAATGTACTTGGTCACCACACGCTGGTTGCCCAGTTGAACGATGGCGTAGATGGCGGCTTCTTCGTCGATCCAGCGCAGCAGGCTGCCGCCGAACAGGGTGCCGTTGGGGTTGAGGTCTTCGGGTTTTACCCACTTGCGGGTGTGGAAATTCATCTTCACTCCTGAGCGTCTTGCCGAATGATGGCGCCATCTTGGCAGACTGAGCGGTCATGCTCCATCAGGCTTCTACTATGGTCGCGATAAGCGATCTTCATCTGGCCGACAGAAACCCTTTGGAAGATCAGTCCAGACGGCTATAATCGCCACCGTTTCAAAACGGTAACCTTCACTTGCTACCGTTTTCCCGCCACCTGTCCGAGGGGCGCTGCAGCAGGTTCAACCTGTCAGGCTCGGATGGGGCGTTGACCGGCTCAGGCCGGACACTAAACGCACAACGGCGCCCATTCGCATACATTACGAATGGAGGCTCTTCATGAGCGCTGTTATCACGCCTGCCGATTTTAACGATTACAAAGTTGCCGACATGTCCCTCGCTGCCTGGGGCCGTCGCGAAACCATCATCGCCGAATCGGAAATGCCGGCCCTGATGGGTCTGCGCCGCAAGTACGCTTCCGAGCAGCCTTTGAAAGGCGCAAAAATCCTCGGCTGCATCCACATGACCATTCAGACCGCCGTGCTGATCGAAACCCTGGTTGCCCTGGGTGCCGAAGTACGCTGGTCGTCCTGCAACATCTTCTCGACTCAGGACCAGGCCGCCGCTTCCATCGCCGCTGCCGGCATCCCGGTTTTCGCCTGGAAAGGCGAGACTGAAGAAGAGTACGAGTGGTGCCTGGAGCAGACCATCCTGAAGGATGGCCAGCCATGGGACGCCAACATGATCCTCGACGACGGCGGCGACCTGACCGAGCTGCTGCACAAGAAATACCCACAGGTTCTGGACCGCGTTCACGGCGTGACCGAAGAAACCACCACCGGCGTACACCGTCTGCTGGACATGCTGGCCAAGGGCGAGCTGAAAATCCCGGCCATCAACGTCAACGACTCGGTGACCAAGTCCAAGAACGACAACAAGTACGGCTGCCGTCACAGCCTGAACGATGCGATCAAGCGTGGCACCGACCACCTGCTGTCCGGCAAGCAAGCGCTGGTCATCGGTTACGGTGACGTGGGCAAGGGTTCGGCCCAGTCCCTGCGTCAGGAAGGCATGATCGTCAAAGTGTCCGAAGTCGACCCGATCTGCGCCATGCAAGCCTGCATGGACGGTTTCGAACTGGTTTCGCCGTTCATCGACGGTATCAACGACGGCACCGAAGCAAGCATCGACAAAGCGCTGCTGGGCAAGCTCGACCTGATCGTGACCACCACCGGTAACGTCAACGTTTGCGACGCGAACATGCTCAAAGCCCTGAAGAAGCGCGCCGTTGTCTGCAACATCGGTCACTTCGACAACGAAATCGACACCGCTTTCATGCGCAAGAACTGGGCATGGGAAGAAGTGAAGCCACAGGTACACAAGATCCACCGTACCGGTGCTGGCTCGTTCGACCCACAGAACGACGACTACCTGATCCTGCTGGCCGAAGGCCGTCTGGTGAACCTGGGCAACGCCACCGGTCACCCGAGCCGCATCATGGACGGTTCGTTCGCCAACCAGGTGCTGGCGCAGATCTTCCTGTTCGGCCAGAAGTACGCCGATTTGTCGCCAGCCCAGAAAGCCGAGCGTCTGACCGTTGAAGTGCTGCCGAAGAAACTCGACGAAGAAGTGGCCCTGGAAATGGTTCGCGGCTTCGGCGGCGTGGTCACTCAACTGACCAAGCAACAGGCTGACTACATCGGCGTGACCGTCGAAGGCCCGTTCAAGCCGCACGCTTACCGCTACTAAGAGCAGCTGCGAGCTTCAAGCTTCAAGCGGCAAGCAAGGTCAAAAGCCGAACTTGCCGTACGAAGCTTGCGAGTTCTGCCCCTATTTCAAAACAGTTTCAGGCAGCACGTTTCAGACACAAGAGACCGGCGCACCTCCGCTGCTCTTGCAGCCTGAAGCTTGCAGCTTGTAGCTGGAGGTCCCCTCCATGTCCCAAGACCGTCGCTACAGCTTCGAGTTCTTCCCGACCAAGACCGATGCTGGGCATGAAAAACTGCTCGCCACTGCCCGTCAGTTGGCCACCTACAACCCTGATTTCTTTTCCTGCACCTACGGCGCGGGTGGCTCGACCCGTGACCGCACGCTGAACACCGTGTTGCAGCTGGAAAGCGAAGTCAAAATCCCCGCCGCTCCGCACCTGTCGTGCGTCGGCGACAGCAAGGACGACTTGCGCGGCCTGCTGAACGAATACAAGGCTGCCGGTATCAAGCGCATCGTCGCCCTGCGTGGCGACCTGCCGTCCGGCATGGGCATGACCAGCGGCGAGCTGCGTCACGCCAATGAACTGGTTGAATTCATTCGTGAAGAAACCGGCAATCATTTCCACATCGAAGTCGCCGCCTACCCGGAGATGCATCCGCAGGCGCGCAACTACGAGGACGATCTGGCCAACTTCGTGCGCAAGGCCCGTGCCGGTGCCGACAGCGCGATCACCCAGTACTTCTTCAACGCCGACAGTTACTTCTACTTTGTCGAGCGTTTGCAGGCGCTGGGCGTGGACATCCCGGTCGTGCCAGGGATCATGCCGATCACCAACTACAGCAAACTCGCGCGCTTCTCCGACGCCTGCGGTGCGGAAATCCCGCGCTGGATCCGCAAGCAGCTGGAAGCCTACGGTGATGACACTCAAAGCATTCAGCGCTTTGGCGAACAGGTCGTCAGCGAAATGTGCGAACGCCTGCTGCAAGGCGGCGCACCCGGCCTGCACTTCTATTCCATGAACCAGGCCGAACCGAGCCTGGCGATCTGGAACAACCTGAAGTTGCCGCGCTAAAAGACGTAACTGCAGGACCAGAAGATCGCAGTCGCGACCGCGCCTACAGCGCTTTCGCCGCTGCGATCTTTTGCTTTTAACGCCCGAAACAGAGCTTCTGCGGCCAGTTTCTGGCTCTTTGCCGTTTCTCGTCGTAATCTCAAGCCATGCCTTTGATCACGCAGTTATTCGCCGTGCTGGTTTTTACTTGCCTGAGCTTTGCCGCTCGGGGCGAGAAGCTGCGTATCGTCACCGAACCGTGGGCGCCGTACGTCTATGAACAAGACGGCAAGAACCTCGGACTGGACTACGAAACCACCGCCATTGTGTTCAAGCGCCTGGGCATCGAAGTCGAATGGCAGTTCCTGCCATGGAAGCGCTGCCTGTCGATGCTCGAAACCGGCCAGGCCGACGGCGCGCTGGACATCTTCCACAGCGATGAACGCGACGCCACCCTGCTCTACCCGAGTGAACCGCTGTCGGACGTCGAGTTCGTGATGTTTTACGCCAACGAGCGACCGCACCCTTTTCGCAGCCTGGAAGACCTCAAGGGCCTGACCATCGGCACCTCACCGGGTTATCTGTACAGCTCCGATTTTCGCGAATCGACGTTGTTCACCCGCGAACCGGCCCCGACCCATGAAGCCAACTTCGGCAAACTGGTGCGCGGGCGCATCGACCTGCTGATCACCGATCGCCGCGTGGGTCAGCATTTGCTCGATGAACTGGGCATTCGCGACAAGATCACTGAAAACCCCACGGTCATCAGCCGCCAGAGCCAGTTTCTGGCCGTGCGGCGCAATGCCGGGATGGATTTGCTGGTGCAGCGCTTTGGCGCCGAACTCAAGCGTTTCAAGCGCGAACCGGCCTATGCCGAGCTCAGCGCCCGCTACGGCGCAGCCCCCGCCCTGACGACGCCGCTGGGCAGCGCCACCGCCAGCGGCAAAACCGTTGAGCAGCAGGAAAGCGGCGCGCAGTGATTGCTCTGTTATACTCCGGCGTTCCCGCCAGGCTCACGCCCGGACGCCCGGAACCGTAACAGGCCTCCCGACCCGCTACAGCGCAGCTTTTCAGCCCGCGCGAGCGCTCCGGACGTGCCTTCGGAACCGCAGCAGGACCGGACGGGATTGCGTCCTCTTAAACGCCATTCGCGCCAGGCAAGACTCCCATTGGGCCAAGCCCTAACTGAAACAGGATTACTCATGTCCTTTGCTTCCCTCGGTCTCTCCGAGGCTTTGGTCCGCGCTATCGAAGATGCGGGCTATACCGAGCCTACTCCGGTGCAACAGCGGGCCATTCCCGCCGTGTTGCAAGGTCGCGACCTGATGGTTGCGGCTCAGACAGGTACTGGTAAAACCGGCGGTTTCGCCCTTCCGATCCTGGAGCGGCTGTTCCCCAACGGCCACCCGGACAAATCCCAGCGCCACGGCCCGCGCCAGCCGCGCGTGCTGGTCCTGACGCCGACCCGCGAACTCGCGGCCCAGGTTCACGACAGCTTCAAGATCTACGCCCGCGACCTGAAATTCGTCAGCGCGTGCATCTTCGGCGGCGTCGGCATGAACCCGCAGGTTCAGGCCATGTCCCGTGGCGTGGACGTCCTCGTTGCCTGCCCGGGTCGCCTGCTCGACCTGTGCGGCCAGGGCAGCGTCGATCTGTCCCACGTTGAAATCCTCGTGCTCGACGAAGCCGACCGCATGCTCGACATGGGCTTCGTCCACGACGTGAAGAAAGTCCTCGCCCGTCTGCCGGCCAAGCGCCAGAACCTGCTGTTCTCGGCAACCTTCTCCAAAGACATCACCGACCTTGCCGGCAAGCTGCTGCACAACCCGGAACGCATCGAAGTGACGCCGCCGAACACCACGGTCGAGCGCATCGAGCAACGCGTGTTCCGTCTGCCGGCCAGCCACAAGCGTGCGCTGCTGGCCCACCTGATCACCGCCGGCGCGTGGGAACAGGTGCTGGTATTCACCCGCACCAAGCACGGCGCCAACCGTCTGGCCGAGTACCTGGACAAACACGGCCTGCCGGCTGTGGCGATCCACGGCAACAAGAGCCAGAACGCCCGCACCAAAGCCCTGGCCGACTTCAAGGCCGGTGAAGTGCGCATCCTGGTTGCCACCGACATCGCCGCCCGTGGCCTGGACATCGACCAGTTGCCACACGTGGTCAACTTCGAACTGCCGAACGTCGATGAAGACTACGTGCACCGTATCGGCCGTACCGGCCGGGCCGGTCGCTCGGGCGAGGCGATCTCGCTGGTCGCGCCGGACGAAGAAAAACTGCTGAAAAGCATCGAACGCATGACCAAGCAGAAAATCGCCGACGGCGACCTGATGGGCTTCGATGCCAGCACCATCGAGGCCGAGAAGCCGGAAGCCCGTGAACGTCCGGACATGCGCAACCCGCGCAATGCCCGCGGCCCACGCGGTGACGGCCCGAATGGCGGCGGCGGTGGCGGCGGTCGTAAAGACAAAGGCAAAGACAAAGGCAAGGAAAAACCGGCCGGCGAACGTGGCGAGCGTCCAGCCCGTCAACAAAAGCCGCGTGAAGGCACTCCGGCCCGCGAACAGCGCCAGCCAAGCCAGCCGCCACGCGCCGCTGCTGACCGTGCTCCGGACGAGTTCCTCGACGACGATATCGATAACTTCGGTAACCGTGTCGATTACGTGCCGAAGCAGGCACCGGCCGGTGGTCGCAACCGTCGTCCAGGCGCTCCGGCGCAAGGCGCAGGTTCGGGCGCACCACGCGGCGGTCAGTCGCAAGGTCGCCAGAACGGCCCGCGTAACAGCAACGGTTCGAGCACCGGCACCCCGCCAGGCAAACGCAATGGCCCACGCAACGGTGCACCGCGTGACGGCCAGGGTCGTCGCGACGAAAACTCGCGCAACCGCCGCCCGGCCCGTGACGATCAGCAACGCGCTGAACCGGCCGTGCAGAACCCGCGCAGCAGCGGGCCGAAGATCATGCACAAGGAATCGAAAGCCGACCGCTTCCCGACGCCTGAGCAGCTGGATCAACTGCCAAGCCGCCCACGCGGTGAAAAACCGGCCTTGTTGACCCGCAATCGCTGAGTTTTCGACTGCAGTGAAAAATGCCCCGGCCTGAAAACCGGGGCATTTTTATGGGCCCTGTCGAGATGAGTGTTTCTGCAGGCAATAAAAAACGCCCCCGGCCGCAAGACCGGGGGCGTTTTGTGTGGCCGGCGAAAATTACTTCGCTTTGACACCTTCAAACGAGATGTACAGGTCGACGTTGTCGGACTGTGGGCCCAGATCCATCATCTTGCCGAAATCAGAGCGCTTGATGCTGGTGGTGCCTTCGAAGCCGGCACGGTAGCCGCCCCATGGATCCTTGCCTTCACCCAGGAACGTAGCCTTGACCACGATCGGCTTGGTCACGCCGTGCAGCGTCAGGTCGCCGGTCACGTCAGCCGTGTCTTTGCCAGCGGCGTTCTTGCCGGTGGATTTGACGCTGGTGGAAACGAACTTGGCGTCGGCGAACTTGCCCACGTCCAGGAAGTCTTTGCTGGCGATGTGCTTGTCGCGCTCGGCGTGGTTGGTGAACACGCTGGCGGTTTTCACGTCGAACTCGATCTTGCTGTCTTCAGGCTTGGCGGCGTCGAAGCTGAACTTGCCGCTGATGTCCTTGAAGGTACCGGTGATGTAGCTGTAGCCCAGGTGGCTGATCTTGAAGTCGACGAAGGCGTGCTGGCCTTCTTTGTCAACCACGTAGTCAGCGGCCATCACGTTGGCGGACAGGACGGCGGAGCCGATTGCCAGAGCGGCCAGAGTCTTTTTCAACATGCTTTGTTTTCCTTTGGAGTCGAGGTTGAACATCAGGCTTTGCGTCCCAGCATTCGTGTCAGGGTCGCATCACGATCGATAAAGTGGTGCTTCAATGCTGCCAACGCATGAAGGCCGGAAAAAATTACCAGCGCCCATGCCAGCCAGAGATGAATCACACCGGCGGTATCTGCCTGATCCGGTAGTCCGGAAACCAGTGCAGGAACTTCAAACAGGCCAAACACCGGGATCCCGACACCGTCTGCGGTGGAAATCAGGTAACCGGCAATCATCACAGCGAACAGCGCAAGGTACAGAAACCCATGGCCGAACCTGGCGCCGATGCGGGTCATGCGGCTGTAGCTTTGCAACGTTGGCGGCGGTGGGCTGACAAAACGCCACAACACCCGCAACACCATCACACCCAACAGCACCAGACCGATGCTCTTGTGCAGATCCGGCGCGTCTTTGCGCCAGGTGCTGTAGTAATCCAGCCCCACCATCCACAAGCCCAGCGCGAACAGCCCGAAGACTGCCAGCGCCACACCCCAGTGCATGAAGATGCTGACCCAACCGTAGCGCGAAGAAGAGTTACGTAGCTGCATTGCCCAAATCCTGTGAGAACTGCGAACCAAGACTAGCGAGTTATCTATCGAATTAAAGCGGAAAATTTTGCTTTGAAATATCGAGAAATACGATCAAGAGTCTTGAACAGGGGAGTTAAGGAAAGATTAAAGACAAACGTGTGGCGGGATGTTGTGAATATCACGGGCAAAAAAAGCGCGGCCTGAAAGCCGCGCTTTTTCATTCACCGCAAAGCCTTACTGCGCTTTGGTCTCGGTGCTCGCCGCCGGTTTGGCGGCTGGCTTCTTCGCCGGCTCAGCCTTTTTCGCTGCAGGTTTGGCCGGGGCTTTTTTCGCCTCGGCCTTCGCCGCAGGTTTCTTCGCTGCTGGCTTGGCTGCCGCTTTTTTCGCCGGCTCGGCTTTTACCGGAGCTGCCGGCTTCGGTGCTTCCACCGGAGCTGGCGCAGGGGCCGGGGTCGGTGCAGGCGCTGGAGCGGCTGGAGCAGGTGCCGGCTCTGGCGCTTTCACTGGCTCTGGTTTCTTGTCGTCGTCCGAACCGCCGAACAGGTTGGTGAAGAAGTTGCCTTTCTTCGCCGCGACTGCCGCGCCCGCACCCGCCGCTGCGGCGGTGGCCGCTGCCGGGCCGACCTTGGCCGGTTCAAACGATTTGCCCGCCGCCAGGTCTTCAACCTGACTGGCCGCACGCTGGCCGGTGCGCAGTGCGCCTTCCAGGGTGCCCGGGTACAAGGTGTCGGTGTGCTCGCCGGCAAACGCTACGCGTTGCAAAGGACGCTCCCACAGGCGCCAGAATTTGCTGATCTGGCCAGGGCCGAAGGCCAGGTACGAACCACCGGTCGATGGATCGGTGCTGTAGCGACGGATTTCATAACCGGTGAACGAGCCACGGGCCTGTGGATAAAACGCGTGCAGACGAATCAGCACCTGATCGACCATCTGCTTGTCGCCGAAGGCCTGCATCACCCGGGCGTTGTCGCCGGACAAATTGATCACCACGTTGGCGCCGCCCTTCAGGGCCGGCTCGATCCACAACATGCCAAGGCCGGTGTTGCTGTAGATCTCGCCGGACATCCGCGCCTTGCTTTCCCACACAGGCGTCTTGAACTTCAGCATGATCTGGTCGCGCCAGCCGTAGTTGGTGCCTTTGATCGCGGCCAGGTGCTGAGCGTCCAGCGCCGGGGTCAACTGGATTTTGTTGAGGGCGCGCAACGGCACCGCCAGCACAACGTAATCGGCCTGGTAGCCGACGCTGCCGACCTTGACGGTCACGCCGTCCTTGTCCTGGGTGATGGCCGATACTGGCGAGTTGGTCTTGATGGTTTTCAGCTGTTTGACGAAGGCCTGGGCCAGTACCGGACTGCCACCGACCAGACGCGAGGCACGCAGGTCACGGTCGGACACGCCGCGATACACCCGGCTCTGCTGCGCGAAGTACAGCAGCGACAGGCGCGAAGGCTCATCGTAGTGGGTGCGGATATCCTGGTTGATCAACTGACGCGCGGTGGCCGGCAGGTTCTGCTTGTCGAGCCAGCTCGAGACGTTGATCTGGTCCAGGGCGTGCAGGGTGTTGGTCGCGGCCGGGTTTTGCGGATCGTCGATCGAACGCGCCAGATCGTCACGGGTCTTCTCGTAGCGTTTGAGCGCTTCGGCCGTGGCGGGCTGTTTGGTGGCCAGGTCGGCGGCGGAGAAATACTCGCCGTCGATCAGGTAACCCGGGATACGTACGAACTCAGGTGCCGGCGTGGTGCTCAGCTTGAACGTCGAAACGTACTTGTTCAGCACCGGTTGAGTCTTGTCATTGCCGATCCACTCGCTGGTGGCCATGCCCGAGCGACCGCCCAGGCTCGGTTTGGCTTCCAGCAGTGTGACCTGCCAGCCTTTGTTCTGCAGCTCGTAAGCTGCCGTCAGGCCCGACAGCCCGCCGCCGATCACGATCGCGGTTTTATCCTTGGCCAGCGCCGTAACGCTGAACAGCCCCAACACCACCAGCGCACAGGCGCGCAGCCAACCGACAGACATTCAGCGAACTCCGGAAATACACGTAGGAAAAAGCAGCTTTACGGGTCAGACGACCCAAAGAAGCGCGAAGAATACGTCAGCCATCAAAACGCCGCCAGCGACGTCTCTCGGCCCATACAAAGTAGCTCATTCGACACAATGGGTTGTCCCGGCGCGACGCATTGCATAGGCTTGCGCGATTGTTTGCCCGCGCCTGACGCGAGCCGCCTCGAGGAGACTGAACATGGGCCTGAACCACCAGTGGATGCAACGCGATCTCGCGGTGCTGTGGCATCCCTGCACCCAGATGAAAGACCACGAACAGCTGCCGCTGATCCCGATCAAGCGCGGTGAAGGCGTCTGGCTGGAAGACTTCGAGGGCAAGCGTTATCTGGATGCGGTCAGCTCCTGGTGGGTCAACGTGTTCGGCCACGCCAACCCGCGCATCAACCAGCGCATCAAGGATCAGGTCGATCAGCTGGAACACGTGATTCTGGCCGGTTTCAGCCATCAACCGGTGATCGAACTGTCGGAACGTCTGGTGAAGATGACACCGGAAGGCCTGAACCGGGTGTTCTACGCCGATAACGGTTCATCCTGCATCGAAGTCGCGCTGAAAATGAGCTTTCACTACTGGCTCAACCGCGGCCAGCCGAACAAGAAGCGCTTCGTCACCCTGACCAACAGCTACCACGGCGAGACCATGGCGGCGATGTCGGTCGGTGATGTGCCGTTGTTCACCGAAACCTATAAAGCCTTGCTGATGGACACCCTCAAGGTGCCGAGCCCGGATTGCTACCTGCGCCCGCAGGGCATGAGCTGGGAAGAGCATTCGCGCAATATGTTCGCGGCCATGGAACAGACGCTGGCGGAAAACCATGACAGCGTCGCCGCCGTGATCGTCGAGCCGCTGATCCAGGGCGCCGGCGGCATGCGCATGTATCACCCGGTGTACCTCAAGCTGTTGCGCGAAGCCTGCGACCGCTACAGCGTGCACCTGATCCACGACGAAATCGCCGTCGGCTTCGGCCGCACCGGGACAATGTTCGCCTGTGAACAGGCCGGCATCCGCCCGGACTTCCTGTGCCTGTCGAAAGCCCTGACCGGCGGTTATCTGCCGCTGGCCGCGTGCCTGACCACCGACGAGGTGTACAGCGCGTTCTACGACGATTACCCGACCCTGCGTGCGTTCCTGCATTCGCACAGCTACACCGGCAATCCGCTGGCGTGCGCGGCGGCGTTGGCGACCCTGGATATCTTCGAACAGGACAACGTGATCGAAAACAACCGGGCACTGGCTCAGCGCATGGCTTCGGCGACGGCGCATCTGGTGGACCATCCGAATGTTTCGGAAGTCCGTCAGACCGGCATGGTTCTGGCGATCGAGATGGTCAAGGACAAGGCATCGAAGGAAGCCTACCCGTGGCAGGAACGTCGCGGACTGAAGGTGTTCCAGCATGCGCTGGAGCGTGGTGCGCTGCTGCGTCCGCTGGGCAGCGTGGTGTATTTCCTGCCGCCGTACGTAATCACCCCGGAGCAGATCGACTTCCTCGCCGAAGTCGCCAGCGAAGGCATCGACATTGCCACCCGTGACAGCGTCAGCGTGGCGGTGCCGAAGGATTTCCATCCCGGGTTTCGTGATCCGGGCTGATTGTTTTCACTTAAGGTGACGGCTCGTTCCCACGCGGTGCGTGGGAACGATCTAACCAGAGAGACCCGAAATGAGACTGTCCCGCTTTTTTATCGACGCCCCGCTCGGCACCGGCGAACACGAACTGCCGGAAGCCCAGGCGCATTACATCAGCCGCGTGCTGCGCATGGCCGAGGGCGATGCGGTGCAGTTGTTCGACGGTTCCGGCCACGAGTTTCGCGGATCGCTGGTAGAGGTCGGCAAGAAGCGCGTGGTGGTGCAGATCGACGAACAGTTCGCCGGTCAAATCGAATCGCCGCTGCAGATCCACCTCGGCCAGGGCCTGTCCCGGGGCGAGCGGATGGACTGGGCGATCCAGAAAGCCACCGAACTGGGGGTGACCGAAATCACCCCGATCTTCAGCGAACGCTGCGAAGTCCGCCTCAAGGACGAACGCGCCGACAAGCGCCTGCAGCACTGGCGCCAGGTGGCGATCAGCGCTTGCGAACAATGCGGTCGTTCGCGAGTGCCGGTGATTCATCCACCGGTGTTGCTGGCCGACTGGCTGAAACAGACCCAGGCCGAACTGAAACTGGTTTTGCATCCGGTGGCCGAGCCGTTGATCAGCCACGCCAAGCCTGCGACGCTGGCGTTCCTGATCGGCCCCGAAGGCGGCCTGTCCGACGCCGAAGTCGAGCAGGCCAAGTCCAACGGTTTCCACGCCGCCCGCCTCGGCCCGCGCGTGCTGCGCACCGAGACCGCGCCGGTTGTGGCGCTGGCGGTGGCGCAGCAACTGTGGGGTGATTTCTAACCCGTCACTGCACCGGATCACTGGTTGGTCTGGCGATGATTGCCTTGAGTTCGCTGGTCATCGGGAACTCAAGGTTCAGGCCCTTCGGCGGGATCGGCTGCTCGAACCACTTGCGGTAGATCCCGTTGATTTCCCCCGAGCTGTACAGGTCGGCCAACACGCCGTTCACCAGCGCAAGAAACGGCGGATCATCCTTGCGCACCATGCAGCTGTAGATTTCCCGCGACTGCTCCTCCCCCACCACGACCCAGTTGTGCGGATCACGTGCCTTGGCCCGCTCGCCGTAGAGCAACGCATCGTCCATGTAGAACGCCGCCGCGCGCCCCGATTGCAGCATCTAGAATGCCTCGCCGTGATCCTTGGCGCTGATGACGAACATGTTCAGTTTGTGGTCGAGGTTGTAGCTCTTCAGATAGCGCTCGTTGGTGGTGCCGGCGGTGGTCACCACGTTCTTGCCGCGCAGGTCATCGAAGCTTTTGATGCCGCTGTCCCTGGCAGTCAGGAGCTGACCTTTGACGTAGATGAAACCGTAGGAGAACGCGACCTGCTTCTGCCGTTCGGCGGTTACCCCGGTGGAGCCGCATTCAAGGTCGACCGTGCCGTTCTGAACCAGCGGAATCCGCGTCTGCGACGTCACCAGGTTGTACTTCACCTTCAGCTCCGGCAACGCCAGTTGCTGCTTGATGCGCTCGACGATCTTGTCCGCCAGTTCCACCGAATACCCCATTGGCTGGCCGGTGTGATCGCCCACATACGAGAACGGCACCGACGCATCGCGATAACCCAGGGTGATGCTGTTGGCGCTGGCGATCTTGCCGAGCGTACCGGTCAGCGGCACTTCATTGGCCTGCGCCTGAGCGCCGAAAACCAGCGCCAGAGTGCAGCCGAGCAACGTGATTTTTTGCATTGTTATTCTCCGTTGTGGGTGGGGTGTTTTAGCAGAAACCGTCACGCCGCACGGGGATTGAACCCGTGCAGATCAATGGATGTGCGCTGCTCGCCAATCAGTTCGCTGAGCAACTGCCCGCTGCCGCAGGCCAGGGTGAAACCGAGCGCGCCGTGGCCGAGGTTGAGCCACAGATTGCGATACGCCGTGGCGCCCAGCAGCGGAACGCCGGTGGGCGTGGCCGGGCGCATGCCGGCCCACTCCACGGCCGCATCGTAGTTGCCTGCGTCGGGAAAGGTGTCGCGGGCGTGACGCTTGATCAGCGCCAGTCGCTCGGGGTCCACCGCCGGGTCGAAACCGACGATATCGACCATCGCCGCCACGCGCAGTTGTTCGCCGATACGCGCGTAGACGATCTTGCGGTCGTAGTCGGTGATGCTCACATCTGGCGCCCGGTGTGCGTTGCCGATCGGCACAGTCAGGCTGTAGCCCTTCAGCGGGTACAGCGGCAGGCGCAGGCCGGGCAGCGCCAGCAACGGGCTGCGATGGCCGGCGGCGATCACCAGTTGTTCGACCGGCAGGGTTTCGTCGCCAAGTTCAATGGCCGTGACGGCGCCGTGGCTGTGACGGATGCCGGTGACTGGCTGGCCGAGACGAAACTCGCAGCGACCCGACGCCTTCAAGCGCGCCGCCAACTGCTGGCAAAAGCCATGACAGTCGCCGACTTCTTCATCCGGCGTGTAGATCGCGCCTACGAACGGCGCATCGGTCAGTGCCGGTTCCAGTTGCGCACATTCGGTGGCGGACAACACCTGCTGTTGCTGCGGATCGGCGAGGCCTTTGCGTGCATGCTCGAAGCTGGCGGCGTTGCGGAAGGTCACCAGTTTGCCGTTGCGCCGCCAGTTGAAACCGACCAATCCGTCGTCCTCGCGCCAACGTTTCAGGGTGCTCTGGCTGAACAGCGCCAGACGCAACAGATGCGCGGCGTTTTCACGATTGACCGAGGTGCGGCACGCGGCGAGAAACGAGGCCATCCAGCGCCACTGCGCCGGGTCCAGGCGCGGGCGCAACCTGAGCGGTGAATCGCCGCGCAGCATCCAGCCGATTGCCTGCAACGGCACGCCGGCATCGGCCAGCGGCGCAACGTAGCGGTAGGACAACTGGCCACCGTTGGCGAAACTGGTTTCGCTGCCCAGCGACTGCCGCGCCTCGACCACCGTCACCTCGAAGCCGTCGCGCACCAGCGCCCAGGCCGTTGCCAACCCGATCACGCCGCCGCCAATGATGCACACACGCTGAGCCATGTCCGTCCTTGATTCTTTTTGAAGACGAGGCCGAGGTTAGGATGAGGTGACAGGCGCCGAACAATGAATAAAGATGCCAGACCTATAAACAAAGGTTATGGGATCGTCATGCGCCTTCGTCATATCGAGATTTTCCAGGCCATTCGCCAAACCGGCTCGGTCAGCGCCGCTGCGCAGTTGCTGCACGTATCGCAACCGGCGGTGACCAAGGTGCTGCAGCACGCCGAGCAGCAGCTGGGCTTTCCGTTGTTTCTGCGGGTGCGCGGCAAGTTGCAGGCGACCCCGGAAGCGCTGGAGCTGGAGCGCGAAGTCGACAAGGTCACCGAAAGCCTGCAAGGCGTGCGGCGTCTGGCCCAGAGCCTGCGCCGCGCACCCGGTCACAGCCTGCGGATCGGCGCGACCCCGGCGCTGGCGCTGTCGTTGCTGCCGCCGGCGATCCGGCAATGGACGGCGCAGTTCCCGGACATCGCCTGCGAACTGTCGAGCGCCCACAGCCGCGAGCTGATGCAGAACCTGCTGATGCGCGAAGTGGACGTGGCCCTGACGTTGCAGTTGCCGGACCATCCGGGGCTGAAGGCCCAGGCATTGGCTTCGGGGGTGCTGGTGGCGCTGGCGCCGAAAGGTTATTGGCCGGAGGAAGAGGCCGGTCAGCCGTTGCCGCTGATGGCGTTGGCGGGAGCGCCGCTGATCGGGCTGTCCAGCGCCGATCCACTGGCCGCCCGCCTCGATAGTTATCTTGAAGCGGTCGAACCGCCGCCGCGTGTGCGGATCGCCGTGCAGACTTACTCACTGGCGCGGGCGATGGTGGAATCCGGCGCCGGGGTGGCGGTGATCGATCCGTTCACCGCGCTGGGTGCCTCAACGGCCACCACCTCTATCCGCCCTCTCGCCCCGCCGCTACCGATCACGCTGTACGCCGTGACCCGCGCCACTGAACCTTTGCCGCATACCCTGAATGATTTGCTGCAGATCTTCAGTCAGCGCGCCCGGGAACAACTCGACCGACTGATGCGCCCTTAAAGGACATAAAACAGAATCGCCACAAAGTGCAGCAGGCTCCCGGCGATCACGAACAGATGCCAGATCCCGTGGGCATGGCGCAACCGATGGTCGAGGGCAAAGAAGATGATCCCCACGGTGTACAGCACGCCGCCCGACGCCAGCCAGACAAACCCCGTCGTCCCCAGCGCCGCGATCAGCGGCTTGACCGCCACCAGCACGATCCAGCCCATCACGGCGTAGATCACGATCGACAGGATCCGCGCCTCGGAGCGCGGCTTGATCTCCTGCAGAATGCCGATCAGCGCCAGCCCCCAGACAATCCCGAACAGCGTCCAGCCCCACGGCCCGCGCAACGTCACCAGGCAGAACGGCGTGTAGCTGCCGGCGATCAGCAGGTAGATCGAAAAGTGATCGACCTTCTTCATGATCGCTTTCTTGCGCCCGCGCACGCTGTGGTACACGGTGGACGCGCTGTAGAGCACCAGCAAGGTGAAGGCGTAAATCGCCACGCTGACGATCTTCCACGGGCTGCCGTCGAGGCTGGCAATCACCAGCATCCACACGCCCCCGACAAACGCCGCTACCGCCCCGACCAGATGGGTCCAGGCGTTCAGTTTTTCTCCGTGATACATGTGTCGCACACCTCGATTTCATTTACCGCAGCGCGCAAGGCTCGGGCCTTGAGCGTAAAAGCGCAATGTTTGCGTTCAACGCGGGCCTGCACCTGTCCTGATATTTGGGCACAATCGAGCGATACCAAGAAGAGTCCGCGCCATGCTGATCGACGAAGAATTGACCCTGAAGAAACTCGAGGTGTTCCTCGCCTTCATGCGCACCGGCAACCTCGCCCGCGCCGCCGCCGAGTTGCAGACCAGCAACGTCAGCGTGCACCGCGCGATCCATTCGCTGGAAAGCGCCCTGCGTTGCCCGCTGTTCAAGCACGAAGGCCGCAACCTGACACCGCTGGAAAGCGCCTACGTGCTCGAAGAGCGGGCGCAGAAACTGATTCAGGACGTGGTCGAAAGCGTGCGCCTGACCCGCGAAGCGGCCGGGTTCTCGGCCGAGCGCTTCAAGCTCGGCTCGCTGTATTCATTGACCGTGAAAACCGTGCCGCAGTTGATCATGGGCCTGAAGATCCGCCGCAGCGAACTCAACATCGACCTGATCCTCGGTTCGAACATCGACCTGCTCTACAAGCTGAAAAACATGGAAGTCGACGCGATTCTGGTGTCGCTGGACGACAGCGTCAACGACCCGGACTGCGAGCAGATTCCGCTGTTTTCCGACGACATCTTCCTCGCCACTCCGGCCGATTCGCGCTTCGCCCAACGCAGCGAAGTGGATCTGGCCGAGGTGCGCGACGAAACCTTCATCACCCTCACCCAAGGCTTCGCCACCCACCAGGACGGCATCCGGGTGTTCCGGCAGGCGGGGTTCGAGCCGAAGGTGGCGATGCAGGTCAACGACATCTTCACCCTGCTGAGCATGGTCAGCTCCGGGGTTGGTTATGCGTTGCTGCCGGGCAGGATTGCGGCGGTGTACGAGAACCGGGTGAAGCTGATTCCGTTGCAGGAGAAATACCGGTTGCAGCAGCACATTGGCGTGGTGTTCCTGAAGGCCAAGGAGCGGGATCCGAATCTGCTGGCGTTGCTGGCGGAGTGTCGGATGTACGCCAATCGCCAGGCCACCCAATGATCGTTCCCCGCGTGGGAATGCAGCCCGGGACGCCTCGTCCCCAAAGCGGGCGCCGAGCGTCCATTGAGGCGTTCCCACGCAGAGCGTGGGAATGACAACCCACCATCGTCCTAGCCCATCAACCCACGCATCAGCAGAAACAACACCGAAGGCCCGAGCAAACACCCAAGTGCGGTATAGAACGCCGCTGTCAGGCAGCCATAAGGCACCAGCTTGGGATCCGTCGCCGCCAACCCGCCGGCCACGCCGCTGGAGGTCCCCATCAATCCGCCAAAGATCACCGCACTGCGCGGGTTGTTCAGGCCGATCATCGGCGCCACGAACGGCGTCATCACCATCACCAGAATCGCCTTGATCAATCCGGCCGCTATCGACAGCGCCATGACTTCGGAACTCGCGCCAATCGCCGCCCCCGTCACGGGCCCGACGATGTACGTCACCGCTCCTGCGCCAATGGTGGTCAGGCTCACCGCATCGGTATAACCGAATGCCATCGCCACACCGACCCCGGCCACAAACGACGTGCCCACGCCGACAAACAACGCCAGCACACCAACAAACCCGGCCCGCTTCAGCTCATCGACGCTGACGCCAAACGCCGTGGCAACAATTGCGAAGTCCCGCAGCATGGCGCCGCCGAGCAAACCGATACCCGACAACAAAGGAATGTCCACCACACCTTTCTGCCCCCCCGTCAGTGCACCGCCGACATACGACAGCACCAACCCGAGCAAAATGGCGATGGCCGAGCCATGCAAACGGCCCTTGGTGAAGGTGGTGGACATCCAGTAGGACACCCACATGGTCAGGCCGACAATCAGGAAACCGCTGATCAAGCCGTAGCCGGTGATGACTTTCATCATTGATTCGTACATGGCGCTCACCCCGCAGTCTTGGCAGGCGTGATCGGCGCCGGTTTCTTGTTACCGAGGCGCACCAGCACCGGCACCAAGGCAAAGGCGATGACTACGGCGAGCGTTCCGGCGAGGATTGCCATCGGCCCGCCCTTCAGCGCGCCGTAAACGTTTTGCTGCGCCGCCATGGCGACCACGATCGGAATGTAGATGGCGCTCCAGAACTCGACACCCTGCTCGGTCTTACCCTTGAGCCATCCACTTTTATTCAAGTAACTGCCCAAACCGATCAACAGCAGCATCGCAATACCGACACCGCCGACATTGGCCGGCACGCCGATCAACTTGCCAAGCAGTTCACCGACCCAGACACCCACCAGCGTACAAAAGGCGAGAAACGCCACACCGTAAATAATCATTGTTGTAGTCCTCAAAGTGCATCGTCGAATTGTTTTTGTTGTTCGAAGCCTGAGTCGGTGATTTAGGGTCGTCGGCCCTCCTCTTCACGCAACAGCGCCTGCAAGGTGTCGAGCCGGGCACTGTCGAAGGCAGCGACAGTCCCCTGTTCGAACACCCGGCGCGCCAGCCCGGTCAGCACCGCACCGGGCGGCAGTTCGATCTGTAAACGTACGCCGCGCTCGTAAGCGCTTTGCACGGTGCCGCGCCAGTCCACCACGCGGCACATGTTGAAGGCGAGATCGTCGCGCAGCGCTTCCACCTGGGTCACAGGCCTGGCGCGACTGCCGCTCAGGTAAGCGATTTGCGGTGTTTTCAGTTCTACCTCGGCGAAAGCTTCGGCGAGGGTTTGCGCGGGTTCATCCAGCAACGGGCAGTGCGACGGCACGCTGACCGCCAGCCGTTTTGCCAGACCGGCGCCACGAGCGCGTGCCCGCTCGGCGACCGCCTGCATCGCCTTGTCGCTGCCGGCAATCACCAGCTGGTTATCGGCGTTGATGTTGGCCAGGTACACCGGTGCTTCTGCACTGTGCACCTGCGCCAGCAGCGTTTCGACGGTGGATAATGGCAGGCCGATGATCGCGGTCATGCCAAAGCCCTGTGGATAAGCCTGCTGCATCAACTCGCCACGCAGGCTGACCAGATGCAGCGCATCGCTGAAGCTCAACGCGCCGGCGACCACTGCTGCCGGATACGCACCGATGGACAGGCCGGCGACGTAATCTGCGGCCAGTCCGTCCTGCAACAACTGCCGCGAGGCTGCGACCCCGGCGATCAGCAGGCAGAGCTGAACCGCCCGGGTGCTGCGCAACGCTTCGCTGGAATCCAGCCGCCAGACATCCTCACCGAGGCTATCGCTGGCCTCGATCAGCGTTTCCCGAGGCAAACGCTGGAGCATGCCGGGCTGCTGCGCGCCCTGACCGGGAAACACCAGCAGACTGCTCACGCTGCCTGCTCCTGCGGGTTCCACGGATCAGACACCAGACAGGCTTCATGGGCGTTTTTCAGCAGCACCCGCGAAGCATTTCCAGCCCATTCGCGCAGGGCGACGGCACCGAACGGCGTCTGCAATTGCAGATCGACCCGGCAGATCGCCTGATCGAAAACCGCGACCCATTTACGCGCCTGATTGCGGGTCATCCGTTGCGGCGCTCGCAGGATCAAGTCGAGATCGCTGCGTTCGTGCATCGCCGTAAATCCACTGGCCAGCTCAAACCCGACACTGCCGCTGACACCCCAAATCCAACCGCAATCATCGAGCACCGGCCGCAGTTGCCGGAGCGCCTGCATGACCGGCAGATCACGCTCGCTCTCGACCTGACAAAGGGCTTCCGGGCTGACCCGGCAAGCAATCGAATCAAGCGCCATGAACGCCGCCAGCCGCTGCTCGCGCAACCGACCGCGCACGCCCACCGCGATCAACCCATCCTCACTCAACGCCCGGCGCACCACGACCGGTTGCCCGGCACTCAGCGAGTCAATCGCCCACTGCGGCGCATCCGCCGGCAACTGCGCCGGCGTCATGCCCCACAGCAGGTCGTGGGCCAGAGGCGTGTTCACCACTGCGCCCTCAGCAATTCACGTACGCGGCTGGAGGCTTCGCGATTTTTCGCGCCGAGACGATGGCTCAAATCCGTCGCGCCAATATCGCCGATCGCTTGCTTCAGGCATTCGCTGACTCGTGCCAGATCCTCCGCCGTCGGCTGTTCGATCTGCTGCACCGACAAAGTTTCCCAGAGCAACCCGAGGCTGGCATAACTGTCGATGTCATAGGCCATCGGCGGCACGCTGGACGCCAGAGCTTCCAGTTCCTCGACGCTGCGCAAGGTCACCCGCGCCGCCGACGCCTTGCCCATGGCGTGCACCATCACCCCCGGATCACGCAGGGCGATCAAGCGGTTGGCCTGATAACCGTGAGCGAGAAACGCTCCGGACATGGCCTTGCCCACCAGCAGCGCAATCACCGGATGCCCGGCCAGCCGCGCACGGGCATAAGCGTGCGCCGCACCGGCCAGGGCCTGATGAATACCGAGGGCTTCTTCGCGGCGACCGTAGGCCTGGCTCGGCACATCGACGATGGCGATCAACGGGCGCTTTTGTGTTTGGTCAAGGTCGGCGCTGATCGCGTCATCCACCGCCTTGGCCAGGCCCCAACCTTCGAGCAAACCGACTTCGCCATTGCGAGCACGAGGGAACCGGTTGTGCGGATCGGCGACCACGGCGATAAAACGCCCCAGTGGCCCGTCGGCGACCTTCAGCGATGGCGGCAAGCCTTCAGCGACCTTCGCGCCAGCGCTCAAGGCGTTGAACCAGTTCAAACCGCGCACGGAATAACCACTCATGAGCGCTCTCCTTGATACAGATCGCGAACCAGCGAAGGCTCGATTTGCTTGTCAGTGTCCAGGCTCGTCAGGCGTTGCAGGAACCACTCGGCCCGTTGACTGCGCGGTTGCGCCGGCAGGCCCTGTTGCAGCAACTCGCCGACCTGCCGGCGAATCTGCGCCACGTCATCGGCGACATAACGGTCCACCAGACCACTGGCAAACCGTTGCTCGCCACCGGTCAGGCTCCAGATGAAAGGGCGGTCGCGGGAGTCGTATTCCTCGATCCCGGCCTCCTGCTCGATCACCTGCGGGCCGTTCAGACCGAGGCGTGCTTCCTGGGTCACGAGCAAGTAGCTGCACAGCGCGGCGGCAATCGACATCCCGCCGAAACAGCCGACGCTGCCCGCCACCACACCGACCACTGGCTGGTATTGCTGCAGATCGACAATCGCCGCGTGGATATCGGCAATCGCCGCCAAACCAAGGTTGGCTTCCTGCAAGCGTACGCCGCCGGTTTCCAGCAGCAGGATGGCGCGAGTCTCGATGCCGTTGCGATTGTCCTCGGCGGCCAGTTCCAGCGCGCCGGCGATCTTCGCCCCGCCGACTTCGCCGAGGCTGCCGCCCTGAAACGCACCTTCAATCGCCGCGATCACCACCGGCAAACCGTCGAGGCTGCCCTTGGCGATCACCACGCCGTCATCGGCCTGGGGCACCACGCCCTGGCGTTCCAGCCACGGCGACATGACGCGCTGAAACGGGTCGAGCAGTTCGCGGAAGGTGCCGGTGTCGAGCAAGGCTTTCGCCCGCTGCCGGGCGCCGAGTTCGACGAAGCTGTGCTTGTGCAAAAGTGCCGAGGTGTCAGTCATGGCCGATCTCCTCGAAGCCTTGTTCCAGCCGCAGGCGCACCACGCCCGGGGTCGCGCCGAAGTCGTGGATATCGATGGCCATCGCCGGTGGCGTGGTGCCGTCGAACATCCGTGCAAACAAATGCTGCCAGCGCAGCTGTGCACCGTTGACCGAAGTCTGCACATTGATCGTCAGCTTGCCGGCCAGGCCCGGTTCGATCAGCACTTCCAGATCGCCCGAGCCGACACAACCGACCAGCGCCCGACCGCGCGGCGGCTGCCCGGCGGGGAATTCAAAGGATAAGGTTTCCATCAAAACGCTCCCTGAAGGATGCCGTCGCGCTCGATCCGGTCGAGCAGCAGGCTGGCGGCGAGCAAGTCGGCGGCGCCACCGGGCGAGGCATTCAATGCGATGAGTTGTTGATCGAGTTCGTGCAGGCGACGGCGACCGGTGAGGCTGGCGCTGCCACCCGCATCAAGCACCGCCCGGGCGCCGTGCTGCATGGCGTGCAGGCCCTGTTCGCCGGCGCGGTACAGGACGCAGGTGTCGGCCAGGTCGGTCATGATTGCGAGCAAGGCATCGAGCCGGGCGTTCTGTTCGCCATGACCGGCGGCGCGGCTGCGTTTGAGCTGCGGCAGGCCACGCTGCACCACCGACGGGAAGCCGAGTTGCGCTTCTTCCCGGGCACCCCGAGCGCCGTAGCGTTGCGCGACTTGGGCGCCGTGGCTCAGTGGGCGCGGCGCATAACGGTCATCGAGCAACGCCAGACGCGCCGCGCGCAGAGTGACGGCGCCAGCACCGGTGGACTTCGTATCCAGCGCAGCCGCCGTGACCAGCAGGCCCAACGCCCAGATCGCCCCACGATGGGTGTTCACGCCGTGGGTGGTGGCAAGCATCGCTTGCTCGCCTTCCCGGCCGATGCGGCCAATGGCTTCGCGCAGCGGCAAGCCGAGCTCGCCGAACTCCAGCGCGGCTTCGGCCATTTCCTTGAACGCCGGCCACAATGCCAGCGCCGAGGCGTGCATCAATCCGAGGTGCAAATCGGTGTGGGCACCGTTGCCACGCCGGTCGACCAGCGCCGGTTTCGGCGACAGGTCGGCTTCGTCGATCAGCGCGTCCACGGCCAGGTCCGCCAGCCGTTCGGCGAGGGTGATGGGTTTGGGTTGCAGGTTGAGTGCGTGCATTACCAGCTCCTGAACTTGGCAGGCGGGTTGTAGAGGCCGCCGGACCACTCGACCAGATCGGCCACGCTCTTCGCCGCCAGCAGTTCGCGGGTGGCGTCGGTGCGGCGGATGCCAAGGTCTTCGGGCAAGGCGATCAGGCCTTCACGGCGCATGCGTTCGGTGTCTTTCGGGTTGTGGCGCAGGCCGATGGCGGTGACGCCGGCCACCGCCGCGATCATCGCCTGACGCTCTTGCAGCGAGCGCGCCTTGTACAGGTAGGCGATGCCTTCTTCGGTCAGCAGGTGGGTGACGTCGTCGCCGTAGATCATGATCGGCGCCAGCGGCATGCCGCTTTTTTTCGCCACCTCTACCGCGTCGAGGGTTTCGACGAAGGTCGGTTTGCCGCCCTCCTGGAACGTCTCGACCATCTGCACCACGAGTTTCTTGCCCCGTTCGAGCATCGGCTGCTGCGAATCGTCGTGGCGCATGTCGAGCCAGGCCGGGGTGCCGTGACGGCGACCGCGCGGGTCATGGCCCATGTTCGGCGCGCCACCGAAACCGGCGAGGCGGCCACGGGTGACCGTGGAGGAATGGCCGTCGCCATCGACCTGCAAGGTTGCGCCGATGAACAGGTCCACCGCGTATTGCCCGGCCAGTTGGCAGAACATCCGGTTGGAACGCAGCGAACCGTCGCGGCCGGTGAAGAACACGTCCGGGCGAGCAGCGATGTAGTTCTCCATGCCCAGTTCGGTGCCGAAGCAATGCACGCTTTCGACCCAGCCGCTTTCAATCGCCGGGATCAGCGTCGGGTGCGGGTTGAGTGTCCAGTTGCGGCAGATCTTGCCCTTGAGGCCAAGGGATTCGCCGTAGGTTGGCAGAATCAGTTCGATGGCGGCGGTGTTGAAACCGATGCCGTGGTTCAGCGACTGCACGTTGTGTTTTTCGTAGATCCCGCGAATCGCCATCATCGCCATCAACACATGCACAGGCTTGATGTGACGCGGGTCGCGAGTGAACAGCGGCTCGATGTAGAACGGCTTGTCCGCCACCACCACGAAATCCACCCACGACGCCGGAATGTCGACGCGAGGCAATTCGCTGACATCGTCCACCAACTGATTGACCTGAACGATGACGATGCCGTCGCTGAACGCTGCCGGTTCGATCAGCGCCGGGGTGTCTTCGGTGCTCGGGCCGGTGTAGATGTTGCCGGCACGATCAGCCATGAACCCGGCCGAGAGCACGACGTTGGGGATCAGGTCCACCACCAGCCGGGCGTAGAGTTCGATGTAGGTGTGGATCGCGCCGATTTCCAGCAGACCGTCTTCGAGCAACTGGCTGATGCGCAGGCTCTGGGTGCCGGCAAAGGAGAAATCGAGCTTGCGGGCGATGCCGCGTTCGAACAGGTCCAGATGCTCGGAACGACCGACGCTGGGCATGATCATGTGCAGATCGTGGAGCTTCTGCGGATCGGCCTTGGCCAGGGCGCGGGAAAGGAAATCCGCCTGCTTCTGGTTGTTGCCCTCCAGCACCACACGGTCGCCCGGATGAATCAGCGCTTCGAGCGCCGCGACGATCCTGTCGGTGGGCAACACCGCACCGTCGGCCAGCCCGCGCACCTTGTCGAGGCGCCGCTGCTTCTCGTCGCGCCGCCGCGTCCAGCGCGATTCGGGGGATATTGTTGTTGTCATGCTCACTCCACGAGGTTCGCTGTCGTGGAGCTACCTTAGGAGTGTGCTTGAGGGGCATCAATCAAGCGCAGTGGCGAACCGTTACGGTGAGCGTAACGATCAGTGGACAAGCCCCGCATCCACCAACAATTTCTCCAACGCCAACAAATCCGGCACCTTCGCCACCTGCTCCCCGACCTGCACCGCCGCCTGCTCCAGCGCACACAGCGGCACGTCGACGTAACTCAACTGACTGTCGAGCTTGTAGGAGCGCGGAATCCCCTGCACCAGCAGCGCAATGAACTTCAATTCCGGCAAACCGCCGAGGGCATTGAGGATGACGATCCGCGCCCGTTCGCCGATGACGGTCTTGTTGCCGCACGCCGACTCGAAACTCAGCAGCGGAATCTGCCGCTCGCGCCAGGTCACCCGCCCCAGATACCACGGCGGCGTATCGAGGTCGAAGGCGCTGGACTGGTAGTCGATCAGTTCGGCAACGGCGACGTTGGGCAGAATCAGGTTGCGATCCGCCAACGGCAACAGCAGCCCGGTGAGTTGGCTGGTGCGTTGGTTGTGCCGGCGTTCATGCATGTTTTTTGCTCCACAGGGCGATGCTTTCGAGCAGCACCGATTCCTGGTACGGCTTGCCGAGGTAATCGTTGACGCCAATGGCCATCGCGCGGTCGCGGTGTTTCTGCCCGGTGCGCGAGGTGATCATGATGATCGGCAGGTGTTGCAGACGCTCGTCGTGGCGCACCTGGGTCGCCACTTCGAAGCCGTCCATGCGCGGCATTTCGATGTCGAGCAGCATCAGGTCCGGCATGTGTTCTTCCAGCAGCAGCATCGCATCGACCCCATCCTTGGCCGTCAGCACGTTCATGCCATGGCGTTCGAGCAGGCGGCTGGTGACCTTGCGCACCGTGACCGAGTCGTCGACCACCATCACCAGCAACGGCTTGTGCGGTTCGCTCTCGATTTCGTGACTGGCCGGACGCTGCGGCAACCTTGCCTGCATCGCGCGGATCGGCGCCAGCAGGTCGAGAATCAACACCACCCGGCCATCACCGAGGATCGTCGCCCCGGACACGCCCTGCACCGACGCGAACTGCGGGCCGAGGCTCTTGACCACGATCTCGCGGGTGCCGGCCATCGTGTCGACCTGCACCGCGATGTGCCGGTCGTTGCACTGCACCAGCAAGACCGGCACCGGCAGGCTCTGGCCGGACAGTTTCGGCCGTGGCGCGGTTTTCAGCAGCTCGCCCAGGTAGCACAGTTCATAACGCTGACCGCCGTATTGATAACTCGGCGGATCGAGACGGAAATGCCCGTCCAGTTCATTCGGCAGCACGCGGACGATGCCGTCGATGGTGTTCAACGGAATCGCGTACTGATCCTCACCACACTGCACCATCAGCGCACGGTTGACCGACACGGTGAACGGCAGACGAATGCGAAAGTGCACGCCCTGCCCCGGCACCGAATCGATGCTCATGGTCCCGCCCAGTTGCCGGACTTCTTCGTGCACCACGTCCATGCCCACGCCACGCCCGGAAATCTGGGTGATTTTCTCGGCGGTGGAAAATCCCGGCTGGAGGATGAACTGCAACACTTCGCGGTCGCTGATGTCGGCGTCCGGCGCCAGCAGACCGCGCTTGATCGCCTTGCGCCGCACGGCATCCAGTGGCACGCCGGCGCCATCGTCGCGGATGTCGAACACGATGTCGCCGCCCTCGCGTGACAGGTCGAGGCTGATCTGCCCCTGCGCCGGTTTGCCCGCCGCCAGCCGGACTTCGGCGGACTCCAGGCCATGGTCGACGGCATTGCGCAGCATGTGTTCCAGCGGTGCCGCCATGCGTTCGAGGACGTTGCGGTCCATCTCGCCTTCGGCGTTGCCGACGGTGAACGCCACGTCCTTGCCCAGTTCCTCGGCGACCTGCCGGACGATGCGCTTCAGACGCGGCAACATGCGCTCGAACGGCACCATGCGCGTACGCATCAGGCCTTCCTGCAACTCGGTGTTGATCCGCCCCTGCTGCTGCAACAGGTTCTCGGCGTCGTGGGTGCGCCGGTCGAGGGTTTCCTTCAGGTCCAGCAAGTCGGAAGCGGATTCGAACAGCGCCCGTGACAGTTGCTGCAGCTGTGAATGGCGGTCCATTTCCAGTGGGTCGAAATCTTCGTAGCCGAGGCGTTCAGCGTCCACTTGCTGGCGGCTGAGGATCCGCCCCTGGGTTTCGGTGTCGAGCCGGCGCAACTGGTCGCGCATGCGCTCGATGGTGGTTTCCATCTCATGCAGGGCGGTCTGCGCATCGTTGACTTGCTGTTCGATCCGTCCACGGAAGATCGAGGTTTCACCGGCGAGGTTGACCAGCTCGTCGAGCAGTTCGGCGGAAACCTTGACCATGTCCGCCCCGGCCTCGGGGACCGGGGCCGCAGGCTCGGTCTTGACCGCAACCGGCGGTACGGGCGCCGGGCTTTGCACGACCACCGGGTGACTGAAACTCTGGATCGCGCTGATCAGTCGGTCCGCCGGTGGACACGGCTGGCCGGCGCGTACCGCGTCGAGCATCTGCGCCAACCGGTCATGACCGCGCTGCAACAGCGCAGACAGTTCGGCGCTGCCCTGCAGGGTGCCGGCGAACAGGCTTTCGTAAAGGTTTTCCAGCTCATGGGCGAGGTCGCCGATCGGACCGATTTCCACCATCCGCGCGCCGCCCTTGAGGGTGTGCAGGTCGCGCAACAGGGTTTCCACTTCGTGGCGATTGCCGGGCTCGGCCTGCCAGCGCAGCAACGCGGCGCCGGAGTTTTCGATGATGTCGAAACCTTCTTCAAGGAAGATTTCCAGCAATTCCGGATCGTGTCCTGAGCCGTCCTGCGTGACGGAGGCTGACGACGTTTCGGGCTGGGCGCTCGGGCCGTGACGGAAGCGCCGGATCGCCTCGATCAAGTCCTGCGCCGGATCCAGCGGCTGGTGCCGGTGCAACTGTTCGAGGAACTGCGCCAGACGTTCGTGGCTCTGGCGCAGCAATCGGTCCAGGGCTTCGCTGTGACTGTAACGGCGATCCACCAGCCCTTGGTAAAGGCCTTCCAGCTCGTGGGCCAGATCGCCGACCGCCGCCACCTCGGCCATCCGTGCGCCGCCCTTGAGCGTGTGCAAATCCCGTTGCAGCGACGACAGCGGTGCGCCGTTCTCCGGGTCCTTCAGCCAGCGCTGCAAGGCTTGCCCGGCGCTGTCGAGAATGTCCACTGCCTCTTCGAGGAAGATCTCGACGATCTCGTCGTCCGGCCCGCTGTCGACGCTGTGTTGTTGCAGTTCGGCGGTGGCGCTGCCCAGTTCGCGGATGCTCGGGGTGCGACTGCCGTCGCTGCGGATCAGGCCCATGGCCGACGGATCGAGGCTCTCGTCGAGCAGTTCGTGCAAGGCGCGGATGCGCTGCGGTTGCGGGGTGATTTCCTGGCCGGCGGCCAGTTCGTCGAGCATGTTGATCAGTGCTTCGTGGGCCTGCTGCGCTTCATGGAAAAACCGCTCGCTGACCGCCAGGCTGCTTTCTTCGACGGCGCCGTAGAGATCGAGCAAGGCTTCACACAGCACATCCATCGGCAGCAAGTCCGCCAGGTGCGCGCCCTCGCCCAGCGTGGTCAGTTCATCCAGCAGCGCGCTGAGTTCCTGACGCTCGCCGGGGTGCTGCTGCCAGCGCTGCAAGAGGCTTTCGGCGTCGAGCAGGATGTCCATGCCCTGGGCCAGGAAGTTGTTGATCAGTTGCGGATCACGCTTGACCCGCAAGGCGCTGCTCGGGGCGCTGAGGATCGACTCCAGACGCTGGCCGAGCAGGGTTTCGGTGCGTTTGATCAGCGCTTGCGCACCGACGATCGGCGCCAGCGGATCGTGTTTGAGCTGGCGCAGACCGACGCGGAACAGGCCCTCGGCTTCGAGCAGCAGTTCCACTGCGTCCAGGTCCAGCGCCAATTGGTGGGCCTTGAATTCCCGGGCCAGTTTATCGAGCGGCGCCGCCAGTTCGGCAATCGGCGAAACCCCCGCCATTGATGCGCTGCCCTTGAGGGTGTGCAGCGCGCGCTGCAACTCGTCGCTGGCCTGCAACGGCACATGCTCGGCGGCCTGATCGAGAAAACGGTTGAGGCTGGCGAGGTGGTTTTCGGCTTCGTTGCGAAAGATCTCCAGCAACAGCGGATCGAGGGCTGCAACGTCTTCCACGTCTTCAGCCGGCAGCGGCGTGTCGCCCTTGGCCAGCGCGTGGGCGCGGGCCGCCAGTTGATCGACATCATGGCGCTGACGCTGGCCGTTGGTGGCGAATTCGGTGATCAGGTCCGGCAACAGCAGCAGCGTGTCGGCGAGCAACTGGCGCACTGCCGGGCCAGGTTCGACGCTGTGTTCCAGCACGCGGTTGAGCAGGTTTTCCACCGCCCAGGCCAGCTCACCAAGAACCAGCGCGCGCACCATCCGGCCGCTGCCCTTGAGCGTATGAAAACCGCGGCGCAGCTCACTGAGGGCGGAGCGGTCAGCAGGATCGGCAGACCAGCGCGGCAAGTATTCGCCCAGCACCTCAAGCACTTCCCCGGTCTCTTCGAGGAACACTTCGCGCAGCTCGTCGTCCACCGGTTCTTCATCGGCCGGTGGCGGCAGCAGACTGCCCGGCGTGGTCAGCGCCGGCGGGTTGACCGCCGACACCGGGCTGGCGAGCACTTCGGCCAGAGACTGCACAATCTCCGGGTCGTCCAGTTCCTGCAAATCCTGCATCACCAGCGCTTCGCTGGGGCTGAGCACATCCTCGAGCACCGGCACATGCGGCTCACCGGGCTGTTCGTCAGGAAAGAAACCGAGACTGGCGAGGCTTTTCTGCGCAATATCCAGCAAGTGCTCGCTCGGTGCCTGCGGGTCATCCGTCAGGCGTTCGAGGTAATACTCGATACTGGTGATGGCGTCGGCGAGGCTGTCGAGTTGCTGCCAGCCCGGTTCGTGAGGGTCGAGCAACAAATGCTCGCGGATGAACCCGTTGCAGGCTTCGAGCAGACTTGCCGCCCGCGCCAGCGGAATCATCGCCAGTGCGCCGCGCACCTGGGTCAGCAGCGCCGGCAGGCTTTGCAGTTGCTGGCGATCCCAGTCGGCGTCGATGTAATCGACGATCATGTCCTTGGCCTGTTGCAGGCAGATACGCGCTTCCTTGATCACGATCTGATGGATCTGCGTCAGGTCGGTGGTCGGCAGCCGCGAATCATCCGGGCTTTCCGGCTCCACCGTGCCAACCATCCCGGCCAGCGTCGCTTCGACGTAGAGCAAGGCGCCGGCGACGTCCATCAGCGTGGCGTCATTCGGTTCGCGCTGACCCTGCGCGAGGCTGAGCACCACCGCCAGTTGATCGATGATCACCTTGCGCGGCTGGCCGAAACCGAGCACCGCCAGGGTGTCGGCGATCTGCCGCAACGGCGCCAGCAGGCTGTCCAGATCCGAAGCGTGCTGGCGGTCGCTGCGTACGAACAGGTCGAGGCGTTCCTTGACCCGCACCAGCTCTTCGCACAGCGCCGCGAGCACCGAGCGCATGGCATCGCGGTCGGGGCCGGCCAGGCGCGTGCGTTCTTCGTCGACCATCGCGCTGTCGGGCAGCGCGTCGTCCAGGGAGTAGCGATCTTTCATGGTCAGCATCTGCCCGGTGGGATGTTCGGCTTTGGCGATATAAAACAGCAGGCTTTTCAGCAGTTCAGGCGGTGGCGGCTGGTTGAGGCCGGGCATGCCCTGTTCAAGCAGGCGCTTGAGTTCCTTGTCGGCGTCCTTGAACAGGCTGCGCAGGGCCGGGCTGTTGGCGATCCGCCCTTCGCGCATGCCCTCGACCAGCGCCGAAGCGATTTGCCACAAAGGGCTCAGCGGCGAATGACCACTGAGCGCTTCAAGCCGGGTAAACACCTTGGCCAGATAGCCGAGATGCGTCTGGTCATCCTGTTCGCGGAGCAATCCGACCAGCGCCATTTGCAGCATCTGGCGCAATTTGCGCAGTACATTGGGCAGCTCTGCCGGCTCCAGCAGGGCCAGCGCTTCCGGGCTCAGGGGCGACAGCTCGGGCAACTGCGGGCTGAACAGGCTGGTTTCCGACAACAGGCTTTCGCCACGGGCGCTGCGCAAGTCGTTGATCAGCGGCAGCACTACCAACGGCAGGTCACGGCGGGCGCCCTGGACGCGATCGAGGTAGATCGGCAATTGGCCCAGCGCCTGCAACAGCAAGTGCAGCGCTTCGTCGCGATGGCTGACGCGGTCGTTCTGCAACGCTTCGACCAGGTGCTCCATCTCTTCGGCCAGCAGCGCCGCGCCGTAGAACTCGACCATCTGCAGGCTGCCGTGGACCTGATGGATGCAGGCCAGGCATTCGTCCAGCCCGGGCACGGACTGCGGATCGTCGAGCACGGCTTCGATGGCCTGATGCGCCTGTTTCAGCGTCTCGGCTATTTCACCCTTGACCCATTCGAGGGCCACGTAGTCGTGCCGGTCACCCATAACCACTCCGCTCGACATTGCCTCGCCCGCAGGCCTCACGCCTTGTTCGCGACGGGCGCAGGCGCCGCCGGCAAGGTGAACCCGGACACCGAGCGACGCAACTGGCTGGCCATTTTCGCCAGGTTGCCGATGCTCTCGGCGGTGGCCGTGGAACCGGACGAGGTCTGCGAGGTGATCTGCTGGATCACGTTCATCGTCAGGGAAATCTGCCCGGCCGAAGACGTCTGCTGCTGCGCCGCGTTGGAAATGCTCTGGATCAACGCCGCCAGGGTCTTGGACACGCCTTCGATTTCTTCCAGGGCCACACCGGCATCCTGCGCCAGCCGCGCGCCACGCACCACTTCGGTGGTGGTCTGCTCCATGGAAATCACGGCTTCGTTGGTGTCGTTCTGGATCGCCCGCACCAGCGTCTCGATCTGCCGCGTCGCAGCGGACGAGCGCTCGGCCAGCCGCTGCACTTCGTCGGCGACCACGGCGAAACCGCGTCCGGCATCACCGGCCATCGATGCCTGAATCGCCGCGTTGAGGGCGAGGATATTGGTCTGGTCGGCAATGTCGTCGATCAGGCTGACGATGTCGCCGATTTCCTGGGACGACTCGCCCAGGCGCTTGATGCGCTTGGCGGTGTCCTGAATCTGTTCGCGGATGTTGTCCATGCCATGGATGGTGTTGTGCACCACCTCGTTGCCCTTGTTGGCAATTTCCACCGAACGCTCGGCCACCGCCGAGGATTCGGCAGCGTTGGCCGAGACCTGATCGATGGACTGGGCCATGTCACTGATCGCGGTCGAGGCTTCGGAAATCTGCTGGGCCTGATGCTCCGAGGCCTGGGCCAGGTGCACGGCGGTGGCCTGGGTTTCCTGCACCGCAGCGGCGACCTGGCCGGCGGTGAGGTTGATGGTGGCGACCAGATCGCGCAACTGGTCGACGGAATAGTTGATCGAGTCGGCGATGGTCCCGGTGAAGTCTTCGGTCACCGAAGCCGTCACGGTCAGGTCGCCGTCGGCGAGGTCTTCGATCTCGTCGAGCAGGCGCATGATCGCGTTCTGGTTGCGCTCGTTTTTCTCGGCGGTCTCGCGCAGCTGACGGTTGGTTTCGCGGACCATGACCATGCCGATCAGGATGATCGAGGCCAGCGCCAGCAAGCCCAGCACATAGCCGCCGATGGTGTCGGTGTTGCGCCCGTCGGCGAGGTTCTCGAAACGGCTGGCCAGGTGCGAGGCTTCGTCAAGCAGGGTCTGCGACAGGCTGAAGATATTGGTGGCCGACTCACGGACCTTGAACAGTTCCGGCGAGGTTTCGAGGATTTCATCCACCGAGCCGGACACGAACTGGAACAGCTCGGAAATGTCGCTCAAACGTGCACGGGCATCGCGGTCTTCGACCTGGCTGACTTTCAGCGCCGGGTTGCCCTGCAACATGCCGTTGAGCACCTGGCCGAAGCGCGCAGCATCGCGACCGAACGCGTCAGCGGCCTGCTGAGAGTTTTCATCGCCCGAGAGCACGGTGTTCACCGCGCCGAGAATCCGCTCGGCCAGCAGCGACTGACGCTGGGCCATCGCCACTTGCGAGGCGGGGGCACCGCGTTGCAGGAGGATTTCCACGACTTTTTCGTATTCGATCTGCAATTGCGGCACGGTTTCGGCGAGGGTCGCGGCCACCTGATGCAGAGACAGCACGGTCTGCTCGCTGGAGAGAATCGCGTCGGTGTTTTTCAGCAGGCGTTCCCAGTCCAGCTGCACGGCGCGCATTTCCGGACGCACGACGGACGGCGCCGGCGGCAGGCCGGTGCTCGGGTCGCCCTTCTTGAGGTATCCCCAGCGCTGGGCAAAATCGTTGCGCGCATCGCTGAGCAGCTTGAACGCGGCGGCCTTGCCGGCGGCGGCCTCGGTGGCGTTCTTGGCGATCCGCTGCGACAGCACCCGCAGCTCGCCGGCGTGGCCGATGTACTGCTTGTCGTAGTTGGCCTGGGTGTTGAGGTAAGCGAAGTTGGCGAACAGCAGCATGATGAACACGATCAGTGCGATGAACAGCACGATGATCTGCGAGCGGCTGCGCGAGCCTTCTGCGGGCTTGCCTGTTTTTGCTTTGATCATCGGTCCTCGCCTGTTAAACCGCGACGTGCATGAAACTCGGTGACTGCGCCAACGCAAACAGGCTGAACACCCGCCAGTTCTGCTCGCGCCGGAAATAGCCTTTGATGAACTCGCCCTTGGAGCCTTGCCGTTTACTGATCGAGACAGATTCGAAACTGTCCTGCTCGAAGTGCTGCAAGCCGAAGACTTCATCGACCAGCAACCCGGCGAACACGTCCTGATGCTCTACCACCAATACCCGCCGCTGCTTGCGCATCGGTGACAGCTCATGGCCGAAAAAACCGCACAGGTCCATGACCGGCAGCAGCCGTCCGCGCAGATTGGCCACGCCCTTGACCCATGGCTTGACGCCCGGCAACTGGGTGACCCGCAGCTCGGGCAGCACTTCACTGACTTCGCCCATCGGCGTGACATACCAATGCTCGCCCAGACGAAAGCCGATGCCGCTCCAGCGATCCTGGCGCGCCGGTTGCGACGGCAGGTCCGCCGCCAGCAGGCGACAGCGCTGGTCGATCTGCCACAACAGTTCGAACGCGGTCAGCGACTCGCTCATGGCAGCGCGATCAACCGGCCAGCACGTTGTTCAGGGTCTTGATCAGCGTGTCTTCGTCAACCGGCTTGGTCAGGTAGTCCCTGGCGCCCTGGCGGGTGCCCCAGACCTTGTCGGTCTCCTGATCCTTGGTAGTGATGATGATCACCGGGATGTGGCTGGTTTCCGCATCCTTGGTCAGCTGACGGGTGGCCTGGAAGCCGTTGAGGCCGGGCATGACGATGTCCATCAGCACCGCATCGGGTTTCTCCTGGCGGGCCAGGGCCACGCCGTCGGCGCCGTTTTCGGCTTTCAGCACTTCGTGCCCGTGCTTTTCCAGCATGCCAGTGAGTTTGTACATTTCGGTCGGCGAATCATCGACGATCAGGATACGTGCCATGGTCTTCCCCATTTTTCTTGTCGACACCGGGCCCGCTGGCCGAGCGTCTCTGTGCGTGTCTTACTGCGGCAAAGCGGCAGCGAAGCCCGGAACATGGGCCGAAATCGCGTCGAGCAGTTCTTCCTTGCTGAAAGGTTTGGTCAAAAATTGATCGGAACCGACAATCCGCCCCTTGGCCTTGTCGAACAGCCCGTCCCGGGACGACAGCATGATCACCGGCGTGCCCTTGAACGCGTTGTTGTTCTTGATTAAAGCGCAGGTCTGATAACCATCCAGACGCGGCATCATGATGTCGACAAAGATGATCCCGGGATGGTGGTCGGCGATCTTCGCCAGGGCGTCAAAACCGTCGATCGCGGTGATGACTTCGCACCCTGCATTTTTCAACAGGGTCTCGGCGGTGCGACGAATCGTTTTCGAGTCGTCGATCACCATGACCTTCAAGGCGCTGGACTGCTGTTCCATAAGGGGGCTCTACCGTCGCCTTTGCGAATCAATTTGTCCGTTTTGCGATGCGTAATGGCTGGAAACCCTTGATGTTCAAGGGCCAGCACGACATGGCAGCCTTTTTAGCACAGTCTCCTGATCCAATCTATCGACGGGTTTTTCCTTGACCGAAAACCCGCCCGGCGCCACTCTGGCGGCACTTTTTTCATACCGATCCGGTAGCCAATTTTCGAGGAAAACCCAATGAGCGTTCGCGTCGGGATTGTCATGGACCCTATCGCCAGCATTTCCTATAAAAAGGATAGCTCGCTGGCCATGCTGCTGGCGGCGCAGAAGCGCGGCTGGGAACTGTTCTATATGGAACAGAAAGACCTTTATCAGGGTGAAGGCCAGGCACGGGCGCGGATGAAGCCGCTGAAAGTCTTCGCCCATCCGGAAAAATGGTTCGAACTGGGCACCGAACAGGATTCGCTGCTCAGCGACCTGAACGTGATTCTGATGCGCAAGGATCCGCCGTTCGACATGGAGTTCGTCTACTCCACCTACCTGCTCGAACAGGCCGAGTCCGCCGGCGTACTGGTGGTCAACAAGCCGCAGAGCCTGCGCGACTGCAACGAAAAACTGTTCGCCACGCTGTTCCCGCAGTGCACGCCACCGACCGTGGTCAGCCGTCGCGCCGACGTGTTGCGTGAATTCGCCGCCAAACATGGCGACGTGATCCTCAAGCCGCTGGACGGCATGGGCGGTACTTCGATCTTCCGCCACCGCGCCGGCGACCCGAACCTGTCGGTGATCCTGGAAACCCTGACCGCGCTCGGCGCCCAGCAGATCATGGGCCAGGCCTACCTGCCGGCGATCAAGGACGGCGACAAGCGCATCCTGATGATCGACGGCGAGCCGGTGGATTACTGCCTGGCACGGATTCCGGCCCAGGGCGAAACCCGTGGCAACCTCGCCGCCGGCGGCCGTGGCGAAGCCCGTCCGTTGACCGACAAGGATCGCTGGATCGCCGCCCAGGTCGGCCCGACCTTGCGCGCGAAGGGCCTGCTGTTCGTCGGCCTGGACGTGATCGGTGAGCACCTGACCGAAATCAACGTCACCAGCCCGACCTGCATCCGCGAAATCGACAATGCCTTCGGCACCGACATCGGCGGGATGCTGATGGATGCGATCGAGAAAAAGCTGCAAGCTTGATGTGCATCACATGCAGCCTGTCGCTTGATGCTTGAAGCCCAAGGCGCAAAACCAACATTGCGTTATCATGCGCAGCCTCTGAAAAACGCGATGTTGGTTTTCTTGTCATGACACTTCCGTCCGATCTGCCCGTTGAACTCGCCCATCGCGGCGTGCGCCCGGTCGATCGCCTCGGATTTACCCTGTTTCTCGCGGCGCTGATCCATTTGGCGCTGCTGCTCGGCGTGGGTTTCACCATGGTCGAGCCCAAGCAGATCAGCAAAACCCTGGAAATCACCCTCGCCACCTTCAAGAGCGAAAAGAAGCCGGCGAAGGCCGATTTCCTCGCCCAGGAAAACCAGGAAGGCAGCGGTACCCTCGACAAGAAAGCGATCCCCAAGACCACCGAGGTCGCGCCGTTCCAGGCAAACGAGGTCAAGAAAGTCACCCCGCCGCCGGCCGCCAAGCCGCAAGTGCAGGACGCTGCGCCCAAGGCGGCCGTGACCACCGTCGCGCCGAAACCGAAAAAGGCGCCGACCAAGAAAGAAGAAGCCAAGACCGAGATCAAACCCACGGTCGATGCGCCGACTTTCGACAGCTCGCAGCTCTCCAGCGATATCGCCAGCCTCGAAGCCGAACTGGCCAACGAACAACAGCTGTACGCCAAGCGCCCGCGCATCCACCGCCTCAGCGCCGCGTCGACCATGCGCGACAAGGGCGCCTGGTACAAGGACGAATGGCGCAAGAAAGTCGAGCGCATCGGCAACCTCAATTACCCTGACGAAGCCCGGCGCAAGCAGATCTACGGCAATCTGCGCCTGATGGTGTCGATCAACCGCGACGGTTCGCTGTACGAAGTGCTGGTGCTGGAGTCCTCCGGCCAGCCACTGCTGGATCAGGCGGCGCAGCGCATCGTGCGGCTGGCGGCACCGTTTGCACCGTTTACCGGGGACCTGTCGGACATCGACCGGCTGGAAATCATCCGCACCTGGAAATTTGCCCGGGGCGACCGGCTGTCCAGTAACTGAGCCGATCTTTTGCCCGCTCCAGCTTGTCAGTTCGCCCCCCGAACGCCACACTAGCGCACATGAAAAACGTCAGCCCCAGCTACCTCAAGCATCACTTCCTGATCGCCATGCCACACATGGCCGACCCGAACTTTGCCCACACCTTGACCTACATCGTCGAGCACACGGCCAATGGGGCCATGGGGCTGGTGGTCAACCGACCGCAAGAGCTGAATCTGGCCGACATCCTCGAACAATTGCGCCCGGACATCGATCCGCCAGCGCTGTGCCAGCATGTGCCGATCTTCATCGGCGGCCCGGTGCAGACTGATCGCGGTTTTGTCCTGCACCCGGCGGGCAAGACGTTCCAGGCCACCGTCGAGCTGGAGGGCGATCTGGCCCTGTCGACCTCGCAGGACGTGCTGTTCGCCATCGCCGACGGCGTGGGCCCGGCCAAAAGCCTCATCACCCTCGGTTATGCCGGCTGGGAAGCGGGACAACTGGAAGCCGAGCTGGCCGACAATGCCTGGCTGACCTGCCCGTACGACGCCGACATCCTGTTCAACACCCGCAGCGAACTGCGCCTGGAAGCGGCGGCCAAGCACCTGGGGATCAACCTCAGCCTGCTGACCAGCCAGGCAGGACACGCCTGATGGCCCTGCGCCTGATCCTCGGCTTCGACTACGGCACCAAACAGATCGGCGTGGCGGTCGGCCAGGTGATTACCGGCCAGGCCCGCGAACTGTGCACCTTGAAGGCGCAAAACGGTGTGCCGGACTGGAATCAGGTCGAAGCCCTGATAAAGGAATGGAAACCCGACGCCGTGGTGGTCGGCCTGCCGCTGAACATGGACGGCACCCCAAGCGAGATGTGCGCCCGCGCCGAGAAATTCGCCCGCCGTCTCAACGGCCGCTTCAACCTGCCTTTCTATACCCACGACGAACGCCTGACGACCTTCGAAGCCAAGGGCGAGCGACTGGTGCGCGGCGGACAGAAAGGCAGCTACCGCGACAACCCGGTGGACGCAATCGCCGCCGCCCTGCTGCTGCAAGGCTGGCTCGACGAAAACACCGCACTATTTGAATCCTGACAAGCGCTACGGCGCTTTTCTTTTGGTTACAACCCGAGCCCCGGTTCGCGAGAACCGGCTCGACCCCGAGAAGGAGCAACCATGAGCCTGCCCAATCCCGCCGATCTGATCAGCCAGATGGCGACCCGCCTCAAGGCGCACCTTGCCCAGCGTGATATCAGCGAACCGCGTTACATCGGCATCCGCACCGGCGGCGTCTGGGTCGCCCAGGCCCTGCTCAAAGCGCTGGGCAGCGATGCGCCATTGGGCACGCTGGATGTTTCCTTCTACCGCGACGACTTCAGCCAGAACGGCCTGCACCCGCAAGTGCGCCCGTCCGCCCTGCCCTTCGAAATCGAAGGCCAGCATCTGGTGCTGATCGACGACGTACTGATGAGCGGCCGGACCATCCGCGCCGCCATGAACGAACTGTTCGACTACGGCCGCCCGGCCAGCGTGACGCTGGTCTGCCTGCTGGACCTGGACGCCGGCGAACTGCCGATCCGCCCGAACGTGGTCGGCGCGACCCTGTCGCTGGCCGCCCACGAGCGGGTCAAGCTGTCCGGCCCGGAGCTGGCCCTCGAACTGCAAGACCTTGCCCTTTAATCCGCCCTATTGAGAGTCCCCCTCGCGATGACGCCTCTAGATACCAAGCGCCCGCTGCAGCTCAATGATCAGGGCCAGCTGCGCCACTTCCTCTCGCTCGACGGCCTGCGCCGCGAGTTGCTGACGGAAATCCTCGACACCGCCGACTCGTTCCTCGAAGTCGGTGCCCGGGCCGTGAAAAAGGTCCCGTTGCTGCGCGGCAAGACCGTGTGCAATGTGTTCTTCGAAAACTCGACCCGCACCCGCACCACCTTCGAACTGGCGGCCCAGCGGCTGTCGGCGGACGTGATCACCCTGAACGTGTCGACCTCGTCGGCCAGCAAGGGCGAAACCCTGCTCGACACCCTGCGCAACCTCGAAGCCATGGCCGCCGACATGTTCGTCGTGCGCCACGGTGACTCGGGCGCGGCGCACTTCATTGCCGAACATGTCTGCCCGCAGGTGGCGATCATCAATGGCGGCGACGGCCGGCACGCCCACCCGACCCAGGGCATGCTCGACATGCTGACCATCCGCCGTCACAAGGGCGGTTTCGAGAACCTCTCGGTGGCCATCGTCGGCGACATCCTGCACTCGCGGGTGGCGCGCTCGAACATGCTGGCGTTGAAGACCCTCGGCTGCCCGGACATCCGCGTGATCGCGCCGAAAACCCTGCTGCCGATCGGCATCGAGCAGTACGGCGTGAAGGTCTACACCGACATGACCGAAGGCCTGAAAGACGTCGACGTGGTGATCATGCTGCGCCTGCAGCGTGAGCGCATGACCGGCGGCCTGCTGCCGAGCGAAGGCGAGTTCTACCGCCTGTTCGGCCTGACCACCGCGCGCCTGGCCGGCGCCAAGCCCGATTGCATCGTCATGCACCCGGGGCCGATCAACCGTGGCGTGGAGATCGAGTCGGCGGTGGCCGACGGCCCGCACTCGGTGATCCTCAATCAAGTCACCTACGGCATCGCGATCCGTATGGCCGTGCTGTCCATGGCCATGAGCGGTCAGACTGCCCAGCGCCAATTCGAGCAGGAGAACGCCCAGTGAAGCTCAGCATTCTCGGCGCCCGCGTCATCGATCCAAGCAGCGGCCTGGATCAAATCACCGATATTCACGTTGAAGCCTGCAAGATCGTCGCTATCGGCGCTGCACCGGCCGGTTTCATCGCCGTCGAAACCATCGACGCCCAAGGCCTGGTCGCCGCTCCAGGCCTCGTAGACCTGAACGTTGCCCTGCGCGAACCGGGCTACAGCCGCAAAGGCACCATCGCCAGCGAAACCCGCGCCGCAGCGGCCGGTGGCGTGACCAGCCTGTGCTGCCCGCCGAAGACCAAACCGGTGCTCGACACCTCCGCCGTGGCCGAGCTGATCCTCGACCGCGCCCGCGAGGCCGGCAACACCAAGGTGTTCCCGATCGGCGCGCTGAGCAAAGGCCTGGATGGCGAACAGCTTGCAGAACTGGTTGCCCTGCGTGACGCCGGTTGCGTGGCGTTCGGCAACGGCCTCGAAAGCTTCCGCAACACCCGCACCCTGTGCCGGGCGCTGGATTACGCGGCGACCTTCGACCTGACGGTGATTTTCAACTCGCAGGATCACGACCTGGCCGACGGCGGCCTGGCCCACGAAGGCGCCACCGCCAGTTTCCTCGGCCTGCCGGGCATCCCGGAAACCGCTGAAACCGTGGCCCTGGCCCGGGATCTGCTGCTGGTCGAGCAGACCGGCGTGCGTGCGCATTTCAGCCAGCTGACCAGTGCTCGCGGCGTGGCCCTGATTGCCCAGGCCCAGGCTCGTGGTTTGAAGGTCACGGCGGATGTCGCCCTGTATCAGCTGATCCTGACGGACGAAGCGCTGATCGACTTCAGCAGCCTGTACCACGTGCAACCGCCGCTGCGTACCCGCGCGGATCGCGATGGTCTGCGTGAAGCGGTGAAGTCCGGGGTGGTCTCGGCGATCTCCAGCCATCACCAGCCCCATGAGCGCGATGCCAAACTGGCACCATTCGGCGCCACCGAGCCCGGCATCAGCAGCGTCGAACTGCTGCTGCCGCTGGCGATGACGCTGGTCGAAGATGGTCTGCTGGACCTGCCGACCCTGCTGGCCCGCCTGAGCGCCGGCCCGGCCGAGGCCCTGCGCCTGCCGGCGGGCAAACTGGCGGTGGGTGGCGCGGCGGATATCGTGCTGTTCGATCCGAAGGCTTCGACCGTTGCCGGCGAAACCTGGCTGTCGAAGGGCGAGAACTGCCCGTTCCTCGGCCATAGCCTGCCGGGTGTGGTGCGTTACACGCTGGTGGATGGCCGAATCAGCCATCAGGCGTAAAAAAATGGCGAGGGAGCCTGCTCCCTCGCCATCACTTACTGAAAGGCGCCCCGCCCTTCGGCATTACGCACCGACACCTGATCGTTCAGCGTCCAGAAGTCATACAGCACCCCCAGAAAGAACAACCCGCCGGTCAGCAGGTACACCACCCCGCTGATCCACTTGCCCTGATACATCCGGTGTACGCCGAGCGCGCCGAGGAAGGTCAGCAGAATCCACGCCACGTTGTATTCGATAGGGCCCGCCGCGAAACGCAGGTCGGCTTCGCGATCCATCGCCGGGATCAGGAACAGGTCGATCAGCCAGCCGATCCCCAGCAACCCGAAGGTGAAAAACCAGATCGTGCCGGTCACCGGCTTGCCGTAATAGAAGCGGTGAGAGCCTGTGAAACCGAAAATCCACAACAGGTAACCGATCACCTTGCTGTGGGTGTCTTTTTCCTTCACACGGGGCAGCTGATAGCTGTTCATTAAGACCTCGATACTCGCGATAGATAAATATTCTTTAATTCTTTGTGACTTTTTTACAGGTAGCCGACGTATGGCAAATGCTACCGTGTGTCCCGTCAAAGCCTTATAGCACCGGACTTCTGTCCGACAATGGCGTCTTTTTGCCGCTTATTGGGTTCCGTTGGCGTCCGAATGAATCGACCAACGGCCTCGGAAGTGACAAAAAAGCTGTTATAAAGTTGCGCGCTAACACACCAAGAGCCCTGCCTAATGCGTCCATTTTTCAAGACATGGCTAACCATTTGCCTATTAATGCCACTGGCCGCCCACGCCACCAATCGTGAGCAACGTCTTCCCAACGTTAACGGTTTCACCCCTAAATCCCATGCCTCTGCTCCTTCGAACAAAGGCAAACAGGTCAAACACACCACGCTGAGCAGCAACGGCCGCAGCAAGCTGGTACCACCGATGGCGACCAAGGAAAGCAGCAATGTCCTGAGTCGCGCGGTAAACGTCCTCGGTACGCCATACCGTTGGGGCGGCAGCAGCCCAAGTAAAGGCTTCGATTGCAGCGGTCTGGTGAAATACGCGTTCAACGACGCCACGTTCGACCTGCCACGCACCTCGAACGCCATGGCCAGCGGTCACGGCGAGAAAGTCGAACGCAAGGACCTGAAACCGGGCGACCTGATTTTCTTCAACATCAAGAGCCGTCGGGTCAATCACGTTGCCATCTACCTGGGCAACGACCGCTTCATCCATGCGCCGCGGCGCGGCAAGTCGGTGAGCATCGACACACTGAACAAGCCGTACTGGCAAAAACACTACGTGGTAGCCAAACGCGTATTGCCGAAAGAACAGGGGCAGATGCGCGTCGTTCAGCGCTGATTGCTCAGGCATAAAAAATCGCAGCCCACGGGCTGCGATTTTTTTTTGCCTAGAAGTTATCCGGCGTACGCGCCTTCTCACGTGCATGTTCGCGGCTGATCAAGCCTTTGGTCACCAGATCCTTCAGGCACATGTCGAGTGTCTGCATCCCCAGTGAGCCGCCGGTCTGTATCGCCGAATACATCTGCGCCACCTTGTCCTCGCGGATCAGGTTACGGATCGCCGACGTGCCCAGCATGATCTCGTGCGCCGCCACTCGGCCGCCGCCGATCTTCTTGATCAGCGTCTGCGACACCACGGCCAGCAATGACTCCGAGAGCATCGAACGCACCATGGACTTCTCATCGCCGGGAAACACGTCCACCACCCGGTCGATGGTCTTGGCGGCCGAAGTCGTGTGCAAGGTGCCGAACACCAGGTGTCCGGTCTCGGCCGCGGTCAGCGCCAGGCGGATGGTTTCCAGATCGCGCATCTCGCCCACCAGGATCACATCCGGGTCTTCGCGCAGTGCCGAGCGCAACGCGGTGGCGAAACTGCGGGTATCGCGGTGGACTTCACGCTGATTGATCAGGCATTTGCGCGATTCGTGGACGAATTCGATCGGGTCTTCGATGGTCAGGATGTGGTGATGACGATGGGTGTTGAGGTAGTCGATCATCGCCGCCAGTGTCGTCGACTTGCCGGAGCCGGTCGGCCCGGTCACCAGCACCAGTCCGCGCGGCGCATCGGTGATCTTGCGAAAGACGTCGCCCATGGCCAGGTCTTCCATGGTCAGCACTTTTGACGGGATGGTCCGGAACACCGCCCCGGCGCCACGGTTCTGGTTGAACGCGTTGACCCGAAAGCGCGCCACGCCGGGGACGTCGAAGGAAAAGTCGGTTTCCAGATGTTTCTCGAAGTCCACCCGCTGGGTGTCGTTCATGATGTCGTAGATCAGCTCGTGCACTTGCTTGTGATCGAGCGCCGGCAGATTGATCCGCCGCACATCGCCATCCACGCGGATCATCGGCGGCAGCCCGGCCGACAGGTGCAGGTCGGAAGCCCCCTGTTTGGCGCTGAAGGCCAGCAGTTCAGTGATATCCATAGCGTCCCTCAATTCCAGTAGAATGCCGCGAACCTTCAGACCGCTGGCGCCTCTTGATGTCCACGATAGCAGACAACATTCTCCACGTTAGTTCGCGCATCCAGGCAGCGACCAAAGCCGCCCGACGCGATGAAAACAGCGTCCAGCTGCTGGCCGTGAGCAAGACCAAACCGGCCGAAGCCCTGCGCGAAGCGTACGCCGCCGGCCTGCGTGATTTCGGCGAGAACTATCTGCAGGAAGCGTTGGGCAAACAGCTCGAACTGGCCGATCTGCCCTTGATCTGGCACTTCATCGGCCCCATTCAGTCGAACAAGACCCGCTCGATTGCCGAGCATTTCGCCTGGGTGCACTCCGTGGATCGTCTGAAAATCGCCCAACGCCTGTCCGAACAACGCCCGGCGGATCTGCCGCCACTGAACATCTGCATTCAGGTCAACGTCAGCGGTGAAGCCAGCAAGTCCGGCTGCACCCCGCAGGACCTGCCGGCCCTGGCCCAGGCCATCAGCGCCCTGCCGCGCCTGAAACTGCGCGGGTTGATGGCGATTCCCGAGCCGACTGATGATCACGCCGAGCAGGACGCGGCATTCGCCGCCGTTCAGAAGCTGCAAGCCAGCCTCGATTTGCCGCTCGACACACTTTCCATGGGCATGAGCCATGACCTCGAGTCGGCCATTGCCCAGGGCGCGACCTGGGTGCGGATCGGTACTGCCCTGTTCGGTGCCAGAGATTATTCCCAGTCTTGAACATTTGCAGATAAGGACCACACATGAGCAACACACGTATTGCGTTTATCGGTGCGGGCAACATGGCGGCCAGTCTGATTGGTGGCCTGCGCACCAAGGGGCTGGAAGCGACGCAGATCCGCGCCAGCGATCCGGGCGAAGAAACCCGCGCCAAAGTCAGCGCCGAACACGGCATCGAAACCTTCGCCGACAACGCTCAGGCCATCGACGGCGCTGACGTGGTGGTACTGGCGGTCAAGCCACAAGCCATGAAGCTTGTGTGCGAAGCGGTTCGCCCGAGCCTGAAACCGAATCAACTGGTGGTCTCGATCGCCGCCGGCATCACCTGCGCCAGCATGACTGCCTGGCTGGGTGAGCAGCCGATCGTGCGCTGCATGCCGAACACCCCGGCACTGCTGCGTCAGGGCGTGAGCGGCCTGTACGCCACCGGCGCCGTGAGCGCCGAACAACGCCAACAGGCTGAAGAACTGCTGTCCGCCGTGGGCATCGCCCTGTGGCTGAACGAAGAGCAGCAACTGGACGCGGTCACCGCTGTCTCCGGCTCTGGCCCGGCGTACTTCTTCCTGCTGATCGAAGCCATGACCGCCGCCGGCGTCAAACTCGGCCTGCCCAAGGAAACCGCCGAGCAACTGACCTTGCAGACCGCGCTGGGCGCCGCGCACATGGCGGTGTCCAGCGACGTCGACGCCGCGGAACTGCGCCGCCGCGTGACCTCGCCGGCCGGCACCACGGAAGCTGCGATCACATCGTTCCAGGCCGGCGGCTTCGAAGCCCTGGTGGAAAAAGCACTCGGCGCCGCCGCGCACCGCTCGGCCGAAATGGCCGAACAACTGGGCAAATAAGGAGCCTTACATGATTGGATTGAACACCGCAGCGGTCTACGTGCTGCAAACCCTCGGCAGCTTGTACCTGCTGATCGTGCTGCTGCGCTTCGTCCTGCAACTGGTACGGGCAAACTTCTACAACCCGCTGTGCCAGTTTGTGGTCAAGGCCACCCAGCCGCTGCTCAAGCCACTGCGCCGGATCATCCCGAGCCTGTTCGGCCTCGACATGTCGTCGCTGGTACTGGCGATCCTCGTGCAACTGGCGCTGATGGCGCTGACCCTGCTGCTGACCTACGGCACCACCGGCAACCCGCTGCAACTGTTGATCTGGTCGCTGATCGGCGTGACGGCGCTGTTCCTGAAGATTTTCTTCTGGGCCATGATCATCAGCATCATCCTGTCCTGGGTCGCACCGGGCAGCCACAATCCGGGCGCCGAGCTGGTGAACCAGATCTGTGAACCGGCGCTGGCGCCGTTCCGCCGCATCGTGCCGAATCTCGGCGGTCTCGACCTGTCGCCGATCTTCGCCTTCCTCGTGCTGAAGCTGATCGACATGCTGGTGATCAATAACCTTGCGGCGATGACGATGATGCCGGAAATCCTGCGCCTGCTGATGTGAGTTGGTTTCGCTGGGACGGTGACGACCTGATTCTGGAGTGTCACCTGCAACCGGCCGCCCGCAGCGACGATTTCTGCGGGCTGCACGGTGATCGCCTGAAAATCCGCCTGACCGCGCCGCCGGTCGAGGGCAAGGCCAATGCGTACCTGATGGGGTTTCTGGCCAAGGCTTTTGGGGTTTCCAAAAGCCAGGTCAGTTTGCTCAGTGGTGAGCTGAACCGGCAGAAGCGAGTGCGCATCAGCGCACCGAAAAAGCTGCCGGATCTGCCGGGGCTCTGCCGCCCCTGATCGTTGCTTGCCGCTGGGGGCAGCGGTCTTTAGACTTACGCCTCATTTCAACGAGAGCAGGGTCGATGCCAGCTGCCTTTCCCCCCGATTCTGTTGGTCTGGTGACGCCGCAAACGGCGCACTTCAGCGAACCGCTGGCCTTGGCCTGCGGCCGTTCGCTGGCCGCTTATGACCTGATCTACGAAACCTACGGCACGCTGAACGCGCAAGCGAGCAACGCCGTGTTGATTTGCCACGCCCTGTCCGGCCACCACCACGCCGCCGGCTACCACAGCGTCGACGACCGCAAACCCGGTTGGTGGGACAGCTGCATCGGTCCCGGCAAACCGATCGACACCAACAAGTTCTTCGTGGTCAGCCTGAACAACCTCGGCGGTTGTAACGGCTCCACCGGCCCGAGCAGCCTCAACCCGGAAACCGGCAAGCCGTTCGGCGCCGACTTCCCGGTACTGACCGTGGAAGACTGGGTACACAGCCAGGCACGCCTGGCCGACCGGCTCGGCATCGGCCAGTGGGCCGCGGTGATCGGCGGCAGCCTCGGCGGCATGCAGGCGCTGCAATGGACCATCACGTATCCGGATCGCGTGCGCCACTGCCTGGCCATCGCCTCGGCCCCCAAGCTGTCGGCGCAGAACATCGCCTTCAACGAAGTGGCGCGCCAGGCGATCCTCACCGACCCGGAATTCCACGGCGGCTCGTTCCAGGAACACGGTGTGATCCCCAAGCGCGGCCTGATGCTGGCGCGGATGGTCGGGCACATCACCTACCTGTCCGACGACTCCATGGGCGAGAAATTCGGCCGTGGCCTGAAGAGCGAAAAGCTCAACTACGACTTCCACAGTGTCGAGTTCCAGGTCGAAAGCTACCTGCGTTATCAGGGCGAAGAGTTCTCCGGGCGGTTCGATGCCAACACCTATCTGTTGATGACCAAGGCGCTGGACTACTTCGATCCGGCGGCGAACTTCAACGATGACCTGGCGAAAACCTTCGAAGGTGCGAAAGCCAAATTCTGCGTGATGTCGTTCACCACCGACTGGCGCTTCTCCCCGGCCCGCTCGCGGGAACTGGTGGACGCGCTGATGGCCGCGCGCAAGGACGTCAGCTACCTGGAGATCGACGCGCCACAGGGCCACGACGCCTTCCTGATTCCGATCCCGCGTTATTTGCAGGCGTTCGGCAATTACATGAACCGCATTACGTTGTGAGAAAGCCATGAGAGCTGATCTGGAAATCATCCAGGAATGGATCCCCGCCGGCAGCCGCGTGCTCGACCTCGGCTGCGGTGACGGCGAGTTGCTGACCTGGCTGCGCGACCACAAGCAGGTCACCGGCTACGGCCTGGAAAACGACCCGGACAACATCGCCGAGTGCGTGGCCAAGGGCATCAACGTCATCGAGCAGGACCTGGACAAGGGCCTGGGCAACTTCGCCAGCAACAGCTTCGACATCGTGGTGATGACCCAGGCCCTGCAGGCCGTGCATTACCCGGACAAGATCCTCGACGAAATGCTGCGGGTCGGGCGCCAGTGCATCATCACCTTCCCTAACTTCGGTCACTGGCGCTGCCGCTGGTACCTGGCGAGCAAGGGCCGGATGCCGGTGTCGGAATTTCTGCCGTACACCTGGTACAACACGCCGAACATTCACTTCTGCACCTTCGAAGACTTTGAAGAACTTTGTCGCGAACGTGAGGCGAAGGTCATTGATCGGCTTGCCGTGGATCAACAGCACCGCCACGGGTGGGCCAGTAAGCTATGGCCTAATCTGTTAGGTGAGATCGGTATCTACCGCGTCAGCAGCCCGGGGCTTGCGGATCACAGAATCGCGGTCTGAACCACGACATTGCGAGGAGAACGAACATGGGACGCTTGATTACCGCGCTATTGGCCACCTGCCTGAGCCTGTCGGCCGTGGCCGCCGATGCCATCAAGAGCGAACGCAAGGAAGTGTTCGGTGATGTCACCGTGCATTACAACACCTTCAACTCCACCTTCCTGACGCCGGACATCGCCAAGGCTGCCGAGTTGATCCGCAGCAAGAACCAGGGCGTGATCAATGTTTCGGTGATCAAGGACGGCAAACCGCTGATCGCCCAGGTCACCGGCACCGTCAAAGACCTGACCAGCCAGAGCGTGCCGCTGACCTTCCGCCAGATCACCGAACAGGGCGCGATCTATTACATCGCCCAGTACCCGGTGGAACAGCAGGAAACCCGCACCTTTGAAATCAAGGTGCAGACCGGCGACAAGATCAACACCCTCAATTTCAACCAAGAGCTTTTCCCTGGCCAATGATCAATCTCAAGCAACTCGTACTGGCCAGCCATAACGCCGGCAAACTCAAGGAACTCCAGGCCATGCTCGGCGACTCGGTGCAATTGCGCTCGATCGGCGAATTCAGCAGCGTGGAGCCGGAAGAAACCGGTCTGTCGTTCGTCGAGAACGCGATCCTCAAGGCCCGCAACGCTTCGCGCATTTCCGGTCTGCCGGCGCTGGCCGACGACTCGGGTCTGGCGGTGGACTGCCTCGGCGGTGCGCCGGGCATCTACTCGGCACGTTATGCCGACGGCAAGGGCGACGCGGCGAACAACGCCAAGCTGCTCGACGCCTTGAAGGATGTACCGGAAGCCGAGCGCGGCGCGCAGTTCGTCTGCGTGCTGGCGCTGGTGCGTCACGCCGACGATCCGCTGCCAATCCTCTGCGAAGGCCTGTGGCACGGGCGCATCCTGACCGCTGCCAGCGGTGAGCACGGTTTCGGCTATGACCCGCTGTTCTGGGTGCCGGAGCGTAACGTGTCCAGCGCCGAGCTGAGCCCGAGCGACAAGAACCAGATCAGCCACCGCGCCCGTGCAATGGATCTGCTGCGCCAGCGTCTGGGCTTGAAATGACCGACAGCTCCTGCGCGTCGTCGCTGATCATCGGCGGCGCCGCCCCTTCGCCTCGGGCGCCGCTGCCGACGCTGCCGCCCCTGGCGCTGTACATCCACATCCCGTGGTGTGTGCGCAAATGCCCGTATTGCGACTTCAACTCCCACACCGCCAGCCCGGTGCTGCCGGAGCAGGAATACGTCGACGCGATGCTGGCCGACCTCGATCAGGATCTGCACGCGGTGTATGGCCGTGAGTTGAGTTCGATCTTCTTTGGCGGCGGCACGCCGAGCCTGTTCAGCGCCGAAGCGCTGGGCCGCTTGCTGGAAGGCGTGAAACGGCGCATCCCGTTTGCCGATGACATCGAAATCACCCTGGAAGCCAACCCCGGGACCTTCGAACAAGAGAAGTTCGTCGCCTACCGCAAACTGGGGATCAATCGCCTGTCGATCGGTATCCAGAGCTTCCAGCAGGAAAAACTCGAGGCCCTCGGCCGCATCCACAACGGCGACGAAGCCGTGCGCGCAGCCGGCATGGCGCGTCAGGCCGGGTTCGATAACTTCAACCTCGATTTGATGCACGGCCTGCCGGACCAATCGCTGAACGATGCGCTGAGCGATCTGCGCCAGGCGATCGAACTGAAGCCGACGCACATTTCCTGGTATCAGCTGACGCTGGAGCCGAACACCGTGTTCTGGAACCAGCCGCCGGTGCTGCCGGAAGACGACACCCTGTGGGATATTCAGGAGGCCGGACAGGCACTGCTGGCCGAACACGGTTACGCGCAGTACGAAGTCTCCGCCTATGCCCAACCGGGTCGCCCGGCGCGGCATAACCTCAATTACTGGAGTTTCGGCGACTTCATCGGCATCGGCGCCGGCGCCCACGGCAAACTCAGCCATCCGGACGGGCGCATCGTGCGCACCTGGAAGACGCGCCTGCCGAAGGACTACCTCAACCCGGCCAAAAGTTTCCAGGCCGGCGAGAAAGCCCTGACCAATGACGAAATGCCGTTCGAATTCCTGATGAACGCCCTGCGCCTGACCGCCGGCGTCGAATCGCGCCTGTACCCGGAGCGCACCGGCCTGCCACTGGAGAGCCTCGACGAACAGCGGCGCGAGGCCGAACAAAGCGGTCTGTTGCAGGTCGAACCGTCACGTCTGGCGGCCACCGAGCGCGGACAACTGTTCCTCAACGACTTGCTGCAGAAATTTCTGAGCTGACCGCTCTTAAGGAAACCGCATGGATTTGATACTCGACCTGCTCGCCACCGTGTCCCGCTGGAGCCGCAGCAACCTCTCGGAAATTGCTCTGGCACTGGTGGGCTGTCTGCTGGTGCTGTTCGGCGCCGACTTCAAGGGCTGGGTCGAGCAACGCCTCGGCAGCATCGCCGGCGCCCTGCGCGTTCCGCTGATGGCCCTGCTGTGCATGATCGGCAGCGGCGCGGCGCTGATCTACGCCACGCCGTGGGTGGTGAAGGGACTGAGCCAGTTCAACAACTACAGCCTGGCGCCAGTGTTGTTGGTGGTGCTCGTTTTGATTGGTGTAGTTGCCGACCGCCGCTAACTCTCACGCGATCGTTCCCACGCAGAGCGTGGGAACGATCACTGCGCAATACTTACGACTGCTTTTCGAACTTCAGATCCCACACGCCATGCCCAAGACGTTCGCCGCGGCGTTCGAACTTGGTGATCGGGCGCTCGGCCGGACGGGGCACGCATTTGCCGTCTTCGGCGAGGTTGCGATAGCCCGGAGCGACGCTCATCACTTCCAGCATGTACTCGGCGTACGGTTCCCAGTCGGTGGCCATGTGCAGAATGCCGCCAACCTTCAGCTTGCTGCGCACCAGTTCAGCGAAGGACGCCTGAACGATGCGGCGCTTGTGGTGACGGCTCTTGTGCCACGGATCCGGGAAGAACAGCATCAGGCGATCAAGGCTGTTGTCGGCGATGCAGCGGTTGAGCACTTCGATCGCGTCGCAATCGTAGACCCGCAGGTTGGTCAGGCCTTGAGTCAGCACGCCGTTGAGCAGCGCGCCGACACCCGGACGGTGAACCTCGACACCGATGAAATCCTGCTCCGGCGCAGCGGCTGCCATTTCCAGCAGCGAGTGGCCCATACCGAAACCGATCTCCAGCGAACGCGGCGCGGAACGGCCGAACACCTGGTCGAAATCCACCGGCGCATCGGCCAGCGGCAGGACGAACTTCGGCGCGCCCTGATCCAGGCCGCGCTGCTGGCCTTCGGTCATGCGCCCGGCGCGCATCACGAAACTCTTGATGCGGCGGTGTTGGCGCTCGTCGCCTTCTTCCGTCTGGATTGGCGTGTCGTTCGATTCAGTCATCAATAGCTCTTACTTGATCAGACCATCCAGCGGCGAAGAGGCGCTGGCATAGAGTTTTTTCGGCATGCGGCCGGCGAGGTAGGCCAGGCGGCCCGCGACGATCGCGTGTTTCATGGCTTCGGCCATCATGACCGGCTGCTGGGCGTGGGCGATGGCCGAGTTCATCAGCACGGCGTCACAGCCCAGCTCCATGGAGATGGTGGCGTCGGAAGCGGTGCCGACACCGGCATCCACCAGCACCGGGATTTTCGCTTCTTCGAGGATGATCTGCAGGTTGTAAGGGTTGCAGATCCCCAGGCCCGAACCGATCAGGCCGGCCAGCGGCATCACCGCGATGCAGCCGATTTCTGCCAGTTGCCGGGCGATGATCGGGTCATCACTGGTGTAGACCATCACGTCGAAACCTTCCTTGACCAGCACTTCGGCGGCCTTGAGGGTTTCGATCACGTTGGGGAACAGGGTTTTCTGGTCGGCCAGCACTTCCAGCTTCACCAGGTTGTGGCCGTCGAGCAGCTCACGGGCCAGGCGGCAGGTGCGCACGGCTTCGACCGCGTCGTAGCAACCGGCGGTGTTCGGCAGGAAGGTGTAGCGATCCGGCGACAGCACTTCGAGCAGGTTCGGCTCGCCTTCGATCTGGCCCAGGTTGGTGCGGCGCACGGCGAAGGTGACGATCTCGGCACCCGAGGCTTCGATGGCCAGGCGGGTTTCTTCCATGTCACGGTACTTGCCGGTACCGACCAGCAAACGCGACTGGTAAGTACGACCGGCCAGAACGAAAGGCTTGTCGCTACGAACGATGCTCATGGGGAATCCTCTGTTGGGGTGAGGGTCTTGCAGAATTCTCGGCCCATGCAGGCCGGACGGTTAGCCGCCGCCGATGGCGTGCACCACTTCGACGTTGTCGCCGTCATTGAGCGTGGTGTCGGCATGCTGGCTGCGCGGGACGATATCCAGATTGAGTTCGACCGCGACGCGGCGTCCGGTCAGATCCAGACGGGTCAGCAGGGCCGCAACGGTTTCACCGTCGGGCAGTTCAAAGGATTCACCGTTCAACTGAATGCGCATGCGCAACGCCGCCATCACTTTTTAGGGGGTGGCATTCTAGCCCGATCATGACCTAAAGGTCAGCACCATGCGTCAAGCGGTTGGATACAGGCGCCAGGCGGCCAGCCCCAGGCACAGCCAGCCAATCAGGAATGCCAGACCGCCGAACGGGGTAATGATGCCGAGCTTGCCGATGCCGAGGGTGGTCAGCAGGTACAGGCTGCCGGAGAACAGCAGGATGCCGACGCTGAACGAAATTCCGGCCCAGGCGATCAACCGACCCTGAACCTGCGTGGCCAGCAGCGCCACGCCGAACAGCGCCAGTGCGTGCACCAGCTGATAGGTGACGCCGGTGTGGAAGATCGCCAGGTACTCGGGGGTCAGGCGGTTTTTCAGGCCATGAGCGGCGAATGCGCCGAGGCCGACGCCGGTGAAACCAAAGAAGGCAGCCAGCATCAGAAAGCTACGCAGCATGTAGAACTCCAGTCAGACTCGATCGGCAGGGTCTGTATAATGGCCCGCTCAACCGGTTCGGCCAAGCCATCTCTATGCTGCGTTTATTTCTCCGTCGTTTCACGAAGGCTCTGCTCTGGTTTGCAGGCGGCAGCGTATTGCTGGTGTTGCTGTTTCGCTTTGTGCCGCCACCGTTCACGGCGCTGATGGTCGAGCGCAAGATCGAATCCTGGGTCGACGGCGAGCCGATCGACCTGCAACGCACCTGGAAGCCGTGGAGCGAGATCTCCGATGACCTGAAGGTCGCGGTGATTGCCGGCGAAGACCAGAAATTCCCCGAGCACTGGGGTTTTGACCTGAGTGCGATCAAGGCCGCACTGGCCCACAACGAACTCGGCGGTTCGATTCGCGGCGCCAGCACCTTGAGCCAGCAAGTGTCGAAGAATCTGTTTTTGTGGTCGGGCCGCAGCTATCTGCGCAAGGGCCTGGAGGCCTGGTTTACTGCGCTGATCGAAGTGTTCTGGCCCAAACAGCGGATTCTCGAGGTGTACCTGAACAGCGTCGAGTGGGATGACGGCGTGTTTGGCGCCGAAGCGGCAGCGAGGCATCACTTTGGCGTAGGCGCCAGGTCGCTGTCGCGGCAGCAGGCGAGTTATCTGGCGGCAGTGCTGCCGAATCCGCGGGTCTGGAGCGCCAGTCATCCGACCGCTTACGTGTCGCGTCGAGCCGGCTGGATTCGCCAGCAGATGAGCCAGCTGGGTGGCGACAGCTACCTGCTGACACTCGATGATTCACGCCGGGCGCCCTGGGCCCAATGACTTTCTGACAGGCAAACAAAAACGCCCCGATCATCACTGATCGGGGCGTTTTTTATTGCCGGACTACCGGTTACGCGGCAATCGACAACTTGAGCTTGTTCATCGCGCTCTTCTCGAGCTGACGGATCCGCTCGGCCGACACGTTGTACTTCTGCGCCAGGTCGTGCAGCGTGGCTTTCTCTTCTGCCAGCCAGCGCTGGTAGAGGATGTCACGGCTGCGCTCATCCAGCACTTCCAGCGCTTCGTGCAGGTTGTGATTGGAGTTGTCGCTCCAGTCGGCATCTTCCAGTTGACGCGCCGGGTCGTACCGGTGGTCTTCCAGGTAATTGGCCGGCGACTGGAAAGCACTGTCGTCGTCGGCTTCGGCAGCCGGGTCGAAGGCCATGTCATGGCCGGTCAGGCGACTTTCCATCTCACGCACTTCACGCGGCTCGACACCGAGGCTTTCCGCCACACGGTGGACTTCCTCGTTGTTCAGCCAGGCCAGACGTTTCTTCTGGCTGCGCAGGTTGAAGAACAGCTTGCGCTGCGCCTTGGTGGTCGCGACTTTCACGATCCGCCAGTTGCGCAGGATGAATTCGTGAATCTCGGCCTTGATCCAGTGCACCGCGAACGACACCAGACGCACGCCCATTTCCGGGTTGAAACGCTTCACGGCCTTCATCAGGCCGACGTTGCCTTCCTGGATCAGGTCAGCCTGAGCCAGACCGTAGCCGGAATAGCTACGGGCAATGTGTACGACAAACCGCAGGTGGGCGAGCACCATCTGCCGAGCCGCCCCCAGATCCTGCTCATAGTAGAGACTCTCGGCCAGTTCACGCTCCTGCTCCGGCGTCAGCAATGGAATGCTGTTGACGGTGTGCACGTAGGCTTCCAGGTTTGCGCCTGGAACCAATGCATACGCAGGTTGCAAAGAATTGGACATACGGAAAAACCTCCGACTTACATACTCATGCTTTTCAGCATTGCGAAAAATTGACCGGAAACTCAAATGAAAGTTTCCTTAACCACTGAAAGGTCAATCACGCGCAAAAAAGATTCTACTTCGGCGCCAGCTCCCTGAGATGACGTGCGACTGCAATCCATGCACCGATATAACCCAACAGCACCGCGCCAAGCAAGAGCGACAGACCGTCGGCAACTGGCACACCGGCCAGTGCGAAATCACTGCCGTACAAGCCGGCCAGCCCGACCACCGCGTCGTTCAGCCAGTTCAGGCCGAACGCCAATACACCCCAGGACAGCAGCCCCGCACCGAAGCCATACAGCGCGCCCATATAAAGGAAGGGACGACGCACATAGCTGTCGGTGCCGCCGACGAGTTTAATCACTTCTATCTCGGTGCGGCGGTTTTCAATATGAAGACGAATGGTATTGCCTATCACCAAAAGTAATGCGGAAACCAGCAACACCGTCAGACCGAACACGAAACGGTCACCGAGCTTGAGGATGGCGGCCAGACGCTCGACCCAGACTAGATCAAGTTGCGCCTGTTGTACCTTCGGCAGCTCGGATAGTTTTTGTCTTAATGCTTCCAGGGTCGACTTGTCGACCTCGTTCGGCGTCACCAGCACTACGCCCGGCAGCGGGTTTTCCGGCAGCTCGCGCAGGGCTTCGCCCAGGCCCGACTGCTGCTGGAACTCTTCCAGCGCCTGATCGCGGCCGACATATTCAGCATCAGCTACGCCCGGCATGCCTTTGATCTGATCACGCAACGCTTCGCCCTGAGCCGGACTGGCCTCGAGCTCCAGGTACAGCGAGATCTGCGCCGCGCGCTGCCACGAACCGCCCAGACGCTCAACGTTGCTCAGCAACAGCGAAAGGCCCATCGGCAGACTCAGCGCAACCGCCATCACCATGCAGGTGAAGAAGCTGCCGATCGGCTGCTTGCCGAGACGGCGCAGGCTGTCGATCCAGCTGGCGCGATGGCTTTCGACCCAGGCACGGAACAACGTGGCGAAATCCGGGCCGTCGTCATCGTCGTGCTTTTTCTTCTTTGGCGGTTGCGGATCGGCGGCCTTCGGGGCCACACGCTCGGAAACCTTCGGACTACGTGTCGCACTCATACGCCAGCCTCCCCGTCGCCGATCAATCGGCCGCGTTGCAGGGTCAGCATGCGATGACGCATGCGCGCGATCAGCGCCAGGTCGTGACTGGCGATCAACACGCTAGTGCCCAGACGGTTGATGTCTTCAAACACGCCCATGATCTCGGCGGCCAGACGCGGGTCGAGGTTACCGGTCGGTTCGTCCGCCAGCAGCAAGGCCGGACGGTGAACGATGGCGCGGGCAATGCCGACGCGCTGTTGCTGACCGGTAGACAGATCGCCAGGATACAGCTCGGCCTTGTCCGACAGCGCCACGCGCTCCAGCGCCGAATCGACGCGTTTGGCAATTTCGACCTTGGACAGCCCGAGAATCTGCAACGGCAGCGCGACGTTGTTGAACACCGTGCGATCGAACAACAGTTGATGATTCTGGAACACCACACCGATCTGCCGACGCAGGAACGGAATCTGCGCATTGCTGATGGTGCTCAGGTCTTGCCCGGCGAGCAGCAGCTTGCCACTGGTCGGACGTTCCATCGCCAGCAACAGGCGCAACAATGTGGATTTACCGGCACCGGAGTGGCCGGTGACAAACAGGAACTCGCCGCGACGGACTCGAAAGCTCAGCTCATGCAAGCCGACGTGACCGTTCGGGTAGCGCTTACCGACCTGTTCGAAACGAATCATGAACGCTCCCGCTCGGCAAACAGTGCCTGGACAAAGGGTTCGGCTTCAAAGGTACGCAGATCGTCGATGCCTTCACCGACGCCGATGTAGCGGATCGGCAGGCCGAATTGCTTGGCCAGGGCGAAAATCACCCCGCCCTTGGCGGTGCCGTCGAGCTTGGTCAGCGCCAGGCCGGTCAGTTCGACGGTCTGGTTGAATTGCCTGGCCTGGTTGATGGCGTTCTGACCGGTGCCGGCGTCGAGCACCAGCAACACTTCGTGCGGCGCGTCGGCGTCGAGCTTGCCGATCACTCGGCGAACCTTTTTCAGTTCTTCCATCAGGTTGTCTTTGGTGTGCAGACGACCGGCGGTGTCGGCGATCAACACGTCGATGCCGCGGGCCTTGGCGGCCTGCACGGCGTCGAAGATCACCGAAGCCGAGTCCGCGCCCGTGTGCTGGGCAATCACCGGAATCTTGTTGCGCTCGCCCCAGACCTGTAATTGCTCGACAGCCGCGGCACGGAAGGTGTCACCGGCCGCCAGCATGACTTTCTTGCCTTCCAGCTGCAGTTTCTTCGCCAGTTTGCCGATGGTGGTGGTCTTGCCGGCGCCGTTGACGCCGACTACCAGGATCACGAACGGCTTGTTCTGCGAAGCAATCTTCAGCGGCTGCTCGACCGGTTTGAGCATTGCCGCCAGCTCGGCCTGCAGGGATTTATACAGGGCGTCGGAATCGGCCAGTTCCTTGCGGGCAACCTTCTGGGTCAGGCGCTGGATGATCACCGAAGTCGCCTCGACGCCGACGTCGGCAGTCAGCAGGCGGGTTTCGAGATCGTCGAGCAGATCGTCATCGATGGCTTTCTTGCCGAGGAACAGGCTGGCCATTCCCTCGCCGATACTGGCGCTGGTCTTGGACAGGCCCTGCTTGAGACGGGCGAAGAAGCCAGCCTTGGTTTCCTCGGTGCGCGGTGGTTCGACCGGGGTTTCGACTGGCGCGACCGCAACCGGTGCAGGTGCAGGTGCAGGTGCAGGCTCGGGCGCCTCTACAATCGGGGCGACCGGTGCAGCGACCACGGGCTCTGGAATGACAGGAGCAGCTTCGACCACCGGCGCCTGAACAGGCTCTGGCGTGAACGCCACCGGCGCAGGAATCGGCGGCGTAACGTGCGGCGCAGCCTCTTCGACCAGCGCCACCGGCTCTTCCGCCACCGGCAAGGTCAGCCACGGTTCGCTGGCCGGGGTCAGCGGCAACTCGGCGGCAGCCGGCGCTTCTGGCTCGGCCTCGGCCACCGGTTGCAGCACCGGCTCGGCGATCGGCAGCACGACCGGTGCTGGCGCTTCTTCTATGACGGGAGCGGGCGCAGGGGCCGGCTCAGGAATGGCAGTCGGCTGTTCGACGACGGGTTCCTGCGGTTTCTTGCGCAGCCATCCGAACAGGCCTTTCTTCTCGCCAGCCGCAGCTGGGGTCTTCTTGTCGTCGTTGGAACCAAACATGGAGGACGGCTATCTCACGGTAGCGACGCGCCACAGGGGCGCCCCGGCAAATAAATATTCGATGCAGAACAGACTGTGTTTCACCCAGCTTGTTCACGCGCAACATTTTGTCGAGGCACCAACGGCACCTCAAAGGAATCGTTTTAATGAAGGACTGGCCGGCAAAATCGGCGAAAAAGCATAGTTTAGCTGACAAACCAAAGCCTTCTGCCGCAAACCCATACAACCTGATCAGGTTTCAAAACCGGATAGGCGTGGTCGCCGGTAAAACGGATCAGTATCCTAGGGCGTGTCATCGATCATTACCAGTACCGCGTGGCCGCCTGAAAACGGGCCAGACAAGGCGCAGGCCGCAGGGAATGTGCTTTCCTTCCCAAGGACTGCAACGCAGTATGGCCCGTTTTCAGGCACCACCCGGAGGGCCGGGCCTGATAGTGTGCAGGGCTGCGTTGCTCGGAGCTTATTTGGAACAACCAAACCGCACTCCTCGCGCCTTGCCCTGCACACTATCAGGCACGGCGCGGTACTGGTAATGATCGATGACACGCCCTACCTCTCGCCCGCCGACGCTAAGACCAAGCGGGCAGCCCAACAGGTTTAAAAACGAATGAATGCTCTAGCCCGCCGCGCTGCAGGCCTGCTGCTCAGCACAGTCTGCCTGCCCCTTTCGGCCCTGGCGGCCGACCCGCAACCGACCCACGAATTCACCCTCGACAACGGCCTGAAGGTCGTCGTGCGCGAAGACCATCGTGCGCCGGTGGTGGTGTCGCAGGTCTGGTACAAGGTCGGTTCCAGCTACGAAACCCCGGGCCAGACCGGTCTGTCCCACGCCCTCGAGCACATGATGTTCAAGGGCAGCGAAAAAGTCGGCCCCGGCGAAGCCTCGCTGATCCTGCGTGACCTCGGCGCCGAAGAGAACGCCTTCACCAGCGACGACTTCACTGCTTATTACCAAGTGCTGGCCCGCGACCGTCTGGGCGTGGCCTTCGAACTGGAAGCCGACCGCATGGCCAGCCTGCGCCTGCCGGCCGACGAGTTCGCCAAGGAAATCGAAGTCATCAAGGAAGAGCGCCGCCTGCGCACCGACGACAAGCCGATGGCCAAAGCCTACGAGCGCTACAAGGCCATGGCCTACCCGGCCAGCGGCTATCACACCCCGACCATCGGCTGGATGGCTGACCTGGAGCGGATGAAGGTCGAAGAGCTGCGCCACTGGTATCAGTCCTGGTACGTACCGAACAACGCCACGCTGGTGGTGGTCGGCGACGTGACCCCGGACGAGGTGAAGACCCTCGCCCAGCGCTACTTCGGGCCGATCCCGAAGCGCGACGTGCCGCCGGCGAAAAAACCACTGGAGCTGGCCGAGCCCGGCGAGCGCCAGATCACCCTGCACGTACAGACCCAACTGCCGAGCCTGATGCTCGGGTTCAACGTCCCGAGCATCGCCACTGCCGAAGACAAACGCTCGGTCAACGCCTTGCGCCTGATTTCGGCGCTGCTGGACGGCGGCTACAGCGGCCGTATCCCGACTCAACTGGAACGCGGCGAAGAACTGGTGTCCGGCGGTTCGTCGAGCTACGACGCCTACACTCGCGGTGACAGCCTGTTCACTCTGTCGGCCACACCGAACACCCAGAAGAAAAAGACCATGGCCCAGGCGGAAGCCGGCCTGTGGAAATTGCTGGAACAGCTGAAAACCACCGCACCGTCCGCCGAAGAACTGGAGCGCGTGCGTGCCCAGGTCATCGCCGGCCTGGTCTTCGAGCGCGACTCGATCACCAGCCAGGCCACCGCCATCGGCCAGCTGGAGACCGTCGGTCTGTCGTGGAAACTGATGGACACCGAACTGGCCGATCTGGAAAGCGTCACCCCGCAAGACATCCAGAACGCCGCCAAGCTGTATTTCACCCGCGAACGTCTCAGCGTCGCCCACGTCCTGCCACTGGAGACGACTCATGAGTGAGCGCAAAACCCCACGCCTGTTGCTCGGCCTGATCGCCGTGGCCATCATCGGCTCCGCCGCGTTTTATCTGGCGCCGAGCGACAACACCAAGGCCAGCGAAGCGCTGGATAACGCCAAGTCCAGCCAGAAGCTGCAATCGCTGGCCGAACTCGACGGCAAGGCCCCGGCCAGCCGCAAGCTCGACGTGCAGACCTGGAACACCGCCGAAGGCGCCAAGGTGCTGTTCGTCGAGGCCCGCGAACTGCCGATGTTCGACATGCGCCTGATCTTTTCCGCCGGCAGCAGCCAGGACGGCAACGCGCCGGGCCTGGCCCTGCTGACCAACGCCATGCTCAACGAAGGCGTGGCGGGCAAGGACGTCGGCGCCATCGCCCAGGGTTTCGAAGGCCTGGGCGCGGATTTCGGCAACGGCGCCTTTAAGGACATGGCCATCGCGTCGCTGCGCAGCCTGAGTGCTGCCGACAAACGCGAACCGGCGCTGAAACTGTTCTCGGAAGTGGTGGGCAAACCGACCTTCCCGGCCGATTCCTTCGCGCGCATCAAGAACCAGATGCTCGCCGGTTTCGAATACCAGAAACAGAACCCCGGCAAACTCGCCAGCCTGGAGCTGATGAAGCGTCTGTACGGCGATCACCCGTACGCTCACTCCAGCGACGGCAATGCGCAAAGCGTGCCGAAGATCACGCTGGCGCAACTGCGTGAGTTCCACGCCAAGGCCTATGCGGCCGGCAACGTGGTGATCGCGCTGGTGGGCGATCTGTCCCGCAGCGAAGCCGAGGCGATTGCCGATCAGGTATCCGCTGCACTGCCGAAAGGCCCGGCACTGGCGAAGGTCGCGCAACCGACCGAGCCGAAAGCCGGCATCGGCCACATCGAGTTTCCGTCGAAGCAGACCAACCTGATGATCGCGCAACTGGGCATCGACCGCGACGACCCGGACTACGCCGCGCTGTCGATGGGCAACCAGATCCTCGGCGGTGGCGGTTTCGGCACCCGGCTGATGAGCGAAGTACGCGAGAAACGCGGCCTGACCTACGGCGTGTATTCGGCCTTCAGCCCGATGCAGGCTCGCGGCCCGTTCATGATCAACCTGCAGACCCGCGCGGAGATGAGCGAAGGCACCCTGAAACTGGTGCAGGACGTGCTCGCCGACTACCTCAAGACCGGCCCGACCCAGAAAGAACTCGACGACGCCAAGCGCGAACTGGCCGGCAGCTTCCCGCTGTCCACCGCGAGCAATGCCGATATCGTCGGTCAACTTGGCGCCATGGGTTTCTACAACCTGCCGCTGAGCTATCTGGACGACTTCATGCGTCAGTCCCAGAGCCTCACGGTCGAGCAGGTTCGCGACGCCCTGAACAAACACTTGAGCACGGATAAACTGGTCATCGTCAGCGCTGGCCCGACCGTGCCGCAAAAGCCGTTACCGGCCCCATCTGATAAACCTGCCGAGCAGCCGCTCGGGGTTCCGGAGCATTAATGGCCAGTCCAAAGAAACCTGTACAAAAACTGCACAATGGTGTGAACCAGTTGCGCATCATCGGCGGCGAATGGCGCAGCCGAAAGCTGAGCTTTCCCGATGCGCCGGGCCTGCGCCCGACGCCAGACCGGGTGCGCGAAACCCTGTTCAACTGGCTCGCGCCTTACGTTGCCGGGGCCAAGGTGCTCGATCCGTTCGCCGGCAGCGGAGCGCTGTTTCTCGAAGCGCTATCCCGTGGCGCGGCCATGGGCCAGGCGCTGGATGCCAGCCATGTCGCGGTCTCCAGCCTGAAAGAACACCTCGGCACGCTGCGCTGCACCAACGGCCACGTACAGACCGCCGATGCGCTGCGCTACCTGGAAACCCAGACCGCGACCGCGTTCGACCTGGTGTTCCTCGACCCGCCGTTCAACCAGAACCTGCTGCCCGCCGTGTGCACGCTGCTGGAAGAGCGCCAATGGCTGGCCGACGATGCGTGGATCTACACTGAAAGCGAAACCGCGCCATCGACCCTCGGCCTGCCGGGCAACTGGCGCCTGCACCGCGAACAGAAATCCGGGCGGGTGTACTACGCGTTGTGGCAACGTATGGCAGTGATTGCCGGTTAACCGACCGGCCTGAAAAAGCGGCGGGTCTCAACCGAGGCTCGCTGCGCTGCATCGAGAGCAATCGTGTCCCCTTCGTCTAATCCGTTCATCCCCGCCTTCGGCCTCGGCAATCCGCACCTGCAAACCTTGTGGGGGCCGCTGTGGCGAAAAACCGTGCACCTTGATCGCCAGCGCGAACGGCTGTGGCTGGACGACGGCGATTTCCTGGATCTCGACTGGCACGGCCCGCACAGCGCCGAGGCGCCATTGGTGTTGGTGCTGCACGGGCTGACCGGTTCTTCCAATTCGCCTTACGTCGCCGGAATCCAGGCAGCGCTCGCCGCTCAAGGCTGGGCCAGTGTCGCGCTGAACTGGCGCGGTTGTTCGGGCGAGCCGAACCTGTTGCCGCGCAGCTATCATTCCGGCGCCAGCGAAGACCTCGCCGAAACCCTCCGCCACCTGAAAGCCAAGCGGCCATTGGCGCCGCTGTATGCGGTCGGCTATTCCCTCGGCGGTAATGTGCTGCTCAAGCACCTGGGGGAAACCGGCAGCGCCAGCGGCGTGCTCGGTGCGGTGGCGGTGTCGGTGCCGTTTCGCCTCGATCAATGCGCCGATCGTATTGGCCAGGGTTTCTCCAAGGTCTATCAGGCGCACTTCATGCGCGAGATGGTGGCCTACATCAAGAACAAGCAGCGCCAGTTCCAGCACGACGGGCGCGAGGACGGTCTCGCCGCACTGGCCGCCCTCGGTTCGCTGGAAAACATGCGCACCTTCTGGGATTTCGATGGCCGGGTGACCGCGCCGCTGCATGGTTTCGCCGATGCCGAGGATTACTATCGCCGCGCATCGAGCCGTTACTTTCTCGGCGAGATCCGTACGCCGACCCTGATCATTCAGGCGGCGGACGACCCGTTCGTGTTCCCTCACAGCCTGCCGCAGGCCAGTGAGCTGTCGACCACGACGCAGTTCGAATTGCAGAAAAAGGGCGGGCATGTCGGTTTCGTCGACGGCACGCTTCGACAGCCGGGTTATTACCTGGAGCGACGGATTCCGCAGTGGCTGGTCGACGCAGGGCGCAGGTGAGGTCATGAACGATCAGGGCGAGTCGATCCGTTTCTGGCAGGCCGCGCCTCTGGCCGGGGTCGAGCTGTTGACGGCGCGCTACATCGAGCATCGCTTCGCCCCGCACGTCCACGACGGTTATGTGATCGGCATGATCATGGCCGGCGCCCAACGCTACCGTTATCGCGGCGCCGAACACCTGGCGGGCAGCGGCACGCTGGTGCTGATCAATCCGGATGAAGTGCATAACGGCCACAAGGGCACCGAGGACGGCTGGTTGTACCGGGCGTTTTATCCCGACACCGGGCAGATCGTCGGGCTGCTGAATGAACTGGAACTGCCGACCGCACCGATGCCGGCCTTCGGCGCGACGCTGTATCGCGATCCGGACCTGGTCAACGGTTTCTGTCAGTTGCATCGCTTGCTGGAAAGCCCCGCCACCGCGCTGCAACAGCAAACAGTGTGGCGGGAAATGATGATGCTGCTGTTGCAACGTCACGCGGCGGTGCAATTCAACGGTAACCCTGGCAAAGAACACCGCGCGGTGGCGATGGCCAAGGAGTTGCTGCACGCGCACCTGGCGGCGCCGCCCTCGCTGGAAGAACTGGCGGCGGCGGTGAACCTGTCGCCCTTCCACTTCGCCCGGGTGTTCCGCCGCGCCACCGGCATGCCGCCGCACAGCTGGCTGATGCAGCAGCGGATTGCCTGCGCGCGGGGCTTGTTGCAGAACGGCTGCCTGCCGGTTGAAGTCGCCACGCAGCTGGGATTTGCCGACCAGAGCCATCTGAGCCGGCAGTTCAAACAGGTTTACGGTGTGGGGCCGGCGGCCTACCGCAGCGCGCGGCTGAATCGCTGAGCGTTTACTCGCCAGTGGCGATACCGTGCGCAGGATCGTTGATCCACTCGCTCCACGATCCGGCATACAGCGACCCCAACGGATAACCCGCCAGGCACAGGGCGAACAGGTTGTGACACGCCGTCACCCCGGAGCCGCAGTACGCCACCAGATCGCTCGGCGAACGTTCGGCGAGTTTCGCGGCGAAACGCTGCTTGAGCTGATCGGCCGGCAGGAAACGCCCATCGCTGCCCAGGTTGTCGGTAAACGCCGCGCATTGCGCACCGGGAATGTGCCCGGCAATCGGGTCGATCGGTTCCACTTCACCCTTGAAACGCGGCAAGGCGCGGGCATCGAGCAGGGTCAACGCCGGCTGGCCGAGACGCTGCTGCAATTGCTCGGCGCTGAGCAGCAGGCTCATGTCCGGCTGGCCGCTGAAGTTGCCCCGCACCGCTGACGGCGGATCGAGACTCAACGGCAGGCCCGCCGCATGCCAGGCCTTGAGCCCGCCATCGAGAATGAACACGCCGTCACGCTTGCCCAGCCACGCCAGCAGCCACCACGCCCGCGCCGCATAGGCACCCGGGCCGTCGTCATACAGAACCACCTCGCTGTCGCTGTCGATGCCGAAGGCTTGCAGGCGCTCAATCAGCACCGCCGGCTCCGGCAGCGGGTGGCGACCGGTCACGCCCTTGATGACCGGGCCACTGAGGTCGCGTTCAAGATCGGCGAAATGTGCCCCGGCAATGTGCCCCTCGGCATAGCTGCGCTGGCCGTAATCCGGGTCTTCGAGGGCAAAACGGCAATCGAGAATCACCAGCCCCGGTTGCGCCTTGCGGGCATCCAGTGCGGTCGGGCTGATCAGTTGCGCAATCGGCATAGCGAACGACTCCAGTGAGGAAATGAACTTACGGTCTTTCTTCGAGGGCCTGGGCCAACGGCACGTAGAACTCTTCGAACAGGGCGTTGACCTCATCGCGGGCCTGTTCGGTGACGAACCCTGCTTCGAGCACCAGCACCTGATACACACCACGCTTGATGGCCTGCTCGCTGAGGTAATTGGAGTTCTCCCGGGTCGTGCACAGGAAGCGCACCCAAGAGGTGAGGATGATCCACGCGTTGAGGGTCAGGGACTCGATCTGCACCCGGTCCATTTTCAGGATTCCGGCGGCAACGAACCCTTCGTAGATCGCCGCGCCCTGGATCACGCAGCGCTGGGAGAAGCGTCGGTAACGCCCGGCCAGATCCGGATCGCTGTCGAGCAGATGCTCGAGATCGCGGTGTAGAAACCGATACCGCCACATCGCCGACAGCAGCTCCTTGAGATAGAAGCGCTTGTCTTCGACCGTCGCGGGACGGCCCTGGGGCGGACGCAGAAAGCTGTCCACCAGGCTTTCGTACTCACTGAACAGCACGGCGATGATCGCCTGCTTGTTGGGGAAGTGGTAGTACAGATTGCCCGGAGAAATCTCCATGTGGGCGGCGATGTGATTGGTGCTGATGCTGCGCTCGCCCTGCTGATTGAACAGCTCGAGGCTGTTCTGCACGATGCGCTCGCTGGTTTTGATCCGTGGGGCCATGGCTTGAGCTTTAATTCAGAGTGCGTTGGGGGGCATCTTACGACCTATCCGGAGCGGGATAAAACCAGGATGCGCAAGGAAGCCAATTGACTTTCTAGAGCATAGACTCTAAAAAGTTCCTCACAATAACAACTCCGGAGTCGCCGATGACCGCCGATATTGCCTACCTGCAAACGCTGCAACAGCCGCTGGAAGAGCTCAACCGGCTGTTCAACGCACAGCGCGCCGCCTACGCCGCCAACCCGATGCCGCCCGCAGCCCAGCGCCGGCAATGGCTCAAGGCGCTGCGCGATTTGCTGAGCAACGAACGGCAAGCCCTGATCGACGCCATCAGCTCCGACTTCAGCCATCGCAGCGCCGATGAAACCTTGCTCGCCGAACTGATGCCGAGCCTGCACGGCATTCACTACGCCAGCCAGCACATCAGTCAGTGGATGAAACCTTCGCGACGCAAAGTGGGCGTCGCTTTCCAGCCGGCATCGGCGAAAGTCGTGTACCAGCCGCTGGGTGTGGTCGGTGTCATCGTGCCGTGGAACTACCCGTTGTTCCTGGCCATCGGCCCGTTGACCGGCGCCCTCGCGGCCGGCAACCGGGTGATGTTGAAACTCAGCGAATCAACTCCGGCCACCGGCTTGTTGCTCAAGGAACTGCTGGCGCGGATCTTCCCGGAGGATCTGGTGTGCGTAGTGCTCGGCGAGGCCGATGTCGGCGTGGCGTTTTCAAAAATGCGCTTCGACCACCTGCTGTTCACCGGCTCCACCAGCGTCGGCAAGCATGTGATGCGCGCAGCGGCAGAGAACCTGACGCCGGTGACGCTGGAACTGGGCGGCAAGTCCCCGGCCATCGTCTCCCGCGACGTGCCACTCAAGGACGCCGCCGAACGCATCGCTTTCGGCAAGACCCTCAATGCCGGCCAGACCTGCGTGGCCCCGGACTACGTGCTGGTGCCGGAAGAGCGCATCGGCGGCTTCGTCGAAGCCTATCGCCTAGCCGTGCGCGGGTTTTATCCGACACTCGCCGACAACCCGGACTACACCGCCATCATCAACGAACGACAGCTGGCGCGGCTCAACAGCTACCTCAGCGACGCCACCAGCAAGGGCGCGCTGCTGATTCCGCTGTTCGAGCAGGGCCAGGGCCGACGCATGCCGCACAGCCTGCTGCTGAATGTCAGCGAGGAAATGACGGTGATGCAGGACGAGATCTTCGGCCCGCTGCTGCCGATCGTGCCGTATCAGGATCTGGATCAGGCATTTGCTTACATCAATCAGCGGCCACGTCCTCTGGCTCTTTACTACTTCGGCTACGACAAGCGCGAACAGAAGCGCGTCCTCAGCGAAACCCATTCCGGTGGCGTCTGCCTCAACGACACGCTGCTGCATGTGGCGCAGGACGACATGCCGTTCGGCGGCATCGGCCCGTCGGGCATGGGCCATTACCACGGTCACGAGGGCTTCCTGACGTTCAGCAAGGCCAAGGGCGTGCTGGTCAAACAGCGCTTCAACGCGGCGAAGCTGATCTACCCGCCCTACGGCAAATCCATTCAGAAGCTGATCCAGAAACTGTTCATTCGCTAACGTCACCGCCGGGTAATAACAACAATGCACCCAAGCCTGACCGAAACACCTGCCCTGTCGCGCCGTGGCCTGCTGAAATTCAGCCTGGGCGCCACAGCTTTTCTCGCCACTGCCGGGCTCGGCGCCAGCCTCAGCGGCTGTTCATCAAGTGTCTCGGCCAATGGATTCACCACGTTGCGCAGCGCTGATCTGCTGTTTCTGCGTGCGTTGATTCCCGTGATGCTCGATGGCGCCGTGGCTGTGGAAAAGATGCCCGCGGCTGTCGACGAAACGCTGCAGTCACTGGACTACAGCCTCGATCACCTGTCGCCGGAAATGCTCAAGCTCACCCGGCAACTGTTCGATGTGCTCGGCATGGCGGTGACGCGCGGGCCATTGACCGGAATCTGGGGCAGTTGGGAAAACGCCGGCCCCGAGGCGATCCGTCGCTTCCTCGAGCGCTGGGAAAACAGCTCGCTGAGTCTGCTGCGCATGGGCCACAGCTCCCTCCAGCAAATAGTGATGATGGCCTGGTACTCCCGCGCCGAATCCTGGGCCCATTGTGGTTACCCCGGCCCGCCCGCCGTTTGAGCCTGGCGACCCACGCAAAACAATAATAAGAGAACCTGATCGATGCCCGTACCCGACCCGTTTCGCGAAGGCCTTGCCCGTGGCTGGAAAACCTACAACGGCGCGCAACTCAACGATGACCTGACCCTGGAGGCCGACGTCGCCATCATCGGCAGCGGTGCCGGCGGCGGCACCACGGCGGAAATCCTCAGTGCCGCCGGCTACAAAGTGCTGCTGATCGAAGAAGGCCCGCTCAAGACCAGCAGCGATTTCAAACTGCTGGAAGACCAGGCCTACAGCAGCCTCTATCAGGAAGGCATCGGCCGCATGAGCAAGGACGGCGCGATCACCATCCTTCAGGGCCGCGCGGTCGGCGGCACTACGTTGATCAACTGGACATCGAGTTTTCGCACCCCCGAGCCGACCCTCGAACATTGGGCCAAGGAACACAACGTCAAAGGCCACAGCCCCGCCGACATGGCGCCGTGGTTCGAAAAAATGGAGCAGCGTCTCGGCGTCGCCCCGTGGAGGGTGCCGCCCAACGCCAACAACGACGTGATCCGCAAAGGCTGCGAACAGCTCGGCTACAGCTGGCACGTGATCCCGCGCAACGTGCGCGGCTGCTGGAACCTCGGCTACTGCGGTATGGGCTGCCCGACCAACGCCAAGCAATCGATGATGGTCACGACCATTCCGGCGACCCTGGAAAAGGGCGGCGAACTGCTTTATCTGGCCCGAGCCGAAAAACTGTTGATCAGCGGCGACAAGGTCACTGGCCTGCAATGCGTGGCGATGGACGAACGCTGTGTCGAGCCGACCGGACGCACGATAACCGTCAAGGCGCGGCATTACGTGCTGGCCGGCGGCGGGATCAACAGCCCTGCCCTGCTGATGCGCTCGGACGCACCGGATCCGCACAAACGGCTGGGCAAACGCACCTTCCTGCATCTGGTGAACATGTCCGCCGGGCGTTTCGACGAGGTGATCAACCCGTTCTACGGCGCGCCGCAATCGATCTACTCGGATCATTTCCAGTGGAAGGATGGCACCCGCGGCCCGATGGCCTACAAACTCGAAGTGCCGCCGCTGCACCCGGCGCTGGCCGCCACATTGCTTGGCGGTTTCGGTCAGGAAAGCGCGCAACACATGGCGGACCTGCCCCACACCCACGCAATGCTGGCCCTGCTGCGCGACGGTTTTCACCCGGACAGTCCGGGCGGCAGCGTCGAGTTGCGGGGTGACGGCTCACCGGTACTCGACTACCCGGTTTCGCCTTACACCTGGGACGGCCTGCGCCGATCCTTCCACAGCATGGCGCAAATCCAGTTCGCCGGCGGCGCCAAAGCGGTAATGCCGATGCACGCCGATGCGCGCTACGTGAACAGCCTGGCCGAAGCCCGCTCGCTGATCGACAGCCTGAGCCTGGAGCTGTATCGCACACGTCTGGGCAGCGCCCACGTCATGGGCGGTTGTGCGATGGGCGAAGACCCGCAAACCGCCGTGACCGACAGTCTCGGCCGTCATCATCAGCTACGTAATCTGTCGATTCATGACGGCTCGCTGTTCCCCACCAGCATCGGCGCCAACCCGCAGTTGTCGGTGTATGGTCTGACGGCGCAACTGGCGACATCCCTCGGCGAACGGCTGAGAAACCCGTGAAAAAGACGAAAATTCCGATCGTCTATAGTGCTTTCTTACCCAACAGGCGACTTTCCCGACCGGGACGGCTGCGATACCATCCGACTCCCCAACGGATTCCCGCCAGGACGACGCGATGAACCGAGTGTTGTACCCAGGTACCTTCGACCCTATTACCAAGGGCCATGGCGATCTGGTCGAACGCGCCTCGCGCCTGTTCGACCATGTGATCATCGCCGTCGCCGCCAGCCCCAAGAAGAATCCGCTGTTCCCGCTGGAACAACGGGTCGAGCTGGCCCGCGAGGTCACCAAACACCTGCCGAACGTGGAAGTGGTCGGCTTCTCGACGCTGCTCGCGCATTTCGCCAAAGAGCAGAACGCCAACGTGTTTCTGCGTGGCCTGCGCGCGGTGTCGGACTTCGAATACGAATTCCAGCTGGCCAACATGAACCGCCAGTTGGCACCGGATGTGGAGAGCCTTTTTCTCACCCCGTCCGAACGTTATTCGTTCATTTCCTCGACCCTGGTGCGGGAAATCGCGGCCCTGGGCGGCGATATCAGCAAGTTCGTCCACCCGGCGGTGGCCGAGGCCCTGACCTTGCGCTTCAAGAAGTAACGACCGTTCAAACGGCGCCCGCGTGCACTACGGGCGCCAATGCGGCACAATTGCGCGCATTGATTCATAGCGCCCGGGCTCCCCGCCCCGGCTGGAGTTAGCATGTCCCTGATCATCACCGACGATTGCATCAACTGCGACGTCTGCGAACCCGAGTGCCCGAACGCCGCCATTTCCCAAGGCGAAGAGATCTACGTGATCGACCCGAACCTGTGCACCCAGTGCGTCGGCCACTACGACGAGCCGCAGTGCCAGCAGGTCTGCCCGGTGGATTGCATTCCACTGGACGAAGCCCATCTGGAGACTGAAGAACAGTTGATGGAGAAGTACCGCAAGATCACCGGCAAGGCTTGAGCCACTGAATCCGATCGCAGCTCCAGGCTGCGATCGGACTATTCGCGCTGCTCGAACCCCTCCCCTGTGCAGCCCAGGCATCGCACGAACGCCGCTTTCGCCGGCGCCACGACCAGCGCCTCCCCCGCATCGCCAATCCCGCCACCCAGCGCGGTGAACGGCAACGACACGACGAACGCCCCGGCACCGATTACCGTCGCCACCACCAGCAATGGTCGGGCAATCAGCAGATCGCCGAGCATGGCGTAAGCCGGTGGATTCTGGATCGCGTAACGCGGGTCACCGCTGCCGCCTTCCGTGGCCTGGACGGTCAGGCTGAAGCACAGCAGCAGTGCGACGATGAGGGTTTGCAAGGTCTTCATGGCACGATCCTTCGGGCTGAACAGTGAGACAAATCACTATAGACCGTAGGACTTTTTCAGCTTTTGCGCTTAGCTCTGGCAGCGCGGGCACCAGACGCTGGCACGCTGGCCGAGCTTCATTTCCCGCAGGCCCGTACCGCAGACCTTGCAGTGCTCGCCCCCGCGACCATAGACAAACAGTTCCTGCTGGAAATACCCCGGCTGCCCGTCGCCGCCGATGAAATCGCGCAAAGTGGTGCCGCCGCGCTCGATGGCGGCAGCGAGGATGCGTTTGATCTCGATGGCCAGCTTCAAGTAGCGCCCCCGGGAAATGCCTTTGGCTTCACGACGCGGATCGATACCGGCAGCGAACAGCGCTTCGGTCGCGTAGATATTGCCGACTCCCACCACCACCGCGTTGTCCATGATGAACGGCTTGACCGCCATCGACCGCCCGCGCGACAGCTGATACAACCGCTCGCCATCGAACAGATCGGTCAACGGCTCCGGGCCCAGACGGATCAGCAATTCGTGATTGAGCGGATCGGTGCTCCAGAGCATCGCCCCGAAACGCCGCGGATCGGTGTAGCGCAGGGCCAGGCCCGATTCCAGCTCGATGTCGACATGCTCATGCTTGGCCGCCGGCATCCCGACCTCAACCAGCCGCAGGTTGCCCGACATGCCCAAGTGGCTGATCAACGTGCCGACTTCGGCGTTGATCAACAAATACTTGGCGCGCCGCTCGACCAGCACGATGCGCTGCCCGGACAGGCGCACGTCGAGGTCGTCGGGAATCGGCCAGCGTAGCCGTCGGTCACGCACGATGACCCGGCTGACACGCTGGCCTTCCAGATGCGGGGCGATGCCGCGGCGGGTGGTTTCGACTTCCGGCAGTTCAGGCATGAATTCCTCGAATCATCAGCTTCTTGAATCAGTGTGCGCCAAGTTCGCGGATCGTCTGCTTCAACGTTTCGAAGTCGTAGTCCGAGAGGCCGATGTATTCCAGCACCAACGGCCCGACGGCCTGCCATTCGAAGTCTTCGGTCTGGTTCCCCAGCACCCGGTACGACGCGCAGATGTGCTCGGCCATTTTCAGGATCGCCAGCAGGTTTTTCATCTGACTGTTGCGCGAGGTCTCGTCGCTGAAGATTGCCAACGCGTTGTGATGGTTGGCGATGGCCGCGCTGACATGCTCCGGCAGGCGCCAGGATTTGGCGGTGTAATAACCGACCACCGAGTGGTTGGTGTTGTAGACATCGTTCTCGGTGTCCACAACCCGGCGCTCGGCCCCCGCATTGGCATAGGCCGTTTCGAGCGTCGTCATGTAGTCCGGGAAACGCTGAAGCATCAGCGGCACGCCGCAGTCATGGAACAGACCCAGGGCGTAAGCCTCGTCGCTCGCCTCGGTGCCGACGCGCTTGGCCAGGGTCAGGCAGGTCATGGCCACGTCCTGGGCGGTGTCCCAGAAACGGTTGAGGGTGACGATGGTGTCATCGTTCATTTCGCCCTTGATCGACATCGCGTTGATCAGGTTGATGATCGAACGGCTGCCCAGCAGGTTCACCGCGCGCTTGATCGAGGTGATCTTGTTGCTCAGCCCGTAATACGGCGAATTGACGATTTTCAGCAGCGAGCCGGACAGACCGGGATCCTGGGAGATCAGCTTGGCGATCGTCTCCAGATCCGGGTCGGGCATGTACTGCTCCATTTGCAGATCCACCATGATCTGCGGCTGCGCGGGCACACTGATGCCCTGCAGGGACTGTTGAATCTGTTCGGTGGTCAGCTCTTGGGACATATGTACACACTCTGGGACAGGCGGCGATTCTAACCTCTAAAAACCGACGCACGACACACCAGCGGGCAATTCGCAGGAACTTTCACTTTCCGTCCGCCTTCGGAATCTGTAGTGCCCGGAACAGATACACGTCTGTCTCGGGCAGTAATCCCAACAGACTCAGGAGCTTAACGATGGCGACTTCTCTCAGCGGCAAGCGCGTCGCTTTTCTGGTAACCGATGGTTTCGAGCAAGTCGAGCTGACCGGTCCCAAACAGGCACTGGAGCAGGCTGGAGCGCAGGTTGACATCCTCTCCGCCGAAACCGGCAGCGTCAAAGGCTGGAACCACGATAAACCTGCGGACGACTTCAAGGTTGACCAGACCTTCCAGGGCGCAAGCATTGATCAATACGACGCCGTGGTGCTGCCCGGCGGTGTGCAGAACTCTGACACCATTCGCATCGATCAGGACGCCCAGCATCTGGTCAAGACCGGTGCCTCCGCCGGCAAACCGATCGCGGTGATCTGCCATGGCAGCTGGCTGCTGATTTCGGCAGGGCTGGTCAATGGCAAAACCATGACCAGCTACAAGACCGTCAAGGACGACTTGGTCAATGCGGGGGTGAACTGGGTCGATCAGGAGGTGGTCAAGGACGGCAACCTGATCAGCAGCCGTCAACCGGATGATATTCCGGCGTTCAGTAACGCGCTGATCGAGGCGCTGTCGGCATAGGGCTCCGGCGCGTTTCATCGCACGCCAAACCCGGCATGAGGCGCAACACGGTATACTCCCGCTCTTTTTTCCGGAGCGACGTCATGTCCCTGCCTAGCTTGCGCCTCAAAGCCAACGCCGACCGTCGCCTGCGCGCCGGTCACCTGTGGATCTACAGCAACGAAATCGACGTGGCCGCGACCCCGTTGCACGGCTTCAAGGCCGGCGACCAGGCGATCCTCGAAGCCGCGGGCGGCAAGCCGCTGGGCATTGTCGCCATGAGCCCGAACAACCTGATCTGCGCCCGCCTGCTGTCGCGCGACATCAAGCTGGCGCTGGACAAGTCGCTGCTGGTGCATCGCCTGAACGTGGCCCTGTCGCTGCGCGAGCGCCTGTTCGACAAGCCGTTTTATCGCCTGGTCTACGGCGATTCCGACCTGCTGCCGGGTCTGGTGGTCGACCGTTTCGGCGACATCCTCGTGGTACAACTCGCCTCCGCGACCATGGAAGCCCATAAAGATGACGTGATCGCGGCGCTGACCCAAGTGCTCAAGCCAAGCGGCATCCTGTTCAAGAACGACTCCGCCGCCCGCGATGCCGAAGGCCTCGAGCGTTACACCGAAACCGTCTTCGGCGTGGTGCCGGAGTGGGTGGCGCTGGAAGAGAACGGCGTGAAATTCGAAGCGCCGGTCGTTCAAGGTCAGAAAACCGGCTGGTTCTACGATCACCGTATGAACCGCGCCCGCCTGGCCCCTTACGCCAAGGGCAAACGCGTGCTGGACCTGTACAGCTACATCGGTGGCTGGGGTGTGCAGGCAGCCGCATTCGGCGCCAGCGAAGTGTTCTGCGTCGACGCCTCGGGCTTCGCCCTCGATGGCGTCGAGCGCAATGCCGCACTGAATGGTTTCGCCGACAAGATGACCTGCATCGAAGGCGACGTCTTCGAAGCCCTGAAGGAACTCAAGGCCAGCGAAGAACGCTTCGACGTGATCGTTGCCGACCCGCCTGCGTTCATCAAGCGCAAGAAAGACCTGAAAAACGGTGAAGGCGCCTATCGCCGCCTGAACGAGCAAGCCATGCGCCTGCTCAACAAGGACGGCATCCTGTTCAGCGCTTCGTGCTCGATGCACCTGCCGGAAGACGATCTGCAGAACATCTTGCTGACCAGCGCCCGTCACCTGGATCGCAACATCCAGCTGCTGGAGCGTGGTGGTCAGGGTCCGGATCATCCGGTACACCCGGCCATTCCGGAAACCCGCTACATCAAGAGCATCACCTGCCGCCTGCTGCCTAACAGCTGACAAACGCACGGCACTGACGCGGTCGAAAGGGGAGCCCACGGGCTCCCCTTTTTTGTCTTGTACTTGGCTTTCCTACATTTATCGTCCTGCCGACGTGCAGGATATTTCCTCAAATATCTTATTTACTGAAATTTAACTTACACACTCACTTCCAGCCGAAGATCACTCCGACAAAATTACTGGATAATTCCTACTTAATATTTGCTTGCGATTAATCCATTACAAACTATTATTAAGTCGTCACCACGAAGGTGACACCAACTAACCACGAAGCATCAATGAACAAGGAGTTCAATCATGAAAGCAATTACTCTGGAATCCCGCACTCTCGCCAACCTGGCTTTCCTGGTCGCGCCTAAAGCCCGATAAGTAAGGCTGGCGCTGGGTATAGCCGGCTACCCAGCGCCTCTGACAAAGCATCTATCCAGAGCAGCGTGCCCCGACATGTATATAAACCCTTATTTATTCATACTGCCACGAACGCCCGGCCAGATAGTCTGGAACTACAAAGACCATACACAACATGAATTAGATTTCGAGTACTCCTCTCGACTGGCACAACTTATCCACAACCCTGATTTATACGACGACAACAACACAATAGACACGCAACTTTTAAATGCCGGAATACTGACCTCTTCAAAAATCTCGGCGCCTGTCTGGGGCTGGGATGAACTGTCCAGGATCTACCATATCGGCACCCGGAATATTCCCTGCGAATATATTCCCCGAAATATTCAGGAATGGTCCAGGCAGTACCTTGAACACTGCAACACGGTGCTGGCCACTCCACCACCGACCGACGTCCCTTTGGAGACCGGCCCGAACGCACTTGTCGCGCTGCCGGAACCGCTGGCACTGAATGACGACAGCCTGTTGAATTCACTGATCCGGCGAAAAACCTGCCGATCCTTCACCGGCGCCGCCGTACCGCTGGAGGATGTAGCCACCTTGCTTTACCTGTCACTCGGCTACCTGAAGGAGCGCGAAGCCGACCGCGACGACAGCATCGCCGACGGGCTTTGCGCGCGGCGCAGCAGCCCTTCTGGCGGCGGCCTCAATGCCTGCACCGGGTATGTGCTTGTACAGAGCGTCGAGGGACTGGCACCGGGTGTGTATGCCTACCACCCCGCCGAACACGCCCTGAGCTTCATCAACCCCTTGCCCGACACCGCGCCCGGCCATCTGCTGGGAGGCCAGCATTTCATCAACAACCTGCCATTGGGCCTGCTCATCAGCGCTCGCTTCGACCGGCTCTGGTGGAAATACCCGCACTCGCGCGCCTATCGGATGGCGCTCATCGAAGCCGGACACCTTTCACAGACGTTTCAACTGGTGGCTACAGCGCTGGGCATGAACACCTGGCTGACGGGTGCGTTTTCCGACGACCAGGTGGAAACGTTGCTGAAGCTCGAGAACAGTGCGGAACAACCCTTGTTCTTCGTCGGTTGCGGGGAAAGCGACGGTCAGGCGATGTGTCAGGAAATGCGCGACCTGCTGCGTGAGGCACAACCATGAGCGCCCTCGCCCCGGTATCGGTCTTTCAGTTCACCCTGAGTGACTGGAACACCCGCGCCTCGGTCCGTATCAGTCCTCACGATTACCGCTTGCCGGACAACGTGCAGGAACAACTGGAGACCCGGCACTGGTTTCCGCCGGCGTTCCTGCCCTATCTGGCCCATCCGGCTATCGAAGCAGCGGACCGTTCGATGCTGCATCGGCTTACGGCCCGGCATCTGGTGCATTTTCTCGACTACACCACGCTGCTCGAACACCGGATCGTCAATCGCGCCGTCGAAACCATCGTCCACGGCGAACTGCCGGTCGCCGTGCCGGCGCCGATGAAAACCGCCGCACTCCAGCTCTACACCGACGAGGGCTATCACGCCCTGTTTTCCAGTCAGGTGGCGGAACAGATCGCCAGCCTCTACGCCATCACCGGGCGCCCGGTAATGCCCAGACGGATCACGCGGATGAATCTGCTGATCGCACGCACAGGAAAGAAGCAGCGGCCGTTGGCTTGCTTTCTTCTGGGGTTCGTCTCGGAAACCATCATTGCCCGGGAACTGCTGGATGTCTGCCGCGACAGCCTGGTATCCGGCGTCAACGACATGTTGCGCGATCACCTCACCGACGAAGCGCGCCACAGCCGCTATTTCACCGAGGTGTTCCACTACCTCTGGTTGCACTTGAATCCGCAACAGCGGACGTTCACCGCGACGACCTTGCTCGACATTCCGGAAATCTTCTTCGAAGTGGATGAGCACTGGCTGCAGGAAAGCCTCTGTGGCGCAGGCCTTGCAAACACGACGGTGATGGACATTCTCGGCACGCTGACAACGACCCGGGCCCGTCGGCAGCGGGCTCGCGCCGGTAGCCTCGCCACACTGAACGCTTTGAAAAAAGCCGGATTTTTCGCCGAACCTCAAAACCAGACACTTTTTGCCAGGGCAGGACTGATCGATGGATGACGGACAATCTGTGGTGACTCAACGCCAGCGGCGCGGTGCTGTCAGTCTCTTGCTGGCAATGGTGTTGCTCGGCGTTTTCCCGCTGGATGTCCTGCTGCCTTCTTTTCCGGCACTGGCCGAGCACTTTCGCAGCACCCCGGCGGACATCGCCCTGTCGATCAGCCTGTTTGCCGTCGGGATTGCCTTCGCCCAGTTACTGATCGGGCCACTGTCGGATGTGATCGGTCGCAAGGGCCTGCTGCTCGCCGGCATGAGCGTCTCAATGCTCGGCGCCCTCGGGTGCGTGATGACCTCGGACTATTCACTGTTTCTCCTATTCAGGGTGGTACAGGCGCTGGGATGCGGTTGCTTCGTGCTGTCACAGGCGCTGGTTCAGGACCTTTTCGAAGGCGAAGAACGTGATCGCCTGCGGATCCTGATGGTCACCGCCACCGGAATTTTCATCTCGGTATCGCCGCTCGCCGGCACCTTCCTTCAGGCAACGCTGGGCTGGCGCGGCAGCTTCTGGGTGTTCACCGCGCTGTCCGCCATCGTGCTGCTCAAGGCATGGTGGTTGCTCGATAGCAGTCGGCCAGCAGCCAGCGGCGGTACACCCACCCACTTTCTGAAGGCTTACCGGCGCGTTCTGGGAGATTTCGACTTCGTCCGATACTGGCTGATTTCCGCCTTCGCCTTCGCCTGCCACTTTTCGTTCATCGTGATTTCGCCGCTGATTTTCATGGACCGCCTGCAACTGTCCGCCTATGACTTCTCGTTGATCCTGCTGATCTACGGCGCGGCGTATGTAGTCGGAGGCATCCTCGCCAGCGTACTGAGCAGACGCATCAACGGTGGCCAGCAGATTGTCGTCGGGCTGAGCCTGATCCTGTTCGCCGGCCTGACCATGCTGTATCTGGCATCTAACTTCGCACTGACTCCGGCCACCGTGCTGATCCCGATGCTGATCTGCACCGCCGGCACCACCATCGCCCGGCCCGCAGCCACCTCGCGGGCAATGAGTCTGTTTCCCGAAAACGCCGGCACGTCGGCATCGGCCGGCAGTACGCTGATCTTCATTTGCGGCGGGTTGATCAGTGCGTTGATCAGCCTGAGCCCTGCCAACCTGCATGCCACGCTGGGCTACAGCTTCGTGATACTCAGCGGGGTGGCACTGGCATTGAACGCCCGGATCAGCCGTCGCAACGATCTTGTGGGGCAACCGGACAGCGATTAAACCTGCCGGTCGTCATTGCGCACGCTTCGTCAGTACTGGAACAACGCTTTGCGCCATTCCCTCCTGACGCCAGCGGTGTAGAATCGCGAGATTCATCGCCATTCATCCCCCGGCGGGTTTATGAGCTCAGGCTGAGACCAGCGGCGATCCCGCAACGTCATCGGCAACATCAGGACACACGGCCATTTCTGAGTGTTCCAGACGTCAACAGAAGCTCACTCCCTTTTGATACCTGATTAGCCGCCCGGAGTGCTCCATGCCAGATTACCGCTCGAAAACATCCACCCACGGCCGCAACATGGCCGGCGCCCGCGCACTGTGGCGCGCCACCGGGATGAAAGATGACGACTTCAAGAAGCCGATCATCGCCATTGCCAACTCCTTCACCCAGTTCGTACCGGGCCACGTCCACCTGAAGGACCTGGGTCAGCTGGTTGCCCGTGAAATCGAACGCGCCGGCGGCGTTGCCAAAGAATTCAACACCATCGCCGTGGACGATGGCATCGCCATGGGCCACGACGGCATGCTCTATTCGCTGCCGAGCCGCGAGATCATCGCCGACTCCGTCGAGTACATGGTCAACGCCCACTGCGCCGACGCCATCGTCTGCATCTCGAACTGCGACAAGATCACCCCGGGCATGCTGATGGCCGCCCTGCGCCTGAACATTCCGGTGATCTTCGTCTCCGGCGGCCCGATGGAAGCCGGCAAGACCAAACTGGCCAGCCACGGTCTCGACCTGGTCGACGCCATGGTGATCGCCGCCGACTCCAGCGCTTCTGACGAGAAAGTTGCCGAGTACGAGCGCAGCGCCTGCCCGACCTGCGGTTCGTGCTCCGGCATGTTCACCGCCAACTCGATGAACTGCCTGACCGAAGCCCTGGGCCTTGCATTGCCAGGCAACGGTTCGACCCTGGCCACCCACAGCGATCGCGAACAGCTGTTCCTGCAGGCCGGCCGTACCATCGTCGAACTGTGCAAACGCTACTACGGCGAGAACGACGAGTCGGTACTGCCGCGCAACATCGCCAACTTCAAGGCGTTCGAGAACGCAATGATGCTCGACATCGCCATGGGCGGTTCGACCAACACCATCCTGCACTTGCTGGCCGCGGCCCAGGAAGCCGAGATCGACTTCGACCTGCGTGACATCGATCGTCTGTCGCGCAAGGTGCCGCAATTGTGCAAGGTCGCGCCGAACATCCAGAAGTACCACATGGAAGACGTGCACCGCGCCGGCGGCATCTTCAGCATCCTCGGTTCGCTGGCCCGTGGCGGCCTGCTGCACACCGATCTGCCGACCGTGCACAGCCGCAGCATGGAAGAAGCCATCGCCAAGTGGGACATCACCCAGACCGACGATGAAGCCGTGCACCACTTCTTCAAGGCAGGCCCGGCGGGCATTCCGACGCAGACCGCATTCAGCCAGTCGACCCGCTGGGAAACCCTCGACGACGACCGTGAAAACGGCTGCATCCGCAGCTTCGAACATGCCTATTCGAAAGAAGGTGGCCTGGCCGTGCTGTACGGCAACATCGCCCTGGACGGCTGCGTGGTGAAAACCGCCGGCGTCGACGAGTCGATCCACGTCTTTGAAGGCAACGCGAAGATCTTCGAAAGCCAGGACAGCGCCGTGCGCGGCATCCTCGCCGACGAAGTAAAGGAAGGCGACATCGTCATCATTCGCTACGAAGGCCCGAAAGGCGGCCCGGGCATGCAGGAAATGCTCTACCCGACGTCGTATCTGAAATCCAAAGGCCTGGGCAAAGCCTGCGCCCTGCTGACCGATGGGCGTTTCTCCGGCGGCACTTCCGGTCTGTCCATCGGCCACGCTTCGCCAGAGGCTGCGGCCGGCGGCGCGATCGGTCTGGTGCAGGACGGCGACAAGGTGCTGATCGACATCCCGAACCGCTCGATCAACCTGTTGATCAGCGATGAAGAACTGGCGGCACGCCGGGTCGAGCAGGACAAGAAAGGCTGGAAACCGGTCGAGCAGCGCCCACGCAAAGTGACCACCGCCCTCAAGGCCTACGCCCTGCTGGCGACCAGCGCCGACAAGGGTGCGGTGCGCAACAAGGCGATGCTCGACGGGCTGTAAGCGTCAAATCGCAGAAATAAAAATGCCCCGCCAAGTGCGGGGCATTTTTTTGCCTTCAGGTTTTGATCGTTCCCACGCTCCCGCGTGGGAATGCCTCAAGGGACGCTCTGCGTCCAGTGACGCAGAGCGTCACGGGCTGCGTTCCCACGCGGACGGTTCGACGCCTCGACGTGGGAACGATCACCGTCGCAATTACTGGATTTCTTCAGGTTTGACGATCACCCAGTTCTTGTCCGCCGTCACCGGCAAACCTTCCTTCGCCTGGGCTGCCGCGTGCTTGGCCATCATGCCCTGGATCTGGGTCATGTACTTGTCCTTGCGGTTGACCCACAGGTGAATGCCGCCCTTGGCCACGTCCACATCGTGGAACAGCATGTAGCCGTCGCTGGCCGGCGTATCACCACCCACCAGTACCGGTTTTTTCCACTCGTCGATATAGGTCAGGATCGCCGCGTGCTTGCCGGCCATCCAGGTCGCCGGGGTCCACAGGTAGGGGGTCAGTTCGAGGCCGAGGTTGGCTTTCTCGTCATATTTGCCGGCGGTGATCTGCTTGCGCGCGGTGGTCAGCTCGCCGGTTTCGCGGTTCTTCAGCAACGTGGTCACGCCGATCACGTTCTGCGGTTTGACGTTGTAGCCGTATTTCGGATCGGCCGCGACCATGCGCACCAGTTCCTCGGAGGCGGCAGTCATCACGTAGACCTCGATGCCGTTCTCCATGAGTTTGTTGTACAGCTCTTTCTGGCCAGTGAAGATCTTCGGCGGATTCACATCCAGAGTCTTGACCACGTCACCTTCGTAATAAGTCGTCGGCACCGGCTTGCCCGAGGCCATCAGCTCATCGACGTAGCCCTTGAGCTCCTTGAGGGTGAAGCCGGAGAACACTTGCGCCACCCATGGATAGCAGACCATGTCGTCGACTTCGCACAGGCGGTAGTAGTAGCTGAACAGGCTTTCCTTGTGGTCGGCGGTGTCCTTGAACGGCATCAGTTTCAGGGAGGGGTCGAGCTTGTCGCGGGTGATCAGGCCCTTGTTTTCCATGAACGGCAGCAACGACTCTTCGAGGTCGTAGCGGTAACTCGTGTTGTCCATGTCGAACACCGCATAGTTACCCTTGTTGGCGTTGGCGGCGATCATCGTATCCAGTGCCTTGGCCTGATCCGCCGGCCAGTGTTTCAGGTCGGTGGCAAAGGCCTGAGTGGCCAGGCCCATTCCCACAGTCAGTGCGACAGCCAGAAATTTCGGTGTGAACTTCATTGGCGCTTTCTCCCTGGGTCAAAGAAATCGACGCTAACAAATATGTGTGACAGTCCTCGTCTGTCAGCGACCGTCCACGTCCGTTTCGCGCCAGTTGCATCGCCGAGAGCGACACCCGCTTATTCCAAAAACGACGGATCACCTTTGATTTCGGTATTAAATCATTGGAAATCAAGCTGTTAGGCTTGCCGGTTCGCAACAGCCCCGGAAGGCTGTTGGCACAGTCTTTTCTGGAGTTCTCATGAATCTGCCCCTGATTCTCAACCTGCTGGTGTTCCTCGCCCTGCTCTTTGGTCTGGCGCAAACCCGCCACACCTCGTGGAGCCTGGCGAAAAAAGTCCTGCTCGCGCTGGTGCTGGGCGTGGCCTTCGGTATCGCGCTGCACACGATTTACGGTGCCGGCAACCCGGTGCTGAAAGCCTCGATCGGCTGGTTCGATCTGGTCGGCAACGGTTACGTGCAACTGCTGCAAATGATCGTGATCCCGCTGGTGTTCGCCTCGATCCTCAGCGCCGTGGCTCGTCTGCACAACGCTTCATCGCTGGGCAAGATCAGCTTCCTGACCATCGGCACGCTGCTGTTCACCACCGCGATTGCGGCGCTGATCGGCATCGGCCTGACCAACCTGTTCGGCCTGACCGCCGAAGGCCTGGTGGCCGGCACTCAGGAACTGGCCCGCCTGCAAACCATTCAGACCGACTACGCCGGCAAGGTCGCCGACCTGAATGTGCCGCAACTGTTGCTGTCGTTCATCCCGCAAAACCCGTTCGCCGACCTGGCCCGGGCCAAGCCGACTTCGATCATCAGCGTGGTGATTTTCGCCGCGTTCCTGGGGGTTGCCGCGCTGCAATTGCTCAAGGATGACGTCGAGAAAGGTCAGAAAGTGATCAACGCCATCGACACCCTGCAGGCCTGGGTGATGCGTCTGGTGCGTCTGGTGATGAAGCTGACCCCGTACGGCGTGCTGGCGCTGATGACCAAAGTGGTGGCCGGTTCCAACCTGCAGGACATCATCAAGCTCGGCAGTTTCGTGGTGGTGTCGTACCTCGGCCTGGGCCTGATGTTTGTGATACATGGCCTGCTGGTGTCGGCCGCCGGAATCAACCCGGTGCGTTTCTTCCGCAAGATCTGGCCGGTGCTGACCTTCGCGTTCACCAGCCGCTCCAGCGCCGCGAGCATTCCGCTGAGCATCGAAGCGCAGACCCGTCGTCTGGGCATTCCACAATCGGTGGCAAGTTTCGCCGCTTCGTTCGGTGCGACCATCGGTCAGAACGGTTGCGCCGGTCTGTACCCGGCGATGCTGGCGGTGATGGTTGCGCCAACCGTCGGCATCAACCCGCTGGATCCGCTGTGGATCGCGACGCTGGTGGCGATTGTTACCTTAAGTTCGGCCGGTGTGGCGGGCGTGGGTGGCGGTGCGACCTTCGCCGCGCTGATCGTGCTGCCGGCCATGGGCTTGCCGGTTTCGCTGGTGGCGTTGCTGATTTCGGTCGAGCCGCTGATCGACATGGGTCGTACGGCGCTGAACGTGAGTGGTTCGATCACCGCTGGCGCGATTACCAGCCAGGCGATGCAGCAGACCGACAAGGCACTGCTGGATGCCGATGAGCATGCGGAGCTTGCTCAGGCTTGATTGACGTTGTGGCGAGGGAGCGTGCTCCCTCGCCACAGGTTCAAGCTTTTTCCCAGACTTCGAAGTTGTAAGCCGGTTTGTCGCCTTCAGCCGGATTCGGCACATCCGACACCCGTGTCCACTGGTTCAGATCGAACGCCGGAAACCACGCATCGCCTTCCGGGCTCAGTGCCACACGGGTCAGATACAGACGATCCGCCTGCGCCAGCCCTTGCGCATACAACTGCGCCCCGCCAATCAGCATCAATTCGTCGACGCCCTGCTCTTTCGCCCATTCTTCGGCGCGAACCACGGCCGCTTCCAGCGACGGATAGACTTCCGCACCTTCCAGCACAAGACCCTGCTGACGGCTGACCACGATGTTCAAACGCCCCGGCAACGGGCGACCCAGCGAATCCCAGGTCTTGCGGCCCATGATGATCGGCTTGCCGAGCGTCGTGGCCTTGAAGTATTTGAAATCCCCCGGCAGGTGCCAGGGCATGCTGTTATCGACGCCGATCACACGGTTTTCACCGAGGGCTGCGATCAGGCTGAGGGGGAGTGATTTAGTCATGCCGGCGAGGATACCAGAGCCGCCCTTACCCCGATAAGCGCCACAGCGGTTATGCTCACGGCTCAATCAAGCAACGGGATGCCGCGTGACTGAACTGACTTCACTGCAAAACCTCTGGCTCACCGAAACCGTGCGCCTGCGCGAAGAACACGCAGGCCCGCTGGACGATCTGGAAGCCAGTCGCCTGGCCCGCGCGGCCGGCGGCGATCTGCCGGGACGCATTCAACGCCGCGCCCTGTGGCTGGCCGAGCGCGATGGCCTGCCCGCTGCGCTCAAGCACTGGCTGCAAGGTGCGCGTCTGGCGCTGCTGCTGCTGGCGATCCTCGCCGTGTTGAGCGGCGCCGGTCTGGCCTTCGCTGCACTGGGGCAGACGCCGGTCAATGTGTTCTGGGCGCTGGGCAGTCTGCTCGGGCTTAACCTGATCCTGCTGCTGAGCTGGGCGCTGGGTCTGATCGTCGCTGGCGAACATGGCGCCACTCTCGGCCGCTTGTGGCTGTGGCTCAGTGAAAAACTCGCCCGCGATGCCAAGGCCGCGCAACTGGCGCCGGCCCTGCTGTTGATGCTGCAACGCCCGAAACTCAATCGCTGGGCGCTCGGCACGCTGGTCAACGGCCTGTGGTTGCTGGCGATGGTCAGCGCACTGGTTTTGCTGCTGACCCTGATGGCGACCCGGCGCTACGGTTTCGTCTGGGAAACCACGATTCTCAGCGCCGATACGTTCATCAATATGACCCAGGCCCTCGGCGCATTGCCGGCGCTGTTGGGCTTCAACGTGCCGACCGTGGACATGATCCGCGCCAGCGGCGACACCGCGCTGAATATCGAAGGTGCCCGTCAGGCCTGGGCGACCTGGCTGGTTGGCGTGCTGGTGGTGTACGGCGTGCTGCCACGCCTGCTGCTGACGCTGTTCTGCTTCTGGCGCTGGAACAGCGGCAAGGCTGCGTTGCGCCTGGACCTGAACCTGCCCGGTTATGCCCAGTTGCGCGAGCGGCTGATGCCGACCAGCGAACGTCTGGGCATTACCGATCCTGAGCCTGCGCAATTGCACCGCATCGAAAGCACCGTCGGCGGGCACGCCCGTGACGGCGCATTACTGGTGGCAATCGAACTTGACGATCAGCATCCATGGCCGCCGACGTTGCCGAAGAACGTCAGCAACGCCGGCATCCTCGACAGCCGCGAATCGCGCAACAAACTGCTCGAACAGCTCAGCCGCTTTCCGCCGGCGCGCCTTGCGATTGCCTGCGACCCGCGGCGCTCGCCGGATCGCGGCAGCCTGGCGCTGATCGCCGAGCTGGCGCGCAATGCCGCTGCGACCCGGGTCTGGCTGTTGCAGGCGCCCCAAGGACAAGCGCTGGACGCCGAGCGCTTGGGCGACTGGCATGCAGCATTGCAACAGCTTGAGCTGGAGTTCGCCGATTGCGCCCCGTTGAACTGGCTGGAGCACGGACATGACTGATGCCTGGAAAGCACCGCTGAAACTGGCGGTGGTCGGCCACACCAACGTCGGCAAGACCTCGCTGTTGCGCACCCTGACCCGCGACGTCGGCTTCGGCGAAGTCTCCCATCGACCGAGCACCACCCGGCACGTCGAAGGCGCGCGGTTGTCGGTGGATGGCGAACCGTTGCTCGACCTGTACGACACGCCGGGTCTGGAAGACGCCATCGCCCTGCTGGATTTTCTCGAGCGCCTGGAGCGCCCCGGCGAACGCCTCGACGGCCCGGCCCGGCTGGCACGGTTTCTCGACGGCAGCGAAGCGCGCCAGCGTTTCGAACAGGAAGCCAAAGTGCTGCGACAACTGCTCGCCTCCGATGCCGGCCTGTACGTGATCGACGCCCGCGAGCCGGTGCTGGCCAAGTACCGCGATGAGCTGGAGGTGCTGGCCAGTTGCGGCAAACCGTTGCTGCCGGTGCTGAATTTCGTCAGCAGCGCCAACCACCGTGAGCCGGACTGGCGCGAAGCACTGGCACGTCTCGGACTGCATGCGCTAGTGCGTTTCGACAGCGTCGCCCCGCCGGAAGATGGCGAGCGTCGGCTGTACGAAAGCCTCGCGTTGCTACTGGAAAACGCTCGCCCACAGCTCGAACGGCTGATCGCCGATCAACAGGCCCAACGTCTGGCCCGCGAGCAAAGCGCCGCCCGTCTGATCGCCGAGCTGTTGATCGACTGCGCTGCGTGCCGGCGCAGTGTGGTGAGTAATGCCGAGCAGGAACAACAGGCCATCAGCGAACTGCGCAAAGCCGTGCGTCAGCGCGAACAACGCTGCGTCGAAGCGCTGCTCAAGCTCTACGCCTTCCGCCCGCAGGACGCTGCCGCCAGCGATCTGCCGTTGCTCGACGGGCGTTGGGGCGACGACCTGTTCAACCCGGAAACCCTCAAGCAACTGGGCGTACGGGTCGGCGGCGGGATTGCTGCGGGCGCAGCGGCCGGTGCAGGTGTAGATCTGCTGGTCGGCGGCATCACCCTCGGTGCTGCCGCGCTGGCTGGTGCAATTGCCGGCGGCGCCCTGCAGACCGCCCGCAGTTATGGCAATCGTCTGCTCGGCAAGATCAAAGGGCAGCGTGAACTGACGGTCGACGACAACGTATTGCGCCTGCTGGCTCTGCGTCAGCGGCAACTGCTGCAAGCACTGAACGCCCGAGGCCATGCGGCGCTGGACAGCATTCAGGTAGCAACGCCGCAGGACAAGACCTGGCGCGAAGGCAAGCTGCCCGAAGCGCTGAACATTGCCCGGGCCCACCCGCAGTGGTCGTCACTCAATCCGCATCCGAAGCTGAATCAGGCCCAGCGTCAGGAACAGATCGACGAGCTGGTCGGCAAGGTCCTCGAACTCTAGAACCAGCCGAGCTTGAGGAACTGTTTGACCAGCGTCGTCACCCGGCTGCGATCGGTGCGATTGGCGCGCCCGTCGTTGTCGACGTCCGAACACAGGACAACCTCGAAGCGGCCATCGTTATCCAGGTCGTGGACGGCGGCTTTGTAAGCGATGGTTTCGCCCTGGTGAAAGTGCAGCCTCACTGATTCCGGCGTTCCATCGCTGCCGGGGTTCAAAGCGAAGATCCGCAGATGTCGCGTGTCCTCGTCGGCCGCGTTGAACCAGGCGCATTTCAGATAGGTTCGGGTGAAGCTGCGCAGTTGCGCGACTTCACGGGCAGAGGCTTCGCGCCAATCCTGTTCGCTGTCATGAAAGCGCAGCCGGACACTGTCCCCTGCGCCGCTGCCCGATCGATCCTGGGCAATCACTTTCAAAAAACGCATCCGTGCGCTCCTTCGGCAAAAAACCAGTCTGGGCAGAAGGCGCAACACGCGCCATGCACCCTTTCCCGGATTGGGGTAAGAAAGGTCAGCGCACTTCGCCGGACAGCACGGCAAAAGCCTTGTGCTTCAACACCGCCAAATCCATCACCGGCACCCCCATCGCCTTCGCCAACTCATCCCACTGACGCATCCTGAGACTGACGGCGCACAACGGATCCTGCTCGAACGCATCGGCTTCGGCCTCGGTCATCACCCCGCCCTGATAGCCCAGGGTGCGGCGGCTGGCTTCGCTCAAGCGCGCGTAATAGCCTGGCTCCCGGAGCGTCAGATAGCGCTTGGCCTGAACGTGATATTCCACCAGCCGCGCCAAGCGCTCGCTGAAGCCGGCCTCACGCAAATAGTCCGCACCGAGGCGCTCGTGGCTGACCACGCCGTAACCGCCCATGTTCTGCGCACCTTCGGCACACAAGTGGCCGATGTCGTGGAAGAACGCGGCGAGCACCACTTCGTCGTCGAAGCCTTCGGCGATGGCCAGTTGCGCCGCCTGGGACATATGCTCGATCTGCGACACCGGTTCGCCGATGTAGTCGCTGGTGCCGAAGCGCTCATAAAGGCCGAACACCCGGTCGATGACTTGCTCGTGACGCCCCATCAACGCTCTCCAAATAGCTGTGCCACATTGCGCTCGGCCATCGCCGGGCCGACGCTCATGCCGACGCCGCTGTGCATCAGCGCCACACTCAGCCCCGGCGCCGGACGCAGGAACGAAAACGGCCCCGGCCCCCGGGAACCATAGACACCCTGCCAGCGCTCGACCACTTGCACCTTGCAACCGAGGGTCTGTTCGGCCAGTTCAAGCATCCAGTTATCGACCTGCTCGCCGTTGAACGGCGATGGATCGCTGCCGTAATGGTGCGAATCGCCGATGATCAACTCGCCATAAGGTGTCGGGCTGATCAGCAGGTGAATACCGTTTGCCTGCAGGTGCGGTTGCTCGCGCAGGATTTGCGCCTGCACGGCGGCCGCCTCCGGCAGGTCGGCGAAGGCGCCGTAATGCACGCAGCTGAGGCCGGTGAGCAGGGCGTGCTGCAAGTTCAGGTCGATCTGCGGCCGGGCGCGGAGCATTTGCAAGCGGCAGATTTGCGGGTCGAGGGCGGCAATCGGCTCGGCCAGCAAGGTCTGATAATCGTGGCCGGAACAGACGATGATCTGCTCGGCGGTGAAGCTGCCGACGGTGCTGTGCAGGCGTCCCGGTTCGACGTCGCGCACCAGTGTCGAGAAGTGAAATTCGACGTTGAGTTCGCGACGCAGGTACTCGATCAGCGCCGGAATCGCTTCCCGGGAATACAGCTGTTGATCGTCCATCCCGTGCAGCGCGGCGCGGTGATGGCCGAACTGGCCGCCATACAGATCACGCAACGCGGCACCGCGCAGCAGCTCGACGCGGTAGTCATGCTCCACGGCGCGCCCGGCGCAGAAGGCTTCCAGCAAATGTTCTTCGGCCTCGGTGCGGGCGAACAGGTACGAGCCGTTGCGCCTGAGTTGCAGGCCGGCGAGCTGCGCCCACTGGCCCCAGATCTCGCGGCTGGCTTTGGCCAGCTCGAGCATCGGGCCCGGTGGCTGGCCGGTGACCAGTGCCTGGCCGAAGTTGCGTACCGACGCGCCAATGGGCGTGGCGGTGCGCTCGAAAACCGTGACCTTGAGACCGCGCCGGGCGGCGGCCCAGGCGTGGGACAGGCCCAGAATGCCGGCGCCAACGATCAGCAAGTCTTTGTGTTGTGTCATGCAGCGACCTCAATGATCGTTCCCACGTTGATCGTTCCCACGCTCTGCGTGGGAATGAATACCGTGACGCTCTGCGTCACAGAGGACGCGGAGCGTCCTTGGCTGCATTCCCACGCGGAGCGTGGGAACGATCGGGTAAGAAGATTTACTTGGCAGCGACTTTCTCGGACTTGCCGTCATAGCGCTTGCGCCATTCGCTCAGGATCTCGTCGCGGTTCTTCGAGGCCCAGGCAAAGTCGTTCTTGATCAGGCGCTGCTCGTAGTCGGCCGGCAGCTCGGTCTGCGGTTTGGCGATGCCCGGCTGGGCGAGGACGGCGAAGTTTTCCTTGTACAGGTCCATCGCCGGAGCGCTGGCGGAGAAGTCGGCCAGTTTTTTCGCGGCCTCTTCGTGCGGCGTGCCTTTGATCACGGCGGTGGCTTCGATCTCCCAGCCCAGGCCTTCCTTCGGCAGGATGATGTCCAGCGGCGCGCCCTGACGCTTGAGCTGAACGGCCGGGTATTCGAAGGAAATTCCGATCGGGAATTCGCCCGCCGCCGCCAGTTTGCAAGGCTTGGAGCCAGAGTGAACGTACTGGCCGATGTTCTGGTGCAGGCCGTCCATGTAGGCCCAGCCCTGCTTCTCGCCGAAGGTTTGCAGCCAGGCGCTGACGTCGAGGAAACCGGTGCCGGACGAGGCCGGGTTCGGCATCACGATCTTGCCCTTGTACTCGGGCTTGGTCAGGTCCTGCCAGCTCACCGGTTTGGTCAGGCCCTGTTTCTCGGCTTCGACGGTGTTGAAGCAAATGGTCGCGGCCCACACGTCCATGCCGACCCAGGCTGGCGGGTTGGCGGCGTCGCGGTAGTTCGCGCCGATCTTGCCCAGGTCTTTCGGCGCATAGCTTTGCAGCATGCCCTGCTGATCGAGGATCGCCAGGCTCGACGCCGCCAGGCCCCAGACCGCGTCAGCCTGCGGGCGCTCCTTTTCGGCCAGCAGTTTGGCGGTGATGATCCCGGTGGAATCGCGCACCCACTTGATCTCGACATCCGGGTTGGCCTTTTCGAAGGCCTCTTTGTAGGACTTCAACTGTTCGGCTTCGAGGGCGGTGTACACCGTCAACTCGGTTTTTGCCGCGAAGGCATTCAGGCTGAAAGTTGCGAGCACAGCAGCGGCCAGGGCCATAGGCTTGAACATGATCGTTTTCCTGTAGGTGAGTTGAGGCGATAGGGACAAGTCGTGGATCAGTGGCCCGGCGCCGTTTGCCGCCAGGCCTGGGAACGGCGCAGCAAGCCGCGCGAAGCCCACGCCAGCAGCAAGGACACGCCCGCCGAGGTGAACAGAATCAGGGTCGACATCGCCGCCGCGCCGCCGACGTTGCCGGCGTCATCCATGTTCAGCACTGCCACCGCCGCGAGGATGGTGTCGGGGCTGTAGAGGAAGATCGCGGCGGACACAGTGGTCATGGCCGAGACGAACAGGTAGCGCACGATGTCCAAAAGCGCCGGCAGGCAGATCGGCACGGTGACCCGCAGGTAATGCCGGTATAGCGGCGCCTTGAGCGACAGCGCGGCGGCTTCGAATTCGGCGTCGAGCTGGCGCAGCGCGGTGGTGGCGGTCATCTGCGCAGTGGTCAAATAGTGAGCAATGGTGCAGACGATCAGCAGGGTCATGGTCCCGTACAGCACATGCAGCGGGTTGCCGGTCAGGTTGAAGAAGAAGACGTAACCCAGACCGAGCACCAGCCCCGGCACTGCCATCGGTACGAAACTGAGCATGCGCAGCATCAGATTCAGTCCGCGCTGGCTGCGGGTCTTTTCCATCAGATAAGCGCCGGTGAAGATCAGCACACTGCCGACCAACGCCGTGCCCAGCGCCATCTTCAAACTGTTGCCGTAGGCCAGCCAGCCACCGCCGGCGGTTTCGTTGAACTGGTAGTGATTGAGCGACAGCGACAGGTTGTACGGCCAGAACTTCACCAGCGATGAGAACACCGCCATGCCGAACACCAGCAGCAATGCGGCGCTGATCAGCAGGACAACGCTGAGATAAAAGGCATCGCGTTTCGTCGACGGTGCCGGCTTGAACACCTGGGCGCGGCCGCTCATGGCGTCGCCGTGACGCCGACGCAACCAGGCATCGACCCCGAAGCTGAACAGCGCCGGCAGCAGCAGAACCATGCCGATCAACGCGCCGCGACCGAATTGCTGCTGGCCGACCACGGCTTTGTAGGCTTCCAGCGCCAGCACTTGATAGTCGCCGCCGACCACCACCGGCACACCGAAATCGGTGATGGTCAGGGTGAACACCAGGCAGAACGCGGCGAACACGGCCTGACGGGTCGCCGGCCAAGTGATGCTGCGAAAGGCCTTTGCCGGACTGGCGCCCATGCTCGACGCAGCGTCGAACAATCGCGCGTCCGCCAGCGACAGGGCCGACAGCAAAATCATCAAGGCGTGTGGGAAGGTGTAGATCACCTCACCCAGAACAATCCCCCAGAAACCGTAGATGTTGTCCGACAGCAGCCCGCGCAACAGGCCCTGATTGCCGAACAGATAAACCAGCGCAATCCCCGGCAACATCGACGGCGCCATCAGCGGCAGCAGCGAAATCCCGCGCCAGATGCCTTTCGCCGGAATCAATGTGCGCTGCAAGGCGTAGGCAAACAGGTAGGCCAGCGGTACGACGATGGCCGCGACGCTGAGGGAAACTTTCAGGCTGTTGCCGAGCAGCCAGTGGAAATTGTCGCTGGTCACCAGTTCCTTCGCGGCGAGCCAGCCACCGCCCTGCCCGGCTTCGCTGCTGAAGCCACGCCAGAAGATCGCCAGCAATGGCAACAATACCGCCACACCGAGCAGCACCAGCAGCAGGAGTTTGCCGCCGAGGACGAAGATCCGGTCGCCGACCTCGGCCCCGGAAAACTGCCGCGCCTGCTTGTGCGGTAGCGGCAGTGCAAGGTTGCTGTTCATCAGGCAAACACCTGCAGGCTGCGCGGCGGCAAGGCGACCATGATCTGCTGGGCGCCGAGGCGCGGCATGGCTTCCGGCGCCAGTTCAGCGAGCAAGGCGTGACCGGGCAATTGATCGAGTTCGAAACTCATGCGGCAGCGGTTGCCGAGGAAAGTGATCTCGCGGACCTTGGCCGGGAACAGGTTTTCCTCGTGCACCAGCGGATTGACGTTGATCGCTTCCGGGCGGCAGAACAGCCGGCCCGACGGGCTGTGGACGCTGCCGTCGGCCAGGCGCAGGTTCATCCCGCCAACCTTGGCGTGGCTGTCGCTGCTGCGCTGGAACGGCAGCCAGTTGCCCTGGCCGACAAACTCGGCCACGAACGGCGTGGCCGGGCGGTTGTAGATGTCCTGCGGGGTGGCGTACTGCTCGACCTTGCCGTTGTTCATCACGGCGATGCGGTCGGCCATCAGCATCGCTTCGTCCTGATTGTGGGTGACCATCAGGGTGGTGATGCCGAGGTTGCGTTGCAGCTGACGCAGCTCGGTGCACAGATGCTCGCGGACCCGGGCGTCGAGGGCGGACATCGGTTCGTCGAGCAACAGCAGCGACGGCGCCGGTGCCAGAGCCCTGGCAAGTGCCACCCGTTGTTGTTGGCCGCCGGACAACTGGCCCGGGTACTTTTTCTCACTGCCGGTGAGGCCGACCAGTTCCAGCATCTGACCGACCCGACGGCGCACTTCATCGCGACCGCTACCGGCGAGGCCGTAGGCAATGTTCGCTTCGACGGTCAGATTGGGAAACAGCGCGTAGGACTGAAACAGGATGCCGTAGTCCCGGGCCTGCGGCGCCAGGTGGGAAACGTCGCGCTCGCCGAGGTACAACTCGCCGCTGTCCTGTTTCTCCAGGCCGGCGATGCAACGCAACAACGTGGTCTTGCCACAGCCCGACGGGCCAAGCAGGCACACCAGCTCACCGGCGTCGACATCGAGGGAGACATTATCCAGCGCCGTGAAAGCGCCGAAGCGCTTCTGCACGCCGCGCACTTTCATCGGTGCGCCGGGGTTGGTCAGGGCAGTTGCGATTGCAGGGTTCATGGAAAGGCCTCATCAAGCAGATGAGACGAATCCTAGAGTTGTAATGCGTCGGTCATATGGCAGTGAGGCAAAAACGACCGATAGTGGTATTCAGGGATTTTGGTTGATCAGGCCGGGGACATTTCCTGCGCCAGTCCGAGAAACGCCGCTGGCAAGCGGGCGTTCTTGCGTTCCTTGAGGCAGTAGAGGTATTCGGGAATCTGCGGTGCATTTTCCAGGGTCAGTACCCGCAACTGCGGGTCGTGCGGCACTTCCTGGCGGGCGATGATGCTGATGCCGATGTTGCGCAGCACCGCTTCGCGGATCGACTCGCGGCTGCCGATCTCCAGCAACGGGCCGAAACTGACCCCGGCGCTGGCGAGCAATTCTTCGGTGAGTCGCCGGGTCGTCGAGCCGGATTCGCGCATCAGCAGGGTATGCCCGGCCAGCGCGCTCAGCGCCACATGGTCGTGCGCCGCCAGCGGATGATTGCGATGCACCGCCAGCACCAGCGGATCACTGCCGAGTACCCGGCGGATCAACCGCGCATCGTCGAGCAACTGCGACGACGCCGCGACATCCACCCGGTAATCCTCCAGCGCTTCGAGCACTTGCTGGGAGTTGCCGATTTCCACCGACACTTCCACCTGCGGAAGGCGCTCGCGGAAGGTCTTCACCAGATCGAGGATGTAATACGGCGCGGTGGCGGCGATGCGCAACGTGCCCTGCACCTGACCACTGTTGCGCAGGAAGAACTCGATATCGGCCTCCTGCTGCAGCAACGCCTTGACCATCGGCAACAGCCGCGCGCCCTCGTCGCTGACACTCAGGCGTCGGCCGCCCCGGTAGAACAGCTCCACCGAATACTGGCTCTCCAGATTGCGGATCTGAGTGGTCACGGTCGGTTGACTGAGGCCAAGCTTTTTCGCCGCCAGGGTGATGCTGCCCAGGCGAGCCACCATGTAAAACGCTTTCAGCTCGGCACTCAACACAACCGTCCCTCTTCCTCTATTTGCGCAGCAGGCGCAAACCGTTGAACACCACCAGCAGGCTCACACCCATGTCGGCAAACACGGCCATCCACATGGTGGCGAGCCCGGCGAAGGTTACCCCAAGAAAGATCGCTTTGATCACCAACGCCAGCGCGATGTTCTGTTTGAGGATAGCGGCGGTATGGCGCGACAGGCTGATGAACGCCGGAATCTTGCGCAGATCATCGTCCATCAGGGCGACATCGGCGGTTTCAATCGCCGTATCGGTGCCTGCCGCCGCCATCGCAAAACCGATCTCCGCCCGCGCCAGTGCGGGCGCGTCGTTGATGCCGTCGCCGACCATGCCGACCCGATGCCCCTGGGCGTAGAGGTCCTCAATGGCTTGCAGTTTGTCAGTCGGCAACAGGTCGCCCTTGGCCTGATCGATCCCGACCTGCGCCGCAATCGCCTGCGCGGTGTGGACGTTGTCGCCGGTGAGCATCAGGGTTTTCACGCCCAGTTCGTGCAGTTGGCGGATCGCCTCGCGGCTGGTTTCCTTGACTGTATCCGCCACGGCGAACAGCGCCAGCGGGCCGGAACGGTCGAGCAGCAGCACCACGGACTTGCCCTGTTTCTCCAGCGCGAACAGCTTTTCTTCCAGTTGCGGCGAGCACAGGCCCAGTTCTTCAACCAGACGGTGGTTGCCCAAATGGTAGACCTGACCGTTGACCTCGCCCTTTACCCCACGACCGGCCAGCGCTTCGAAGTTATCCACAGGTAGAGCCGCAAAACCTTTATCCACAGCCGCATGGGCGATGGCCAGCGACACCGGGTGATCGGAACGACCGGCCAGCGCAGCGGCAATCGCCGGGGCCGTGGCGTCGGCAGTCGGGTCGAGGGACAGGAAATCGGTCTGCACCGGTTTGCCGTGGGTGAGGGTGCCGGTCTTGTCGAGGGCCAGATAGTCGAGCTTGAAACCGCCCTCCAGGTACACGCCGCCCTTGACCAGAATGCCTTTGCGCGCCGCAGCCGCGAGGCCGCTGACGATGGTCACCGGCGTGGAAATCACCAATGCACACGGGCACGCGACGACCAGCAGCACCAGCGCGCGGTAGATCCAGTCAAACCACGCGGCGCCCATGAACAGCGGCGGGATGATCGCCACAGCCAAGGCCAGAACGAAAACCGCCGGCGTGTAGATTTTCGAGAATTGATCGACGAAACGCTGGGTCGGCGCCCGCGCGCCTTGCGCCTGCTCCACGGCGTGGATGATCCGCGCCAGGGTGGAGTTGTTGGCTGCGGCTGTCACGGCATATTCCAGCGAACCGGCCTGGTTGATGGTGCCCGCGAAGACTTTGTCACCGACGGTTTTTTCCACCGGCAGGCTTTCGCCGGTAATGGGCGCCTGATCGATGGTCGAACTGCCACTGATGACTTCACCGTCCAGCGCAATACGCTCGCCGGGTTTTACCCGCACGCGGGCGCCGAGATCGATGCTTTTGACCTCCAGTTCGACCCAGTTGCCGTCCGCCTGCAACACTGTGGCTTGCTCCGGCGTCATCTGCATCAGACCGCTGATGGCGTTGCGCGCGCGATCCAGCGAACGGGCCTCGATCAGCTCGGCCACGGTGAACAGGAACATCACCATCGCCGCTTCCGGCCACTGGCCGATCAACACGGCGCCGGTCACGGCGATGCTCATCAGGGCGTTGATGTTGAGGTTGCGGTTCTTCAGGGCGATCCAGCCCTTCTTGTAGGTGCTGAGGCCGCCGCTGAGGATTGAGATCAGCGCGATGATCGCCACCACCCAGGTCGGGGCGGCGCTGGTGAAGTGGATCACTTCAGCGGCCAGCGCACCGACGCCGGACAGTGCCAGCGGCCACCAGTGTTTTTTCACCGGCGCTGGCGTTGGCGTTTCAACGCCCGCCTCCAGTGGCTCGGCCTGCATGCCGAGGGATTTGATCGCGTCGATGATCGGCGCGGTGTCCGGCAGATTGTGGGTCACGCCGAGCACGCGGTTGATCAGGTTGAATTCCAGCTGCTGGATCCCGGCCAGTTTGCCGAGCTTGTTCTGGATCAGCGTCTGTTCGGTCGGGCAGTCCATCGCTTCGATGCGGAAGCTGCTCAACCGGGCGTCGGCGCTTTTTGCCTCGCTCAGTTGAACAAGCGAAGGTGCGGCGACTTTCGACGCGCAGCAGGACTCTTCGTGCGCATGAACGGGTGTCGGTGCTGCGACTTTCGACCCGCAGCAGGAATCGCCGCCGTGGGCATGTTTATGCACAGGCTGCAGTTTGTGACTGTGATCGTGCCCGTCGCCCGGTTTGTGGGTGTGAGGGTGGGTGTGCAGGGAATCGCTCATTGGTCGCGTCCATGAAGGTGCCTGTTGCCAAGTAAAGACCCTGTAGCCACTATAGGGTCAAGCACCCTTTTTGGAGATGGCCGTCATGAAGATCGGAGAACTGGCAAAACAGACCGATTGCGCCGTGGAAACCATCCGCTACTACGAGCGCGAAAACCTGCTGCCGGAACCAGCCCGCAGCGACGGCAACTACCGCGTCTACAACCAGGCCCACGCCGAGCGCCTGACCTTCATCCGCAACTGCCGCACCCTCGACATGACCCTCGAAGAAATCCGCAGCCTGCTCGCCTTGCGCGACAGCCCGCAGGATCAGTGCGAAAGCGTGAATGCGCTGATCGACGAGCACATCCAGCACGTCAAGGCGCGAATCGATGGGTTACTGGCATTGCAGACGCAACTGCTCGACCTGCGCCAGCGCTGTGGCGAAGGGCCGGAAGCGGATCAGTGCGGGATCCTGCAGCGGCTGGAGGTGAGTGGCGGGGTTGTGGCGGCGGAGGTTGAGCATTCGCATGTGGGCCGCAGCCACGGTCATTAAGAACGCCAGAAACAACTGAGGGAGCCATTTGGCTCCCTCAGTGTTTTGTCACTCCTGCTTCAGACCGCCATCGGCGCGGTCATCGGCGCATGGTGCTCGTAGCCTTCCAGCGAGAAGTCGCTCGGCTCTACAAGCTCCAGCCATTCCGGCTGATAAACACCGGTCTTGGCAAACTCCGGCACGCGATCCGAAATCTTCAGCTTCGGCATGGCGAACGGCTCACGCTTGAGCTGTTCGTTGAGCATGTCCAGGTGGTTTTCATAGACGTGGGCGTCACCGATGAAATAGGTGAACCAGCGCGGCGTGTAGCCGGTCAGGCGACCGATCAGGCTCAGCAGCGCAGCGCCTTCGGTGAGGTTGAACGGCGTGCCCAGACCCAGGTCGTTGGAGCGGATGTAGAGGGTCAGAGAAATCTCTTTGGTTTCGACGTTCGGGTGGAACTGGTACAGCAGATGGCACGGCGGCAAGGCCATTTCATCGAGCTGGGCGCAGTTCCAGCCGTGGAACAGGATGCGGCGGCTGCCCGGGTCCTTGATGATCGTGTCGACGCACTGGCGCACCTGATCGATGGCTTTGTACAGCACCACGTAGGCCTGACCGTCTTCTTCGCCCTGGGCAATCTGTTTGTAGCCATTGCTCAAGGTCTGTTCGATGGCCGCGGTGTTGCTCAGCGGGATCTGCTTGTACGCCGGCCATTTGCGCCATTGCACGCCGTAGATCTCGCCGAGGTCGTCTTCGCCCTGGCGGAACGGGTTGGCCAGCCACTGGGCGTTTTCGTTGGCGTTCTGATCCCAGACCTTGCAGCCCAGCGCACGGAATTCGGCGGCGTTGTTCACGCCCCGCAGAAAGCCGCACATCTCGCCGATGGCCGACTTGAAGGCCATCTTGCGGGTGGTGATCGCCGGGAAACCTTCCTGCAGATCGAAGCGCAGCATGGCGCCCGGAAAGCTGATGGTGTTCACGCCGGTACGGTTGGCCTGTTTGGTGCCGTTGGTGATGACGTGCGACACCAGATCGAGATATTGCTTCATGAGTTACCTGTGTCCTTGAGCCCCGGCAGACGTCGCCGGGGTTCGAATATTTAAGCTGTCGGGGCAACCGGCGCCGCCGGGGCGCGGTGGTAGGCCAGCCAGATCAGGAACAGCCCGCCGATGATCATCGGTACGCAGAGAACCTGACCCATGGTCAGCCAGTTCCAGGCCAGGTAGCCCAGTTGCGCGTCCGGCACGCGGACGAATTCGACGATGAAACGGAAGATGCCATAGAACAGCGCGAACATGCCCGAGACCGCCATGGTCGGCCGCGGCTTGCGCGAGAACAGCCAGAGGATCAGGAACAGCGCGACGCCTTCGAGCGCGAACTGATACAGCTGCGACGGGTGACGCGGCAGTTGCGCCGGGTCGCTGAACGGCGGGAACACCATGGCCCACGGCACGTCGGTGGCCTTGCCCCACAGCTCGGCGTTGATGAAGTTGCCGATACGCCCGGCGCCCAGACCGATCGGCACCATTGGCGCGACGAAGTCCATCAGCTGGAAGAACGACTTACCGTTACGCTTGCCGAACCACAACGCGGCCAGCATTACGCCGATGAACCCGCCGTGGAACGACATGCCACCCTTCCACACTTCGAAAATCAGCGTCGGGTTGGCCAGGTAAGCGCTCAGGTCATAGAACAGCACATAGCCCAGACGCCCGCCGACAATCACCCCCATCGACAGCCAGAACACCAGGTCGGAGAGTTTTTCCTTGGTCCAGGTCGGGTCGAAACGGTTGAGCCGGCGCGATGCCAGCAGCCACGCGCCGCCGATACCGACCAGGTACATCAGGCCGTACCAGTGGATTTTCAGCGGACCGATGGCCAGGGCCACCGGATCGATCTGCGGGTAAGGCAGCATTGCGACTCCTCGTTAGCATTCAAATCTTCAAAAATTCCCGGGCGACGCTGTCACCTCAGGATTAAGCCAGGATTGCGACCGGCCAAAACAAACGGCTCAGAACAGAAAGCTCAGGCCCACGCAAAACAGCAAAGCCGCGAACAGCCGTTTCAGCAACTTTGGCGACAACCTGTGTGCCAGCCGCGCGCCGACACGGGCGAACACCATGCTGGTCAGGGCAATACCGAGCAGTGCCGGCAAATACACAAAACCGAGACTATGGGCCGGCAGCAACGGATCATGCCAGCCCAGAATCATGAAACTTATGGCACTGGCCACGGCAATCGGCAGGCCGCAGGCCGATGAGGTCGCCACCGCCTGCTGCATCGGCACGCTGCGCCAGGTCAGGAACGGCACGGTCAGCGAGCCGCCGCCAATCCCGAAAATCGCCGATGCCCAGCCGATCACACTGCCGGCCACGGTCAGACCGAGTTTACCCGGCACCGTTCGGCTGGCCTTGGGTTTGACGTCCAGCGCCAGCTGCGCCGCAATCACCAGGGCGAAGACACCGATGATCTTTTGCAGGTTCGGGCCGGAGATCGCTTCGGCCGTCAGCGCACCGAAACCGGCGCCGAGCAGGATGCCCACGGTCATCCAGCGGAAGATCGGCCAGCGCACCGCACCGCGCCGGTGATGCTCACGCACGGCGTTGACCGAGGTGAAGATGATCGTCGCCAGGGACGTGCCGACCGCCAGATGGGTCAGGATCGACGGATCGAAGCCCTGCAAGGTGAAACTGAACACCAGCACCGGGACGATGATGATCCCGCCGCCCACCCCGAACAGCCCGGCCAATACGCCCGCACAGGCGCCAAGCGCCAGATAGAGCAGAAATTCCATGGCTGCCTCCCAAGGCGCGTCCCAAAACCGGAGCGGCATGGTAACGGATGCAGGGCCTCAGGCGGAACTGGCGATGGATGCACGGACGATGTCTGCGTAGAGTGGGCAAAAACACACAAGGACCACCTTATGTGCCTGATCGTTTTCGCCTGGCGGCCGGGGCATGCCCAGCCGCTGATCGTCGCGGCCAACCGTGACGAATTCTACGCCCGGCCCAGCCTGCCGCTGGCGCAGTGGCCCGAGTCGCCGCAGGTTCACGCCGGTCGCGATCTTGAGGCTGGGGGCACCTGGCTCGGCCTGGGCGCCAACGGTCGTTTTGCGGCGCTGACCAACATCCGCGATCCGCATCAGCCGCCGGCGCGACGCTCTCGGGGTGAGCTGGTCGCAAGTTTTCTCACCGGAAACCTGTCGATCGATGACTATTTGTCCGACGTGGTCGCCCGTTCGCCGGAATATGCCGGCTTCAACCTGCTGCTGGGCAATGCCAACGAACTGTGGCACTTCAATGCGCGGTCTATGGAGCCTGTGATGTTGCAGCCCGGCGTCTATGGCCTGTCCAACGCCGGGCTGGATACGCCGTGGCCGAAACTGCTCAAGGCCAGGGCGGCCTTGAGTGCGGTGCTGGATGATCCGCAGCCCGAGCGATTGTTGGCCTTATTGAGCGATGCGCAAACGGCGCCGTTTGCCGAACTGCCGGATACCGGCGTGGGGCTGGCGACCGAGTCGTTGCTGTCGAGTGTGTTCATTGCCAGCCAGAGCTACGGGACGCGGGCGAGCACGGCGCTGATCGTGCAGGCGGATGGGACGCGGCGGATGGTGGAGCGTAGTTTCGGGCCGTATGGCGGGCATCTGGGGGAAGTGGAGATTCTGATTTAGCGGCGCCTGAACTGACGCCATCGCGAGCAGGCTGCCCCCACAAGGCAATGCATTCCAATGTGGGAGCGAGCTTGCTCGCGATGGGCGCTATTCGAGCTAGAGGGGCTTGACCGCCGCCGGATTGACCATCTTCGCCAGTCCGAGGCTCTTCAGCGCCAGTTGCAGCGAGCTGTGGATCACCTGCGGGTTGTCGATGGTCATCAGTTCCGCCAGCAGATCCCTGGCCTTGCTCAGGTTGATCTGGCGCAGCATCCATTTCACCTTTGGCAGGTTGGTGGCGTTCATCGACAGGCTGTCGAAACCCATCGCCATCAACAGCACCGCGGCCGCCGGGTCACCGGCCATCTCGCCGCAGATGCTCACCGGCTTGCCTTCGGCATGGGCGTCACGCACCACGGTCTGCAAGGCTTGCAGCACCGCCGGGTGCAGGTAGTCGTAGAGATCGGCCACCCGTGGGTTGTTGCGGTCCACCGCCAGCAGGTACTGGGTCAGATCGTTGGAGCCGACCGACAGGAAGTCCACCATCCGCGCCAGCTCTTTGGTCTGGTAAACCGCCGCAGGAATTTCGATCATCACGCCCACCGGCGGCATCGGCACGTCGGTGCCTTCGTCGCGCACTTCGCCCCAGGCCCGGTGGATCAGGTGCAGCGCCTCTTCGAGCTCGTGGATGCCGGAGATCATCGGCAGCAGGATCCGCAGGTTGTTCAGGCCTTCGCTGGCCTTGAGCATCGCGCGGGTCTGCACCAGGAAGATTTCCGGGTGGTCGAGGGTGACGCGGATCCCGCGCCAGCCGAGGAACGGGTTGTCTTCCTTGATCGGGAAGTAAGACAGCGACTTGTCACCGCCGATGTCGAGGCTGCGCATCGTCACCGGTTGCGGGTGGAACGCGGCGAGCTGCTCGCGGTAGATCGCCAGTTGTTCTTTCTCGCTCGGGAAGCGCTGGTTGATCATGAACGGCACTTCGGTGCGGTACAGACCGACGCCTTCGGCGCCACGCTGCTGCGCCCGCGCAACGTCCGCCAGCAGGCCGGTGTTGACCCACAGCGGCATGCGGTGGCCATCGAGGGTCACGCACGGCAGGTCGCGCAGGGTATCGAGCCCCAACGCCAGTTGTTTCTCTTCCTCCACCACCTCGGTGAACTGTTTGCGCAGCACTTCGCTGGGGTTGGTGTAGACCTCGCCCTTGGTGCCATCGACGATCATCTCGATGTTGTCGACCTTGGCGTACGGCAGGTCGACCAGACCCATTACAGTCGGGATGCCCATGGCCCGGGCCAGGATCGCGACGTGGGAGTTGCCCGAACCGAGCACCGAGACCAGACCGACCAGCGTGCCTTCCGGCACCTCGCCGAGCATCGCCGGCGTCAGTTCTTCGCTGACCAGAATGGTTTTTTCCGGGTAGACCAGGTTCTGCTGACGCTCTTCCTGCAGGTAGGCGAGCAGGCGGCGGCCCAGGTCCTTGACGTCAGAGGCCCGCTCACGCAGGTACTCGTCGTCCATCAAGTCGAAACGATTGACGTGATCGGTCACGACCTGGCGCAGCGCGCCCTGGGCCCATTGACCGGTCTTGATCACTTTGGTGATTTCGCTGCCCAGCGCGGCATCGTCGAGCATCATCAGGTAGACGTCGAACAGCGCGCGCTCTTCCGGACGCAACTGGGTCGCCAGTTTGGCCGACAACGCACGCATGTCGGCGCGCACGCCTTCGATGGCGGTCTTGAACAGCGCCAGTTCCGCATCGATGTCGGTGATGGTCTTGTCCGGCACCACGTCCAGATCCGCCGGCGGCAGCATGACCACCGCGGTACCGACCGCTGCGCCCGGCGAACCCGGCACGCCGACGAACTTGGCCTCCTGGATGCCCTTGCCCTGACGGCCCAGGCCACGGATCGACCCTGTGGCCTCGGCGTGGGCGATGACCCCGGCGAGCTGCGCGCTCATGGTCACGAGGAAGGCTTCTTCACCCTCATCGAACTGGCGGCGTTCTTTCTGCTGAATGACCAACACGCCGACGACGCGGCGGTGGTGAATGATCGGCGCCCCGAGGAACGAGGCGTAGCGCTCCTCGCCGGTCTCGGCGAAGTAGCGGTAGCGCGGGTGATCCGCGGCGTTTTCAAGGTTCAGGGGTTCTTCACGCGTGCCGACCAGGCCAACCAGACCTTCATTGGGTGCCATGCTGACCTTGCCGATCGAGCGCTTGTTCAAGCCCTCGGTGGCCATCAGCACGAAGCGGTTGGTCTCTGGATCAAGCAGGTAGACCGAGCAGACCTGGCTGCCCATGGCCTCTTTGACGCGCAACACAATAATCGCCAACGCCGCCTTGAGATCCTTGGCGGAGTTAACTTCCTGGACGATCTTGCGCAGCGTATTGAGCATGGCTCGGGGTCGAACTCCGTCGTCAGTCGCGCGCTAAAAGGCGCGGTGCAAGCTCTTTGAGAGCGCGGCGATACACTTCGCGCTTGAATGTCACCACCTGGCCCAACGGATACCAATAACTGACCCAGCGCCAGCCATCGAACTCCGGTTTACCGGTCAAATCCATCCGCACCCGCTGCTCACTGGAGATCAGGCGCAGGAGAAACCATTTCTGTTTCTGGCCGATGCACAGCGGTTGGCTGTGGGTTCGCACCAGACGTTGCGGCAAACGATAGCGCAACCAGCCCCGGGTACAGGCGAGAATTTCAACATCTTCGCGTTCCAGGCCCACTTCTTCGTTCAGCTCGCGGTACAAGGCGTCTTCAGGCGTCTCCTCGGGGTTGATTCCCCCTTGTGGAAACTGCCAGGCATCCTGATTGATACGGCGAGCCCATAGCACCTGGCCGGCGTCATTCGTCAGAATGATCCCGACATTGGGGCGGAAACCATCGGGGTCGATCACGGCAACAACCTCGCAAACGCATGTCGCCGCATTGTTCCACAAAGGTTGTGAAGGCGGCAACGAAGGTTCCGAGCTTATGTGCACTCTTGTGAAAAGACCGTATTCTTGTGGCCTTTTTACTGACTTTTCAGCGGGTAACTGCAATGCGCCTGGCTTTATTCGATTTGGACAACACCCTTCTGGGCGGCGACAGCGATCACGCTTGGGGCGATTATCTGTGCGAACGCGGCTTCCTCGACCCGATCGCCTACAAGGCGCGCAACGACGAGTTCTATCAGGATTACCTGGCCGGCAAACTGGATAACGCCGCTTACCTGAACTTCTGCCTGGAGATCCTCGGCCGCACCGAGATGGTCGTGCTTGAGCAATGGCACAGCGATTACATGCGCGACTGCATCGAGCCGATCGTCCTGCCGAAGGCGCTTGAGCTGCTGAAAAAGCACCGCGATGCCGGCGACAAACTGGTGATCATCACTGCCACCAACCGCTTCGTCACCGCGCCGATTGCCGTGCGCCTAGGCGTTGAAACCCTGATCGCCACCGAGTGCGAGATGCGGGACGGTCGCTACACCGGGCGCAGCACCGACGTGCCGTGCTTCCGTGAAGGCAAGGTGACGCGCCTGAACCGCTGGCTGGAAGAAACCGGGCATTCGCTGGAAGACAGCTACTTCTACAGCGACTCGATGAATGACCTGCCGCTGCTGGAGCAGGTGGCGAATCCGGTAGCGGTCGACCCGGACCCGAACCTGCGGGCCGAAGCCGAGAAGCGCGGCTGGCCCGTCATAAGCCTGCGCGGCTGATATCGCCATCGCAGGCAAGTCGAATCGTCGCACCGCAGCTCCCACAGGAGATTTGTGAACGCCTCAGATCAAATGTGGGCGCTGGCTTGCCAGCGATTGGGTTGACACGACTTCAAACCTTAAACCGGCTTGGCCCCCATCAACGCCGCAATGGCGAGAAATCCGACCCCGCTGACAATCGCCAGCACCAGATTGAATGTCCGGTTGCCGACCCCGCTGGTCCATAGCCGATTAAGCCGAACAAGCAGCCAGACCGCACTGAATGTGGCAACGGCATAGATCACGCTGGACCCCAGAATCCAGAATTGCCCCAACGGCCAGCCAATCAGGTGCACCAGCCACCAGCCGGTGAAAGGCATGCTGAGCACGCCGATCAGCATCAGACACCAGACGAACAACCAGGGTCGCTGCATCGTGCTGGCCGGCCCCTCGCTACGATTACGCCAGGAAACAGCGGCGAGCCCCAGCCCGCTCGCCAGTATCACCACGGTCGCCGCGACGTGAAGGACTTTCAGGGTGGTCAGGGTTTCCATGTATTTCTCGTTCCTTGGGCCATACCCATCAGCGTAGCCGTTCAGCCAAGAAATAGCTGATAGGCCGGGTTGTCGCTTTCGTCCCAGTACGGGTAGCCGATTTCCTCAAGGGCTGCGGGCACCAGATGACGTTCGTCGTGGGGCACTTGCAGGCCCGCCACCACGCGGCCGTCCGCTGCACCGTGGTTGCGGTAGTGGAACATCGAGATGTTCCAGCGACCGCCAAGCTTGTTGAGAAAGTTGAACAGCGCGCCCGGACGCTCCGGGAACTCGAAGCGCAGCACCACTTCATCGACCACGTGCGCGGCGCGACCGCCCACCATGTGGCGGATGTGCAGTTTGGCCAGTTCGTTGTCGGTCAGATCGAGCACCGGGAAACCCTGCTCGGTCAGGCTCGCCAGCAGTGCACTGCGCGGATCGTTGTCCGGGTGGGTCTGCACGCCGACGAAGATGTGCGCTTCGCTGCCATTGTTATAGCGGTAGTTGAATTCGGTGATCTGGCGCTTGCCGATGGCCTCGCAGAAGGCCTTGAAGCTGCCGGCCTTCTCCGGGATGGTCACGGCGATGATCGCTTCGCGGCCTTCACCCAGTTCGGCGCGCTCGGCGACGTGGCGCAAGCGGTCGAAGTTGACGTTGGCCCCGGAGTCGATGGCCACGAAAGTCTGGCCGCTGACGCCGCGCTGCTCGACGTACTTCTTGATCCCGGCCACGCCGAGGGCGCCGGCCGGTTCGGTGATCGAACGGGTGTCGTCGTAGATGTCCTTGATCGCCGCGCAGATTTCGTCGGTGCTGACGGTGATCACTTCATCGACGTAATCCTTGCAGATGTCGAAGGTGTGCTGGCCGATCTGTGCCACCGCCACGCCGTCGGCGAAGATGCCCACGGTCGGCAGCACCACGCGTTCGCCTGCCGCCATCGCCGCTTGCAAACAGTTGGAGTCGTCGGGCTCGACGCCGATGACCTTGATGTCCGGGCGCAGGTATTTCACGTATGCCGCGATGCCGGCGATCAGACCGCCGCCGCCCACCGGAACGAAGATCGCGTCCAGCGGCTGCGGGTGCTGGCGCAGGATTTCCATCGCCACGGTGCCCTGCCCGGCAATGGTGTGCGGATCGTCGTACGGGTGGATGTAGACGTAGCCTTTTTCATCGACCAGTTTCAGCGAGTAGGCCAGGGCTTCCGGGAAGGAATCGCCGTGCAGCACCACTTTGCCGCCACGCGAGCGCACGCCTTCGACCTTGATCTCCGGGGTGGTCTTGGGCATCACGATGGTCGCTTTCACGCCCAGCACTTTGGCCGCCAGGGCCAGGCCCTGCGCGTGGTTGCCCGCCGACGCGGTGACCACGCCGCGTGCGCGCTCTTCATCGCTCAGTTGCGTCAGCTTGTTGTAGGCGCCGCGAATCTTGAACGAGAACACTGGCTGCAAATCTTCGCGCTTGAGCCAAATGTCATTGCCCAGCCGCTCGGAGAGCTGGCGAGCGTTCTGCAGCGGGGTTTCTACGGCAACGTCATAAACGCGCGAGGTGAGGATCTTTTTGACGTACTGTTCGAGCATCGGAAAGCATCACTGAGCGGTTGAGCGGGACCGAGGAGTCTAACCCGGCTTTTGCCCGCACGACCACACGAATCCAGAGGTTTTAGCCGCGCTTGCGGCTATAATGCCGGCCTTTCCGTTCTCACCTTGCCCGCTTCCGGAGCCCGCATGACCCAGGATCAACTCAAACAGGCCGTGGCCCAGGCCGCCGTCGACTTCATCCTTCCGAAACTCGACGACAAGAGCATCGTCGGCGTCGGCACCGGCTCCACCGCCAACTGCTTCATCGACGCCCTGGCCCAGCACAAGGGCGCGTTCGATGGCGCGGTCGCGAGCTCCGAAGCCACCGCCGCGCGCCTCAAGGGCCACGGGATTCCGGTGTACGAGCTGAACACCGTGAGCAACCTGGAGTTCTACGTCGACGGCGCCGATGAAAGCGACGAACACCTGAACCTGATCAAGGGCGGCGGCGCAGCCCTGACCCGCGAGAAGATCGTCGCGGCCGTGGCCCAGACTTTCATCTGCATCGCCGACGCCAGCAAACTGGTGCCGGTGCTGGGCGCCTTCCCGCTGCCGGTGGAAGTGATCCCGATGGCCCGCAGCCACGTGGCTCGCCAGCTGGTAAAACTGGGCGGCGACCCGGTCTACCGCGAAGGCGTGCTGACTGACAACGGCAACATCATCCTCGACGTGCACAACCTGCAGATCACCAACCCGGTGGAGCTGGAAGCGCAGATCAATGCGATCGTCGGCGTGGTCACCAACGGCCTGTTCGCGGCGCGTCCGGCGGATCTGCTGTTGCTGGGTACCAGCGAAGGCGTGAAGACCCTCAAGGCTGAGTAAGCCAGTCTGCCCACATTTTGTGGGTCGATAAAAAACTTGTGGGAGCTGGCTTGCCAGCTCCCACAATGTTTTTGTGGTGCGAATCAGTTCTGCGCAGGCTTGCTGAAGACATAAAACAGATTCGGCTCGCTCACCAGATACAACGTCCCTTCGTCATCCATCGCGATACCTTCGGCCTGCGGCACGGTTTTCTTCAGGCCCTGCCGACCACCGCTCAACGACAGGGTACTCAGCGGGCGCCCGTCCACATCCAGTTCCAGTATCAGCCGTGACTCGTCGGACAGCGCCAGCAAATGGCCGCTGCGCTCGTCGTATTGCAGGCTCGACAGATCGCGCACGAACATCCCGGCATCGCGCTTGGGATTGTTGATCACGTGTACCGCGTAGGATTTTTCCGGATTGAAGTGCGGGAAACCGTGCACTTCATAGATCAGCATCGGATCCCGCTCCTTGGCCACGAACAGGCGCTTGCCCACCGAGTCGTAAGCCAGGCCTTCAAAGCCCTTGTTGCCGCTCATGTGCACCCCGAGGGTCATTTGCTCGGCGTCCGCTGCATCAAGGAACGTGGTGTCGTGCTCCAGATGGATCTTGATCAGCCGTTGCTGGCGCTCGTCGGTGATCACGTAGGTGTCGGCACTGATGAACTCCACCGCTTCCGGATCGCCGAAACCGATCAAGGCGACACGGCGCAGGATCGTGCCATCCAGCGACAGCTCGATCAGTTCGGCATTCTTGTTGGTCACCGTGAACAGGCTCTTGCGCACCGGATCATAAGTCAGCGCCGAGACATCGTCGTTCAACCCGTCGATGACCTTCGCTTCAATGTCGACCCGATACCGATCAAGCCCGATGGCCTCGCTGCTCATCGGCTGCCAGAGCGTATGCAGGTTGAACCAGGCACGCTCGAACAGACGCATGTATTGGCCGATCGCAATCAATGCGATCAGGGCAATCATCGACAGGATGATGAACAGAGGCTTGGGGCGGGCAAGTCGACGCATTCAGGCAGGCTCGGAGTCAAAACAGGCGGATGAAATATCACGCCTGTCTGAACTGAAGCTTAATGGCCACTTGCCTCAGGCCACAACTCCACAGATCTGCAATCCCTGCAGGAGAGATTACTTCTGCTTTTCAAAGCGGTAGAACAGGTTCGGCTCGCTGACCATGTACAGCGTGCCCGAGTCATCCATGGTCACGCCTTCGGCGCGGGGAATGGTTTTCTTCAAACCGTTGAAACCGCCGAGCAGGGTCATGAAACTGACTTGTTCGCCCTTCTTGTCCAGCTCCAGCAACAGGTGCGAATCGGCAGACAGCACCAGGGTGTGGCCGGTGCGCGGGTCGATCGCCAGGGCCGACAGGTTGCGAATGTCGAGTTCATCGCTGTCGAGTTTCTGCTTGTCCCCTTTTAGTGCCTGGCTGCCGTCGCTTTTCCAGGTGAACAGCGCAGGCGGACGCTCTTCACCCAACAGCAGTTGCTGGTTACGGGCGTCCCAGGTGATGGCTTCGAAGGCCTTGTTCTGGTCTTTCGACGGGCCCAGGTCGTATTTCGGGAAATCGTCGCGCTTCAGTTCGCGGGTCTCGGCATCGACCTTGACGATGGAAAGCAGGTGCTCGCGTTCATCGACAATCGCCATCAAGCCGTTTTCCATCACCGTCAGGCCTTCCGGGTTGCTCCAGCCCACCAGCGGCATCTTGCGCAGCACGTCACCCTGCAGGGTCAGCTCGACCAGAAACGGATTCTTGCCCATCACCGAAAACAGGGTTTTGGTCTGCGGGTTATAGGACAGGTCCGAAGCTTCGTCCTTTTCCATGCCGGGCAGCGGTTTGGCGTCGATGACCACACGGTAGTCCGGGAGCCAGACGCTTTCCTGCTTCTCGGCCTGGCTTTCGAAACGCTCGAGCAGCCACAGCACGCCCCGGTCATCCCAATGCATGGCAAACGCCAGCCCGTATGCAGCGGCGGCAGCCAACAAAAGCCAGGAATACCAGCGCAGGGCGAAGCGTGAACGACGAGCGGGTTTGAGCTGAGTTTGAGAGGACATCAAAGGACGCATTCCGAAAATTCAGGCTACGGGTAATAGCACAAAGAGGCCGGCTCAGACGCCAGAATGACCGGAATTATCCGGACAAAATGTGAAAAAAACGGTAAATGGCCGGAATGCCTTTGCGTTTGCGAGCTGCCACACAAAAACAAATGTGGGAGCCAGCCTGCCGGCGATGGCGGTGTATCAGTCGAATGAAACATCAACTGACGGTCCGTCATCGCCAGCAGGCTGGCTCCCACAAAGGTATTTCAGAGTTGCAGTCAGCGAACGCTGCTGGTGAAGCGACTGGCGCCCGGCAGTTCCAGCACGATCTCATCGCCAACGTTCAGCGGGCCGACGCCCACCGGCGTGCCGGTCAGGATCACGTCACCGGCCTGCAGCGAGAAGCAGCCGGCCATGTGCTGGATCATCGGCACGATCGGGTTGAGCATCGCGCTGCTGTTGCCGTCCTGGCGCACCTCACCATTGATGGTCAGGCGAATGCCGATGTCGGTCAGGTCAGCGAAAGTGCTGCCAACCACAAACGGCGCGATCACCGCCGCGCCGTCGAACGACTTGGCGATTTCCCACGGCAGGCCCTTGGACTTGAGCTCGGCCTGCTTGTCACGCAGGGTCAGGTCCAGCGCCGGGGCGAAACCGGAGATGGCGTCGAGCACTTCTTCGCGGCTTGGTCTGGTTGACAGCGGTTTGCCGATCAACACGGCGATTTCCGCTTCGTAATGCACGGACCCACGCTCGGTCGGAATACTGAAACCGCCTTCCAGCGGCACCACGCAACTGCCCGGTTTGATGAACAGCAACGGCTCGGTAGGCACCGGGTTGTCCAGTTCCTTGGCGTGTTCGGCGTAGTTACGGCCGATGCACACCACCTTCCCCAGCGGAAAATGAATCCGCGTACCGTCGACATACTGGTGCTGATAGCTCATTACCGACTCCTGCCTTCATTGATTCATCAGGGATTGCCAATCAAACCGAGAAGATCTTGCCCGGGTTCATGATGCCGTTCGGGTCGAACACCGCCTTGACTGCTTTCATGTACTCGATTTCCACCGGCGAGCGGCTGTAGGTCAAGTAGTCGCGCTTGGTCATGCCCACCCCGTGTTCGGCGGAAATCGAACCGTTGTACTTCTCGACGGTTTCGAACACCCACTTGTTGACGGTGGCGCACTTGGCGAAAAACTCGTCCTTGCTCAGGTTGTCCGGCTTGAGAATGTTCAGGTGCAGGTTGCCGTCGCCGATGTGGCCGAACCAGACGATTTCGAAGTCCGGATAGTGTTCGCCGACGATCGCGTCGATTTCCTGCAGGAACGCCGGGACTTTGGAGACGGTCACCGAGATGTCGTTCTTGTACGGTGTCCAGTGGGAGATGGTTTCGGAGATGTACTCGCGCAGCTTCCACAGGTTTTGCAACTGGGTTTCGCTCTGGCTCATCACGCCGTCCAGCACCCAACCCTGCTCCACGCAATGCTCGAAGGTTTCCAGGGCAGTGTTGGCCACTTCTTCGGTGGTCGCCTCGAATTCCAGCAAGGCATAGAACGGGCAGTCGGTTTCGAACGGCGCCGGGACATCGCCACGGCCCATGACCTTGGCCAGCGCCTTGTCGGAGAAAAATTCGAACGCGGTCAGGTCGAGGCGACCCTGGAAGGCATGCAGCACCGGCATGATCGAATCGAAATCGGCGGTGCCAAGGACCATTGCGGTCAGGTTCTTCGGCGCGCGATCCAGGCGCATGGTGGCCTCGACCACAAAACCGAGGGTACCTTCGGCGCCGATGAACAGCTGCCGCAGGTCATAACCGGTGGCGTTCTTGATCAGATCCTTGTTCAGTTCCAGCACATCGCCCTTGCCGGTCACGACTTTCATGCCCGCCACCCAATTGCGGGTCATGCCGTAGCGAATGACCTTGATCCCGCCGGCATTGGTGCCGATATTGCCGCCAATCTGGCTGGAACCTGCAGAGGCGAAATCCACCGGGTAGTACAGATCATGTTCTTCGGCCGCGTTCTGCAATTGCGCGGTGACCACGCCCGGCTGACAGACGGCGGTGCGGTCGGTGAGGTTGATGTCGAGAATCCGGTTCATGTAGTCGAACGACACGACCACTTCGCCATTGGCGGCCACGGCCGCGGCGGAAAGACCAGTGCGCCCGCCCGACGGCACCAACGCCACGTTGTGTTCGTTGGCCCAGCGGACGACGGCCTGCACCTGCTCGATGGTCTTGGGAAACACAATGGCGCTGGGCGCCGGGGCGAAGTGCTTGGTCCAATCCTTGCCATAAGCGTTCAGGGAGTCGGCATCGGTCAGAACTTTGCCAGGCTCGACCAGGGTCTTCAGTTCATCAATCAGGGCAGGATTGGTCATCGACGGAACTCTCGAACAATTCATGGTCATCCTGAGAACGCTTCACGTCGCAGGAATGAGTGTTTAGCGGGGTGGCTATGCTAGCATACCGACCCCGCAGGCCAGTGCCCAAGGCCGGTTCTGCGGTGACGGCTTTCTTGCCGTGCGGGTCAGCTCCAGGCTGCTCCCCTCCCTGCCATTTTTCTCCGGGATACAGGTTTACGCAGATGAGCAAGACTTCTCTCGATAAGAGCAAGATCAAGTTCCTTCTTCTCGAAGGCGTCCACCAATCGGCTGTCGACGTCCTCAAGGCGGCGGGCTACACCAGCATCGAATACCTGACAGGCTCCCTGCCGGAAGCCCAGCTCAAGGAAAAGATCGCTGACGCTCACTTCATCGGCATTCGTTCGCGCACCCAACTGACCGAAGAGATCTTCGATCACGCGAAGAAACTGGTCGCCGTCGGCTGTTTCTGCATCGGCACCAACCAGGTTGACCTGGACGCGGCCCGCGAGCGCGGCATCGCCGTGTTCAACGCGCCGTACTCCAACACCCGCTCCGTGGCCGAGCTGGTGCTGGCCGAAGCGATCCTGCTGCTGCGCGGCATCCCTGAGAAAAACGCTTCCTGCCACCGTGGCGGCTGGATCAAGTCCGCAGCCAACTCCTTTGAGATCCGTGGCAAGAAACTGGGCATCGTCGGCTACGGCTCGATCGGTACTCAGCTGTCGGTCCTGGCGGAAGGTCTGGGCATGCAGGTGTTCTTCTACGACACCGTGACCAAGCTGCCACTGGGCAACGCGACCCAGGTCGGCAACCTACACGAGTTGCTGGGTATGTCCGATATCGTCACCCTGCACGTACCGGAAACCGCTGCGACCCAGTGGATGATCGGCGAGAAGGAAATCCGCGCCATCAAGAAAGGCGGCATTCTGATCAACGCGGCACGCGGTACCGTGGTCGAGCTGGATCACTTGGCCGCTGCGATCAAGGACAAGCACCTGATCGGCGCCGCCATCGACGTGTTCCCGGTCGAGCCGCGCTCCAACGACGAAGAGTTCGAAAGCCCGCTGCGTGGCCTGGACAACGTGATCCTGACCCCGCACATCGGCGGCTCTACCGCCGAAGCGCAGGCCAACATCGGTCTGGAAGTGGCTGAGAAACTGGTCAAGTACAGCGACAACGGTACTTCGGTATCGTCCGTGAACTTCCCGGAAGTGGCCCTGCCGGCTCATCCTGGCAAGCACCGCCTGCTGCACATCCACGAGAACATTCCGGGTGTGATGAGCGAGATCAACAAGGTCTTCGCCGAAAACGGCATCAACATCTCCGGTCAGTTCCTGCAGACCAACGAGAAAGTCGGCTACGTGGTGATCGACGTCGACGCCGAGTACTCGGAGCTGGCGCAAGAGAAGCTGCAACACGTCAACGGTACCATCCGTAGCCGCGTGTTGTTCTGATCAAGCGTTGAGCGACAAAAAAGGGAGCCCCTCGGGGCTCCCTTTTTTATACACGCGAAAACGTCATTCTACGTTGACGGTGATCTTCTTCGACACGATCGGCGGATCGAACGCCATGTGGCCGCTGTCGCCCAGCTCCAGTTGCAGGGTGTGCTTGCCCGGTGCGAGCTTGATGTCGGCCTGGGTCTGCGCCTTGCCGAAGTGCATGTGGTTGGCGTCGGTCGGCACGACGGAACCGGCCGGCACGATTTCCTTGGCATCGATCAGCAGATGGTGATGACCGGTGTTTTTGGTGACGTCACCGGCAGGTGCCAGCGCGATGTCCTTTACACCGAACTTGACCGTGAAGGTCTGCGCAACCGTGGCTCCGTCCTCGGGAGAAACGATGAACACTTCGGCGCCCTTCGGTGCCGGTGTGGCCGCACTGGCCAGTACCGAAACCCCCATCAGCACACCGGCCAACGCTGCACGTGACATAAAGCTTTTCATTTTCTTCTCCAGTTTTTCCGTAAAATCCGCACGGTCATGACAACTTCATGACCATTCGTTGTCGAAGGCACTCGACAACCATAGCAAAGCGAGCCTGGAAAACAGGCCGATATCGATTTCAAAGGAGTGACCATGCGTTTTCTGCCTGGCCTGATCTGCCTGCTTCCCCTTCTGAGCCCTCTGGCTCACGCCGAACTGATTGATGACGTCTACGACCGTGGCGAGCTGCGCATTGCCCTTGAGGCTAATACACCGCCCTTCAATTTCAAGGACGGCGACACGCTCACCGGGTTCGAGGTCGAGCTTGGGCAGCTGCTGGCCAACGAACTGGATGTGCGGGCCGACTTCATCGTCACCGACGAAGCCGATCTGCTCCAGGGCGTCGAAAGCGGCAAGTACGACGTCGCGCTCAACCACATAGCACTGACCCCGGAACTCAAGGATCGTTTCGATTTCAGCGAGCCTTACACGCAGGTCAATACGCAGTTGCTGGCGAAAAAGGACGAGCAACCTCGGCCCATGGTGCTGGTGCAGACGCTGACAGAAGAAAAACCGAAGGTCGGCCCGCCGGTTGATCTGGCGATACCGTTTCAGAAGGGTAACCCGGCGTTTCGCGCGAGCCTGGAGAATGCCTTGCAGCGGATCAGAGCGGACGGGCGGCTGGAGGCGTTGTCGAAGAAGTGGTTGAGTGTGCAGGCGACGGAAAACTGAAGTGAGCGCGACTAGTCGAGCACGTTGAGGGCTTGTGCAGCCTGCGGCAGTTCGAGTTCGCTGAAGACCTGCACCCCATGGCGCTTGAGCAATGCGGCGGTAACGCCCTCGCCACTCACCTTCACCCCACTGAACGTGCCGTCATAGGTCAACAGATTCCCGCAGGAAGGACTGCTGGCCTTGAGCACCGCCACCCGAATCCCGTGCTTTTTCACCAGCGCCAGCGCCTGCCGTGCTCCGTCGAGAAACTGCGCGCTGACATCTTCGCCCTCGGTGGTGATCACCGAGGCGCGCCCGTCCAGCACCTCGCTGCCCTGCCCGCCCGGAATCTCCGCTGCCGCGCGTGGCGTCGGCAAACCACCGGCGACTTCCGGACACAGCGGCACTACCCGGCCTTCGCTGATCCACTGCTCCAGCAGATCGAACGGCCCGCTGGCTCCACCGTCGTAACGCACGCGATAGCCCAACAGGCAGCGACTGACCAAAATCCTGTGCATCTCAGAACGGCTCGTTGCCGCGGCGGCGGAACCAGCCTGTCAGCGACAGCCGCTCGCGATTGGCCGGCAACACTTCATGGGGGACTTCGCCGGAGAGGAACACCACCAGACAACCGCCCGTAGGCTGGACGTCATGAACGCGATCGTTCTCCAGGTACATGCGCAGTTGCCCGCCATCTTCCGGCAGCCAGCCGTCATTGAGGTAGATCACCGCCGAGACCATACGCCGGTCATCGTCGCGAAAACGGTCGACATGCTTGCGGTAGAACGCACCCGGCGGGTACAGGGCGAAATGGCACTCGAAGTCTTCCAGCCCCAGGAACAATCCGCGGTTGAGCGCTTCGCGCAGGCTGTCCATCAGATTCAGGTAGCGGTCGCTGGCCTGCGCCTGACCGGGGTCGATCCATTGGATATGGTCGCCACGAATGCCCTCACGGATCTCCGAAAAGGGGCCACGTCCAACCGCCGCCGGCGCCAGTTCACCTTCGGCGTCACGTTTGCGGCACTCGGCCGCCAGTGCGCGGGTCAAATCCGCAGGCAGGAAAATGTTCTGCTGCGACCAGCCGTGCTCGGCCAGGTCGTCGACGATACGTAACAGCAGCGGGTGATCAGAGGATATTTGCATGGCGCGCATAGTATGCCTGCGGCAAGAAATCCGACAGAGCCACGCGGCGGCTGGATACGAATTCTCGACAAGTACTGGCACCGCACGGAGAATAGTCGGCTGCCGACAGGAGTCCTTATGCGCCGTTTGCTTTTTTCATTGTTGATGTTCTGCGTTTTGCCCGCCTGGGCGGACGGCCACGACCAGTTGTACAAGGCCGCCGGCTGGCCAGAACAACGCGCGCATTTCAATGACGCCCTGAGCGCCGCGCAGCAGCGTTACCAGAACAGCCTGCCGCCGGCGGTGTTTCAGGCGCTGGTGAACAACAGCAACCAGCGCTTCGCCCCTCAGGCCGTGGATCGACGCGCCGAAGCGCAATTGCGCAAGAACCTCGCCGATCCGAAACCGGCCCTGTCGTTCTTTCAGTCACCATTGGGCAAGAAGATCGTCGCCGCCGAACTGCTGGCGACCCGCCGCGATCAACTGGCGAAAAACGCCAAGGGCCTGCCAAAGATGCCGGCCAGCGACACTCGCCTGCTGATCATCGGCCACCTCGCCCAGGCCCTGCCCGCCCGTGAAGCCGGCGCCGAAGTCAGTCTGGCGATTGCCGGCGTGGCGGCGGACAGCCTGAGTTCGATGATTCCCGGCCTGCTCGGCGGCGGTCAGGCCCAAGGCATGTTGAACGGTCAACGCCAGCGCCTGATGGATCAGATCGGCGCCGACCTGAACAACACGCTGCTGTATGTCTACCGCGACTTGTCGGATGAGGAACTGGAAGAGTTCGCGACCTTTGCCGAATCCACCGAAGGCAAAGCCTACTATCAGGCCGCGCTGGCAGCGATCCGCGCCGGGCTGGCCGTCGGCCAGAGCACCTCGAACCTCAACCAGTGATCTAGGGGTTGCGGCCCTTGATCCGCTTGCTCAAGAACTCGAAATACTCCTCGCGCATTTCCGCCGTCTCGTTGGCCAGGTGATGCCGCGCCTCGGCCAGCAACAGAATCTGCGGCCGGTCGAATTTCCACTTCATCACTTGCAGGTTGTGCTGCCAGTCCACGGTCATGTCGGCCTGGCCCTGGACGATCAGTGGCCGGCGCGGACTTTTCTTCGCGTATTCCACCCGGTTGATCCAGCGCGACAACGCCCCGACCCACGCGGTCGGCAAGCGCTTTGGCTGCAACGGATCGGCCTGCAGGAACGACAGAAAATCCGGGTCGTTGGAGTTCTCGCTGAAACGCCGGGCGATACCCCTGACAAACGGCCTGAGCAGGTAATAGCTGAACTGCGACCAGCCCCAGGCACGCGGACGCACCAACGGCGCCAGCAGAATCAACTGCCCCTGGGCCGGGCTGTTTTCGCCATGATTGAGCACGTGATCGACAATGATCGCCCCGCCGGTGCTTTGCCCGCACAAGTGCCACGGCTGCGGCAGCGCCAACGAGCGCGCCTCGGCGAACAGGCCTTGCAACGCATCCTGATACTCGGAGAAATCACGGATACTCGCCCGCTCGCCACTGGACAGCCCATGCCCCGGCAGATCGCAGGCAATCACCGCAAACCCCTGATCCAGCGCCCACTCGATCACATGCCGGTAGAGGCCGGTGTGATCATAAAAACCGTGCACCAGAAACAGCGTGGCCTTGGCCGTCTCCGCCGGCCACCAGCAATGACTGACCAGTTGATAACCATCGATGTCGAACCGGCCCATGCCACGCCAGACATCGCGCTCCGGGAAGTCGGTCTGGTAGAACCGCTGATACGCCTTCGCCTCCTCGGACAACGGCTGCCACTCGGCCAGAGGCTTGAGGCTCGCACGCAGATGATCGGGATCGAAGGCAACAGACATGGGCAATTCCAGAGCGGTAAACGGACTTTATCGGCCTGCGATATTCATCTGTAGAGGCAAGCATGGCAAGCTAGCGCGCTCTTGAGGACTCAAATCCATGCGCTCGCCCTACCGCACCGCACTGTTTGCCAGCCTGCTCGCCATCGTGTGCGCCGGCGTGCTGTGGGCCGCGTACGACTGGTTTCAGGGCCGCTACCTGCGGGCGTTCAGCGAACACACCGCGGTGTTTTCCGGCGACCCGTTGCGCCTGCCCGACGACCTCGCCGGCCCCGGCAATATCCGTCTGGTGCATTTCTGGGACCCGGCCTGCCCGTGCAATGTCGGCAATCAACAGCACCTGACCGAAATGGTCGAACAGTTCGGCCCCCAGGGCGTGGAGTTCTTCGCCGTGCAGAAGGCCGGCAGCCACGGCCAGTTGCCCGCCACACTCCGCAATCTGAAAACCATCGCGGTGCTGCCCGGCGCCGAACAGATTCCCGCCAGCCCCGCCGTGGCGATCTGGGATCGCAGCGGCAGACTGGCGTACTTCGGCCCGTACAGCGAAGGCCTGACCTGCAACTCCAGCAACAGTTTTATCGAACCGATCCTGCAGGCGTTGAGCGATGATCGTCCGGTCAATGCGACGCACACGCTGGCAGTCGGTTGCTACTGCCCGTGGCCGGCGCAGACGAAGTAAGGCATTCCGGACATTTCAAGGACGGCGATGCGCAGCATATGAGGCGTGTGCTAATTGTTTGCAGCCCGCACGGGCGGCAATCCCGAATGCACAAGGAGTCACCATGAAACGCGTTTTCACCGTTCTTGCCTTGCTCATCGTTGCCCTGCTCGCCGCCGGCGGCTGGTATGTCTACAGCAAGCAACCGACGCGTCAGGGCCAGGTGGAGTTGCGCAACCTGCAAGGCTCGGTGACCGTGCGTTACGACGAACGCGGCGTGCCGCACATCCGTGCCGAAAACGAAACCGACCTCTACCGCGCCCTCGGTTATGTGCACGCCCAGGATCGCCTCTTTCAGATGGAAGCCATGCGCCGTCTGGCCCGGGGCGAACTGGCCGAGGTGCTCGGGCCGAAACTGCTCGACACCGACAAGTTGTTCCGCAGCCTGCGCATCCGCGAGCGTGCCGCCAGTTACGTGGCCGGCCTCGACAGGCAGTCGCCGGCGTGGAAGGCCCTGCAAGCCTATCTGGATGGCATCAATCAATATCAGGACGCGCACGCCGCCCCTGTCGAGTTCGACGTGCTGGGCATCCCCAAGCGGCCGTTCACCGCTGAAGACAGCATCAGCGTTGCCGGCTACATGGCGTACAGCTTCGCCGCCGCGTTTCGCACCGAACCGCTGCTGACCTACGTGCGCGATCAACTGGGCGCCGACTACCTCAACGTCTTCGATCTCGACTGGCAGCCCAAGGGCGTGCTCGCCAAGGGCCACCCCGGCACCGCACCGGCCCTCGCCGCCGAAGACTGGAAAGACCTGAACACCCTCGCCCGCGTCAGCGAACAGGCGCTGATCGACAACGGCCTGCCGCAGTTCGAAGGCAGCAACGCCTGGGTGATCGCCGGCAGCCGCAGCAAGAGCACCAAGCCTTTACTGGCAGGCGATCCGCATATTCGCTTTTCGGTGCCGTCGGTGTGGTACGAGGCGCAGCTGTCGGCCCCGGGCTTCGAGCTCTACGGTCATCATCAGGCGCTGGTGCCGTTTGCCTTTCTCGGCCACAACCTGGATTTCGGCTGGAGCCTGACCATGTTCCAGAACGATGACCTCGATCTGATCGCCGAGAAGGTCAATCCGGACAACCCGGATCAGGTCTGGTATCGCGGCCATTGGACCGACCTGGTCAAGACCGAGCAGCAGATCGCGGTGAAAGGCCAGGCCCCGGTGACCATCACCCTGCGCCAGTCGCCCCACGGCCCGATCGTCAACGACGCCCTCGGCAGCGCCGCCGGGAAAACCCCGATTGCGATGTGGTGGGCGTTCCTCGAAACACCGAATCCGATCCTCGAAGGCTTCTACCAGCTCAACCGCGCCGACACCCTGGCCAAGGCTCGCGCCGCAGCGGCCAAGGTGCAGGCGCCGGGACTGAACATCGTCTACGCCAACGCCAAGGGCGATATCGCCTGGTGGGCCTCGGCGCTGCTGCCCAAGCGTCCGGCCGGGGTCAAGCCTGGCTTCATTCTCGACGGCAGCGGCAATCAGGCGGACAAGGACGGTTACTTCCCGTTCAGCGCCAACCCGCAGCAAGAGAACCCGGCGCGGGGCTATATCGTCTCGGCCAACTTCCAGCCGGTGTCAGCGACCGGCATGGAGATTCCCGGTTACTACAACCTCGCCGACCGTGGTCAGCAGCTCAACCGCCAGCTCGCCGACAAGAACGTGAAGTGGGACAACGAGGCCAACCAGAAGCTGCAACTGGGCACCACCACCGGTTACGGCCCGCGTCTGCTGGCGCCGTTGCTGCCGGTGCTGCGCGAGGTGGCGGGCAATCCCGCCGAGCTGAAGCTGATCGAACAACTGGCCCAGTGGCAAGGCGACTATCCGCTGGATTCAGTCAGTGCGACGGTGTTCAACCAGTTCCTGTTCAACCTCGCCGACGCGGCCATGCGCGATGAGCTGGGCAATGATTTCTTCGACACCTTGCTGTCGACCCGAGTGATCGATGCGGCCCTGCCCCGGCTGGCGGCAAATGCCGATTCGCCGTGGTGGGACAACCGCAGCACGCCGGACAAGGAGACTCGCACTGACACTGTGCGCATCGCCTGGCAGGCCAGCATGGCGCACCTGAAATCGACCCTCGGCGACGACACTTCCGGCTGGCAATGGGGCAAGGCTCACACCCTGACTCATGGCCATCCGCTGGGGCAGCAGAAACCGCTGGATCGTATTTTCAACGTCGGTCCGTTCGCCGCGCCGGGCTCCCATGAAGTGCCGAACAACCTCTCGGCGAAGATCGGCCCGGCGCCATGGCCGGTGACTTACGGTCCGTCGACTCGGCGGCTGGTGGATTTCGCAGATCCCGCTCACAGCCTGACCATCAACCCGGTCGGCCAGAGCGGCGTGCCGTTCGACAGCCACTATGACGATCAGGCAGAGGCGTATGTGGACGGGATGTATGTGCAGGCGCACTTCAGCGAGGAAGAGGTGACGGCGAATACGCGCAGTACCTTGAAGCTGCTGCCGGCGCGGGCGGCGCAATAAGCGCCACTCAAACCATCGCCGCAAAATTCAGCCGAAACTGCTGCGGCGTCACCCCCATCCGCCGGTTGAACACACTGCGCATGTGTTGCGCATCGCGAAATCCACATTGATACGCCACGGTCTTCAGCGGCGCCGTGGTGCTTTCGAGCATCACCCGCGCCGCATCCACCCGCGCCCGTTCGACGAATTCCGCCGGGGTGACTTTCGCCTCCCGGGCAAACACCCGAGAGAAATTCCGCGCACTCATGTTCGCCGCCTTCGCCAGGTCGGCAATGGTCAGGTCACCGGTGAGATTGGCCAGCACATACAGCTGCACCATCGCCACTGCCGACGTCGGCTCGATGTGGGGCGTGAGGAACGGGCTGAACTGCGACTGCCCGCCGGAGCGCTGAGTGAACACCACCAGCCGCTTGGCCACGCTCAGCGCAACCTCGGCGCCATGATCACGCGCCAGCAGGTACAGCGACAGATCGATCCCCGCCGTCACCCCCGCCGAGGTATAGAGCTGGCCATCCTCGACGTACAACCGATCAGCCTCGACCCGGCTCGACGGGCACAATTGCGCCAGTGCCTCAGCGTCGTTCCAGTGAGTGGTGACCGTTCGCCCGTCCAGCAATCTCGCCCGGGCCACCACCGAATACATCCGCGACATCGAATCCGACCTGCTCTACCACCACTCGCGCCGGGTGTTTCTGTTCGGCGCCTTGAGCGGTGAGCGCCGGCAACTGGCCTACGATCCGGAGCTGTTGTACGTCGGCGCAATGTTCCACAACCTGGGTCTGGTCGAAGGGCACCGCAGCGACGACGAGCGCTTCGAAGTCGATGGCGCCAACGCAGCCGCGGCGTTTCTCAAGCCATACGGATTGAGTGACGACGATATCGAGCAGGTCTGGCTGTCGATCGCCCTGCACACCACGCCGGGGGTGCCGAAGCATCTGCGTCCGACCGTGGCGCTGGTGACCGCAGGCGTCGAGATGGACGTGCCGGGCATGGACTACGCGGCGTTCACCATGGTGCAGCGCAAAGCGGTGGGGCATGCGCATCCTCGGGGCGAGGGCTTCAAGGAATGCATCATCTGCGCGTTCGCCGATGGCCTGCGTCACCGTCCGCAGACGACGTTCGGCAATGTGAAGACCGATGTGCTGAAGGGATCAAATGCCGGGGTTCAAACCGATGAATTTCGTCGAGGTGATTCGCCAGTCGCCCTGGGTTTCCTGAAAGGCGTAAAAAAACCTCGCGACCGCTTCCGGTCGCGAGGTTTTTTCTGTCCGCAGACTTAAACCGCTTCTGGCGTCGGCGCCCGGCGCACGTCCGGTTGCTTCCACGAATCCGCAGCACTTTCTTCGATGGCCAGCTGAATCGCTTTCTTGCGGGCTTCTTCGGCACGGCGGCTGAAGAACCAGACCAGGAAGGTCACCAGCGATACCGCCAGCAGAATCAGGCTGGCCACGGCGTTGATCTCCGGCTTCACGCCCAGGCGCACTGCCGAGAACACTTCCATCGGCAGGGTCGTCGAACCCGGCCCGGACACGAAGCTTGCCAATACCAGGTCATCCAGCGACAGGGCGAACGACATCATGCCGCCCGCCGCCAGCGACGGCGCGATCATCGGGATGGTGATCAGGAAGAACACCTTCCACGGCCGTGCGCCCAGATCCATCGCCGCTTCTTCGATCGACAGGTCCAGCTCGCGCAGGCGCGCCGACACCACCACCGCCACATACGCCGCACAGAACGTAGTGTGGGCGATCCAGATGGTGACGATACCCCGTTCCTGTGGCCAGCCGATCATCTGCGCCATCGCCACGAACAGCAGCAACAGCGACAGACCGGTAATCACCTCAGGCATGACCAGCGGCGCGGTGACCAGGCCGCCGAACAGCGTGCGGCCTTTGAAGCGGGTGATTCGGGTCAGCACGAAGGCTGCCAGCGTACCCAGCGCCACGGCGGCAATCGCGGTGTAGAAGGCGATTTCCAGCGAACGCACCACCGAGCCCATCAGTTGCGAGTTGTCGAGCAGGCCGACGTACCACTTCACCGACCAGCCGCCCCACACCGTCACCAGTTTCGAGGCGTTGAACGAGTAGATCACCAGGATCAACATCGGCAGGTAGATGAACAACAAGCCGAGCACCAGCATCAGGCTGGAGAAACGGAAGCGCTTCATTCTTTACCCTCCATTTCCTTGGCCTGACTGCGGTTGAACAGGATGATCGGCACGATCAGGATCGCCAGCATCACCACCGCCAGGGCGGACGCCACCGGCCAGTCACGGTTGTTGAAGAACTCTTGCCAGAGCACTTTACCGATCATCAGGGTCTCCGGACCGCCGAGCAGTTCCGGGATCACGAACTCGCCCACCACCGGGATGAACACCAGCATGCAGCCGGCGATGATGCCGTTCTTGGACAGCGGCACGGTGATTTTCCAGAAGCTGTTGAACGTGCTCGAACCCAGGTCGGACGCGGCCTCCAGCAGGCTGGTGTCGTGCTTCACCAGGTTGGCGTACAGCGGCAGGATCATGAACGGCAGGTACGAATAGACGATCCCGATGTACACCGCGAGGTTGGTGTTGAGGATCTGCAGCGGCTCGTCGATCAAACCCATGCTCATCAGGAAACCGTTGAGCAGGCCGTTGTTGCTGAGGATGCCCATCCACGCGTACACGCGGATCAGGATCGCGGTCCAGGTCGGCATCATGATCAGCAGCACCAGCACCGTCTGCAGCTCCTTGCGGGCGCTGGCGATGGCGTAGGCCATCGGGTAACCGATCAACAGGCACAGCAGCGTGCTGAAAAACGCCATTTTCAGCGAGCCGAGGTAGGCGGCGATGTACAGCTCGTCTTCGCCGAGCAACACGTAGTTGCCCAGGTTCAGCAGCAGTTGCAGCTTCTGCTCGGCGTAGGTGTAGATCTCGGTGTACGGCGGGATGGCCACGTCCGCTTCGGCGAAGCTGATCTTCAGGACGATGAAGAACGGCAGCATGAAGAACAGGAACAGCCAGATGAACGGAACCCCGATGACCAGCTGACGGCCACCGGGAATTATTCGATTGAGCCGGCGTTTGAATTTGCGCATGTTCATGAGCGAAGTACCACGCCGCTGTCGTCTTCCCACCACACGTAGACCTGATCGCCCCAGGTCGGACGTGCGCCACGGCGTTCGGCGTTGGCCACGAACGACTGCACCAGCTTGCCGCTCGGCAATTCGACGTAGAACACCGAATGACCGCCGAGGTAGGCGATGTCATGCACCTTGCCGCTCGACCAGTTGTACTCGCAGGTCGGCTGATCGGCGGTGACCAGCAGTTTTTCCGGACGGATCGCGTAGGTCACGGACTTGTCCTGCACCGAGGTGCTGATGCCGTGGCCGACGTAAATCTGCCGGTCGAGATCCTTGCAGGTGATGGTCGCGTGGCCTTCGGCGTCGTCGATCACTTCGCCTTCGAAGATGTTCACGTTACCGATGAATTCGCAGACCAGACGGCTGGTCGGGGTTTCGTAGATGTCGATCGGGCTGCCGATCTGGGCAATCCAGCCCAGGTGCATGATCGCGATGCGCTCGGCCATGGTCATGGCCTCTTCCTGGTCGTGGGTCACCATCACGCAGGTCACCCCCACGCGCTCGATGATTTCCACCAGTTCCAGCTGCATCTGCGAACGCAGTTTCTTGTCCAGGGCGCCCATCGGTTCGTCGAGCAGCAGCAGCTTCGGCCGCTTGGCCAGCGAACGCGCCAGCGCGACACGCTGCCGCTGGCCACCGGACAACTGATGCGGCTTGCGCTTGGCGTACTGGCTCATCTGCACCAGTTTGAGCATCTCGGCCACGCGGGCGTCGATCTCGGCCTTGGGAATCTTGTCCTGTTGCAGGCCGAAGGCGATGTTCTGCGCCACCGTCATGTGCGGGAACAGGGCGTAGGACTGGAACATCATGTTGATCGGTCGCTCGTACGGCGGCATGTCGGTGATGTCGACGCCGTCGAGGAAAATGCGCCCCTCCGTGGGCCGTTCGAACCCTGCCAGCATCCGCAGCAGAGTGGATTTGCCCGATCCCGAACCGCCGAGCAGGGCGAAGATCTCGCCCTTCTTGATTTCCAGGGACACATCGTCCACGGCAACCGTCTCGTCGAACTTCTTCGTGACCCGGTCGATTTTGACCAACACCTGTTTCGGTGTCTGGTCGCCCTCGAGGGCTTTCTTATAGGCGCCGGAGGCAACTGCCATTTACGAAACTCCCAGTAAAAAAGAGTGCAGCCCGCCCACGCAAGACGAACCCAGGATAGTTTGTACGTTGACGCTATTTACCCGACTTGACCTTGGTCCAGCTGCGGGTCATCAAACGCTGAATGTTCGGCGGCAGCTCGGTCGACACGTAGGTCTTGTCGAGCACGGCCTGCGGTGGATAAACCGACTCGTCGGTGCGGATGGACTGCTCCATCAGCTTGTCCGAACCCGGGTTGGGGTTGGCGTAACCGACGTAATCACTGACCTGGGCGATCACCTCAGGTTTCAGCAAATAGTTGATGAAGGCGTGGGCCTCTTTGACGTTGGACGAATCCTTCGGAATCGCCAGCATGTCAAACCACAGCGCGCCGCCCTCCTTCGGGATCGAGTAGGCGATGTTCACGCCTTTCTTGGCTTCTTCGGCGCGGTTCTTCGCCTGGAAGATGTCGCCGGAGAAACCGATGGCCACGCAGATGTCGCCGTTGGCCAGGTCGCCGATGTATTTCGAAGAATGGAAGTAGGTCACGTAAGGACGCACCGCCAGCAACTTGGCCGTGGCCTTCTCGTAATCCTTGGGATTGGTGCTGTTGGCGTTCAGGCCCATGTAGTTGAGCATGGTCGGCATCATTTCATCGGCCGAATCGAGGAATGCCACGCCGCAGCTGTGCAGCTTCTTGATATTCTCCGGCTCGAACAGCACGCTCCAGGAGTCGATCTTGTCGATGCCGAGCACGGCTTTCACTTTGTCGACGTTGTAGCCGATGCCGTTGGTGCCCCACAGGTACGGGACGGCGTACAGGTTGCCCGGATCGTTCTGTTCCAGGCGCTTGAGCAGCACCGGATCGAGGTTGGAGTAGTTCGGCAGCTGCGCCTTGTCGAGCTTCTGGAACGCGCCCGCCTTGATCTGCTTGCCGAGGAAGTGGTTCGACGGCACGACCACGTCGTAACCGGTACGCCCGGCGAGCAGTTTGCCTTCCAGGGTTTCGTTGGAGTCGAACACGTCGTAGACCGGCTTGATCCCGGTTTCTTTCTGGAAATCGGCCAGGGTGGTCTCGCCGATGTAATCCGACCAGTTATAAATATGCACAGTACCGGCGGCATGGGCACCGACAGCGAACGTCAGGCCGGCAGCGGCCAGCAGGGCATTGCGCAAAGAAGAAAAAATAGGCAAGTGGAGGTCCTCTAATTGAGTTGGGCCCAAGTTGCCCCGTGCTGCATGACAGTCACGGTTGCCCGGCAACAAAACCGGCGCGCAACTTACCTTCGAAAAACCGTTCCAGCAAAACTTTCTGTCATTTAATTGCACCGCTGACCGCCCAGGTGAAGGCGACGGCCAGCGATGGCTGCTTCAAACCGGCTTATTTACCGGATTTGATCTTGGTCCAGCTGCGAGTGATCAGACGCAGGGTGGCCGCGTCCAGATCGCTGATCGCGTAGAGCTGCTTCTTCACTTCAGCCGAAGGGTAGATGCTCGGATCGCTGGTGATTTCCTTGTCCACCAGGGCGGTGGCCGCCTTGTTGCCGTTCGGGAAACGCACGGCGTTGGTGATTTCGGCCATCACTTTCGGATCGAGCAGGTAGTTCATGAACTTGTAGGCAGCTTCGACGTTTTCGGCATCCTTTGGAATGGCGACCATGTCGTAGAAAGTACCGGCACCTTCTTTCGGAATGGTGTAGGCCAGTTTGACCTTGTCACCGGCTTCCTTGGCGCGGGTCTTGGATTGCTCCAGGTCACCCGAGTAACCGACCGCCACGCAGATGTTGCCGTTGGCCAGGTCGGAGATGTACTTCGAGGAGTGGAAGTAGGCAACCGAAGGACGCACTTTGAGGAACAGGTCCTCGGCGGCTTTCAGGTCAGCCTTGTCTTTGCTGTTGGTCGGTTTGCCCAGATAGTGCAGAGCCGCCGGAATCATTTCGGTCGGCGCGTCAAGGAAGCTCACGCCGCAGCTTTTCAGCTTCTCGATGTTTTCAGGCTTGAACACCACGTCCCAGGAATCGATCTTGTCGATGCCCAGCGCAGCCTTGACCTTCGCCGGGTTGTAGCCGATGCCGATCGAACCCCACATGTACGGGAACGCGTGCTTGTTGCCCGGGTCGCTGGCATCGCCAACGGCCTTGAGCAGGTCTTCGTCGAGGTTCTTCCAGTTCGTCAGCTTGGACTTGTCCAGTTCCTGATAAACGCCGGCCTTGATCTGCTTGGCCAGGAAGTTGTTGGAAGGCACCACGATGTCGTAACCGGACTTGCCGGCCAGCAGCTTGGCTTCCAGGGTTTCGTTGCTGTCGAAAACGTCATAGACGACTTTGATGCCGGTCTCTTTTTCGAAATTGGCAACCGTGTCCGGCGCGATGTAATCGGACCAGTTGTAAACGTGCAACACCTTGTCATCCGCCTGGACCGCACCCGCCATCACGCCCATCAGGGACATGGCGAGCAGAGTCTTGCCAGCGAGCTTTTTGCCTAATGCCTTCATGCGTTAATGCTCCAAATTTTTCTTTTTTGAACCACTTTGTTCAGCGGCCGAACCCGGACAACTGCAACCGCGGCTAGTCTGGCAAGATCCGAGGCGGTCTTTCAAGAAAAGACCAGCCTTTGTGACAGCTCCGAGCGACAGTGCAGCAGCTCCATCGCTCTGAGCCTAGCACTTAGCCCTGCAGCGCACTCAGGGTCAGGTCCAGACACTTGCGTGCCTTTGTAACCAGCTCGTCGATCTCCGCCTTGCTGATCACCAGCGGCGGCGCGATGATCATGGTGTCGCCCACGGCACGCATGATCAGCCCGTTGTCGAAGCAGAACTGGCGGCAGATCATGCCCACACCCTTGCCTTCGTAACGCTTGCGAGTGGCCTTGTCCTGCACCAGCTCGATGGCCCCCAGCAGACCGACCCCGCGCACTTCTCCCACCAACGGGTGGTCGTTCAGTTCGCGCAGACGTTTCTGCAAATACGGTGCCGTTTCTTCATGAGCGCGTTCGATGATTTTCTCTTCGCGCAGAATCCGGATGTTTTCCAGACCCACCGCCGCCGCCACCGGGTGTCCGGAGTAAGTGAAGCCGTGGTTGAAATCACCGCCCTCGTTGAGCACCGCCACCACTTCGTCACGCACGATCAGGCCACCCATCGGGATGTAGCCGGACGTCAGGCCTTTGGCGATGGTCATCATGTGTGGCTTGAGGTCGTAGAAGTCGCTGCCGAACCACTCGCCGGTACGGCCGAAACCGCAGATCACTTCATCCGCCACGAACAGGATGTCGTACTTGGCGAGGATCTCCTTGATGCGCGGCCAGTAGGTATCTGGCGGAATGATCACCCCGCCGGCGCCCTGGATCGGCTCGGCAATAAAGGCACCGACGTTGTCCACGCCGACTTCCAGAATCTTTTCTTCCAGCTGATTGGCCGCCCAGATCCCGAACTCATCCGGGGTCATGTCGCCGCCTTCGGCGAACCAGTAAGGCTGGGCGATGTGGACGATGCCCGGAATAGGCAAATCGCCCTGCTCGTGCATGTAAGTCATGCCGCCCAGGCTTGCGCCGGCCACGGTGGAACCGTGGTAGCCGTTCTTGCGGCTGATGATGACTTTCTTGTTCGGCTGGCCCTTGATCGCCCAGTAGTGGCGAACCATGCGCAGCATGGTGTCGTTGCCTTCGGAGCCGGAACCGGTGAAGAACACGTGGTTCATGCCTTCCGGCGCCACGTCGGCGATGGCCTTGGCCAGTTCCAGCGCCGGCGGGTGGGCGGTCTGAAAGAACAGGTTGTAGTAAGGCAGTTCGCGCATCTGCTTGGCGGCGGCGTCGGCCAGTTCATCGCGACCGTAGCCGATCGCCACGCACCACAGGCCGGCCATGCCGTCGAGAATCTTGTTGCCTTCACTGTCCCAGAGGTACACGCCCTTGGCATTGGTGATGATCCGCGGGCCTTTCTCTTTCAGCTGCTTGAAGTCACTGAACGGGGCCAGGTGGTGATCGCTGCTGAGCGCTTGCCACTCACGGGTTTGCGGGTTGTTGCTGGTCATGCCAATTCTCCTTGCTATCGGTGAAGGCGCGGCGTTCGATCGCCGCGCCGGGCGCATCAGACGGCGAACAGCAGGTATTCCCGCTCCCACGAACTGATCACGCGCTTGAAGTTTTCATGCTCGGCCCGCTTGACCGCGACGTAGCCGGTGATAAAGGTCTTGCCCAGGTATTTCTCGATGGTCGCGCTGTTTTCCATGCGCTCCAGCGCGTCTTCGATGGTCAGCGGCAGGCGCAGGTTGCGGCGCTCGTAACCACGGCCCACCACGGGCGCGCTCGGGTTGATGCCTTCGACCATGCCGATGTAGCCACAGAGCAGGCTTGCGGCAATCGCCAGGTACGGGTTGGCGTCGGCGCCCGGCAGACGGTTTTCCACCCGACGGTTTTGCGGGCCGGCATCCGGAACGCGCAGGCCCACGGTGCGGTTTTCTTCGCCCCACTCCACGTTCACCGGTGCCGAGGTGTCCGGCAGGAAGCGGCGGAACGAGTTGACGTTCGGTGCGAAGAGCGGCAGCAATTCCGGGATCAGTTTCTGCAAACCACCGATGTGGTGCAGGAACAGCTGGCTCATGGTCCCGTCTTCGTTGGAGAACACGTTCTTGCCGGTCTCGATGTCGATGATGCTCTGGTGCAGGTGCATCGCACTGCCCGGCTCGCCGGTCATCGGCTTGGCCATGAAGGTGGCGGCCACGTTGTGCTTGAGCGCGGCCTCGCGCATGGTGCGTTTGAACACCAGAATCTGGTCGGCCAGCGACAGCGCATCGCCGTGCCGGAAGTTGATTTCCATCTGCGCGGTGCCGTCTTCGTGGATCAGCGTGTCGAGGTCCAGCTCCTGCAATTCGCACCAGTCGTAGACGTCTTCGAACAGCGGATCGAATTCGTTCGCCGCTTCGATGGAAAACGACTGACGACCAATCTCCGGACGCCCGGAACGGCCGACTGGCGGCTGCAGCGGATAGTCGGGGTCGTCACTGCGCTTGGTCAGGTAGAACTCCATTTCCGGCGCCACGATCGGCTGCCAGCCCTTGTCGGCGTAGAGTTTCAGGACTTTCTTGAGGACGTTGCGCGGCGACAGCTCGATCGGGTTGCCTTGCTTGTCGTAGGTGTCGTGGATCACCTGGGCGGTCGGCTCGATGGCCCACGGCACCAGGTACACGGCGTTCTGGTCGGGACGGCAGATCATGTCGATGTCGGCCGGGTCGAGCAGTTCGTAATAGATGTCGTCTTCGACGTAGTCGCCGGTCACGGTCTGCAACAGAACGCTCTCTGGCAGGCGCATGCCTTTTTCGGCGATGAACTTGTTGGTCGGCGAGATCTTGCCCCGGGTGATGCCGGTCAAGTCGCCGATCATGCATTCGACTTCTGTGATCTTGTGGTCTTTCAACCAATCGGTGAGCTGGTCGAGGTTGTTACTCATAAATGCCTCTGGGCTGAGTCTCCTGACAGATGTCAGGCAATGTTTGACGCACCTGGCGTCGCGTTAAAGGGCCTTGCTTGCGCGCAGTGCCGGCTTACGCCCGGCACCGCGCATAGACAATGAAAGAGGAGCTTACCTGCCCTTTACGCTGGCGTTGCATTTCCTGTGCACATCCCGGGCGTGCAGAATCACGGGCACGGCGACGGACGCGGTGCAGGCCGGGATCGGGAAAGAGATCTATATTGAAAGGAGAAACGCTGAAGAGGATGCCCTCGCACACGTCCAGAATATCGGACGCTGCCACTCGATCTGCCATGGATCTGGAGATCGCTGACACGTTGCAGGCCTTGCTGGCCACGCTGCGGACGGACGTGTCGCCACTGATGTGATAAGCATGCAGACCGGGCTGCAAAGAGCAGTCGGTGACGCCGATTAACGGCAGGCGAGACATGAAGCACCCCGGTATTATTGCTGTTATGGGTTTGATCCGAGCTTAGCCTTGTTCATTTTTTTACACAACACCCCCGTAAAAAATACAACACGGCCTGCTCAAGCCTGCGGGTGGCGCGTCCTTCACGGCTAAAAAAATGCCCCAAAGTGCCCCATAAATGCCCTCGCGGCGCTTTTTCAGGGCACAAAAGGCCTCGCTTGACTTCGGCAGGCCGTTCGGGTTGACTGAAACCAGAAAAGATCAATGATTGATATTTTTAACAACAAAGGTGTTGCATCATGTCGGTACCCCCGCGTGCCGTTCAGCTTAACGAAGCGAACGCGTTCCTTAAGGAACATCCTGAGGTTCTGTACGTTGACCTTCTGATTGCGGATATGAATGGTGTGGTGCGCGGCAAGCGCATCGAACGCACCAGCCTCCACAAGGTTTACGAGAAAGGCATCAACCTGCCGGCCTCTCTATTTGCTCTGGATATCAATGGCTCCACGGTGGAAAGCACCGGCCTGGGCCTGGACATCGGCGACGCCGACCGTATCTGCTATCCAATTCCCGATACCCTGTGCAACGAGCCATGGCAGAAGCGCCCGACCGCGCAACTGTTGATGACCATGCACGAACTCGAAGGTGATCCTTTCTTCGCCGACCCGCGCGAAGTGCTCCGTCAAGTTGTTGCAAAGTTTGACGAGCTCGGCCTGACCATCTGCGCTGCGTTCGAACTCGAGTTCTACCTGATCGACCAGGAAAACGTGAACGGCCGCCCTCAGCCGCCACGTTCGCCGATCTCCGGCAAACGCCCGCATTCGACCCAGGTTTACCTGATCGACGACCTCGACGAATACGTCGACTGCCTCCAGGACATTCTGGAAGGCGCCAAAGAGCAGGGCATCCCGGCCGACGCCATCGTCAAGGAAAGTGCCCCGGCGCAGTTCGAAGTGAACCTGCACCACGTCGCTGACCCGATCAAGGCGTGCGATTACGCGGTCCTGCTCAAGCGTCTGATCAAGAACATCGCCTACGACCATGAAATGGACACCACCTTCATGGCCAAGCCGTATCCGGGCCAGGCAGGCAACGGTCTGCACGTCCACATTTCGGTTCTCGACAAAGAAGGCAAAAACATTTTTGCCAGCGAGGATCCCGAGCAGAACGCCGCGCTGCGTCACGCGATCGGCGGTGTGCTCGAGACCCTGCCCGCGCAGATGGCTTTCCTCTGCCCGAACGTCAACTCCTACCGTCGTTTCGGCGCACAGTTCTACGTGCCGAACTCGCCGAGCTGGGGCCTGGACAACCGCACCGTGGCCCTGCGCGTACCGACCGGCTCCGCCGACGCGGTCCGTCTGGAACACCGCGTGGCCGGCGCCGACGCCAACCCGTACCTGCTGATGGCATCGGTGCTGGCGGGCGTGCACCACGGTCTGACCAACAAGATCGAGCCACCGGCTCCGACCGAAGGCAACAGCTACGAGCAGAACGAGCAGAGCCTGCCGAACAACTTGCGCGATGCCCTGCGCGAGCTGGACGACAGCGAGGTGATGGCCAAGTACATCGATCCGAAATACATCGATATCTTCGTCGCCTGTAAAGAGAGCGAGCTGGAGGAGTTCGAACACTCCATCTCCGACCTCGAGTACAACTGGTACCTGCATACCGTTTAAGCGGATTGCAGCAAAGGAAAACGCCGTTGGCTTCTCAGCCAGCGGCGTTTTTTTATTGGCCTCTGTGGCAGACATTCAAGCTCTGCGTACAATGCCTGCTGCCCCGCAGGAGACTTTCATGACGCGCCCCGCCCCCGTCCGCAAACCCCGTGCCCGCAGTCAGGCGCGGATCGATTCGATACTCGACGCCGCGCGCACGCTGCTGGCCGCCGAGGGTGTGGCGAGCCTGTCGATCTACAGCGTGGCCGAGCGCGCGCAGATTCCGCCCTCCTCGGTCTATCACTTCTTCGCCAGCGTCCCGGCGTTGCTCGAAGCGCTCACCGCCGATGTGCACGCAGCCTTTCGCGCCTGTCTGCAAGCGCCGATCGATCACGATGCCCTGCGCGACTGGCGCGACCTGTCACGACTGGTCGAAGAACGGATGCTGGAAATCTACGACGAGGATGCCGCCGCCCGCCAGCTGATCCTCGCGCAGCACGGCCTCACCGAAGTCACCCAGGCCGACCGTCAGCACGACCTCGAACTCGGCGACCTGATGCACAAGTTGTTCGACCATCACTTCGAACTGCCGCGCCTGCCGGATGACGTCGATGTGTTCGCGCTGGCCATGGAACTGGGCGACCGCGTCTACGCCCGCTCGGTGCAGCAGCACGGTCAGATCACCCCGCGCATGGCCGAGGAAGGCATGCGGGTGTTCGATGCCTATATCGGGCTGTATCTGCCACCGTATCTGCCCAAGCGCTGAGACACGATCAGCGATCAATAAAAAACCCCGAAGGGCTCACGCCCTTCGGGGTTGTTTTTGTCCCACGCCCTTACAACTTGGCGATGGACACCTCGGTGGATTTCACGAAGGCGATCACTTCGCTGCCGACCTCCAGTTCCAGCTCCTTGACCGAACGGGTGGTGATCACCGAAGTAACGATGCCGGACGCGGTCTGCACGTCGATTTCCGACAGTACGTCGCCGAGAACGATCTCCTTGATCGCGCCTTTGAACTGGTTGCGTACGTTGATGGCTTTGATAGTCATGGCATTGATTCCTGTCGTTTGCTTGAGTTATTGAGCCCAACGCAGTTGCGTAGGCAAGGGTGATACGGGTTCCGGCGCCGGCGGCTCGCCGGGCAGGGACAACACACGGTTGAGCACTTCGGTTTCCAGCGCAGCCAGACGATGAGAGCCACGCACCCGCGGGCGCGGCAGCTCCACTGGCAGGTCGAGGCCGACTTTGCCGTCCTCGATCAGAATCACCCGGTCGGCAATCGCCACCGCCTCGCTGACGTCGTGGGTTACCAGCAACACGGTGAAGCCATGCTGTTGCCAGAGACGTTCGATCAGTTGCTGCATCTCGATCCGGGTCAGCGCATCCAGCGCGCCCAGCGGCTCGTCGAGCAACAGCAGACGCGGCTGATGGATCAACGCCCGGGCCAGCGCCACACGCTGCTTCTGCCCACCGGACAACGCTGCCGGCCATTCATGGGCGCGATCCGCCAGGCCCACCGCATCCAATGCCTGCAAGGCTTGCGGGCGCCAGTTGCCCTTGAGGCCGAGACCGACGTTGTCGATGATCTTTTTCCACGGCAGCAGCCGCGCTTCCTGGAACATCAACCGGGTGTCATCCCGCGCATCGCTGAGCGGTGCGGCACCGGCGAGCAAGTCGCCGCCGGTGGGTTGATCGAGGCCGGCGAGCAAGCGCAGTAACGTGCTTTTGCCGCATCCGCTGCGCCCGACCACGGCGACAAACTGCCCCGCCGGAATGTGCAGATCGATGCCCCGCAGCACTTGCCGCGAGCCGAAGGTCTTTTGCAGGTTGTGCACCGCCAGCGGAATCCCGCGCAGCAGGCGTGGAGGTTGTTGAGCGGTCATGCCGCACCTCCTTTCGCCACTTGATACGCCGGATGCCAGCGCAGCCACACACGTTCAAGTCCACGGGCCGCGAGGTCGGCCAGTTTGCCGAGCACCGCGTACAGCAGAATCGCCAGCACCACCACGTCGGTCTGCAGGAACTCCCGGGCGTTCATCGCCAGGTAACCGATGCCGGAGCTGGCGGAGATGGTCTCCGCGACGATCAGCGTCAGCCACATGAAGCCCAGGGCGAAGCGCACGCCGACCAGAATCGAAGGCAGCGCGCCCGGCAGAATCACCTGCCAGAACAGGCTGAAACCGGACAGGCCATAACTGCGGGCCATTTCAACCAGCGCCGAGTCGACGTTGCGGATGCCGTGATAGGTGTTGAGGTAAATCGGGAACAACGTGCCCAATGCCACCAGGAAAATCTTCGCCGACTCGTCGATGCCGAACCACAGGATCACCAGCGGAATCAGCGCCAGGTGTGGCACGTTGCGGATCATCTGCACTGAGCTGTCGAGCAGGCGTTCGCCCCACTTCGACAGGCCAGTGATGAACCCCAGCACCAGACCGATGCTGCCACCGATGGTGAAGCCCAGCGCGGCGCGCCAGCCGCTGATCGCCAGGTGCGTCCAGATTTCACCGCTGCGCACCAGGCTCACGCCGGCTTCGATCACCGCTATCGGCGCCGGCAGAATCCGCGTCGACAACCAGCCCGCCGATACCGACAACTGCCACACCGCCAGCAACAACACCGGCAACGCCCAGGGCGCGAGGCTGTGGATAAGTTTCTTCATGGCGGCGCCTCAGCTCTGGGACGCTGCTTTGGGAAGAATGTCGTTGGCCACCATCTCGCCGAACGGGCTGACGTAACCGGCGCTTTTCGGCAATTCCGGACGCTCGACATCGAGGTGCGGGAACAGCAGTTCAGCCACCCGATACGATTCTTCGAGGTGTGGATAACCGGAGAAGATGAAGGTATCGATGCCCAGATCCGCGTATTCCTTCACGCGCGCCGCCACGGTCGGGCCGTCGCCGACCAACGCGGTACCGGCACCGCCGCGCACCAGGCCGACGCCGGCCCACAGGTTCGGGCTGACTTCGAGGTTGTCGCGGCTGCCACCGTGCAGCGCGGCCATGCGTTGCTGGCCGACCGAATCGAACCGCGCCAGCGAAGCCTGGGCACGCTTGATGGTGTCGTCGTCCAGGTGCGAGATCAGGCGATCCGCCGCTTGCCAGGCTTCAGCATTGGTTTCCCGCACGATCACATGCAGGCGAATGCCGAAGCGCACGGTGCGCCCGAGCCTGGCGGCCTTGGCGCGCACCTGTTCGATTTTCTCGGCGACGGCTGCGGGCGGCTCGCCCCAGGTCAGGACCATTTCCACTTGTTCGGCGGCCAGATCCTGCGCCGCTTCCGACGAGCCACCGAAATACAGCGGCGGACGCGGTTGCTGGATCGGCGGATAGAGCAATTTGGCGCCCTTCACGCTGATGTGCTCGCCGTCGTAATCCACGGTTTCACCTTCCAGCACCCGACGCCAGATCCGGGTGAATTCCACCGAGGCCTGATAGCGCGCTTCGTGATCGAGGAACAGGCCGTCGCCGGCCAACTCTTCCGGATCGCCACCGGTCACCAGGTTGAACAGTGCACGACCGCCGGACAGACGATCCAGGGTCGCCGCCTGACGCGCCGCCACCGTCGGGGAAATGATCCCGGGGCGCAGGGCGACAAGGAATTTCAGACGCTGGGTCACCGGGATCAACGATGCCGCCACCAGCCACGAGTCCTCGCAGGAACGGCCGGTGGGAATCAGCACGCCGCCGAAACCCAGTCGATCCGCCGCTTGCGCGACCTGTTGCAGATAGCCGTGGTCGACGGCGCGGGCGCCTTCGGCGGTGCCAAGGTAATGGCCGTCGCCGTGGGTAGGCAGGAACCAGAAAATGTTGAGGCTCATGGAGTGGTCTCCTTGGGGATTCGAATTACTGCGCCTTGGCCACAGCGGCCGGTGGGGTCCAGATCACATCCTTGATGCTCAACGGCTTGGGAATCAGCTTGAGCTGGTAGAAGGTGTCGGCGATTTTCTGTTGCGCGGCGACCACTTCCGGGGTCAGGAACAGCGCGCCGTAGCCCTGGCGTTTCACCGAAGTCAGGGTGATGTCTGCCGGCAGGCCGAGCAGCGGCGACACCTGTTGGGTCACGTCTTGCGGATTGGCCTTGGACCACTCGCCGACGGCGCGCACTTCTTCCACGAGGGTCTTGATCACCTCGGGATTTTTCTGTGCGTAGGGTTTGGTCGCCAGGTAGAACTGGTGGTTATCGACGATGCCTTTGCCGTCACGCAGGGTGTGCGTTTGCAGCTGTTTCTCGGCGGCGGCCTGGTACGGGTCCCAGATGACCCAGGCGTCGACACTGCCACGCTCGAACGCGGCGCGGGCATCGGCCGGCGGCAGGAATACGGTTTGAATGTCGGTGTACTTGAGGCCGGCGTCTTGCAGCGCACGCACCAGCAGGTAGTGGACGTTGGAGCCTTTGTTCAGGGCGACTTTCTTGCCCTTGAGATCCGCCACCGATTTGATCGGCGAGTCTTTCGGCACGAGGATCGCTTCGCTGTTTGGCGCTGGTGGCTCGTAAGCGACGTAGAGCAGATCAGCGCCGGCAGCCTGGGCAAAGACCGGCGGGGTTTCGCCGGTGACACCAAAGTCGATCGAGCCGACATTCAGGCCTTCGAGCAGTTGCGGGCCGCCGGGGAATTCAGTCCATTGCACGTCGACGCCTTGGGCGGCGAGACGTTTTTCCAGGGTGCCCTTGGCTTTGAGCAGCACCAAAGTGCCGTACTTCTGATAACCGATTCGTAGCGTCTCGGCCTGAGCTTGAGTGATGGCGCCGAAGGACACAGCCGCAGCAAACAGAGCGACCAGACCACGACGCAAAAATACAGTGCGCATAGCGCTCTCCTTTTTGCTGTTGGGTTTTGGCTGCACCTGCTTGGCCGTTGGCGGCTGAGTAAGGTGAGTACTTCAAGTTTCGGTGTGGCTCAAATGCTCCAGCGAGCACTCAACAAACGTTCGTTCAACAGCCCCGGCTCCAGCGGCTTGGGCCGGCGGGCCATGGCGCTGACAAACTGGTCCAGCGCCTCATGCAGCCGCTGCTCCAGTGCCGGTGCCAACTGCGCCTGGGCACTGCCTTCGCCGTAGGCGATCTGGCTGTCCTCGGCAAAAATCCCTTGCAGCATTTCCTGGGCCTTCAACGCCGACAGCACCGGCTTGAGCGCGTAATCGACCACCAGCATGTGGGCGATGCTGCCGCCGGTGGCCATCGGCAGAACAATCTTGTGGTTCAGCGCACGCTCGGGCAGCAGATCCAGCACGGTCTTCAGGGCGCCGGAAAACGACGCCTTGTACACCGGCGTGGCGATCAGCAGGCCATCGGCGTTTTCAATCTGTTGCAGCAGGTCGAGCACCTTCGGGCTGTCGAAGCGGGCGTGGAGCAGGTCTTCGGCCGGGAAGTCCCGCACCTGATAACTCACCACTTCCACCCCTTGCTGCTGTAACCAGCGTTGGGAGCGCTCCAGCAACACCCCGGAGCGAGAACGTTGACTGGGACTGCCACCGAGTGAGACGACCAGCATTCAGACGATTCCTTTGCGCGTTACAGGCGATTCGCGGGTTGCGATCTCGCTTCGATGTCAGTGACCTTACCAGCTGATTTATATATCTATAAATCATATTTATTCATTTGGTTATTCTTTATGGAGATATACATTTCACTTTCCTGCGGCAAAAAAACAGGCCGTCAAAGCGGCCTGAAACCCTGCATCGTGGTGTGTACTGATCGCTCCCTGACTGATCGCTCCCACGTCGAGGCGTCGAACCGTCCGCGTGGGAACGATCTGCAACGAGATGTGCCCGGTAAGGTTATTTGTTCGGCTGTGGGGTCAGGCGCAGGTACGGTTTCACCGCGCGGTAACCCTTGGGAAAGCGCTGCTTGATTTCGTCTTCGTCCTTGAGCGACGGCACGATCACCACTTCTTCACCGTCCTGCCAGTTGGCCGGTGTGGCCACCTTGTAGTTGTCGGTGAGCTGCAGCGAATCGATCACCCGCAAAATCTCGTGGAAGTTGCGACCGGTGCTGGCCGGATAAGTGATGGTCAGGCGGATCTTCTTGTTCGGATCGATCACGAACAGCGAACGCACGGTCAGGGTGTCGTTGGCGTTCGGGTGAATCAGATCGTACAGATCAGACACCTTGCGATCGGCATCGGCCAGGATCGGGAAGTTGACGATGGTGTTCTGGGTTTCGTTGATGTCCTCGATCCACTTGTGATGCGAGTCCACCGGGTCGACCGACAGTGCGATGGCCTTCACGCCGCGCTTGGTGAACTCGTCCTTGAGCTTGGCGGTGAAGCCCAGTTCGGTGGTGCACACCGGGGTGAAATCCGCCGGGTGGGAAAACAGCACGCCCCAGCTATCGCCCAGCCATTCGTGGAAACGAATCTTGCCGGCGCTGGAATCCTGTTCGAAATCGGGGGCGATATCGCCAAGTCTGAGGCTCATGGTGCGGCTCCTGATAAGAGGTTGGAGACCTCAACTGTAGCTCGGGATTTGTTCTTCTGAAAAAGAATAAATAACTAGATATTTATATCCATATTGAATATTAAACTTCTGTTCACTGGACGCCCCGCAGCATCGCGACGAACATCGCCCTCAAGGTTCGAGAAGGCCTTGAGTTGCTGTAAAGAGGGGAACATCGGGAAAGGCTTACGGGGGTGAGCCGGACCCGAAAACGCAAAAGCCCCGTCCGGCGCAATGCCGGACGGGGCTTTTTTACATCAGCTTTTTTACATCAGTGCAGGAGCGCGCGATTACAGCAGCGGGATCGAGTAGCTGACGATCAGGCGGTTTTCGTCCTGCGAACGGGTGTTCGGCAGGTCGGTGCGCCATACAGCGTTTTTCCACATCAGGCCGACGTTCTTGAACGGGCCTTCCGGTACGACGTAACCGATGGTGAAGTCGCGTTCCCACTCGGAACGGTTCGAAGCGCTTTCGCGACCGCTGGTGCCAACGGTGTCGATCGAATCGCCTTTCAGGTAAACCACACCAGCGGTCAGGCCTGGTACGCCGATTTTGGCGAAGTCATACGAGTAGCGAGCCTGCCAGGTTTTCTCGCCGGCACGGCCGAACTTCTGGATCTGCATGTCGGTGATGGTGTAGTTCGACGAACCGTCGCCCTGGTTCAGCCAAGGGAAGTCAGAGCTGCCGTTGGACACCTGGTAACCGCCACCGAAGGTGTGACCTTCAACGGTGTACAGGAACAGGCCGCTGTACAGATTGTTGTCGACTTCGCCACGACCGTTGCGCACGCCGGTGTAGTTACCGGTGCTGAAGTACGCAGGATCAGTGCCGTTCTTGCCGTCGTCGGAGCTGTTGAAGTAACGGAAGTCAGACTTCAATACGCCCGGGCCGATGGCCCAGTTGTGTACCAGACCCAGGAAGTGCTGCTTGTAGAAGTCTTCCAGGTTGCCGTAGTAGTACTGGGCAGTCAGGTCTTTGGTGATCTTGTAGTCACCACCGGCGTAGATGAACTTGTTGCTGTCACGGAAGCCGGCGCCACGGGTGTTTGCACCGCTGATGGACAGGTTTTCGTTGTTGCTGGAGTTACGGCCTTTCACGGCTTCGATCTGACCACCGACCAGGGTCAGGTCCTTGATTTCGCCGGAAGTGATCTGACCGCCCTGCCAGGTTTGCGGCAGCAGACGACCGTCGTTGGTCACGATGACCGGGTTCTTCGGCTGCAGGGTGCCCAGCTTCAGTTCGGTCTGGGAGATCTTGGCTTTGGCAGTCAGGCCCAGGCTGGAGAAGTTGTCGACCGCTTTACCGTTGGACTCGCTCGGGAACACAGTGCCGCCGTAAGCGGCACCGCTGTTGCCGTTGGTGCCGCCGCCCGAATCCAGACGCACGCCCAGCAGGCCGATAGCGTCGATACCGAAGCCTACGGTGCCTTGGGTGTAGCCGGAGATGAAACGCAGATCGAAGCCTTGGCCCCACTCTTCGTTCTTGTTGGCGCCTGCGCCATCGCGGTAGTCAGTGTTGATGTAGAAGTTACGCAGCCCCAGGGTGGCCTTGCTGTCTTCGATGAAACCGGCGGCGCCTGCCTGCTGCGCCAAAACCCCTACGGCCACGGCCAGGGCCAAGGTGGACTTGTTCATGTTTCGCTCCTCTCGTTTCTAATTCTTTTGCTTTTTGCTTTTTGCTGTCGGCTCCGGATCAATTGCCCGAAAACCTGGAACACTCATCGCAGCGGATCGCTTACCCCCGTCAAAGCCGCGGAAGCATACCTCGTCATAATCTCGAAAAGAATTGCTTCACTCTTTTTAAGAACATCGAGGCATATACAAAGGCACGACAGAATGGAGGTATCGGCTTGAACACCGATTCCTGAACCCTTCAGATTGTCGAGGGACAAAAATGCCAAAACACCGCAGCGCTTTCCGGGCGTCGGACGGCCTACTCTAGACTGACGCCTTAAAACACAAAAAGAATAAAAAACAATCAATAAATAACATTTGGAAATATATAAAAAAAGGCAAAAAAAACCTTGCCGCGCGGCAAGGTCTTTTTCAGCACTTTTTACAGGAAGCTATAGGTGTAGTTGAAGATCAGACGGGTCTGATCCTGATCGGCAATATTGATCTGGCTGCCACGATAAACACCATTGCGCAGTGTCACGCCGAAGCCTTTGAGTACGCCCTGTTGAACGGTGTAATCAATACGCATGTCTCGTTCCCACTCGGACATGTCGCTACCGGTGCCGTTCGTTGCCTTGATGTTTTCGCCATGCAGATAAGCGATCGAGGCTTTGAGGCCCGGTACGCCCAGACCTGCGAAGTCATAGGAATACTGACCGAAGGTGGTGTTTTCACCGGCACGGACAAAGCCGTTAACCATGGCGTCAGTGAACAAATAGAAACTGGTTCCACCGGCACCTTCAGGGCGACCGTTGCCATCGACCACGTTGCCTTGGTTCAAGTAGACGAAACCACCGTCATCGTTGACGCGTTGATGGCCGAGCAAGAACGCATTGCCACCCAAGGTGTAAGTGAACATGGCGCTCCAGGTCTTGTTATCGACCTCGCCCGGATTTCTGGCATAGCCGCCATTGTTATTGAAGCGGTAGCCTGCTTCGCCGTTCTTGCCATCGGAGCTGCTGTCAAAATAGCGAATATCGGTCTTGAACGACTGGTTGGTGCTGATCGGAAGAACATGCACCAGGCCGAAGAAGTTCTGCTTGTAATAATCCTGCAGGTTGGAGTGGTAGTACTGCAGGGTCAGGTCTTTGGTGACCTTCCAGTCGGCGCCTGCATAGCGGAACTGATTGCTGTCCTGCGTACCACCAGCCACTGCGAGGCCAGTACTGTTTGTCGAGGCACGACCCACTGCATGCTCGAGCTGACCGGCGTTGAAGGTGACGTTGTCGATTTCCTTGGAGGTGACCGTGCCACCCTCGAAGGTTTGAGGCAGCAGGCGGCTATCGTTCGCGACCAGAATCGGCAAGTTAGGTTGCAGAGCACCACCCAAGTGAGCTTCGGTCTTGGACAGACGTGCCTTGACGTTACCCGCTATGCGGCTCCAGGAATGTGTTGCCGAACCGTCGGAATCACTCGGGGAGAACGTGTTGCTGTCCGGGTGGTGCCCACGTCCACCATCCAGGTGAATGCCGCTGAGCGCCTGCACATCCAGACCAAACCCGACCGTGCCCTGAGTAAAACCGGAGAGGTAATCGAACTTGAAGCCCTGCGCGGTCTCTTTCTGATCGGCGCCGCCATCACGGTTATCGTTGTTGTAGTACATGGTGCGGGAACTCAGGGAAGCCTTGCTGTCTTCGATGAAACCCGCGGCCCCTGCTTGCTGCGCCAATACCCCAAAGGCCACAGCCACGGCCAAGGTGGACTTATTCATTGTCAAGCTCCTCGTTTCTAATTCTTGTTTGCCTGGCCCGGATCAACGCCCGAGTCCGAAGGTTAGCGATTAGCGCCAGAGCGTGACTCACAAGTCAATCGTAACTTTGTGTGTCTACGACCATAGTCTAATCTCCGGTGTTTTGGTCCATGCCGCTTCATGAGTTCGTCATGAATCTGAAAAGAATTGAAACCTTCTTTTCTAATACCCTTTAGGAATTGAACCCCGTATTTAAAGGCTCGCGTGCTCCCCATGCGAACCTGCCGGTCAATTTCTGAAGGGTATTGAACCACCCTGCCTAGAGCGATTTGCGCTGACGTAATCCAGAAACATTTCCATCACAACAACAGCCAACCCGCGCAATATCCGGATCAATTGTTACAGTTTGTGTATCGTGGATATTTCTTTCACGCACAACGCAGCCGCCGGCTTGCAGGATTGACCTGGCTCGGTGCAGCCATCGTGTTCAGTGATGTTGAATCAGGAGAAGAGCTGCAGAAAACGGCTGGGTGGGGAGCTTGCGGCCTGCATCTGCTGCCCCACAGCCTGATGAGTCAAAGCGTCTTTTCGAAGATCTTCGAATTGCGCTGATAGTTATAGAGAGAAGCCCGCGCCGCCGGCAGGCGTTCGACGCTGCTCGGCTCGAAACCGCGCTCGCGGAACCAGTGGGCGGTGCGGGTGGTGAGAACGAACAGGGTTTTCAGGCCTTGCGCCCGGGCACGGGTCTCGATGCGCTCGAGCAGTTCGTCGCCGCGACCGCCATGACGGTATTCCGGGTTCACGGCCAGGCACGCCAGCTCGCCGGCATCCGAATCGGCAATCTGATACAGCGCCGCACAGGCGATGATCATCCCTTCACGCTCGACCACGCTGAACTGCTCGATCTCGCGCTCCAGCACTTCACGGGAACGGCGCACCAGAATGCCCTGCTCCTCCAGCGGACTGATCAGGTCAAGCAAACCGCCGACGTCTTCAATCGCCGCCTCGCGCACCAGTTCGAATTGCTCCTGGGCCACCAGCGTACCGCCGCCGTCGCGGGTGAACAGTTCAGTCAGCAGCGCGCCGTCCTCGGCATAACTGACGATATGGCTGCGCGCCACGCCGCCTCGACAGGCTTCGGCGGCGGCATCCAACAGTTCCGCCTGATAGTTGCTGCCCAGACGCTGCAAATGTGCCGGCACCTGTTGCGGACGCAGCTCGCGCACCAGTTTGCCGTTTTCGTCGATCAGACCGAGGTCGGCACCGAACAGCAGCAGCTTGTCGGCCCCCAGATCGATGGCGGCGCGGGTGGCGACATCTTCACAGGCCAGGTTGAAGATCTCACCGGTCGGCGAATACCCCAGCGGCGACAGCAATACGATGGAGCGCTCGTCGAGCAGGCGGTTGATGCCTTTGCGGTCGACCCGGCGCACTTCGCCGGTGTGGTGATAGTCGACACCTTCCAGCACGCCGATCGGTCGTGCCGTCACGAGGTTGCCGCTGGCGACCCGCAGGCGCGAGCCCTGCATCGGCGACGAAGCCATGTCCATCGACAGCCGCGCTTCGATGGCGATGCGCAGCTGGCCGACCGCGTCGATCACGCACTCCAGCGTCGCGGCATCGGTGATGCGCATGCCGTGGTGGTAATGCGGGGTCAGGCCACGGGCGGCGAGACGGGTTTCGATCTGTGGACGGGAACCGTGAACCAGCACCAGCCGCACGCCGAGGCTGTGCAGCAGCACGATGTCATGGACGATATTGCCGAAGTTCGGATGCTCCACGCCGTCGCCCGGAAGCATGACGACGAAGGTGCAATCGCGGTGAGCATTGATATAAGGAGACGCGTGGCGAAGCCAATTGACGTATTCGGGCATGAACCTGGGCCTGTAATAAATAGCAGCCGGAAAAGGGGCGAAACGGAAAACGCACAGCGGGCTGATGGTTATCGTCGGAACAGGCTTGGCGACACGCGCGCTCTCCTCATGAATACGGGTGGATGGGTGGGCAATTTATACAGTTTTGAGACAGTAATGTTCGATCAACTGCCGCAATAGATGCACGGTAGGCTGCAAACGTGACATTTCGAGGTACTCGCCCGGTTGGTGCGCACAGGCGATGTCGCCGGGGCCGAGCACGATGGTTTCGCAGCCAAGACGCTGAAGATAAGGCGCTTCGGTGCCGAACGCTACCGCTTCGGCCGTGTGGCCGGTGAGTTTTTCGGCAATTCGCACCAGCTCCGCGTCCTCGGCCTGCTCGAACGACGGCACCTCGGGAAACAGTGGCGCGTAATCGATCTTCACTTTATGCCGTTCGGCGACCGGGTTGAGCTTGCGCAGAATTTCGTTGCGCAAGACCTTGGGATCCATCCCCGGCAGCGGCCGCAGGTCGAACTCCAGCGAACACTGGCCGCAAATGCGGTTGGGGTTGTCGCCGCCGTGGATGCAGCCGAAGTTCATGGTCGGCTGCGGCACGCTGAACTGCGGGTTGTTGAATTCGCGTTGCCACAGCAGGCGCAGGCCACGCAGTTCGCCGATGGCGTCGTGCATCGCTTCGAGGGCGCTGTGTCCCAGACGCGGATCCGACGAATGGCCGCTCTGCCCGAGGATATCGATGCGCTCCATCATGATGCCCTTGTGCATGCGGATCGGCTTGAGCCCGGTCGGCTCGCCGATCACCGCCGCCCGGCCCAGTGGACGCCCCGCCTCGGCCAGCGCCCGGGCGCCGGACATCGAGCTTTCTTCATCACAGGTGGCGAGGATCAGCAGCGGTTGCCTGAACGGCTGGTCGAGCAGCGGTTGCACGGCTTCAATGATCAGGGCGAAGAAGCCCTTCATGTCACAACTGCCGAGACCGACCCAGCGTCCGTCGACTTCCGTGAGTTTCAGCGGATCGGTTTTCCACAACGCATCGTCGTACGGCACCGTGTCGCTGTGCCCCGCCAACACCAACCCGCCGGGGCCACTGCCAAAGCTGGCGAGCAAGTTGAATTTGCCGGGGCTGACCTGCTGGATGTCGCAACTGAAACCGAGGTCGCCAAGCCAACCCGCCAGCAGATCGATCACCGCCCGGTTGGACTGGTCGAGGCGCGGCTGGGTGCAACTGACCGACGGCGCAGCGATCAGTGCAGCGAACTGGTCTTGCATGGACGGCAAAGGCATCGCTGACTCCAACTCCCGGATTGGAGTCCATCATAGAACCATCCGGCGCCGAGAATAAACCGCCGCAAAGCGTAGGAAGGTTCAGTCCTGTACACTGCACGGCCTTGGCAGCCACACATTCCCCCGGCTGCGCTCCCGATCCTGGATTTTCCGGCCATGCAGAAAGAAACCGAAATCAAACTCCGCGTCAGCCGCGAAACCCTCGCCGCCCTGCGCGAGCACCCTCTCCTGAAAAAACGCAACAAAAGTGGCTGGGAACGCCGTGAGTTGATGAATCAGTATTTCGACACGCCTGAGCGTGACCTGGCCCGGGCCAAGGTTGCCCTGCGCCTGCGCAAGGACGGCGAAGAGGTGATTCAGACCCTCAAGACCCGTGGCCAGAGCGTCGCCGGCCTGTCCGAGCGTAACGAGTACGACTGGAACCTGCCCAAAGCCAGGCTCGACGTGAAGAAACTCGACGGCGAATGCTGGCCCGAGTCCCTTGCCGACCTGGACAAGAAAACCCTGAAGCCGATCTTCACCACCGATTTCGTCCGCGAGCGCGCCGAAATCGCCTGGGGCCGTGGCAAGACCAAAGTGGTCATCGAAGCCGCGCTGGACCTGGGCCATGTGGTGGTCGGCAAGCAGAAAGAAGAAATCTGCGAGCTGGAACTGGAACTGCGCGAAGGCGAGCCTGCCGCACTGCTGGAGCTGGCCGCCGAGCTGGCCGAAACCCTGGCCCTGATGCCGTGCGACATCAGCAAGGCCGAGCGCGGTTATCGCCTGTACGACGCCAACAGCTACTCGCTGAGCCTGCCGGCGCCGGCCATCACCGCCGAAACCCCGCTGGACGACGCCTTCGCCGCCCTGGCCTGGCACTTGCTCGGCAGCAGTCAGCGTCTGGCCGAACAGTATCGCTTCAACGGTCACTGGCGCCTGCTGCAGGACTGGGTCGAGAACCTTGCGGAAATGCGCGCCCTGCTGAGCAGCCTCGGCCAGGCCGCACCGCGTCAGTCGACCCACGACTTGCGCGTGGCACTGGATGCGCTGCTGGAAGACTGGCGTCCGCTGGTACAGGTCGGCATCGAAGACGAAGACGTGCGCAAAGCCGCGCCGGAACAGTTCCTCGAAGAGCTGGAAGACCCGCGCTGGGGCCTGTTCTCGCTGAACGCTTCGCGCTGGTTGCTGGCCCGTACCTGGACGGCTGACCGCAACACCCGTGGCAATCGCCAGGGTGCTGCGCAGTTGCAAAGCTGGCTGCCGCGCCTGTTGGGCGAAGAAGCCACTTCGCTGCAATTGCAGCGTTATCAGCAGCAGCCGGAAGATCTGGCCGAGCAACTGCCGCGCATCGAACGCATCCAGGTCTGGCTGCACCACGCGCGCAACGTGCTGGAGATCCCGGAAATGGATCGCCTGTACGGCGAGCTGAACAAACTGGCGCAACTGGCCAATGAGCCGACCATCACCGACGAACTGCTCGATGCACGCAAGCATCAGGCGATTGCGGTGTATCAGAATCGCGCCTGGAAAATTCTGCTGCGCATGTAATCCCCGCTAAAGATCGTTCCCACGTCAAGGCGTCGAACCGTCTGCGTGGGAACGATCATCAAATCAGCGCAATACCGGCAGGCTTGTCGTGGACTTGATCTCCGACAGCGCGACGATCGAGTTCACTTCCTGAATCCCCGGCACCAGCGACAGTTTCTCGAAGAAGAACCGCTCATACGCCTCGATGTCCGCCGCGACGATCCGCAGCAGGAAATCCACCGCCCCCATCAGCACATAACACTCCAGCACTTCCGGAAAGCCGCGAATCGCCTCGGTGAACTCAGTGAAGTTCGAACGGCCGTGGGCGTTGAGTTTGATCTCGGCGAAGATCTGCGTGTTCAGGCCAATCTTCTTGCGATCGAGCAAGGTCACCTGACCACGAATGATCCCCTCCTCCTTCATCCGCTGAATCCGTCGCCAGCACGGCGACTGCGACAGGCCTACCTGTTCGGCGATCTGTGCGCTGGACAAGGAAGCGTCCTCTTGCAGCAGGGCGAGAATGCGCCGGTCATAACTGTCCAGCTCGCTGTGCATAAATAATCCTCAAAATCAGCCAATGCCGAATTGATATACCCGACCAATCGCGCAAGAAGCTCATCTTAGACAAGAAATGCCCGGCATCGAATGTAAAAATTCCTCCACTGATTCCGGAGACCTGCCATGCCACACCTCGAAGCCGTCAACACCCCCGCGCCCCGTGCCGATGTGTGGAACGCCAGCAACGCCCATTGCCTTGCGCAGTACCAGATCCTGGCCGAAGCCGAGCCGGATTTGCTGGTGCGGGTGCTGAACCTGTTCGCCTTGCAGTGCCTTACCCCGGAACAGGTCAATGTCCAGCGGCTCGACGACCTGCTGTCGATCGACATCGTCATGAGCGGCCTGAGCTGGCACCGCGCCCAGGTGATCGCGGAAAAACTTCGTAACCTGATCAGCGTCTGCTCGGTGAACCTGCAAAACCCCGAGGCGGCGTGGGATGCGCCGGCGCAGGCGGCCGGCTGACAAGAACCGAAACGTCTTCGTCGGGTAGTGGCCCAACGGTCGGCGGGGCCACGACTATCCTTTGCGCACTGTCGTTCAAAAGGAGCCCGCATGTCCGTTCAACTCGCCGCTCAGGACCGCTGGCTGGATCTCAATGAGGTACTGCGTGAACTGGTCGCCCAGGGTTTCATCTGCCAGGACTCGGCCGAACAGGCGCTGAATGCCCGGCGTCGGCATGCCGCCCACGGCCAGAAACACCCGCTGGAATTCATCGCCAGCCAGCAACTGGACGATCTCAGCCGTCCGGGCAAACACCTCGATCTGGAAAGCCTGACCCTGTGGCTGGCGCAACAGGCCGGCCAGCCGTACCTGCGGATCGATCCGCTGAAGATCAACGTCGCCGCCATCACGCCGCTGATGTCCTATGCCTTTGCGCAGCGCCACAAGATCCTCGCGGTGTCGGTCGACCGCGACGCGGTGACCGTGGCCAGCGCCCAGCCCTACGTCAGCGGCTGGGAAGCCGATCTGACTCACGTACTGAAACTGCCGATCAAGCGAGTGGTGGCCAACCCGGCGGACATTCAGCGATTCAGCGTCGAATTCTTTCGCCTCGCCAAATCGGTCAGCGGCGCCAGCAATGCCGATGCGCAGAACGGCAACCTCGGCAACTTCGAACAACTGCTCAACCTCGGCGCCAGTGATCAGGAGCCCGACGCCAACGACGCGCACATCGTCAACATCGTCGATTGGCTGTTCCAGTACGCCTTCCAGCAGCGGGCCAGCGATATCCACATTGAACCCCGACGCGAGCAAGGCACGGTGCGTTTTCGCATCGATGGCGTGCTGCACAACGTCTATCAATTTCCGCCACAGGTGACGATGGCCATCGTCAGTCGCCTGAAAAGCCTTGGCCGGATGAACGTCGCCGAGAAGCGCAAGCCCCAGGACGGCCGGGTCAAGACCAAGACCCCGGACGGCGGCGAGGTCGAGCTGCGGCTATCAACGCTGCCCACCGCGTTCGGCGAAAAAATGGTGATGCGGATCTTCGACCCGGAGGTGCTGCTCAAGGATTTCGATCAGCTCGGGTTTTCAGCTGACGATCTGCGCCGCTGGCAGGACATGACCCGCCAGCCCAACGGCATCATTCTCGTCACCGGCCCGACCGGTTCCGGCAAGACCACCACGCTGTACACCACGCTGAAAAAACTGGCGACGCCGGAGGTCAACCTCTGCACCATCGAAGACCCGATCGAGATGGTTGAGCCGGCCTTCAACCAGATGCAGGTCCAGCACAACATCGACCTGACGTTCGCCGCCGGCGTGCGCGCGCTGATGCGACAGGACCCGGACATCATCATTATTGGCGAGATCCGCGACCTGGAAACCGCCGAAATGGCGATCCAGGCGGCATTGACCGGGCACCTGGTGCTCTCGACCCTGCACACCAATGACGCACCAAGCGCCATCAGTCGTCTGCTGGAGCTCGGCGTGCCGCATTACCTGATCAAGGCCACCGTCCTCGGTGTAATGGCGCAACGACTGGTGCGAACACTGTGCCCGCACTGCAAGGCGCCGCTGACTCTGGACGAAGAAGACTGGCAAACCCTGACCCGGCCGTGGCAGGCGCCGCTGCCGGGCAATGCGCAACGGGCCATCGGTTGTCTGGAGTGCCGTGACACCGGTTATCACGGTCGCGCCGGGGTCTACGAAATCATGCAACTGACCGACAGCCTCAAGGCCTTGATCAGCCCTGACACCGATCTGACGGCGATCCGTCGGCAGGCATTCAAGGAAGGCATGCGCAGCCTGCGCCTGTCCGGCGCGCAGAAAGTCGCGGCCGGGCTGACAACGCTTGAAGAAGTATTGCGGGTGACACCACAGAGCGAGCAGAAATAGCCTCTCACGGAACCGGATCGGCGAAACGACGATCCAACCCGTTATTCAACACCAGTGGAGTCACCCAACATGCGTCTCAAACTTGCTGTCGCCACCCTTGCCCTGCTGTCTCTGCCCGTCGGTTCGGCAATGGCCGACAGCTTTTGGCGTAACGTCATTTCGTCCGGCGCCACCACCGGCTCGACCTACCTGACCTTCAAGGATCACAAACTGATCGTTGCCGCCCAGGACGACGCCGGCAGCTTCGTCGCCAGCGATGGCGGTATCCGTGGCCCGTACCTGGAAGCCGCGATGCAGAAAGTCCGCGCCGACAACCCGGGCCTGCAGGCAACGGACATGGAACTGGCGAACGCGATTCTGGCGAAGAACGCCGTGGCGTCGGAATAACTTTCCGGACAGACAAAAATGCCGCTCACACGAGCGGCATTTTTTTGTCCGCTGATCAGCGGTAATCGTCCACCGGCACGCAGGCGCAGAACAGGTTGCGGTCGCCGTAGACGTTATCGACCCGGTTCACTGCCGGCCAATATTTGTGCGCTTGGGTGTGTGCATCCGGCGTGATGCCCTGCTCGATGCTGTACGGCCGCTCCCACACGCCGGTGATATCGGCCAGGGTGTGCGGCGCCCGTTTGAGCGGGTTGTCTTCGGCTGGCCAGTTGCCGTTCTGCACCTCGGTGATTTCTGCGCGGATGCTCAGCATGGCGCCGATGAAGCGATCCAGTTCGGCCTTGGACTCGCTCTCGGTCGGTTCGACCATCAAGGTGCCCGGCACCGGGAACGACATGGTCGGCGCGTGGAAACCGTAATCCATCAGGCGCTTGGCGACGTCCTCTTCGCTGATGCCGGTGGCGGCCTTGAGCGGCCGCAGATCCAGAATGCACTCGTGGGCGACCCGCTCGTTGCGCCCGGTGTACAGAACGGGGAAAGCACCCGAGAGGTGCTGCGCCAGGTAATTCGCCGCCAGAATCGCCACCTCGCTGGCGTCCGCCAATTGCGGCCCCATCATCGCGATGTACATCCAACTGATCGGCAGAATGCTCGCACTGCCCCACGGGGCGGCGCTGATCGCTCCGTTCTGCGGTTGCGGCCCGTCGATCGGAATCACCGGATGGTTGGCAACGAACGGCGCCAGATGTGCGCGCACGCCAATCGGCCCCATGCCCGGCCCGCCCCCGCCGTGGGGAATGCAGAAAGTTTTGTGCAGGTTCATGTGTGACACGTCGGCGCCGATGTCCGCCGGCCGCGCCAGCCCGACCTGAGCGTTGAGGTTGGCGCCGTCCATGTACACCTGGCCGCCGTGTTTGTGGATAACTTCGCAGATCTCGCTGATGCCTTCCTCGTACACGCCGTGGGTCGACGGGTAGGTCGCCATCAGGCACGACAGCCTGGCCCCGGCCTCGGACGCCTTGGCTTTCAAATCCTCCAGATCAACGTTGCCGGCGTCGTCGCACTCGACAATCACCACGCGCATCCCCGCCATCTGCGCCGAGGCCGGGTTGGTGCCGTGGGCCGAGGAAGGAATCAGGCAGATATCCCGCCCGCCCTGCTGTCGGCTTTCGTGATATTTGCGGATTGCCAGCAGCCCGGCGTACTCGCCCTGGGCGCCGGAATTGGGCTGCATGCAGATCGCATCGAACCCGGTGATCGCGCACAACCAGCGCTCCAGTTCCTCGATCATCAGCGTGTAACCGACAGCCTGCTCCCGGGGCACGAACGGGTGCAGGTTGGCGAATTGCGGCCAGGTGATCGGGATCATTTCGCTGGTGGCGTTGAGTTTCATGGTGCAGGAGCCCAGCGGGATCATCGACTGGTTGAGCGCCAGATCCTTGTTTTCCAGCTGTTTGAGATAACGCAGCATCTCGGTTTCGCTGTGGTGGGCGTTGAACACCGGGTGGCGCAGGTACGGCGTGCTGCGCTGCAACGTGTCGGGAATACCGGAGGTCAGCGCTTCAGCGTCGAGATCATCGACGCTCAACCCGTGATCGGCGCCCAGCAGCACATCGAACAGTTTGGCCACAGTGTTTTCATCACAGGTCTCGTCGAGGCTCAGACCCAGTTGGCCACGACCGAGAATGCGCAGGTTGATCTGCGCGGCCCGGGCGCTTTCGATGATCGCGGTTTGCGCCCCGCCCACGTCCAGCGTCAGGGTGTCGAAGAAGTGTCGGTTGAGGCGCTGGATGCCATGGCGCTCAAGCCCGGCGGCGAGAATGCAGGTCAGCCGGTGCACGCGCTGGGCGATTCGTTTCAGTCCTTCCGGGCCGTGATAGACCGCATAGAAACTGGCGATGTTGGCCAGCAACACCTGGGCGGTGCAGATGTTCGAATTGGCCTTCTCCCGACGAATATGCTGCTCGCGGGTTTGCAGGGCCATGCGCAGCGCGACGTTGCCACGGGCATCTTTCGACACGCCGATGATCCGCCCGGGAATCGCCCGTTTGTATTCCTCGCGGCTGGCAAAAAACGCCGCGTGCGGGCCGCCGTAACCCATCGGCACGCCGAAGCGCTGGGATGAGCCGAACACCACGTCCGCACCCAGTTCGCCCGGCGGGGTCAGCAACAACAGACTGAGCAGGTCGGCCGCCACGCAGGCCAGTGCTTGCTGCGCGTGCAGGTGATCGATAAGCGGCCGCAGGTCACGGACTTCGCCGTGGGTGTCGGGGTATTGCAGCAGCGCGCCGAACACCTGGTGCTGCTTCAAGTTATCCACAGCGTCGACGATCAGCTCGAAGCCGAAGCCTTCGGCGCGGGTCTGCACCACGGAAAGGGTTTGTGGATGACAGTTTTCGTCAACAAAGAACAGATTGCTTTTCGACTTCGCCACCCGCTTGGCCAGGGCCATGGCTTCCGCCGCCGCGGTGGCTTCATCGAGCAGCGAAGCGTTGGCCAATTCAAGGCCGGTGAGGTCGATGGTCAGTTGCTGAAAGTTGAGCAACGCTTCGAGCCGGCCTTGGGCGATTTCCGGTTGGTAAGGCGTGTAGGCGGTGTACCAGCCGGGATTTTCCAGCACGTTGCGCAGGATGACGGTCGGCGTCAGGGTGCCGTGGTAGCCCATGCCGATCAGGCTGGTCCAGACCTGATTCTGTTCGGCATAGCCGCGCAGTTTGGCCAGCGCTGCCTGCTCGTCCAGCGCCGGTGGCAGGTCCAGCTCGCGGTTGAGGCGAATGCCCGGCGGCACGGTCTGCTCGATCAGTTCGACCCGGCTGCCGAGGCCGAGGCTGTCGAGCATCGCCTGTTGCTCGGCGGCATCGGGGCCGAGGTGGCGGCGCAGAAAGGCATGGGGATCGCGTAACTGGCTCAGGGATGGCAACTTGGACATGACGGGCTCTCTCTTGGCTGGCGGCTCGGCGTCAATGCAACACGGTCAAACCAGCATAGCAGCCACCCCGACGGCAAAAGTCCCGGGCAGAAAAAAGCCCCGACGGGTCGGGGCTTTGGGGCCTGGCGTGCAGCTTATTCGCCGATGGCAGCCTTGTAGGCGGCCGCGTCGAGCAGCTTGTCCAGTTCGGCCTTGTCGCTTGGCTTGAGCTTGAAGATCCACGCGGCGTACGGATCGTTGTTCAGCTCTTCGGGCGAACCGGCCAGGTCTTCGTTGACCGCAATCACTTCGCCACCAACCGGGGAATAGATGTCGGAAGCAGCCTTGACCGACTCGACAACACCGGCGGCATCACCGGCAGCGAACACCTTGCCCACTTCTGCCAGCTCGACAAACACCACATCACCCAACGCTTCCTGGGCGTGATCGCTGATGCCCACGGTGACGGTGCCGTCGGCTTCCAGGCGCACCCATTCATGACTTTCGGCAAAACGCAGGTCGGCGGGGATATTGCTCATGTTCTGTGTCCTCAGGAAATAGGTCAGCGGTCGTGCCCGCCGGAAAAGGTTAGATCAAGGTTTTGCCATGGCGTACGAAAGTCGGTTTGACCACCCGTACCGGGTACCACTTGCCACGGATTTCCACTTCGGCGCGGTCGGCAGTCGCCATCGGCACACGCGCCAGGGCAATCGACTTGCTAAGCGTAGGAGAGAAACTACCACTGGTGATCTCCCCTTCGCCAACATCGGCGATACGAACCACCTGATGGGCCCGCAAAACCCCGCGTTCCTCAAGCACCAGGCCGACCAGTTTGTGCTGCACACCGGCGGTTTTTTCCGCTTCCAGCGCGTCGCGACCGATGAACCGGCGCGTGGCCGGCTCCCAGGCGATGCTCCAGGCCATGTTCGAGGCCAGTGGCGAAACCTCCTGGTGGATGTCCTGACCGTAGAGGTTCATGCCGGCTTCGACCCGCAGCGTGTCGCGCGCACCGAGACCGATGGGGGAAATGCCGGCGCCCACCAGATCGTTGAAAAACCCGGGGGCCTGATCGGCCGGCAGGGCGATTTCCAGACCGTCCTCGCCGGTGTAACCGGTGCGCGCAATGAACCAGTCGCCGTCGACGTGGCCTTCGAAAGGCTTGAGCATCTGGATCAGGTTGGCTCGGGACTGAGTCACCAGTTCGGCAATCTTGTGCCGGGCATGGGGGCCTTGGATGGCGAGCATCGCCAGCTCGAAGCGTTCGTGCATTTGCACATCGAAACTGCCCAGCTGTGCCTGCATCCAGGCCAGGTCCTGATCGCGGGTGGAGGCGTTGACCACCAGACGATAACCGTCTTCGAGGCGGTAGACGATCATGTCGTCGACGATGCCGCCGCGCTCGTTGAGCATGGTGCTGTACAACGCACGGCCGGGGCTGTGCAGGCGTTCGACGTCATTGGCCAGCAAATGCTGGAGCCAGGCCTTGGCCTGGGGGCCGCTGACATCGATCACGGTCATGTGGGAAACATCGAATACCCCGCAATCGCGGCGCACCTGATGGTGCTCCTCGACCTGCGAGCCGTAATGCAGGGGCATGTCCCAACCGCCAAAATCGACCATCTTCGCGCCGAGGGCGAGATGCAGGTCATACAGAGGCGTACGCTGTCCCATGGGTTTCTCCTTCCGGGCGTGGCGAAGGTGCGGAGCGCTGCTGCACGGATCGGAAAGCCCTGTATCAAAGGGCCTTCAGCCGATTTCAGCGACAGGGTCTGTCAGACGGACCGCACCGAATGCCGCGCATTGTAGCCGCATGATTCAGGACTGACGACTAAGTGTTGCGGTGCGCCGAACGACGGATCAGTCCGATGACCGGCAACAGACCGACCAGCACTAACGTCAGCGCCGGCAACGACGCCCTCGCCCATTCGCCTTCGCTGGTCATTTCGAAGATCCGCACCGCCAGCGTGTCCCAGCCAAACGGGCGCATCAGCAGGGTCGCGGGCATTTCCTTGAGCACATCGACGAACACCAGCAACGCAGCGCTGAGCGTGCCGGGCAGCAACAGCGGCAGATACACTTTGAAAAACAGTCGCGGACCGCTGACACCCAGGCTACGTGCCGCTTCAGGCAAAGAGGGCCGTATACGCGCCAGACTGCTTTCCAGTGGTCCATAGGCCACCGCCACGAACCGCACCAGATACGCCAGCAGCAACGCTGCCAGACTGCCCAGCAGCAGCGGCTTGCCCGCACCACCGAGCCAGCCGGACAGCGGAATCACCAGCTCCCGATCCAGATAACTGAACGCGAGCATGATCGACACCGCCAGCACCGAACCCGGCAAGGCATAACCGAGATTGGCCAGACCGACCGCAGAGTTGATCGTCCGGGTGGGCGCCAGCCGCCGGGCGAACGCCAGCAACATCGCCACGCTGACTGTGATCAAGGCTGCCATGCCGCCCAGATACAAGGTGTGGAGAATCAGCCCGGCGTAGCGCTCATCCAGGTCGAAGCGCCCGCGCTGCCAGAACCATACCCCCAGTTGCAGCACCGGAATGACAAACGCACAGGCGAACACCAGACCGCACCAGCCGGTCGCCGCCCAGGCCTTGGGCCCGCGCAGGTGGTACAGCGCCTTGATCCGTGGCCGCTCGTTGCTTGCCCGGTTCGCCCCACGGGCACGGCGCTCGCCATACAGCACCAGCATCACCACCAGCAGCAACAGACTGGCCAGTTGCGCGGCACTGGGCAGGCTGAAGAAGCCGTACCAGGTCTTGTAGATCGCGGTGGTGAAGGTATCGAAGTTGAACACCGACACCGCGCCGAAATCCGCCAGGGTTTCCATCAGCGCCAGCGCCACGCCAGCACCGATCGCCGGTCGCGCCATCGGCAACGCCACGCGCCAGAATGCTTGCCACGGTGACTGGCCGAGCACTCGTGCGGCTTCCATCAGGCCTTTGCCCTGCGCGAGAAACGCGGTGCGCGCCAGCAGGTAAACGTAGGGGTAGAACACCAGCACCAGCACCAGAATCACGCCGCCGGTAGAACGCACTCGCGGCAGGCGCAGGCCGGCGCCGAACCATTCGCGCGCCAGGGTCTGCACGGGGCCTGCGAAGTCCAGCAGGCCGACGAAGACGAACGCCAGCACGTAGGCCGGGATGGCGAACGGCAGCATCAGCGCCCAGTCGAGCCAGCGCCTACCGGGGAATTCGCAGAGGCTGGTGAGCCAGGCCAGGCTCACGCCGATCAGCGTTACCCCCACGCCAACGCCGAGAACCAGCGTCAGGGTGTTGCCCAGCAGACGCGGCATCTGGGTTTCCCACAGGTGCGACCAGATCTGGTGATCGATGGTTTGCCATGAGAGCAGGAGGACGCTGAGGGGGAGCAGCACCAACGCGGCGATGGTGAAGACGATGGGGTACCAGCGGCGTTGGGCGGGGTGGGCCAAGGAAACAGTCTCGTTCAAATGATTGTGCCCACGCTCTGCGTGGGCACACATTCTGTGACGTTCTGCGTCACGCTGTCGATGATGCGACGCAGAGCGTCGGGGGCTGCATTCCCACGCAGACGGTTCGACGCCTCAACGTGGGAACGATCAAACAGTGCTGTCAGGAAAGACTCAGTTCCAACCCGCCCGATCCATCATCCGGATCGCTTCGGCCTGGCGCTTGCCTGCCACCTCAACCGGCAAAGTATCAGCCACGAACTGCCCCCAAGCCGCCACTTCTTCCGAAGGCTTCACCGCCGGATTCGCCGGGAACTCCTGGTTCACATCGGCAAAGATCTTTTGCGCCTCAGGCGTGGTCATCCACTCGACCAGCGCCTTGGCCGCTTCCGGATGCGGCGCATGCTTGGTCAGGCCGATGCCCGACAGGTTGACGTGCACCCCGCGATCCGCCTGGTTCGGCCAGAACAGTTTCACCGGCAGTTCCGGCTTCTGCTTGTGCAGGCGGCCGTAATAGTAAGTGTTGACGATGCCGACATCGCACTGACCGGCGTTGATTGCTTCCAGCACCGCGACGTCGTCGGAGAACACGTCGGTGGACAGGTTGTTGACCCAGCCTTTGAGGATTTTCTCGGTTTTCTCGGCGCCATGCACTTCGATCATGGTGGCGGTCAGGGACTGGTTGTAGACCTTTTTCGCCGTGCGCAGGCACAGGCGGCCTTCCCAGTTCTTGTCGGCCAGCGCTTCGTAGGTGGTCAGCTCGCCCGGTTTCACTCGTTCAGTGGAGTAGGCGATGGTTCGCGCACGCAGGCTCAGGCCGGTCCAGGCGTGGGTCGAAGAACGGTATTGCAGAGGGATGTTGGCGTCGATGGTTTTCGAGGTGAATGGCTGGAGAATGCCCATCTGCTCGGCCTGCCAGAGGTTGCCGGCATCGACGGTCAGCAGCAGGTCGGCGGAGGCGTTCTCGCCCTCGGCCTTGATCCGCTGCATCAGCGGCGCTTCCTTGTCGGTGATGAACTTGATCTTCACCCCGGTCCTGGCGGTGTAGGCATCGAACACCGGTTTGATCAGCTCATCGATACGCGAGGAGTAGACCACCACCTCGTCAGCGGCCTGGGCGGCAGTGCTGCCGATCAGGGTCAGGGCCAGTGCGGTCAGAACACGCTTGGATGCCAACATGGGAGCGGTCTCTCGTTCGGGAAAAGTGGTCCAAATGATAAGGACTCACATTTACCTTCTCAATCGAACACTTTCCCAAGGAGTTACCAGATGTTGCACGACATTGGTCAGGCCTTGGCGAGCGCAGGCAAGTCGCCGGTCAGCCCCAATGCTTCACGCACAAACAACGCCTTGGCCTCGGGCATCTGCTCGACGATTTTCAGTCCGGTGTTGCGCAGCCAGCGCAGCGGCAGCGGATCAGCCTGGAACAACCGCTCAAAGCCTTCCATAGCGGCCATCAGCGCCAGGTTGTGCGGCATGCGCCGACGCTCGTAGCGGCTCAGGACCTTCACATCCGCCAGTCGTTCGCCGCGTTCGTTGGCTTGCAGCAGCACTTCAGCCAGCACTGCGGCGTCGAGGAAGCCAAGGTTCACGCCCTGCCCCGCCAACGGGTGAATGGTGTGCGCGGCATCGCCGATCAGCGCCAGGCCTTCGGCCACGTAGCGCTTGGCGTGGCGTTGACGCAGCGGCACGCACAGACGCGGATCGGCGCTGATAACCTCGCCGAGGCAGCCTTCGAACGCGCGCTCCAGCTCACGGCAGAAATCCGCGTCATCCAGCGCCATCAACCGTTCGGCTTCGCTCGGCGTGGTCGACCAGACGATCGAGCACCAGTCCTGCTGGCCGTCACGCTCCAGCGGCAGAAACGCCAGCGGCCCATGATCGGTGAAACGCTGCCACGCGGTCATCCGGTGCGGCTTGCTGCTGCGCACGCTGGTGACGATGGCGTGGTGCAGGTAATCCCACTCGCGGGTGGCGACGCCGGTCAGACGGCGCACGGCGGAATTGGCGCCGTCTGCCGCGATCACCAGCGGCGCGCGCAATGTGCGGCCGTCAGCCAGGGTCAGCAGCCAGTCGTCACCGGAGCGGCGCATCTGCTCCAGCCGCGCGTTGGCCAGCAGGCCCAGGTCGCAATCGTGCAGGCGGTCGAGCAAGGCATCCTGGACCACGCGGTTTTCGACGATATGCCCAAGCACATCGGCGTGCACGCTGCTGGCCGAGAAGTGAATCTGGCCGGTGCCGCTGCCGTCCCAGACATGCATGTCGGTGTAAGGGCTGCTGCGTCGGTTGACGATGCCGTCCCACACGCCGAGGCGATCGAGGATCCGCTGGCTGGCCGCCGACAGTGCGCTCACCCGTGGCTCGAACGGCGCGTCGCCATTGAACGGTTTGACGCTCAACGGGCTGCCGTCGAGCAGCAGGACTTCCAGCCCGCTGCCCTGCAACGCCAGCGCCAAAGCGCTGCCGACCATTCCGGCTCCGACAATCAGCACATCCGCGCGCATTTCCATGCTTTAAGCCTGTCTCGCTGGCGGCTTGAGCCGCACGTAAAGGGTTTTACCGACCCGCGCCACCAGATTGCCGGCGCCGTCATGAATGTCGACCTGCAACTGCGGCAGGTATTTCTCGCCATTGGCGGTCTGCCGACGGATCTCGTCGAGCAGGGTGTCGTCGATGTTGAATCGGGCAAACACCGGGCCTTTGCCCGGCGATATGAAATCAATGTCGGCGGCCTTGTCCCAGACGATGTACCGCGAGCCGAGATTCTCCATGAGCATCAACATGAAGAACGGGTCGACCATCGAATACAGACTGCCGCCAAACTGGGTGCCGACGTAATTGCGGTTGTACCAGCCCAGGCCCATCGAGACCTGGATGTCACGAAAGTCATCGCTGATGTGCCTGACCCGGACACCGGCGCCGAAATACGGCGGGTAGAACGTCATGATCCAGCGCATCAGCCGCGCCTTGCCGAACCGTCTGATCAGCCACTCACGCATCCGGCCGCGTCCCCAGCCCCATGGCCTGGCGGGCGAACCAGCGTTTGGCCGGCGGCAGCAGATCGAGGCCGAGCAGGCCGATATTGCGCCCCAGCGATACCAGCGGCTGGGTGCTGCCGAACAGGCGCGTGACCTGATCGGAGAATCCGACGGTGAGGTCCTGATCGAGGCGCTGGCGCTCGCGATAGGCCTGCAACGTGGCGAAATCCCCCAGCGGTTTGTCGCTGCCCAGCAGCGCCGCGGCCAACGCATCGGCATCGCGCAGGGACAGGTTGAAACCCTGACCGGCAATCGGATGCAGGCTGTGGGCGGCGTTGCCGAGAACGGCCAGATGCGAACGCACCTGTTCTTCGGCCTCCACCAGCGACAGCGGGTACAGATGCCGCGCACCCACCTGCTTCAGGGTGCCGAGGCGGTAGCCGAACACGCCTTGCAGCTCGCTGAGGAAATCACGCTCGCTCAGGTCCGCCAGCCGTTGCGCGTCCATGCCCAGACGGGTCCAGACCAGCGCGCAGCGGTTTTCCGGCAGCGGCAGCAGCGCCATCGGGCCTTCGTCGGTGAAGCGCTCGAAGGCCATGCCGTTGTGCGCTTCGCTCGGGGTGATATTGGCGATCAGCGCACTCTGGTTGTACGGGCGCTTGCGCACGTTGATGCCTAACTGCTCGCGCAGACCGGAACGGCCGCCATCGGCGAGCACCGCCAGATCGCATTCGACCGTGGTTTCATCGTTGAGGGTCAGGCGGTAGCCGTCGGGCAGCGGCTCCATGCGGGAGACTTCCGCCGGGCAGCGCCAGCTGATTACGTCTTTGTCGAGGTGCTGCCACAGGCACTGGCCGAGCCAGGCGTTTTCCACCACATAGCCGAGCGCCGGGACGCCCTCTTCCATCGCCGAGAGACGAGCGGTGGAAAAGCGTCCACGGTCGGACACATGAATCTGTTTGATCGGCTCGGCGCGGCGGGAGATTTCCTGCCACACGCCCAGCCGCTGATAAATCTGCCGTGAACCGAAAGACAGCGCCGAGGAACGCGCGTCGTAGCTTGGCTGCCAGGTGTCACCGGGGGCGAACGGTTCGATCAGCACGATCTTCCAGCCACGGGCCTTGGCCCCGGCCTGCAACGCCAACGCCAGACTGGCGCCGACCAGACCGCCACCGATGATTGCCAGATTGACCCGACTCATGCCGCGCAGGTCCGTGCTTGCGCCATCAGGGCTTCGATCTCGGCGACGGTTTTCGGCACGCCGCCGGTCAAGATTTCACAACCGCTCTTGGTCACTACCACGTCATCCTCGATGCGCACGCCAATGCCGCGCCATTTCTTCGCTACGTTCTGATTGTCCGGGGCGATGTAGATGCCCGGCTCCACGGTCAGCGCCATGCCAACTTCCAGCACCCGCCATTCGCCGCCGACCTTGTATTCGCCGACGTCATGCACATCCATGCCCAGCCAGTGGCCGGCGCGGTGCATGTAAAACGCCTTATAGGCCTCGGAGGCAATCAACTCGTCGACTTCGCCCTGCAACAACCCCAGCTTCACCAGTCCGGCGGTGATCACCCGAACCGTGGCTTCGTGCGCCTGGTTCCAGTGCTTGTTCGGGGCGATTTCGGCGAACGCGGCTTCCTGCGAGGCCAATACCAATTCATAGATCGCTTTCTGTTCGGCGGAAAACTTGCCGTTGACCGGCCAGGTGCGGGTGATGTCGCTGGCGTAGCAGTCGATTTCGCAACCGGCGTCGATCAGCACCAGATCGCCGTCCTTGAGCAGCGCGTCATTCTGCTGGTAATGCAGGATGCAGCTGTTGCGTCCGGCAGCGACGATCGAACCGTAGGCCGGCATCTTCGCCCCGCCCTTGCGGAACTCGTAATCCAGTTCGGCTTCGAGGCTGTACTCGTACAGCCCGGCCCGGCTGGCCTGCATCGCCCGGATGTGGGCCTGGGCGGAAATCCGCGCCGCTTCGCGCATCACCTTCACTTCTGCCGCCGATTTATACAGGCGCATGTCGTGCAGCAGGTGATCCAGCGCAACGAATTCGTTCGGCGGCTGGGCGCCGAGGTGCGCCTTGGAGCGGATCACGTTGATCCAGTCCATCAGATGGCGGTCGAACTCCGGGTTGCTGCCCATGGCCGAATACACCCGGTCGCGGCCTTCGATCAGGCCCGGCAGGATGTCGTCGATATCGGTAATGGGGAAGGCGTCGTCGGCGCCGAAATCGCGGATCGCGCCTTCCTGGCCGGCGCGCAGCCCGTCCCAGAGTTCGCGTTCGGCGTTGCGTTCACGGCAGAACAGCACGTACTCGCCGTGCTCACGACCGGGCATCAGGACGATGACCGCCTGCGGTTCGGGGAAACCGCTGAGGTACTGGAAATCGCTGTCCTGGCGATAGACATGCTCGACATCGCGGTTGCGAATGGCGACCGCGGCGGCCGGCAGGATCGCGATGCTGTTGGGTTCCATCTGCGCCATCAGCGCCTTGCGGCGCCGGGCGTATTCCGCTTTCGGGATATGAATCATGGGCAGATGGCTTTCCCTGGCACGCGATCAGTGCAGCGACGGCTTGGCCGCTGGCGGCACGTCGGCCTTTTTGGTTTCGGAGAACAGCAGCAGCGGAGCGACACGCAGGTACTCCATGACTTCCATGTAGTCGCTTTCGCCGTCTTCGGATTCTTCCAGTGCGTCTTGCACCTGAGAGATCGCTGCCAGATCCTGCAACACCTCGGTAGCCTCGGTGCTCAGCATACTGCTGTCGCGGCAGTTGAGGCCGAAACCGGTAAGGAAGCCCTGGCACCATTCGCCCAGCGCGGCGGCGCGCTCGGCCAGAGGTGCATCATCGTTCGGCAGCAGCAGAACCACGGTGACGTCGTCGCCGGTGAGTTCGCTCTTGACCATTTCCTGCAGGCCGATCAGGGCGTTGCGGACGTTGTCCTGCGGCTCGCTTTCGAGCAGCTCGGCGGCATCGATCAGCCATTCTTCGGCATTGAAGCCGGCGCCGGCGCAACTGCGTCCCAGCAACAGGCCGTGCAGTTCGGCAGGCGAAACGGAGTGACCGCTGGAATTGAGCAGGGTGGCGAAGCCTTGGTACGGGGAATTCTGAATGGGCATGGGCAGCTAGGCGCCAGACGGCGCTATGTCTAGAATGAAGGCCTTGTATCCTACATCGACAGACTCGCCAAGACCATTAAAGGCTGTCCGCCAGCCAAACCCATCAGACCGAATCAGTGGACACAATGGAAGACACCGACCTGCAAGCGCTGATGGCCAGACTCGAACTGCTGATTACCCGAGTCGAGCAACTAAAGAGTCAAAATGCACTCTTAGTTGCTCAGGAAAAGACCTGGCGCGAGGAACGCGCGCACCTCATTGAAAAAAACGAAATCGCCCGGCGTAAGGTCGAATCGATGATTTCGCGCCTCAAGGCCCTGGAGCAAGACTCATGAGTTCAAGCAATAGCGTTACCGTGCAGATCCTCGACAAAGAATATTCGATCATCTGTCCCCAGGAAGAGCGCAGCAATCTGATCAGCGCCGCCCGCTACCTGGACGGCAAGATGCGCGAGATCCGCAGCAGCGGCAAAGTCATCGGCGCCGACCGCATCGCCGTGATGGCCGCGCTCAACATCACCCACGACCTCTTGCACAAAGAAGAGCGTCCGGACATCCAGGCCAGCGGTTCGACCCGTGAACAGGTGCGTGACTTGCTCGATCGTGTCGATCTGGTGCTGGCGACCGATCCGGACGTCACCAAGGGCTGATTCGCCAGGCCGCTTGAGTTATACTCGCCGCACTCCCTGGGGTGCTTGCCAGTTGACGATGTCCCTGAGCCGATTTGCACTACCCTGGGGGTTGCACGTTGGGCTGGTGTGCATGTCCGCCAGACGGAAAGCCTTAAAGCCTACTGCATCCTCCACCTTGAACTCTCGGGTTCAAGGGCTAAGTCGACAGCGGCTCATCCGGGGAGCCTGATTCGAATCCGATGCCGGTGCATGCCGGCATCGGATTTTTTATGCGTACGTTTTCGTCCCCATCCTGCCGAAGCCGAACCATGACCGAACCCGCGTTGCTGCCCCGCCCCCAACTGCGCCGCCTGCTGCGCAAGGCTCGCCGCTCCCTGACGCGAAGCGAGCAACGCCAGGCCGCCGAAGGCCTGTACAAACAACTGGCCCAAGACCCGCACTTTCGCCGGGCGAAACACATTTCCCTGTACCTGCCCACCGACGGTGAAATCGACCCAAGCCTGTTGCTGCGCGCCGCCCAGCGTCGGGGCAAGAAAACCTACCTGCCAGTGCTCAGTGCCTGGCCACGGACCAAAATGGTCTTTCAGCAGATCCGCCCCGGCGAAAAGCTCAAACCCAACCGTTTCCGCATTCTTGAGCCGCGCGCCAATCTGGCCCGCCAGCGCAAGATCTGGGCGCTGGATCTGGTGTTGTTGCCACTGGTGGGGTTTGACGATGTCGGCGGGCGTCTGGGCATGGGCGGCGGATTCTACGACCGCAGCCTGGCCTACCTGGCCCGACGCCAGAACTGGCGCAAGCCGACGCTGTTGGGCCTGGCCCATGAATGTCAGAAAGTCGAACGATTGGCGCAGGCCAGCTGGGATGTACCGTTGCAAGGCACGGTCACGGACAAGGCGTGGTATTTCGCTAGATAGACGCCGCGCGGATCAGCGGCGTCGAAAAGGCAGTTTCAGCGTTTGAAGGCTGTCGACTGTTGTACTTGTTGCGCCACTTCAATCGGTGCATCGGCCTTGTTGGCCCACAGACTTTGCGCATAACCGGTGGTCACGACGCCCAGACCGAACAAAATTACCAAAGTCCACAGCAAATCCGGTTTGCGTTTCATCGATTGCCCCCCTCAAGGCACATCATCACGATGACAGCAGCGGTTTCCATTCGTAGGCCGTGCAGCAGCGTCAAGCTTTAAAGCCCGGCATTTTGCGACAACGTGAACCTCTGCGCAAATGCTGACGTCAACCGACCGTCGGTTTGTCATAAAATTGCCGGACAACCTGCCCAATGACCGCTTGAGGAGCACACACCATGGCCTACTGGCTGATGAAATCCGAGCCCGACGAACTCTCGATCAAAGGCCTGGAAAAACTCGGCAAAGCGCGCTGGGACGGGGTTCGCAACTATCAGGCACGCAATTTCTTGCGGGCCATGACGGTGGGGGACGAATTCTTTTTCTACCATTCCAGTTGCCCGGAGCCAGGCATCGCAGGCATTGGAAAAATAATACAGGCGGCGTACCCGGATCCCACCGCACTGGAGCCGGAGAGTCACTACTTCGACCCGAAAGCCACTCCGGAGAAAAACGCCTGGAGCGCCATTGATGTGGCCCACGTGGAGACGTTCAGCCGGGTCTTGAAGCTGGATTATCTGAAACAGCAGACCGCGCTGGCAGAAATGCCGTTGGTGCAAAAGGGTTCGCGACTGTCCGTGATGCCAGTGACCGCCGAACAGTGGGCGGTGGTTATCGCATTGAAACCCTGAGGCACTTGTCGCCTGACAAAGTGCTTTGGCGAGCAAGCTCGCTCCCACAGATTTTTTTCGGTGAACTCAAAAATCTGCATCACCGCAAATCCACTGTGGGAGCGAGCTTGCTCGCGAAGAGTCCCGCCCGGACAACGAATGCCTTACTGAATGATCAGGTTGTTGAACAACAGGTCTTCAACCACCGGCTTACCGGTTTCGTCGTTCATCACCTGCTGGGTCTGCTTCAAGGCTTCCTGACGCAGTTTTTCCTTGCCTTCGATGCTGCCCATCGCCTCGGTGGTCTGCTGAGTGAACAGCGCCACCAGTTGATTGCGGATCAGCGGCTCGTTGGCCTTGACCAGTTTGGTCGCCTCTTCGCCCGTCACCCGCAGTGCCACGTCGGCCTTGTAGACCTTGAGCTTCGGGGTGCCGTCCAACCCGTAGTTACCCACAAACGGCGGGCTCAGGGTGATGTAGTTGACCTTCGGCGCCTCGCCCTCTTTGGCTTCTTCGGCCAGCGCTGCCACAGGCAGAGACAGGGCCAGCAACAACATGATCCACGCTTTCACAATTCGCTCCTTATCCGGTTTGCGGCCTAGCATAACGACCCGCCGCGCAAGCACAAGCTTATGGCGGACTATCAGGGCCGGGCATGCTCGTTGACCCGTTGACTGCCACACCTACACTTATCGGCCATCACTCCCAAAGGAATAGCCCTGATGAAAGCCGTGCTGTGCAAAGCCTTCGGCCCTGCCGAATCGCTGGTGCTGGAAGACGTCGCCAGCCCTGTCGCCAAGAAGAACGAAATCCTGCTGGACGTGCACGCCGCCGGGGTCAACTTTCCGGACACGCTGATCATCGAGGGCAAGTACCAGTTCAAGCCACCCTTCCCGTTCTCGCCGGGTGGCGAAGCTTCCGGCGTGGTCAGCGCGGTGGGGGAAAAGGTCAGTCACCTGAAAGTCGGCGACCGGGTCATGGCCCTGACCGGCTGGGGCAGCTTCGCCGAGCAGGTCGCAGTGCCGGGCTACAACGTGCTGCCGATCCCGCCCTCGATGGATTTCAACACCGCCGCCGCGTTCAGCATGACCTACGGCACGTCGATGCACGCCCTCAAGCAGCGCGGCAACCTGCAATCGGGGGAAACCCTGCTGGTGCTCGGCGCCTCTGGCGGCGTCGGGCTCGCGGCCGTCGAGATCGGCAAAGCCATGGGCGCCCGGGTGATCGCCGCCGCCAGCAGCGCGGAAAAACTCGCAGTCGCCAAGGCTGCCGGTGCCGACGAACTGATCAATTACAGCGAAACCAGCCTCAAGGACGAAATCAAGCGCCTGACCGATGGCCAGGGCGCCGACGTGATCTACGACCCGGTCGGTGGAGACCTGTTCGACCAGGCCATCCGCGCCATCGCCTGGAACGGCCGTCTGCTGGTGGTCGGCTTCGCCAGCGGCCGCATTCCCGAATTACCGGTCAACCTCGCCCTGCTCAAGGGCGCGGCGGTGCTTGGGGTGTTCTGGGGCTCCTTTGCCCAGCGACAGCCGCAGGACAATGCGGCGAACTTCCAGCAACTGTTCGGCTGGTTTGCCGAAGGCAAGCTGAAACCGCTGGTGTCGCAGGTCTATCCACTGGGCAATGCCGCGCAGGCGATCAATGATCTCGGGCAGCGCAAGGCCGTAGGCAAGGTTGTGGTGCAAGTGCGCTGAGCTGATCGGACGATCCGGAATTGATGACCAATCCGGATCGTCCTTCAGAACACTCCAGTCCTACATCAACCTGCGAATATCCTCCGGCAACAGGCTCATGTAGGTCCGGACCGGGCTTTCGCGGCATCCCCTGACAATCGTCGGAATCCGCTTGTTCAGCCTCGCGATCATCGCCAGTCGCTGGTCGTCCGGCAGCTGCGCTTTATGGAAGGCATTGGAAAGGTAAGCCCTGGTGTGAACGAACACCTTCGTATCGATCCACGACTGTTCCGCAATCTTTCCGAGACTCTCATTCAAGGTGCGGCATTTCAATGCTTTCAGTTGTTGATTGATGTGGATGGGTTGATCCAGATCCAGCCTGAACACCATCGGTGCAAGGACTCGCCTGTAAGCCGGTTTACCGTCCTCGACGATCCATGGTTTGAAACGCCATTGTTCAATGGCGCTCCTGACCGCTTCGATCAGCTCCGGATGGCCGCCTTGCGCAAAACTGATCCGGTCGACTGAACCGTCGGCATGGACGGTGAACTCGGCTCCCACTTCACCTGTAATACCCGCCCTGAAAAGCGCCAACGGATAGACCGGCCGCGGGTTGTTTTCCGGAATCAGCAGCACCTCGGACGCCCACGCGCCTCCCGATACAATCAGCAACATAAGCAACACACACCACTGCATGAGCCCTCCCCCCTTCACAGCACGAGTGCCTGATTGGCACCGTAAAAGGGTAGAGCCCGGCAGCCTGAAACAGAACGCCGCGCCTTCTGTATTGTTCGCAGGACATTTCCCAAACCTGCGCCTTACAAAACCCTGAAACCCGGCAGGAAGACGCCGAAGTAACCTTTCCCACAACGCCCCGCACTTATATCTGAGCGACATGTTCATAAAGGAACGCGCGACTTCCAACATTTCCGCTGTTTTGCCGATGGGAAGCGGTGCTATTTTCGGTAACGAAACTGTAACATTCGCATCCGCAGTCAAAACAAGAAATCTGGAGCTCTTGAATGTTTGCTTTCTTTCGTCCTGCCGCACATCAGGCTCCATTGCCTGAAGAAAAAATCGACAGCACCTACCGACGCCTGCGTTGGCAGATCTTCGCCGGCATCTTCATTGGCTACGCGGGTTATTACCTGCTGCGCAAGAACTTCTCGCTGGCCATGCCATACCTGATCGACGAAGGCTACAGCCGTGGCGACCTGGGCCTGGCGATGTCGGCCATCGCCATCGCCTACGGTCTGTCCAAGTTCCTCATGGGCCTGGTGTCCGACCGCTCCAACCCGCGTTATTTCCTGCCGTTCGGCCTGCTGGTCTCGGCCGGGGTGATGTTCATTTTCGGTTTCGCACCTTGGGCAACCTCCAGCGTCACCATGATGTTCATCCTGCTGTTCATCAACGGCTGGGCCCAGGGCATGGGCTGGCCGCCGAGCGGACGCACAATGGTGCACTGGTGGTCACAGAAAGAACGTGGCGGCGTGGTGTCGGTGTGGAACGTGGCGCATAACGTCGGTGGCGGCCTGATCGGCCCGCTGTTTCTAATCGGCATGGGCCTGTTCAACGACTGGCACGCAGCGTTCTACGTCCCGGCTGCCGTAGCCCTGGCGGTAGCGGTGTTCGCTTTCGTGACCATGCGCGACACCCCGCAATCGGTCGGCCTGCCGCCGATCGAGAAGTACAAGAACGACTACCCGGAAGGCTACGACGCCAGCCACGAAGACGAATTCAGCGCCAAGGAAATCTTCGTCAAATACGTGCTGCGCAACAAAATGCTCTGGTACATCGCCATGGCCAACGTCTTCGTTTACCTGCTGCGCTACGGCGTGCTGGACTGGGCGCCGACCTACCTGAAGGAAGCCAAGGGTTTCACCGTGGATAAAACCTCGTGGGCCTATTTCTTCTACGAGTGGGCGGGGATTCCGGGCACGCTGCTGTGCGGCTGGATGTCGGACAAGATCTTCCGTGGCAACCGTGGCCTGACCGGCATGGTGTTCATGGCCCTGGTGACCGTCGCGACCCTGGTGTACTGGCTGAACCCGGCCGGCCACCCGACCATCGACATGATCGCGCTGTTCTCCATCGGCTTCCTGATCTACGGTCCGGTGATGCTGATCGGTCTGCAGGCGCTGGAACTGGCGCCGAAGAAAGCCGCCGGCACCGCAGCGGGCTTCACCGGTCTGTTCGGGTATCTGGGTGGTTCGGTCGCGGCCAGTGCAGCGATGGGCTACACCGTGGACCATTTCGGTTGGGATGGCGGTTTCGTGCTGCTGGTGGGCGCTTGCCTGCTGTCGATGGCCTTCCTGGCCCCGACCCTGTGGCACAAGCAAGTCGCCAGTCAGAGCCGCGAAGCAGTCGCCTGATCGGCCTTTGACTTACAGCGCTTGAGCCGCGCCTCCAGATTCCGGTCTGGCATGGCGTGGCTGCGCAGGGCGTGCGCGGTCTGCTCGACATAATCGCGAGTCGTGCCATAACGCCCGCAAGCGCTTTCGAACACCTGGCTCAGCACATGATCCGGCAAGTTGCCGGCATAGCTGGGCAGGTGTCGCTCCAATACGAATCCCAAGGCCTGAACCTGGCTGCCATCTTCGAGTCGGCAGTTGAGCCAGTGTGGCCGATAGGACGGGAACGGCATCTCGCGTTTCCACAACGCATACAGCGCGCTGTCCAGATTGTCTTCCGGCAACCGGTAGGCGAAGCCGCTGCACGAACCGCCCCGATCCAGACCAAAGACCAGACCCGGCATTTCCGGCGTGCCGCGATGCTCGTGGGACCACAGGTATAAGCCACGATGATAGCCATGCACGCGCCCACGCACCCGCTCGACGGCGGAGCATTCCGGCCGCCAGATCAGCGAACCGTAAGCGAACAGCCACACCGGCCCGCCCTTGTGGCGTGCCATGGTCGATTGCATGGAGGCGAGAAGTTGTTCGTGCGTCAGTTGCGGCCCGAGATCGAGCCGCGGAGGATAAGCCAGGTTCAGAAAAGCGTTTTCAATGGCGCTCATGGCGAATAGCGTTCAGCTCCCCGCGGGTGAAGAATTACTTAATAGAACGCACCGCTGTAACAATAAGGCACATATGTTTTAAGGCAATTTAAGTGCCATGGCACCGTTCTTAATTGATTGCCTGATGGATATATAACCTACCGGTATTTATGTAATTACATAAATACCGATCGGCTATATAGCGAGTTATAACGAACTTAGGAGCGGGGGGCGTAAGCAAATACATCCGCACGCATCTGATGGGCATCCATCCCCGCTTCCACCAGCGCATCCAGCGTGCCGTAGACCATGGCCGGCGAGCCGCTGGCATAGACGTGCAGCGGTTTTAGATCGGGGAAATCCTCGCACACCGCTTCGTGCAACATCCCGCAGCGCCCTTCCCAGCCGCACTGGTCACTGACGACCTTGTGCAGGAACAGATTGGGCAACTTCAGCCATTCGTCCCAATGTTCGATTTCGTAGAAATCTTCCGGACGACGCACGCCCCAATACAAGTGCACCGGATGCTTGAAGCCGCTGGCCCGGCAATGTTCGATCAGGCTGTGGATCTGGCCCATGCCGGTGCCCGCGGCGATCAGCACCAGCGGCCCGTCCGGCAGCTCCGCCAGGTGGGTGTCGCCGAACGGCAGTTCGACCCGCACCATCGGGTTGCGCTTGAGCTGATCGATCAGGCTCAGCGCACTGGATTCGCGCGCCAGCACATGGATTTCCAGATCACGCCCGCCGTGGGGCGCGGAGGCCATGGAGAACGCCGACTTCTCGCCGTTCTCGCGCTCGATCATCAAATACTGACCCGCGTGGTAGCGCGGCGGCTTGCCGGCCGGCGCCCGCAGGCGCACACGAAAGGTATCGCCACCGACGTTCCGGCATTCGATGACCTGACACGACACGCTGCGCACCGGCAGTTCTCCCAGCGCGAGCACGCCATCCCACAGCACGATGCAGTCTTCCAGCGGCTCCGCTATGCAAGTGTAGAACTCGCCATGGTCGTGCACCTCGCCGGCCTGTTCGACGCGGCCTTCCACCAGCAGCGCCGCACACACGTGGCAATTGCCGTTGCGGCAGCTTTGCGGGCATTCGTAGCCCAGGCGCCGCGCACCATCGAGAATCCGCTCTCCGGGCCGTATCTCGAGCACCGCTCCGGAGGGCTGCAGGGTTACACGCATCAATCTATTCCTAACTGATTCCAGATGGCATCGATCCGTTGGGTGACGGCGTCATCCTTGACGATGACGCGACCCCACTCGCGAGTGGTTTCGCCCGGCCACTTGTGGGTGGCGTCCAGGCCCATCTTCGAGCCGAGTCCCGACACCGGCGAGGCGAAGTCGAGGTAGTCGATCGGCGTGTTGTCGATCATCACCGTGTCGCGCTTGGGGTCCATGCGCGTGGTGATGGCCCAGATCACGTCGTTCCAGTCCCGTGCGTTGATATCGTCGTCGGTGACGATAACGAACTTGGTGTACATGAACTGTCGCAAAAACGACCAGACACCCAGCATCACGCGCTTGGCGTGGCCCGGATACGACTTCTTCATCGTCACCACGGCTATGCGATACGAGCAGCCTTCCGGCGGCAGGTAGAAGTCGGTGATCTCCGGGAACTGCTTTTGCAGGATCGGCACGAACACTTCGTTCAGCGCCACGCCGAGAATCGCCGGCTCATCCGGCGGACGGCCGGTGTAGGTGCTGTGGTAGATCGGTTTGATCCGGTGGGTGATGCGCTCGACAGTGAACACCGGAAAGCTGTCGACTTCGTTGTAGTAACCGGTGTGGTCGCCGTACGGGCCTTCATCGGCCATTTCGCCCGGATGGATCACGCCTTCAAGGATGATTTCGGCGGTGGCCGGCACTTGCAGGTCGTTGCCGCGGCACTTCACCAGCTCCGTCCGGCTGTCGCGCAGCAGGCCGGCAAAGGCGTATTCAGAGAGGCTGTCCGGCACCGGCGTCACCGCGCCAAGAATGGTCGCAGGATCCGCGCCAAGGGCCACGGACACCGGGAACGGCTGGCCCGGATGTTTCTCGCACCACTCACGGAAATCCAGCGCGCCACCACGGTGGCTGAGCCAGCGCATGATGACCTTGTTGCGGCCGATCACTTGCTGACGGTAGATACCGAGGTTCTGCCGATCCTTGTTCGGACCTTTGGTGACCGTCAGGCCCCAGGTGATCAGCGGCGCCACGTCGCCCGGCCAGCAGGTCTGCACCGGCAGCATCGCCAGATCGACGTCATCGCCTTCGATGACCACTGCCTGGCACGGTGCGTCTTTGACGACTTTCGGCGCCATCGCGATGATCTTGCGGAAGATCGGCAGCTTCGACCACGCGTCCTTCAAGCCCTTCGGCGGCTCCGGCTCCTTGAGGAACGCCAGCAGCTTGCCGATTTCGCGCAGCTCGCTGACCGATTCGGCGCCCATGCCCATGGCCACCCGCTCGGGCGTGCCGAACAGGTTGCCGAGCACCGGGATGTCGTAACCGGTCGGCTTCTCGAACAGCAGCGCCGGGCCCTTGGCCCGCAGCGTGCGGTCGCACACCTCGGTCATTTCCAGCACCGGCGAGACGGGAATCTGGATGCGTTTCAACTCTCCGCGCTGCTCAAGCTGCTGCACGAAATCCCGAAGATCCTTGAATTTCATTGACGATGGCACCCTCAAAATAGGCGTACATCCTACCTGCTATGCCGGTCGCTGGCAGCCCGTCACTGCTTACTTGGCTGCATTCGCCTGACCTTTTCCCAGATTTGCCCTGGCCTGCAGGCCGACAAACAGCGGTTCGAGGATCGGTGCCACGAAACGCGCGCCGACCTCCGACAGATGATTGTCATCGGTATACAGGGAGTATCCACCGAGTTCGGCACGGCACAGACCGCTTTCATCGCACAGCTTCGGCGCCGGATCGACAACGCGCACTGCCGGATCCTTCGCCAGATCGGCGAACAGCTGACTGATAAAAGCCTGGCGCTTGTGGTGTTCGGCAACGTTCAGCCCGACGCCATCCACCGAGCGATCCAGCATCGCCAGCCGCGTCAGACGGTACGGCGGACTGAAAGCCTGTAACGGCACCTCTTTCACCAGCCAGACCCGATGCCCGCCGGCCCGCAACTGCGCCACCCGCGCGCGCAGCCCGTCAGCCAGACGCTGCTCGGCGACGGAACGGTCGTAGTGCCCGTCAGGCGTTCTCAAGACATGGCCCAGATCACCTTTGGCATCGCCATAGAGATACAGACTCCAGCGCGCAACCAGCACCACATCACTGACGGTTTGCGGTTTGATTGCCTGCACCACACGTTGGTTGAACCGCGCGCAGCGGGCGTCATGCTCCAGACCTTCCACTGGTATGCACCCCGGCGAACTGGCAAGGATCACACTGACGTCATGGGCTTTTGCCCCCTCATCGAAGACCGGGATCAACGCCGTGGCATGACTGTCGCCCCAGACCAGCGCCCGCGAAGCACGGCTTTGCAATCCGTAATGGCAAAACAGCTTGTCATCGGGAGTCTTGTCGTCCGCCAGACATGCCATCAACTCCGGCCGCCACTCGCGCCCCTTGGCGTATTGCAGTGCCTGATCGGACAGACGCCACGGCAGGCCATCGGTCCAGCGCAGGGTTTGCCCGGCCAGTCCGATTATCAGCACGCCGAATGCACCGGCGATCAGAATCTGCCGACGTCCGGCCAGCAAGCGCCGCTCGCGGAACGGCGTCTCGACAAATTTCCACGACAGATAACCCAGCACCAGGGTCAGCAGGATCAACCCTGCGCTGTCGAAGGCGCTCGGTTCCTCGATGCTGGCGTAGCTGGAAAACACAAACACCGGCCAGTGCCACAAATACCAGGAATAGGAAATCAGGCCAAAACCGACCATGACCCGACTGCTCAAGAATTGGCCCACCCAGGTCCGGCGATGACCATTGGCCAGGATCAACAGCACCACGCCCAGCACCGGCAGCAATGCGGCCGCACCGGGAAACGGCGTGCGCTTGTCGAACCCGAACACTGCCAACAGAATCAGGCCCATGCCCAGCAGACTCAACCATTGCGCCGCCATCGGCTTGAGGCGCCAGGCATGTTTCGGCGCGATCGCCAGCATCGCCCCGGCCAGCAGTTCCCATGCGCGCATCGGCAACAGGAAGAAGGCTTTTTCCGGGTGATGATGGACCGCCCAGACGCTCAACCCGAAGGAAACGAGCAACACACCGAACAGTGCCAGCCGCCAGTGCTTCAAGCGGCTCGACATCAGGGTCAGCAACAGCGGGAAGACGATGTAGAACTGCTCCTCCACCGCCAGCGACCAGGTGTGCAACAGCGGCTTGAGATCCGAGGCGACATCGAAATAGCCGTCCTGGCGCATGAACAGGATGTTCGAGACAAACAGCACCTGATAGCGCACCGAGCGCCCTAGCTCTTCGTAGTCCTTGGGCGCCATCAGGAACCAGCCCACGGCCAGCACCGCGATGATCATCGCAAACAGCGCCGGCAGAATCCGCCGCGCACGCCGCGACCAGAATTCGACGAAACTGAACCGGCCGGCCTGACGCTGGTTCCAGATGATCGAGGTGATGAGATAACCGGAGATCACGAAAAACACGTCCACACCGACAAAACCGCCGGTGAAACCCGGGACGCCAAAGTGGAACAGCACCACGGCAATCACCGCGACTGCCCGCAAGCCGTCGATATCCCTTCGATAAGCGAGTGTGCTCATAAATCTTTAATGCCAATCAGATAGTTGTTTTTTGTACAGCATCGGGCGCTGCTTCATGTTTTGCCAAGTCACTGACCTTACCAGATCGCAAACCTCCTATAGGCCGGACAAAAAACAGGCAAAAAAATAGGTTCTTCACGGAATCCCGGGAAACATAGAAACAAGAACGCCGATTTGGTTGATGATGTTCGTGCGAGCAAACACATCTAACAAACCGGCGTTCTTATGCGCGATATTAATACTTTCCTTCCTTTT
>NZ_BQHI01000004.1 GCF_021603585.1 Pseudomonas sputi | reverse complement strand
TTCGCGTCGACGAAGCCAATCGACTGCGTCATGACAAGCCGGCCCGAAAGGTCATCAAGCAGGCGCGTTGGCTGCTCCTGCGCAACCCGCAGAACCTGAAAACACCGGAGCAACAGGTCCGCTTGGAAGATTTGCTGGCGGCTAACCAAGCGTTGATGACGGTCTATTTGATGAAGGCTGAACTCAAAACGCTCTGGGCGCCAAGTACCGCCTGGGGCTGGAGATCAGCCTGGAAGCAATGGCTGCGCCACGCTCATGAAAGCGCGATACCGGCTCTGATCCTGTTCGCCAAACGGCTAAAGGGTTACTGGCGGGGCATCGTCAGTCGGGTTCGCTGGCCGATGCACACGGGTCAGCTGGAAGGCATAAACAATCGAATAAAGGTCATCAAACGGATGGCGTACGGTTACCGGGATAGCGAATTCTTTTTCATGAAGATCAAGAGCGTGTTTCCCGGCAATCCGTGATGAACCTTTTTTATGGGTGCTGGATTCAGGCGGTTTTCTTGTCTGGCCGATGATCGACGAAGAACGGTTTACCCTTGGCCACCCGGTCCGATGCGCGTGGCATGTTGACCGCCTGAGTGTCCTGCGGCTCGACATACCAGTAGCAATGACTGACTGCGCGGGTGATCCCGACGTAAGCCAGGCGCAGGATTTCGTCTTTCTGCGCGCTGTCATACGGTTCGCTGTCGCCGGCCTTGCCCAGTCCGGCCATGCGATACACCTGATTCTTGTACGGTGAACTGGTCAGATGCTGGCAATCACCCAGCAGGAAAACCGCGTCGGCCTGCAGGCCTTTGGCGCTGTGATAGGTCAGTTGCTTCAGGCGTCGAGACTCGTACGGCAAGCTCGAATCAACATTAACTACAGACTGAATATGCTGTTCTATCAATGATTTATCGCTACTTTTTCGATAAAGCATCAGGATTGAATCACCCTTTCGATAGTGTTCCGCCAGGCGCAGGCCGAGTGCCTGATCGTCGCGCTCCAGCACGTTGACTGGCTGTAACGGCCTTTCTACGCCGCTGGCCTTGGCCTTCTTGCCGGCAATCGCCGGTGCTGCCCGGACGATGTGCTCTGCTGCATCGATGATGTGCTGATGGCTGCGATAGTTGTCGCTGAGCATCACCCGGGTCGTGCTCGGCGACGGGAACTCCTTGTTGAACTCCATGAAGTAGCTCGGCGAACTGCCGCGCCAGCCGTAGATCGACTGCCAGTCGTCGCCGACGCAAAGCAGCGATGATCGCTGCGCCCCGCGTCCGACGTGCATGGCCGGGCCGCGACTGCGGATTTGCGAGAGGCTGGCGCGGATCCACGAGACAATCTGCGGCGAAACGTCCTGAAACTCATCGATCATCAGGTGCGACATCGGCCGCAGCAACTCATCGCTCAGCAATTTGAAGTTTTCCGGTGAGTGCTCGCTGAACAGGGCGAACATCCGGTTGTAGGTCATGACCGGCGGCTTCTGATCCAGCAAGTGATCTTCCAGCGCTCGCCAGAACAGGCTTAAAGCTTCGAAGAAAAACCGGTCCGGATCGTCCTTGGCGAAACTCATGCGGCCAACGGCGTCTGGAACATCCAGACCCAGGTTCTCGATGAAGCCTGCGGCAGCGACAAAACAATCGAGCAACGGCGCGGATGCCAGCTCGCCCTTGACCTTGTAATCGAAGCCGGGGCCGGCGCTGACATCACCTGCAAGCGTGGCCAATAAACGTTTTGAAGACTCGTAACTATCAAGCCAAATCAATGGCTTACGAAAGAAAGCTTGAAATAGGGTGCGCTTTACGGCCCACTCCGCGCGTACCGTCAGTTTGGCGTTTGGACGACAAACCTGAGGACTTTCCCGTGGATCGAAGCCCAGCACGACCCAGGCATCCAGGCTCGGAAGGTAGCCGTGACAATGGAACGATGCGCCGTTGATTTCGAATGTCTGGCGGCTCGGCTCGATGCCCTTGATCGGCCAAGCCCCGGCGCGCAGCCACATGTCCTCGATCATGTCGCACAGCTCTTCATCGCGGCGAGCCGCCAGCTCTGTTACTGCCACCCGTTTTTGCACGTCCGGGTGATCGCGCTCCAGCTCTTTAAGCTGCAACGCGTGGCGGGACAATGGCTGGATCAATTGCGCGAAGCGCGGGTCTTCGTGGTAGAGACGGTGGTAGCAGGCGTTGAGCTGCTGGCGCTGAGCGTCGTTGATGCGCAGATCGAACGGATTACTGTCGACGTCTTCATCCGCACCGGGCGCGCGGTGACTGAGGTTTTCGAATGCCTGCAAGCGCTCGAACCCCGGCAGACTGCGGACCATCGGCAGGATTCGCGAGTGAAAGGTGCGCACCAGATCCTTTGCGTCTTTCTGACTCAATGCCCGCCCCCACAATGCGAACAGTTCGATCAGTTTGTTGATGAAGTCCTTGCGCGATTCGCGGGTGAACGTCACCACGGTCATCGAATCAAACTCAAAGCCCAAGTAATGAGTCAGCAGCAGGATCCGCAGCACCAGCGTGGTCGATTTGCCGGCGCCGGCCCCGGCAATCACTGACGTTGACGGCGTATCGCTGAAAATCATCTTCCATTGCGCCACGCTCGGCTGAGCGTGAACTGGCAACAGACGCGCGACGTCGGCCTTCATGCGTTTCTTCAGTTCTGCGCTGAGCGGCAGACGCCAGTCGTCGAACAGATGATTGTCGATACTCGGCGGGCGATGCTCGGTATTGCGGCTGTCGCGGATCAACAAAACCTGGCGGCCTTCTTCCAAACCGTCAGCCTTGCCCTCCTTGTACCCGTAATCCACGCCGGCGGTATGCCCGCTGCGAAAGCCGTCGGCCTGGCCGTGCAGCCACGAGGCCCGATGCTGGGCGCGCAGTTGCGTCAGACCGTGGCCAAGGAAACGCGCCGCCAGGCGTTTGAACCAGGGCATCTCGGCCAAGGGACGAAGTTCGGGAGGAAGATCGGGGATGTGTTGCGCCACGCTGACGGACTCCGGATATGAGGCTGTTGGGGCTAATGGTGTCTGCATTTGCTTTTTTGTTCTAGCGAAATGCTTACAGGTCATTGGTTTAGGCGATGAACTGAAAGTGGGATAAGACGGTTTCGAGCTTTTCTCATATCAATTGATTCGATTGGAATGCCGCACTTTTTACGCTTTTTATCGATTATTGACTGATAGATGATGGCCCTCATCAATCACCGGTCTCGCTTCGTGGCTCAGGCATCACGCCCCATGACGAACCTTTTGAGGAGACGATCATGCTTGAACTCAGACCTTTCAGCTCGCTGGGCGGCGCCCATCACGGCTGGTTGGATGCCCACCACCATTTTTCGTTCGCCGAGTACTACGATCCGCAACGCATGAGCTGGGGCAACCTGCGCGTGTGGAACGACGACATCATTGCTGCGGGCACGGGCTTCCCTACCCACCCACACCGTGACATGGAAATCATCACATACGTACGTGAAGGTGCGATCAGCCACCAGGACAACCTGGGCAACAAGGGCCGTACCGAGGCTGGCGACGTGCAAGTGATGAGCGCCGGTACCGGGATCGCCCACAGCGAATACAACCTGGAAGCGACGGACACCAAGATTTTCCAGATCTGGATTCTGCCGACCGAAACCGGTGCACCACCGTCCTGGGGCGCCAAACCGTTCCCGAAAGGCGACCGCGAAGGCTTCGTGACCCTCGCCAGCGGCAAGGAAGGTGACGATCAGAGCCTGCGTATTCGCGCCGACGCACGTTTGGTGGCGGCCAATATCAAGGCCGGGGAAACGGCTGAATACCGCCTCGATGCCGGACGTCGGGCGTATCTGGTTCCGGCGACAGGTGTCATTGAAGTCAATGGCTTGCGCGCGCAAGCTCGAGACGGTGTGGCGGTAGCCGATGAACAGATATTGACCGTCACGGCGCTGGAAGACAGCGAGATCGTGTTGGTGGACCTGGCCTGACCGGCGAATCGCGGGCACAAAAAAGGGCGACCACCGGGTCGCCCTTTTCCGTTGCCTGGTTTTACCTGGTGCTGATCGCACCGTCCACCAGGGTTTGCGCTTCGGCCACCAGTTGCTTGAGGTGGTCGTCGCCGATGAAGCTCTCGGCGTAGATCTTGTAGATGTCTTCGGTGCCCGACGGACGTGCAGCGAACCAGCCGTTTTCGGTCATCACTTTCAGACCGCCGATGGCCTGATCGTTGCCAGGCGCATGGCTGAGGATGCTCTGGATCTTCTCGCCCGCCAGCTCGGTCGAGGTGACCTGCTCCGGCGACAGCTTGCTCAGCAGGGCTTTCTGTTCAGGATTGGCCTTGGCGTCGACACGCACCGAGAACGGTTCGCCCAGCTCGTCGGTCAGTGCACGGTAGGCCTGGCTTGGGTCGCGGCCGGTACGGGCGGTCATTTCAGCGGCCAGCAGGGCCGGGATCAGACCGTCCTTGTCGGTGCTCCAGACACCGCCGTCCTTGCGCAGGAACGAGGCGCCGGCGCTTTCTTCGCCGCCAAAACCCAGCGAGCCGTCGAACAGGCCGTCGGCAAACCACTTGAAGCCGACCGGCACTTCGTACAGGCGACGGCCCAAGCGCTTGGCCACGCGATCGATCAGACCGCTGCTGACCACGGTTTTACCCACGGCCGCATCAGCGCGCCACTGCGGACGGTTCTGGAACAGGTAATCGATCGACACCGCCAGATAGTTGTTAGGAGCGAGCAAGCCGCCGGACGGCGTGACGATCCCGTGACGGTCGTGGTCCGGGTCGCAGGCGAAGGCCACGTCAAAGCGCTCTTTCAGGCCGATCAGGCCTTGCATGGCATGGCTGGACGATGGGTCCATGCGAATCTGCCCGTCCCAGTCGACGGTCATGAAACGGAACGTCGAATCGACTTCCTTGTTCACCACGTCCAGGTCCAGACGATAGTGCTCGGCAATCGCTGACCAGTAGCGCACCCCTGCTCCACCCAGTGGGTCGACGCCCAGGCGCAGCTTCGCGCCGCGAATGGCTTCGAAGTCAATGACGTTGATCAGGTCGGCCACGTAGGTGTTGACGTAGTCGTGGCGATGGGTAGTGCTGGCCTTGAGCGCTTGTTCGTAGCTGACGCGTTTGACGCCGGCCAGTTTGTTGGCCAGCAGTTCGTTGGCCTTGGCTTCGATCCACTTGGTAATGTGGGTGTCGGCCGGGCCACCATTGGTTGGGTTGTATTTGTAGCCACCGCTTTGAGGCGGGTTGTGCGACGGAGTGATGACGATGCCGTCGGCCAGGCCGGTGGTGCGACCACGGTTGTAGCAAAGAATGGCGTGGGAGACTGCCGGGGTCGGGGTGTACTCATCGCCTTCGGCGATCATTACCGTCACACCGTTGGCCGCCAGCACTTCCAGGGCGCTGGCCCCGGCCGGGGTCGACAACGCATGCGTATCGATACCGACGAACAGCGGCCCGGTGATGCCCTGGGCGTCGCGATACAGGCAGATCGCCTGGCTGATGGCCAGCACATGCCATTCGTTGAAACTCAAATCAAAGGAACTGCCCCGGTGTCCGGAGGTGCCGAACGCCACGCGCTGGGTGGAAACCGAGGCGTCGGGTTGACCGGTGTAATACGCCGTAACCAGTCGCGGGATGTCGACCAACAGTTCTGCCGGTGCCGGTTTGCCCGCAAAAGGACTGAGTGTCATGCAAAACCTCTGAAATAGAGTGGTTCAGGAAATTACAAGGGAGTTTACTGGCAGTTTGTCCGGAGTGCGATGGGGTCTATTGCATACAGGCCGGGCGTTTGCGCACATCCGCCCGCGGAGCCAGTCGTAACGCATCCCCAAGCAGTCCGACAAGTCTTAACAACTCGAGTTCGGCGCTGCCGGTTACACTCAGGCGCAGGTTCTGTGCGTGCAGCCCCTGAAGACTGAACAGCTCTCCCGGTGCAATCAGCACGTGTTGTTTAAGCAGACGCTGAAACACGGCATCCATTGTGATCGGGCGCGCAGAATGCAGCCAGATCGTGGCGCCACCCTGAGGTTCGATGATCTGCACAACATCACCCAGGCGCTCACGTATCAACTCGATCCATCGCGTCCGACGCTCCTTGAGCATGCGCTTGAGTACCGGCAAGTGCTGGTCGACCCGCCCGCTCCCATAGAGTCGGGCAATGGCCTTCTGGCGGATCGGTGACAGACGAAACGAACGCAACAGGAAGTGACGCTGCAGATCGGCGCGCCATTGTCGCGACAGGACAAACCCGTAGGGCGCTTCAACCCCGATGATTTTTTCGAACATGGAAAAAACCAACAGCCGGTCGGGATCCACCAGTTCGCGCAGCGGCTCACCGCCATCGTCGTCCAGCAACTCGCCATGACAATCATTCTCCAGAACCCAGGTGCCATGATTCGCGAGCAACTGCGCGACGGCCTGGCGACTGTTCTGGGGTATACGGCTGCCGTGGGGCATGTTCAGTTTCGAAGACAGCAGGATCAACCGCACCCGCTCGGTTTCGAGCATTCTCTGCAGTCTCTGCAGATCGAGTGCCCCGTCTGGCTCAATCGGGAGTTCGATAACCCGGACTTCGGCAGAGTCCAGCAGACGCAGGAGCATCCAGTCACAGGGCGATTCGACAACTACGGTTGCATGGCGCAATTCGAGAACGGCGATCAGGATTTCCAGCACGCCTCTCAGATCGGCACCGATGTAGACATCCTCGGCGTGCCAGCAATGTTTCGCCGATGAGGTGTAGCGCGCCGCCAGCAACGTGCGCAACTCCAGCTCGCCGCAAGGCTGGGCGGGCGCCTGCAAGTGCTGGGGATACTGGCGCAACAGCTCTCGCTCGAGCGTCAGCAAAGGGCGATCCAAAGGCTGAACCAGGGCCGGCTCATCCGCACTCAGTACCTGCATGCCAGCGCATCTGGCGTTGACGTAGACCGTTTCCAGCAAATCACTGCCGCGCCCTGGCGGCATGATCGTCGATGTTGTCTGTGCAAAGTAACCGGACTTGGCCACGGAATAGACCCGGCCTTCTTTCTCCAGCAGTGCGTAGGCGTACTGAATGGTCGAAATCGATACGTTCAACCGCTCGGCCAGTTGCCTTAACGATGGCAGTCGAATGGGTCCCTGAATGCCCGGTTCGTTAATCAGTTGCGTCAGGTAGCGATAGACCGCCTGATAGGCAAAATCGGACGCCTGCGACTCACTCATGAGCAGATGCCCGCGGGCGCGTTCCCGTGACGGAGCAGCAAAATCGCACTCAACCTTCCGCCGATCGGTCACTCGTAGCGACCTCGTGCTCGGGCCGTTCATGCGTCTTCGCAACATGATCGCCCATCCGGATTGCATCCATCGCATACAACCGGCAGATCAGCCGCAAAGGCATACCGCTGACATCGGTCATCCATTGCAAGACTTGCTCTGGCGCGTGCAGGCCTTGCATGGCACGGTGCAGATCCGGCATGGCGACCAGCATGCCCGGATGGCAGGTGCGCAGGAAGCGTTCAAGGCCGGCGCCGGCATTGATGAAAGGCGCGAACAGCAGGCAAACCAGCTGCGACTCGTTGAGGCCGACATTCTTTTGCAGCGAGGCCGCTGCCTGCGACCGCTGTCCGGCGAGATCGGACAGATTGCAGAATGTGGCGATGAAACGTTCGCAGATCTGTTCGGGTGTGTTCCTGCGGCGCATCGTCGCCAGGTATTGCTGCAGATAGTCCGATACACCGGCTTCATAGTTGCGCCCTTCGATATAACTGGCTTGCAACCCCTTGAGGTAGGCACCGACCAAGGGGTCGGTGCATTCCCCGGTGCAGGCTTCAAGCATCAGGTCATCGGCCTGGAACCCGAGGAAATCGCTGAGCAAGGGCCAGCGCTCCTCCATTTTGCCGACGACCATATCGTCGATGCCGATATAGCCGGTTCGACGGCAGGCCTCGAATTCGCCGAGCGGTCGCCAAGGTACCCGGTCGTCCTGGGAATAGAGTTCGCGATAACAATCGCCACCGATGCTGTCGAGCAATCCGAACAATTCATCAAATCCTCCCCCCTTCCGCGCCAGTCCGCCAAGGCCGGCCTTGCGTACCGCCCGATCAAGGCCGTCGATAAATTGCTCCTGACGACGTGCGTTGTCGCTACTGATCAAAGCGTCGACACCGTTATTCCATCGGGCGACCTGACCGTAGAACTCGGCAGTGGTCAGATACAGGTCGTCCCAGAGCGTGAGGTCCTCATTCCATCCACGACGGTGCCCTATCATCAGCAGGTTGAGTCTGCCGGCCTCGCGCCCCTCGTCGCAAACAGGCGCCAGATGGTTGAACGGCAGGATCTCGCGATGATCCACCATCAAAAGCTCGACCCTTGGATCGTCGTGCAGGAACAGTGCACTGAAGCTGCGATGCATGTTGTGCAATGCCGAAGCCGGTACGCCATTGCAACGCAGTGTGGCGACCCGCAAGTGGAAGGTGGCGGGGGCTCGCCCGGCGATGCTCAGTTGCGCTGCGCGTAACAAGGCCAGACTGTAGCAACAGTCGCGTGTGCCGGATTGGGTCACCAATACCTTGAATTCACCGATGCGCTCCATGCCCCCGGCGGCAACCGCAATGCGCTGGATCAACAGCTGCAAGGCCGTGCGCTCGGCACGGGAAAAGAAACTCAGCAGTCGCTGCAATACTTGCTGGTAGACATAATTCATTGCCTGATCATGGATCGTGCTCATCAGTACTTCACCCGGTATCAAAGTTTTTAATCACGCACCCACGCGGGGCGAGCGCGCAATCAGTCTTCATTAATTAATAGACGCTGAAATGCTAACACTTAAGTTTTGTAGTTATTTGAAACAGTTAAGCGCGTGGCATTTCGTCATCGCGACCGACATGAGCGCAAGCCCAGACACTGCGGGGCTTTCAGTAAGTTTCAGGTTTCCTAGGAAACTTCTTACAAGTCCCTGCACATAATGAGCACAAGAAAAAAAGAAGGGATTACATGACACCCCTACAAACTTTAAACAGAAGTTTGAATCGCGACAATAAACAGCCGATCGAGACTGTACGGAACAAATAGAATGCACAGACATGGCTCATTCCTTGAGATGAAAGTAGTCATTCAATTATCAGGGTCTGGAGGGCAATTAGAAGATACAGATCACGAGCAAAAACCAGTTCAGTTGCTGAACTTCCCCGGGTATCAGGCCCAGGGTTTCTCGATGTCTGAAGGATAAAACGCACAAGAGTCCGTGGGGCCACGGACTCTGACAGGAAAGGTCAGGCAGGTTCGATTTGCAGGGCAACCCGCTCGCGGCACGGACACTCGTCCATGTAGCGGTGAGCTTCGACAAACTCGTTGAACGGGAACACCCGGGTCTTGAGCGGCAGCAATACTCGGTCAGACGTGAGTTGATTGATATCACGCAAGGCACGTTGCAAGGCGACGTGGTCCTGGATGATGCCCAGCTCCGGCTTGCCGGTGAAGTTGCCGATGCAATGCACGAAGAACTGAATATTTTTCTGGAACGCTGCGCAGGCCGGGAACGGCGTCTGGTTGCCACCCTGCAAGCCGTACAGCACCAGGCTGCCACGTGGCGCGAGCACATCGCCAAGCAACGACATCTGTGGCCCACCGAGACCGTCGAACACCACGTCGACGCCGCGGTTGTCGGTGATCTTGTTGATCCGCATCAACAGGTCTTCTTCTTCGGTGACGATCACTTTCTCGGCACCGAGAGACAGCAGGTATTCACGCTCTTCCGCCGTTTTGGTGGCAGCAATTACCCGCACACCCAGCGCCTTGCCCAACTGGACAAAGGACGGCCCGGCACAGTGACTGGCGTCGGTCACCAGGGCGAACTGCCCGGGTTTGACCCGTGCCAGATCAACGTATCCGAAATAGGCGATCAACAGCGGTGTGTAATGCACGCTGGCTTCAATCGGGCTGAGCACGTCCGGGTACCGGGTCAGCGCGGTGCGCGGCAGAACGATCAGCTCGCCGTAGACCGGATAATCATTGGGGCTCTCGGCCGGGAAGCTGGCCACCTTGTCGCCCACCGCCAGATCTTCGACGCCCTCGCCGACCGCGGTGACCACGCCGGCCATTTCATGGCCCAGACCGGAAGGCAGGCGCGCCTGGGACGATGCCAGATTCTGACGCCAGAGCGTGTCATACCAGCTGATGCCGATCGCCTCGACACGCACCTGCACTTCGCCAGGACCTGGCTGAGCAGCCGCATGCTCTTCGCATTTGAGCACCTCGGCCGGACCAAACTTGTGAAAACGGATCGTGCGGGACATCGCAAACCTCGTCAAAGTAACCTCTAATGCCCTGAACTCTATCTGGGCTTTCCAGCCAAGACTATCAGTGGCTATTAATAGTCGACATGCCTGTCATTGATTCCGCAGCATGGCCAGCATTGAAAAAATCCATGAAAAATCTGCTGCCGCCTTCTCAGTAAAGCTGAATTACCCGGTGCAGAGTACCAGCCTTTCCCCGTAAGATTCATGCCGGCCATTGTTCTCATATGGTCGCTCTCGTCAAGCTTGATGACTCTGCCAGGACTCCAGATGAATCGTAATGACCTGCGTCGTGTCGACCTCAACCTGTTGATCGTGTTCGAAACGCTGATGCATGAGCGCAGCGTGACCCGTGCGGCGGAAAAGCTGTTCCTCGGACAACCGGCGATCAGCGCGGCGCTTTCACGCCTGCGCGGCCTGTTCGACGATCCTTTGTTCGTGCGCACCGGACGCAGCATGGAGCCTTCCGCCCGCGCGGTGGAAATCTTCGCCCTGCTCTCCCCGGCCCTGGACTCGATTTCCACCGCCGTCAGCCGCGCTGCCGAATTCGATCCGGCCACCAGCACTTCGGTATTCCGCATCGGCCTGTCGGACGACGTCGAATTCGCGCTGTTGCCAATGTTGCTCAAACGCTTGCGCGCCGAAGCGCCCGGCATCGTGCTGGTGGTGCGTCGCGTCAACTACATATTGATGCCCGGCCTGCTCGCCTCCGGCGAAATTTCCATCGGTGTCAGCTACACCACCGATTTGCCGGCCAACGCCAAGCGCAAGGTGCTGCGCCGCAGCGCCCCCAAGTTGCTGCGCGCCGATACTGTACCGGGGCCGCTGAGCCTGGACGATTACTGCGCCCGACCGCACGCGCTGGTGTCGTTTGCCGGCGACCTCAGTGGTTTCGTCGATGAAGAATTGGAAAAACTCGGACGCAAGCGGCATGTGGTCCTGGCCGTGCCGCAGTTCAACGGCTTGGGGACGCTGCTGGCAGGCACCGACATCGTAGCGACCGTCCCCGATTACACGGCGGATGCCCTGACAGCGGCTGGCGGCTTGCGCGCCGAAGACCCACCGTTGCCGACGCGTACGTTTGAATTGCACATGGCGTGGCGGGGATCGCAGGATAATGATCCGGGGGAGCGTTGGTTGAGATCGCGGATTCAGATGTTTTTTGGGGACCCCGATAGCCTGTAATGGAGTTCCATTAAATTCCATAAAATCGTTTTATAACAACAACTTATTGGTTATTCCAGTCCGCTGCCGTCTGTCTAAATCCAATGGATTCCACGACTCATGGGGGCATAATTGGGGGCAAATTTCGGTTCCTTAAAAAGGATGCCCCCACCGATGCCCCCAAATAATGCAGTCGTTTTCAGACGAAAACTAAGCGATGCCTTCATCCGCTCGCTGACCGAATGTGGCAAGCATGCCGACGGCGAAGTTCCTGGTCTCTACTTGGAGGTAAGGGCGTCGAGCAAGGTCGGCAAATCCCCTTCCAAGGTTTGGCGATTGAAGTACCGGCTGTATGGTAAGGAAAACCGCTTCTCCATCGGCGCTTACCCCGACATTGGTCTCAAGGAGGCGCGCGACATTGCCCGCGGCGCGCGCCGCGACGTGGCTAACCACACCGCACCGCTCAAGGCCAAGACCGCCAAGATCGAAGCACACCTACTCAACGAGGTGCGCACCTTCGAATACGTAGCCAAGCAATGGTTGACGTTCAAGTCTGCCGAGCTGGTAACCAAATCCATCGCGGGGTTTAACGGAGCGCTGAACAACCACATCTTGCCCGCGATCGGTAAAAAGCCGGTCAGCGAGATCAAGCTGGAGCACATCACCACAATCATTACGGAGTTGCGCCGCCAGCGCACCATGGCCATGGCCCGGCGCGTACGTACCATAATCCGTGCCGTCCTGGGCTTTGCCGAGGGGCGCGGATGGGTGGAACGCAATGTGGCGCTCAGCAACATTGAGGAGTTGAAGATCCGCCATGTCGTGACCAGCAACCCAGCGATCGAAAGGCCAGCCGACCTAGGCAGGTTTCTTCTACGCCTTGATGACTGCAACGATGGCAGCGTTGCCACCGCCATGCGCCTGCTGGTCATGTTGCCCGTCCGCCCAGGCGAACTGGTGCAGATGCGCTGGGAAGATGTCGACTTGGTGGGCGCAGATTGGCGTTATGTGGTAAGCAAAACCAAACATCTGGACAAGAGCAAACATATCGTGCCGTTGCCTGAACAAGCCTTGGTTCTGTTACGCGAGCTACATAAAACCCGCGTGGTGGATGAAGAAGGCAAAGGCTGGGTGTTCGTCTCGCCGGTCTATCCGGGACGCCCCATAAACCCGACCTCCATGCTCAAGTCCTTTCAGCGTATTTGGCCAGAGTACGACATCACGGCCCATGGCTTTCGTGCGACCTACAGGACCATTGCCCACGAGCACTTGGGCATCGATCCAATTGTGCTCGAACTGTCGTTATCCCACCGGATGCCAGGGGCGCTAGGGGCTGTCTACGCGCGCGCCCAACTGCTGGTAAAACGCAGGGAGGCGGCTCAACAATGGGCTGACTATTTGGATCAGTTGCGGCAAAACGCTGCGCGAATAACCACAGATTGACCATACAGAGAATACAAATTAGGAGATTGGAGCGGGAAACGAGACTCGCATCTGGCGTCCGACCCATTGAAATCTAAAGGGTTTATTTTCTTGCCGAAGCAGGAAAGACTCAATTCTGGACTTGTTTTTGGGGTGTATCAAGGGCCAAGACGGAGGTGATTCAGCGAACGACCACCACGTCCCAGCTCTGAGCCAGTTGCCTGACATTAGTGGCGACTGAATAGTCCTAGCATGGAGTTTTTTCAAAACACAGTGCCAGACTACTTATGTCCACATCCGAAAGCTTGCCTGCCAGGAATCGTACTTTTAGCCACGACCTCAGGTAGGCATAACGCGCCTGGGCCAGATTGCGGAGCGCATCGTAGTATCGCTGCTCGTCATCCAGAATATCGGAATTGACACGCTCCCCGCCCGCCACGCTTTTTTTCATTGTCACGGTCAATTCCTGAGCCGAATTTACGGCAAGCTGAAAAGCTCGCATTTTGGAAAAGCTGCCGCTGTGACTCACCGGACGTTGTGGATCAATCAATAGCCATTGATTACAAATGCAGGCACGATCCGTACTTCAACGCTCGTGCCCGCATGTCTGATTCAGATCAATTGAGATAGCTTCAACGCGACGCCCATGTCGCCGTTCACCTTCAACTGCCCCTTCATAAAAGCCATCGTTGCTCCCTGCCGACCGGACAGGAGATCAAGGAAGGTGTCTTTTGAGCACAATAACTGACAGGTCCCCTTCTCGTCCGAATCCCAGGAGACGTCCTGCGTATCTGTCGTACTCGTTATTACGATCGCAGAACCGTCGTTGAACTCAACGCGCGCAACAGCTCCCAGGACACCTTTTGTCAGAACCTTTTTTAGCCCTTCGGTAATGATTTGATCGCTCATAGCAGACTCCATGACATTGAAATGTTAACGGATTTACGTGGGCAAATTGCGGAAAACCAAGCCTTCATACCGCACAAGAGGACTGCTTGACCAACCATAACCTGCTGTAAGTCAGATTATAGCGTTCAGACAAGGCTCGCAAGTCAGTCAGTAAGGTAGGGATCAATTCGACGATTTGACCGCACTGAAAGCGAATGAGCGCTCATCATGCGGTTGAAACGGGTACGAAGAAACGCACGCAACGCGGGGGAAAGAGTCTCGATGACCGCTCGACTCGTGTACGAATCCAGAGACCGCTCGTCCATTTCAGGCAGACAGAGCACGACTGCGTGCCCCACCTGGCAAGCCAACTCAACAATGAACGAACTACGCCGGGTGGGCTATGCATTCTAAACAGTGCGCCGTGAACGAGTGTCAGGATACCTAGATATCAAACTACAACACGCCCCCTTAGACCGCTATTTAGCTCCGAGGACAGCCTTGGGATTAATTAAGCGCATCGTTTCAGGAAGAACATTTCGTAAGTAACCAATGATAGCCTTCATTGTCTCTTCGAATGTTTCATCATCGATATAACCACGAGCAGAATATGCCCCCGACCAAAAAGCATCGAGAATCTCTCCCGCGTACATAAAGTTTTTTTCTAGACCAGGAATATCCGGAACCATAAAGACGCGCTTCAGGTTAACCAATGCAGCCTGCCCCAAGGTATCACTACCCTGCATATTCGCCACGCGACTTTTCCTATGTAAAGCTGGCCCCAACAAAATCTCGCACATCGGGCGATTCGAATTAAAATGTACTCGAGCTGCATCCAGACTAATACGTGTCCACTCTTGCCAAGTGCTGACCTGTTGATCGACGAGCGTTGTTTGCGCAGCGATTATCTGCCCCGTTATAATATCATTATAAATCCTGTTCAGCTCAACATGAACCGCCGCCACCGTATTAAACAAGTAGTGCACAGAGGCAGGACTAATCCCAGCCTCCTTGGCAATATCATATAAACTAATATCTTCAATATTGGCGGCATTCAACAATCTTTGGGTAGCATCGAGAATCGATTGGTATCGACGCCGACTTCGCTCCTGAGTTGGAACTCGAGGAGTCCGCAGCACCTCCGCAGTTCGCCCCTTTCGATGTGACGCCTTAGCGCGAACTACCGGCACATCACCATCATCACCGCCACCTGAATAATTTTCGTCCACTTTACTTACCTAATTTGAATTTCTGAACTTTTTCCTGCTTTATTTTAACCGGAGCTAGAGCTTAGTAAGCTACTTTATAAAGATACCACGACACTTGAATTTATGCGGCAAAAGGTCGCGCGCGCACCAGTTTAATCAGAATAGCATTACCCCTCGCATGCGCGCCGAGCTGCTCGCTGGCCGCTTCGAACGCCGGCCTCCATGTGAACGCCATCATAATCATTTCCCGCAAAGGAGATGCCCTCAAGCGTCTGGGCATGCCTCTTGAACTCAAGAATTTTGCGATAAGCACCAGGGACGTATCTCGCGATCCCCCACGAGTGCCTTATCACCCGGGCCTCATCCACCCACCCAGATATTCCAGGAAAAAATGCTTCCATATCCCGCAAAGCCTGGGAAACAACAGCGTCATCCGTTTGAAAAAAAAGGTTGGTTGAGCTCGGATAACTAGACCACGCTGAAATGATCGCCTTACCACTAGGTACCATGTAGGGCGCTTTCCTACTGTGATTAATCGCCATATTGAATACCACATCCCGATAGGGATGCCCCATGTATACATAAGCTTCGGACGAAACCGGTCTATCCAGAAAAAAATAAACCAATACAAATGGAGCACTGGGACATTCATACAGAAATTCTTTTGCAACACTTAGTTCATCGGGAAGAATTTTGGCTGCCGCCTCAATTGGGCATGCAACAATTACATGATCACACTTGAGTATTCTCCCGTCCTCAAGAAGAACCCCGTCGACACGCCCTCCCGTTGTCAAAATTTGCGCGGCCGAATTAGAATATTGAACCGACACCGATGATGCCAAGCGCTCAGCTAGCGTTACAATTCCCGTACGAAGCCCAAAAACCTTTGTCGAAAGCGCGAGCCTCATTGAATTAATAGCATGGTAAAGGCTGGTATCAGAGAGAGTTGTATTTGTCATTGCATGCATCATTGGTCGAAGCAGAAAATCGTGAAAATCATCACCCGCCCAAGAAAATGCGTCCTCCGCAGAAACATCATCATATGAGGGAATATCTCGAGAAATCTCGAATTGAGGAAATCGCTTTGCAAAAGCAATATAACGAGCAGCAAACCAGGAAAAGTCCCGGACACCACGCGCATTCATCAACTTTATCACGCCTAAATCCCTATCCGGGATACGGAGTGATCCGCTTCGATCAAGAAATGAAACCTTGCCTTGCAAAGGCATAAGCTCGCTCTGTAAACCCACTTGATTTATTAGACTGAGCATCTCTGTGTAGTTCGAATGAATTCCCTGTGCACCGACCTCCACTGAATCCCCGTGACGTGTTAAGCGCCGGATCCGTCCACCAGGTCGCTCAGATGCCTCGAGGACAGTCACCTTTCGACCACGCTTGCTCAAAGCAGCCGCAGATGCCAACCCAGTGATCCCAGCTCCAATCACAATAATGTGTCCGTCTTTCATGCTTCATCGCCCCTTCATCGCAAAGCTCCCACCTCGCTGATCCGCGATGCTACCACTATAAGTTGACTAACATCAGGTTTTATATGAAGCTGATGCAAGCGCCCACGGTGGGCACATCTGCGCGAGCAACCGCCAAATAAGAGTTTCAAGACAGGGGTAGGGTGAGATGAAAAACGACGAGACCGAATACCAAAAATCGTGGTTCACGACAAAGACAGGGCTGAAGCTTTTCTACCGAGACTACACCTCAAAGGGTTCTGAAATTCCGGTGATCTGCCTACACGGATTCATGCGCAACTCTCGTGACTTTGAGGATCTGGCCCCTCACCTGTCGACAGGCAGGCGCGTCATCGCGCCTGACCTGCGTGGGCGCGGGCGATCCGACCGTGCCACCGACGCCGAGGGATATCACTTTGATCTTCTAATCCAAGATACGTGGGAGCTCTTGGATCATTTGGAGATCAAGCGCGTCGTGATCATCGGTACAACACTGGGCGGCCTAATGGCCATTGAAATGGCAGGGCAAAACCCCGAGCGCGTTGCGGGAATCGTGGTTAACGATATTGGAGCAGAAGTCCCCTTGGCAGCGCTCAAACGAATGGCCAGCCATGCAGAAAATGCAGACTACTCATTCGATGAAGCTGTCGCGAGAGTAAAAGAGCACAACGAGGCTATTTACCCCGGGCTGGAACAGAGTGAGTGGAGTCGCTTGATGCTGCGCGCTTACCACGAGACCACTACTGGCCGTTACGAGCGAGATTTTGACCTGCTTACGATGCGCGAATCTGCGCGCATGCAAGCAAAACGACCAGAATTTTGGCTGGAGTTTGCCAAAGCGAGCGCAGTACCGGCTGCGCTAATAAGAGGAGAGCTATCGGATCTGCTTACCGCCGATATCGCTACACGCATGCTGGCCGTGAATGCTTCTGCGACGCTTACCAGCGTGTCAGACCGAGGACATCCTCCCTTGCTGGATGAGCCGCAGTCGCTGACGGCGATCACTGATCTTTTACAGCGCGCATCAAAAAAGGTTTGAGGGAATGCGAGCCAATTCTAGAAATGAGGATGCATGTATGACCCCAGCCGAAATACAGGCATGCCAATGGGATGCAATCATCGTTGGGACTGGTATTGGGGGTGCCACTCTCGGTTATAGCCTCGCGCAATCCGGAATGAAAGTGCTCTTCTGCGAAAAAGGAATGGATCATCTGAGCACCTCAACTGCCCTTACGGGCGATTGGACAGAAACCTTGTTTGAACGCGAATGCGAGGGTGACTCCTATGCGAATTATCTCAAACGTAGCGGACGGTTATCGGACCCAATATTTGAGCTGAGCGGAATAACAAGCAGAGCCGTCCTCCCCATTTTGGGTGAGGGTACTGGAGGGTCCAGCACGCTCTACGGCATGGTCATGGAGCGTTTTTTCCCTTCCGATTTCGAGCCCGCCAAATACGCTAAAGCAGCGACACAAGCCCAGGTTCCGGAACGGTGGCCAATCACAATGGAAGAACTGGAGCCCTATTATTCCGAGGCAGAAGCGCTTTACCGTGTAAAAGCGACTCGTGATCCCTTACGTCCTGATACAGAGTGCCGGTCGATCCTCTCACCACCCTCTTACAGTCCTGCAAACTCAGAGCTATTCGAGTACCTGAGCGCCCAAGGATGCAACCCCTACCATGTGCCAATGGCGTGCGACTACAAACCAGGCTGTCGAGAGTGTATTGGCTTTATCTGCGAGAAACGCTGCAAGGGGGACAGCGTAAATATTTGCCTGGAACCGGCATTGCGTGAACATGGAGCGGTCCTTGCCGATAACTGCGACGTCCTCAAGCTAACCACTGAAAATACATGCGTCACGACTTTGCACTGTCGGTGGAATGGCGCCGATGTCACCTTGCGTGGCAATACGATAATACTCGCAGCCGGCGCCATTGGTACGCCAGCATTACTATTGCGTTCAGCCTCCAAGGCATGGCCGCATGGACTCGCGAACGGATCGGATCAGGTCGGACGGAACCTGATGCGTCACCTGTTTGACTATTACGTTGTCAAACCGCGAAAGTCCCCACATGAGAGTGATTTAGTCAAACAACTGGCCTGGAACGACCTCTATATCAGCGACGGCGTAAAATTGGGTACGGTGCAATCCAATGGCAATCTTCCTCCCCCACGCATCATTGCGCGTTCAATGAAGGAAGACATCTCTCGCCATTCATCAGTGCTCGGATTTATCGCATCCAAGTTTTTGCCGGTTATTGAGCAAGCTGTAAAAGCCTCGCTTAAAAAAACGATCGTTTTCGCATCGATCATGGAAGATTACCCATACCCGGATAACCGACTCACGCTTGGAACTGATGGCAAGGTCGTCATTAACTATTCGATCCATGAGAACGACAAAGAACGCCTAGAACTATTTCGAGATAAAATAAAGAAGATTTTAAAAAAGTACCATCCAAAATTAAATCAAGCGGCACAAAAAAATAGCCTCCTGGGCCATGTCTGCGGTACTTGTCGTTTTGGTGAATCACCTAAAGACAGTGTCCTAGACCGCTACAACAAGGCGCATGAGCTTGATAATCTCTACGTCGTAGATAGTTCATTCTTCCCGACAAGCTCCGGCACAAACCCCTCACTCACAATTGCAGCCAACGCACTTCGGGTAGCGGAACACATCCTCAAAAATCATACAAACCCAACACCTTGCCCCACCACACTCTACAAATAAAATATATGGAGCCTCTATGAAAACCAAGATAAATAAAATTGATCAACTGGGATTCATTGTTGACAATATCGAAGAAGCCGCCATGCACTGGGTTAACACTTGCGGAGTCGGACCATTCTTCATTCATCAAAATGTTGAATACGAAAAATTCACTTATATGAATGAAGACACACCCGTACAATTGACACTGGCGTTCTCCTACATAGGTTCCATAATGTTGGAGTTAATCTATCAACACAACGATGCGCCGTCAGTCTACACAGCCCTCAAGCACCGCAGTGGCAATGGTCTCATTCATGTGGCAAGTTTTTGTGATGACCTTGAAATCATAACTAACTCTCTAACGCCAGAGGATATCATTCAATATAGTTCGACACCCGACGGAGTAGAAACCATTTATTTGAACACCGAACATCACAATGGCGGGCTCGTTGAGTTTATAAAAATGCCCGAAATATACAAACCAATCACTGAGCTCTTCCAAAAAACGGTAGCCAATTGGAACGGCGAACGACCTTTGCGCTACATCGATCCGACAAATCCTTTTGCCGTATTAGATCTCTGAGATTGCTCAGCCTAATATAGTGTTTTCATCATTCTATCAAAGAGATGCTTACCATGTTACATAGGAGTCGTTCGCATTGGTTTGAATCAGCCCTGCTATACCCACCCAACGAACCGTTGAAGCAATCGGTTGAGGTCGATGTATGCGTCATCGGTGGCGGTATCACAGGGCTATCGACGGCCTACCACGTTCGTAAGATTGATTCGAACGCTTCTGTGGCGCTGCTCGAGGGAGAGGTCATAGGGTTCGGTGCAAGCGGTAGGAATGCTGGCCAGCTTATCATTGCGTTTGGGGAGGGCGATTTCCGGGCGCAACTAAAGCGTTACGGCGAGAAACGATTAGCCCAAGCGTATCACTATGTCCATGAAGGCTTGCAGATGATTGAGGATCTCATCCTAGAGCACGATATACACTGCGATTATGAACAAACCGGCTATTACGAAATGGGATTAAAATCGAATGGCGATGGTGCAGTAAATGACTACATAAAATTCTGCAAATCGATAGGGCAAGCAAGCTACCTAGAAAGCATCTCCGCCGAACAAGTAGCACTAGAATTCAACAGTCCATACTTCGGCAATGCATGCTTCGATTCGCGGGGAGGTCAACTTAACCCGTTGAAGCTGCTTCACGGACTAAAGAACGCTACAGAACAGCTTGGTGCAAAAATTTATGAACATAGCCCAGCAGTTAGTATTGAGCGAGACTTAAACGGGATTACCGTTCGCACAGGCAGCGGAACCGTTCGTTGCGCAAAATTAGTTCTTGCCACAAATGCGTATTCACATTTGATTCATGGTTTGCAAGATCTGGGCACAACCCGCATGCAATCCCCTGTATTTGTCTACGCCAATATTACCGAGCGGCTTACCGCCGAGCAATGGCGCGAACTGAAATGGCCTCGACGATGTGGGGTCAATATGATGTCGAAGCTATTCTATTCTTTTGCCCCAACATCTGACGGCAGGCTTTTGTATGTCGGTAATTACTATGCGGCGGTGCCAAGCGGAAACGAAATGGCCCTAGATATTAGCAAGGGTTTTATGTTGGATGGGCCACAGCACCTCCAGTCGTTCTTCCCAGCACTAGCAGGAGTGCGGACTGAGCAGAGCTGGGGGGGCCCAATCTCAACAACAAGGGATTACATTCCGCACGTCGGGTTGCTTGAGGACGCGCGAATTGGTTATGCCAATGGCTGCTGGGGGCATGGTCTTCCCATTGGTGCGCATAACGGGCGAACACTTGCAGAACTCATGCTTGAAGGATCCACTGATAGTACATTGTCTTGGTTGGTTACCCGAGACAAACTAAAATGGCCGAATCGCTTTATCACATCGACCGTCGTAAAGGGATTGTCGGCGGTGATGCGCCACGACATACGCAAAGCGGGTCAAAAAATGAATCCAAAATTTACTTTCACTAACTGAAAATAATTCACTAGACACTCCACTTAGATTTAGATCACGCATTTTAAGCCAAGATTGAGGATTCTCTATGGCCGCACACACGTGAAGTAAAATCTCTCCACAATAGATCAATAAAGCTTCAGCACACTCACCAATCAACATCTCTTAATATAACAGGAGCACTCCGATGCAGTCCGAAATTGACAGAAATACAGCATCCGTTACGCCTCTCTCAGTTCTAGTAGTTGGTGGCTATGGCGTAGTAGGTACGCAGGTATGTAATTTACTATCCCAACGCCACCCCAGACTAAAAATATGGGTCGGTGGTAGATCACTGGTAAAAGCAGAACGGATTGCTCAAGGTATAAAAAATGCAAGCGCTATATTAATAGATGTCGACAATAGCGACCCATTAGCGTCGCTAGCCACGATGCCGGATGCAATCGTAGTAGCCGTCAATGACACCAATGACCGACTGTTACTTTCCGCAGTAAAGCGCGGCGTAGCGATAGTTGATATTGCTCGATGGCTAGAGCGGATTCACGACGCGCAAGAGGTCTTGGCAGGCCAGCCCCTCCGGGCACCGGTGGTGTTATCTTCGGGATGGATGGCTGGAGTTGCCTCAGTGACCGCGGCAGCATTCAGACGTCTCCCACAACCCGCTCAACAGATAGATATCGACATTCTATTTGCAACGGGTGACAGGGCCGGACCCGACTCCGTGGTTGGCTTTATTGATGCACATCACCCGTTTACAATCTGGAGCAACGGCGAGCGGCGCTTGGTGCAAGCCATGTCCGACGGTCGACCGGTACAGTTCAGCAATAACCAGTCGGCGAACTGTCGTCGCGTTGACAGCCCAGACCAAATGACCCTCGTCCGAACAGGAAATGCACTGGGTGTATCCACACGCATGGCCTTTGATAATTCGCTGATGACGTTCATTTTCGCCAAGGTCGTTCGCTCAGGGCTATGGGCTCGACTATCGAGAAACACTCGAATCAAGATGCTGTACAACCCGGGGAGCGGCGCTTCCCATGAGTTCGTTATAACCATAAAAGAAGAAGATACCCAGCGTATTCTAGTAAAGCATAAGCTAGGGCAGACTCACCTGACGGCCATAGGCACAGTAACTCAGGTTGAGCGACTCCTGGGGCTCAACGGTCGATCTCGCCCTACCACCGGCATCAGCTATCCAGAACAAGCTGATGACATTCATGCCTACATTGATGCTCTTCGCTCCATGGGAGTGGAAATCAAGGAAGTCTGAACTCGACACTGTTAAGATAAAAAATCATGAGAGCATGGGTGGGATCGTTGACCTTCTGCTCTTGTGAGTTTGTGTTGAGCTACAAAAAATGCAATTGTGTGACCCTCCTGCGATGCGTTATGCGCTCGCAAATCACACCCGGAAGCGTCCTACCAACTGAGCCAAACCATTGGAAAGCCGCGACAGATGTTGACTTGCCTGAGCGCTTTGCTCCGATGTTTTAGCCGCATCAATTGAAAGATCACGAATATCGGTAATATTACGGACGATTTCCTCAGTAACACAACTCTGCTGCTCACAGGCAGTAGCGATTTGTGCGGCCATATTACTTATTCGTCGCACCGAGTCGCCAGTATAGGATAACGCCTCTTCGACTCCTGCTGCACGTACTACACTGTCGCGGGCCTTCAGACTTCCAGAACGTGTCGCCTCCACCGCGTTTTGAACGCTAGCTTGAAGACGATCGATCATCTTTTGAATATCTTTGGTCGAGTCCTGGGTTCGTGCTGCCAGAGCACGTACCTCGTCTGCCACTACGGCAAAGCCACGCCCCTGATCCCCCGCACGCGCAGCTTCAATCGCCGCGTTTAGCGCTAACAAATTGGTTTGTTCGGCAATACTCTTGATCACCTCCAGCACCGAACCAATGCTAGCGGTCTCTTGCTCCAAAGCCTGGATAGTATTGGAAGCATTCTCCACCTCTTGTGCCAACCGACGAATAGCATCGATGGTTGCACCCACGACCTCACCACCTTCGCGCGTCCGAATCTCGGCTTGATGTGCCGCCTCAGAGGCGCTTTGCGCATTACGTGCAACTTGAAACACAACCTCACTCATCTCAGCCACCGCAGTGCTTACCTGGTTGACCGCCATGTGCTCGCTACTAATCAAGTGGTCATTAGCCATCGTCATATCCGCCATGCAGCGAGCGGAGTCAGCCACCTCACCGGTAACCTGAGTGACCTCTCGAATTAGCAGTTGCAGCTTGTCGAGGAAACGGTTGAACGCTCGCCCCAGCTTACCCAGTTCATCCTGCGACAAGGCAACCAAGCGTATACGCAGGTCTCCATCACCATCGGCAATCTGCTCAATACGCTCCAACAGATTCTGCAACGATCGTGTAACCAGCATCGGAAAGCCAATCACCAATACCAAGCAAACAATCAGACCGATGGAAATTACCAGCCCTTGTTGCCAAATATGGACTTCACCCAGCGCAATGGCCCGTCGACCTTCGAGTTTGGCTGCTTTGTCCTCTAATTTGCCGAGTTTATCTATCACCTCACGCATTTTATAAAACTGACGCTCACTGTCTCCCGCATTAATGGAGCTGGCCATTGCTGGGTCACGGCTCGACAACTCGGCAACTTCGCGCGAGGTTTCTCGCCAAAGTGAGAAGGCTTGCTCAAACTGTGCCAGCAGTTGTTTAGATTCGCCCCCAGGGTTCATGGCCGCATACTTTTGAACTCGTTCGTAGGCCAGTTGCAAACTTTGCTCATGAGCAGCTTTTAGCGAAGGTGAAAGTTCTCCACCCGCATCATCCACGAGATTACGCTCAGCGACAAAGGCTCGATAAAGATCCTGATCGGCGTTCAGAAGCAGGCTAACAGCGGGTAGATAACGGTTAGTTAGTTGTCTGCTGGAATCCGCTACCTGAGTTATGCTCTGCATGCCCATACCGCCTACAATCACCAGCAATAAAGCCAGCAATATAAACGGCAAGGCGATTTTCCAACGAAACCCTAAATCAGCAAAAAAACGTATCACGGCTCCGCTCCTGGCGCTTGATGCGTGCAACAAGCCTATCGGTTCGAGAAGGTTACGAGATGTGAAGAGTCGTAGGAGACCCTTCACTACCATGACCCGCTAAGATCAAATCATTGCTTCGATCAATCTCGGCCCTCGTTGCTTCATTGCAGATTCATACTGAGCAGCAAATTGCTCGCAAGTCGTCGCGCGACTCGCTTCGACTCCTAGGCCTTCAGCTATCTTCACCCAGTTCATTTCCGGATTATGCAAATCCAGCATCGATAACGCCTTGTCCCCCGCCCCGATTACCCCTACACGCTGCAGTTCAACATTAAGGATTGCATAGGAACGATTAGCGTAGATGACTACCGTTATATCGAGGTTTTCCCGTGCCATTGTCCAAAGCGCTTGTACTGTATAGGCCGCCCCGCCATCACCATGGGGACAAATAACTTTACGGTCTGGTGCTGCGAGCGCTGCACCAACCGCCACGGGCAAGCCCTGCCCAATAGATCCACCTGTAAGTGGCAAGTGCGTATGCGGACGCGCGCGTCCGAACATCGTTAACAGCGCCATCCCGGACGTCGCAGACTCATCCGCAATGATTGCGTTCTCAGGGGTCAGCTCCGCCATTATCTGAGCCACGCTTATCGCACTTAGAAGCCCGTTAGGCATACCAGGTAATGCTAGAGGGACTCGCTCAACTAAGTGGATCGGCGCGCCCAAAGCATCTGCTAAACAATTCAGAGCCTCGACGCTATCCTCATGGGGATGAGCTAGATAGCTGAATAAACAGCCTTCCGGGGCACACCAACTAGGTTTTCCAGGGTAGGCAAAAAAAGAAACTGGAGGCTTGGCCCCTACAAGAATGACTTGTTCAATGTCGCTTAAAAAGTCAGTGATCTGCTCAGAAAAATAAGGGATACGCTGTACCGGGACGCGCCCTGCACCTAATTCAATGTGCGGAGCGAAAGTATCACACAACAAGCGAGCCCCCGTTTTTGCCTGAACCCGACCGGCGGCCTCCAACCCCAAGCCATATAGAGCCTCACCTCGCAATAAAATCGCAGTCTTTTTACCGTTCCCTAACAAGTTGGCCACATCTTCAACAGCCTTCGCACTGACGGCCGCCGGCCCAATATCTGCCAACATCTCAGACGGTCGCTCAGCATCGTTCCAAGCGGTATCTGCCGGTAAAATCAACGTTGCCACCCCCCCGGGCGCGGATCTCGCTGCTTGTACTGCTCTGGCAGCATCACTCGCAACAACTCGAGCACTCGTGGACTGATGTATCCAAGATGAAACTGGTCGAGCAAAGCCGACGATGTCGGAAGTTAATAACGCATCGTACTGAAGGTGATAAGTCGCGTGATCCCCCACCACGTTGACGATCGGCGTGTTCGCCCGCCGTGCGTTATGCAGGTTAGCGAGTCCATTGGCAAGGCCGGGGCCCAAATGCAATAACGTTGCTGCAGGCTTACAAGCGATTCTCCCATAGCCATCTGCGGCACCGGTGGCCACGCCCTCAAACAAACAAAGGACAGCACGCATCTCTGGCACCGAGTCGAGAGCTGCCACGAAATGCATTTCCGAGGTACCCGGATTAGCAAAACATATTTCAATACCACAATTGACCAATGTTTTGACCAGTGACTGCGCACCATTGAGCGAGTTTTTCATAAAGCCCCTTTAACAATTAAAACTAAAATAAAGAAAAGAAAAGAAAGTTCCCTACCCTAAATATAAATAACTTTAGGATGAATAACCGTATTCCGTAATCTTTTAGAAGCGCTTAGTTTTGCTAGCAAGCCCCTTATTAGCCCCACCAAGCATGTATCAGCCACACACCCGCCCATGCACCTAGCCCAACAGCAATGAACATCATGCAGCAAACCCAGTCTCCAATACCTCCTTGAAAATCTTCCTTTTCTCTATCTGGCCTTGAGTCAATTGCTGTTTTAATTTTTCTTGTATTTGAATTAAACATATTGATCTCCTCCCACATTAACTCGTACCCACTGCCGACCGATCAGTGGCACGATTAGTTAGCGCCAACCAACCCTATTGGCGAGAATAAAATTGGACCTGCAGCGCTGCCGACAATCGACGTGAGAGGTAGCCTGTCAGCTCGCGTAGACATATTGAACGTCTCGCCACCGTCATAACTACTCAGCACCAGCCCCCCGGAAGCGGCAACCCAAATACTTCCATCATCAAACTGAGTAATACCGTTTAACGACTCTTGGCCCTCCACTTTTACACGGCGCCATTGCAGCCCGTTTTTTGTGCTTAAATAGAGATGTCCGCCAATGCCCCCCGCCACAAATCCGCCTTCTCGTAGTGGAATGACATTCCACAGCGAACCATTCTGCGCAGTGGAGTGCTGTTCCCAGTGTTTGCCGTTATCCATCGAGACCAGAATTAAGCCACGCTCTCCGACGATAACAAGCGGACCTCCTCGAACACCTGCAATACCGTTGAGGTGCATATCCATGCTCTCAGCGTCATCACCAGCTGGGTGGATTACGGACCATGTTTTTCCATAATCCTGTGTTTCGATTGCCATGCCAAATTGACCAACAGCAATTCCATGCGAAGGGTTCTCAAACCAGACACCAAGTAAGGGAATCCGTGCCGCATCATCTCGCCGAAGCAATCTCCAATGCTCCCCTCCGTCATCGGTCGACAGGACCACCCCATCGTGCCCAACCGCCCAGCCATGCTCTGTATCCAAGAACTGGACATCAGTCAGCGTGGATTGAACCGGCACCTCGCCAGCCTGTCGAAATGACTTGCCATCATCACTGAGCAACACCACGCCATAGTCACCCACGGCAACAATCCTGGACGCATCGCCACCACCGGCGTGAGTGGCCGATACAATATTGGCAGACACGGCCTTAGCTGCTTGCAAGGCCGGCCGATCAGCGGGAATACGTAACGGCTTGTCTAGGGCGCTCGCCTGAACCTGCAGAGACGAGCCTGCACAACTTAAAGCGATAAACAAAACAACCAAATGGAACTCAGTTCGAAATCGGAAAATTTGCATAATCAGTACTCAATGAGCCGCTATACCCAACGCACGGACAGGTCTACGTCTTGGAATCCACTTATCCAGCATCACAGCCACAGCAGGAAGCAGCGTCATGGCCATGACCATATTAATCATGAACATAAATGCCAGGAGCTTGCCCATGTCTGCTTGAAATTTAAGCTGAGAAAATGACCACGTCGCGACCCCAATAGACAAGGTTATTGCTGTAAAAATCGTAGCAACGCCCGTTTCCAGTAGTGCATGCTTTGCGGCCTGAGTAGTTGTCATGCCTTTGGATAGGTGTAATTGAAGACGGTTGTATATGTAGAAGGCGTAGTCGACTCCTACTCCCACAGCCAAAACCATTACCGGCAAAGTTGCAACTGTCAGACCTATATCCAGATCCTTCATGAACCAATAGCCCACCCAGGTAGCAACCGTCAGAGGTACGCAGCAGACCAACATGGCACGCCAATCGCGGTAGGTCAGAAAAACCAACAAAAGAATAGTTCCATACACATATAGGAGCATCGGAGTTTCACTCTTCTCCACGACCTCGTTTATGGCCGCTTGCACACCGGCGTTTCCACTAGCTAAACGTATCTCAACACCCGCAACTATGTTATTTGTGCGAAATGCTTTGACCCGCTCAACAACCTCCTGAATTGTCGTCGCTTTATGATCTTGAAGATAGAAATTAACGGCAATGACGGAACAATCACGAGCGCGAACACCTTGCAACTTTTGTAGATTATTAATGGCCCCCCCCAACGCCCGAGAGTCCCTTGGCAGGCTCAGCATCTTCGGGTTCGCTTCATTGAGCGCTGCGGAATATTCCTTACCTAGGGTTGCCGCTGACTCAACAGCAACTACACCAGGGGCTTGAAATATCGCCCATCCCATATCATCCGCTAATTGGAGTAAGCCTTGGCTATCACAGGAGTTAGCCGGTGCGACCAATACAACTGTCAACCAGTCCAATCCAACATTGAAGCTGCTGGCAATGGAAAGCGCGTCCTGATTGAACCGCGAGTCTGCTCTCAGCTCAGGTGCTCCTCGCTCGAGGCTACCTATATGTCGTCCAAGGCTTTGCCAGTAGGCAAGGCAAAAAACAGCCACCCCAATCATAACCACCCAGCGGGCATACTGCGGTTCAGCAAGCCGAGAGAGTCCAGTCAGCCAGCCGCTACGCCGTTCTCTATGAAACATTGCCCTACGGGCATATTCAGCAGGGACATTAATGAAGGATGCGGCAACAGGCAAAAGCACTAAGTTAGTTAATATTTTGAACAAAACACCTATAGATGCTGTGATCGCCAACTCGTGGATCATTGGAATCGGAATCATCAACAATGTAATAAAACTGACGAGAGCCGTCACAAGAGCCAGAGTTCCAGGAATAAGCAAGCCTGTAAAGCTGGCACGCGCAGCACCCATTGCCGTATTGCCGGCTGCAAGTTCTCTAACAATAAAATTTATTTGCTGTACGCCATGCGAAACGCCGATCGCAAAAACTAAGAAAGGCACTAACACTGCAAGGGGATCCAACCCATAACCGAGCAAATGCAAAGCCCCTAACTGCCAGACCAAAGAGATAAGCGAGCAAAACAGCGGTAGTACAGTAAGCTTAATCGAATGACAATACCAAAATACTGCAAGCGCCGTAAGCACAAACGCCAAAATAAAAAATGGCGTGGAGGCACGACCTTCATCTGCAATGGCTCCTATTTGCTTTGCAAAGCCAATGATCTGTACCTCATAATCGTCATTCTCAAATTTGGTTCGAATCTCACCTTCTAACAACTTATTGAACGCAATATAGTCTAACTTCTGGCCTGACCCCGGCTCCTGATCGAATAAATCAGCGGTGACTGCACCACTGGTCTGATCATTCGAAACCAAGGTTCCTATATGCCCTCCTCGAGTTGCACGGTCGCGGATCTGGGCGATCACCTCATCGGTAAGACCATTTGGAGCAACATCCCCCCCCGTTACCGGCTGAGCTTCAAAGCCATTCTCGGTTACTTGCGTAAAGAAAACGTTGGGCGTCCACAACGAAGTCACCGACGACCGGTTCACACCCGGTAAAGCACTGATAGCTTCAGTCACATCAAGCAAACGCCGTAACCCATTTTCGTTCCAGATGTCACCGTGCCTGGAGTGCAAAACCACAGTTACCCGATTAGCTCCAAATAGTTGGTCCCGAAATTCATTAAATGTTTTGATGTACTCATGATCTTGAGGCAACTGCTTCTCAAACCCTGCCTCCATTCGCAGCTCCACCGCAAAAAAACCTGCAACGAGTGTCGCCAACGCGAATAGGCTGATAACCAGTGCGCGGTGCCCAAACAGCCAAGACTCCAGAATATTAATAACTCTTATTAGCATGAGGACATTACGAACTCTGTCGCACCTCTGAAAGATTATTGGGGTAATCGACCTGCCTTATCAAGCCAGGTCGAATAATACGGCCTAGAATGAACTACTAAGTGAAATACTAACGTAATCACGATCCTGCATCGGATTGGTATCCCCCCCGCCGTAGAATTGCGTGTAATCCAAACGTGCTTTCAACGGAACTTCTGTTTTGAAGTCAATATTCAACGCCGCAGTCATCTGTCCTACAGATCTTGAAAATCCAGGCATTGACTGCGCTGCGATCCCCCATAGGCCCTGGTTAACCGCGAGTTCCGGTGAAACTTTAATTCGCGTGCCAAATACGTTTGCGTAGTTCAACACTAGATCGAAAGCGAGACCTCCGGAGCTTTTTGTCGGCACCTCATAACCAATACTATTAGAATATGGTACGAGGGTGCTATTTAGAGGTGCAGACGCCAAGGCAGCCTGTAGCCGAGAACGGTCTAAATCGGGATAGTAGGCCGCCGCCATTTCAGCCAGCAGCGTACCCTCAGTCGCTCCGAGAAGACCAACTAACCCTCCCCAGCTTGACGACTGCAAAATTTCCATGCCTGACACCGTAAACTGCCACTTCTTGGTCTCTACAAACCCATGACATATAGAGCCATTTGGAAGTCCGGCACAGTCGCCAGATAAACCGGTGTTAAACAACGTCGTTGGATCAATTGCTAAAACTTGATTCGGGCGATAAGCCGCCTCCATCCCCCAGGAGAAATCACCTAATTTTAAATTATAGGAGGCGCCGAATACGTCGCGATTACCGACATATTCAGCAGCGTAGGCAGCCACAGGAAATCCACCCCCGGTATTAGTAGCAACTAGACTATTAGCGTCCATCACATACGAAACCATCGGTAATTTTTCGTGGTAGCGCATGTAATAAAGACCAAACTCGTCACCCGAATCCAAGGCGTACTTCATGCTTATGCCCCACTGGTCAGAGCCCGGCTTGATATCACGACCACGACCAACAGCGAACCCTCTGGCAAGACGCTCTTCAACTGTAAGCGGGCGACCAGTGACAGCGTCTATTGTTCCGTTATCACCACCAATTGCGCCTGGCCCTATAAAGCCGGCCAGCGCATTAGTACCAAAATATAGTGCTTGCCCCCCCGCCCCCAATAAATCTGCGGTATTGAAGAACGTACCGGAGGCAGGCAATGTTGAAGGCTTGAATCCTAGCTCATAAAACGCTTGCACCCCAAGCTTGTCAGTTAAACTGCTGCTAATACTAAACATCGGCCGCGGAATATACAGCTCCTTTAGTTGCACCCCCGCTGCAGTCGCTTTACGTATATCCAGCGGGTTCGCTTCGTTGATACCACCTTGAGTTAAAAGCGCCTCGCCCCAATTGATTACTTGATTGCCGATACGGACACTAGCTGACTGTTCTTGCCACTGAAAACCTTTATCGACGTAGGCGTCCAACAATTCTATATCTGAAACGGCATCATCATGAGCATCACCCTCAATTGATGTCCTTTCCGTATGCGTAACGGAGTAGTCTTTGAACCACGCTGCGCGCAGAAGCACTTTCAGATCGTCTGGCGCTCGTATATAAAGGTCATGCACCCCTCGAACGGTGGTACTGAATGGGCGCCCTTTTTTATAATTCAGGTCCCCGTCATCTATATTGACTATGCCAGTCTGATCAAAAACGCCAGAAGCACGAGCCGATGAGCCGCTTGGACACCCCCCGTTGTCATAGCCAACATAGCGGCAACTCGGATTGCCAGTTCTAATCTGAGTCGCAATAGACAAGGTACTGTCAAAACTACCCGACACCCCATTTCCCAAATCAAATAATGCTGCATGGCCTGCCGGGGCGTACTGAAGTAAACATGCCGATGCTAACGTTGCTGCAGGCGACACGCCAAATTTTCGAAGATTAGTACTTATTTTCATTGGAGGAAGCTCCGCTAGTAACTATAAAGTTCAGTACTATCAGCGACCAATCCATCGCCGGAATGCATCAGCGGAAAAATCGCTGGCTTTCAAGTCGTTCGAAAACCGAGCAGGTTTACCGGAGGCGGCAACAATACTTTGCCCGGCATACCGACCAGCTTGAACATCGTATATCGTACTGCCAGCGAGAAAACATGTACCCAATGAATACTCAGGAACCAAATACCCTTCCATAGTACGCCAGGTCTTTCCAGAACTATCATAAAGATCCTGAACGGATATAGTCCAAGTATCTTCATCGACATAAAATACTCGTTTCGGCATTGAGTGCCGTTTCCCTGCTTTGACGGTGGCCTCAACCTCCCACACCCGATGAAGTTCATAACGCACCATGCTGCGCTTTATAAACTCCCCTTGAAACACATCCGTTGCTTTTAGCGTATGGTCATAAAGCGAGAAGGTATTATAAGGAATGAGCAGTTCTCGCTTTCCGATCAGCTTAAAGTCATATCTATCCATTGCGCCGTTGAACATCCAGGCCACATCGGCAGTGATGAGGTTATCCGTATTTAAAATTGGCGCGTCGTACTGATAGTTGGGCGCGCGACGCATCCTGCGTTGAGCAGAAAAATACAAATTAGCTTCTGTAGGCTTATCTATGTAAGAGATGGACGCAACGCCATCACCTGCGACCGACGGAGGTGCCAAAGTTTGCTCTCGCAACGCAGACTCGACATTGCCTACTTCGGTAGGACTTGTTACTGAGGTTGACGCCATCGGAAAATACAACTGATCCAAATAGAGCTGGACCTCACCAAAATCAGTTCCTTTCGAGCCTTTAGGCGGAATGACATTGACAACGTACGTCTCAACAGATGGTCCGTTATAGCGCAGTTTATGGTTCCAAATGATTTCCGCTCCGCTTTTGGGTAAAGGAAATGGATAACCACCACCGACTGCTGCAGTTAGACGATCTTCACCATCAAGAGAAGCAAGGCTTGCATTTTTTTTTGTTTGCTCGGCAACAACGGTCGGGATACCACAACTTCGATGAGATTCAAATACAGCCATACTATAACCAGGCAGCGACTTTACTAGAGCGTATTGTCCGGGTGAAAGCCTGTCCTTGTACTGGTCAGCGCTCCCAGCATCAATAATGTAAAGTGGCTTTTCCCTCGAGTATGGATCGACGGGTTTTGCGCCTGCAGACCACCCAGTAGGAGCATGCATTACCGCTCCACCAAATGCAGGAACTCCTCCGCTACTGCTTCCGGCCACTTCAGCGCCAATTGGCGTTAGCTCACTCCCCAGTTTGGCAATATCAGCGCTATTTGGAGATGCATACACAGCGGTCGCGGCAATATATGCGAGAGCAGTCGTTATCATTCGAATTGGTATCATTCTTGTTTCCCCGAAAGTTATCAACCACCATCAGCCCAAAATACTAAATTTTGGATAGCACAGCCCGATAGATAAACTTATTATCGTTTTCCATTAAACCTTCGCACCAAGACTCAGTAAATAGTCAGTACCTGAATGCTACTGACAAACGAATATCAATCTTTAAACCCTGGATCAAGACGTTCAAGCTTTCGAAGCAACCCAGGCCAAGCATCATTGCCCTCCCCAGAGGCCGCTCGCATAATTTCAACTGGAAACGTTTCTAAAATGGGCGTTGGAACTTCAACCAGTTCACAGCCATCCGCCCCTGCCATTACTTGAATACGGCATGCTTTTCTCAAATTATGATGTCGCAGAAACGCGTGCTTGGCAAAGTACCCCAACGTCAACAAACCATGGTTGCGAAGAATAAGGTTATTATTGGCTTTCCCCAGCGACGCTTGAAGAGAAGGCATGCGCGCCTCATAGGTTTCGACGCCCTCATAATCGTGATAAGCCAAACCATCACCAATCGCAAACGCCGCCGGTTGTGATATAGGGAGCAGCCCTCTTTTCTGGGCGGCTACGGCAGCACCGAAATCATCATGAGTATGAATAACAAAGTTAGCATCTTCACGAACCGCATGTACCGCTTTCATTACATACCACCCCCCGATGGTAATCTCAAACGGCGTATCCGAAACAATCTCACCATCAAGGGTGACTTTCACCAAACTGGAGGCAGTGATTTCTTCAAACAAAAACCCAAGTGGATTAAAAAGATAGTGCTCACCGATCCGCGCAGAGCAGTGAGTCAGAGACTGATCATCCCACCCCATCATTGGAACCAATCGATACATAGCAGCTAGCTCTACACGCGCCTGCCACTCCTCCTCCGAGACTTTACCCTTTAAAGATGGATACTCAACATCACCGATTTTTAGCATCATCACGTTTTCTCAACTTTCAGTTATATTTCGGCCTTTCAGCAACAGACCGGGCGAATTCGTTAGAAAATTAGTTATTAGGTATTGAAAATTCAGTATTCGATTAAATAAGGACTCGTGCAGTCCCAGTTTTTTGCCGCATCCTTCATGTAGCTAAACGCCGCACTCAGAACAGGGGTCGCCTGTATCAATTCGAGCATTCCACCTGGATGAAGGTCGCAGTTAAAAAATATCGCCTCAACCCCCAGCTCAGAAATGCAATGCTGTACGGGATCGACCCCTCGTGCCGCCAGCTTTAGTATTTCTTCTTCAAGGTCTTCGGCCAGGATCCCGACATGATGCATCCCGAACCCATTGCGCTCGACAAAGTCCCGAAAGACAGATGGCATGTCGTTATGTTGCTGGACGAGCTCAATCTGGTAGTCACCTGAGTAAGCAAACGCGAGACTGATGTCGCAATAGGCTTGCTCACCTTGATACGTGAGCTTCGAGTATTTTGCGTGCCGGGTGACAAAGAATGGTGCGACGCCGAGCTTCTCAGCCCAGTGCTTGACTGCAAGATCGATATCCTCAACGACATAGGCGATCTGCATCAGGGAACCTGTTGTACATTCAGTCATTGCTTTTCTCCTGTGGGCAGCCTTGATTGTGGCAAAGCTCAGCGACCCATATTTTTATTTTAGTCAGATAATATGGCCGCAAATCTGTTGAAGCAAACGAATTTTTGGGTGAAATCCACATAAATCGTCCTTGACCAGGAATTTTAGTCGTGTAAAGCTAACTTACGCCAGGTTAATGCAAAAAAAATGCCATCTCCAAGCGTGCATGTAAAGGGACATCGAATCTGGGTTTGCCTACGGATAGCGGGCACACTAAAAGCATGAAACGCTGCCTTCCAGGGACGATTTTTCTTTCGAAAAGGGAGCAATTTGATGAGTAGATGTAGTTTTTTGCACTATTACAGTGCAAGAGCTTAACTGAGAAAGCGTTCATCCAGGTCAAAGCAACCAGGTATGACGCTACGAGCAATGCCTGAGCGCTAACAAGAAGAAAATGGAGCTACGGCGAGCACTTAGTGACCCCATCCTCCACAAACAATTGTCTGCCCCCTTCACAAAAATCACAATTTTTGGTGGCCTTACTGACATGAACACTCAAAAACCGAAAAACCTTGTCTGGTATCCGATCTATACCATTGGAGACCTTGCATCCGGCATCTACTCGGTCACCCCTAGCATTTTGCTGATGTTCTATATGACGAACATATTGGGTATTCCAGTAGCACTGGCAACAGCTGCGGCGTTTCTACCCAAAGTCATCGATCTATTCGCCAATCCATTTATCGGCGCACTGTCCGACCGCACCACGACCCGACTAGGAAGACGGCGCCCTTACATGTTGTTTGCTGCGTTGACAATCCTGCCAAGTTTTGCCTTGATCTGGGTATCGCCATTCTCTTCGGCAACGGTCTCTGCTTTCTTTGTGATCGGTGCCTTCAGCATCTGCACTGTCTGTTTTTCTTGTTTTCCCGTGACGTTCCTGGCGCTTAATTCAGAAATCGCAACCGATTACCATGATCGAACATCGCTGAACTCCTACCGGACGATGTACTCGATGGTGGGATGTCTTCTAGCGGGTGCTGGTGCTCCCCTCATTGTGGAGCATTTTGGTGGAGGCAAAGATGGTTATGCCGCTATGGGGATAGCGATGGGAGCAGTAATGGCCCTTGCCACGATGATTACTTTCGTTACCGCTCGTGAGCCAGCTCGAAAAAATACAACTACCCCACCTTCTTTTCGTCAGATTTGGACCTCAATCTCAAGTAACCGTCCTTTTCTTCTGCTTTTATCTGCGTATTTCCTACACATCGTCGGAGCAGGAGTTACTGGGGCTGCCTTAGCCTATTTCGTAGCCTACATCCTGCAACGTGATACCGACTTCCTTGCACTTCTGTTTCTGCTCTCATTTGGTACATCAGTGCTAGTGATACCACTTTATGTCTGGCTGGGGAGGCTGGTCGGAAAATTTTACGCTTACATTACTGGCTTATGCTTGATTGTCATCTTCTCCACTGCCTATTTTTTTGTGGGCGCCACCACTCCACTTACCACTCTTCTAGCAGTAGTGACCCTTGCAAGTATGCACGAGGGAGGCATTCAAGTTTTTACCTTCTCAATGCTGGCAGACTGCATTCGAGAAAACACTACATCAGACACTGAGCTAACAACGGAAGCTATGTACAACGGCATTTTTATTGCGGGAGAAAAGCTAGGATTCGCCACAGGAGCCCTTTTGAGCGGCGCGATTTTCATGGCCACCGGTTTGGTCGAAACGACTGAAGGCTTCATCGACCAGCCGGGAAGCGCACTTTCAGGGATTAGCATGTCTGTTTCACTTATTCCCGCGGCGTTGAACCTCATAGCAGCCCTGATTTTCATTTTTTACAAAGCATTTGATCAACGAGTCGTAAAATTAAACGCGTGCATCACAACTTCTTAAAATTGTCATCGCAGCCTGGATCATGCAACCAATGACAGCCCTTTGCCTGTTAGGGAAAGGGTTTTTAATCATTAACACCTCTATTGAAAGTTTTTTCTTCAACCTATAAATCTCACTAGTGCATTGTTCTCGAAATAATTTACTTAGTATTTACTATATCCGCCCCCTCACGCACTAGTTGAGCTTTGCTCAATTACTACGCTCCCTTAGCACTCCAAACGCAGAGGGTCGGCTCAGCGTCGCCTGACGCCAAGAACGTTGTAATGGATCTCTTCAGCTCAAGCACAGAAGCAAATTTGCCATCACGGATGTACGCCGCAGTGTCTTGAGAGAAGCGCTTCTCCACGCTCATACATGAGCAGCACGGCCCATGGTTTATGGGCGGTGGTCGAGGAAATGCCCGCCGCCCTTGCCATGCTCTGATAGCTCCAGCACGGTTTCCCGATGCAAGGTCGCTTGACCTGTTCCAAGACACCGCGGACGGCCGCCGAAGGCAATGATGATTTGCGTCCCAGCTTGTCGTCCAACGGTTGATGTGCCTGGAAACACTGAACGACTGAGTAATTGTTGTGCAGGAGAAGCCGCTCAGCCGCGCAATGTTATCTCGGGTTTCGCTTTCGGCGGCCAATAGGATTATGCCTACACGCCCACCCTCCCTGTACGCGACGGTCGCAGAGCGGACTCGCCGTTTCAGCTTAATTGTTTCTTCGGGGGAAGCGTTATGTCCGGAGCGCCACTGCAGGCTCCCCAAGGCAAGGATGACGGTTGAAGTTTAGAGGAGATTATCAATAACTTATTTCGAGAACGGCACACTGGCTTGACCATCGAACTGGGTCAACAGGGAAATCAACCGCCAATACACGATAAACATATAACTGGAGGCCTACATCGGAAATTCCGCGCTGATCAGCGTGCCACCCTGTGCGCGATTGCTAGCAGCAATGGTGCCGCCATGAGCCTGGCAGATCGCACGGGCGATGGACAGGCCTAACCCGCTACCGCCCGAATAACGCGCCCTGGAGCGCTCCGCCCGCCAGAAGCGGTCAAATACACTGTCCAGGTGCTGTGTTTCAATACCCGGCCCTCGGTCACCGATCTCAATCACAACGCGCTCTTCGAATTGACGCGCCATGATGTCCAATTCCCCGCCCCCTGCCGCATAGCGCAACAGGTTGTCGACCAGGATATTCAGCACCTGGCCAAGTCGATCGCGATCGGCATGGATACGAAACCCGTCCGCAATACTTACCTGCGTTTGCACGCCTGCCTCATCCAAATGCGGCTGGAACCAGGCCAGCCGTTCGCTCACCAAAGCCGCCAGGGAAAAGTCGCTGCATTCAAGCACTAGCCGCCCCGCCCTGGCCATAGACAGCAGATGCAGATCATCCACCAGTTTCCTGAGTTGATCGAGTTGTCGCTTGACCATGCCCAACTGCGCAGCGTTACTGGGGAAGACCTCATCAAGCATGCCCTGCACGCGCCCCATGGCGGCATTCAACGGTGTCCGCAGTTCGTGGGCGATGACCGCGCTGGACTCATGCACATCCCGCTCATAACGCTCCAATTGCGTCGTCATGCTGTTGAAGTCGCTGACCAGCCGTTGCAGCTCGTCGGGGGTGTGTGGATGACTCGGCAGCCGCGTGAAGAAATCACCGCCGGCGACCCGACGCGCGCCCTGGGCTATCGCCGAGAACTGGCTGGACAAGGGGCGCGAAAACCACAAGCCACAGACGATGATGATCGGGATGGCGGCCAGCACCAGACCGACCAGGATCAGCCAGTCACGATTGGCGATGTTCGGCTGGAAGAACTCCACCGGGTAATATTCGGCAACCAGCTGGCGCAAGCGTACCTCGTTGAGCTGCGGCTCGGCGCGCAGTTGTAGCAACTCCTTGCGCGCCGCCGGCGGCAAGTGTTGCAAAAAATACCGGTCAGACAGTTTGAAGTTGATCCACATGCACAAGGCGATAGCCACCACGGCGCCGATCGCCAACAGGCTCATGCGCATGCCGACCCAGCGCCACAAAGGTTTGTCGTTGACCCGTGATTGCTCAAGCATGCTGCTTACCGGAACCGATAGCCAATGGAGCGCACTGTCACCAACACCCCGGCGATGCCATGGGTTTCGAGCTTGCGCCGAAGGTTATGCACGTGGGCGTCGACGACGCGGGCCAGGGCTTCGCTTTCCGGCAGGCAGATTTCCAGCAACTCATCGCGTGTGAAGGCCTTGGAGGGAGTCTTGAGCAACGTGACCAGCAGCTTGAATTCAGTCGGCGTGAGGTCCAGCAACTGCGATGGCATACCACAGTGCTCAATGGCCGCAGTAAAAGCGGCAAGGTCCACCCGCAGGTTCCCATGGCGCAGCAGTTGTTCTACCGGCTGGCTGCCCGCGGTACGCCGCAACACCGCATGCACCCGCGCTACCACCTCTCGCGGGCTGTAGGGCTTGACCACATAGTCGTCCGCGCCATAACGCAAAGCGCCGAGCTTTTCCGGTTCGTCGCCCATGGCCGTGACCATGATCACCGGCGTGTCACTGCTGCGACGCACGGCGGACAGCACCTCAGTGCCACTCAAGCGCGGCAGCATCACGTCGAGCAATATCAGATCGGGGCACCAACTTTCGTGCAGGTCCAACCCGCGTCGGCCGTCTTCCGCCAAGGCCACCTCAAAGCCATCCCGGCGCAGATAGGCCTCCAGAATATTGGCGCTGTCGGCGTCGTCTTCGACGATAAGGATACGTTTTCCTGACACAAAGAAGCCCCTTGATGAAACCTTGATAATTCACGAACGGTTTATTGAAAGTCCACTGCCAGTATTGCCTTACGCCAAACTTTCGCGAACCGATCCTATGCCGACAAGTGCACCGCTGTCCAAGCCTATCAAACTGCCTGAACGCCTCGGCGCGGTTTTGCTGCTGGTCGGCATGCTGGCCGGCTGTTCGCTGGCTCCGGCGTACCAGACGCCAGCGCTGCCGGTGCCAGACAACCTGCAAGGCGCACCCACTACCGGCGTGCCTTCGACCATGACCCACGAAGTAGAAAAGCTTTCCGAGGAAGAAAAACAGCTGCTGGCCGGACTGGATTCATCGGCGCAGTTACCCCAGTTGGTTGATCAGGCCCTGAACTACAATCGCGACCTGCGCCTGGCGTTATTGCGTGTCGAACAGGCTCGTGCCCAGTACGGTATTTCCCGCGCCGACCGCTGGCCCACGACGGCACTAGGGCTGCAACGCAACCGCCAGCACTTGCACGACAAGGCTGCCGACGAGCGTTATGGGCAGGACATCGCAGTGGCCTCCTTGGGGGTATCGGACTTCGAGCTGGATTTTTTCGGCAGGGTCCGCAGCCTGGCCGACGCTGCGCAGCATGACTACCTGGCGACGCGCTACGGCGCCCTGGCCGCGCGCAAGGCGCTGATCGTCGAAGTAGCCCGACTGTATTTGCAGGAGCGCTTGCAAGCAGGCGTGCAGGCCGACACGCAGTCCATTTCCGACAACCAAAACCAGCTGCTTAGCATGCTCGTCGGCCAGCAAAAGGAAGGCCTGGTAGCCCAGGACACCGTCGACACCCAACACATCGAGGTTCGTCGCGCCACCCAGCAATTGCAGGATGCAAGCGCTGACCACGAGCGCGCATTGCAGGCGCTGTCGTGGGTCACCGGTTATCAGGCCGCCCCTTCGACAGAGACGGCGCAAATCTCCGTCATCGACCTGGAAACCCCATCATGGCTGGTCGAACTGTCCTCACAGCGACTGTTGCAGCGGTTCGATGTGCGCCAATGCGAAGAGGCCCTGCGCGCAGCGAATGCCAACATCGGTGCCGCGCGTGCAGCGTTCTTTCCCTCGATCACCTTGAGCACCGGTGCCGGCATCGCCAGCCCGCACTTGAGCAGCTTGTTTTCATCCGGCAGCGGCGCGTGGCTGTTCACGCCGCAACTGAACCTGCCGCTGTTCGACGGTGGCCGCAACCAGGCCAACCTGGACCTGGCCACAGCTCGCCGCCAATCAGCCGTCGCCCAATACGAAAAGACCGTACAGGACGCCTTCCGCGAAATCGCCGACCTGTTGAGCCAACGCCAACGAGCCTTGGCCAACGCCACCACGCAAATCGATCTGGAGGCGTTTACGGCACTGAAGGCCAAGCGCCTCGACCAACAGATTACCGCCGGTGCGGCCGCGCGCTCGGAACACCTGGCCGCTGCAATTCGCCTGGCCGAATCCGCCATAGAGGTACGCAAGGCGGCCTACCAGTTGCTATTCAACCGCCTGGCGCTATATCGCGCGCTGTCCGGCGCACCGCTGTTTTCCTCCGCAGAAAGGGTTTCACCATGAACTTGACCACTCCCCCTACCCTCCACGTGCTGTGGAGCGCCGCCCTGCTAACCTGCAGCACACTCATGAGCAACGTCCAGGCGGCCGATGCCACTCCGGCAGCCGACAAAACCACGGCTACCCTCGGGCTTGGCATGGGCGTCACGCCTCGCTACATGGGCGCCGACCGTTACCGCGCACTCGTGTTGCCGATGTTCAGTCTCCAGCACGGGGTCCTGTTTGCCGACACCACCCGTGGCGTGGGCCTGCAATTTCAATCCGACAGCGGTTTCGGCGCCAGCATGGCGATCAACTACGACCTGGGCCGCAAGGAAAAGGACAACACCACACGCCCGGGCGGGCGCGAGTTGAATGGCCTGGGTGATATCAACGGCGCAACCGTCGCCGACTTCACCCTCAGCCAGCAACTGTTCGACTGGCTGTCGGTCAGCGGCGAAGCCGAACTGCGCATGGCCGGCGAGCATCGCGGCAACCGCTACCGATTCGGCCTGGAAGGCATCCTGTTCCACTCTGACAGCGATACCCTGGCCCTGGACGTCGACGCCCATGCTGGTGATGGCCGCTACAACCAGACCTTCTTCGGCGTCACCCAGGCACAGAGCCAACGCTCGCTCTACGGGCGATATGACGCCGACGCCGGGATCTATGCCTACTCCGCCGCCTTGAACTGGCAACACACCCTGGACGCGCACTGGTCGACGCTGGTAAGCCTGACGCTGACCCATTACGCCGACCAGGCCCGCAAGAGCCCGCTGGTCATGCGTGATAATGCAGGCCTAGGCATGTTCGCAATCAACTACACCTTCTAATATCGAGGTCCCAGGCATGCGTGGTTTTCCTCAGCTGTTTTATCCCTGGGCCCGTCCCCTGCTGCTCGGCCTTGCCTGCCTGATTGTGGCGGCTTGCTCGCGCGAGGAACCGCCGCCGGAGCCGGCCGTTAGATCGGTGAAAGTCGCCAGCGTGCACGCCGCGGAGGCCGACGGCGCGATCTTGAGCGGTGTCGTACGGCAACGCGAGCGTGCCGCGCTGGCCTTCGAAGGTGCGGGCCGCCTGGTAGCGTTGAACGTTGACGTTGGCGATGCAGTGAAACAAGGCCAGGTGCTGGCGAGTCTGGACACGGCGGCCGTCAGGTTACGCTTGAAACAGGCGCAGGCCAGCTTGTTCGCCAGCGTGGCGCAGACCGCCGAACGCAAGCTCAACAAGGTCCGCCAGCAACAGCTGTATACCCAGGGCAGCGTCGCCGCCAGCGCCGTGGAGCAAGCCGAAGCGGCGTGGCAGGCGGCCGTTGCGCAGCAGGCCACCGATGAAGCGGCGCTGGACCTGGTGCGACGCGATCAGCGCCAGGGCCAACTCATTGCGCCGTTTAACGGTCGCGTCGTGGCAAGACCCGCGCAGTTGTACAGCGAGCTGTCTCCCGGCCAAGTCGTGATGGAGCTGGAGGCCGTCGGCGCGTTGCAAGTTATCGTGCAAGTGCCGGTGGAACAGGCCACCGCCCTCAAACCTGGGGACCACGCCGTTGCCGTCGACCCGGCCGCGCCCGCCTCTATCCTGCCGATGGTATTGGAAGGTCTGTCGATGCGCGCGCAGAACGGCTTGCTGCAAAGTGCGCGCTTTCGCCTGATCGCCAACGAACTCGCGCTGCCCAGCGGCGTGAACCTCAACGTGAGGCTGGCACCCACTGCCCCGCTCTCGCTGTCTATCCCGACGCAGGCCCTGCGCATGGGTGGCGACGCCAACCAGGTACAGGTGTTCGTCTATGACCCGGCCCAGGGCAAAGTCGCCCTGCGTGATATCACCATTGGCCTGATCGACCAGGGCCGCGTCGCCATCGATAAAGGTCTCAAGGATGGCGAACAAGTCGTGGTCACCGGCGTCGCGTTTCTCAACGACGGCCAGCCCGTCAACCTGCTTCAGTCCTCCAGCCGTTTGAGCGCGACCGAATGATCAATCTGACCCGTCACGCATTGGGTGCGAGCCGCCTGACATTATTCACCGCCCTGTTGATCCTGCTTGCAGGCGTGGCAACGTTCCTGAACTTCCCTACCCAGGAAGAGCCCTCGGTGACCATCCGCGACGCACTGGTGAGTATCCAGTTCCCCGGGTTGCCCAGCGAACGCGTCGAAGAACTGCTGGCCCGCCCCACGGAAGAAAAGCTGCGCGAGCTGTCGCAGATCAAAAACATCGTGACCACCATCCACCCCGGCAGCGTGGTGATCCAGGTGACGGCTCGCGACGAAATCAAGGACCTGGGGGTGCTGTGGCAACAAGTACGCAATAAAGCCGCCGAGGCAGGTGCGAACTTTCCAACGGGCACCCAGGGCCCATTTGTCGATGACAATTTCGGGCGTGTCGCTGTCGCCTCCATTGCCGTCACCGCGCCCGGCTACAGCATGAGCGAGATGCGTGGACCGTTGAAGCGCCTGCGCGACCAATTGGGCGGGTTACCCGGCATTGGCCAGGTCACCTTGCACGGTATCCAAGACCAACAACTATCGATCGATTTCAACCCGCAGCGCCTGGCTGGCATGGGTTTGTCCCCGCAACAGTTGTTCCAGCAATTGCAGCAGCAGAATGTGTTGGCGCCTGGCGGCATCGCCAACATCGGCGGGCAGATCACGACCCTCACCGTGACCGGCGAACTGCTCAGCGTGGATCAACTGCGCGAATTGCCGATTACCACCGGCGCCGCGCAAACCATTGCGCTAGGCGCCATAGCGCAGGTTTCGGTGATGGCTACCGACCCGCCACAGACCGCCGCGGTGTACCAGGGCCAGGACGCCGTGGTGCTGGCTGTGTCCATGGCGGCCGGGCAGAACATTCATCAGTTCGGCGCAGCCCTGCGCGCTCGTTTGGCGCAGTTGGAAAAGCAACTCCCACTGGGCTTTGCCGCGCATGTGGTGACGTTCCAAGCCGATGTGGTCGATCAGCAAATGGCCAAGATGAAGCATGTGATGATCGAGACAGTCGTCATCGTCATGGCCGTGGTGATGCTGTTTCTGGGCTGGCGCACCGGGCTGGTGGTAGGCGCCATCGTGCCGCTGACCATTCTGGGTACGTTGATCGCCATGCGCATGCTGGGGGTGGAGCTGCAAACTGTATCGATCGCCGCGATCATCCTCGCGCTCGGCTTGCTGGTGGACAACGGTATTGTGATCGCCGAGGACATTGAACGCCGGTTGCAGGCCGGTGAAGAACGGCGCCATGCCTGCGAAGAGGCAGGACGCACCCTGGCGATTCCGCTGTTGACCTCATCACTGGTGATTGTGCTGGCGTTCTCGCCGTTCTTTCTGGGCCAGACCAGCACCAATGAATACCTGCGCTCATTGGCCATCGTGCTGGCGCTCACCCTGCTCGGCTCGTGGTTATTGAGCATCACGGTTACGCCATTGTTGTGCCTGTATTTCGCCAAGGCTGCGCGTCACGCGGCGTCGGAGGGTAACTACGACAGCGGTTTTTACCGTGGCTATCGGGCCGTCATCTGCCGTGTGCTGCAGCACAAGGCGCTGTTTCTGATTGCCATGCTGGTGTTGCTGGGCGCCGCCGTGTTCGAACTGATGCGCGTGCCCTATGACTTCCTGCCTCAGTCGGACCGCTTGCAGTTTCAGGTGCCCATCACCCTGGAGCCCGGCAGCGGCTCGCGCAAAACCTTGCAAAAGGTGCGTGAGATCAGCCTGTGGCTGAGCAGGGAACCGCAGGTGGTCGACAGCATCGGCTACGTGGGTGATGGCGGGCCGCGCATCGTGCTGGGCCTCAACCCGCCCTTGCCGGCACCGGAAACCGCGTACTTCACGGTCAGCGTCAACGCTGGTACGGATATCGACGCGGTCATCGCCAATATGCGTCGCTACCTGCTCAAAGAACACCCTGAACTGCGCGCAGAGCCGAAACGGTTTTCCCTGGGCACCACCGAGGCCGGTGTCGTCATCTATCGCGTGCTGGGTCCGGACGAGAACGTATTACGCACCCTGGCCGGCCAGATCGAGCAGGCCTTACGTAACGTGCCTGGCACACTGGATGTGCACAATGACTGGAGCACGCGACTGGCGCGTTATACCGTCGAGGTCGATCAGCACAGTGCGCGCCGTGCCGGTGTAGACACCCAAGCGATTGCCCAGGCGTTGCAACTACACTTCGGCGGCATCCAGATCTCGTCGTTGCAGGACAACGAAACACGCGTCCCTCTGGTGGTGCGCGAACCCGCCACGGCCAACCATGACTCGCCCGATCTGCGCGGCATTCTGGTCTACCCGGCCGACGGCTCGACCCCGCTGCCGCTGACGGCCATCGCGAACATCGTCGCGTCCAGCGAACCCTCCACACTGGTGCGCCGCAATCAGGAGCGCTGCATCACCGTGGTCGGGCACAACCCTTCATTGACGGCGACCTCCATCGTCGAACAGCTGGCCCCGCAGGTGGCCGCACTGGCCTTACCGCCGGGCTACCGCGTTGAGCTGGGGGGCGAAATCGAAGACTCGGCAGACGCCAACCAGGCGCTGTTGCAATACCTGCCCCACGCGCTGATCGCGATGCTGCTGTTGTTCGTCTGGCAATTCAATTCGTTGCGCAAGTTGCTGATCGTCGTCTCCGCAATCCCCTTCGTATTAATCGGCGTTGCGGTCGCGCTGCTGATCACCGGCTACCCGTTCGGCTTCATGGCCACGTTCGGCCTGTTGTCCCTGGCAGGGATTATCGTCAACAACGCGGTGTTGCTGCTGGAACGTATCGAGGCGGAACTGCACGTTGGCCTGCCGGTTTCCGAGGCCGTGGTGAATGCCGCCGTGAAACGCCTGCGCCCCATTGTCATGACCAAGTTAACCTGCATTATCGGATTGATCCCGCTGATTCTTTTTGCCGGGCCACTGTGGGAAGGCATGGCGATCACGCTGATGGGTGGCCTGGCGCTGGGCACGTTGGTGACCTTGGGGCTGATCCCTGTGCTCTACGTGGTGTTGTTCAATAAAAACCAGAGGGCTTTGCGCTGAGGTAACTCGGGCAGTGCGAGTGCGTAACAGTCATACGCAGGTCACGACCAGCAAGTCGACTGCATGAGTCGATCCGACAAAATGCAGTCGACTTGCTGGCCTATTCAAATGCTCACTCATAAACCCTGAAGAACTCATCGACTGCTTTGTCCTTGCCTACTCTGTTCATGCTCCTCAGATCATTTCAGACGCCAACCTTCACCTTCTTTGCTTATCAACCCTCGCTGCTCGAGCGACACAACGTAGTTGCGGTGTCCCTTTTCGCTCTTGCGTCGAAACAAAGGCAATACGTACGGTAAAACTCCCGGCACAAGCATGACTAAACGCGCAGTCCAGGATTCACTGGGACGAACGAACAGTTCAAGCCGAGGTTTTTCCAGCGCTTTGATGACTGTTTTAGCCACGTCTTCGGGCATTTGAGGCGGGTCCATAAACTGCATCTTGTTGCCATCTTCAATGGCCTCGCGCATCAACATCGGCGTTTCCGTCGCCGACGGATTCACAATGGTGAATTTTACGCCCAAGCGTTTGCCATCCAACCCCAAGCACAACATGGCGCCACGCAGACCAAATTTTGTCGCTGAATAAATGCATGTTTCCGGCATGGGAAATAACCCGCCCAAGGAAACAATTGAAATAACCCGTCCGTCACTGGCTTGCTGCAACAAGGGTAGAAACGCCTGACACAGTTCCAAAGGAACCATCATATTGAGCTGAACTTCACACGCAATCGACACGACAGACCTGACCTCAAAAGGAATGTTGCTTAGTATCCCGGCGTTATTGACCAGTAGATCAAGGCGACCGATCTCACTACTCACATAGCTCACCAGTGCCCCAAGCGCTTCACGATCGGTAAGGTCTGTCTGGTAGGTCAATGCCAGGGGGCCGAGTGCGGTAGCCGCCTGGGCCAGGCGCACCGCATCAATATCGACCAGCAGGCATTTGACGCCTCGGGCGATCAGCGCCGCCGCGATAGCGCACCCCAGCCCACCGGCGCCCCCCGTGATCAGCGCTACCCAGCCCGTAAACGACGTATTACTTGCCATGCAGACTCTCCCCCAGCACGTCATGAATGACAGGCGCTGCGATCGTTGGGAAAGGCTGATCGAGTTTGATGGCCGCATATACGTCCTCAGTCAATCGTGGCCAATGCATGCGCGTGCGCAATATCTCCAGGTAGGCTGTAAAGGACCGAGCATCCAGATAAACCGCATGCCGATCCGATTGAACAAACTGAATCCCCCCACTGAGGTCCGAATCGTCGCGCTGAATCAACTGATCGAATTGGCTCGCTGTGTCGAGCCCATCCAACTGCGCCCGAAAATACGCAGCCAGGGTGAGCGCCTGGGTATCAAAAAGCTTGAAAGCACTGGAGTTCTGATCGAGGTAGCCGATGGCGCAAAGGTTACGGTGAGTGCGGCTGAACATCGACAGGTAAAGTAAAGGCCTGCCGTTCTTCCATTCGAAAAACTGCGCAGCACATTCCGCGCCCCATTTGAACCCCGTGGCACAGAGGATCAAGTCGATTTTTTCGCGGGCACCATCTTCAAAAATGACGAAATCGCCGTCCAGCCGGTCGATGTTTTTGCGCACCGCAATATTGCCGTGCTGAAGATGATGCAGCAGTTGCGAGTTCACGATCGGGTGCGTCTCGAACAAGCGATGATCAGGCTTTGGCAGGCCCCAGCGGGTCAGGTCGCCCACAAGCAGCTTCAAAAAAAACTTGAAGTCGGGCCTGGCCAACCACAGTGGCAGGTGCGGCCCACTTTCACCAAACACATCGGCAGGCACACCAAACACGTGCTTAGGAATGAAATAGTAACCGCGCCTCATGCTGCTAAAGGCGGCTTTTGCGTGGATGGCGGCTTCGCAGGAAATATCTGCGCCGGAGTTGCCCGCCCCCGCCACTAACACGTTCTTACCGTGAAATTCCGAGCCGGATTGAAACGAATTGGAGTGGCGAACTTCCCCGTTAAACTCACCACGCAACGATGGCAGGTTGGGCTTCCAGTTTGTCCCGGTGGCCAACACTATCCAACGGTATCGGCGCGCGGAACCATCACTGATGGCTGACGGACCAGTGTCCATCGGGTTCCTTGTCGATCCGGGTCACCGTTGTGCTGAACTGAATAGACTCACGCAGCCCGAAGGCAGCAGCGAAGCTCCTGAGGTAGTGAGCAATTTGACGGTGGGAGGGGTATTCCGGAAGGTCCTTGGGCATTGGAAGCCCGACGAAGCCCGATAGATCCCTGGAGGAGATAAAATGCGCCGAGTCATACATCGGTGTGCCGACATTGGTGATGTCCCAAATCCCTCCTACATCCGAATGCCGCTCAAATTGGTCATAGACGATTTTCTTGGCTTTGAGTGCGCGTGCGGCACTCAGCCCACCCGGCCCGGCGCCAATAATGCAGGCGGCATTTCCTCGGTCGATAATCGCTGCGTCTTGTTCTGATTCCATAACGCTTTCCTTGGATATTCAGTTCAGTGTTAAACCGAAATCTAAAGCGAAGCCGGTGCGTTCGATGAGCCTTTCTCGGCCATTTAGGGGACCATGGAGGACAGATAGGCTGCGCACTCAGGAAACCAGCCCGTCATGCCCGCAATAGCAGAAAGGGAGGTGTTAGATTACCGGCTCAAAGCTATCGTCTACAGACTCATTCCGATGGAGAGCGTGTGATCTATGTTAGAGCCCGCAGCCGCTGCCCAGCACTGGACGCAGCATCCCCAGCAGAATGAAACCGTGGTGGTTCCCAACGTCGCGCGGGCCTTGTTCAGCCTGTTGATGGAAAGCGGGCTGTCGACGCAGCGCATCTGCCGCGGGCTAGGCTTCGGTTATGCCGAGCTGCTTGACCTGGACATGCGCTTGTCTTATAGGCAGACCCGGATGCTGATTATTCGAACGCAGCGCGCGATCAATGACCCAGCGTTGGGGCTCGCTACCGGCATGCGTCAGACGCCCGTCTCCTGGGGACTAGCAGGCCTGGCCATGCTGACCTGCAGAACCCTGGGCGAGGCCATTACCTATGGCCTTGAACATCAAGGTGATACCGGTGCGTTACTGGAGCACCGTGCCAGCGTTCACCCCAACGAGTTCATCATTGAGGTCACCCCCAAAGTGTTTGATCTTGAAATTGAGCCCTTCTTGATCGAAGAAGCCTTTTCAAGTGCCGTATCCGTGGTAAGGCGGCTTATCGGGCCAGCCTTCAATCCCCTCAGGGTAGAGTTGGCGTACGCCCGCCCGGATTACGCCCAAGCCTATCGGCGCGAATTTCGTTGCCCGGTAAAATTCATGGCCGGGAAAAATCGCTTGATCTGCGAACCTCATTGGTTGAACGCGCGCCTGCCGGACTATGACGACATGGCGTGTGACCCGTTGCGGGCCAAATTGGATCAGATGTTGAACCGATGTGACTCGCGCAATGATCTGGTTGAAACCCTCTCCAGTCATATTCGCCTAAACCTCGACGACCCTGAAGCCCTGCAGAGCTTTTCAAAGAAGCTCAACATGAGTGAACGTACCCTGCGTCGTCGCCTGACAGACCTGGGCGTGACGTACAGCGGTCTGCTGGATCGGATCAGGCACGAGCGGGCCTGCGACTTACTGCAAAACACAGTTATGTCGATAGCTGACATCGCCCACACCCTTGGCTTCAGCGATGCTCGCGGGTTCCGGCGCGCCTTCAAGCGCTGGACGGGTGCGTTGCCAAATACGCAGCGCACCGCCTGATGTCAGACTTCATACCGAGGTGTTCTTGAAAGCGATCACGGGTGAAGTCGCGCTGCTGTCATTGGCCAACACCGGCAACTCTCGACGCAATACCCAGAGCGTGATCGGTTTGGGCAGAACTCTGGCCAAACGGATCAGCCACCTCATCGGCCAAGGAAACAAGTAGTCCCAGCGCTGGCTGCGCATCGCGTAGAGCATATGATCGACGGCTGCTGCTTCGGAAATTTCCAGCGGTGCTGGCATGCCATCGTTTGCGGTTTGCGCGGTGGCGACAAAACCTGGGTAGAGCGATAGAAAGCGAATACCTCGGTTACCAAACTCAATGCGACAGGTATCGATCAACAGGCGCAGCGCGCCCTTCGCGGCGCTATATGGCCCCTGCAACGTCACACCCAGGAAACCCGCCAGGGAATTGGTGTGCACGACAAAACCATGCCCCTGGCGACTCATCTGCTCCAGGGCGGGGAACAGATAATTGACCACTACATCGTAGTTCGAGCGCATATACGCAGTTACGTCGGCCGCACTCATCTCACGCATATCCAACGCGGGAGCGCCGCCGGCATTGAGCACGACCACATCCAGACGACCGTATAGCTCGACAATTTCATCCACGAGACCGGCCGCCGCATGCTCATCCAGGGCATCGACTGCCGAGACCAGGCATTTCCCCCCCTGAAGCGCGATTTCCAGTTGAAGGTCATTCAACAGCTCCTTGCGCCGGGCCGTGGCCACTACCCAGGCGCCTTCCTGCGCCAGACGCACCGCCAGCCCGCGCCCCATGCCGGAGGATGCTCCCACCACCAGTACCACTTTGCGCGCAAAGCTGACGGGCTTACTCGCGGGGCATCGGCGCAGCAAACCCACCAGGGTCAGTGCAATCAGCGAGAACGCGGCACTGACCAGCAACACGTACTCGGCGTTCTCCCCCACTACCCACTGCGACGACATCAAAGGGCCGAAGGCGCACCCCAGTAGTTGCATGCCTGGAACTAGCGCCGCTATCCGCCCCGAGCGATCCAGTTGCAACGCGATACGCACCTGGAACGGCGTCAACATCAACCAGATCAAGCCAAACGCGCCGCACAACACCAGGAATACCTTGACGCCCATATCAGCCGAAAAATACATCCCCAGCGCGATGCCACCCAACAGCAAAGCGGCGACCGCCAACATTGAATAGTCCGAGACTCGACGCACCAGGACAATTCCCAGGCACCCGCCCAGCACTTGCATCAGCAACGTCCCAGAGATAAGCAACTGTGCGCTTTGCGCATCCATTCCCACGTATTTGCTCAATGGCTCCAGGTAAGCCCAGAGCCCACCAATGGCGCTGAGCTGCATAAAGGCCAGCCCCAGCAATAGCACGTGGTTAAGGCCCCAACCGAACTTGGTATTTTCCGTGTGCTCTGCGTGTTGATTCGCCAATTGAATGGGTTGCCAGCGGACTAAGAGCAACGAAGCGGCCGTCAGCGCTCCCAGAAACACGAAACCGTAAGACGATGTGCTCTGAATCGGCAGCACCCAATATGCCAACACTGCGGCTACCGCCGCCTGACCAAGTGTCTGCACCACCATGAACACACCCGCCACACGATCAGGCGCAGCCCCCTGGACGATCAGATTTACGGTACCCCATAACAGCAAGCCCTCGGCCAACCCCGCCAAACCACGCGTCAGTGCCAGTGCGCCATCCCCGGTGGTGTTGGCCGTGACCAGGTCCATACCCGATGCCGCCAGGATGGCGACGACCGTAAGCAGGCGCAGGCTAAACACGGAGCGCAGTAAATCGCCCAGGACAACGCCCAACCCCAGCGAGAGAATTTCGCCCATAGCGACCAACCCGACGCCCTCAAGCGAAAGTCGGTTTTGCGCCAACAACTCCCCCAGCAGCAAGGGTTGCAGCCCTACCATCAGCACAGCAATCGAGCCCAGCGCCAAGGCGGCACTCAGGTGTTTACGGGAAACAGCGGACGATATGTGCATGGCGTTACACCTCTTGAAGGGTTTTCAGTAACCACGGTTTTCCGGCGGAATCTCGCCTCGGGCAAAACATTGCGTCGCGCGTTTTTCATCTTTCATCAGTCGGCCGTTGGCGACGAGCACCACCCACCAGGGCAACAGCGTCATCTTGGCGCCAGACGCTTTGGCGAGGGTGAAGGCCTTGGCGCATTTTTCAAACAGCTGCGCGTTAAGCGCCATCCGAGTGCCGGTGGTGCCCAGGATGACGGGCACGCCCTCGATCAACACCGCGTTACCACCGCGCTGCAAGGCTGCAGCAATGTCCTGGACTGATGCAGCCGGTCCGTCCATATGACCAATATGTCGAGCTTGCTCATCAAATAAAATCGGCATCACCCCCCCAAAGTCCCCCAGGCTCCGGGCGAAATCACCTCCGCCCAGCAGAACGGCCCCCACATCGGCCCGCGCGTGATAGATCGCATGATGGGTCTGGCTTTCACCCATGACGTGCACCGGCCAGTCGATACAGATGGGGGCCGCATCATCGAGCCGTCCCCACCACATGCGTTCCTTTCCCGGTATGCGCAAGGAAACGCTGCTTCTCGACTCCACCAGGCCGCTCAGCCGTTGCCGAAGTTCCAGCCACTGTTGTCTCAGTAAATCTTGCATCGCGCTCACCTCACACCAATTGAAAAACGGCGTCGAAACGCTCGAGCGCGTCGTCGATGACGTCGTCGGTATCGGCCAGGCTGGTGTAGATCCGACTGCCTGCCAACGTGATCAAACCGTGCGCCGTATAAGCGGCTCCCATTTCCTCCATCATGTGCTTGCGCGACTTGGCTTCATTGCGTGCTCGTAGCAGCTTGAGCGGATTACTGGTGTCCAGCAACAGCACACCCGACGTTTGCAGGTGCACGATCGAGCCCATGTTATAGGCCACGTAGGGCAACCCACGACGGTTGATGATTTCCTCAAGCCCCTTACGCATACGGTCGCCGGCGCGTCCCGCCAGGGCTGGCGCATTCAGCTTGCGCGCCTCGATCAAGGCGTAGTAGCCCGCCACGCAGGACAACGGGTTGGCCGACAACGTGCCACCGACAAAGGCGCGCCGCGCCGAGGTACCGATACCGCCGGCGAGCAGTTGCATGACATCTCTACGCCCACCGATCGCCCCGGCCATGGGGTAACCACCGGTCAAGCATTTGCCCAGCACGGTAATGTCGGGCATCACGTTGAAATAACCTTGCGCGCCACCCAAGCCAGCACGGAAGCCGGTGACCACCTCGTCAAAAATCAGCAGTGTGTCGAACTCGTCACAGAGCTTGCGTAATTGGCGGTTGAAGTCCGGGTGCACCGGGCGCGTGCCGCTTTCCGGACCAAAGGGTTCCACCATGATTGCTGCCGTACCGCCGCGCAGTCGATTGATCTGCAAGCGCCGACGCAACGCATCGAGGTTATTCGGCGGGCTCTCCTGGGTGTTGGCCGTGGCGCCCCGAGGAATACCGACCGCCTCCATACGCCCGGTGCCTGGCAAGCGCATGCCATACACCAATTGATCACTCCAGCCGTGATACGCCCCGCCGATCTTGATCACCCATTTCTTGCGGGTGTAGGCACGCGCCAAACGCACTGCGGCCATGACCGCCTCGGTGCCGGAGCCGAGCAGGCGCACCATGTCGACGCCGGGCATCACTTCGCAGACCAACTGCGCCAGCTTCACCTCATACTCATGCAGCAGGCCGGTGACCGGGCCACAGTCGTCGAGAATCCGATTGACCTGTTCACGAATGGCCGGATGGTTGGAGCCCAACAATGTCGGCCCACCGGCTTGCAGGAAATCGATATAGCGGTTGCCATCCACATCGATCAGGTGCGCGCCCTTCGCCTGGGCGATGGCGAGCGGAAAGGGATGGTTGAACGCAAGGTTATGCTGGACACCCCCCGGTATGAATTTCTTGGCCTCCTCAGCGAGCCGTCTCGAACCCTGGCAGCGCTCGTCGAAATAGCCCATGACTTTGTTCAGCGCCTCACGCTTCAAGGGGCGAATCGGCTGCTTGACCAGCGCATCGAAACGGCGATACAGCGAGTCGACATCAGGCCATTGCGAAACCGCTGAATCTGCTGGTACAGGTAATGTGACGGGATCAAGAGGCTTGTTCATGATGGGGTCTCGGAAGAAGGGTGAGCGTCGACAGCACTGGAACGCATCAGGGCGTCGACCAAGCGCGCCACGGCGGCGGGTGACTGTGCTTTATGACGGGACTTTTCGGTGATTTGGCGCAGCAAGTAGTCACGACAAAACGTCTCGAGATCCTCGAGGCGCGACAGGGTCGTCTCGACATCCGGGCCACAACACAGCACACCATGGTTACGCATCAGGTAAGCGTTGTAATCCCAGCGAATGGCACGGCCGAATTTGCCGGCCAACCAATTGGAGCCGGAGGGTGCGTACCCCACCAGGGGAATGTGTTTGCCCAAAGACTCCCACAGCTGCGGGTCCGTTACATCCAGAGGCTCACCGAGCAAGGTGCAGGCACTGGCCACGGGCTGGTGGGTGTGGATGCTGCACTGCACGTCCGGGCGAGCACGCAGGATTTTTGCATGCAAACCGCTTTCGACCGTTGGCGCGCGGTCACCGGAGAGCTGTGCCAAATCCTTGAGGCGCAGCACGCAGACATCCTCGGGGCGCATGGTGAAATAGTCGGTGGCCGACGGCGTAACAGCGATGTGCTGCGCATCGATGCGCAATGCGAGATTGCCTCCCGTCGCCGCAAAAAAACCGCGGTGGCAAAGATGCTGTGAAAGCTCGACGATTTGTTGTTGCACATGACTCATGAGGCAGTCTCCTGTGTGGGGTTCAGGCGTCGATACAGCGGCGCGAGGCGCTTGCGGACCTCCTGGAACGTTGCGAATTGATCGTCGTATAGCGCGCGAGTGACCCGGGACGGCTCAAACAGGCGGTGGGGGCGTTTGAGACTCGGAAGGTCGTGAAACTGCAACTTGCCCAACGCCACCGCCGCAATAAATGCAGCCCCGCGGGCGTTGGTCTGGATCGCGTTCTGCGGCTGCTGGATAACGCGCCCGCAGACGTCGGCCATGATCTGGCACCACACCTCGGACTGGGCGCCGCCACCGGTCGCTACGATCACGTCGCTGGGTTGGCCGAGAAAGCGCGCGAACGGTTCGAACATCCAGCGCGTATTGAGCGCGACTCCTTCCATGAAGGCGCGAATGATGTCTTCCCGTGAGTGCTCCAACTTCAGGTTGAACAAGCCGGCGCGCAGGCTCGGATCACTGATTGGCGAGCGTTCGCCACACAGCCACGGCGTGTAGATCAACCCTCTCGAGCCCGGCGGCACCCGTGCCGCGATCCGGTCGAGCAAGGCGTAGACGTCCGGCTGCTGTTCATCACTAAGCAGCTCATCCGGGTGGTACAGCACCTTGTCGCGTAAAAACGAAAGGTTCGCCCCCGCAGCCGACTGCATGGCCATCGCCAGGTAGCGGCCATTAACGGCACTCGGCACCGCAGCAATGTGGTGACGCACGCTGGTTTTTTTGAACGGGACGTGTGCGCCCACCCACGACGAGGTGCCCAGGTACAGGTGCGGGGCAAAGTCACTGACAGTGGCACCAACGGCCACCGCCGAGGTGTCGACGGCGCCCGCTACCACTTGCGTGGTGCGCGCCAGTCCGAGCATTTCGGCAAGCTCCGGGCGCAGCGTGCCGATAACATCCGTGGAGCGGACCAGCTCAGGCAGTTTGCCAGCCTCGATTCCTAGCGCCTTGACCAGGCCGTCGTCGTAGCGGATGCGATGGGGGTCGCGGTTGTCGGTGATCCATGCTGTCAGCATCGAGTCGCTGGTGGCGCAATAGCGACCCGACAGGCGCAGGTTCATGTAGTCGAGCACATTGAGAAACTTGTGGGTTCGCTCATAGCGCTGCGGCTCGTGATCAAGGATGTAAGCCATGTGCCCGGCGGCATCCATGCCGGACAACGAGGCCACGCCCCCGGTCAGACGCAACGAACGCCAGAGTTTGAGCGGCCCGTACCCGGCCAGGCTGAACCGCCCTCCTCCCATGCGCTTTTTGACCGCGCCTGCGCCCCGCTTGTCCAGCCACAACATCGCACGCCCAATGGCAACGCCGTCCTGATCCACACACACCGTTCCTTCGCCCTGTGTCGAACAACACACCGCGATCACCTGGCGCCGCCGGACGGGGTCGGCGCTGAGCAGTTCGTTGGCGCCGCGCAGAAAGGCATTCCACCAATCCTGCGGTTCCTGCTCGACGCTCAACCCGCTCACATGCAACGGTACACTGTGAAACGCCCACGCCCGAATCTCGCCTTCCAATGAAACCAGCGCGCACTTGCAACCAGAGGTGCCGAGGTCCACCGCGAGGACGAGTTGCTCCAGACCGGTGGCCACCTGAGGCGTCCGGGATAAGAAAAGCGAAGTCATAAAGGTCTACTCAGAAAGTACGTGAAATCGATGCGACCCAGCGGTTCTCATCCGTGGCGCGTACATGCCCGTTGTCCTCGGCCATATACAGCTCACGCGCCCGTGTCTTTGCGGTCACCCAGTCGAGCCCCCAGTCGAAGCCCCACAAGTGATGGATTAGGCCAACGCCGTAGTCAGCCGCATTGGCTTCGGAGAAATTAACGATTTGCTGATAACCCGCATGCAGCTTCAGCGTGGTGTTCATGCCGAGTGCGTATTTGTAGTCCAGGTCATAGAGCATGCTGCCACGGGAGTTGCGGTCGCCCTTGGCGTAGCATTCCAAGCCCTTGGTGGGATCGTCGCGGAACTGCAACTGGGCCCCGCACACACCGCCGGTGTTGGCACCACGGTAAGTTTTGGACAATACCCGCGCGACTCGACCTTCAAACGCGCCGTAACCGATTTCCAACACGGCGAACTGGCTGTTGTAGTTGGTCGTACGCTCATCGGTGGGCGTGAAGGTGTCGAAGTCAAATTTGTTGGGTGCCTTGAACTGCGCACCGGGGAACATCTCTGCCGCCAAACCCACACCGTAATGCCAAGCCTCCGGATCGCCGAAGCGATAACCGCCCGCGAGCAGGACGCCAAGGCCGTCACCTTCAAGAAACTGCTTTTTGTTGACAGTGGTGAATTCGGCCAGTGCCACCAACCCTGATTCATGGGCGACTTGAATGGTGACTCTGGCACCCGGCCGATTCAACGAATCCGAGACGCCCCGGGTCCTGACATCGGATACGGCCTTGGCCGTGACATCGATTGCATAGCTGGCCATCTCGTCGGCAAACGCCAAGGAGGGGCTGACGACAGGCCACAGCAAAGCAGCCATCAGATAATGGTGTGTAGTTGCACGCATGAGGCTCTCCCACAAGAAAGGTCGGATTTACAAAGTGCAAACCGGAGTAGGAGGCAGTGAGGCAATGCGCTCGAATTGCTCTGTCTTACCGAGGATCTCGGTACCGACAAAAGCCCGGACATTGAGGTACCCCTCTTTGACCCGAACGACGCCTTTGTATTTTTTATGATCGCGGGGATCAAACACCCAGCCATCGCGCCACGCTTCCTGGTCGAAACGATCCAGTTGCATGATCTGTACGCCGCAATCGCTGGTGGTGGAGGCCACGTCCTTGACCCAGACGACCTTTCCACACAGCGCGCCGGGTTTGTCGGCGCATTCGTCTACCTTGACCACCGCATCCTTTTCCGACGTGAGCCACAGGCCCTTGGCCTCCTGTGGGCCCGCCGCCGCAAAACCGCTGGAACAGCACACCAGTGCCAGTGAAAGGAACAGCCATTGCCGCGCGTTCATAGTCGTCACCTGTATTTTTTGTTTTAAGAGACCGTCACACTAACGACGCATCGGTTATGATAGTCATCGCTACACGATAGTTATAACTACCATTAACAACCTCAGCAACATTTTTTTTCATTTTGATAAGCTGATTCTTTAACCTTTTTTTGCTAGGTACCTATGGCCAAGCCCAACACCGCCAGCGCCCGCGCCGCTAACGCCGGGAAAACACAGGAACACAAGAAACCGCCTGCACAGCAGCGCAGCACAGAGACCTACGAGCGGATTCTCATCGCGACCGCGCAAACCCTGTGTGATGTGGGAATAGAACGTCTGTCCACCAACTTGGTCTGCGAATGCGCCGGGCTGACCCCGCCAGCGCTGTACCGCTACTTTCCGAACAAGTACGCGCTGCTGACGGTATTGGGAGAGCGCCTGCTGGAAAAACAGAACGGGCTGATCGATAACTGGATCACTCCGCAGCTGTTGTCCGGGCCGCCAGAGGCGTTGGAGTTGGCGCTCGCCGATCTGATCCTGGAGACCTATCGGGTCACCGAGGCAACGCTAGGCGGCATGTGGATCCTCAAAGGGCTGCGCGCGGTACCGGCGCTGGAGCATGTGAGGATTGACTCGCACCGAAAAGTGTCCGGCGCACAGGCAGAAATCCTCGCGGCCGTGTTTCCCCAGGCGGATCCTCAAGAACTGGCCACTGCTGCCCGTGTGGCGGTGGAGATGATCCACGCGACGATTGAACTGCTGTTTGACGAATCCATGGACCCCAAGAGCGTCTGCGCTATGGTCGCGTCGATGATTGTCAGCCATCTGGATCGGTTGGCACCTGTCACGAGAGCGTGAAGTGGAATGCGAGCATGGCCGGTGAGAACCTGTTGCCCGGCCGGATCGCACCTTCATCGACACCCACGGGCGCTTTACCCTCTTAACAGCGAGACCACACGCCCCCTTACCTACCGCCGAACTCATTAGGTCCTTCATGCGCCGTGTCGAAACCGCCCCACAGCCACCTGTTCGCGATTATGCCTATTACCATCAGGTACTGGCCGGGGTGCAGTTGCCCGCCGCATTGATTGACCTGGATGCACTGACGATCAACCTTCAGTGCCTGGGCAAACGGGCCGGGCACCTGCCCGTGCGACTAGTGACAAAATCCATACGCTCGGTGGAGATGATTCGCACGATCATGGCAACGGGGTCGTTCATGCAGGGCCTGCTGTGCTACAGCGCCGCTGAGGCCGCCTGGCTGGCTGGCCTGGGTTTCGACGATATCGTAGTGGCTTATCCGACGGTGGATGAGCGCAGCCTGGTCAAAGTCGCCTGCCAATTGCGGCGAGGACGCTCGATCACGCTGATGGTCGACAACGGGACCCAAGTGCAGGCGATCAACGAGATAGCCGTAACCGAAGGTGTGGTTATACCGTTGGCGATCGATCTGGATATGTCGTCTGATTTTCCTGGGCTGTACTTCGGCGTGCACCGCTCTCCGATCAACGACGTGGCGAGTGCGCTCGGACTGGCCGCCGATATCGCCTCGAACCAAGGCGTCATATTGCAAGGGCTGATGGGTTATGAAGGGCAAATTGCCGGACTGATGGATGCGGTGCCAGGCCAAACCGTCAAGAATAGAATCATCCGGTTTCTCAAAAGCCGCTCCATAGCCGAAGTTAATAAACGCCGGGAGCAGGTTGTGCAAGCGTTGCGTAAAGCCGGCCACAGCCTGCAGTTTGTGAACGGCGGCGGCACGGGCAGTTTTGAAAGCACCCGCCAGGATCCTTCGGTCACCGAGTTGGCAGCCGGCTCCGGCCTGTACGCACCGACCTTGTTTGACCACTACCAAGCCTTTGAACTGAAGCCCGCAGCCGGGTTTGCCTTGCCCGTGACACGCACCCAGGCCCCCGGCGTGATGGTGTGCTCAGGCGGTGGTTACATCGCCTCTGGGCCCGCGGGCAAGGACCGATTGCCCCAGCCCTGGCTACCCAGCGGCTGTCGCTTGATCGACAACGAGGCCGCAGGCGAAGTCCAAACCCCACTGCAACACACCCTGAGCCAAGCATTGAACCTCGGCGACCCGGTGCTGTTTCGTCACGCCAAGGCGGGCGAACTGTGTGAGCGTTTCGATGAACTGCTGGTGATCAGCAATGGGCGCGTGGTGGATCGCGTGCCGACTTACCGCGGCGAGGGCAAAAATTTCTTCTGACGACTCGCGCACGCTCACATCCCCTCTCTGGCATCTTGCCCAAGGATTACCGTCATGAATCAGCCTGTCAGCAGCATGCCCACGGCGCTTGAGCCTGTGCCGTTACTCAATGAACTGTTCACTGCCCAACAAGCCGCCGTGCATGCCCAGGGCGCCCCGACCTACGCGCAGCGCATGGCCGCCTTGAACGCGGTGTTGCGCCTGATCACCGATCATCATGACCCACTGCTGGAAGCGGTGTGCGCGGATTTCGGCAACCGCTCGTTCGCCGAGACCCAACTCAGTGAGCTGATGCCCATCGTCAATGGCATCAAGCATATACGCTCGCACCTCAAAGCCTGGATGCGCCCCAGCAAACGCAAAGTGGGTATAGCCTTCAAGCCCGCCACTGCGCGGGTGATTTATCAACCGCTGGGCGTAGTGGGCATCCTGGCCCCATGGAACTACCCGTTGACGCTGACCCTGGCGCCATTGGTGGAAGCCCTGGCTGCGGGTAATCGCGTGATGATCAAACCGTCCGAACTGACCCCGCGTACGGCGTTGCTGCTGCAACACTTGCTGGCCCAGACCTTTCCTGCCGACCAGGTCACCGTGGTCATCGGCGACGCGCAATTGGCCAGCCGCTTCAGCGAACTGCCGTTTGATCACTTGTTGTTTACCGGTTCTACTCAGGTCGGGCGCCTGGTGATGGCGGCCGCGGCGCGCAACCTGACTCCGGTAACCTTGGAGCTGGGAGGCAAGTCACCGGTGGTGCTCGCTGCGGATTTTCCACTGAAGAAAGCGGCGCGGATGATCGCCATCGGCAAGCTGTTCAACGCCGGCCCAACCTGCGTCGCACCCGATTATGTGCTGGTGCCGCGGCCTTTGGTCGAGCGCTTTGCCACTGAATGGCTGGCGGCAGCCAAGCAACTGTACCCTAGCATCGATGGCAATAAAGACTACACCTCGATTATTTCGCGGCGTCATTACGAGCGCTTGCTGAACCTCGTGGATCAGGCGATCGTGGCCGGCGCCAAGGTGTGGCAGAACATGGAATTCGATCAGACCACCGAGCGCAAAGTCCCACCGACCCTGCTGACCGACGTGCCATTGAGCACCGATATCATGCGCGAGGAAATTTTTGGCCCACTGTTGCCGGTTGTCGCCTACGACACGCTCGATGAGGCGCTGGCGTTCATCAATGCGCGGCCTAAACCGTTGGCGCTGTATTGCTTCTCCAATGATCGGACCTGTGTTGAGCAGGTGGTGCAGCAAACCCGTTCAGGCGGTGTAACGATCAATGGCACCATGCTGCATGCCACCCAGGACGACCTGCCCTTCGGCGGCGTCGGTGAAAGTGGCACGGGGGCCTACCATGGCTACGAAGGGTTTGTGCGCCTGTCCCATGCCCGTGGCGTGTTCAAACTCAGTCCCTTCAATATGTCCGACAAAGTCGCGGCGCCGTATGGGCGGTTTACCCGCCTGGTGACCCGCCTGATGCTGGGCAAATAACCGCATCACAGGGAGCCGACCATGCTCGGTGCTACACGGCACACCGCCGATTTACCGGTCAACCTGCTGCGCAGTCTGGCGGACCTTGTTGTGCAACTGGGCCTGGACCCGAATCGACTGTGCCTGGGCTTAGGCTTCAACATCGCTGACCTGGCCAACCCGCAAAGTCGCGTCTCGATTCGTCAGGCATGCCTGATGATCAAGCGCGCTCTGGACATGACCAAGGGGCGCGACAGAGGACTGGGCCTGGACATGAGCACGACCGAGTCCATCGCCTCCATGGGCCTGGTGGGTTATGCCATGTTGACCAGCGCTACCCTCGGTAGCGCGATAGCCCTGGGCATCGACATGCAGAAACAGACCGGCGCGCTATTGAGCTTCGAGAACCTCGAATCCCCAGGGCATATCACGCTCCAGGTCACCTGCCCGTTTCATGAGCCCGAGATCCTGACCTTTCTGGTGGAGGAAGCCTTCGGCGTGTTCTTGAATGTCGCGCGTACCCTGGCAGGCCCGGCGTTCAGCCCGTCGTCGATCGAGCTGAGTTACCCACGGCCCGCCTACGCCGCCCACTATGAAAACCTGTTCAGATGCCCGGTGCACTTTGACCGCAAGGACAATCTGTTTGTCTGCGCCAAGCACTGGGCCAATACCCCCATCGGCACCCACAATGCATTGAGTAATCGACAAGTCATGGAGTTGTTGGAAATGAGTGACGGCCGGGGCGGCGAAATTGAGTTCGTCGAATCCGTCGAGCGCATCCTGCGTCGTGATCTGCGTACACCCCTCAATTTGTCAGCGGTCGCCTCGCAACTGTGCATGAGCGAACGCACCTTGCGCCGGCGTCTGGCGCAGAACGAGATGTCCTATCAAGCCATTCTGGATGATCTGCGCAAACAGCGCGCCCTTTCTTTATTGGGCAATGTACGCATGACGCTGGATGAGGTGGCTTTTGAAGTGGGTTTCAGCGACGCGCAGAACTTCCGTAAGGCGTTCAAGCGCTGGACCGGGCACGGCCCGCGACAAACGCGCGCTTGACTGCCGTCACTTTCGTGGCTTTTGACTGAACGCTTCCAACCGCAAGCCATGCCATGCGATCGCCAGCAGGCGTAAACGACGCGGCCCATACAGCGCCTGAATGAAGCGTTCGAACAACTTGAATTTGCGTGGTGTGTAGGGGTACCAATTGGCCTCGATCTTGCTCCCGGCCTTGTCAATCAGTACGGCCTTGCTACGGGTGAACCCAAGCAGCCCTTCCGGCCCACGCAGTTTGCCGAAGCCACTTTTCTTCGCACCGCCAAATGGCAAGCCTGGGTTGCCTTCGCTCATGTTGACGTTGTTGATCGACACTCCGCCGACCTCCAGTGCACCGGCCACCCGCAACGCGCGCTGCGTGTCGGCGGTGAACACACTGGCACACAGGCCATAGTGGGTGTCATTGGCCAGCTCAATGGCGTGCGCTTCGCTGGTGAAGGCCATGACCGGCAATACCGGACCGAAGGTTTCCTCGTTCCACACCCGCATCGCCGGCGTGACACGGTCCAGAATGATCGGCTGTACAGTCAGGGAGTTCGCGCTGGGTACGGCACCGAATCTCAGGCGCGCGCCAAGATTCAGGGCGTCCTGCACATGCTCGATGACCTTGTCACGCTGAAAGCCGACGGTCATGCGCCCGACATCGGCGTCGCCGTTATCGCCAACGCGCACGACGAGCTTTTGCGCCTCCTTGACCAGACTATTGACGAAACGATCCTGCACGCTGTGCTCTACCAACAGGCGCTCCACACCGCTGCAGGATTGCCCGGCATTGGTGAAACCGCCCCACAGCGCGCCAGCCACCGAACGCGCCATGGGTGCATCGGCAAACACGATCATCGGATCTTTGCCACCCAGCTCCAGCTCCACCGGAATCAATTCACGACTGGCCTGAGCCATGATCTTGCTGCCGGTGGGGCCACTGCCGGTAAAAAAGATCTTCGCCGGCTGCTGCTCGATCAACGCCGAGCCCAGGCTGCCGGCGCCGTACACCACCCGGACCAGGCTCTGGAGTACCGATGAACACGCCAGGACCTGTTCGATCAATCCCTTGCAGGGAGCGTGTTCGGAGGGTTTATACACCACGGCATTGCCCGTTACGAACGCTGCAGCGATGCCGGTAATTGCGTTGTGGAAGGGGTAATTCCAGGGGCAGATGATCAGGACGACACCCAGGGGCTCATGCAGCAGTAACGACTGCTTGCCCAACAAAGTAATCGGCGTTTTGACCTTTTCAGGCTTCAGCAGACGCTGGGCATTTTTCTCCAACCAGTTGAGCCAATCAAGGGTGCCGAGAACTTCCGCAACCAGTGCGTCCGTTCGACACTTGCCCACCTCCTCCATGACTCGCGCGATGATCATTGAGCGATGGGCCAGAATCGTTTGTTTAAGCTTGGACAGTTCGGCCAGGCGCTCCTTGGTGGACAGCTGTGAGTGAGCGCGCAATGCCGTGCGGGCGTTTGTGAATGCCATCCGGGCAACCTCGGCCTCATACGGCAGCACGTTGTCGCGCGGGCGCGGTTTGAATTCATCGGGAGTGTTCATTCAACGTTCCTCGGAATCATCGGCCAATCTTCAAGGTAACTGACCGCAAGCCTCTGAAGCAGGGTTGAGACGGACGAAAACCGGTTAAATACGGCTATTTGCCAGCGCCCAACTGAACCTCAGCTGAAGACAATCGCTATCGCGATTAAACCGTTTGATTAATACCGATGGGTATTCAGATCATGAACAGCCTGTTTAACAAGGCTTGGCCGCCTTTAATGAAATACTCAGGACCACACCGTTGACGTTCCGGAATCCATTTGTGCAGTGCCTGTCAGCGTCCGTGCTATATGCCTTTGTGCTGATACCGCAGTTGTCCCAGGCGGCAAACCATCCCGAAGGTTTTGCCAAGGGCGTGACCGGTGGTGGCGAGGCTGCGGCTGTGCACCCCGCCACACCCACTGAACTGAAAAATGCCTTGTGCGCGCGCTTCGACACGCGCGGCAATTGCACCGATGACACGCCACGCGTGATCGCCTTGGACCATACCTTCGATTTTCGCGGTTCGGTTGTTTCCGACGGCAGCGCCGAAGTAACGGAGGCCGGATGCATGGCCAACGCCTGTGCCCATGGCGGTGGGCAATGGGCGATCGACGGCGCCAACCATTTCTGCCAGTCAAAACCGCCGACCACAGTGACCTACGACAAGGCAGGGCTGCAGCGCCTGAAGATTGGCTCGAACAAGACGCTATTGGGAGTAAGTGCCCGTGCCGGTATTCAGGGCATGGGGCTGTTTATCGGGAGCGGCGCACACAATGTCATCGTGCGTAACCTGACCCTGTCGGACATCAACCCCCGTGTGGTCTGGGGCGGTGATGCACTCACCCTGGACGATGCAGATGGCGTGTGGATCGACCATGATACCTTCGCGCGTATCGGCCGGCAGATGATCGTGACCGGTTGGGGTAGCGCGACCCATGTGACGATCTCTAACAACGAGTTCGACGGCCGCACGCCCTACTCGGCGACCTGCGATGGTCACCATTATTGGGTATGGTTGTTTCTAGGCCATCACGACACCCTGACGCTGCTCAGAAACTACGTGCATGACACCTCGGGGCGCGCGCCCCATTCAGGCGGAATGGGCAATGCCGAGATTCGCGCGCAACTGGTCAATAACGTATTTGCCCATCTCACGTACCAGGGCGCGATCATGTCCCGCACCGCCAGCTCCCATCTGCTGGTGGAAGGCAATGACTTCGAAGACGTATCGCACCCGCTGTTCAACGATACCCGACAACCCGGCACGGCATTCGCCCTCTTCGCCCCAATCCCGCAGTCGGCCAACGACACCTGCCAGTCCGCGCTAGGCAGGCCCTGTGTTGCCAACCAGCAACACTTGAGTGGCGATGACTATCGTCCCCAGGATGCTCCTGTGCTGGCGGCGTTCAAGGAATACCGTCAATACCTTATTGCACCGCAGCCAGCCGAAACGGCGCGAATTGAAGTCCCCAACAACGCCGGTGCTGGTCACGTCAATCCGGGGAGCCAGTGATGCGACGCCTCCTGCTGATCATGTTTTGCACACTTGCGGCCCACGCACACGCCGCCGGCTTCGGCTTCACCCGCACCGACTCCCGGATCGTCGTCGACACCGGTGCAAACTTGCTGTTCAGCGTGGACACGCGCAATGGCGATTTGACTTCCATGCGCTATCGCGACAGCGAATTGCAGACCACCGAACCCAAAGCCTCGCAGATTGCTTCAGGCCTTGGCAGCGCACAGGTAGACGTGCACACGGTAGGTGACGTGATTGTGATCAGTGCGCGGGCGGGAGAGTTGATCCATTACTACCTGGCGAAAAAAGGTCGCGCTGCTATCTACATGGCGACCTACGCCCCAGCCTTGCTACCCGTGGGCGAGCTGCGCTTTGTGGCCCGGCTCAACGCCAACAAGCTGCCCAAGGCCGACCGCGGCACCGACTCCAACGTCGGCACAGCGATCGAAGGCAAAGATGTGTTTTTGCTACCCGACGGGCGCACCAGCTCCAAGTTCTATTCGGCACAACCGATGATCGACGACCCACTGCACGCGGTCAAAGGCCCCGGTGTGGCGGTTTACATGCTGATGGGCAGTCGTGAACTCAGCTCTGGAGGTGCGTTTTTCAAAGATATTGCCACCCAGAAAACGCCGACCACCCATGAGCTTTACAACTACATGTTCTCCAATCACACCCAGACCGAGCCCTATCGCGGCGGCTTGCATGGGGTTTACGGGCTGTTATTTACCGACGGTGGCACCCCTGACGCGGCCTTGATCGACGTGGGTTTCGTCAATAACAGCCTGGGCCTTGCCGGGTTCGTGGACAGCGCTGGGCGCGGCGCGGTAGCCGGTCACGTTTGCGGCGTGACCAGCGCACTGCCGGCGGTGGTGGGTTTGAGCAATGCCAACGCCGAATATTGGGCGCGCGCCGATGGCAGAGGGAGATTCCAATTGACGGCGGTACGCCCGGGGCAATATCGGATGACGCTCTATCAGAATGAACTGGAAGTCGCGCAGCGCACGGTTGATGTCAAAGCCGGCACCACCACCCAGACGAGCTTGCAGGCGCAACCGCTTCCAGGCCAGGTGAAATGGCAAATCGGTGTGCCCGATGGCACTCCGGCTGGCTTTCGCAACGCGCACCTGGTGCTATCGGCACATCCCAGCGATTCACGCATGGCGTCATGGGCCCCCGTCACCTACACCGTAGGCACCAGCACTGCTGATGAATTCCCGGCGGTGCAATGGCGCGACGTTAACAGCCCCACGCGCATTCAATTCGTATTGGCCGCCAACGAGCTTAGCGCTTACCGGCTACGCCTGTTTATTTCGCTGGCCCAAGCCGGAGGGCGCCCAGCAGTGAGGGTCAATCAGCACTGGACCGCGCCAGTGCCACCCGCTTCAAAGCAGCCCGACAGCCGTGGCATCACCCGGGGCACTTATCGCGGCAACAACACCGTGTTCGAGGTCAGTGTTCCGGCCACAGCGCTGCAGGTAGGCGTTAACACAGTGGAGATCGGCGTGGCATCAGGTAAAACGGGGAAAGGCTTTCTAAGCCCAGGCATTGTGTTCGATAGCGTGCAGTGGGTGCAGTAATGATCACTGGGACCCGATCGGTCCACTCACCATCGGCAAGCACGCCGAAATGATAGCTAGCGAGTGGCTGACAGGGGCCGGCCTGGTCATTCTAGGTATCGTAACCGGCTTTGTCGGCACCAATACGGGAGGAAGCGTGTTTTTCACAGTCCCGGTCATGATTGGGCTAGGCATTGCACCGCAGTCGGCCGTAGCCACTGCCCGCTTAGCGTCACTGGGCACGATGCTGGCTGGACTACGTCATTTCCACAAGCACGGAAAAATCGATTATGCCGCTGCTTTCCCAGCGGCGCTCCTAGGTCTGCTTGGGGCGCTGGCGGGGGCGAGTCTGCTGATTGAAATCGATCCTCTGCTGCTGCACAAAATAATTGGAGCACTGACGTTATTACTTGTAGCGCTTTCGCTAATCAAAAAGCCGCTTGCCGGAGAGCCACGCCCTTCCTGGACAAGGCGACTCGCAGGCTATTTGCTGTTCATCCCAGTAGGCGCAATTGGGGGTTTATTTGGCGGGCAGGCAAAACTGTCGACGTACATCTACATTATTTTTTTTCGCAAAACGATCAGCGAATCCATTGGCACTCGAAAGGTCGGAGGGTTGGTGCTGTCAATCGGATCGCTGATGGTCTTCGGCATCAACGGCATTATCAACTGGCAATACGGCGGATGCCTATTGGCCGGCACAGTGCTTGGCGCAAACGCCGGGGCACGATTTGCGTTAAGCAAAGGCGATGAATGGATGGAGTGGGTATTCAATATCGTGGTGATTGGCTTGGCGTTGAAGCTGCTTTTTGAGTAATCGATATGGATAGGTGCCGCCAAGCCGAAATTTATCATATCGTGTTGAACCTGCAGCCGGTCCGGTAATTGGATATACCTATCGTTGCGCAACCTTGAAGCCGTTACCGACCAGAGATACTGACCGCGAGCAACGATACGGCGCAAAACCAAGTTATGACCCAGCCGTAGATTTCAAAATCAGCCCAACCCCAGACTCATCAATTACTGTTTTGTTGAGCGCCCAAGCGATGTGGCAGCTACCGCAATGACGCTACGTCGTAGACATCTAAAGGCAATGCTTGGCCCCCCCTACTCGCCTAACGCTCACTTAGTCTAAGCTCGGCAATGACGCTACGGACGCTCGACATAGGCGTTAGCGTTGCCGCGAATAATGTAGCCAACTTTCATAATTTAACAATTACAAAGATGACAGCATGACCGACGGACGATCGTTGACTCCTCATGTATCTGCTCCGAAACTGGGTGGCGTTCAGCCTCGCTCCCGGAATCAAGATGGACGGGGCAGCGATGAGCGCGATACCACGAGAACGCCAGGGAGGAAATAATCAAATACGATGAATTGCAGATCGCTCGCAACAGAGCGGCTACGCCCGGCCCCTCCTCTCTCCAAACCGAATCAAGACGCTCACAATCGAGTGTATTCTAGTAAATCTTTGATAATCTACCTTCTGGATGGTAGCTTTGTTAAATTCACTGCTCACTCATCCGGTTCGTACTGGGCAAGGAGCAGAGCCATTTGAGAGAGATTCACGATGAGCAAAAAGAAGATAACTTTCCAAAACCCTCAAGGTATGAGCCTGTCTGGTTTGCTCGAGACGCCAGAATCTCCTAAAGCCTATGCATTGTTCGCCCACTGTTTCACGTGCGGTAAAGATATCAAAGCTGCCGCAAGAATTGCTAAAGCGTTAGTCAACAACAATATCGCGGTGCTCAGATTTGATTTCACGGGCCTGGGCAGTAGTGAAGGCGACTTTTCCAACAGCAATTTCTCCTCCAACGTTGCCGACCTAGTAGCGGCTTCGGAATATCTGCGTGAAATGTACCAGGCTCCCTCCATCTTGATTGGCCATAGCTTGGGTGGAGCCGCAGTCATAGCGGCGGCGAAGTACATTCCTGAGGCCAAGGGCGTAGTCACAATCGGTGCACCCGCTGAAGCCGCCCATGTCATGAAGCAGTTCAGAGGTCATGTTGAGGCAATCAGAGACATTGGCGAATACAACGTGATGCTCGCCGGCAGAGAGTTCACGATAAAAAAACAGTTTCTGGATGACATTAAGGCCCAAAAACAGGATGCGAATATCGCTAACCTTCGACGCGCACTGCTTGTTTTTCATTCCCCAATAGACACCACCGTGTCCATAGAACAAGCCCAAAAAATTTATCTGGCAGCTAAGCACCCCAAAAGCTTTATTTCGCTCGACTCAGCAGATCACCTCCTTACTAACAGTCAGGATGCAGACTATGTCGCTTCCTGCATTACTGCTTGGAGCTCCAGATACCTCTGACCTAAGTCCACCTCCACCCAACCCAGAACACATTCGACCCCTTAACAGCGCGCTGCCATGTTGGATTACGAGGAAATTGAAAATGACTTACGATTTTGACCTTTATGTGATCGGTGCAGGTTCCGGAGGTGTTCGGGCTGCGCGCTTCTCCGCCGGTTTCGGCGCCAAAGTGGCGGTGGCCGAGAGCCGATATTTAGGTGGTACCTGTGTAAACGTTGGCTGTGTCCCGAAAAAACTGCTGGTTTACGGAGCGCACTTCTGCGACGAATTCGAGCACTCGAAAGGGTTCGGATGGACTCCAGGGGACGCCAAGTTCGAGTGGGCAACACTGATCGCCAACAAGGATCGCGAGATCAATCGACTGAACGGTATCTATCGCGATCTGCTGGTCAACAGCGGCGTGACCTTGCATGAAGGCCACGCCAAGATCGTCGACCCGCATACGGTCGAGATTAATGGTGAGCGTCACACCGCCAGGAACATTCTGATCACTACCGGTGGCTGGCCGCAGACTCCGGAGATTCCGGGTCATGAGCATGCGATCAGTTCCAATCAGGCATTCTTCCTCAAAGAACTGCCAAAGCGTGTTCTGGTGGTGGGTGGTGGTTACATCGCTGTTGAATTCGCCGGTATCTTCCACGGGTTGGGCGCCGAGACCACATTGCTGTATCGCGGCGATTTGTTCCTGCGCGGCTTTGACGGTACGGTGCGCAAACATTTGCAGGAAGAGCTGAGCAAGCGCGGCATGAACCTGCAATTCAATGCCAACATCGAGCGCATCGACAAGCAAGCCGATGGCAGCCTGAAAGCAACCCTCAAGGATGGTCGTCAGCTTGAGGCGGACTGCGTGTTCTACGCTAACGGTCGGCGTCCGATGCTCGACAACCTGGGCTTGGAAAACACTGGCGTCAAACTCGACAAGAAAGGTTTTGTCGAGGTCGATGAACTGTATCAAACCGCTGAACCGTCGATCCTGGCTCTGGGCGATGTGATTGGTCGGGTGCAACTTACACCGGTCGCGCTGGCAGAAGGCATGGCCGTAGCGCGGCGCTTGTTCAAGCCCGAGCAGTATCGCCCTGTGGATTACAAGATGATCCCGACGGCGGTGTTCAGCCAGCCCGACATCGGCACTGTCGGGTTGACCGAAGAAGATGCGCGAGAGGCCGGGCACGAAGTGGTGATTTTTGAAAGCCGTTTCCGGCCGATGAAATTGTCGCTGACTGAATGCCAGGAGCGCACTTTGATGAAGTTGGTGGTGGACGCCAAGACCGACAAGGTCTTGGGCTGCCACATGGTCGGCCCGGAGGCCGGCGAGATCGTGCAGGGTTTGGCGATTGCGCTGAAGTCGGGCGCGACCAAGCGAGATTTCGACGACACCATCGCCGTGCATCCGACGTCCGCTGAAGAGTTCGTCACCATGCGCACACCGGTCGCGGGTTAACCGCTCTTCGGTTATCTGATGCGTCTAGCCCTGTCGCAACGACAGCAGCTAGACGCACGCTTTCACCATCATCACGAACTTGTTGGCTCCGCCTGTGAAAGTTGCTCACGGGCAAACTCAGCCACTGTGTTCAGCGCTTTGGCCGCTGAGCGCAGGTAAAAGGCTTGAAGCTGAAAAACGTGCCATCGTGCTGCGTACACCTCCAGCCAGCAATTCACCCCACTGTTGACTGCGTGTTCGGCCAAACGTATGGAATCGGATAACAGCAGTTCATGGTCGCCAACCTGAACCAGCATCGGAGGCAGTCCTTGCAGATCCACTCGCAATGGACTGGGCGTCGCCTCATCGGAGGCATACCAACCCAATCCCTGCTCAAGCCAACCGCGACGAATCATGGGGTCTTCCTTAAGTCGCGAGATCATTGAGGCGCCGGTCAAGTGCTCGTCGGTTACCGGTGACATCAGCAGCAGCCCAGCGGCAAAAAGCTTGTAACGATCTCGAAGCTTGAGGGCCAAGGCCAATACCAACGCAGCGCCCGCCGAATCGCCTGCGAGAAAAATCCGGTTGGCGGCATAACCTTGAGCGCGCAAGGCTTCATAGCATGCCAGCGCATCTTGCAGTGCTGCTGGACAGGGATGCTCTGGAGCCAATCGGTAATTCGCAACCCATACCGACATCCTGGATGCCTTGGCCAAGCGACTGGTGATGCTCCAGTGCGTGTCCGGGGAGCCGAGGCAAAACGCTCCGCCGTGCAGGTACAAAATGACACCGCCGCTCTCACCTTGCTTGGGAGCAACCACCTGTACGGGAACACCATTGACCTGCTGGCAATAACGGATCACGCCAGTGGTGCCGGGCATCAGCCGGGAAAGTCCCCTGACCACCCTTCTCTGCGCGACGACACCCAATCCCGGCCCGATCAACGACCGAAATGTGGTGCGCAAGAAGCCTCGCAGAAAACGAGTTTTCATCACCTCAAGCCAATCTGGTGATTCCGCTATCGTGGTGCCTCCTTCGAACTGACGGCTAAAGCGGTAGGCGTGCAAAGCCGAGAATCGCGTTAGCCAGCGATAGCTTAGGGTGAAGCCTGGCCAATTTGTGCTGTTGTTGCCGGCTTCATCGACGTACCAGCTCTTGCATCCGTTCCACACCGTGTTGGCCAGGCGGTTCTGGGTCTGTTGGTGGAAACGGTCATACGCGCTTTGATCGACCTCAACTGTGTTCGTCTCCGTTGCATTCAAAGTGCGCAAGCATCGCATGATGTGGGCAATCTGGCTTTCAAGCATATACACGATCGAGTTGTGGCCAAGGTTGGTGTTTGGGCCGTAGAGCATGAAGAAATTGGGGAAGTTCGGAACCGCTAGTCCAAGATAAGCCCGGGTACCGTCGCGCCAAGCCTGATTAAGGTTTATTCCGCCACGCCCGACAATGCGCATCGGAGACAAAAATTCAGTGGCCGCAAACCCGGTACCGTAGACGATCGCATCGACCTCATGCTGTCTGCCGTCAGCGGTTTCAATTCCGTTCTCCGTAATACGGACAATACCGTCGGTGACCAATTCCACGTTGGGCCGGCTCATGGTCTTGAGGTATTCGCTAGACAGCAAAATGCGTTTGCAGCCGAACGGATAATCAGGAGTAAGTTTCTGCCGTAATACGGGATCAATCACTTGCTCGGTCAGCAGCTTGCGAAATGGAATACCGACCGCCCATTTCATCAAAGACTTGAACCGGGTAAACGCCAGAGCTCGTGATTCATACCGTAGATATATTGATGCGCGGTAAGCCTTCATCAACCAGGGAACATTGCGTAGCAGGGCTTTTTCTCGCTCGGAGTAAGCGCGGTCGGGACGTGGCATCACGTGCGCGGGGGAGCGCTGGAAAACCTTCAAGTGTTCCACCTGTCCGGCAATGGCCGGGACAAACTGGATCGCAGAGGCCCCGGTGCCGACTACCGCTACCCGCTTACCAGCTAACGAGTAGCTGTGATCCCAAGTGGCCGAGTGAAAGATGTGGCCCTTGAAATTATCCATGCCCGCCAATTTTGGAAATGCCGGGCGGCTCAACTGTCCGGTGCCGCTAATCAGCAACGAAGCACTCAGTACAGTTCCGTCCCTCTGAATGACCTGCCACAGCGAAGTCGCTTCATCGAATTCAGCGGAGGCGACTTCGACGCCAAAACGGATGTATTTACTCAACCCATATTTGTCGGTACAGCGTTGCAGGTAGTTATGAATTTCACCCTGCGGAGCGAACACTCGGCTCCAGCCCGGATTGGGCTCAAACGAAAACGAATATAAGTGCGAAGGTACGTCGCACGCTGCGCCGGGATATGTGTTGTCCCGCCAGACACCGCCTACGTCATGTTTTTTTTCCAGGATGACGAAGTCCTCGACGCCGGCCTTTTGCAACGCAACGGCCATGCCGATGCCAGCGAAGCCGGTTCCAATGATGATCGCGGTCAGGGGCATTGCGGACTGAAGGTCCACATCAAATTCATGCAACGACATAAGGTGCCTCATTCTTGTTATTGGCAATGGTCGAGTCTTCCGGCTCCACGGACAATTTCACCCGTTGAATACCCCGAATAAGATCAGCGGCTTTCTCAGCGATCATGATTGTCGGCGCGTTAGTATTGCCGCCGATGAGGGTTGGCATAATGGAAGCATCGACAATCCGTAAGCCCTGCAACCCATGTACGCGCAGCTTCGAGTCCACCACAGCAAGTGCGTCAACGCCCATCCGGCAGGTACCCACTGGGTGATAAACGCTGTCGGTGCGACGTTGCAGGATGGCGCGGATCTGCTCATCGGTGTCGATTTCTGCGGTATACAGATCTTGAGTGATCCAACTGGCAAGAGCGGGAGCCTGCATCAACTGACGGGTGATTTTGAACGCCGCGACCATGTCTTCAAGATCTTGTGGATCCTGAAGAAAGGCCGGATCAATCAATGGCGCCGTTTGCGGGTCATTACTGGCCAGCGACACCGCACCGCGACTGCGTGGTCGCAGAAGGCAAAAATGGCAGGAAAGTCCATGGCCGAGTCGCAATTTGCGGGCATGATCCTCGACCGGCGCAACGACGAAGTGCAGTTGAATATCCGGTTTGTCCAAAGCCTCGCGAGTTTTAAGAAACGCCCCGCCTTCGGCAAAGTTCGAGGTCAACATACCCCGACGCTCATTTCGAAAACGGACTGCCTCTTTCAGCAGCTTGACACCGCCGCCCATGGAGACGCCCATTGCGTCGAGGCTGGGTGTTTTGTAAACGAAGACAAAATCCGGGTGATCCTGCAGGTTCTGGCCTACCCCTGGAAGATTCAGCAGGACTTTGATGCCGTGGCGTTCCAGTTCTGCCTCCGGCCCCACACCAGAAAGCATCAACAGTTGTGGCGTCTGAAAGGCTCCGGCAGCAAGGATTACTTCCCGATGTGCCCGTAACACGTGAATCTGGCCGCGTTGAAGAACTTCCACACCTACGGCGCGGGTACCTTCGAACAGGATGCGTTGAACCTGTGCCCGGGTTTTCACCGTTAGATTGTTGCGTACACCGATATGAGGAAGAAGATAGGCTCGCGCTGCACTACAACGCTCACCATGCTTTTGCGTCACTTGGTAAATACCTACGCCTTCCTGCTCGACACCGTTGAAATCGTCGTTGAGCGGCAACCCGGTCTGACGGGCCGCGTCCAGGAATCGCTGTTGAAACGGGTTGTCGGAACGCAGATCGCTTACCCACAAAGGCCCGCCTCGACCGTGCCATTCGTTATCGATTCGCTCGTTGTGTTCGCTGAGGCGGAAGTAAGGCAGCACGTCTCTGAACGCCCAGCCGGTATTACCCAACGAAGCCCAATGGTCGTAATCCCATTGATGTCCCCGTACATAAATCATGGCGTTGATCGCTGACGAACCGCCCAATGTCTTACCGCGAGGCTGGTAGCCCTTGCGGCCAGCAAGAGATATTTGCGGAACGGTTTCGAACGACCAGTTGTTCACCGAAGTCGGCACCATGGACACCACGGCGGCTGGGATATTTATCAGACTTGATTGACCACCTCCCCCCGCCTCCAGCACACAAACGCTGACGTTCGGATCTTCGGTCAACCTGCTCGCAACCACACACCCACCGGAACCACCACCCACAACGATGTAATCGAAGGTCTTTTTCATTATTGTTTTCTCACGCACAGGACAGTGCGAAGTCCCAAACGTCTAATCAGAAACGTTTAAAAGCGATTTCTGATTCGCGCCAAGCACCGCGACAGCCTTTATTGTTGTTGAAACGGCTAGCCGAACACGGATGATGTTGACGCCTATCAGTGAAGAGACCAATGCTGGAAAGGGCCAACTGCTTTATTATTTGGGCCAATCTTTCGCAATAGGCAAAGAGTCATGAGCTTTCGGGATTTTACGCGCGGCCCCGCCAGCGCCTTGTTACAGCTCGAATTCGGTCGTGAGAAAGGCCTGTCGGTCACTAAAATTCTTGCGGGCTCTGGACTGACTCAGGCGCAATTGGGCGATCCGAACGTCGAGTTGACCGCCGATCAGGAGCTACGCGTGATCAGCAATTTGCTGACACTTCTAGGGAATCCATCCGGCTTGGGATTTGAAGTTGGTACACGCTATCACTTCTCCACTTATGGCCTGTTCGGTTACGGCTTGATTAGCAGTGCGACTACAGGTGATGCCTTGGCATTGGCGTTGCGCTTTCTGCCGCTCACCTACGCTTTCACCGTCATTTTGTATGAAGCGCAAGGAAATGACGGCGTGTTGACCTTTCAAGCGCCTGGGCTAGCGTCGGACTTGCGTGATTTTGTGCTGGCTCGGGATATGGCTGCAGCAGCAGTGCTCCTGAACGAGTTGGCTGGTGAACACTTCGCACTGTCGCGTTTTACTCTCAGAGCTACTGCACCAACGCTACCTGGCATCGATCATCTTTTGGGCACCACTCCGGCCTACTCGGCCAGCTGCAATAGCCTATCCTTCAATCGTGCATTCCTGTCACACCCCTTGCCCCAGGCCAATGCCGTCACGGTAAGCATGTGCGAACAGATGTGCACAAAGTTGATGCAAAGCAGAGTCGCCCGCTCGGGCATGACTGCCCTGGTGCAGCACTACCTAACTAGCTCCGAAAACACACCAAGGGATCTTTCCGAAATTGCCCGTCTGACCCATATCAGCACGCGCACCCTGAAGCGCCGACTGAGCGATGAAGGCACCACGTTTCGAACACTGCTGGCAGAAGCCCGCAGCAGCAGCGCCATCGAAATGATCAACGACTCCCGCCTGAGCCTGACCGAGATCGCCGAGCGACTAGGCTTCAGTGATTTATCGAGCTTCTCTCAAGCATTCAAGCGATGGCATGGGGTGGCACCGAGCAATTTCCAAAACTCAAAAAAACAAAAGTGATCACCGGAAAGGATTTTCGGGTTAATGAATCCCTGCTTTGCCAAATACAACCAATAGCGCTCACGCGCCCTTCACCAGAATAAGCGACTCGTATCAGCAGTGGGGTCTTGAGGCTGGTTGAAACGATCCTTGCGTTCGCCTATGGACAGAAACTTCCATGTAGTAGAGGCAAAATCGCTCCCCGCCATCCAATTGGATAATACTTTTACTAGTGTCATATTTTTTAGAAGAAAATTCTAAATTTGATGTGTTTTCTGAAAAAGAACAGAAAATTTTCCGTTGAGAAATGCCCTATATTTTATTGAAGCCCATGTGTCGTAGATAGCTTGTAGCTAAGCACCACAATGAGTTTTTAGCCAAGTCGTGGGATGTCAAAACCATAGCAACTATGAGAGGTGATCATGGAACAAATACCATTGTTTATTGGCGGTGTATGGCGTAACACGCATCCCACTGAATCGATCCCCGTAATCAATCCGGCAACTGAAGAGCAGATCGGACTCATTGCAAAAGCTAGCTTGGCTGATATTGAAGATGCGGCTATCGCAGCTGAGAAAGGCTTTGCGACATGGAAGCAGGTTTCCGCGCTCGATCGTGCATCGATTATGCACAAAGCGGCAAATTTGATTCGTGAGCGTGCTGAAAATATCGCTCTGGTGCTCACTGCCGAGCATGGAAAGCCCTTGGCGGAAGCAATGGGTGAAGTCGCAGCAACTGCTGATACCATCGATTGGCATGCTGAAGAAGGAAGACGCGCGTACGGGCGTGTTATACCTTCGCGCGCACTAGGGATTCATCAATTTACTCTGATGGAGCCTATCGGGCCTGTAGTGGGTTTTGCCCCATGGAATTTCCCGCTCATTCAAGCAGTGAAAAAGGTCGCTGGTGCGCTGGCCGCCGGCTGTTCGATCATCTTAAAAGGCGCAACCGAGGCACCTACGTGTGCTGTTGAGCTTGTGAAAGCATTCGCTGACGCTGGCGTTTCTCCGGGAGCCGTCAACCTACTGTTTGGCGACTCGAGCCAGATTTCTGAGCATTTGATTGCTCATCCCTCGATCCGGAAAGTGACCTTCACCGGATCAACGCCAGTGGGCAAAAAGCTTGCAAGCCTCGCCGGGCTGCATATGAAGCGATCCACAATGGAGCTGGGTGGCCATGCGCCGGTAATCGTTATGGACGACGCGGACATCGCAACCGCAGTTAAGATTTCTGTCGCCGCTAAATATCGAAATGCGGGCCAGGTCTGTGTCTCCCCTACTCGCTTTCTTGTTCACTCTAAAGTGTTCGACGAGTTTGTTTCCCGTTTCGTGGAAGGCGCACGCGCAATCAAGGTAGGCGACGGTCTTGATCCGACGGTAACAATGGGCCCGATGGCTCATTTGGGCCGGCTTAAGGCAACAGAAGAACTCGTGGCAGATGCTGTATCCCATGGAGCGAAGCTGGAGACTGGCGGCAACCGCGTGGGCGACAAGGGTTATTTCTTCGAACCCACCGTTCTCACGAATGTACCGGTGACCGCCCTCGCCATGGTTGATGAACCCTTCGGGCCGATTGCAATAATCAACCCGTTCGACGACATCGACGAAGCCATCAAAGAAGCGAACAGACTGCCATACGGTCTTTCTGCATACGCCTATACGCGATCGCTTAGCTCGGCCAATAAGCTGTTTAACGGCATCGAGTCTGGCGCCATCTCGATCAACCATCACAGCGTTGCCCTACCCGAGCACCCGTTTGGCGGCGTAAAAGATTCTGGATACGGAACCGAAGGAGGCCCTGGCGCACTGGATGCTTTCATGACCACGAAGTTCGTTTCGCTTGCGAGCGTTCTTTAACGTTCGGCGAACGTGTTTTTTAGTCGCTATCGAGCACGGCTGCATTCAGGAAATAACGCGTCGCTAACTATTGGAACTCATATGCTTACTCCGAACATTATCGAGCGTCTTGTCGGCGCAAACGAAAACTCTCCGCTCGCGATGGCCATTGCTGAGCGGGCAGAAATTATGGCGCTGAGCCAAGCGAGCCATGATGCCGTGATCATTCCGAAAGATCCCGGTGGTCTGTCACATGCAGAACGTGCAGCTCTTGCTGAACGAATCGCTCGGTTGAGCAACTCTGAAGAATTGGCTGATCACTACCATGCTTGCCTTGAGACCGCTGGCGGTGATGAAAACCTGTATGTCGCTGCCAATCCTGAGCAGGCTGCATTCGGGGACGAGCGCTTCATGGAGATCATCCGATTCACAGATCTGGTCACCAGAAAACCGCGAGAAGCTACTAAGCAAGATATCGATGCGTTGAAGGCAGTCGGGATCTCAGAGCCGGATATTGTCAGGCTAACTGAGGTGCTCGCGTTCGTTAACTACCAGCTTCGCGTCGTAGCAGGATTCAAAATTGCAGGAGAAATGAAATGAGCCAGGTCGTGCATAATTTCACCGTATCGGTGCCTCACTGGTCGCCGTACATCAAGCCTGTCGAGTTAGAAAGTGCGAGCCAAGAGCAGCTTGATGCGATGAAAGTGACTCCATCGAGCAAAAAGATCTCGGAGTATGTGCTCACTCTCGCCCATGACCCCGAATCGCTCGCGGTGCGATCCCCTTTGTTCAACGCCATTATGTATGGCCGTGCCGGCTTGCCCCCAGCTGAGCGTGAACTTGGGGCGATTGGTTCTTCAATTGTTAATCGATGCGTCTACTGCGCTGCAGTACACGGCGCCCGATACAATCAGCTAACCAAAAGTACAGAGCTGGTCGCAAAAATCTTTGCAGACGAAACCGAAGCACAATTGGATGATCGCTCTCAGGCGTTATTTGACTTTGCGGTTGAGTTGGCCAAGTCCCCCCCAATGCTGAATACACGGCATGCCGATGCCTTGAAAGAACTCGGCTTTGACACGCTTGGTGTCGTTGATCTGGTATTGGCTACAGCCATTTTCGGATGGGCAAATCGCTTGATGCACGTTTTAGGTGAACCCGTAAAAATCTGATCTGCGCATTCACCACTAACGGGCAGCCACGAACTGCCCGTTAGCAAAACACTATGTCGCTGCACTCCCGCCATCCAACTCATCCCCTTCGCCGCTCCTAGATCACCGACTCGCTCCGTTTCGAAAGGCGTCCATCATAGCCGTGGAATATCCGCATCAGTCGTGCTAAATAATCATCGTATTACTTTGCTGAACTCGAATTCACGGTAGCAATACTGCGCCTATAAAGCGGCGTGTCTCTTCCAAACCATGCATAGCACGTCGGGCTAACGGGCATAAAATGACTAGACCTCTCACTGTCAGTGCCACTTGGCTTGTAGGGGTCATCGAAGAACTTTCTCGGCAAGGTATCGAGCCTTCCCGTTTGGGAGCGCCTTGGGCTCAACACTTAGAAGACGTGGCGCCTACGCGACAGCTTCAACTCGTACAGGTGAGAAGGCTTTGGCAACGTGCCATGTACCTGTCGCAGGATCCACTACTCGGTTTGAAGGTTGGCATTGCACTCCCGTTGCAATCGATGAACGTCGTTGCCTTGGTCTTGATGCACAGCAGTTCATTACGTCAGGCGCTCGCCCACACTGTCAGACTGCAGCAACTGGTCAGCAACTCTGGTCGTTTTTTTACTGAACCGGCTTCCAACGATGGAGTTCAGCTGATTTACCACGTAACACCTAGCCCAGTCGCGATGCATCCCGCCCAGCTAGATTCGCTTTTTGCCGCGTACATGCGCCTGCTCTACAACTGTATGCCGGCTGACCGTAGGCCAACCAGAATTGAACTACCTGGTACTGACGCGTGTTTAGCCGACCGCTATCAAGTCTATTTTGAATGTCCAGTCATTCTCGGAGTCGAGCACGCTCGTGTTGTATTTGGCGCTGAACTGCTGGACTCACTCTGGCAGGCTGCTGATCCAACACTGCTTCGCATCGTACTCGGTCGCGCGGAGACGATGCTTAAAACCCAGGGTCGTTCCGACACGCTCGTTGATTACGTGACAGCAGCCATCGCCGCGCAGGGATTCTCGGAAGCGAATTGCGACAGCGTTGCGAGCTCGCTGGATCTCAGCAGGCGTACTCTTCAGCGTCGATTGGCTGAGCGCGGTTCATCATTCCGCCAATTACTGGAAGCGGTGCGTATGAGCGAGGCATTGGAAGGCTTGGCCGATCCCAATCTGCCGCTTGTGATGCTGGCAGAACGGCTGGGCTATGCAGAGCCCAGCGCTTTTTCGCATGCTGTGCGAGGTCATTTCGGTAAAGCACCTAGTGCGCTGCGCCTTGAATTAGCAAGCAGCTTCCCTGCAGGAGGAAAGGCCCTTGCAATCAACAGCACTGAAAGCTCAGACCACCAAGGGGCGTCTTGTAAAGCCGATTCGACCCGGTGTGAATTTGAGGGCTAAAGCTCTCGGAAAAGATCACGTTCAAGAACGGCACTTGCTGCGACTAGCCCACTGACCATCGCGCCGCTGACCCCTGCAGCGGTCACGTCTTGTCCGCTGAAGAACAGACCTTGAACAGGGCCGTGCGCGCGCATCCAGCGCTGTGCAAAACGAAGCGGCGTCTGCTCATACCCCATGAAATTCCCATGACTACGGTTTAGAAAGTGATTGAAAGTTAGAGGGGTAGCTAACTCGGCATGAGCAATGCGACCGCCGATTTGAGGATAATGTTTTAAGGCCACCGCCAAAAGGTCTTCTTTAAGGCTTGCCGTCATGTCCTCGTACTCTGCCCCTCTGCGCATCCACTTCGTGCCAGTGAAACGCTCGAACACCGACCAATCAGTTAAGCCGCAAATATCCATCGTGCTCTGCCTAGGGTGGCGCTCGGCCCAACTCGGATCCCGCAGTGATGGATGGGCAATGAAATGCAGGGGCATGGGCTGTCCCTCTGGATCAGCTTTGTACCGAGCGAGATTCGCTGGTAGATCGTTGCTTGGGTGCACCCAAAGATTGGCCGGATGAATGTTCAGATCTGCGTTTGCGATGTCGATGCCAAGGTTAAGCACAGCAAAACATTGAGTTGTACCAATGCTCTTAGTCACCTCACCCAATGGCTGCGCCAGTTCTGGATTTGCATGAGCCAGCAGCGGTACGGTCTGAGAAATACCAATCGCACTGACGACTCTGTCCGCGAGAATTTGGCTTCCGTCAGCGGTTTTAACACCTACCACGCAACCATCACGCATTTCGATGCTCACAACTTCTGCCGCCACCAGGCAAGCTCCTCCTGCAGTACGAACAGTGTCGGCCATTGCTGTCGCGATGCGTTGCGAACCGCCAACGGGATAGCTAGCACCATCGATGTAATGGCTGAAGACCATGGCATGGATCGCAAAAGAGGCCTCATCGGGAGAATTGCAGTAGTCCCCGTAATTCCCGCACCAGACCGCCTTGAGGTCAGCGTTGTCCGTCAATTCGTCCAAAACCTCCCGTACCGTCCGCTGCGCAAACGGCATGAATGCGGCCTGGGCCTTGGGGAACGCCGCATCAGACGCTGAACGTGGCAACGCCCGCTCTCCAAAGAAGGTTTTCGCAGCCCGGCTTGCCTCACCCACTAGCTCTACATAACGATCGATCGCGCGCGCGTCCTTCGGAAAGTAGTCCTTGAGTTGATCTTTGTAGGCTTCTGCACCGGCCATATGATCGTAGCTATTGGCACCTACGATAATGCGATTGTAGTTTTCGGGCATGGGCGCCCATTCAAGTTGACCACCTGAGACTTTGTCGAAAAGGCGATAGAGGCCACTCGTTTTGCGGTGTACCTCACCCATATAGTGCAGACCTACGTCCCACTCAAAGCCTTGGCGTTTGAAGGATTGCAAACAACCGCCCAACACCGCGTGACGTTCGAGCACCAAAACGCGCTGTCCTTCGAGCGCCAACAATGCGGCTGTGCTTAGGCCACCTGCGCCAGAACCTATAACGATCGTGTCGAACCCGCCGTCTAACTCACCACGGGCCAACGCACGCTTAAAACTCAGATCGTAATCGCTCATCGTTCGTCCCCTTCCCTTCCCTGCCCTTTCCGGGATTTTTATAGATCATTGCTGCGCAGTCGCTACGCAACCTGGCTGAGTGTGGGTACGTGGTGAATCGGCGTGAATGGCACCACACGCCAAAGATTTGTTTCGACGCGACATTTAAAAAAGGGGGGGGGAACAACAATCGCCAAAGGTATTGGCATCCCAAATCAATTCTCTGTCGCACGGTAGCAACGACAGCAGAGGGCTGGCATCGCAGAATCCCTTCACGGTCATCCTGTAATTATTTATAAAAATGAGAGAAGGGCCTGCGATGATGGACAGCAACTTTAGGCATATTCAGGTGGAACCCGAGGCTCACGGTTTTGGAGCCAGGATTACTGGTATCTCGATTGATAAGCCACTCACGGCAGCTGTACTAGGAGAGGTGAAAGACGCGTGGGCTAGGCATTCGGTAATTTACTTCCCGGATCAGCCGCTCTCCCACGCACAACTGGAGGCGTTCACGCTGCAGTTTGGTGAGTTTGGAGTAGATCCATATATCGTTCCGATGGAGGCGCATCCGCACATTCTCGAACTCAGACGCGAGGCTGATGAAAAGGCAGTTAACTTTGGTGCCCAGTGGCACTCAGACTGGAGCTTTCAGGAACAGCCGCCGGCGGGAACAATCCTTCATTCCAAGATCACTCCGCCCGTAGGTGGCGATACGCTTTTTGCCGACGGTTATCGTGCCTACGATGACCTATCTGAGACGATGAAGGGACTCATGAATCATCTTGTCGCGATACATTCTGCAAGCATGCCCTATGGCAAAAATGGCCTGTTTGCAAAAGAGGCTGAAGCGCGCTCAATGAAGATAGTGGTCAGCGAGGACGCTGACAAAACCTGGCCGCACCCGCTGGTACGTGTACATCCCGTAACGGGGCGCAAATCCCTCTACGTGAGCCCTGTCTACACGCAGGGTATTCAGGGTTTGACTCATGGAGAATCAACGGCACTGCTGAATTACTTGTATCAGCACATGGTGCAGGAGACATATGTCTACCGTCACCGATGGGCGCCGAACATGCTTACTCTGTGGGACAACCGCTGCACGCTTCACAATGCAGAGGGTGGCTACGACGGCCACTTACGCCTCATGCATCGAACAACCATCTCAGGCGAACGCCCTGTTGGTGTTGCCGCCGTTTAATCAATAAACCAGGGAAATACACCCAATGATTGACGTAAGCATACTGTACCCGAATGAAGCTAGCGCAACCTTCGACTTCGATTACTATCGTGAGCAGCATATGATGATGATTCAGCAGAAGATGGCCGGGGCCTGCAGTCACTTCACTATTGAAAAAGGCCTTCAAGGCCCAGTGCCGGGAAGCGATCCGACCTACCTTGCGATAGGCCATCTCTTCTTCGAATCACTCGACGCGTTCACCGCAGCATTCGGGCCGCATGCCAAAACCATCGGGGCCGATATCGCCAATTACACCAATCTCAAGCCCATCATTCAGATCAGCGAAGTGCTAGTAGGCTGATCCCCCAGAAACTGATTGGCGCGAACCGAAAGGCACCTGGTTTTTTAAGAGCCAAGTGCCGATTTATTTAAAGCTTGCATAAGAGCCATGAGTTTATTAATAACCAATTATGAGTCAAGACTGACTACCGGCCTTGCGCATTTTCACAGAGGTTGATCAGTGACACATCTGAAGCCTCTCCATCAAGAAATAAATTCAAATATTTCTCATAAGGCCTTATGTCAATTTTGGCTTCTTTAAGCCAGTCAGCGTCGTAATACGTAGAGGCATAACGATCTCCCGAGTCGCAAATTACCGATACTATCGACCCTGTCTGCTTCTGTGAGCGCATTTGCTGCGCGATACAACAAACACCAAAGAAATTCGTTCCCGTAGAACCACCAACACGACGCGATAGCCGCTCTGAAAGAACGTGCATGGCAGCAAGTGAAGCTGCATCTGGAATCTTTATCATGTGATCGATGACATCAGGGATGAACGAAGGCTCCACCCTAGGCCGACCTATACCTTCGATCCGAGAGGGAGTGGCACAAGTGCTCGCCTTATCCCCAGTATCGTAGGATTCGTAGAAAGCAGAATGTTCAACGTCAACTACACAAAGTCGAGTGCTCAGATGCTTATACTTGATATACCTTCCGATTGTAGCTGACGTTCCTCCAGTGCCGGCACTCATAACGACCCAAGCTGGTTCAGGATCTCGCTCCATCGCCATTTGTGAAAATATACTTTCGGCGATGTTATTGTTACCACGCCAGTCAGTAGCGCGTTCTGCATTTGTAAACTGATCTAAATAATGACCACCCGTTTCACGAGCAAGTTGCTCGGCCACCGTATAGATAGCCCCAGGATTGTCAACAAAGTGACATGTTCCCCCTAACCGATTGATTGCATCGACTTTCTGGCAACTGGTGGAACGCTGCATTACTGCAGTAAAGGGCAGATTTAGGAGCTTAGCGAAATACGCCTCACTGACAGCTGTTGAGCCAGAAGATGCCTCGACTAACAAAGTACCTTTCTTTATCCAACCATTGCAGATGCCATACAGGAAAAGCGATCGTGCCAAGCGGTGCTTCAGACTGCCTGTAGGGTGAGTAGACTCATCCTTCAGATAAATCGATATCCCAGGCAGCCCGTTAAAATCTAAAGGGATCAGATGTGTATCGGCAGAGCGATTGGCATCCCCCTGCAACACGCCGATAGCCCAGCGAGTCCATTCTTTATCCTGATTACCGAGATTAAGATTCATAAATATCCTGTATTTGGCTACTGATTCAACATTCAGTCCAGCGCGACAATGGCATCTACTGCAACGAGGGCTCCTTTTGGTAGTGCGGAAACCTCGAATGTGGCGCGAGCAGGGAACGGAGAAGAGAAATAGGTAGCATATACATCATTCAACTTCGAAAAATCACTTAAATCCGTTACCATTATTGTTGTTTTGATAGTCTTTGAAATATCGGTGCCCGCTGCTTCAGCAATCGCTGAGATATTGCTAAGGCACTGTTTCATTTGAAGGAAGGCATCGTCCGCCACCAGCTCTCCTTTGGCTGGGTCAATGCCTAGCTGCCCCGAAACAAATAGATATTCGCCATGGCAGACTGCTTGGGAATAAGGGCCAACGGCAGTAGGGGCTAACAAAGTTGAAATATTTCGCATAAAAGGATCCTTACCCATTATCAATGGATCTTAAAAATTTATAATTTTATTTCAGCAAAGGTATCGATTAACGATACCTTTCATAGGCCAAGCAACTATAAACAATTCAATCAGCTAAAATTTTTCTTGCTTGAGATGAATTACTAAACGGAACAACTCCTACCATCTCATGTTCTGCATAGTCGGTGAATTTATTATAGATTTCTTCAGCATCCTCAAGATAAAGCGATTTGGTGATACCACGTACCGCACGAGGAACCGAGTATCTGAACCCGCTGATAGCCGAACCGGAAAGCCCCATACTTACAAGGGCGCTGTAGGTAAAGTTGAATATATTCTTAATATAGGGAGCTTCCCCAGGATTTTTTTCGACAAACTCAAAATTCTCACCTAGGTAAGGATGGCTGGATATTTGAGCATCATCCTCCCCATGGGCAGGACTATATTTGTCTCGCCATAGCGCTATATCATCGGAAATACTTGTAAGCTCTGGGCGTAGTGAAAAATCGTTCACAAACCCAACAGCAACTATCAAGTAGTCGACCTTGAGCTTGTCTCCAGACGCAAGGGTGACCTCAACTTGTTCTTTTCCGTCATCAATGACGAGTTTCACCCCTTCCCAGGCAGCATTGGTACGAACGCTCGCACCTTCTAAACCCGACAATCGATTGTAGGCGTCCTGCGGAGCTGGAATGTTGTACCTGAACATATGCCGCATGTATTTCCACTTCAGGGAATTATCCATATCAGCGTAATGATTAAGAAACCCTGCTTTTGCCATCCAGATCTGAGGATTAATACGCTGGATATCCTTGCGACGAATACAAACAATCGCTTCTAACGCTCCCGCCTCAAGCGCGGTCGAAGCGTTATCGAATGCAGATGCGCCTGCACCGAGAACAGCTATCTTCTTACCCACAAGCTTGGCAAAATCAATATGTTCTCCTGAAGAAGCATATCGATCTTTGGGCAATGCCGATGAGATGAACTTGGGCACATGCCACGCCCCACTGCCATCAACGCCCGTCGCAACAACCACTCTGCGAGCATAAACAACGTCGTGAGCCGATATTTCTCCTCGACCGTCGAATCTGTTCAGCTCTAGTCGAAACAGTTTGTCTTCTGGAATGACGTTGGAGACACCGGTAAGATTCTCGACTGGGATCTTCAACGTATCGCGACACCATGTTAGATACTCTTGCCAGTCGCCTTTCGGAATCTTGATCAGCTCTTCCCAAGCCTCTTCGCCGTATTTGGCTGTGTACCATGCTTGAGGTGCAAGACTGGTTAATGTCGCATCAATCCCCGGCAGATGCTTTACGGTACGCAAAGTGCGCATCCGCGCCGTATTATTCCAAGGGCCTTCCATCCCCTTGGGTTGCCGATCAAAAACAACGATGTTATCAACCCGCTCGCGCAAAAGCCCCGCAGCGATTGCCAGCCCGCCTTGGCCTCCCCCGATGATAGCAACGTCATAGACATGCTTGCCGCTAGGGTGCGTCTTGGGCAGCACCCAAGGATCATGGGGAAAACGTAGAACGTGGAGATCGGCCTGTACCCTGGACGCCAATTCATCAAGAGCACTACATTCTGTTGATTTCACACTCATTTTTCTTCACCTATCTACATAGATCCGAAATATAGGTCATCTCGTCGCAAACAGCCCTAAAGGCCACTCATATCGCTCTTTCGCTAATCCGGCTTGATAAAGTCAGTGTATTCTTCCTTCACTAAAAGCAGTTTCCAATCTTCACCGCTAAAGCCAAGCAAAATCGAATAGACTTCTAAAAAAATCTAAACTTTTGGAAATATTTTCCAAACATTCGCTAATGCGTGAACAAAGATCTCCAACAACATTGCAGAGCTCACAAGTTTTTTTCGTCTTAATTACGTAAAAAGTAACGTATTGCGATAGAAACGAATTCCAGCGTCATACGCTTCTAATGCGATCTCACGCATTGGATATTTCGAAGACGTTCTTAATGGCAACGGAGTGATTACATCATCGCCGAGTGCGATTTTAGCCAGCATTTTTCCGAAATAGGCATTTGGCGCAATGCCTCGCCCATTACATCCGATGGTTGCAAAGATGCCCGGGCGCGGTTCAACGAGATGCGGCAATCTGTCGACCGTTTGGCCAAGCGTGCCTGACCACCGATAGCCCCATTTGAATGTAGGCGCGAATGGGTAGACAAACTTCATTGCGCGATTTACCCAGTTATCCCCTTCTGAATGAATGGGAAGAAATCCTATAGATCCAACATGAAGACGCCCTACCGGGTCATATCTGAACCAAAGCGGTATCTTATGTGTGTCCCACATGGCGATGTAGTGAGGCAAAATGCGCTCTCTCCACTCAGGAGGTAGTGGATCTGCAGTAGCGATACCAAAAGCACCAAGAGGCATTATTTCCTCTTTGAAACCTGGTACCAGATCATTACTGTATGCGTTGGTTGAAAGAATAACCTTGTCGGCTTTTATTGTCGTATTGGCGGTAGTCGCTACCCATCCGCTACCTGAAGGTTCCAGGGATGTCACTTTAGATCCGGTGGAAATTCTAAGACCTCTGGCGACTGCAGCTCGCGCTAACCCGCGTACGTAGGCAAGCGGCTGAAGGGTAAATCCACGATGATCGATCAGCGCAGCTTTATACCGGGTCGAACCATTCATCTCTTCGAGTTCAGAGCCATAGACCATCTGTACATTCGCGCCCAAGGCTTGCCAATCCGAAGCCTGAGTTTCGAGCTCTCTTGTTTTTTGAGGTGACGTTGAACAGCGGATGATGGGCCTTTCGTCAGCGGCACAGTCAATTCCGTAATCGCGTATCAGTTGACGGACAACGTCAGGGGCGCTGCCCAACTCCTTCAAGAAAAGCTCGCCATAATCGGGGCCTAACGCGCGGAGGATTTGTTCAGGTGAGAGAAACTGCCCAGGATTCACTTGCCCAGCGTTACGACCGCTCGCACCCGAGCCAATTTCCTGTGCTTCAACCAATATAGTTTTGGCCCCGCGCTCAGCGCAGTGAAGCCCAGCGGTCACACCATTGAATCCACCGCCAATGATCAAGACATCGCAGGACTCTCGCTGCGCCAGGATCACACTTTTTGGCCTTTCCCCACCGGTCGCAGTCCACATTGAATGGGTGATTTCAGATTCTTGTCCGCTAATGAAAGGTCTATCGCCATTAAACATAGTCATCCTACTTCGCTACGAGCGCTTAATTTATTAACTGTTTTCAATCGCTACAAAGGGTTGCTTTTTTGCTTAACTAAATAGCCATGGTATGCAAAATTTTCCGTTCCAATGCTGTGACGGCGCGAGTAATAGGAAATGCAATTACAAAATAAATTACTGCGGCAGCGGTCAATAGCTCCACTGGATGACCTGTTCGGTTAGAAATATTTTGACTAACGAACATCAAGTCAGCCATGCCCACGGCGGAGACGAGAGCGCTCTCCTTAAACAAGCTGGTACAGTTGGACAGAAGCGTGGGAGCAGCCCTGAGAAGCGCTTGTGGTAGAAGAACGTACAAAGTATGAACACGATAAGTAAGCCCTAGCGCAACCCCCGCATCATGTTGTTCTTTACTAACAAAACTGAACGATGCGCGGAACGTCTCACTCGTAATCGCCGCCATATACAACGTAAGCGCGATTATTCCGCAAGTCAGATTCGATAGCTCCATACCTAAGACCAGAGGCAAGCAGAAAAATATCCAAAATAATTGAATGAGCACTGGAGTACCGCGAAACAGAGCTACATAGACAGTGCTGATCCCATAGATAATCTTATTCTTTGAGCTCCTTGCAATCGCAACCAAAAAACCTAAAGCGCACCCCAACACAACGCATATCGCCGTGAGCTTTAGAGTTAACAAAAGGCCAAAAAGCAACGCAGCCTTGTAATCGAAGATTACTGAAAAATCTAGTTCCATGGCCGCATCCTCATGAATTTTCCGCTTTACGGCGTCGCTCTATGTATTCTACGAGCTGTGATATAGGGAACGATATCGCAAAATATATAAGAGCAATAATGGTAAACACCTCGATAGGTCGATAAGTGTCGGTGGCCAGTATTTTTCCCATATACATGAGATCTTGCAATGCGACTATCGCAACCAGGGCAGTTTGTTGGAATGCACCAATGCCGTTTGCAACCAAAACGGGTAGCGCCGAACGAAATGCTTGTGGGAGTACCACATACACAGTTCGTTGAAACGGGGAAAGTCCCAGAGCAACAGTTGCATCGTATTGATTGCTTTGAACTCCCTGGATGGCAGCCCTGTACGCTTCCGCGTTGAATGCAGCAAGGTTGAGTCCAATCGCCAAAATACCCATCGTCATTGCGTCGATGTAAACGTCGAAGATGATTGGTATGCAGTAGAAAAACCATACGATCTGGACAAGCGCAGGGGTACAGCGGAAAAACTCGATAAACAAGGTAAAAGGCCAACGGAGTATCGGATTTGGGCTCATAACCAATAGTGCAATGATGAAACCCAGAGTCAATCCAATGATATTCGCCGCTACGGTGAGTTCCAGGGTTACGACTAACCCTTTGAGCAGCGGCCAGAGACCATTCGCGATAAAGAACAAATCAAATTGATAGTTCACGTCCGACTCCTACAGTCTCACCAATATGAAAGACTCGCTGTATGAATTCTCTCGTTCGAGCTTCCTTCGGTCTACCGAGTACCTGCTCAGGAGGCCCATCTTCGACCACCACGCCGCCGGCGCAGAAGATGACACGTGAAGCGATGTTTTTGGCAAAGTGCATATCGTGAGTGACTATCACCATAGGCATCGATTGCTCGGCCAGATGCATAATGACTTGTTCGACCTCAGCAACCAGCTCGGGATCGAGAGCAGAAGTAACTTCGTCAAATAACATCAACTTAGGATCGAGCATCAAAGCTCTTGCGATGGCGACTCGTTGCTTCTGCCCCCCAGACAGGTGAGCTGGATAGGCTTTTTCCTTCGCCTCCAACCCGAACCTCGTCAACAAACCACGTGCTCGAGCTTCTGCCGACTGCCTTGATTCACCTCGCACCTTAATAGGTGCGAGAGTTAGATTCTGAAGAATATTCAGATGTGGAAATAATGTGTAATGCTGAAACACCATTCCTATATTACGACGAATCTCCTTATCGATTACCGTCCTGCCAAACTTATCGGTCGTAATATAGTTTTTACCCTGAAACAGCAATTCGCCTTTATCAATATCTTCTAGCCCCATCAACACGCGTAGCAGTGTGCTCTTCCCTCCACCACTTGGGCCAATTACTACAACGCGGTCACCTGGGCACATGCTAATATCCAGACCTTGCAGCACAGGTTTTACGCCGCCCGCATAACTCTTATGCAGGCCTTTCATTTCTACGAGATATTTGGTATTTGCCATTAGCCTCTACTCCAAGCTCAGAAAACATCCAATAATCACTGAGAACAATTACTTGGTCTCGTGAGCGATAGCTTTTTTTATCAGCTCATCCATGTGGCCAGATGTAACTGCATCATTGATATAAAGATCTAATACTTGAAGATCGGCATATGAGGTGTCACGTCGTAGTCCAAACGAAACGCCTTTTTTGTCGATTGCCGGCACGGGCTTAAGAACGACAGCCCAGTCGGTGTGAGAGGCGGCAAACAAGTCATTGGCCGCAGATGTATCAAAGATCACATCGGCTCGCTTAGACATTACTGCCAATCGGATCTCATCCGGGCCAGGCAAGCGCATAATCGATGCGTTTTTGATAATGGCTGTGAGGGACTTATCCTGAGCAGTACCTGAAGAGACAGCGATGGTCACGCCAGGCTGGTCAATATCAGTAAGGCTTTTCGGCTGATTTGTCTTGGGATTCTTCTGATTGTAGACAAACGTTGATTCGGTAGCTGATAGGTTTTTTGAGAAGACGATAGAGAGCGCACGTTGCGGGGTAGCCGTAAGTGCCGGTGCCAAATCCCATTTTCTGGATTGCAAGCCAGCGATCATGTTGTCCCAACTGGTATCCACAAATACCGGCTTGACCTTCAGAATCTCAGCAAACTCTCTGCACGCATCGACGAAGAAACCTGAATACTCCCCGGTGGCCGGATCTTTCATGATGTACGGCGGAGCTTCTGCGGTGCCACAACGAATCGACCCAGATTTTTGGGCTGCTGCCCAAACGCCATCCCCCTCACCCTCGGCGTAAGCACCCGACGATCCGGAAACCACTCCTACTAGAACCAATGCCGGTAACAGACGCATGCCCATACGTTTGAAAATCATATCGGTATCTCCCAGTGATGCGCCGGCTAAGCGCAGATTCGAGGGGATGGCCCTCTAAGCCTCTTGTTATTTTCGGTGCGCCAGCTTTTGGGCGGGGACGCACCTCTTTTTTCTCCCTGGTAAAGCACTCTGCTCGATCCGTGTAGCTGATGAAAAAAGACTACCATTTGACAATAGGTAAACTATTGCAAAATTTCCACACCTCAGCCTCTTGACATAGAAGCAACTTCCAATGTTTTCTGTATCTGTGCAATATTTTTTCGAGGCCGTGTAAATGACCAGTTCTTCAAAGCTGTCGGATCGCTCCACCCGTCTAGACCGTATCGATCGCCGAATACTGGCAGGTCTACAGCGTGACTCTACTCAGCCTGTCAATGAGCTTGCAGAGCAAGTGGGGCTCTCTATGACGCCCTGCTGGCGCAGAATTCAGCGCCTAGAACAGCAAGGTTTCATCAAGAAACGTGTCGCCATCCTCGACAGAACGACGCTGAATGCAAAAGTGACAGTGTTCATAATGATCAAAACAAGGGAGCACTCCATCGAATGGATAGATCGCTTCCACAAAGCCACACGCGACATGACCGAAATTGTCGACATTTATCGAATGAGTGGTGAGGTTGACTATCTAATTCGAGCTTTCCTACCAGACATCCAGGCGTACGACGCGCTTTATAAAAAAATCATCAGTCAGTTACCGGTCGCGAATATGACATCTATGTTTGCAATGGAAGAAATTAAATCGACAAGCGAAGTACCTCTTGAATTTATTCCAGACTAAATCAGATTTTGAATCAGCTCGTTACAACTAGACGGGCTGTTCCCTACACGCTAACCAACTGAATTATCGATATTTTTTATTCAGAACCTTGTTTTGCATAGTTCCACAGCAGCGGATAAAACTCTTGGAAATCCGCACTTAGCGGCTCATACAGCTCTGTCAGCTCTTCGTATGCCGCATGCAAGCCTTCTGGCTGGGATAGGCGCAAGGAAATGACTTCCAGCCCATGTCCGATCATCGAAAAATCCCTATACGCGCCAAGCCAATTTTCCGAAATGATTAATGGCGCGATCTGGGCCAAGCGCTCCGGCAACGCGGGCTCATCCTCTAAAAGTCGGTAGATTTTTTGAGAAAAAACGTCCAGGGGCTGATCGGCGTATCGCTCCCAATCCCGCGCTAAGCAATGATCAAAAAACATGTCGAGGGCGATACCTGCGTAGCGACGTTTTGTGACGGGAAATCGCTCCAGCGCCCTTCTAACCAGTGGATGGGAATCCGTAAAAGCATCAATTCGGCGATGCAGCCTGATTGCCTCTTCAGTCTGAGTAGAAAATTTTCCTAAAAGCGCACCCTTCACAAAATCTCCATAAAGACTCCCCAGCAACTGCTGTGGCTCCTGACCGCCTAAGTGGAGGTGTGCAAGGTAGTTCATAGTGATTCCTAGTAGCTGAATGGAGGCTGGCCACACTATTGAAGGAGAGTTCCAAGCGTAAAAAAATACCCTTAGCAGGAACACTACCAGTCAATAGGTAGGTCATCAACACCAGATTTTCCCTCCCCCAATACCCTCGTGTGGCAGACGATGGTCAACCGCCGACGCGTTCAAAGCGACATGATAAAATCGAATATTTAATCCACCGTTAATAGTCAACCAATTAGGTGGCGGCATGTGACAATATTCAAACCCCTTGCCGGTGAGCATCCGGGCTGTTAATTCCACGTAGGATGCTATGCAAGACGGTAAGCAAACCCGTGAAGCCCTCAATGCTTGCTTGGCGCAGGTGAGTAGCCCCACCCCGAGACGTGAAGGGCATGACATAGCTTTGGTCGCCCTACAAATCAGGCCCGGTTCAACCAAGTGCCCCATGTGGTGTGGAAAATGAGGATGGAATACCGGGCATCGCAGACTCTGTGAAATCTGCGCGGATGGTAATGGACGCAGGTTTTGGTGATATCGAAATCATGGCTGCCAATGACTTTCTGTTCGATTAGTTCCTAAGCAGTACGCCGAACATTCGAACGGACCAATACAGTGGCTTCGTTGAAAACCGTCAGCGCTTCCTGCTTGAGACTATTGATTCGGTTGCTGCTGAAATCGATGGTTCCAAGACCGATGTAGGTTGCTCCCCGTTTGGGGACCTGTATGACGCTTGCATATACGACGGTGAGAATAAATTTAGACGAGCACGGCAGCAGCGCTCAATGAGCGGGAACTAGAGTTTATTCAACTGAACTGCTTTGCCGCGCAGACACTTCAAGGTTTCAGTGGTGCATTCCTTGAATCCTACAGGCGCACCACTCGCGTTTCAAATAACGTCTAAATCAGGTATTAAAGCCGCCAACGAGTTTGCAGATGTCTAACGCTCTACTGGACCAGAGAAAAATACTGGCACATTTCACTAGGTCGAGCACTCAAGTGGTCAATCGTGCTGTCAGTGCTCAATGTAGAAACTTGACCCAGCCAGCAACTGCAAGTGACGCAAAGCAAGTCCAGCCCGAGAACAGCCAGCGCCAAGCACGCGCGCGTGGCACAAACCCCACGCCCCGCACAAAGGCCACACTCATCGCCGTGAACAAGGCCATTGCCAGCCCATGATCAGCTTTGCCGTCCGGGGCGGCCATCAGGGGCGGATAGAGCGTACACACGAGCATGATCGCTACCGCGATAAGCAAGCTCAGCGGGTGAAGGCGTGAGGGTGCTGGGGCGTCGGCGACACGCGGCATCATGGCCGCGGCTCCTCACGGTCGCTCAGGGCGCGACCGGCTTCGTTCTCGCCCCACATTGCATTTAATATGGCCAGCAGCAGGGCAAAACCGACTCCCAGCATCCACGCGAAATACCACATAGTCTTTGCTCCTCTGATGGCGTTAGTAGGCCGAATGTTCGTGGCTTCGATCTGTGCCACGGTGACCTTGCCGCGCATGACGCGATAGGCCCACGAGGTATAGATCACGATCAGCGGCATGAAGATCAACGTGGCCCAGAACATGATGGACAGGCTGAGATGACTGGACACGCTGTCCCACACGGTCAGGCTGGCCGCAGGCACGGTCGACGACGGCATGACAAAGGGGAACATCGACACGCCGGCCGTGCTGATCACCCCGATCACCGCGAGTGACGAGGCGACAAACGCGGCCAGTGTGCGGCGCATCATCATCAACAATGCGGCACCGGCTGCGCCACCCAAGCCCAGCGCGGGCAGCAGCCACAACACAGGATAATGGCCATAGTTGCTCATCCAGGCCCCCGCTTCGCGTACCACGGTCTTGTTGAGAATGTCCGGCAGCCCGGCGGTATCCACTACCGAGGTAATGCGATAGCCGTCGATCGATTGCAACCACACACCGGCAATGACGAATGTACCCAGCAGCACCAGCGCCGCGCCAACCCCGCCCTTGATGGCACGGACCTGGATCACGCCTTCAGTGCGGTGCGCCAGATAGGTACCGCCTTGCAGGGTGATCATTGCACTGCTCACCACGCCGGTCAGCAGCGCGAAGGGGTTCAGCAGTTGCCAGAAACTCCCGGTGTAAGTCGATACCAGCATGTTATTAAAGTGGAACGGTACGCCTTGCAACAGGTTGCCGAACGCGATGCCGAACACCAGCGGCGGCACGGCCCCGCCGACAAATAGCCCCCAGTCCCAGGTGCTGCGCCATTTGGCGTTGTGAATCTTGCTGCGATAGTCAAACCCCACCGGGCGGAAGAACAGCGCCCATAGGACCAGAATCATCGCCCAGTAAAACCCGCTGAACGCGGTGGCATACACCACCGGCCACGCCGCGAACAGTGCGCCACCCGCCGTGATGAACCACACCTGGTTGCCGTCCCAGTGCGGCCCGACGCTGTTGATTGCGACGCGGCGTTCCAGGTCCGTGCGGCCCACAAAGGGCAGCAGGTTGCCGACCCCCATGTCGTGGCCGTCCATGATGGCGAAGCCGATCAGCAGTACGCCGACCAGTGCCCACCAGATAAGTTTCAGAGTGAAGTAATCAAGCATGGTGGAGTTCCTTCAGGTTGGCATCGTAAGCATAACGACCGGTTCCGAGGCTGCCGGGCCCTTGGCGGGCAAACTTGACCATCAGGAACATTTCAACCACCAGCAGCACGGTGTAAAACGCCACGAAGCCTGCCAGCGAGCCATAGAGGTTATTGATGCTGAGGGTCGATACGCTCATGTGGGTGGGCAGCACGCCGTAGATGGTCCAGGGCTGACGGCCATATTCAGCGACGAACCAGCCCAGCTCGCAGGCCAGCCAGGGCGCGGGGAGCATGCAGAGCGCCCAACGCAGCAGCCAGCGGCGACGTGTGCAGGCCGACTTCAAGGTGCTCCAGAAGGCCAGCCCGAACAGCAGGAGCATGGCGAAACCCAGCGCGACCATGGCCCGGAACGACCAGAACATCGGGGTTACGCGCGGTACGGTATCGTTCACCGCCTTGTCGATAATGGCCGGGGTGGCCTGGTTGACATCCGCGACGTACTTTTTAAGCAGCAGGCCAAAGCCAAGGTCGGCCTTGTACGCTTCGAAGGTCTCGAACGCCGCCTTATCGGTGCGATCGGCGCGCAGGGCTTCCAGCGCATTGACCGCGGTAATGCCACGCAGGATGCGCGCGCGGTTTTTCTCTTTGATGTCATGAATGCCGGGAATCTGTTTGCTCACCGAGCGCGTGCCGATCAAGCCCATCACCCACGGCACGTCGACTTCCCAGTTGTTCCGGGATTCGGCTTCATTGATGCTTGCCAGCAAGGTCAGCCCCGCCGGCGCAGGTTTGGTTTCCCACATGGCCTCCATGGCCGCGAGCTTGGTTTGCTGCGCCTCACCCACCGTGTAACCCGACTCATCCCCCAGCACGATGACGCTCAGCACCGAGGCCAGGCCGAAGGCAGCCGCCACCCGAAAGCTGCGCTTGGCGAACTCGATGTCACGCCCCTTGAGCAAGTACCAACTGGAGATCGACAACACAAACATTGAGCCGGTGACATAACCGGCAGATACCGTGTGGACAAACTTGGCCTGGGCCACCGGGTTGAACACCACCGCCCAGAAATCCACCATCTCCATGCGCATGGTGATGTAGCTGAACTCCGAGCCCACCGGGTTCTGCATCCAGCCATTGGCGATCAAGATCCACAACGCAGACAGGTTGGTACCGACGGCCATCAGCAGCGTGACCAGCAAGTGATGCTCTTTCTTCAGGCGGTCCCAGCCAAAAAAGAACAGCCCGATCATGGTCGACTCGAGGAAAAACGCCATCAACCCCTCAATGGCCAGCGGGGCACCGAAGATGTCGCCCACGTAGTGGGAGTAGTACGCCCAGTTGGTGCCGAACTGAAATTCCAAGGTGATGCCGGTGGTCACCCCCAAGGCGAAGTTGATGCCGAATAACTTGCCCCAAAAGCGCGTCATATCTTTCCAGATGACATTCCCGGTCATCACATAGACGCTCTCCATGATGACCAGCAGCCAAACCATGCCCACCGTCAGCGGTACGAAAAGAAAGTGGTATAGCGCAGTAGCTGCGAACTGCAGCCGTGACAAATCCACCAGTTGTTCTGAGATCACTTGCTTGCCCCTTGAGTCGAGGTGGGTACACCGAATCGGTTGCCGACAGTGTTCGGGTCGACAGTGACGTGCGAATCCCGGACGAACAGCCACCACAGCACGCTCAGCAGCACGAGCTTGATCAGCACCGCGGTGAGCAGATGGCGCAGCAGTCGTTTGTCGGAAATGGTCATGCCAGGCAATTAGCACAGGGCATGCCAAGGCCTAATTCTGTATTTATATCGTTATAAAACAAACAGTTACGATGTTATCGGGTTGAATTCAGCGGGGATTGGCAGGCCAGCACGCTTCCAATCTGCCAGGTTGGCAGTCATTGGCAGTCGTAGACTGCCTAGGCCAGGCCCTGTTCTTTCAGGCGTCGGTACAAGGTCCTGTCGCTGATCCCCAGGTGCTTGGCCAACTCGCTGCGGGTGCCTTTGAATGTCGCCAACACCTGCGCCAGCGTGTTGCTGTCTAACGGCGTCGAAGCCACAGTCTGAGGCGGCAGCGCCGCGCATGCCTGGGGTAAATGGACGGCACGGATGACGCCGTCGTCAGCGAACAGACTGGCCCTTTCCAGAGCATTGCGTAACTCACGGATATTGCCAGGCCAGGGGTATTGCTGGAGCCTTGCCAAGGCTTCAGGGTCGAGGGTCAGGCGGCGCTTGCCGGCACCGCCACGCTGTAGAAAGGAATTGGCCAGCAAGCCGATGTCTTCGACCCGGTTACGCAAGGGTGGCAAGTGAATCGGGAAGGCGCTGATGCGATAGTACAGGTCCTGCCTGAACTCGCCTGTTTCCATCATCTTTTCCAGCGGTTTGTGGGTGGCGGCAATCAATCTGAAATTGGCGTGACAGGTCTCGACACTGCCGACCCGGCGATAAGTCGAGGATTCGATTAGGCGCAACAGTTTCACCTGCATGGCCAACGGCACATCGCCAATTTCATCCAGGAATAATGTGCCGCCCTGAGCGGTTTCGACCAAGCCGGGCTTGCGCGTGATGGCGCCGGTAAAGGCGCCTTTTTCATGGCCGAACAACTCGCTCTCGAACAGCGTTTCGGTCAAGCCCGAGCAATCCACCACGACAAACGGCCCGGCGGCCCGCTCGCTGGTTTCATGGACGGCGCGCGCGAACAGCTCTTTACCGGTGCCCGATTCCCCCAGCAGCAGCACCGGCAGCATGGAGGGCGCCACCCGTTGCAACTCCGATAGGGCGAGGTTGAAAGCCGCTGAACAGCCGACCAAGCCTTCGTCGCTTGGGCGCGCCGAGGCGCTGCGTACCAGTGTCAGGCGCTCCACATAGGCGGTAATCACCCCGTGCTCGTCGAGGATCGGGCGCAATTCCACGTCGACATGCTCCGGCCCCCGAGGCGTGTGGTGGATGTGCAAGACACGATCCGGCCCACGCATTTCCTGGGCTTTTTTCATCGGGCAATTCTCACCCGCCTGATCACAAGGGACGTCGTAATGGTGGGAGATCTGATAGCACTTATGCCCGATGAAGGGCTTGTCAGCGCTGCCGAACTGACGCTGATAGGCCGTGTTGGCCGCCAGGATGTTGTAGTCCGGATCAAGCACGATCATGGGGTTGGGTTCGTGTTCCAAAAACGCAACAAGCGACTGCACTTGATCCGGAGGGGGGACGGCGTTGGTGGGGGTCGGCTGAAAAGTCTTCATCATGGCTCCTGGAATCCATTCTTCTATCCTGTTGTGGCACTGCCACCTCTGTCAACAGGCACTGCCAATGGCAGAAAAACCCACCCGATAGAGGCCCTAACACGCCCATACAACAACAAAAAAACAAATAAAATCAATTAGATATTAGACAATTTGGTGAGTGCCATCGCCTGGCAAACTTATTGCACTGTCAGTCCTTAGTCTAAGTGGCTCGGTAAAAAAGCCCCCTCAAGGAGACCGTTCATGCGCGTCAAACTTCACGTCGAAGGCTTCTTCGACTCTGCCACCAACACTGTCAGCTATCTCATACTGGATGAAGCCAGCAGCCACTGCGCGATCATCGACAGCGTTTTGAATTACGACCCCAAATCAGGCCACACCGCCACCACGTCCGCCGACCGCCTGATAGCCCGGGTGAACGAGCTGAATGCGCAGGTCGAGTGGATTCTGGAGACCCACGTCCACGCCGACCACCTGACCGCCGCGCCCTACCTGAAAGAGAAAGTCGGCGGAAAAATAGGCATCGGCAGTCAGATTTCGACGGTGCAGAAGGTCTTCGGCACGCTGTTCAATACCGGTAGCGATATGCCCCGCGACGGCAGTCAGTTCGATCACCTGTTCGTCAGCGACGAGTCGTTCAGCATCGGCACGCTGCACTGCACCGCACTGCACACACCCGGCCATACGCCAGCCTGTATGACTTATGTGATCCGCAACGGCGGCGAAACGGCAGCCTTCGTCGGCGACACCTTGTTCATGCCCGACTACGGCACTGCCCGCTGTGACTTCCCCGGCGGAGACGCACGCACGCTGTTCCAGTCAATCAACAAAGTGTTGAGTCTGCCGGCAGAGACATTGCTTTATATGTGCCACGACTACCAACCGGGGGGCCGTGAAGTGCAGTTCGTCAGCACCGTTGCCGAACAGCGCGAGCACAACGTGCATGTGCGCAATGGCATCAGTGAGGAGGAGTTCGTGGCGATGCGTACCAAGCGGGATGCCTCGATGGACATGCCGACACTGATCCTGCCCTCGGTCCAGGTCAACATGCGAGCCGGGCATTTGCCCGAGCCTGAATCGAACGGGACCCGCTATCTGAAAATCCCGCTCAACGTCGCCTGACACTCATCCCCCCCCAAAAAAACATATAAGAAAAATACCCATAACGGAGACACTTATGGATATCCGCCGCCTTGCACCTGCTTTATCGGTATCAGAACAGATTCTCCCCAGCCAATTGGCTGAACTGAAAGCCGCCGGCTTTCGTGCCATCATTTGTAACCGCCCCGATGGCGAAGGCAGCGACCAACCGTTGTTTGCCGAAATCAAACGCGCCGCCGACGCAGTCGGCATCGAGGCGCACTACCTTCCCGCCGAATCGGGCAAAGTCACCGACGAGCAAGGGGCTGCCTTCGGCAAGCTGTTGGAAACACTGCCCAAGCCGGTGTTGGCCTATTGCCGCTCCGGTATGCGCTCGACAACGATGTGGGCGCTGTCACAAGCGGGTCAACACGACCTGCCGCACATCGTCGAGAGCGCCAAAAAAGCCGGGTTCGATATGAAGGGCGTGATTCGGCGGATTGCGAACCAAGGTCGCACGCCGGTCGAAGTGGCTGAGGCGCAGCACACCGTAGTCATCATTGGCGCCGGCGCGGCGGGTATCGCCACCGCCTCCAGCCTGCTGGCCCGCGCGCCGGGGCTCGACATTGCGATCGTCGACCCGGCCGATGTGCATTACTACCAGCCTGGCTGGACGCTGGTGGGCGGCGGTGTGTTCGACGCGCGTCAAACGGCTCACACGATGGGCACCACCCTGCCCCGCGGCGTGCATTGGATCAAGGCAGCGGTGGCGGCTTTCGAGCCCGAGCGAAATGCGGTCATTCTGGATGGCTGCCGGGTCGTCAAATACGAGCAACTGATCGTGTGCCCCGGCCTGAAGCTCGATTGGCATGCCGTCGAAGGTTTGTCGGAGACCCTGGGCCGCAACGGCGTGACCTCCAACTACCTGTATCACCTGGCACCTTATACCTGGGAAAGGGTGCAGCAACTGCGAGGTGGTCGGGCGATTTTCACGCAGCCGCCGATGCCGATCAAATGTGCCGGGGCGCCGCAAAAAGCCATGTACCTATCGGCCGATCATTGGAAACGCAGCGGCGTACTGGATGCCATCGAGATCGAGTTCTACAGCGCCGGTGCGGTGCTGTTCGGGGTTCCGGACTATGTGCCGGCGCTGATGGAATACGTCACTGCTTACGGTATCGACCTGAATTTCGGCAACACCCTCACCCGCGTCGACGGCCCGGCACGGACGGCCACGTTCAGCGGGGTGAATCTGGATGGCAGCCCCCGTGTGGTGACCCGTGAGTTTGATTTACTGCATGTGGTACCGCCGCAGGTCGCGCCGGATTTCATTCGAGTCAGCCCGTTGGCTGACGCGGCCGGCTGGATTGATGTCGACCCCGCCACGCTGCGACATAAAACCTGGGCAAACATTCATGCGCTGGGCGACGCGGCCAATTCGAGCAACGCCAAGACCGCTGCCGCCGCCCGCAAGCAGGCGCCGGTGGTGGCCCATAACGTGTTGGCGGCCATGGGTAAGGCGAACGGTTGCGCGCAGTACGACGGTTACGGCTCCTGCCCGCTGACGGTGGAACGCGGCAAGATCGTCCTGGCGGAGTTCACCTATGGCGGCAAGGTCGCCCCCAGCTTCCCGTCATGGCTGATCGACGGTACCCGCCCGTCCCGGCTGGCCTGGCTGCTCAAAGAGCGGATTCTTCCACCGCTGTATTGGAAGGGCATGCTCAAGGGCCGCGAATGGCTGGCGAAACCCGAGTTGACCGACCAATGAAATCAGGGCTGAACGCAAGGAGACTGAAATGATCATCGTCTTACTGCTCGGATTGACAGTGGGCGTGATTCTGGCTCTGACCGGCGCCGGCGGTGGAATACTCGCGGTGCCGTTGCTGGTGTTCGGGGCGGGCTTGAGCATGGCCGAGGCCGGGCCCATTGGCCTGCTGGCCGTCGGCCTGGCCGCGACCCTGGGCGCGGTGATGGGCCTGAAAAACGGCACCGTCCGCTACAAGGCAGCGCTGTTAATTGCCGCCGCCGGGATCATCTGTTCGCCCCTGGGCCTTTGGTTGGCGCAGCGCACGCCGAATCGTCCGCTGACGATCCTGTTTGCCTGCGTGCTGATGTATGTGGCGTTCCGGGTATTCAAACGGTCGTTGCCGCCGTCCGCGGCGTCAAAGGCCGCTGTCGCGAGCAAGCCGCCGCCCTGCGTATTGGACGCCCAACGAGGCAAGCTGAACTGGACGGCGCCGTGCGCCTGGGCGCTCACGGTGTCGGGCGTGGTTGCGGGCGGGCTTTCGGGCTTGCTCGGCGTGGGCGGCGGCTTTGTGATGGTGCCGGCGCTGCAGCGATACACCAATTTGACCGCGCAGTCGGTGCTGGCAACGTCCCTGGCGGTGATTGCACTGGTGTCGATGTCCGGCGTTGCCGCAAGCTCTGCGGCCGGCCATCTGCAGTGGGCGATTGCCCTGCCGTTCTCCCTGGGCGCATTGGTTGGCATGATGTGCGGGCGCCTGATCGCGGCCCGGCTAGCAGGTCCACACCTACAAAAAGGGTTCGCCGCTGTTTCTATGGCGGTTTCGGTGGCCTTGCTGGTGAAGGCTATTTAGTGATGTACATGAGCCATCCACTTCCAGGCCTGCCTAAGCCTCGCCTATAGCCCGTGACTTGCCCCCAGCTTTGTTCGGCTGAGCGCATGGGTGTAGTGAGTGTCACCGGCGGGCACTGCGTCGACCGCTTTTTTCAAATCGCGTTGTCAGTGGCGAAGTCCGAGTCACTTAATAAAATCCCTTGATGTAAGTGGCTGACGCTGACCCACATCAAGGGACGCCCGCAAAAAATTTGCTAAAACGATGCTGGGGCTGACCACGCCCCGGTTGTCTGCCTGATGGCTCAACAAAAACGATTGCAGACCTGCGCCAAGGGGACCGCCCCAGGCGGGGTTATTAAAGGAATAGTGCGATGACTTTTCCCCTGTTACGTCTGTGCCTTGTGGGGGTGATGCTGTGTCTGTCTCTTCCCCTGCACGCCAACGAAGCTCCCCCCTCGCTGATCGAACAGGGTAAGTACGTTGCCCAACTGGGCGACTGCATCGCCTGCCACACCGCCAAACAAGGCGCGCCAATGGCCGGCGGGCTGGAGCTGAGCACGCCGATGGGCACGATTTATTCGAGCAACATCACCCCGGACCGCGACACTGGCATCGGCCAGTACACATTCGAGCAGTTCGACCGGTTGATGCGTGAAGGCGTGACGCCTGCCGGGCAGAACGTGTACCCGGCGATGCCCTATCCGTCATACGCGAAGATGAGCGAAGGCGATATGCGCGCCTTGTTCGCCTACCTGATGCAGGGCGTGGAGGCAGTGAAAAAACCGAACATGGAAGCGCAGATGGGCTTTCCGTTCAACCAGCGCTGGGGCCTGGCGTTGTGGAATTTCGCGTTTCTCGACAAGCAGCAGTTCGCGCCTGACGCGGCGAAGGATGAAGTGCTTAACCGTGGCGCTTACCTGGTCCAGGGCCTTGGCCACTGCGGCTCTTGCCACACCCCGCGCGGCATCGCCTTCCAGGAAAAAGCCATGAGCGATGCGGACCGCAGCGGCCAGCATTACCTGGCCGGCGAGACCGTCGAACACTGGCGCGCGTTGAGCCTGCGCAACTTGTGGACGGTGGAGGACACCGTGCAACTGCTCAAAACCGGGCAGAACCGCTTTGCCACAGTCTCGGGCAACATGGCCGATGTGATTCACCACAGCACTCAGCACTTCACTGACACTGACTTGACGGCCATCGCGACCTATTTGAAATCCCTGCCGCCAGGTAAGGATGACCTGCCGATGCCTGCCGTGGCGCACGAGCCCGCAGCACCGCCCAAGGAACTGTTCAACAGCCGTGGCGGCCTGGGTTACATGCAGTTTTGCAGTGACTGCCACCGTAGCGATGGCGGCGGGGTGAAAGGCCTGTTTCCACAGTTGGCCGGTAACCCGAGTGTCGCCTCGAACGACCCGGCTTCACTGCTGCACATCACCCTCACCGGGTGGAAAACGGCTGAGACGGCAACCCATCCACGGGTCTACACCATGCCCGGGTTTGCTCGCCTGGCAGATCAGGAAATCGCCGAAATTCTCAGCTTCGTGCGCAGCAGTTGGAACAATGAAGGCACGCCCATCAGCGCAGCCCAAGTGAAGAAAATGCGCGACCAGCTCAACCCGATCACCACTGATTCTTCAGCCTTCGAAACCCCACGTTTGGCTGAGTTACTGACAGCCCCCAACGCCGAACAAGTTGTACGCGGCATGCGCCTGCATCTGCAGACCAAGGAGCTGCTGCCCAATAACGTCGGCAACTCGCTCAATTGCACCAGTTGCCATCTCAACGCGGGCACTGTGGCGGACGGTTCGCCGTTTGTTGGCGTCTCGGCGTTTTTCCCAGGTTATGCGCCACGTGCGGGCAAAGTGGTGACCCTGGAAGAACGGATCAACGGCTGCTTTCGCCGCTCCATGAATGGCAAGCCACTGCCACCACAATCGACAGATATGCAGGCGATGGTGGCGTACTTCGACTGGATGAAACACAACACTAAGCCGGAAGATAGAGTGGCAGGGCGCGGGGTGGGCAAGGTCGACACGGCGATCAAGCCTAATCTGGACAACGGCAAGCTGGTTTATGCCAAGCAATGTGCGGTGTGCCATGGCGACAATGGCCAAGGTCTGACGCGAGCGGACGGCGAACGGGTGTACCCACCGTTGTGGGGCGAACAGTCGTTCAATATTGGGGCGGGGATGGCGCGCGCATACACGGCCGCGGCGTTTGTTAAACGCAACATGCCGATCGGGTTCCACGAGAAATTTCCATTGGGGCAGGGAGGGTTGTCTGACCAAGAGGCGGTGGATGTGGCCGCGTACTTTACCCAGCAGCCAAGGCCGGATTTCCCGGACAAACTGAAGGATTGGCCGAAGGGTGGTAAGCCGGTGGATGCGCGGTATTAACCGCAGCCGCCCAAAGCGGGCGCTGTAAATAAGGGAGCGGCGGTCTTGGTAACTTTATATAAACTCCATCAAGGCCGCCAGACAAACTCCCACAGGGTCACACCGTGCCATGGCTCACAACGGATTAAGTAGCTGAATGAGGCTACTTGATCTCACCCTGGTTTTTAAAGATGAGTAAACTTGCATGATGCAGGAAAAGTTCATCGCGCCTCCATTTTGGCTAGGGATGGCCTAAAGTAGACTGATATTTTCCGGCTACTTCAGCCCACTCCAAGAACCCATCTGCGGTATGCAATTGAAGCTGCTGACGGCTACATTGCACATTTGCTTACACACGGCGCCGCGGCTAGCGCTAATCCGGTTGGTTGATACCTTGTCCCAGCATCACACCATTAACGGTCTCTCCGTATAAGTTTACGCCGTCGCCTTCGTGATACTTTTTTCGGGTCTTTTCAATGGAACCATCGACCAGACGAGGATCCTGAGGCCGCTCATGGCTATTGATGTATGCAGCCACATGCCAAGCTTCATCATCCGTCAGAGAACCGCCCTTACCCAGGGGCATATTTTGCTTGATAAAACCGGCGGCAGTATTGATGCGGTGCATCCCCGCCCCCCAGTTGTAAGAGCCCCATCCCCAAAGCGGCGGAAATACGAATGCTCCCAAGGACTTTTGGCCCTGCCCCTCCACTCCATGGCAGATGGAACATTGTTCAACATATATTTGTTTCCCTTTAGCCAGATCAAAACCTTTTTCAGGTGCGGGGATAACAGGATAGAGGCGCCCTGGAAGGTTCTCGCCCACAGGTGCCTTGGTCGCGAGCCAATAGGCATAGGTGCCGAGCGCTTTCATTACATGACTATCACTGGAGGGAGCCTTGCCGTTCATGCTGAATTCGAAGCAACACTGCTTCCGTTCGGTAAACGTATTCACTTTGTTATTCTTTTTTCGATAGGCGGGGTACATGCCATAAGCTCCCCACAGAGGGGCAGAATCCGCCTTACGACCTTGATCGAGGTGACAATTACTGCAGTTAAGACCATTGCCAACATACTCAGGAGCATTTTTTTGAGTATTGACAAAAATATCACGGCCCTCCCTTACCAGCACCCCGAAGGCATTGTCTGGCAGGTCCATTTCCTGCGGTGGGGTAAATACAGAAGGCGAAACCGCATCAACCGCCACGATGGCGTAGCTTTGAGCATTCGCATCACGTTGAGATCCGACCGGACCCTTGATTGTCGGAGCCATGTCGCGTTCTTCGTACAACGTTTTCGCAACCAGAAGTGGCACAGCTATGGCAATAGTGAGCAGTATTTTCGCTGGAAACTCCATTGCTTAACCTCACCGCTCAACCTGGGCAAATAGACTGACAAATCTTGAACTTCGGTATCGCTCAACGAACGTGCGATATGGCTCATTAGTTCATTTGGGTCATTCTCTCGCGTTCCACTGCGCCAAGCATTTAACTGCGCCGCGATGTAGGCACTGGACTGGCCAACAAGCGGGGGAAAGCTTTCTCCCACGCCAGTGTTACTCACCCCGTGACAAGCCACACATGCAGGAATATTGCGACTCCAGTCTCCTTGCTTCACCAGTTTTTCAGCGACACTGCCCAGACTACCTGTGGAATTCAACCCGACACTCGGAGCATCGACAACTAATGCATTTAAGTAGCGGGCAACAGCCTCACCTTCAGTATTTTTAAGCGCCAATGCGATAGGTTGCATCACGGCACTGGCTCGTTTTCCAGAGCGAAAATCTTCAAGTTGCTTGGCCAAATAACTCTGCGGCAAGCCCTCAAGACGGGGAAATCCTGCGCTGCTGTTGCCCATCCCATTGGTAGAATGGCAGGTAGCGCAAGCCACTGCTGCAGGTGACTCGCCTCCTTGAGTGTAGATTTTCTGACCTAGGGACTCGGCGTTTGCTCCGGTCGCCAGCACAACAACGCAGGCACTAATGCTGGTCTTGAGACAGAATCTTGTTGAAAGACTCACGATTTTTTGACTCCTTTTTTTATTGGCTCATTCACAGTGCGATCCAACTAGTTATGCCCCAAGTTTATGCCATAGGTGAAGGAGCTAGATAGCGACATACCGCGCTGTAATGATTTTTATGAATATACTTATGCCAAAAAAATATTGTCAATTTTTTCCCTCACAACTTTGAGGGAAGAGCCCCTCCTCCCATTCCCTTACTTGGAAGCGTCGCTCGGCCCCCGTCAGACCTGAAATCGCACGAGGAACTTCAGTGCGCATATCGGCAACATACGCTTCCCACTATTGCAGCGGCTTATATCAGTGATCGCTTGTGCTGCGCCTCTACTACCCGTAATTCCATGGAGACAAGTGCGCGCAGAGTCGAGCCGAATCTTCCACTCGCTCAGACGGGCAATCGCCAAAGCGAGTGCTCGCGATTCTGGATCGTCTTCACTGCGGTCCGCTCCAACGAGCCAAAGCTGCGGGTCCGGAACCTGCCCCGTACTAGGGCATGGATATCATTGGCGCCTGCACAATAATCTGCGCAGCTTCACTTTGAAGGTCCTCAAGCACTGCATCACAGTGGTCACCGGCGTGTCCGGTTCAGGACATTCCTCGTTGGTGTTCGACATGATCGCGACTGAATCCCAACGCCAGCTCAACGAAAGCTACAGCCGCAAGCCCGTTGAACACCTAGACGCGGTGCTTACTCATCAACCCGTTGCCCCGCGATGCAACTGGGCGGCTACATCGCGGGAATGCTTAACGATGGCCTTCAGGTCCGGCCTGTCACGACACTACTATTCAAAATCAAATTAAACCCAACCAGATCCGTCACCCTCTCACTGAGCGCCCATGCAACAAAACTACCGCCTTCCAGCACGCTCAATAGCGCCCTTGCCAGCGCCTCGGGATCTAGTTCTGCTTTGATGACGTTTAACGACTGCCCGAGCGCCAAATTATTTTTTAACCAAGCAAGGTGCACTTCAAAAAATTGTCGGGTCAATTGTTTAAGGGCCTCCGGCAGTACCGATAGCTCAGCGGCAAGTGCGCCACACAGCGGTAATGCGCCACTGTTGGAGCTGTCAATGAAAAACTCAGAAAAATTTTTCAAACGCGCCAGCACATCAGCGCTGTCTTCGTTAATTAATGTCAGCTTATTTTTAAACCTAAAAAGATAACTCTCGATGACCGCGGCCCCCAAATGTTCTTTAGTTGGAAAATGATGATGAATACTGGCTTTTTTAATACCAATTTCATCGGCTAAATCGGCATAGCTGAATGCTGCATAGCCTTTTGTTCGTAACAATAACTCGGCAGTAACTAAAAGATCAGTTCGTGTGCTCATGGCGCTTACCTATATTTATTAGTGCGATAATACTCACTGCGCCGGCGCACTGGTTCAACTCATCACGATAAGAGGCCACCACGACTTCGGCCTCTTATCGTTCATTTCTTATACGCCTGCTTGATTAGGATGAGCATTGATATCTAATGATTCGTTTGTTCTGGAGCGGACCACCTTCCACCATCCCAACGACAGCGCGATCGCCACCAAGGGAATAGACAAGACAGTATAAGTCCCGTTTGGATAATCGAGTCCCAACAGCACCAACACCACACCGAGGAAAATAAGCGTCAACCATGACGTAAATGGCGCGCCAGGCATTTTAAAAGACACCATTTCTACCTCCCCTCTTTTAACTGCTCGACGGTAGTTTATTTGTGACAAAACAATAAACGCCCACGTCGACAATATCCCCAGCGACACCAAGTTCAATAACAACTCGAAGAGTTGAGCAGGCATGAGAAAGTTCAACCCCACTCCAATGACGTTAATAACCATGGTGACCAGAATCCCCATATAAGGAACGCCCTGGGTGCTCATGCGTTTGAACATTTTCGGCGCAGACCCGCCCATGGCCAATGATCGCAACACCCGCCCTGTTGCATACAAACCGGAGTTTAGGCTTGAGAGCGCGGCAGTCATCACGACAATGTTCATGACGGAACCGATGCCAGGAATGCCGAGCGCCTCGAAAAAGGTGACAAAGGGGCTGACGTTAGCGCTGTAGGCAGTCCACGGTAAAACGGTCACCAGCAAAAATACCGAGCCCACGTAAAACAGGCCGATACGCCAGATCACGCCATTGATCGCCTTAGGAATTACGCGCCGTGCATCCGCCGTCTCACCTGCAGCGGTACCCACCAGTTCGATGCTCGCATACGCAAATATCACGCCTTGCACGATGATAATTGCCGGCAATAGCCCATGGGGGAATATCCCGCCATTCTCGGTAATCAAGTGCAAGCCTGGAATAGTGCCTCCCACCGCATGGCCGGTGGCAAAGAAAAACGAACCTATAACCAGGAAGACACTGATCGCCGCAACCTTTATGACCGCAAACCAGAATTCCATTTCGCCGAACCATTTCACTCCGACCATATTCATCACGGTCACCACACCCAGGGCACTCAATGCAGACACCCACTGTGGAACGTCAGAAAATATACTCCAGTACTTCATGTAAATAGCGATGGCGGTTATATCAACGACGCCCGTTAATGCCCACACCAGAAAATACATCCATCCCGCCACGAAAGAAGCGCCTTCTCCCATGAACTCTCGCGTGTATGAGACAAAACTGCCACAACTCGGGCGGTGCATTACCAACTCGCCCAAGGCTCGCAAGATGAAGAACGCAAAGATGCCACAGACCAAATAAACAACGGCCAGCGACGGACCAGCAATTTGTACCCTGGCCCCTGCGCCCAAGAACAAACCGGTGCCAATAGCACCGCCCAATGCCATCATCTGTACATGGCGTTTTTTCAAATTTTTTGAGTAGCCACTTTCGTGGGCGTCCAGCCAATCTCCCCGGTTCGCGGGCCTGCCTTTGAAACCACGGTCTTTTGGAAAGGTATTATTTTTTTTCATAATCCACCCGAGCGATTAATGTGCTTTTTTTATTTATCGAAACGCCTACTTTTTGTGTACCTTAAAAAGTTCAGATAAAACGTTCCTCATCATCACTTTGTCAGGCGCCATGCCTCTCCCGCACGCCTCTTGTATAACTCCGACTCTCGCCTGGCCAAATAACCACTAGAAACGCCGGACAACAAAAAACCTACCATCCACATGATAGTCATGCAATAAATATTTAACACGCGCGACCATGCTATTGTTTTTTATGGCAAAAAAGTAAATTGCCAACCAAGTGGTAGACATTTAAATATCGTGTGAATTACTCTGATATCGTCGCCTTAGCCGCGACCAGCCCCCTCACCAGGACAAACATTGGACGGTCGTATGAAGCCTTATAAAAACGTACAAACGCTGCTCGCCCACGCATCAATCGAGCCCGACCAGCATCATGGTTTCGTGAACACGCCGGTTTATCGAGGTTCGACCGTCGTATTTCCTACCTGCGAGGACATGCGTGAAGGCCGTCAGAAATATATCTACGGCCGATGGAACAACCCCTCGACGCAGGCGCTGACCCAGGCCCTGACCCAACTTGAAGGTGCGCAAGGCACTGTGCTTTGCCCTTCAGGTCTCAACGCATGTACGACAGCCATATTATCTGTGGTCGGTACGGGGGATCACCTGCTGGTTGCCGACAATGTGTATTCGCCGATAAGGGCTTTTGCCGATGACGTGGGGCGGCGCCTTGGCATCGAAGTATCGTTCTACGACCCGATGATCGGCTCCGACATCGCGGCGCTCATCAAACCTAACACCAAGGCCATTTACCTCGAGTCGCCAGGGTCCTTGACCCTGGAAATACAGGACATCCCCGCCATCGCCAAGGTCGCCCATGCACATGACGTATTGGTGATCGCAGACAACACCTGGGGTACCCCGCTCTACCATCCTGCGCTGGAACTGGGTGTGGATCTTTCGATCATGGCCGCCACAAAGTACATCGTCGGCCACTCTGACGCGGTGCTGGGAACGGTCTCGGCCTCAGAGAGAGCCTGGGACCGCCTGAAAAAATACCACTTCAATATGGGCTTGTTCGTCAGCCCTGACGACGTGTCACTGGCGCTTCGCGGCATGCGAACCCTGGATGTAAGACTTGAACGACATTACAAAAACGCGATGATCGTGGCCCGCTGGCTGGAAAGCCATGGCGACGTTACGGCGGTTTACTACCCGGCCCTCGAATCCCACCCTCAGCATGAACTATGGAAAAGAGATTTCAAGGGCGCCTCCGGACTGTTGTCTTTTCTGACCAAGCCCGCGACCCAAGCAGCGGCCGATGCACTGCTGGACAACTTGTCGCTGTTTTCAATCGGTTACTCGTGGGGCGGCTATGAAAGCCTGGCGATGCTTACAGACCCTAAAGCAGTCAGAAGCGCGACAACCTGGGAGCATGATGGCCATCTTGTGCGACTGCACATTGGCCTGGAAGACCCGGAAGACCTTATCGCCGACCTGGAACAAGGCTTTGAGCGCTTCAATAGGTTAAACAGCTGACAGGCTGCTGGTTTTTCATACACTTCTTTGGCTGCGCCTGACCAGCGCAGGCAAGGTTGCAAACAGCACTTCATACGGCACCGGAATCAGCCCGAACATCACCAGCGGACCCAACGAAAGCCCGCCCATGAGGGTGATCGCCATCCCTGCCCGCGAACAGCATCAACGGCACAGGCCGATGATGCAGGTAAACTTGGCCAAGACGATAGGCCGCAGCCTCATCACTTCGGCCGTCAGCATTGGGCTCCAGACCTGCACTGCGCGAGGCTGAACATGCGATCGAATCCAAATGGATGGGGAGTGGCCGGCTGGCTGGATCAACACCGGCCCTCTGCGCCTGGCAAGTTCGCGCGGCCCCACAAATCCACGACCAAAACAGTCGACCATAGAAGCGATCGGCGGCTGATCAATGGGCAGATTTGCAGTCGCGGCCGTTGAAGTCAAGGCACTTGCCCATAGCACTCAACTTTCGACCGAAGAAACCGCAGCGATGACAAAGCGATCCAAAGCAAGTCGATCCTCACTGTGAGTGCGATGCAACTGAGTACCGACATGGAGACAAACTCGATTGCGGTGGCGCAGGCCTGCCAGAAAGGTGTACCGCAATCGGGTCAGCATCACCGATGCTTTCGACCCAAAGTGCAGCGGGAGCCAGCCAGGCGGCCAGCGCTTGCAGCGAGCTATCGAGCCTGGCGAAAAACGTGAACAAACTGGTAGGCGGTTTCAAGGTTTAAACGTGCAGTGATACCAGCGGCTGCTCAAAAAACTGCGGGTTAAAACAAATCAATAACCTGCCGAAAACGCTCTCGACGGCTCAGGGCAAACGGTTAACGCTTCGGTCATGTCACTGCCTTACACTGTCTTTCAGCGCGTTTTCAGCACCTTCGATTATACGGATAGTAAATATCTTCAGAATAAACGTTGCAAGCCTACCAACTGGATGGTAGCTTGTTACCACGTTCCAAGAAGCCCGCCATCCACCACCCTACTTGTTTTGTGAGAATACTATGAAAGACTGGACCCAAACCCGCAAAGACATCAACGCTCGCCTGGTAGAACTCAACGCTCTGTCTCCAGAAACCATGAAAGGCATGGCTGCACTCGGTGCCGCCGGTGGCAAGACCAACCACCTGGACGCCAAGACCCGCGAGCTGATCTCTCTGGCCGTGGCCGTGACCACTCGTTGCGACGGTTGTATCGCTTTTCACGCTGCCGAAGCCAAGAAGATTGGCGTTACCAGTGAAGAAGTGGCCGAAGCCTTGAGTGTGGCAATCAACATGAATGCCGGCGCCGCACTCGTCTACAGCACTCACGTGCTGGACGCGTTCGATAAGTCGTAAGCAAACGATGACTTTCAACCTTTAACACTGTCGAGATCAATCATGACTAAGCTGTTCACCCCTTACGATCTGTCCGGTACCGAGCTGAAAAACCGCGTGGTCATGGCGCCGATGACCCGTACCCGTACCCTGAACAACATCGCGAACGCGTTCACCGCGCAGTACTACGCACAACGCGCGTCCGCTGGCTTGCTCATCACCGAAGGCCTGCCGATTTCCGACGAGGCCCGTGGCTACCTGTACACCCCCGGGATTTATACCGAGGAACACCTGGCAGGCTGGCGCCCAGTAACTGACGCAGTGCATGCCAAGGGCGGGAAAATTTTCGCGCAACTGTGGCACGTTGGCCGTATGTCGCACATTTCGGTACATGGCATCGTTCCAGTTTCTTCGGGTACTCAGCCGGCGGTCGATACCACCGTGTACGCCTGGTCCACACCGGACCAAACCGGCCCGGTACAACCCAGCGTGCCGCGTGCGTTGGAAACCAACGAAGTGAAACGTGTCATCGCTGACTTTGTGAAATCCGCACGCATCGCGATGGATGCCGGTTTCGACGGGATCGAAATCATGGCAGCTAATGGCTTTCTGTTCGATCAGTTCCTCAGCAGTGCTTTGAACACCCGTACCGACCAGTACGGCGGTTCAATTGCCAATCGCCAGCGTTTCCTGTTGGAAACCATTGACGCGATCGCTGCCGAAATTGGCGGCTCGAAAATTGGCGTACGTTTCTCCCCGTTTGGTCGCTTGTACGACTTCGGCGTCTACGAAGGCGAAGAAGAAACCTGGATGAGCATGGCGGCCGCGCTGAATGAACGCGAACTAGCGTTCGTTCACCTGAACTACCAGCCGACCATCGTCGCCGCGCAAACGCCACCGGGTTTCGGTGCCGCATTCCGTGAAGCGTATAAAGGTACCTTAATGGCCGCCGGCGGCTTTACCCAAACGCTCGCCGAGTCTGAATTGGCCAAGGGTGAGCTCGACCTGATCGCCTTCGGCACCGCCTACATTGCTAACCCGGATCTGGTAGAGCGGATGCAAAACGGCTGGCCATTGGCTGAACCTGATCGCGCGACGTTCTACGCTGTCGGCGATCAAGTAGCCAAAGGCTACACGGACTACCCTGAGTATGCTGCAGCCAACGCTTGATGGCTCATTGCATCACTTTTTTTCACCACAACCGTTAAGGAGCAGACCATGCCACTCGTTACCATCAAAGGTATTGAAGGCGTTTTTACCGACCAGCAAAAAGCTGAAGTCATTCAGAAAGTGACGGACGCCATGGTATCCGTAGAAGGTGAAAGCATGCGTGGCATCACCTGGGTCATCTTTGAGGAAGTCAAGAGCGGCGATTGGGGCATTGGCGGCAAACCCATTACAGCTGAAGAAGTACTGAAACTGCAAAAAGGTCAGTAAGGGGTCTCATCCCTTAATAAACGACTCCCGGGTCGTTGGGCGTTATCACGCCCAACGACCCGGGAGTTTTTGCGTTCTATATGAACACTGATTTATCGTGGAATATTCAATGATTCTGATCATTTATGCTCACCCGTACCCGGACAAATCCACGGTAAACGCGGCCATGCTCAAGCAGGCAGCCACTCATCCTGATGTCGTCATCCGCTCCCTCTACGCGCTTTATCCCGACTTCAACATCGACGTCGAGGCCGAACAGCGGGCGGTTGAAAAGGCTGACCTGGTAGTGCTGCAACATCCAATGTACTGGTACAGCTACCCTCCCCTGATGAAATTGTGGATCGATAATGTATTCACCCATGGCTGGGCCTACGGCAAACACGCCCATGCGCTTAAAGACAAACCTCTGTTGTGGGCAGTTACGACCGGCGGCGACGAGGATCACTTCGGCATCGGTGCCCATCCCGGTTTTTCTGTACTGGCTCAGCCACTGCAAGCTACGGCTATCTATTGCCATATGCGCTGGCTGGAGCCTGTGGTTTTCCATGGTGCGTATACCGCGGACCCAACTGCCCTGCACACACACCTCGAGCACTACAGCGCACGCCTGACCGCTGGCAAGGAAGATTGATATGGAAACTCACAGCCTGATTGAAATGCTCATTTACCTGGGTGCGGCGGCATTGATAGTACCGATTGCCGTGCGACTGGGGCTAGGCCCTGTGCTCGGCTACCTGATTGCCGGCTGCCTGATCGGCCCATGGGGGCTGAAGCTGGTAACGGATGTGAAGTCCATTTTGGAGTTTGCCGAAATCGGCGTCGTACTGATGCTTTTCATCATCGGCCTGGAACTTGATCCCAAACGGCTCTGGGCTATGCGCCGAATGGTATTCGGCGGCGGCGCCTTGCAAATGCTGGTCTGTGGCGCGGCGATTGCGGTGTTTTGCGTCGCATTGGGCTTGAACTGGACGGCAGCGCTGTTGGTCGGCTTGACGCTGAGCCTGTCGTCGACCGCAATCGCCATGCAAGCCATGAACGAACGCAACATGACCTCGACCGCCGTGGGCCGTAGCAGTTTTGCCGTGCTGCTGTTCCAGGACATCGCGGCCATTCCGCTGGTGGCAATGATTCCACTGCTGGCGGCACATGGTGGCACGCCGTCGGGTGCAGAACTGGCGATATCGGTCGCCAAAATCGTCGGGGCGATCGGCGCGGTCGCCGTGTTAGGCCAGTACGTTTCCCGCCCGGTGTTGCGCTTCGTGGCGCGCTCCGGATTGCGCGAAATCTTCAGCGCCGTGGCGCTGTTTCTGGTGTTCGGGTTCGGCTTTCTGCTGGAAGAAGCCGGTTTGTCGATGGCCATGGGCGCCTTTCTTGCCGGCGTGCTGTTGGCCAGCTCCGAATACCGGCACGCCCTGGAAAGCGACATCGAGCCGTTCAAGGGGCTACTGCTCGGCTTGTTCTTTATCGGCGTAGGTATGTCGATCGACTTCGGCACGCTGATCAATGCACCGCTGATGGTCTTGACCCTGACTCTGGGCTTTATAGTGATCAAGCTGCTGGTGATCAAACTGCTCGGGCGCTTCCTGAATGTTCCCGCTCACCAGCGCTCCTGGCAGGCGGTGTTTCTCGGCCAGGGCAGTGAATTTGCGTTCGTCGTGTTTGGCGCTGCAACGGTGGCGGGAATTCTGGTCGACCCGTGGGGGAAAAGCCTGACACTAGCTGTAGCCTTGTCCATGTGTGTCACGCCGTTGCTGATTCTGCTGCTTAACCGCCAGGAATCCTCCGGCAAACAGGCCGATGGGGACGCCGACACGATCGACCAGAAAAATCCGCGGGTGATCATCGCCGGCTTCGGGCGATTCGGCCAGGTCGCCGGTCGCTTGCTGATGTCTTGCGGCTTTGAGGTAGTGGTGCTGGATCACGACCCCGACCATATCGAGACGCTGCGCAAATTCGGCGTCAAGGTGTTTTACGGGGATGCTACTCGTCTGGATTTATTACATGCCGCCGGCGCTGACCAGGCGGTGGTGCTGATCAACGCCATCGACGATCAGGCCGACAACTTGAGACTGACCCAACTGGCCCAGGAGCACTTTCCTGACTTGAGGTTGGTGGTGCGCGCGCGCGACATGGGCCACATCATTACCTTGCGCCAGATGGGCATCGAGGCGGTCGAGCGGGAAACCTTCGAAAGTGCGCTGTCCTTGGGACGCAGGGCGCTGGAGTACCTGGGCATTGGGCGATACGAAGCCCGCGAGCGAGCGGATCGATTCCGTCGGCTGAATCTTGAGATGCTTGAGGACATGGCCGCACAACCGGTGGAGGATACCGAATACAAGTACGACGCCTACAAACGGGCCAACGCACTGTTGACGGAAATCTTCAACGAAGACCGCGCGCATCCCATCGTTAACTGGATCGGCGCCAATCCACACCCAAGCGATGAACAGGACCGCAAGGCAGACCAACCATAGCCCTGAGGGACAGCCGGGTCAGGCCGCCTCTTCCAGCTCTGCGAGAATCGCTTTTTTCATGGCGCCGATCGACCGGGATCCGGCCATGACTCGCAACAATCGACCCTCATGGAAAACCGCCAGGGATGGCACCGCGCGGATACCGTACATTTGCGCAATGGTCGGAGACACCGCCACATCGATCTTGCCAAACGCAGCCAACGCATGAAGTTTTTCTTCCAAGGCATGGAAGACCGGTTTCATTTCTTGGCAAGGCTTGCACCAGGACGCCGAAAACAGCACGACGCTACTGCCTTTGGCCACAAAGCGGGCGAATTGTGGGGCACTCAACTCAACGATACGGCTCATTTTGACCTCGTGTTTAAGGCGATGGGCAGGCGGTCGGTTTAAGGGCCGCATGACCATTGCCAATCAAATTTTGCAACCATCGATCCCGCAGACCTGGCCAATGAACGCGTCATCGTTGACTTCGGCCTTTGTCTGCATTTTATTCAGCGCTTCGAGAAACGCGGCCTCAGGCTGAGCCCCCGATAACGAGAACGCATTATTGAAGACAAACATCGGAACGCCTGAACCCAGTTGCGCGGCGATTTGCTCGTCCTCTTCCATCTCCACACGCAGCTCAACGGATGACTCCGCCAGTCGGATCGACTCATCCGATACACCGGCTGCCCGAGCAATGGCTTCCAGGCTGCCTTGATCAAACAGTGATTGCCCGTGAGTGGTGCTTTGCTCGTACAGCGCTTCCACCAGGTGTTTTTTCACATCGGCGTCTGTGACGGCCTTGACCAGTACGTGGGCCTGCGTGGTATCGCCAAACAGCATGGTGTCAAAGCGGTAGTCCAAGCCGTCGGCCCGACCATATTGACTCACCGTGCTGATCATCGCCTCAACCGAACTGGGATTACCAAGCTTGCGTTTAAGCGCCGCAATCATCGGCTCTGGCGCGTGGTTTGCCGCCAGGCGATACGCTCTGATGTTGATCTGTACCTGGTCTTTCTCAGCAAACTGATCAAGCGCTTTCTCGAATCGACGCTTGGCAATCCAGCACCAGGGGCACACATAATCAGACCAGATATCGACTACATATTTTTTCGAAGGGGTTTGCATCATTTATCCTGTATTCAAAGAAATTGAGACCCGGCCAGCGTGTCAAGCAAATGGTCGAAGCCAGCCAACGGGTCGGCTGATCGGCCCAATGTCCAGTTGATAAGGCTTGCGCCTTCCAACGTGCTCAGCAACATGAAGGCATACACTTGCACAGGCTTGTTCAACGACCAGCTGTGCTGCTGAGCCGCGTCATTGAGCGTGCTTTGCAGCCAGCCAAGCTGGGATTCAAAGAAGTCCCGAGTCAGCCCTTGCAGCGACAATGGCAACGCCGCCATTTCTGCTGCCAGCGCACCGCATAGCGGTAACAGCCCGTCATTGGCGCTGATAACGAAAAGCCGGGAGAACGCACGCAGGCGCTGCAGTGGATCGGCATGTATGGCTTCGATTGATGCCAGAGTCTCATTGAAGCGAGCGATATAGTCCTTGATCAACTCCGCGCCCAGGCACTCCTTGGTCGGGAAGTGATGATGGATACTGGCTTTTCTGATGCCAATTTGCATCGCAAGATCGGCGTAGCTGAACGCTGAATAGCCTTTGGAACGCATATGCGTTTCTGCGGCATTGAGTAGCGCAGCTTTGGTCGTGATGGACATTTAAGACTCCTGTAGCCAGCCTTCAGCCGCCTTCACCGTTCATCGGTAAAGGCGTGAAACTCCCGCAATGGGAGCTTCACACGCTTTGCTTGCCGCTATGGTCAGGCACGAACGGCCATGATGCCGGCATCCACGTCCCAAATAGCACCCGTCACCCAGGACGTTTTGTCCGAGAGCAGGAACAGGATCGTATTAGCGACATCTTCGGGAACGCCGACGCGGCCCAGTGGGTGGAAATCGTTCAGCGACTTCATCGCCTCCGGGATCGCGTCCTTGTCCATGAACCCTTCGTAGATCGAGGTGTGGACGATGCCTGGCGAAACGGCGTTCACGCGGATACCCGAGTGAGCCAATTCAATTGCCAGGTTACGTGTCATCGCATGCAGACCCGCCTTGGCCATGGAGTAAGCGGAAGCCGGCGAACTTGCCAGTGCAGCCTGTGCGCCGATGGAGCCGACGTTGACGATGGCACCTTCGCGCTTGGCCGCAAGCATGTTCTTGACCACGGCCTGGGTGATGAAAAAGGTCGCACGATTGATCGACAGGTACATGTCGTACTCGGCCTCATCGTGCTCGGTGAAAGCCTTAGGAATGAAGATCCCGGCTGAGTTCACCATCAGGCTGATATCGGTGTGGTTGGCGTTGATTTCCGAGCGAACTGCGTTCATGCCCGCTTCAGTCATCAGGTTAGCAACGATCACCGACACAGAGCCAAGCGGGCTCAGCTCTTTGCGGACGGCATCGGCCTTGTCTTGCTTGCTGCCGGTGAGTACCACGCTGCCGCCGGCCTTGAGCACCATGCGGGCCGTTTCCAAGCCCATGCCACTGGTGCCGCCAACGACCAACAGCTTCTTGCCTTTAAAAAAGTTGTTCATTTCAGACTCCGGTTATCCAGAACTATTGAGGGTCGGCACCAGGGCAGTTGGCCGCTGGTGCACACAAGGATTGAATCAATTTGCCGTGGGCGAATCAGCCCTCACGCACTTCCAGAGTAGGCACCATACGGATGGCTCGCGAGAAGTTGGCGTAGTTGACCGAGGTTTTCAGCACAACTTTGTGCAACTCTTCAACACGCTCACGGGAGGCGTCGGTGTGCAGGCGCACCACCACGCTCACTTCGTCGTAGCCTGGGTTGACGCTCTCGTCGATGCCCAGGAAGCCACGCAGATCGAGGGTGCCGTCTGTCTCGATTTCCAGGCTATGGATTTTGATGCCCATCATCGCGGCATTGGCGGCGTAACCGACTGACATGCAGGCGTTGAGAGCAGCCATCAGCAGTTCTTGCGGGTTTGGTGCAGAGTTCTGGCCGAGCAATTCGTTGGGCTCATCGGCGGCAATTTCAAAATTACGCGAGTGGGTCTCACCTGCCAGGCTGTAGCGGTTCACTTTGGCGACAGAACGCGTCTGGCCTTTCCACTCAGTCTTGACGTTGAAACTTGCATGGCGCTTGGTCGCATCCTCAGCTACACCTTGTGCAAACTGCTGGAGTGCGGCGACGTCGATACCGTTCAGGTTGTTGCTCATCTGCTTAATCCTCTTTGGATGGACCGGGCGTTTGGCCCGAAAGAGAAGCAACTCTACCAAGTAGTAGGTAGATAATCAAGCTATTTTATGAAAACCCCATAAACCGCTCAACAATGCAAAAAAAACGCCTCGATTATTCGAGGCGTTTATGAGGTGACGGGCGTGCAGTGTAATAGTTTTTAATGACGCATGGTGTCTGCACGTAGCCCATTCAAAATCAAATCGAACCCGGTGGACTGCTCATAAGCGTCGCTCATTGCCCAGGAAACAAAACTGCCCCCTTCCAATGTATTGAGGATGAGCCGAGCAACGTGCATTGCATTAAGCTCGGCCTTAATCTCCCCTCTCGCCTGGCCCAGCACGACATTGGCTTGAAGCCATTCAAGATGGATCTCGAAAAAGCCTCGGGTCATTTCCTTGAGCCTGACCGGCAAGACCAACAGCTCCGCAGCCAGTGCGCCGCACAACGGTAACAATCCGTTATCACTGCTCTGGGCGAACATCTGGGCAAATGCGTTCAGGCGCTCGACAATTTCCGTGTTTTCGTCATTTACCTGCTCCAATTGTTTTTTGAAACGAAACAGATAGCTCTCGACGATGGCAATCGCAAGGCCTTCCTTGGTGGGAAAATGGTGATGGATACTCGCCTTTTTAATGCCGATATCCTCAGCCAGGTCGGCGTAGCTGAAGGCTGCATAGCCCTTGGTACGCAACAGGATTTCGGCGCTGCTCAGAAGATCGGAACGTGTACTCATGATGAAGCATCCAGATTTTATCAATCGGCCATCATAAATCAGTCATCCCTGAGTTGACAGTGCACAGCCCCCATGCAGAACGCCCGATGCAAGCATCGGGCGTTCTGGGTTTACCTATTGTCAGCAACAGCGCGGCTGGCCGTTACCGCCGCCGTAGCGGGCTTGTTGGCGCTCCCGAAAGAACGTCTCGTAATCCATCAGCGGTTTGTGCGGGTGCTTGGTCTGCATGTGTTCCACATAAGTATCGTAATCAGGCATGCCGACCATCAGTCGTGCAGCCTGACCCAGATATTTACCCAGGCGGCTCAGGTCATTGAACATGGCGCGCTCCCCTCATGCATCCGGCACTGGCTGATAAGGCGCTTCCCTGTCGGTGCGTTCCTTCGTGCCCCATGCAGCGATACCTACCTTGAGTGCAAAGAACAGGATACTGAACACCACCGCCAGGAACAGCGCGGTCAACGTCGCGTTGGTATAAGCGTTGTAGATCACGTGCTGCATCTGATCCAGGCTTTTAGCCGGTGCCAGTACCTGCCCATTGGCAACCGCATCGCTGTATTTTCTGGCCAGGGCCAGGAAGCCGATCGCGGGGTTGGCGTCGAACAACTTGATGAAGCCCGCCGTAGTGGTGCAGATCAGCAGCCACACCGCTGGCAGCATGGTCACCCAGATATAGCGTTGGCGCTTCATTTTGATCAGCACAACCGTCGCCAGCATCAGCGCGATACCCGCCAGCATTTGGTTGGAGATACCGAACAGCGGCCACAAGGTGTTGATGCCACCCAGTGGGTCGATCACACCTTGGTACAGCAGGTAACCCCACATCGCCACACAACCGGCCGTTGCGATCAGGTTAGCGGTCCAGGACTCGGTACGCTTGAGCGCCGGCACGAAGGAACCCAGCAGGTCTTGCAGCATAAAGCGACCGGCACGGGTGCCCGCGTCGACGGCGGTCAGGATGAACAGTGCTTCGAACAGGATCGCAAAGTGGTACCAGAACGCCATGGTGTTTTCACCCGGCAACAGCTGGTGAAGGATCTGCGCGATGCCAACAGCCAACGTCGGCGCGCCGCCGGCTCTGGCCAGAATCGTGGTTTCACCGATGTCATGGGCGACCGTCTGCAATGCTTCCGGCGTGATCGCAAAGCCCCAGCTGCTAATGGTTTGCGCGACGGTTACCGCATCAGCACCCACGACGGCGGCCGGACTGTTCATGGCGAAATAGACGCCAGGCTCGATGACCGATGCCGCAACCATCGCCATGATCGCCACGAACGACTCCATCAACATGGCGCCGTAGCCGATGTAACGGGAATGCCCTTCGCTGGCGAGCAACTTGGGCGTGGTACCCGAGGCAATCAGCGCATGAAAACCGGAAACCGCACCACACGCGATAGTGATAAACAGGAACGGGAACAGGCCGCCCTTCCACACTGGGCCGGTACCGTCGGTAAACTGCGTCAACGCCGGCATTTTCAAATCAGGCATCGTGACCAAGATGCCGATCGCCAACGCCACAATGGTGCCGATCTTCAGGAACGTCGACAGGTAGTCACGCGGCGCCAGGATCAACCACACCGGCAGCACTGCGGCGACGAAGCCGTAACCTATCAGCATCCAGGTAATTTGGATGCCGGTGAAGGTAAAGGCCTTGGCCCAGACCGGATCAGCGGCAATCTGCCCGCCCAGCCAGATTGAACCCAGCAGCAATGCCACGCCGATGACAGAGATTTCACCGATGCGACCCGGGCGGATATAGCGCATGTAGATGCCCATGAACATCGCGATCGGGATGGTCGCCATTACGGTGAAGATGCCCCAAGGGCTCTCGGCCAGGGCCTTGACCACGATCAGCGCCAGCACTGCAAGGATGATGATCATGATCAGGAAGCAACCGAACAGCGCAATGGTGCCGGGAATGCGGCCCATCTCTTCACGCACCATGTCACCCAGCGAGCGGCCATTGCGCCGTGTCGACATGAACAACACCATGAAGTCCTGCACCGCACCGGCCAGCACCACGCCGGCAATCAGCCACAGCGTGCCAGGCAGATAACCCATCTGTGCCGCCAGCACCGGGCCCACCAATGGGCCTGCACCAGCAATTGCTGCGAAGTGATGACCGAACAGTACGTGCTTATTGGTCGGCACGAAGTCCAGGCCATCGTTGTTCACCACGGCAGGGGTGGCACGACCGGGATCGAGCTGCATCACCTTGTTGGCGATAAACAGGCTGTAGTAACGATAGGCAACCAGATAAATAGCGACTGCCGCGACGACGATCCACAGTGCGTTGATCGCTTCGCCGCGGCGCAAGGCCACGACACTCAGCGCAAATGCACCCAGGACAGCCACGGCAAACCAGGCGAGATGTTTAGCCAGACGGTTCATTGCGTGTCTCCTGTCACAGCCATTGAGCTGCGACGATAATTTTTATAATTGTGTCCGCTATGCGGCGCTGGCTAATATCCGCGCACACCGATAACAAATACATCCGCACTACTACGCAGGCGTCTACGTAGTTCTACTGAGACGCACGGGAGTCGCGATGCAACTCAAACATAAAATCGTCGCACTCGGGATACTGCCGTTAGTGTTGGCCATCGCGGTTATATGCGCACTGGTTATTTCCTTGAATAACCAGTTAGGTGACCAACAAGCGCGCCTGATTGAAGACAGCATCCTGGCCAGCAAACGCGCAGAACTGAAAAACTACGTCGCCATGGCGCAAAGTCTGATCGCACCGCTGTATAACGACGGCGCGGGCGACGAGCAGGCGCAGCGCCAAGTACTCGAAGAGCTGCGCAAGCTGAGCTTTGGTATCAACGGCTACTTCTTCGTTTACGACCGCGAAGGCCGCAGCCTGATGCATGCGCGTCAGTCGGAGTTAGTGGGGCAGTATCTGTGGGAGATGAAAGATCCGCACGGGCTGCCCGTCATCCAGGCACTGTTCAAAAGCGCCCGATCCGGCGAAGGTTTTCAGCGTTACGCCTGGAACAAGCCCTCCTCCGGCCAGGTCACCGATAAGCTCGCCTATGTGGTCATGCTGGACCGCTGGGGCTGGATGCTCGGCACCGGCATTTATCTGGAGGACGTCGAGCGCGCCACTCAGCAAGCTCGCGATGAAGTGGCCCTGGGCATCCGCAAAACCATGCTTGACATTGCCTTCGTGGCGTTGGTCGCGGTGCTGCTGGTATTCGCCAGCGGCATGACACTCAACGTCAGTGAACACCGCCTGGCCGACAAAAAGCTGCAACGCCTGAACAGGCGTATCGTCAGCCTGCAGGAAGAAGAGCGTGCCCGCGTTTCCCGCGAGTTGCACGACGGGATCAGTCAGCTTCTGGTCTCGATCAAATTCCAGTTTGAGCTGGCCGGGCATGTGCTTGAGGGGCCGGAGTCGAGCAAGGGGCTAGTGGTTCTTAGGGAGGCTACGCAACGGCTGGGTAGCGCGATTGGCGAAGTGCGCAGCATCTCCCATGACCTGCGCTCGTCACTGCTCGATACCTTGGGGCTGCCGGCCGCCATCGGTCAGCTCGCCAGTGAGTTTGAACAACGCAGCGGTCTGAAGGTGAGTTGTCAGTGCCAAGGCATCGATTACCCAATGCCGAGCGGCACGACAGATTCGTTGTTTCGGATCCTGCAGGAAGGCTTGATGAATGTTGAGCGCCACGCTCACGCAGAGCATGTTTCTATCACGCTACTCGCGACGGATCAGGGATTGAGGTTGACGATTGTGGATGACGGCGTCGGGTTCAACGTTCTCCAAGTGCTACGCCGCCACAACGGCATTGGCCTGCGTAATATTCGCGAGCGCGCCGAACACTTGGAGGGACATCTGCAACTGACCTCAACGCCAGGCAAGACCATGTTGAACATACTGCTACCGATGGAAAAACCTGGCAAAGATGCCGTTTGATTTCCCCCACTCAACAGGAAGAACACGTCGATGAAGGTGCCAGGTCGCATACGTATTGGATTGGTCGACGACCATTCGCTGGTTCGCGACGGCATTAAATCGTTGCTGGCCATTGTGGATACCGTGGAGGTGATCGGTGAGGCCGAGAACGGTCACGAGGCGCTCCACCTTGTCGAGCAGTTCCAGCCGGATCTGTTGCTGGTGGATATTGGCTTGAAGGATATGAACGGCCTTGAACTGACCCGTCGGCTCAAACAGCATTCGCCCTTTCTCAAGATCCTGATACTCAGCATGTACGATAATTTCGAGTACGTGAGTGAATCCATTCGCAGTGGTGCCAGTGGTTACGTACTGAAAAACTCCCCGTCCAGGGAAATCATCGCGGCCATTGAAGCCATCGCCAGTGGCGGCACCTTTTACAGTGCGGACATCGCGCAAAAGCTCATCACCGACAAGGACACCGACAAAGAACTGACCCCTCGTGAAAGCGAGGTTTTGTACAAGATGGTTCAAGGCATGAACAACAAAGAGATGGCCCGCGACCTGGATATCAGCGTTCGCACCGTTGAAACCCATCGGCTCAGTATTCGTCGCAAGCTCAACATCGACAAACCGGCAGCCCTGGCGAAATACGCACTGGATCACGGCCTCGTTTCGCGTAATCGAGAGTGACGGCCGAAGCGCAGACGCTATAGGCCGACCGACGATGCGCGCACGTCGCTGGGCGTGCGTCCATAGTGCGCCTTGAAGGCCCTGGCGAAATGCGCCTGGCTGGTGAACCCTTGGCGATAGGCGACCTCGGCAATGTCCAGACCGCGACTGTCCGCCTGGCTCAGCAGACGGAACGCTCCCTGTAAGCGCTTTTCCAAAATAAAACGATGGGGTTGTGTGTCTTCAAGGGCAAATAGCCTGGCCAGGTGGCGTGTGGAGACGCCGGTTTGATGAGCCACTCGCTCACAACTCAATGCAGGGTCGGACAGTTGCTCGAGGATGCATTGCTTGGCGGCCAACAAGTAGGACGCACTGAGTGCGTTGATCCGGCGGTTGCCCATCTGACCCGCAATGATAGTCCCCAGCAGTTCAAGGGCATCCTCTTGATAGTTGTCCGCACCTTGGCTGAGCGGCTGTTCGAAAAAACCGCCGGTGCGCTCACTCAATGTCCTTAGCAGTAAACGCTGTGTGCCGGTGTGTGCGCTGATCTTCACGGCGTGATCAAAGCGGCGCAGACAGCGGGAAGCAAACACGTCCTGGGGGATATCGAAGATAAACTTGTGCATCGAAGCGGAGAAGCCGAACAGGTAGGGCTTGTCGGTGCGATACACCATCATCTCGCCCGGATCCAGCAGATGGCAGTTGCCGTTCTGAAAGAAAAACGACGCACTGCCCATGACCAGCGATACGAACACCGACTCTTTGGGCACGGTGCGAATCATTGAACCATCACGCTCAATGACGTGTTGGGTACCGGCAATATGGGCGACCCGCAGCCGGTCCAGACTCAGATTGTCCTCCCGCGCGCTGAACCCGGCTTCGCTGAAGGAAGAGCACTTCAGGCCGACCAGCGTCGATGCGTTGTACTGCTCCCAGAATGGCACGCGCTGATCCAGCGGAAGGTCATCGGTACTGGCACGCTGGGTATCAAGCAAGGCGACGGTTCGGGTCATTTTTTTATTCTCGTTTTTATTGACTGCTCGGCCCCACACAAGGCGGATTACGGGGCCTGCAGCGCCCCATTAACCGCCCACCCAGGCACGCTGTCAATCGGTAGCCGATACAAAACCACGGCAACCGATGAACTGAAAATATCTGTCCGATACAGACAAGAATGACGTCAGTTTCGATCAAACCGCAGCGCCCCGTTCTCCCTAGAGTGGCCCCTGTATTCCAACAATCAGAGGCCCAACATGCCCGAATTAGCCCGCAACGAATTTTGGAAAGACCTGCAGCCCATCGCGAACTGCTTCAAGCCCGATGCCAAGCCTGAGGTTTACCTGCCGAATGCCGCCAGTGATGATCTGCGGCTCTACGTGCCCTTCACCGAGACGGTTTCTTCACGCCCTCTGTGGATCTCCCCCAGCGAAAACCGCTGGTGCGACATCTTGATGTCCAGCCATGCCGGCCTGGTCAATCGCCACTACCACCCGCACGAAGTGTTCGCCTACACCCTGTCGGGCAAGTGGGGCTACCTGGAGCACGACTGGACCGCCACCGCCGGTGATTTCGTTTATGAGACGCCCGGCGAGGGTCACACCTTGGTGGCCTATGAACACGAGGAACCCATGCGCGTTTTCTTCATCGTCAAGGGGCCGCTGATCTGGCTCGACGAGCACGGCGAATCCACCGGCTACTTCGACGTGCACTCCTACATCGCCCTGTGCCGTGAACATTACGAAAAGGTCGGCCTGGGCGCTGATGCAGTGGACCGTCTATTCCGTTAAACCCCGTGCTGCGGAGAACCGTCATGGCTCACAAAAATAATAAAGCCAGTTATGAAAATGTCCTGCTCTGCGTGTTGTTCCTGACGTTTGGTTTTGTGTTTTTCGATCGTCTAGCGCTGTCGTTCCTGTTTCCGTTCATGGCTGAAGAGCTGCATCTGAGCAACAGTCACCTCGGCATGTTGTCTTCGGTGCTGGCCTTGGCCTGGGCGATCTCCGGCACGCTGGTCGGCGCGTGGTCAGATCGCCGGGGGGTGCGCAAGCCGCTGCTGATCGCGGCGGTCATCCTCTTCTCGCTATGCTCGGCCCTCTCGGGGCTGGTCGCGGGATTCCTTAGCCTGTTGCTGTTTCGCGCCATCATGGGGTTGGCCGAGGGCCCCATCCTGCCGTTGTCTCAATCGATGATGGTGGAGGCGTCATCGCCGCGCCGACGGGGCCTGAACATGGGCTTGCTGCAAGGCTCGGCAGCGGGCCTGTTGGGCGCGGTGATCGGCCCTCCGGTGTTGATAGCCCTGGCCGAGGCTTATGGCTGGCGACATGCGTTCATTGTGTCGCTGCTGCCAGGACTGCTGATCGCATGGCTCATCTGGCGTTACGTGCGTCAGGATGAACCTCGTCAGGCTGCGGTGAATACCGTCAAACTCGCCGGGCAGCGCCTGGCACTGCTCAGAAGCCGCAACATCGTGCTGTGCACCTTGATCAGTTGCGTGTTTCTGACCTGGTTCGTGATCCTGATCTCCTTTACCCCGACGTTTCTGGTCAGCGTCCGCGGTTACAGCGCGCCGAGCATGGGCACGATCATGAGTTGCCTGGGTGCGGCATGGGTTGTGTGGGGGTTTGTGGTGCCCAGCATCTCCGACCGTATCGGCCGCCGTCCGACGCTGGTGCTGTTCTCACTGGTTGCTGCCTGCTGCCCGATAGCCCTGCTATTTGCGCCCTCGCCGATGATACTCGGCGTGCTGATGGTGCTCACCTTCACCGGGCTTGGCTGCTTCACGCTGTTCATGTCCACCATTCCGGCCGAAACCGTCCCGCGCGAGGTCATGGCTACGGCACTGGGCATGATCATGGGCATTGGCGAACTGGTGGGAGGGTTCGTGGCGCCGACCGTCGCCGGGTTCGCCGCCGATCAGTTCGGGTTGTCGATTGTGATGTGGATCTCCTGCGGCGGCGCCTTGCTGGCAGCGGGGCTGTCCCTGCTGCTCAAGGAAACCGCGCCTTCCGTGCTGCAACGCCGATCAATGCAAGCCTGCACACAGCGTGCGTGATCCAAGACCGCCACGCTGCTCCATTTGCTCATCACAACAACAATAAAATGAGTCCCCGACCATGCACCCTACTCTTCGTTTGTGCGCGTTTTTGTTCCTGGTGTTTACCTATCCCCAAGCCTGGGCACTGGACCGAGAAGGTCCACTGTCCGGCCTGGGCGAGCATTTGGCCGACTATGGCATCCAGCCCCATGTGCAATTCACGAGCCTGTCGATGAAAAACCTCGACACCGGCCCGCGCCCCTACAGCTTCGGCAACAGCGGTGACCTGTACATCGGCGCAGACGTTAACCTCGCCAAGCTCAGTGGCCTGGACGGCGCAGCCCTCCATTTCGAACAAACCGTCTTTATCCTCGATAACGGTACCGGCCAACCGACCGGGAACAAATGGCAAGGTGCCGTCGGCAGCTATTTTGGCGGTGCGCCCTTGCACAATGACATCGCCAGCAATCAGTTAAGCGTGTTGACCTACGAGCAAAAATGGCTCGACGGTCAGCTCGACCTGCACGTCGGACGGACCAATGGCCGACGGTACTTCTATATCTATAACTGCGAAACGGGCGTCACCTGCACCGACCCGATCCTGGACGCTTCAAGTGGCATGTTGCCGCCGCCCTTCGGCGCCTGGGGTGGCTACCTGAAGTATCAAGTGAACCCGCGTTTTTACGTGCACGCGGGTGCGTTCGAATCCAACCCGGTGGATTACCTGAAAAAGCGCAAAGGTCTGGACTTCAGCACTGACGACGCGAGTGGCACCAGCTTTCTGCTGGGCATTGGCAGCAAGCCGGGCGATGACACCACCCAGTACGAACTGAATGCGTACTTCAACTCGTCCAATCAGGTCGACCCGTTGACGGGTGCCAGCGACCACGGCACGGCCGGCGGCTTCTTCAAGTTCCGCCAGACGCTATGGCGCGGCGGGCAGCAAGGCGTTCAGGTATTCGGCTCGCTGTCGGTGGCGGCTGACGGTAAACAACCCTTCAGCCATTTCGCCGAAGCCGGGCTGACCTACCTTGCCCCCTTTGATCGGGCGCAGGACAAGCTCAATCTCAAAGCCAGCTACCTGCAAGTCAACGACCATCAGTTGCAGTTCCAACAACGCCTGCGCACGGCGGCCGGTGGCGATCCTGAATTGGGTGAGCGCAATGTCTACGCCGTGGAAGCCAACGGCCATTTTGCCTTGACCCGCAACCTGGCGATCGAACCGAGCATCCAGTACATCATCAACCCGGACAACTTCTACAACCCGGGCGCGACGCAATTGAGCAACAACGGTTTCGTGGTTGGCCTGCTGGTGGTGCTGGATGTGGGTTCGGTACTGGGTCTGTAAGCCGGCGCCTTGAATAAAACGTTTAACTGACTCCATGAGGTAACGATGACTATGTTCAGCAGCACTCTGTTTGAAGGCAAGGTCGCGCTCGTCAGCGGCGGGACGTCCGGGATTGGCCAAGCGACCGCCGAGTATCTGGCGCGGCATGGCGCCAGGGTCGTCGCTATCGGCTTGGGCGCCGACGCGACAATCGTCGCCGACGGGGTTGAACTCGATCTTCGCGAAGTTAACGTCACCGATGATGATGCGCTCAAAAGCGTGATCCAAAGCCTGGACCGCCTGGATATTCTGGTACCGGCTGCGGGTGGCACCATGGGCGAAAAGGAGATGGAGTGGGACGCCTTCAACCAGGTGTTGTCGGTGCAACTCAACGCTGTCTACCGTCTTATCAACCTGGCCCATCCGTTGCTCGCCAGGCAAGGTGGTTCGATAATCAACATTGCATCGATGTTCTCTTATTTCGGCGGCGGCAAACTCGTGGCCTATTCAGCCGCCAAAGGAGCTGTCGTACAGATCACCAAATCGCTGGCCGAGGCGTACGCTCCGGATGACATTCGCGTCAACGCGGTGGCACCGGGCTGGATCATCACACCATTGCTGGCGAAAATCGATGATCAACCGAGGATTGACCGTCTACTGTCACGCACCCCTATGAAGCGATTTGGTAGTGCCGAAGAAGTCGCCAAGGTGATTGCGTTTTTAGCATCGGATGCGGCGTCGTTTGTAAATGGCGTGATTCTGCCCGTTGATGGGGGCTATCTCACCACGGCGATCTGAAGCTGACGACCAGTCAAAACGCGCCTACTCTGTCAGGCGCGTTTATTCTGTGCTTTAAAGATTAGACACGACCTTTCGCTCCCGAGCTTCCGTTTTAAACATTACCCTATGCCCTACCCTGCTATCGATGTCATCAACCAACTGAACGGTAGACTTTTTCCCCCACCAAAGCTCAAGCATTCCTATCTATCGTCGATACTAACTTCACGGATGGACACTCTCAACTTAAGGACATCGTATGCTCCTGCGAAAACTGAACCTCGCGCCCCGCTCAGCTCTGTGTTTCGGCTTCTTCTGCCTGATAATCATCGCGATGGGATTACTCGCCTTAAGGCAAGCCGAGTTATTGAAGAACGCCGAAAAGTACGTTGAAACCAACGTCTTGCCCAGCGTAAAACTGTTGGGCCAACTAGACCGGGAATTCATAGCCATCAGAGGCAACAATGCTCGGGTGCGCAATCCGATCGAGCCTCAGGAACGCAAAACCAAGGCGCTCAGCGACATCCAACAATCGCAGCAAGTCATCGATCAATACTCGCAGTCTTTAACAGCACTGATTGTCACGCCTCAAGGTCGCGAAGCGTTTGAACGCCTGCGTGAAACCAAAAGTGAATATTCAAAAGCACAGGATCAGTATCTCGCCGCCGTGGCCGCGCAGCAAATGGAAACAGCCGTGTCTATCTCAAATGGGCTGATGAAAGATGCCGCCGATCGTGTCGAAGCATCACTGAACAATCTCATCAGCGTTAACGAAAACAAAGCCAAAAAAGCGGGCCGGGATGCTGATGATATTTATCAGCAAACCCAAATAATGGTAGGCGTTTTCTTGGTTGTTTCGGTGGCCGCTTCGTTACTCTTGGCTTGGCTTTACACCCGAAGTCTGACGGTGCCTATTAATGAATCATTGGTGATTGCCCGCCGTATTGCTGCGAATGATCTGAGCCAAGACTTCAATGCGACAGGTTCTGACGAGGCGGCACAACTGGTAAAAGCAATCGCCGCGATGCAGTCAAACTTACGTGATGCCCTGGCACTGATAGGGGATTCCTCCACCCAGTTGGCCGCGACCTCCGAAGAAATGCATGCCGTGACGGAGGGTGCTTCGCGGACCATTCAACGTCAAAATCATGAAATTGAAATGGCCGCCACCGCAGTCACTGAAATGAGCGCAGCCGTGGAAGAAGTCGCAGGCAATGCCGCGTCCACCTCCGAGCTGACCTCACAATCGAGCTCAGCCGCTATCGCAGGTCGTAACCAGGTTAACGAAACGGTCGCGGCCATCAACCTCATGGTCTCCAACGTCCAAAGCACCTCAGGTGAAGTGCAAGCCTTGGCAACCATGGCAACCGATATAAGCAAGGTGCTGGATGTCATCCGAGGGATTGCAGAGCAGACCAATTTATTGGCCTTGAATGCGGCCATTGAAGCTGCGCGTGCCGGCGAAGCCGGTCGTGGCTTTGCGGTCGTCGCTGATGAAGTCAGAGCCTTGGCCCATCGCACTCAAAAATCCACACAGGAAATTGAGCACATGGTCGATTCAATCCAGGCAGGCACAGGCAACGCGGTGACATCGATGAGTCAAACAAGCCTCCAAGCCAGGCAGACACTCGAAATGGCCAATAGCGCAGGTAAGGCGCTCGGCGAGATCACCGACTCGTTGAGTCAAATCAACGAGCGAAACCTGATGATTGCCACCGCGGCAGAGGAACAGGCCCAAGTCGCGCGCGAAGTGGATCGCAACCTCGTCAGTATTCGGGATTTGTCCAGCGAAGCATCGGAAGGATCAAGTCAGACGGCGATTGCCACCGCTGAGCTGACGAAGTTGGCTGCCGATCTGAATCATTTAACCAAGCAGTTCACGCTCTAAGCATCCGCACGCCGATAGTCCCATCGACGTGCACGCCACGTACGTGAATATCGGGTTCAAACAGCCGACACCACCTTTTGCCGTTGTTCGCCGAGGCCGTCAATCCACAGGTGGATTTCATCACCCGGTGACAGCCATTGCGGCATGGGCTTCATGCCCATCCCCACACCCGGTGGCGTACCCGTACAGATCACATCACCCGGCTGCAATGTCATGTAGCGGCTGCAGTACGCCACGATTTGTGCAACGGAAAAAATCATGGTTTTCGAGTTCCCGGTCTGGCGTCGCTCACCATTGACCTCCAGCCACATGTCCAGGTTTTGCGGATCGGGTACCTCATCCCGGGTCACCAGCCAAGGCCCGATCGGGCCGAACGTGTCACAGCCCTTGCCCTTGTCCCATTGCGAACTTTGCATCTGAAATGCCCGCTCCGATACATCGTTGACCACGCAGTAGCCCGCAACGTAGTTCAGCGCCTCAGCTTCGGACACGTACTTGGCTTCACTGCCGATCACCACGCCCAGTTCCAGCTCCCAGTCCATCCGGGAAGCGTCACGCGGGTGCAGGAGGTCATCATCAGGGCCGTTCAGGCAACTGATCGCCTTATGAAAGATGATGGGCTCGGCAGGAATCGACATGCCGGCCTCTTCGGCATGGTCGCGATAATTAAGGCCGATTGCGATGAATTTGCGCACCTGGGCGACAGGGACACCATAACGAACCCCCTCCTCGACCAGCGGTAACTGTGCGACATCAAGCTTCGACAATTCAGCCAGCGCCGACGGCGCAAGCACCGTCGCATTGATGTCGGAGACATGTGCAGAAAGATCGCGCACACGACCTGCAGCATCTATCACACCGGGGCGCTCCTGCCCCTGCGGCCCAAAACGACACAGCTTCATACCTACCTCGAATGTTGTCTATTAACTCAGGTAAAGCCACGAAATCGCGGGCGATATTCAGGCCCAGGAAGCCGGCGCGACAGAGATCAGGCAGGCCCGTTTGAACAAATTCATCCTATGGCATAAAATATATTTCATGCAACAAAATATATTTTTATTAAAGGAATTCTTCCATGCTTGAACGCTCCGCTCAAAGCCTCACCCAGGCCACCTATGAGCGTCTGCGCAAAGATGTCTTATCCTGCGTTTTGCGCCCCGGAGACCGAGTCAACCTGAAGGCTTTGGCCGAGCGCTACCAGGCTAGCGCCGGAGCAGTGAGGGAAGCTTTGTCACGACTGGTCGCCGAAGACCTGGTGTTGGCAGAGCCACAAAAAGGCTTTCGCATTTGTGCCATTTCGCTGGCCGATCTGAATGACCTCACATTGGCCCGCATTGAGATAGAAACGAGCTGCCTGCGCCATTCTCTGGAACACGGCAATCTTGCCTGGGAGGCGACATTGGTCTCGGCCCATCACCGCCTTTCACGGCTTGAAGAGCCCCACGATGGCGATCACGCTGGCGCTGATGCTTGGACGTCAGCGCATGCGGCGTTTCATGAGGCCCTGGTCGGTGCTTGCCCGAACACCTGGCTCTTGCGAATTCGCTCGATGTTGTTTGAGCAGACGGCGCGCTACCGCGCGATGTCAATCGCCATGGCTGCCGAACAAAGGGATATCGGTCATGAACACCAAGCGCTATTCGAGGCGGCCCTGGCCAGAGATGTATCCAAGGCCAGCGAACTGCTGAAGCAACACATCCAGACCACCTCTGCCCTACTGATTGAAGGCCTGCGCGTCACTCCCGAAGTGACGGGGCGTTCGACTCAGTCAAATTGACTGGATGGCGATGAAAATCGAGCGATAGCAAACAGTCTTAGTGCCGCTTGCGCCCCACACTCTCCTCTCCAACCCAAGAGGAAATCGGTATGCATAAATCATTGTTAGCCGCAGGCGTTCTAGCGCTGTCGCTGATCGCAACTGGCGCACACGCTCAAACGTTCGCAGTACAAAGCACCAGCATCCTGGATGGGCATTTTCAACAACGCCAATTCGCCAACGTATTCGGCTGCAGCGGCAAGAATCTCTCCCCGCAATTGTCCTGGAGCGGTGCCCCGCAAGGCACCAAAAGCTTTGTCGTGACGATGTACGATCCCGACGCGCCAACCGGGTCCGGCTGGTGGCACTGGGTGTTGGCGAACGTACCTGCAACGGTCCGTGAATTGAAGGAAGGCGCGGGTAGCGCAGGCGGCAAATTGCCAGCAGGTACACTGCAGGTTCGCGGTGACAGTGGTATGCCAGGCTATCTCGGCGCCTGCCCTCCAGCAGGGCAGACGCACAATTACGTGGTCACCGTATACGCTATGAACGTCGATAAGGTGACATTACCGCCGGCCGTCACACCCGCAATGCTGGGTTTCATGCTGCCCGGAGGTTCGCTTGGCAAAGCCACGCTCACGGCACAAGGCGGCCGCTGATGTCACCGACAAACGCTTACGACGCGCTGCGCATCACTCATCGGCCTGGCGTCGGTACGGCAGGCATCGTACTTCAGCAGGAAAACCTGGAGTTCAAGCGTTTGTATATTGAAAACCCCCTCTTGATCTACGTGGAGCGGGGTTCTAAAAGCGTGCGGTGGGCGGGTGGCGAGTACGTCATCCAGCCAGGAGAAGCGATTGCGGTGGCGGGTGGCCAATCCCTGGATATCACCAACAGGTTGGCGCAGGACGGCAGCTACCGAGCCCACTGGCTGGTGTGGGACGAGACGTTGATCGAAGCCACCGCCGAAGCCCACGCGCATTTGGCGGTCATTCAATACGCCCAGCCCATTACCCGCGATACGGTGCATTTTGCCGCAGCGTTTCAACGTGCGATTGAGGCAATAGAAGACAGCACACTGCCAAGCCTGATCGCCCGGCACCGACTACAAGAATTGTTGGCGTGGATTGGCGTGAATGGCGGACGACTCGAACAGTCACGGCTGCCAACAATGGCGATTAAAGTAAGGCGGCTCATCGCCAGCGACCTGGCTAACGACTGGAGCGCTCACACCGTTGCGTCTGCGTTTGCACTCAGCGAGGCCACGCTGCGGCGCAGACTGGCAGAAGAAGGAACGACGTTCAGCAGCTTATTGATCGATGCACGCATGACCTTCGCCCTGCAGCTGCTGCAATCTTCCGCCCAGACGGTCATGCAAATAGCGCTGTGTGTGGGCTATCAGACGCCCTCGCAATTTGCTGTGCGTTTCCGTGACCGGTTCGGCTTTGCACCCACGGCGGTTCGGGGTCATCGGCGCTAATTGAGCTCAGGATGCCATTGGCCGCTGCCCACAACGAGATGCTTGCAAGGTGGACGTCTACGCCTGGTCAATCGAACCATCGCACTACCATCGGTAGTGGCTGCTTGCACTTTACTGCTCGGGTGAGCAACCAATTCGCTCACCAGCCCATGAACCTTCAACGCTGAGGATGTCAGCCAGACGCTATGGCGAGCGGTGCAGAACCGGCGACGTGTGCATTGGGAAGTCGACACCTGGCGCCCTCGCCTGCTGCGCGCGATGAATAAGCTGCTGCCTGCCACCGTGCGCAGGGCCGCAATGAAACACTTGAGCGGCTATTGATCCCAATCGATTGTCGTCCATGCGCCGATCCCTGGCTTATTTGCGACGATACATCACCCTCCTCTTGCCCGATAGAGACATTAAGTCCACGATAGACTTAATTACCACGATCAGGCAGCGTCGCCATGGCCCTTACCGAAGCAATCACACTGCCCTCCCAAACACCTGGCGTGGTGCATACGCTGTACAAGCACACATTCAGCGGCGGCCAGGGCCAGCGTAGCGCTTATATCCAGGCCGGGCTGCACGCCGACGAACACCCGGGGTTGTTGGTGCTCCAGCATCTGCTCGTGCTGCTCCAGGAACTGGAGCGCGACGGCCGGCTGAACGGTCGTATCGTCATACGGCCTTTCGCCAACCCGGTTGGTTTGAGCCAGCAGGTGTTCGGCCAGTTGCCGGGGCGTTTCAACCTCGCCAATGGCGAAAACTTCAACCGCAACTTTCCCAATATCAGCGCCAAACTTGAAAGCGCACTGGCAACAGCACGCCCCGCGTATAACGACACCAAGGCAATGAAGTCCTTGATGCAGGATGCGCTCGGCAGTGCAGTGCCTGCCGAAACGGTGGCCGCCAACAAGCACCTGCTATTGCACGAAGCACTGCACCACGATCTGTTCATAGACCTGCATTGCGATACCTCCAGCATTCTGCACATCTACGCCAACCTCAATCAGCGTGAGCGTGCCACGCGCCTGGCCGCCAGCATGGGTGTTGAAGCGGTGTTTCTCGAGGAGGATGCCGGCGGTTTTCCGCTGGATGAGGCTTACGCCAAGGCCTGGAAAGTGCTGTATGGCAAAGCGCTGGTAGACGCCGAGCACCTGGGCTTTTCCGCCACCGTCGAACTGCGCGGCCAAAGCGATGTGGAAGACGACATCGCCCTGCAGGACGCGCAGGGGCTGCTCCGCTTTCTGTGTTCAGAAGGCCTGATCCTGGCCAGCGGCGACGTGCAGCCGCCTGTCACCCCGCAGGCCGTTACCGTCTATCCGCTGGAAGGCGTCGCGCACCTGGAAGCCAACGCCACGGGGGTTATCGCCTGGAAAAAAAACCTTGGGGCAGGTGTGGCGCGCGGCGAAGTCATCGCCGAAATCCTGGCGCTGGACATGCAACTGGGAACACCGCGTATGCCGGTATTAAGCCCGGTGCAGGGGATTCTTGTTGCCCGGCATCACATCAGACTGGTGCGCGTCGGGCAGCGGATCGGGATGGCCGCCGGCACCGAACCACTCCCCGGCCGAATCACCGGACAACTGATGAACGATTTCTAAAAAGAATAGGCGCACACGTCTATCGAAGTACCACTGAGGGAAAATTTTAAAACTGCCTTGGCGAGCTGCAATGTGCCGCTTGCCCAAAAACTCCAACAATCAATCCGAGGCACGGAAAAATGAAGATGCACATCGTGTACAGCGCCCTGGCACTGGCCCTGAGCGTGGCCACCGCCCAGGCAGCGGACCAGCCGTTGAAAATCGGTATCGAAGCGGCCTACCCGCCCTTTGCATCCAAATCCCCCAGCGGAGAAATCACCGGTTTCGACTTCGACATCGGCAACGCGCTGTGTGCCGAAATGCAGGTCAAATGTGTATGGGTCGAACAGGAATACGACGGGCTGATTCCAGCGCTGAAGGGGAAAAAAGTCGACGCAATCCTTTCCTCAATGTCGATCACTGAAGAGCGCAAAAAATCGGTCGATTTTACCGACAAGTACTACCAAAGCCCCGCGCGGCTTGTATTGAAAAAAGGTGAATCGATCGGCGACGACCTCTCCGGTCTGCAAGGCAAGCGTATCGGCGTGCAACGCTCCAGTATTCATGATCGTTTCGCGACCGAAGTGCTGGCCCCCAAAGGCGCCGAGATCGTGCGCTACACCTCGCAAAACGAGATCTACCTGGACATGAACGCCGGCCGCCTGGACGGCACGGTGGCCGATCAGATCATCCTGAGCGAATCGTTCCTCAAGCTCCCCACAGGCCAGGCATTTTCATTCACCGGTCCGCAACTGACGGATGCCCGCTACTTTGGTGACGGCATCGGGATAGCTCTGCGCAAAGGCGATACGTCGCGGGCTGAGCGCTTTAATGAAGCGATCAAGTCAATTCGCGCCAAGGGTATCTATCAAGCCATCAACGCGAAGTATTTTGACTTCGACGTGTTTGGCAAATAGTGGGTATCCCTTCAAGGAGCCTGTTTCAACTTCCATCCTGACAGCGCGATCACTTGAGTGATCGCCTTGATAACTGAACCCACGCAACCACAGGCCTGATATGAAAATCAAAGAGTTCGGCGTTGAAATATGGATGAACGCCTATGAAACCAAATGCACCTACAACCTGGCAGAAACCTGCGTCGAATCACTGACCCTGGAGCAACTGCTGGAGATGGCCGGTAAAAAAGACAGCATCCTCGCCGAGATGCTGCCGATGAAGCTGACGTATGGCGCCATCGAAGGCTCCGATCGCCTGCGTAACAACGTGGCGGCCCTGTATACAGAGCAAAGCAAAGACAACGTCATCATCACCCACGGCGCCATCGGGGCAAATGCGTTGGTGTACGAAACCCTGGTTGAGCCGGGGGACCACGTGATTTCTGTCGCGCCGACCTACCAGCAGCATTATTCAATTCCCGAAAGCTACGGCGCCGACGTCTCGATTCTTAAACTGCGCGAAGAACATGCATTTCTGCCTGACTTGGAGGCGTTGCGCGCACTGGTGCGGCCCAACACCAAAGTGATTGCGATCAACAATCCAAACAACCCCACCGGGGCGCTGATGGATCAGGCGATGCTTGAGCAGATCGTGACGATCGCCCGCTCGGTCGGTGCCTACCTGCTCAGCGACGAGGTGTATCGCGGCATTGACCAGCACGGCGACGGCTCCACAGTCTCGATAGCCGATCTTTACGAAAAAGGCATCAGCACTGCCAGCATGTCCAAGGCATTCTCCCTGGCCGGGTTAAGGCTGGGCTGGATCGTCGGCCCTGCTGATCTGATCCACAGCGTCTCCATCCATCGCGACTACAACACCATCAGCGTAGGCATGCTTAACGATCACTTCGCCTGCATCGCGCTGGAAAACAAGGACAAGATCCTGGCCCGCAACCAGGCTATCACCCGTACCAACCTTGAGTACCTGGATCAATGGGTAGCGCAAGAGCCCAAGATTTCCTACGTAAAACCCAAATCGGGTACCACTGCCTTGCTCAAGTTTGACATCGACTTGCCCTCCCGCGACTTGTGCGTCCAGTTGCTGGACAGCAAAGGCGTCATGTTTACGCCAGGCAGCGCGCTGGACATCGAAGGGTACGTGCGTATTGGTTACGCCAATAACCTCAGCGTGTTGAAGGAAGGGCTGGCGAAGGTTTCGGAATTTCTCGCTCAACGTTGACCGCGCGCATGCCCTGCCTGCATGTCCGGCAGGCAGGGCTCACTCGCGTCGCGCCTCGTAGTCATCGCGGGTAACTGCTACATTCCCCTCCTGAACGGACACCTTGCGATCGCCCAGCATGAAGAAACTCGCCAATTACAAAGCGGTTGCCGACGGCATCGCGATGCTCTATTTCCCTCACGCGGAAGTGATCATTCATGACATCAACACGCAGACCGTCGTGCACATCGCCAACAACATCTCCAAGCGACAGCTCGGCGATGACTCCGCCCTGCACGAGTTGCCGGGCGATTTTGAGCGCGTCGATAATCTCGGACCGTATGAAAAACTCAACTGGAATGGACAGCGAATTCGCTCCGTCACGAGCGTGATGCGCGATGACGCGGGCAAACCGGAAGCCCTGTTGTGCATCAACATGAACTTCAGCGTGCTCGAAATGGCACGCGACGCCTTGAACAACTTCTTCGAGCCCGGCCGCCTGCTGGCGCAACCTGAAGCGTTGTTTCGCGACGACTGGCAGGAACAAATCAACACTTTCCTCCACGCCTGGCTCCAGGACCATAACCTGTCCCTGCAGGGGCTGACCCGCAACGACAAACGCTTGCTGGTCGAAGCCCTGTTCGCCGAAGGCGCATTCGAAGGCCGCAGCGCCAGCGACTACATCGCCAATGTGCTGTCGATGGGTAGAGCCACTGTCTACAAGTACTTGAAGCGTTTGCGTGACGCGCCGTGATTGACGCGTGCGGGTGATTGGTTTGATATCAGGTGTTTAGTCCAGAATTTGATGACCCGCCTCATTGAGCACGGCAAGCCCCTGCGCGAATCGGTCGGCTTTGAGTAGCAGGAAGTCGCCATCGAACGTCGACACGACAAATACACCGAAACCGGCTTCGGTGAGAGGACGCACGACTGACAGCACAATACCGGTCTCATCAAACGCGAAGGGGCCGACAAACTGCATGCAATTCCAGTCGCGGTCGATTTTGACGCCTTCGGGCACGCGGCTCTGATGGCAGACGATGGACAGTTCATCGGCGGAGCGCGCGATGTTGACGAACCCGTCACCGTCGGCCCAGGCGGGGATCGGGTCTTTGCTGTCCAGCCGGGAAATCGAGTAAAGCTCGGGCAGGACTTTCAGGCGAATGCTTTTGACCAGTTTCATAAAATCTCCAGATAGATAAGGTTTAGTGCTGATTCGGGCGACGCGGCAGCGTGGTCGCCGCCAAGGTTTTCAGGGACCCACCGGCAACCAGGTTTCAGCCAGGCGAACCCAATACGTCGCTCCAATCGGTAAAATAGTGTCGTTGAAATCAAAACTCGCATTGTGCAGAACACACGGCCCCGGACCGTGGCCGATACCGCGATGCGCACCCTCGCCGTTGCCGATGAACACATAACAACCGGGCGTATGTTCGAGCATGTGGGCGAAGTCTTCGGCGGCCATCGTCGGCTTGCCGTCGGTAATGACATGCCCTTCACCGACCAGCTTGTGTAATACCTCGATGCACACCTGTGTCTCACCGGGGTGATTGATCAGCGGCGGATAATCCGAGTTCAACACGGTTTCCACACGGCAGCCGAACGCCTGCCCGACACTGTCGGCGATCTCCCGCATGCGCCTCTCAATCAAGTTCATGGCCTCGCGGGAAAAAGCTCTGAACGTACCGCCCAGCCAGGCTTCATCGGGAACCACGGTAAGGCTTTCCTGGCTTCCCGCCTGCAGGTGCGTCACTGAAATAACCGCAGGATCCTGGGTATCCAGATTGCGCGTAATGATGCTCTGCAAAGCCTGCGCAATGTGCATTAACGGCTGCAAAGGGTCAATGCACTCATGTGGCAACGCAGCGTGACCGCCTTTGCCGATCACCTTCATACGAAACTCAGTGTCAGACGCCATCATCGCGCCCGCATGCACCGCAAACTGTCCGGCCGCCAGCCCGGGCCAATTATGCATTCCGAATACCGCCTGCATGGGGAACAGTTCGAAAAGGCCGTCTTCGATCATGCGCCGGGCCCCGGCGTCACTTTCCTCGGCAGGCTGAAAAATGAAATACAGCGTGCCGTCCAGTTGGCGGGTGCGTGCAAGTTCGTATGCCGCCGCCAACAACATTGCGCAATGCCCATCATGGCCGCAGGCGTGCATTTTTCCGGGGTGGGCGGAAGCATGCTCGAATCGGTTGAGTTCCTGTACCGGCAGCGCGTCCATGTCCGCGCGCAAACCGATAGTCTTGGGGCTCGTGCCGCAGCGCAAAATACCCACCACGCCCGTACCCGCAAGCCCGCGGTGCACAGTCAGCCCCCACGACTCAAGTGCACGGGCGATGAGGTCGGCAGTCCTGTGCTCCTCGAAGGCCAACTCCGGGTGCCGATGAATATCACGCCTCAGGGCGTAAATCGCTTCAGGTACGTTGATCCAGTGTGTGTTGCTCATGGCGCCACTCCGGTCGCTGGATCAGCGATCACTTGAGGTCCAACGCCAGAAACTGGCGCAGCCGGTCGCTTTGCGGGTTATCGAACACCTGCTCGGGCTTGCCCTGTTCTTCAATCTTGCCGCCATGCAGAAACACCACCTGGGTGGAGGCGTGTCGGGCAAAGCCCATTTCGTGGGTGACGACAATCATCGTGCGGCCCTCCTGCGCCAGCTCCTGCATGATTTTCAGCACTTCGCCCACCAGTTCGGGGTCGAGGGCAGAGGTCGGCTCGTCGAACAACATGACCTCCGGCTCTACGGCCAGGGCACGCGCGATCGCAACACGTTGCTGTTGCCCGCCGGAAAGATGGGCCGGGTAACTGTCGTGGAAACGCGCACCCAGTCCGACTTTCTCCAGATACCCGATCGCGCGGGCTCGTGCCTCTTCCTTGCTGACGTTGAGTGCGTGCACGGGTGCCATGCTGACGTTTTCCAGCACCGTCATATGCGCCCAGAGGTTAAAGTGTTGAAACACCATTGCCAGCCGTGTGCGCAGCGCCTGCAGTGCACGGCGCTCCGGGCGCAAGGGCTTGCCTGCACCCAGGTCGATCGTCAGATTGTCCAGGCTGACACGGCCGCAGTCCGGCTGTTCGAGAAAATTGATACAACGCAAAAAGGTACTTTTACCCGAGCCGCTTGAGCCGATGATGCTGATCACTTCGCCGCGCTTGGCGCTCAAGGAAATCCCGTGCAGGACTTTATGATTGCCATAGGATTTGTGGATGTTTTCAACGGTGAGGGCATTCATACCAGGCGGCCTTCTTTTATCGTAGGGACGGGGTGCACGGGGGTGTTTTTCGCCACACGTGGCTTCAGGTGCCTTAGCCAACGTTTTTCGGCGCGATTGAAGCCGGCGATGATCCAGAAGGAAATCATCAGATAGAGCAAGGACGCCAGACCGTAGGTGCTGAACGTCGCATAGGTTTCAGCGTTGACGTCGCGAGCCACTTTGAGGATGTCCGGCACGGTGGCGGTGAACGCAAGCGTGGTGCCGTGGAGCATGAAGATCACTTCGTTGCTGTAGGCGGGCAGCGCTCGACGCAGTGCGCTGGGCAGTATCACCTTGAGATTGAGTACCGTCGCACTCAAGCCAAACGCCCTGCCCGCCTCCACTTCTCCGCGATTGCTGGCACGAATCGAACCGACCAGGATCTCGGTCATGTAGGCGCACTCGTTGAGTACGAAAGCAAACAGCGTGCAGCAATAAGCATCGCGGAAAAAACTATTGAGCAACGCCGTGTTTTGGATGAACGAGAGGCTGTACAAGCCGCTGTAGATAATCAGTAACTGCACGTAGAGCGGCGTCGTGCGGAAGGTGTAGGTGTACAGCCAGATTACGGCGCTCAGTGAGCGCGAAGAAGATACGCGCCCCAGTGCCAGTGGAATCGACAGCACAAAGCCGCCCAGCGTCGCGACGATCAACAGCCACAGCGTGACGACTACCCCGCTCCACTGCTGCCCATCGGTCCAAAGGAAGCTCTGCCAATAGGTCTGCAAGAGATCGATCATAGCTCTGCCTCGCGTACCCAGGCGGCCGAACGGTGCTTGAGCCAATACAACAGCAGGCTGGAAAACCCCGACAGACAAAAATAAACCGCGCCGGCCAGCACCATGAACATCAGGGTGTTGTGGGTGCTGCGACCAGCCTCTTGCGCCGCCATGACCAGATCGCTGAGCCCGATGATCGACACCAGCGCAGTGGCCTTGACGAGTACCTGCCAGTTGTTACTGATGCCAGGCAAGGCAAATCGGATCAACTGCGGCAGCACGACCTTCTGGAACGTTTTGCGGGCTGAGAGACCATAGGCTCTGGCGGCTTCCGCTTGCCCCGGATCGATAGCCAGAAACGCGCCGCGAAACGTTTCGGCGAAGTAGGCCCCGTAGATAAAACCCAACGTCATCACGCCCGCCACGAAGGGGTCAATTTCAAATCGACCGAGCGAGAGCTTATCGGTGAGCTGATTCACGCCGATCTGGATGGTGTAGAAGATCAGCAGCATCAATGCCAGGTCCGGAATGCCTCGGATCAATGTGGTGTAGCACTGCGCAGGCAGCGTCAGCCAGAGCGTTCCCGACAGCTTGGCCAACGCGGTGATCAGCCCCAGAAACAAGGCCAGCAACAGCGCCACCAACGCCAGTTCGACCGTACTCAAGGCACCTTTGGCAATCAACGGTAAATATTCAAGCCATTGCATGGCGCATCACTCTCAATAGGTGGACGTACAGAAGCCGCGCGGTACCAGTCATGACTGCGATACGCGGTCATGACCGGGACAAAACTCGCTGTCAGCCGCCGTAGATGTCGAAGTCGAAGTACTTGGCGGCGATCTTCTGATACGTGCCGTCAGCCAGCATTGCGGCGATGGCATCGTCGATGCGCTGCTTGAGTGCCTGATCTTCTTTGCGAACGCCTATCGCAGTGCCGCTGCCCAACACTTTGTCGTCGACAATGATCGGGCCGGCAAACGCGTAGCCTTTACCCTGGTCGGTGCGCAAAAAGGCATAGGTTGCCTGCACTTCATCCTGCAAGGAGGCATCGATACGCCCATTCAGCAGGTCGGCGTACACCTGGTCCTGGCTCGCATAGGCCTGCAATTTGATGCCTGGCACTTTCCAGTAGGTACGGGCATAAGACTCTTGAATGGTGCCTTGCTGATACCCCACGGTCTTGCCCTTGAGCCCCGCCGCTGTCGGCGTGATACCAGAGCCATCGCGCGCCACCAATCGTGTAGACGGGTTAGAGAGTTTGCTGCTGAAGTCGATCTGCTTCAGGCGTTGCTCGGTAATGGACAAGCTCGACAGTACCCCGTCGAACTTGCGTGCGAGCAACCCCGGGATCAGTCCGTCAAAGCTGCTTTGAACATACTCACACTTGACCGCCATGCGCTTGCAGATTTCGTCGCCCAGGTCGATATCAAAGCCGATCATTTTGCCCTGCGGGTCGCGGTACTCCAGTGGTGGATATGTCGGGTCAACACCCAGGCGCAGTACATCCGCAGCCTTTGCCCAAGTGGAACTCAGAAGCAACACTACGCAAGCTACAACGAGATTCTTGTTCATGATTATTCTCTATGTGGTAGTTGGCAGATTTAAGGGATTAGCGATGTCGTTGTTATTGTCCAGCGCCGGTGGTGCACAGGCCGGCGCTGGGTGGAGCACTTAGAACAGGCTGAGCAGGTCCGGGCAGGCGTTGACCAGCTCACGACTGCGGATCAACTCGGCCACGCTGGCCATGTCCGGCGCGATCGGTCGGTCCACATTCATCGCCGGCACGCTGGCACGAATGCACTCGACCGCTGGCGCCAGGCGTGCGCTGTACAACTTGCCGCCGCGCAGGTCCAGACCCTGGGCCGCACACAGCGCCTCGATAGAGAGTATCCCGCGTAACGTGCACGTCATTTCCAGCAAACGGCGCGCGCCATGGGTGGCCATCGAGACATGGTCCTCCTGGTTACCCGCCGTAGGGATCGTGTCGATGGAGGCCGGGGTGGCGCGCTGTTTGTTTTCCGATGCCATGGCAGCGGCCGAGATGTGCGCCGTCATGTAGCCCGAGTGCAAGCCGGCATCGACCGTCAACATTGGCGGCAGCCCGGAGAAGCCTGGGTCCAGCAGCAGGTTGCAACGACGTTCGGACAGGTTGCCGATCTCGGTAATGGCGATCGCCAACATGTCAGCCGCAAAGGCGACCGGCTCAGCATGGAAATTCCCGCCGGAGATGACTTCACCGGTTTCCACGAAAATCAGCGGGTTGTCAGAGGCAGCGTTGCTCTCGATCTCCAACGTGACACTGGCGTTGCGAATCAGGTCCAGGCACGCCCCCAGCACTTGGGGTTGGCAGCGAATGCTGTAGGGGTCCTGAACCTTGCCGGACGCTTGGGAAATGGCACGCATCGGGCTGTCATCCAACAGCCGCTTGAACGCAGCGCCTACGGCGATCTGTCCCGGATGACCACGCAGTGCCTGGATACGCGGGTCGAACGGACTGGCAATACCCGCCAGCGCCTCGGTGGTCATGCTACCGATTGCAATGGCCGCCATGAAGGCGTTTTCCAGGGCAAACAGGCCGGTCAGCGCGAGGGCCGTCGATACCTGAGTGCCGTTCATCAAGGCCAGGCCTTCCTTCGGGGCCAGCACGATCGGCGTGAGGCCCGCGCGTGCCAGGGCTTCAGAACCGTCGAGCAACTCGCCCTCGTACCAGGCCTGGCCCATGCCGATCATCACGGCGGTCATGTGCGCCAACGGCGCCAGATCGCCACTGGCGCCCACCGAACCCTGGGCGGGGATAAACGGGATGACACCGCGCTCGCGCATTTCTTCCAACAGCGCCACGGTGCCGTATTGCGCCCCAGAGGCACCGCGTCCAAGGCTGGCAACTTTCAAGGCCATGACCAGACGTACAACATCGGCATCCAGCGCTGGGCCGTAGCCCGTCATATGCGACATCACCAGGTTTTTTTGCAACTGGCAAAGGTCGGCATCGCTGATCCGCACATTGGCCAGTTTGCCGAACCCAGTGTTCAGGCCATACACCGCGCGCCCGCTATCGACCAACGTGTCGACCATCTTCGCCGCCGCCTCGATACCGGCACGGGCGCTGTCACAAAGCCGCGCCGGCGCACCGTTGTAAATGGCGCGCCAGGTGGCGATACGGGTTTCGCCTGGGACAATTTTCTGTACTGTGCTCATGGTTTTTCTCGCTGTTCGTAAATGAGTGGAAACAGACCAGACGGGTCAGGCGCCGCGTCTGGATCGGTCGAATTGGTTGATCGAATGGCGCATACCCGCCATTTGCGGATCGGCCAGGCAATCGTTATAGGCGCCCTCCAGATACGGCCGCAGCGTTTCGCTGGCGCTTTGGCCGCCCTGAATCCGCCCTTGCAAAGTGGGCATGCAGTCCATCAGCTCAAGCATCAACGCTTCTTCATCGATACGCGTGATCCTGCCGTGATCCACCAGCTTGCGACCGCCGACGTACACATCGCGCACAGCGTTGCCCTGTTCGCAAAAGACCAGTTGCGTCAAGGCATCATTGAGCGGCGTAAAGGCGCTGGTCTTGAGGTCGAGCAAGCAGAAATCGGCTTGCTTACCCACCTCGATCGACCCCGTCTGCGTACCGCGCCCGATGGCGTTGGCGCCACCGAGCGTGGCCATGTTGAACGCCTGCAGTGCATCAACCGGGCAGGCCTCGTCCTGATCGAGCAGTGCGTTGGAAAGCGCTGCCAGGCGCATGGCGTCAAACATCGAGTTCAGGTCATTGCCGTTATTGTTGTCGGTGCCCAGACCGACATTCACCTGACGGCGTAACATTTCGGCGATCGGCGCCACACCGCTGCCCAACTTCAGGTTACAGGCGGGATTGTGCACCACGCTGGCGCCGCTCTCGGCGATCAGATCGAGTTCAGCCGCTGACAACCAAACGCCATGCGCGAGCACGCTACGAGGTGTCAACAGCCCCAGGTCGTCCATGTACACGGCCATTGGCTTGCCATAGAACTTCGCCGCCGTGAGCGCCTGAATGCGGGTCTCCAGGAGATGGATCAGCACCGGGCGGTCGTATTGCTCGGCCAGTGCCCAGGTTTTCTGCAGAAAATCGGCACTGCAGCGTTGCGGGCCGGACGGTGAGAATACAAAGCGCACCCGGCCGCTCCAGCTGCGCGCCAGTTCCTGCCAATGCTCCAGCATCCGATCCGCAGCCTGGGCCGAGACACTGCCTTTAAGTGGGTCGGGCAACCGCTCGGCCAGGTAGGGAATTCCCTCCTGAAACGGTTTGTCGGACCACGCCACACTGACGTCGGCGCGAATGCCAAGGTCTGAATAGGCTTGAAATGCCGCATGCACCACCTCCGGTTCCAGCAGGCCACCGAAGTGAATGTCATCGACCACCGTGGTGATGCCATTGCGCAGCATCTCGATGCCGTTGAGCAAGGTGCGCAGGTACACCTCGCGCGCGGTCCAGCCACGTCGATAGGAAGGTGGATTGTACAGGCCCATCCAGATCTCCAGGGGAATCCCGGAGAAACGCCCTTTATCGAAACGATCATGAGAATGATGGTGAGCGTTGATCAGTCCTGGTATCAGCAATTTGCCCCGACCATCGGTACGCTCGTCGAGATTGACCGTCGACAGATCGATTCGCGGCGCCAGGCCGACAAAGCGATCACCGTCGATCAACACATCCATCACCTGGGCGGTCGAACCGCCCATGCCGACTACGCGAACCTGCTCGATCAAATGAAGAAGGGCCATGACGATGTCCTTTACGCGCGGTGCTGGGTGGCGTGAGGGGACCACCAGAGCGGTATTTGAATCGCGTTGTCGGTCAACGGCCCCTCGCCTCTGGACACGGTCTTGGCCATGGGGTAACCGGCTTGCGCATGGCGTACCACACCGATCCCTGCGTCAGTGGTCAGGCAGGCATCCAGGCGCAGATCGGCCTCCTCCGAACCGTCGGCGATCATCGTGACACCGGTGTGCGCCGAGATACCCATGGTGCCGTTGGACTGAATCGCCACCAAGTCTGCCATCGCCGCCACATTCAGCAGCGCATTCAGGTAAGGCCAGTCGGAAATCGCGTCCGAGCCGTCCAGCATGTTTTCGGTTTCAAAGGCGGGGTTGGCGATTGAGCCGGTATCCAGGTTGTCGCGCGAAAAAGCCACCGGCCCCGCCAGCTCACCCGAGCGTACCAACGCGTTAACCGCAAGGCCAAATGCCCGGCGCTGGCCAAAACCGAGGAAACAGATGCGCGCAGGCAACCCCTCTATCGGCAAACGATAGCGCGCGGTGCTGATCCAGCGCGTGACCAGGCTGTCATCCTTGAACATCTCCAGGGCCAGGTCATCCAGACGCTGCTGGTCGGCGATTTCGCCGGACACGCAGGTCCAGCGGAACGGGCCACGCCCCAGGAAAAACAACGGCCGCACGTACTCGGCGATACAGCCTGGATAGGCGAAGGCTTCTTCCTTGGACATCCCCGCATCCACCGCCTCCTTGCGCACGAAGGTGCCGTATTCGAACACGATCGAGCCGTTTGTTTGCAAGCGTGTCATCGCGCGCACGATACGGATCATCGACTGGCGCGACGTCGCCATGTAGGCCTCGCGGTCGGTCTCCAGCAATGCTGCGGCTTGCTCCAGCGTTAGCCCGGAAGGAATCAGCGCGAACGGGTCATGGCACGGGCACATTTCGGTGACAATGTCGGGCTTCCAGCCACAGTCAAGCGCCTGCTCCAGCGCGTCGACCATATTGCCCAGCACCACGATGGAGAGTGCCCGCCCTTCCCGCTTGGCGCTCTCGGCCATGTCGATGGCGTCCTGCAAGGACGCCGCCTGAACGTCGGCATAACCGCTGGCCAGACGCTCCACAATGCTTTGCTGGCGGACTTCCACGGTCACACTCACGCCGCCGTGCATGGTCATGGCCAAGGGCTGCGAACGCCCCATGCCGCCCAGGCCAGCGGTGAAGAAAATACGCCCCTTCAATTCCCCGTCAAAATGCCGATCGGCTACCAGCGCCAGTGTTTCAAAGGTGCCTTCAATCACACCCTGGCTCCCAATGTACTGCCACGGCCCGGCGGTGTAAGAGGCAAACGCCGTCAGGTTTTGTGCGCTCAGGTCGTAAAACTTCGGCCAGTCGGCCTTGATGACGTTGCTGTTGGCCATGACCACTCGCGGCGCCAGTCGATGGGTCTTGAATACGGCCACCGGCATGCCCGACTGAATGGCCAGGGTTTCATCGTTCTCCAGGTTTTTCAGCGACTCGACGATCGCGTCATAGCTTTCCCAGTTGCGTGCAGCCTTGCCGATACCGCCGTAGACGGTCAGACGCGAGGCGTCCTCAGCGTTTTCAAGGTTGTTTTCGAGCATGCGCAGAATGGTTTCCTGTTTCCATCCTTTACACCGCAAGGTGCTGCCACGCGCAGCCATGATTTGTTTGGCTTTTTGCTGAGTCATGTAAGGCCACTCTCGCTGAGGTAAATGCGAAAGCCTGTTGGAGAGGCTTCCGTTGGTATGGCTCGAATTATTCAAACCTACCGTGAGGAGAGCCATGCAAAAAACCGCAAGTGAAGTTGTCATTCTCCGCATGGATGGCTCGATACACCCCGTAGATACTCGCTTCATGCTTATTCACCCGATGACGAGGCTGACAAATGAGTGATTTCGATCTGGTGGTGCGGGGACGTATCGTCGACAGTGAACAGACCCGCGAAAACGGCTGGCTTGCCATAAGTGAAGGACGTATTGCCGCGCGCGGTACCGGTGAGCCGCCTGCCGCCAAAACCACGCGTGATGAACGCGGACACTGGATCTTACCCGGCGTCATCGACGGCCAGGTCCATTCTGGAAGCCAGGCCAACCAGGAAGGGCTGGGTTGGGCCAGCCGTGCCGCTGCCGCGGGAGGCATCACCGTGATGGTAGACATGCCTTACGACGACCCGGAACCGGTTGCCTGTGCCGAGCAACTGCTGCGTAAAGCCCAGGAAGTCGAAGACACCTGCCACGTTGATGTCGGCCTGTTTGCCACTGTCAATGAAACCCACGGCCTGGCGGCGATTCCGGGGCTGATCGAAGCCGGTGCCTGTGCGTTCAAGTTCTCGACCTTTGAAGCGGCACCGGGCCGCTTTCCACGCATCGAGGAGGACCTGCTGGCGGAACTGTTCACCCTGATCAAGCCGTCGGGCCTGGTTTGCGGCGTCCACAATCAGATGCAGGAAATGACGCGTAAGAATATCAACCGCTTGATCGAAGCCGGCGATACCGGATGGGATGCGTTCCTGCGCGCCCATCCACCGCTGGTGGAGGACCTGGCGACCGCGTTGATTTATGAAATCGGTGCACAGACCGGCGCACGCGCCCATCCGGTTCACGTCTCAACCAGCCGTGGGTTTGAGTTGTGCGAAATGTATCGCCAGGCCGGACACCAAGCGAGCATCGAGACGTGCATTCAGTACCTGATGCTCAACCATGAAGAACACACGCAACGCTTCGGCGCCAAAACCAAGCATTATCCACCGATCAGGCCCAAAGCCGAATCCGACAAACTCTGGGCGCACATCGCCCAGGAGCGCTGCACTTTTGTGTCTTCCGATCACGTCAGTTGGGGGCTGGAGCGTAAAGGCAATCCCAACGTGTTTCGCAACGCGTCGGGTGGACCGGGACTGGAGACATTACTGCCAGCATTCTGGACCGGCGCCATGGCGCGCGGCCTGTCGCCATCGCTGGTGGTTCGACAGCTGAGTCGCAATCCGGCCAGGCATTTTCTGCTCGATAACCGTAAAGGCGACTTCGTACTCGGCCTGGACGCTGACTTCGTCGTGCTGGCCGACGAGCAGTATCGTTACGACCCCTCTACCAGCCTGAGCGCGGTGAAGTGGAGTTCATTTGAAGGCATGCCCTTTACAGGCCGGGTCAAGACGACTTACTGCCGTGGCCAGTGCGTGTTCGACCAGGGGCAGATTCTCAACAACGCCGGCTATGGCCAATTCCTGCGCCCGCGCGCACTGACGACAGGTACGTATTGACATGACCGAACCTCAATTGGAACTGAACATCGAACGTCTTTGGAACCGGGTCAATACACTGTCGAGCTTTACGCTGCCAGACGTGCCGTGGACCCGACGCGCTTTCTCCCCAGAGTTTGAGCAGGCCAGGCAGTGGCTTAAGGCGCAATTCGAGTCGGCGGGCCTGAGCGTGACGTTGGACGCCGGTGGCAATCTGATCGGCCAGCTTGACGGAAGTGAGGCTGATTTAAAGCCGCTGATCAGCGGCTCGCACTGTGACACGGTGGTCGGGGGCGGTCAGTTTGACGGCATTATCGGAGTATTGGCGGCGCTGGAAGTCGCCCACGCGTTGAAAGACGCCGGCCAACGCTTGCGCCACCCGTTCCAGGTGATCGATTTTCTCTCCGAGGAGCCGAGTGACTATGGCATTTCCTGCGTCGGCAGTCGCGCATTTGCTGGGCTTCTGACTGCCGAGATGCTCGCATCAAAAAACCGCGCGGGTGAAAGCCTGGCACAGGCGATGACCCGCATCGGAGGCGCCCCAGAACGCCTCGGCCAGGCACTGCGGGAACCCGGTAGCACTGCCGCGTTCGTTGAGCTGCACATTGAGCAGGGCCCGGTTCTGGAAAGTCGGGGGTTGCCCATTGGGTCGGTCACCAACATCGTGGGTATTCGCCGAGTCGGAATCACCGTGCATGGCTTGCCGGATCATGCGGGCACGACGCCCATGGATCTGCGGCGTGACGCCCTGGTCGGCGCGGCGGAGCTGATTCGCGAAGCGCGCAACATGGCCGCCGACATGAGCGGCAACCCACACTACGTGGTGGCGACCGTTGGCCGGTTGGATGTGAGCCCTAATGTGCCCAATGCCGTGCCCGGCAAAGTCGAAATGGTGCTGGAGGTGCGCAGCGACTCCAAACAAGTACTGCTCGAATTTCCCGAACACCTGTTGGAACGCTGCGCCGCCGTACTGGCGGACCTTCGGCTGACTGTCGAATCGGTACCGTTGACCTATGCCGATCCTACGGACTGCTCGACGATTGTCATCGAGGCCGTCAGCGAAGTGGCTGAACAGTTAGGCTTGCCACACATGACCATGCCCAGCGGCGCCGGGCATGACGCAGTCTACGTTGGGGCCACCGGCCCCATGGGCATGGTGTTCGTGCCCTGCCTCAACGGGCGCAGCCACTGCCCCGAAGAATGGCTGGAGCCGCAGCAGTTGCTGGACGGCACTCGCGTTCTGGCGCAAACCCTGATTTATTTGGATGGCCAACTTCGCTGATCGAATGAATTGGTGTAAAACACATCAAAAGCTGAGCGTGCGACCCGGACCGGCCCGCGTGCTCTACTCCCCGCACCTGGAGCCTCCACTTTGAACACTGCCTCGGTCCCACCGTTACACGACATCGACTTGAAACACTGGCGGCTGTTCAAGGCCGTTGTCGAGTGCGGGGGGCTGTCGGCAGCTGAAGAAGCGACGGGAATGGGCATCTCGGCGATCAGCCGGCAATTGTCTGACTTGGAGAGTCGCTTCGGCAGTCAACTATGCCATCGAGGTCGCAGCGGTTTCCAACTGACCGAGGAAGGACAAGTCGCCTACACCGCAGTGCTGCGCTTACTCGATTCGATCGATGAATTTCGCGACACCCTGGCCATTTCGAAAGCCGAGGTTAAAGGCGACCTGAGCCTGTGGCTGATCGATCATTGTGCCTTCACGCCCAGCAACCCTATCGCCACTGCACTACAGCATTTTCGTCGCGATTATCCGCTGGTCAACCTTAGTATTGGGGTCGCGCCACCGGATGCGGTGGAACGTGCGGTTGCCGAAAAGAAAGCCGGCGTCGGCGTGACCATTTGCAAGTCCGACCTGCCGTCTCTGAGCTATCAGGTGATCGGCTCCGAAGCCTCAGCCTTGTACTGTGGTCGCCATCATGAGGCGTTTGGCAAAGATGAAGAACAAGCCCGTAGGATCATTGAGCAGAAGGCGCATTACGTTCGGCGCGGCTATTTGGTGCAGGACGCCGCGCCGACGAATTTCCTGCAAAAAAACAGCGCGCTCGCCCACCATGTAGAAGGCACGGTGCAACTGCTGCTCAGTGGGGGGTTTGTCGGTATCGTACCTGACCATATCGCTCAACCCTGGGTGGAGCGTGACGCCTTGTTTCGTATACCGTTGCCGGAGTTCATCGTGGAACGGCCGGTATTTGTCGTCGCGCGGGAACCACAAGGGTCGAGTCGAATAGCCAGCCTGATGCTTGACGCTATTATCAGGTCCTTTCAGGAGGCTGCGGCCCGAAGTCCTCTTGGGCCGATCGAGGAATATCCGCGACCGGATAAGGCGTTTTAACAGCACCTCGGGCAGCGTCGCTACTGATTCTCCTCCATGGGCAAGCGCTGGCGGCGTTAATGCAGCATGCCCCGGTTGCAGAGCCGGAACAGTATCGGCGCCTGATCGGTTTGACCCCAAGCTTCAATGCGCCACGCAACTGCTTCATGTTTGAGACAGCACTGCTGGAAACTCCGCTACACGCCGCCGATCCGGCAGTGCATCGCCTGATCCAGCAACACCTCGACAGCGTCAAGCAAATGTCCATCCAGCAGTTACCCGAACTTGTGCAACAACTGATCCGCAGTTTTATGCCTGATGGCCGTGCGACCATAGAGCAAATTGCCGACTATCTGAATATCAGCACCCGCACGCTACAGCGCCAGTTGCAGGAAAAGGACACCAGGTTCCAGCACTTGTTGTCGGACACGCGCCAGACCTTGGCCAGTCGCTACCTGTTGGACTCTTCCATCAGCATCTCGCAACCGGCTGATCTGCTCGGTTACAGCGACCAAACTGTCTTTTCCCGCGCCTTTCAACGCTGGCATGGGCAAAGCCCGCGAGAACGGCGCGAGCAGCATCAGATATACGGATTTCTCTTATAGCTTGCGCCAAAGAGAAGTAGCGAAATGCCGGTCGAAGGTTATTTGCGCTCTTTGTATTTCTTAACCGATGGTAGTACGCCGTAATGGCGGGATTTTCCGCTTGCACAAATCGCACACAAACAAAAACGCCGACCATCTCTGATCGGCGTTTTTGTTGAATTTTGAGCAGGAAACGAGACTCGCATCTGGCGTCCGACCCATTGAAATCTAAGGGGTTTCTTTTCTTGCCGGAGCAGGAAAAGACTTAAACTCTTGACTTATTTTTGAAGGGTATCAAGGACCAGAAGAAGGATGACTTCGGAGCTATGAGATTTGATTCGTTCCACGGCCCGCTTGAAGGCAGCAATCTTACAACACCTGAGCAGGTATTGGCTGAGGAAAAACCTTCCAGCAACTGTCAAAAGAAAGACGATTCGCTCGTAGCGCTGTTGGACACCACGCCCAACGTCTGGCGGTCCGTTTTACGACGTACTAACGCAACTTGGCGAAAGTAGCGCGCACCTCATCGACAAAGGCGATCGGCTGCTCCATCGCTACAAAATGGCCGCCTTTTGTTAACTCATTAAAATGGACAAGTTTTGTTTAGCGCCGCTCCGTCCAGCGCTTCGATTTGCGCACCGCCTCCTGGGGAGCGATCGTGAAGCCGGTCGGTAGGGTAATCGGTTTGGCCAAGCTAGCAGGCGGCGACCAACGCGCCTGGACCATTTCCCAATACAGCCGCGCCGACGACGCGCCGGTGTTCGGCAACAATACAGCATGATGTCGTCCAACATTTGGTCGAACGTAAACGACCCTTCGGCGTTGCCTGGTGTTCCACTGGTATCCTGGAACATCTGGTAGATCCAGGTTGCCTGCGCAACGGGCGAATCAGCCAGCGCATAACCAATGGTTTGTGGTCGTGTTTGCTGTTGCTTGGCATACGCCGACAGCTTGTCCCAGAAATTCATGCTGCTGGCGAGCATCGTTTTTTCATCCGGTGTTGCCGCAGCTATCTCTTCAGGTGTCGGCTGAAACATCGCGAAATGGGAAGCGTCACGCGGTTGCAGGAGGTCATAATCAGGGCCGTTCAGGCAACTGATCGCCTTATGAAAGATGATGGGCTCGACAGGACTCGACATGCCGGCCTCTTCGGCATGGTCGCGATAATTAAGGCCGATTGCGATGAATTTGCGCACCTGGGCGTCGTGGACGCCATAACGAACCCCTCCTCGACCAGCGATAACTGTGCGGCATCAAGCTTCGACAATTCAGCCATCGCCGACGGCGCAAGCACCGTCGCATTGATGTCGATGACATATGCAGAGAGATCGCGCACGCGACCTGCAGCATCTATGCTCGCATGACCTTCGCCCTGCAGCTGCTGCAATCTTCCGCCCAGACGGTCATACAAATAGCGCTGTGTGTGGGATATCAGACGCCCTCGCAATTTGCTGTGCGTTTCCGTGACCGGTTCGGCTTTGCACCCACGGCGGTTCGGGGTCATCGGCGCTAATCAAGCAGATAAATACTCCGGCCCCTTATGACTTTGGGCACAGCCCCTTTATCACAATGGCCATCCACTGCGCCCACAGACGTTCCATCATTTGCGCCTCGACCGGCGCTGAATCCGCGCGCCACGCCAAGCTCAGGATGCCATTGGCCGCTGCCCACAACGAGGTGGTTGCAATGTGGGCGTCTACGCCTGGGTCAATCGAACCATCCGCAATACCATCGGTAATAGCTGCCTCCATTTTGCCGTTCTGGTGCCTGACCAGTTCGCTCACCCGCAAGAGCGCTTCAGGATCATTCGGAGGGTCAGCCAGCAAGCGAAACGCCGTCGGACGCTCCATAGCGAAACGGAAGTAACCGTTGGCGGCCACCTGCAGACGCTCCAGAGGCGTACCTGGGGTTCGATATGCCGCGTCCATGTACGCCCTGTTTTCTTCAAAGGCTTTTTCTGCGACAGCCATCAATAAAGCCGAACGCCCGCCAACTCGGTTGTAGATGGTTTGGACGGCAACATCGGCGCGCTCGGCGACGATCTCCAGCGTCAACGCCGTCGCGCCGCTCTCAAGAATCAAGCTTTCGGCATGCTCTATGATCGCCGTCCGCGTGGCCTGGGCCTTGCGTTGGGTACGCGTGGGGGATGTGATTTTAGTCATGGCGACAGTCTACATGAAGGATAAATATTGTAAGTACGTCCAATATTGGAATAGCATCAAAAAAACAACAAGGAATACCGCCATGTCTCAACGTCTGGATGTTTCATTTGCGTCCGCGAATGCGCGTTGCGCGGCGTGGCTGTATTTGCCCGACGCCGTGTCGGCGCCGCCGGTGATCGTTATGGCGCACGGCCTGGGCGGCGTTCGGGAGATGCGCCTGGATGCCTTCGCGCAACGATTCTGCGAAGCGGGCTATGCCTGCCTGGTCTTCGACTACCGCAACTTCGGCGCAAGCGAAGGCGAGCATCGGCAATTGCTCGACATCCCGAGCCAGCAGCAGGACTGGCGATCAGCGGTCGCCTATGCTCGTAGCCACCCGGCGTTGAATCCGCAAAAAGTCATCCTGTGGGGGTCGTCTTTCAGCGGTGGGCATGTGTTGCATACCGCAGCGGCTGACAACGCCATTGCAGCCGTCATCGCGCAGTGCCCGTTCACCGACGGCCTTGCTTCGCTGAGGCAGGTGGACATCCTGACCTCCTTAAAACTGACCGCCTTAGGCATTGCGGACATGGCAAGCGCGGCTTTTGGGCTGGCACCGGTGCGCGTGAAAATTGCTGGCCCCAAGGGCTCCGCTGCACTGATGACGGCACCCGATGCCGAGCCCGGATACCTCAAACTGGTTCCAACTGATTACCCCTTCAAGAATTACGTGTCCGCGCGCTTTGCCTTGAAGATTGGTTTCTACCGACCGGGCAAGAAAGCCTCGACCCTTCGCTGCCCCATCTTGTTCTGCGTGTGCGATGCCGACAGCGTCGCGCCCGCCACGCCGACGCTCCGTTATGCAACAAAAGCCAGGGATGCCGAGATTCATCGATATCAAGCTGGGCATTTCGGCATTTATGTGGGAGACGCCTTCGAGCAAGTGGTTGAGCAGCAAATCTCATTTCTGAAGCGGCGCGTCTGACGTCGCTTTCACTCGCCTGCCCCTGAACCTTCATCGCCGCATTCAAAGAAAGGTATGACCATGAACCCTAAACCCAGCGTATTCGTGACAGGTGCCGCCAAGGGCATCGGCGCACAAACCGCTTTGATGTTCGCCAAGCATGGCTACCGAGTAGGCGCGACGGATGCCAATGAACATGACCTGCAAGCATTGAAGGCACTACTTGGCCCCGGGCATTTCTATCGCCGGCTGGACGTCACTCAGGCCGACGATTTTGCCGCCGTACTCCACGATTTTGCGACTGAAAATAAGGGTGTCATTGATGTGTTGGTCAATAACGCTGGGATCGCCTTTATCGATGACTTCGAAAAAGTGCCACTCGCAAAACACCTCGCCGTCACCGAAGTCAACGTCAAAGGCGTGCAAATAGGCGCCTATCACGCGCTGCCCTACCTGAAGAAAAGCTCGCGTCCCTGCTTGATCAATATGTGCTCGCTCAGCTCGGAATACGGCGTGCCCAGCGAAGCCTCCTATTCAGCGAGCAAGTTTTGGGTAAAAGGCTTCACCGAAGCGATCAATATTGAATGGGAACGGCATGGAATTTATGTCTGCGACATCATGCCCAATTTCGTCGCAACACCGATGATGCAAGAAGCCCATGGAAAAATCGTCGACTCAATTGGCATTCGGCTCACCGCCGAGGATGTCAGCCAGACGCTATGGCGAGCGGTGCAGAATCGGCGACGTGTGCATTGGGAAGTCGACACCTGGCGCCCTCGCCTGCTGCGCGCGATGAATAAGCTGCTGCCTACCACCGTGCGCCGAGCTGCGATGAAACACCTGAGCGGGTATTGATTCCGGCCGATTGTCGTACATGCGCCGATGCCTGGCTTATTTGCGACGACACAAAACTCGTTTAACTGGAAATGGAATGACCTCACCGAGTTGGTCAACTGTGGAAATAGCTAGCACGGATAGCTAGTTTTTATTTAAAAATAATCGGTGAGAGACCTTCCATGGGGAATGGAGGTTCGCCGTAAATGAGTGTTTATGTTTTCAATCCGAATACGAAAACCTTCTATCGCCCTATAGATGCAGCATTGCGCTGGTGCAATCTCACTCGCTACGAAGCCAAAATTTTCCAGGCAGATTGGTCTCGTCCCGATAACCTTGCAATCCTATTCCCCCAATGGCCCAATCTTCAAATCGCTTTCGAAAGGATATTAGACGCCATGCGCAATGGTGAACTGCCGTATGGATGCCTCGGCATTTCTGTTCCTTTGGGAAGCTATGTAGAGCCCTATCAGTTGACCATCCGCCATTCAGACTTACGCCGCTGGATGGAGACTCATTACCCCGACCACAAACCTAGCTTTTTATTCGAGGCCGGTGAGAACGCACCTGCAAAGGTCAGTCTCGGAACTTTTCTATCATTGAAAGCAGATCGAGATGAGTTATCGAGAGCGTTCAAAGCGCAACAGCAGCGCATTCAAGAAATCTTGGGAGAACTCCAGTCGATTGGACTTGAGAGAGATGATCTCAAAGCCTTGGCCAAAACGAATGGTCAACTCAGTGAGCGCGGCGAACTGACCTATCACAACATCATTGGGGCATTGGTCAGCCTTCTCTTGGACCATTCGCCCGCCGGAAAACCTCTTTCGGTTTTCACGAATCAAGCAGCCATCGTTGATGCCATTGTCGCCCGTCATCAGGATGTGCCCGGCCTGAGCAAGCGTACGCTGGACGAAAAATTTGCCGTGGCCAATCGTAGCCTCAAAAAAAATACCTGATCGAACCAATTGCGTTGCAATAGGGTTGATTGCAATGCAATGACTCATCCGCCGTGGTGCGATTCAATCCATGTCACTTCCCAACACGCGCCAATAGGCGCCAGGAGTGACTAGCATGTCCAGCCAATCTGAACCCGTCGTTGAAACATCTCCACTTCCGCGCCACATCATGCGACGTAATGAAGTTGAGCTAAAAACTGGCTTCAAACGTGCCCACATTTACAACCTGATGAAGGAAGGCAAGTTTCCGAAGGCCAAGCGCATAGGGCTGCGCGCAGTTGGCTGGGACTCACTGGAAATCGAGCGTTGGATTGCAGAACGCCTTTCGCGACAGGAGTGAGGGTGATGCACGTAGTCTCGGTGGTTTCCACCAAGGGTGGGGTAGGCAAAACCACAGTAGCGGTCAATCTCGGTGGTCTGTTGGCTGATGCTGGCCTGCGTGTTCTGCTCTTGGATCTGGATAGCCAACCAACCCTGTCCAGTTATTATTCATTGAGCCAGAAAGCGCAGGCAGGTGCGTACGAGCTCATTGCATTCAATTTAACAATACCTGAGCGAATAATTTCTAGGACTGCAGTCGTCGGTCTCGACCTGATTTTCTCCAACGACGATCAAGGTCGACTGAGCACGTTGTTGCTGCATGCACCTGATGGGCGACTACGCCTGCACAACTTGCTCAACGATTTGCATCTCAATTATGACTTGCTTTTGATTGATACTCAGGGAGCACGCAGTGTACTGCTGGAAATGGCCATCCTGGCCTCCAATCTCGTCCTCTCTCCCATCACGCCGGAAATGCTCGCTGCCCGCGAAATGCGTCGGGGCACCTTGAAGCTACTGAGTGAGCTCGAACCGTTTCGCCATCTAGGTATCGACCCGCCGCCCTTACGGCTCTTACTGAACCAAGTGAACCTCAATCGACTGGACACCCAGATGATCATCCGGAGCCTGCGCGAGACTTTCGCAGAGGCTACCAATATCTCGGTTCTAGACACCGTAATCCCTGACCGAGTGGCGTATCTCAATGCCGCCTCCCTCGGCTTACCGGTCCACCGAGTAGATGCACGCCCGTCGAGTAAACGCCGACGCTCGCAGTCAGCGCTAGAAATCATGCAAGCGCTGGCCATCGAATTATTCCCGGAATGGCGCGAAGCGATCTCATCGGTAACGAGGTGTGCGGAGCTTCGATAAAACAAATCGCCCAATCAGCTTTTTCACCAATTTCTTGTTTGATCGACCTTGAAGCCATCAGGCTTGGTAAGGAGTTTCTAATGTCGGATCAGTTTCCTATCGTTGTTCAGCCTTTCATTCGGCCAAACGACGCGGCTTGCGAGGAATACTGCACTGTGGTTTTTCGTTTGCGAGGGGGGCGCTCGGCCATGGTGTGGTTCCTCGCAGAACTCTCCCAACATTTCGAAGGTTCAGGAACTGCCGAGATCGTTAAGTTCGAGGTCGGTGACCATTTGCGTAAACAGCGTTAAACGAGGCTATTCAAATGAAGAAGCTCAGCCAGGAGGAGATCACCGACAAACTTCACCAGGACCATTTTCCTCGGGGGCCAGAATTGGAGCGACTGTCGGATCCAGTCATCGACACCCCCATGCTAGTCACGTTGGAGCAGCTGCGGCCCTACGAACACAACCCACGCTTCATCCGCAATCCGCTTTATGACGATATAAAAGCCTCGATCCGTGAGCGCGGGCTGGATCAACCACCGCCGATTACCCGCCGCCCGGGTGAAACCTATTTCATCATCCGCAACGGCGGTAATACGCGATTGGCGATTCTCGGCGAGCTGTGGCAGGAAACCCGCGACGAGCGCTTCTTTCGGATTCATTGCCTGTTCCGGCCGTGGAGCAATGAAATCACCACTCTGCTCGGCCATCTGGCCGAAAGCGATCTGCACGGCCAGCTCACCTTCATCGAACGTGCTCTGGCGATAGCCAAACTCAAGACCATGCTCGAACCAAATGGAGCAACACTCTCGCAACGCGAGCTGGCACGACGTCTTGCCGCTGGGGGCTACCCCATTTCACAGTCGCACATCAGCCGGATGCTGGACACCCTTGAATATTTATTGCCCGCCATTCCACAAACCCTGTATGCCGGGTTGGGGAAACCAAAAATTGAACGCCTAATTGGTCTGCGTAGCCAGGCTGAAAGAACCTGGAATCGTTATCCAACCGACGCCACCGCTTTTCCCGAGTTTTGGCTCGACACCTTAGGACAATTTGATGCCGACCCAGAGTCCTTCGACATTGAGCAAATCCAGGATGAGTTGCTCGAACGCATGAGTCGCTTACTCGGACAGTCCTACCGCATGTTGGCCCTGGAGCTGGGCGATACCCAACGGGTTATCGGGACGCCCGGCGTTGTCGTCACGCCCCCGGAGAACAACCCTCTGCCGAGCGTCGGTGAGCCCGCAGCCGAGCCTCCCCCCTCCGAGCCGCACTCCAAATCAGCTGAAACCAGGACGCAGACCGAAACAGAGCGAGAGGAGCAGCTCACGCTGCCCGAACCGGATGTGGTATCAGCCGTTAGCCCTCCGTCACGTGTCCAGCAGATCCGCGAACAGGTTGATCGCGCCACTGCCTCCGAACCAGCACAGACCGTCGCAACCTGCCCGATCGAAGACATCTGGATCATCGCACCAACACTTGATACCCCCGAACAGCTGCGTTTAGCCATTGCCGGCCTGACTAGGGAAATGGCGGCCTATGCCGGACATCCCGAGAGCATCATCGACCAAGAGCACGGCCTGGGTTTCGCCCTCAGCATCGAGCAGCTTGATCTTGCAGCCCCTCGTGCGGCCGGCGTCCACCTGTTGCTCTTGGCCCTGCTGCGTGCCCAAGACGAAGTGAGCTGGGCGGATCGCAAGCAATTGCCCTCAGCCCTGTTCGGGCAACTGCTATTGGGGGTTTATCACCTCCCGCTGGCAGATCGTCCAGCCGTGGACGTAGGACTGGAGCGACTGCCCGACTATCTGTTAATCAAACTGTATCGCCTCATTCGCTTAGCCCGGCGCCTGATCGACTTAACGCTTACCCATGAAGACGATTCACCAAGGGAGCTGCCATGAACCTGTCCTTCAATGTGCTCAACCAGGCCATGCTGACCCAGGTCCTTCACGAGTTGCGCCTGGGTAATCTGCAACGCTGCAAAGCACTCGGACTGGGTGAAGAGGACATCTACCTGTTGCAATCATTACCGCCGACCACACTGTCACGCCTGGCCCATGCCACCGTTCCCTGGGTTGAGGTCAAGATTGATTCGCCTGTATTGCATCGGTTGATCGACCAGGCCGAACGTGACGAACAGAACGAGCGCCTGATCAACCGAGCGCTCAAGCTCGGTGCCAGCAGTACCATCATGTATCAGTACTTCGGCTTGGCGCATTCGGAAACCGCCCTGCGCCGACGTCTGCTCAAGATAGAAACCCGTAAGGGCCGCCCCCAGAACTTGAGCGAAGCGCAGGAACATGCGCTTTGGCAGCGTTGGTGCCAACTACACGCTGAGGACGGTGCTGAGGATCAGCTCGACGCCATGATGATGTTGGCAGAAGAGCAACAGATCAGCTTGACCATCGTTTGGCAGCAGATCGAACATTACAGCAACGGAACATGAACACTACCCCCTCCAGTCGCTGGCAGCGTGTTCTGCAGCAATGCACCCAACAACTACGTGAACGTTGGCCCGCACGCCCCACTACTAAACATCCTTCCAACCAGACCCTGCAGGCGGGCTTTTTGTTCAGTGGCCAATCACACGAAGTCGTGCCGCGTCGACTGCTGCTGGATAGTCGGCTAACGCCATTGGAACGGAATGCCTGGCAAGTATTTCGACTCATGCTGCAAGGCCAGAGCGTGATTACTCCGCGCTATGAAGATCTGCAGCCTTACTTGTCGAGCGTGCCCTACGGTGCGTCAGCCTCCCGTGAAACCATCGCTCGCGTCTTGACGATGCTCAGGCTGACTCGCTGGCTCAGTTTGGTGAGTCGTGGCCGCGATCAGCTCAGCGGGCGCCTACAAGGTTCTCTGTACGTCCTGCACGATGAACCGTTAACGCCCGCCGAAGCCATGGAGCTGGATCAGGATTATCTGGAGTTGGTCGGACATGCCCTCTCTCACGCGACCAAGGCTGTGCGAATTGTCGCTCGGCATGTTTTGGAAGAAATTCGTCAGGACACCGATATCGATTTGGGTCGGCTCCCCACCCGGCTCGACAGTTGGGGCGACCATTGGACAAAACAAGGATTGGATAGGGCGCCCGATGAAGCGCTGCACGATTCCGAACTGGGTGGCGACCACCTCGTTCGGAATCGTGCGGGACCCGGTTCGGATTCCGAACCGGGTCCGAGCGCCAATGTTTCCGGCAGCGTTCGGAATCCGAACTCCGCCTGTACTGTATTAAAAGAAGGTATTAGTACGGTACCGCGCGCGACCCCAGCGGTGGATAACCTGCGCTGGCCCGATCTGCTGCAATTGAGTCCAAGCGAACGTCAGGCGGTCACCGTGGCGCTGGGCAAGCTTAAACCAGCGGATCGACAGGCGGTGCTCAACGAAGCGGGGGCGCGATGTGCGGCCGGCGGTATCCGCAAACCCGCGGCGTATCTGATGGGCCTGATCCAGCGGGCGCTGAAAGGCGATTTCCACCCTTGGGCAGGTCAGGCTGAATCGTTACCCATTACAGAACCGCCACCCGCTCCCCCGCGCCAACTTAGGAAAAAGGGCGAACCCGCCTCTGCCCTCGCCCAAGCGTGCCTGGACGAACTGCGCCAGCTGCGTAGCAAACGCCCTGGACGTCAGTAGATTTGATGCCACTGGCATCACTGTCGAGCGTCTCGAAAATCAACCGTCTCGAACCAAATCGAACAGACAGCATTCAGCTTTTCAGCTGTCCTTGACCTTCGTCTGTCGCAACGTTCCCGTCCAAGCCTATGCGAGGACGACACCGTGGCCGATCACTATCAGCTCAACCTGGGCTCATTGCGCAGCAGCATCACCCTGACACTGCATACCCACCACGCCGCCCGAATCTGGCAAGGTCGAACCGCACGCGAAGGCGTCCACTCGATTATGGGTATGGCCGGCTACATCAGCGTCACCAACCTGATCAAACAGGCCGCAGCGCAGGACGACCCCTATGCCGATTGGGCGATCGTGCAGCTCGAAGAAAAATTGATGCAGGCCAAGGATGGGATGCTGGAACTGACCCAGCAGTTGGACCGGATCAGACAAGAGCTGCCGTCGCAGATCGACATGGGCGACAACCTCAACATCCATCCCGTCACCTTACCGTTGTACATCGGCAGCCAACTGGGCTTCCTCGCCGTTTACCTGCTGACCGACTACGACACTTTGGTGCGACATACGCTGTTGGCTCATCACACCGCCTTGATCGGTCGTAGGGACATGGAAGCTTGGATCGACGACGGTGCTCATCTGCTGCGCAGCTTGTTTGGCCAGGCGCAGCGTTATCGGCATGCCGGCGTCACGCGTGATGACATGGCGGCGAACAACGCCTGTGCCATTGCAGCCATCGAGAAAATGGGTTTGCCTCCGATGGACATCCTTGAGGGGCATCGCCGCTCCCAGTTCGCGCCGCCAATCATTCGTCGTGGTGTGGTAGCAGTGGATGACGCTGATGCGTTGGCAGAGCACGCAGGAGATCTATCTGCGTCAGTGGATGAGCCGGAGGACGAAGTATGAAGCCCCTGATCCCGACTCAACCAATCCCCTTCGAAGCACTGACACCAGATGCCTATCGGCAACTAGAACACGCAGCCTCCCTAAAAGGCCTTTTAAAACCTTTTAAGGGTAAGGGGGAGTTGGAACACCTGGCGCAGGTGGCGAGGGAAATCGAGGCGCAGTTATGTCACCTGATGGAGGCTGTGGTGCAGCAAGCCGGACAGCCCCCATATTCACTGCTAGATATTCGATTGGTGCTGCAGAACACCAACGCGGGCAGCACTTTTTTGCGTTGGCGCACCCGTGACTTCGCCCGCATGGGGGTTGCGGTCTGGGAACGCCAGGTGAGCAACAAAGTCCTGCCGCTGGCCGTACACGAGGGATTGCACCGTTTCGAATGCAACCGCATTGCACTGAACCTACAAATGAGCGTGGTGCATTCGCTGTACCGCCAGGCCTCGGCCTGCGCGGTCAAAATGGCCAGCGCCGAACGGCTGCTGCGCCAGTTCATATCAGCAGTGGAGATATCACAATGAGTACTTTTTTCGTCGGCGAAGGCAATATCGGCAGTGCGCCAGAGTTCCAGGAATTTCCGTCAGGTAATGACGAGCCACGGCGTTTGCTACGGCTGAATGTGTACTTCGACAACCCCGTGCCACGCGATGGCAGCTATGAAGATCGAGGCGGTTATTGGGCGCCGGTTGAGCTCTGGCACCGCGAGGCTGAACACTGGAGCACGCTGTACCAGAAAGGTATGCGTGTGTTGGTCGAAGGCCGCACCGTGCGCGATGAGTGGGAGGATAGCGAAGACAATGCGCGGGTGACCTTCAAGATCGAGGCCCGTCGAGTCGGCATCCTGCCTCACCGGGTGCACGGCGTGGTCATGCGGGAACGCACCAGTGAACCAACGGCCTCTCAAAATACAGAGCCGTCCGGTTCACCTGCGTCGAAACCCAAGAAACGCAGAGGACAACCACCTACAGACTGACGGACATCAGGCATAAAAATTGCGCCTTTGCGCGAAGTTGCTGGTCTGTTATTACTCGCTGCTCGTGAAGGCCGACCCCGTCCTCCACGCTACAACGGGGTACCAGCCTCGGCCCATCCCGCCCTCACCGACTAATATGAGGAGCCTGCCATTCAGGTTTCTCATATCTCGCAACTGCTATTTCCAACAACGCTGCTCCGAACTCAATCCGGAGTAATTCTATGCGCCTCTTCCTCTGCGAGAAACCTTCCCAAGGTCGTGACATCGCCAAGGTTCTAGGAGCCAGCCGGCGCAGCGATGGCTGCCTGATCGGCACAGAGACAACCGTCACATGGTGTATCGGCCACCTGCTGGAGACAGCCCCACCTGAAGCCTATGGCGATCAGTACAAATACTGGTCGTTGGATCATCTACCGATCATTCCCGAGCAGTGGAGGGTTGAGGTCAAACCCAAGACTGCCGCACAGTTCAAAATCATCAAACACCTGCTCAGCGAAGCTACCACTGTCGTCATCGCAACCGACGCCGATCGCGAAGGTGAAATGATTGCCCGCGAATTGCTGGAGCTCTGTACGTATCGAGGCCCCGTTCAGCGCCTCTGGTTGTCGGCACTCAATGAGGCGTCGATTCGCAAGGCATTGTCCTCGCTGAAGTCCGGCCAGGAGACCTTCCCGCTGTATCACTCAGCCCTCGCCCGCAGCCGCGCCGATTGGTTGATCGGCATGAACCTCAGTCGCTTGTTTACCCTCCTCGGACGGCGGGCGGGCTACGAGGGCGTATTGTCGGTTGGACGCGTCCAGACACCCACTTTACGTCTGGTGGTCGATCGGGATCGAGCGATTGCCAGCTTCGTCTCGGTACCCTACTGGGACGTGGATGTGCACCTGCCCTCAATGGGGCAATCATTCATCGCGTCGTGGCAACCACCAAACTCAGGACGAGATGAGGCCGGTCGTTGCCTGCAACAGGCGCTTGCCAGTCAGACCGCCCAAGCGATTTCTAGCAGCAAGACCGCCACCGTACTCTCGCTGCAGACTGAGCATTTGCGCGAAGCGCCACCCCTGCCCTTCGACCTGAGCACACTGCAAGAAGCCTGCTCACGCAAGCTGGGACTCGGCGCTCAGGAAACCCTGAACATCGCCCAAGCCCTATATGAAACCCACAAAGCCACCAGCTATCCGCGCAGCGATTGCCGCTACTTGCCAGAGAATATGTTCAACGAAGTACCCACGGTATTCGATGCCCTGCTCAATACGGATCCCGCGCTGCAGCCCGCATTGGGAAGACTCGATCGATCACTGCACTCCCGCGTGTGGAACGATGCCAAGGTCACCGCGCACCACGGCATTATTCCCACCACCGAACCGGCAAACCTTGTGCGGATGTCCGAACAAGAACGCCATGTCTACGAACTGATTCGTAGCCACGACCTCGCGCAATTTCTTCCGCATCACGAGTTTGATCGAACCCAGGTCGAACTGGAGTGTGGCGAAGAACGATTGACCGCTGTTGGTAAACAGATCCTGGTCCAGGGCTGGAAAGGCTTGCTCTACGAAAACACCGAGGACGATGAGCCCAGTCACAAGTCCCAAGTGTTGCCCGTCTTGCAACAGGATACTCAGTGCGCAGTGGACGAGGTCAAACTCAAATCCATGCGCACTGCCGCTCCCAAACCACTCACCGAGGGCGATCTGATCAAGGCCATGAAAAATGTGGCCAAGCTGGTCAACGACCCTCGCCTGAAACAGAAACTTCGGGACACCACCGGTATCGGTACCGAAGCCACACGAGCCGGCATCATCAAGGGGCTGATTGATCGTGGTTATTTGCTGAAGAAAAAACGTGCCCTAATGGCCTCCGCAGCGGCCCATACCCTGATCGAAGCGGTACCAGCAGCGGTCGCGGATCCGAGTATGACCGCGATCTGGGAGCAGGCTCTGGACAAAATCGAAGCGGGACGTCTGACCCTTGATGCGTTCGTCGCTAAGCAGGCGGATTGGATTGCACAGTTGGTCGCACGCTGCGGCTCACTTATTTTAGCCATGCCTATTGAAGCCAGTCCGGCCTGCCCCATTTGCAACGCCTCAATGCTCAGGCGAAAGGGGAAATCAGGTCCGTTCTGGTCATGCTCCCAATACCCAGACTGCAAGGGCACGGTGTCGATCAGTAAAGATACGCGTCGCCCATGACGCGCCATTGGAGATCGACAGGAGTATTACTGATCAGTGCATCATCAGCGGCGGCTGATCCCTCTCTAAGTCGCTTAGCGGTTGTCCGATTTCACGGGCCAAGGCGATGCCTGTCGAAATCCATATCTGCCCCAGTTCGTTGAACGCTTTCAGGTGAGCAGGATCTTCGTCGAGCCAATGGACAAGATTGTCGAAGTGCTCAGGGTTATCAGGGCAATCATGAATCTTGATGAACAGCTCCAGTGTTCGATCCCAGATCAGATCCATGACGTTCTCGCTCTTCTCTTCCATGCTCAACCATTCCTCAGCTTGGCCCTATCAGACCGTTCATTCTCACTGACCACCTCGGACTCTGATTCCTGGAGGAATAGAAGCCACGTCGCATTACACAGCGATTTCAGCCAAAATAACAACCCTAAAAGTCGATACTCAACCGTTAAGGATGTTCATGTCAATGGGTCTTTGCTCAACCATTCGGGTTGAACTGGAGAACTCATCACTTGGCACATAAACATCCAACCCAAGCCCAAATCGGGCGCATGATCGCGAAACACCGCACCGAGCGTAATCTGACCCAGGAAGAGGTGGCTGAACGCATGGGGATCGGCAGTGAAGCCATATCGCGCCTGGAGCGGGGTGTGGTGGAGCTTTCCGTGGTCAAGCTGATGCAGTTAGCGGATATTTTCGACTGCAGGGTGGATGAACTGCTGACGGAGTCGAGCAATCGTCCCAACGACCAGGGCCAGATGATCGCGGGTCTGCTGAGTGGTCTGAAAGAAAGTGACCGCGCCTTTATCCTGGCTACCGTCGAACGATTGGCTACTCATCTCGCCAACAAATGAGCTCATTCGCTCGCATTCGATATAGGGGCTTTTGAGGGGACGCTCTCTGCCTTGACGTCATCCCACCCTCTCTGCTGTAGTGCCTTGGGATCATCGCCAACGGCGACCCAAGACCGATGCGCTCCGGGTAGCTCGGTCGGACTCCTTGAGTTCGGAGCCTTCTCTTCTGCGGAATTTTATTCCCACTTTGTGCTCGACCTGATCGTGGTGGCGGATGACCACTGTTGCCTCTACCAGGCAGTAGCGGTCATCCGCTTCAGCGATCGTATTCAGTCCCGGAGCCCGCCGGAGAAACACTGGGCACCCTTTGTGCGCGGATGCGTGCCAGCATGTTCCGACCCAGGCCACGACAAGGGTCGGTTGGCGAATCATGGCGCAGTCAATCCAAGTTTTGCGAGGCGCTTGTCGACTGCGTCAGACCGCCAAAGGTGGCTTTGCTCTTCTTCGCCTGGCACCCCGCCAGGCCCGCTCTTCACTTTCTTCAGTCCAGTGACTGCCACTGTATTCCGACCATAAAAAATCGGGTTGCAGCGTCTTGACGCTCCCCTGTGACAGGCTTATACAAAGGGCGTGGTTCGCTGTCGTTGACGGCCCAGCCCAGGTAGCTTGAACCTTCAAGGCTACGCCACGTTTGTGGTGGTTTACCCAAGTGCGATCAGCATTCGGAAGCTCGCGCGGTTACCGCTTCAGCGGTGATGAATGCCCACTACCCCATGCCTGCGGATCACCACCGCAGACGTTCCTCAGTTGCACCGTTATTCCGCCAGACGCATCGTTCTGATCATCATTGGCTTGCCGATGACGAGTCGTTCATTGCTCGCTTTCACCTTACCCACCCTGACGGGGGCTCACTTCCCCGTCAGGGGCTGTGCGTCGCCGTTTTCCCTTGAAACAGGAGAATCACCATGGCCCACACCAACCAATCCCAAGAAGCGACCACATACTTCAACCTGCACACCGTCGGTATCGGCTATCTCAACCGTGTTCGTGAAGTACAAGTTCGCCGCGGCCAGCCGTTCATGGCCTGCGATATCGCAGCCCTGCACGGTGCCACCGATGCGGTCGAGTACACCCGCTTCGACTGCAAAGTCGCTGGGAGTGAAGCTGAACGCTTGATTCGTCTTTACATGGACACCGTCAACGCCGAGAAAAAGGTCTTGCTGTCGTTCCGTATCGGCGACCTGTGGATCGATCCGTTTCTCTACGAGAAAGGTGATAAACAAGGTCAACCGGGCGCCAGTCTGAAAGGTCGTTTGCTGTTCATCGACTGGATCAAGGTCAACGGCACGTTCGAGTACAAAGCGCCTGCCAGGCAGGAAGCAACAGCACCTGCTGAGCAAGCGCCAAACAGTGAGCCATCCCCACCGTCGGCTGATGCCGAAGCTGAGGAGATCGAAACCCCAACAGAGGCTCGGGTCGAACCTGAATCTCCATCCACTCCCCGCACGGCTCGCCGTGATGCCACCCGTACCGTTCAGTCCGTCTGAACAGTCCACGATGCTCCTCATCAAGGCGCTCCGTCGAGCGCCTTTTCTTCAATCAGCACAGGAGAACCTTATGGAGTCCTTCTGGCTTTGCGACGACTGCCTGTTCGCTACGGCTTACGAGGACTACAGCACGTTGTCGCTCTACTACACGACGATTGAAATCGAGAAACGCATCGCTGACATCCATCGTGGACTGGTTCAGTTAATGCCCATCAGTGCCGACTTCGATCCCGGAGCCGGTTGGGGAATAAGAGCCTTTTCCCCGTTGCCCTGCGACGGCTGTGGTTCACCCCTACGCGGTCAACGCCACCGATTCACTCGGCTGTAAACAGCGCGTCATCGGCTAATGCCCGCGACTCCATATCCACCTCGGGGACACCACTCCCCTCGGGCGTGTACCCCTGATTGTTCCCTTCGGAGGTACCACCATGAGCACCCAACTCACACTGATTGAAACCTCGGATTTCGAGGCTGATCGTATCGTCCAAGAAAACCATGTGATCGACGAAGCGCTGCATATTCTGGATCGTCGGCTGTTCGCCCGCGGCCCTATCCTGACATCGCCTAACACCGTGGCCTCATACCTAAAACTGCATCTTGTGCAACAAGAGCATGAAGTCTTCGGTGTGATCTTTCTCGATTCCAAGCACCGGGTGCTGGCGTTCGAAGTCCTCTTTCACGGCAGCATTGATGGCGCCAGCGTTTACCCCCGCCAAGTCGTTAAGCGTTCCCTCACGCATAACGCTGCGGCCGCCATTTTTGTTCACAACCACCCCTCAGGGTGTACGGAACCCAGCCAGGCGGATCGCGTCTTGACCGCACGGTTGAAAGAGGCCTTGGCCTTGATCGAAGTGCGCGTACTGGATCACTTCATCGTGGGTGAAGGTCGTCCTCTCTCCCTTGCCGAACACGGCTGGCTTTAACCCTTATAGGCGTCTTCGGGCGCCTTGTTCATTTTCACTCTGGAGCTCCTCTCATGAACCCCACACTCCAAGCCCCAATCCTGCTGGCAGCCTCAAACCCATTTGCTCGCGGTTACGACAACCTGCATATCGAACGGCTGCTACTGATCACCTACGAAAACGACTGCCCTCCCTGCTTTCGACCCGTGCACGACTCACAAGCCCATCTGCCCGACGATGAGCTGCAACTGTTCCCCTGCCTGTTCAATGACGATTTCGCCTTGATCAGCGAAGGCCAATCTATCCCAGATGAGTTGGATGAACGCTGCCCGTCCACCGGGCTGGTGCGCCAAGTGATCTATGCCGTGATTGGCGAAATGCTCAACGAGCGGCATCACGTCGGCGACCTGTACTCCCTGGAAGAAGCCCAAGCCATGGTCCGTCGCTTGCGCTTCGAAACGGGACACTACAGTCGAGCCTGGGAAATCAGCACCTCACACCTTCCCGAAGAAGCGATGCTTTATCTAGAAGAGTGGGTCAGTCACTCCGCACCGAGGCAAACCGGCCTCTTGTTCGAGCTGTTCACGTTGTCGGATTGCTGTGGCATCGGTTGCAAACTGATCGGCACGCCATGGACCGACGATAACCTGGTGAAGATTGAGGGCCGTCCTTACTCATCGCTAAGGCAAGAGCAACTCGATGCCGGTACGCCAGTAGCGTTGATCGAGGTGCTGTACCTCGCGGCATTGGCCGATGCGCGATTGTTGATCTTCGACCCCGACGCTACCGTCTTGAATGGGCTTGCCATTTTCGATGAGTAGCAACCTGTTCAGCGTTAACATGACCCACCTTGAATCAATTTTCTCACTGAATCGCTCCTACCCCTCATGTCAGGTTCTGCACTGAATCTGACATGAGGTTTTTTCCATGGAGCGTTTTTTCACGCCTGTCTGCCTGCTGGGTTTGTTGAGCGCCTGCACCGCGCAAATCCCCAACCCAGTGCCGATCCATCCAGCGATCGACAGTGGAACCAATCGGGTACAGTTCTCGAAGCGTACAGCCGAAGAACATCATCCGGCAGAACTTCGCTATGGCCGCTATACGCTGGTCAGCACCGAGCCCACCACGGCACAACGCGATCTTCTCGCCCAAATCATCGACGTGAGCATACCGTCCAACCTGAATCCTTCGGTACAGGAGGCGATGCACTTCGTGCTGCAGCGCTCAGGTTATTCGCTCTGCCCTGCTGCCGACCCAGTGAAGGTACTTTTTACCCGGTCTCTACCCGCAGCCCATTACCGGCTCGGCCCGATCTCTTTGCGCAGCGCGCTACAAGTGCTGGCTGGCCCCGCCTGGCAACTCACGACCGATGAAGTCAGCCGTTCGGTCTGCTTCGAACAGCAGAAAACGGAGGCCGGCGTCGCGCTGATCACACCCGTCTCGCCCCATCAGTTGGAGGCACGGCCATGAAAACCTCAACGTTTCAAACCCTTATTGTCGGGCTGCTTTGCCTGGCAATTGCCGGCCTGAGTGGTGGTTTGTATAACCAGTATCAACGCGTGGCCGAACTGCAGAGCACGAACACGCAATACCGACAAACGCTGGACATCCTGCAACGTGATTCAAAAGCCCTCAAGGACGCCCAGGAGAAGCTGCAGTACGCGCTGAAAGACTTGAAGCAGATGGTCGATAGCGGTGAGCAACAGGCCAATACCCTCGATCCGATGTTGGATCAATGGGCGCAAGAGATACAGGAACTGCGTGATGGTTTGGCAGCCCGCGCCACCGCGGCAGACCTGACTGAGCTACGTGCACGCCTTGAACAGGTCGAGCAGCAGCTCCTGGACATCAGGACAAAGCCATCCTCTCCACCACCGACGCGTTCCGCGACCAAGCAGAAACAGAAGGCTCGCCCCAAGCCCCCCTCGCTCTCGCCACCGTTCTCAGTGTTGGGTCTCGAGTCCCGCGGGGGTGAGCGCTTTCTGGCGGTCGCACCTCCTGACAGTCGCTCTCTCAGAGATGTTCGGCTGCTGCATTGCGGCGAGCAGCTCGGGGACTGGCACCTGAAAGTGCTGGAGCCGAACTCAGCCATCTTCGCGGTGGCCGCTCAGCCAGACCAGACTGTGCACCTCCCTTGAGAAGCGATCATGAACAGAGCGCTACTACCCACCATTGTCTGTCTCGCTTCGCTACTGGCCATAGGCGCTGCAATGGGTAACCCCTTCACGACACAGTCACAGATCCAAGACACGCAGTCCGCTCCGCTGGGGCGCTCTGACTCTGAACAGGCTGCAAGATGGGGTCTGACGGAGCAGGAGTGGACGCGCTTCGAACAGATCCAAGCCGGCCCGCGCGGTTTCTGGAGTCCGAACCTCGATCCATTGACCGCACTCGGGGTCGAAGCCCAGACCGACCAAGAGCGCCAGCGCTATGCCGAATTACAGGTAGCGCTGGAAGCCAAACGCGCCGAGCGCGAATTGGCCTACCAAAACACTTACACCGCGGCCTGGGCCAAGCTGTTTCCCAGGCTGCTGCCGATCCAGGGCATGGCATCCACTGCCACCTCATCAGCCGTACCGAGCCAGGCCCTGTTTGTGGAGGACCACTGCCCAGCGTGCACCGCCGAAGCGCAACGTCTGCAAAGCAGTGATACAGCGTTCGATATCTACCTGGTGGGTAGCCAAGGCGATGATGAACGCGTCCGCAGCTGGGCTCGGCAAGCAGATATCGATCCGGCCAAGGTTCAACGCCGGCAGATCACCCTGAACCATGACCGTGGTCGCTGGTTCAGCCTGGGTGCCCCGGGGCCGTTGCCTGCCACATTTCAACAGGTGAATGGACAATGGCAACGCCTCGACTAAGTGGTATTGCGCTTATGTTGGCGATGCTGTCGGCTCAGGCCGAGGAGCTTCCGCCTCCAGCCTACCAATTGGCGGCGCATGACGCCGACATCCCTTCTACGGTGCTGTTCGCGATTGCCCTGCAGGAGAGTGGTACCCGCGTCCGGGATCGACTGCTGCCCTGGCCCTGGACTTTGAACATCGCCGGAACCCCCTACCGCTTCGCCACTCGCCAGGTCGCCTGTCACGCCTTACTTCAGGCACTCGCTCGACATGACGCCAAGCAGGTCGATGTTGGACTCGGGCAAACCAACCTGGGTTATCACGGACAACGTTTTTCCAGCGCCTGCGAAGCCCTGGACCCCTACCGAAATCTCGCCGTAACCGCCGCGCTGCTGCAGGAGCATCACGCTGCCACCGGTGATTGGGTGTTGGCTGCCGGGCGCTATCACCGTCCGGCAGGAGGCGCGCCGGCCGCACGCTACCGTGCTGGCTTTTCCCAGAGACTCGAACAGCTGCTGATTTCCTTTGAACAAGGCACACCACCATGAAGCGAATCGCCATTGCCTGTTATTGCATCCTGCTCTTAGCACCTTTCGCCCAGCCGGGGCTGACCGTTGCCGGGGATCAGCCTAGCGACTTCACCCGACCCTATTTTCAAGTTTCCAGGCCGCCAATAAACAACAAGATCCAGCCTGATCGGGCCATGCATGCTGACCTGTTCACGTCTGCCGATGAAGCCTGGATACTGCCCGTTCGTAGCTCTCACTTGAGCCCAGGCCAGATCACATCTCGCACCCTGAACATGCCGGGTTTGCAGCCATTTTTCCTGGTCGGTGAGGATCCTCACTCACTGGCTTGGTTGCGTCTACGCGCGGCTAAACTGCAGGAAATGGGCGCGGCCGGCATCGCCGTCGAAGTGGCTGATACTGAAGCCCTGGCCCGAATTCGAGCAGCCGCTCCGGGCATCACCATCCTGCCGGTCAACGGCAACGACATCGCCACCCGCCTTCAGATTGAGCACTACCCCGTATTGATCACTGCCACCTCAATGGAACAGTGAGTCCAGGTCATGGCCGAGCATGCGATGGAGTCCAAGCTCCGGCCAGCGGTGGAGCTGTACACCGTAGCGACCTGCATCGCCGCCGCGGTGTTGTGCGTGTATTCGCCCTGGGCGGTGGCCCTGTCATCCGAGATCAGTCTGGTTACAGCGCTGGCCTATGCCCTGTTCGGCCTTATCCGGCTGCGACAAGCCTGGGAGGTGCTGCGCTATCGGCGCAATATCCGTCGGCTGCCCCGCTACGAGCTGACCAGTCGGCAGATTCCGGTCAGCCGCAAGCGTCTATTCATGGGTCGCGGCTTTCGCTGGACCCGCCTGCACACCCAGCGCTTGGTCGAGGCCCAGGATCCGGCGGTCGCCCACTATGTCGGCCAACCGACCCGCTATCGTCTGGCACGCGGACTCGAACGGCGCCTGGAGCATGCACCGTTTCCACTCTCGATACTGGCCCGTGTCACGGCCTGGGACAGTGCCTTCAATCCGTTGCGGCCTTTGCCCCCAGTCGGTGGCTCGCCGCTATTGCATGGGGTCGAGCCCGATGAAACGGAAGTCAGTCTGCCGCTGGGCGAACGGGTCGGACACACGCTGGTGCTCGGCACTACCCGTGTCGGCAAGACCCGGCTCGCCGAGGTGTACATCACCCAGGACATTCATCGCGTCGAACATGAGGTGGTCATCGTCTTCGATCCGAAGGGCGACGCCGACTTGCTCAAACGGATGTACGTCGAAGCCAAGCGGGCCGGTCGTGATAAGGAGTTTTATGTTTTCCATCTAGGCTGGCCGGAGATCTCCGCTCGATACAATGCGGTGGGACGCTTCGGGCGCATCTCGGAAGTGGCGTCACGCATCGCCGGGCAGCTCAGCGGCGAAGGTAACTCCGCGGCCTTTCGCGAGTTTGCCTGGCGTTTCGTCAACATCATCGCCCGCGCCCTGATCGAGCTGGGCCGACGTCCGGACTACCTGCAGATCCAACGGCATGTGGTCAACATCGACGCACTGTTCATCGAGTACGCCCAGCAGTTTTTCGCCAAGACCGACCCGAAGGCGTGGGAGGTGATCGTTCAGCTTGAAGGCAAGCTCACCGAGAAGAACATCCCCCGGCATATGATCGGGCGCGAAAAGCGTGTGGTGGCCATCGAGCAGTACCTGGCGGTGAAGCGGGTATTTGATCCGGTAATGGACGGACTGCGTTCGGCGGTACGATATGACCGTACTTACTTCGACAAAATCGTTGCCTCGCTACTGCCGCTGCTGGAGAAACTCACCACCGGCAAGACCGCCCAGTTACTGGCTCCCAACTACACCGATTTAGATGACCCGCGGCCAATCTTCGACTGGATGCAGATCATTCGCAAACGCGGCATCGTCTACGTCGGTCTGGATGCGCTGACCGACGCCGAGGTGGCCGCCGCTGTGGGCAACTCCATGTTCGCCGACTTGGTCTCGGTAGCGGGCCACATCTACAAACACGGCATTGACCATGGGCTCCCCCCATCGGGCAGCGGCAGTGACAAGCTGCCGATTAACCTGCACGCCGATGAGTTCAACGAGTTGATGGGTGATGAATTTATCCCGCTGATCAATAAGGGCGGTGGTGCCGGTATCCAGGTAACCGCCTACACCCAGACCCTCAGCGATATCGAAGCGCGCATTGGGAACCGCGCCAAGGCAGGCCAGGTCATTGGCAACTTCAATACCTTACAGATGCTCCGTGTGCGCGAAACCGCCACCGCGGAGCTGCTCACCCAGCAGTTGCCCAAGGTCAATGTGCTGACCAAAACCCTGGTGTCGGGTGCCACCGACACCTCTGATCCAGAAGCCAACACGGACTTCACTTCGTCCTCGCAGGATCGCGTCAGCAGCACCAGTGTGCCGCTAATCGAGCCAGCGCATATCGTCAGTTTGCCCAAGGGACAAATGTTCTCCTTCCAGGCCGGTGGCCAGCTCTGGAAAGTCCGCATGCCATTGCCAAAACCCTCCAACGACGATGCCATGCCCAAGGACCTGCTGGACCTCACCCAGCGGATGCGGGCGGCCTACAACGAGCAGGCAGGGCAATGGTGGAGCGCAAGCGGTGGCGGCCCAACAATTAACTTTGATCTGGATCAGGTGGGGTAGCCCTACCCTGACCTAGGTTTCGACTCAGCAGAAAAACGATCCAAAAGGCGTAGTGCCCACCTCAACACAACGGAGTGAACTATGGCGATTTCCGCCCAGAACACGCCACCACAGCCGATCCAGCGTCCGGGATTGATCATCTCGGCGATCAGCCTGGTCCTGCGTATCATCGGTTTGTTGATCGCCTCGTTGCTGTTCTCGATACTCATCGAGTTCGCTGGCCTGCTGCTGTTTTGGGGTGATCAGGGCTGGCGGCATAGTCAGGCCATGCTTACCAGCGAATTGGACTGGCTGAGTGAGCACTTCAAATCTTCACTCATCATCCAACAGCCCGGGCAAACGATTGTCCAGTGGCTAGATTTCCTCAATCAGTGGTTGTTGGTCAAGACCGGCTTTGCGGGTTTTGCCCAGCAGGCGCGGGTGTCGAGCAAGGGCAACGGCTTCTGGAGCTGGATCAACCAGCTCTACGTGAGCATTGAGGATTTCGTGCTGGCGGCGGTATATGTGACCTTTACCTTCATGGTACGCATGACCATTCTGATCCTAGCCACCCCCTTATTTCTGCTGGCCATGTTCACTGGTTTCGTCGATGGCTTGATGCGCCGCGACCTGCGCAAGTTTGGAGCTGGGCGAGAAAGTAGTTTTGTTTATCACCGCGCTAAACGAGCAGTGATACCTCTGCTGATCGTGCCTTGGATCATTTACCTGTCCTTGCCCTTTTCGCTCAATCCCATGGCCGTTTTTTTGCCTAGTGCGGTGGTGCTCGGAGTAACGACATCTATCACCGCGGCGACGTTTAAAAAATACATCTGATAGAACGTATTGCTGGCGTGTTAAACCATTCCGGTTAATTTAGCCAACACCGCGACGATGTAACCGCCAATGATAGACAAACCAACAATACCCCACGGCCGCTGCCACCAATCACTGCTAGGAGATGGCGGCATTGATTGCTGGTAAAAATTGATTTGACCGATCTGGTTTGCGTTGACTTGGATTGCCACCCCATTCTGCATCAAGCTGCGCCACTGGGCTTCCTCAAGACGTTCGAGCTGGACCTGAACACGCCCCTTGAGATGTTTAGCAGAAAGGAGCAATTGCTTTCCAACAATCATCACACCCAGCAAACCGAGAAACAGCAAATTGCCATAGCTGAGTGGGTTTTCCTGGCTGAGGGTAGGCGCGTTGTTCCATACAAAACCGATGTAGGGCGATGTAACTTGGTAAATGTCGGCTACTAGGTTTTGCATCAGCCCACCCAAATGCCCAAAAATCTTTGTGCCAGCAAGCATCTCTGCTTGTTGGTGTAGAAAAATCAAGGATGAAACCAAATAAAATAACGCCCCCAGGACCATCAAGGAGAACCCTGCTCCCTGACGTATACGGTAGCGTTGAATCGCTTGTTGAATGTTCATTCCCTGCACCCGCTCTTCGTTAGCTGATTTCGTCCGCGCCCGCTCTGCAGCCACTAACAATGTTGCTAACGGCATCAAATGTTAACGGCTCCTAGTCGTTTTTCTTGAGAATCGAAACAGTACTTACAACCCAGTCGCATGATTTCACTGCGCGCCATAGCCCCGGTGCTACGCACAAGCTCGCTACACGGTCAGGGACTGCGACAGAAACAAAATGACGCGGCGTATTTCGCATTTCTTACTGCTGAGCCTAGCCGTTAGTTGAATGCTGGCCCCATCACCAAATGGGCTATACACATGCCAACGATATTTTGCCGAATCTGCTCTCTGTTCGTATTGTTGACGTTCCACGGGGGCAGCTATGCCGCCTCTGCTCATGAGCAGGAACAGCTCAGCCTAATCCAACAGCAACTCGACACTATCGAACGAATTACGACGCGAGCTGAGACAGTCAGTACGGCTGAACCAAACGAACGCTATCGCTTCGACTATCCCCGACTGACCCAGGACATTCAGCGCATCCGTCACGGAGTGCAGGGCTACCTGTCCCCTTCCCGCGCTCAACCCCGCGATCCCAATGAACTGATCGGTGATTACCGCCTGGACACTCCGCCCGCGGAGTCCACGCCATGAGCATGACTGACGCTCAGACCGCAGCTTTCCAAAACGCCTCCGGCTTCTCGGCACAGAACAGTTCGACGCTGTGGCTGTCCCTGGTTCTGGTCCTGACTTTGCTTTGGTGTGCCTGGGTGATGTGGACGGCCTACCGGGGTTGGGCGACAGGCAGTGTGCGCTTTGGAGCCTTCGGCGGCAGTGCCGCGCGCGTCTTGCTCGCCCTACTCGTCCTGATGTTCTTCACCCTGTCCTAACCCAGGAGATCGCCTCCATGCTCAAGTGCCTTGTCCCCCTAAGAAACAACCTGCGTGATCGTGCCAGTCAACGTCTAATCGGATTGTTGTTGGTGCTCGGTCCAGGCTTCGCATTTGCCGAACTCCCCACCATGGAAGCGCCTTCACGTGGTGAAGGCTCCGGGTTGATCGAAACGATCAAAAACTACGCCTACGACGGCGGGATACTGCTCGGTCTGCTAATCGCCCTGCTCGCGTTTCTCGGCGTGGCCTGGCATTCACTGACCGTCTACGCCGACGTACAAAACCAGCGCAAAACCTGGAAAGACCTCGGCGCCGTAGTCGGCATCGGAGCCTTACTGGTGGTGATCATCATCTGGTTCCTGACCAAGGCTGCCGCGATTCTGTGAGGTTGCTATGAACGACGCTATCGAACGCCTTGTCGACGGCACCTTGGTCTTTCTGCCAGAGCGACTCAATCGCGATCCTGCCGTATTGCGCGGTTTAACCAATGATGAGATGTGGCTAGCGCTCGGCACCGGCGCTGTCATTGGCCTGCTACTGGGCGTTCCTCTGGCGATCGCCACCGCCTCCATTGCCGTGGCGCCGACCAGCATGATTGCAGGCATGGCGCTGGTGCTATTTGCCGGTGGCACGCTACTGCGCCGGGCCAAACGGGCTCGGCCCGAGACCTGGTTGTACCGCAAGCTCGAATGGGTACTGGCCAGCCGTTGGCGCCTGGGTCGCGGCAGTTTGATCCTGCATTCTGGCGTCTGGACGGTTCGTCGTTCGCGTCGACTGCGTCCTGCCCTGTTCCGGTGGCAGCCATGAGTCGATTTCGGAACAAGGTGGATGCCCAACAGGCCCATATCTTCAGCCTGCGTCAGGCGGTAGTTACCCTCGCCTTGGTCTGCGCCGGTCTCTGGTATGGCTGGTGCTCGGCACCGACCGATCTGACCGTGCATGTCCCCCCGGATCTGCGCTCGGGCAGCACGCGCAAGTGGTGGGATATCCCCTCAGAGAATGTCTATGCCTTCGCCCTGTACATCTTTGGTCAACTCAACCGCTGGCCCTCCGATGGCGAGCAGGATTATCGCCGCGCCATCTATGGCTTGCAGTCCTACCTGACACCCGCCTGCAAGGCCTTCCTCGACGGCGACTACGAGTACCGCAGGGCTGCTGGCGAACTACGTCAGCGGGTGCGTGGCGTCTACGAAATTCTGGGCCGAGGCTACAGCGAAGATCCGGAACTCAGGGTCAAGCAACTCGACCGCGACAGCTGGTTGGTCAAGCTCGACCTCAATGCCGATGAGTATTACTCCGCCGAACCGGTGAAGCGGGTAGTGGTGCGTTATCCATTACGCGTGGTGCGTTTTGATCTGGACCCCGAACGCAATAAGTGGGGGCTGGCACTGGATTGTTATCAGGGCACTCCGCAAAAAATCTCCCTCCCTGGAGGTGAGCCATGAAGCGGATTTCTACCCTAGGACTCACCGTCGCACTGATGCTATGGGGAGCTGCAGCGGGGGCCGTCGAACTGATGCACTGGGAACGCCTCCCCCTCGCGGTCCCATTGGTGATCAATCAAGAGCGGGTGGTCTTTGTCGACGAGGCTTTTCGCGTTGGCGTACCCTCAACTCTGACAGGCAAGCTGCGCGTGCAATCTACCGGCGGCACGCTGTACCTGCGCGCGTCAGAAGCCATTGCACCTACCCGATTACAACTGCAATCGGTCGCGACGGGCGAGATCATCCTGCTGGATATCGCGGCCACGCCTGGTGATCAACCGCTGGAGCCCGTGCGTATCCTTAAGAACCCTCAGGCGCAGTCTGCCGAGGCTGAATCGAGCACCGTCCCTGTTCCAGAACGTACACCGATCCCGGTCGCTTTGACGCGCTACGCCGCGCAAAACCTGTACGCGCCGCTACGCACCGTGGAATCCCTGCCTGGAGTACGCCGCGTCCCGCTCAAGCTGCGCACCGAACTGCCGACCCTGCTGCCGACCGAAAACGTGTCCAGCACACCCATCGCCGCCTGGCGACTCGGTGATTACTGGGTGACGGCAGTGAAGTTGCGCAATCGTGGTTCAGCGACGGTGCAACTCGATCCGCGTCAGCTTCAGGCCAAGCTGTTCGCCGCAACCTTTCAGCATGCTTTCCTCGGGCCTGCCGGCAGTGCTGAAGACACCACCATTGCCTACCTCGTCACCCGCGGTGCCGGCCTCGAGCAAGCCGTGCTACTCCCGCCCGTTGCGCGAGGTGCTGACGATGAAAGCTAACGCCTTGCTCAAATGGCTAGTACCGGCTGCGCTGCTGGCCGTAGTGATTATTATCCTGAAAAGCTGGGTCGTGGGTGGTAGCACGCCCTCTTCAGAGCACCCTGTTGACCACGGCAACCTTCAGTTATCCGCCGAGCAAGCCAAGTCGCTTGGCATTGCGGGCGATACCCCACGCGACACCGTCGCCACCCTGGTCGGCCAGGTGAAGGCGATGCGCAGCGACATGCTCGGTTTGAAGAAACACAACGATTCACTGCAGACCGAGAACAACCGCCTGCGCGAACGGGAAAACAGTGTCGACTCGCGTATCCAGACCGCGCTGGGCAGTGTGACTCAGCAGGTCGACGAAGGCCGCCGACAAGCCAACGAGGCCCGGCTCAAAGCGGAACAAGACAGTCGTCAGGCTCGCGGTCTGCTGACGCAATTGCAGGATCAGTTGTCGGGGCTGACCGGTAAAGGCAAGGACATGCCAATCGGCTTGGGGCTTGAGCCGGGTGACGGTGCTCAGTTCGAAGGGCAGCATTCTGCTAATGATGCGCTGCAGTGGATTGAACCCTCGGATGCTCCGTCCACCGACGCCCGAGGCAAAACCAAGACCTTCTCCGCATTGAGTCTGCCTACCGCCTTCAACTCACTGGAAGGCTTGAACGATAACGCTGTCGATCGTAGCCAGAAACAGTTACGTGCACTTACCAAGGCTGAGCGCGACCTGACGCGATCCGTTGATCGTACCGAAGGCGCGAAGCCGGTCTACACCATTCCCGAAAACGCCACACTGATGGGCTCGGTCGCGATGACCGCGCTGATCGGCCGCGTCCCGGTGGACGGCACCGTGAATGATCCCTACCCCTTCAAGGTGCTGGTCGGCCCGGAGAACCTGACGGCCAACGGCATCGACCTGCCGGACGTCGCGGGTGCCGTGATGAGCGGCACGGCGTCCGGTGACTGGACCCTGTCTTGCGTGCGCGGACAGGTCGAGTCGATCACCTTTGTGTTTACCAATGGCACCATCCGCACGGTGCCTCAGCCGAAGGCGGTGGCCAGCCGCAATGCTTCCACCACCCAGAGCTCAAACACCGACAAGATCCGTGGCGGACTCGGTTACCTGTCCGATCCGTATGGTATTCCTTGCATTGCCGGCGAGCGCCGCTCGAACGCTCAGCAATACCTCGGTAGCCAGAGCCTGATCACTGCGGCCGGCGCCGGTGTCGCCGCCTTGCTCGGGGATGAGCAAAACAACAGCAGCGTGATCAGTTCGGGCGGCAGTACCCTCGGGGTCACCAGCAGCACGGGCAACAGCGCGCTGAACTCAATCCTCAGTGGTGGGGTCAGCGATATCCGGGAGTGGATCAACAAGCTGTATGGCGAGGCCTTTGCTGCCGTGTACGTGCCACCGGCCGCCCAAGTCGCACTGCACCTCGACCATGAGATCACCATCGATTACGAGCCCAAGGGCCGGAGCGTTCGCCATGAAAAAGACCATGCCTCCCTGCCTGACCTGGATTAGCGTGCTGTGCTGGGTCCTAGCGGGGTGTTCTACCGACAAGGACACGCTTTTGCCCCATGGCGAGCAAACCATGCTGGACATCTGGAACGGCGCCGGTTCGCAAGGCACTCAGCAGCAACTGCTGGAGGCTCGGCAGCAGTTACGCCGTCCGCTGGCCCAGCCAGATTTCTCCGTTGCTCTCCAGGAACCGTACACGCGCACAGCGGTGAACGAGATCCACAACTTGTTCCTTCGCCTGCCCAATCCCGATCTGGTGCTGTACGTGTATCCGCATTTGAGTGGTACCGAGCAGGCACCGGTCCCGGGCTACTCGACCGTCTTTCCGTTCTACCAACGTGTGCAGTACGCATTACCTGGTGAACGTCAGGAAGACTTGTAGTGCGTACCGGCGATTCGGGCAACCGCCCCCCCGCATGGAAAGCCTGGCGCAACTCATTACGCCCTCGCGCCACCTTGGCCGATGAAGCCGCACTCTATGCGCATAACCCCAGCTTCACTGATCACCTACCGTGGGTCGAGTACCTCGATACCGAGCAGTGTTTTCTGCTCGATGACGATCGTTCGGTGGGGGCGGTGTTCGAGTTGCTGCCCATCGGCACCGAAGGGCGCGAACCCGATTGGCTGATGGCGGCCCGCGATGCCCTTGAGGATGCCCTGCAGGACAGCTTTGACGAGCTGGATCAAGCGCCTTGGGTGGCGCAGTTTTTCTGCCAGGACGACAACGACTTCACCCCCTACCTGACCCGGCTCACCGATTATATTCAGGACAGCGCGCGAGGCACGGTCTTCACCGAAGCGTACCTGGAACTGACTCGCCGACATCTAAAGGCCATCGCCAAGCCGGGCGGTCTGTTTGAGGATAAGGTGGTGACGCGCCTGCCCTGGCGTGGCAATAACCGACGGGTGCGCCTGGTGATCTATCGCTGGCTTGAGTCTGGCGCTGAGGAGGCAGGACTCACCCCGGTGCAATCCCTGCAACAGACTTGCGAACGTATCGCGGCTTCGTTGCAGGCGTGCGGGGTGCAATCGACGCGAGTCGATGGCCGCGGTTTGTATGCCTGGTTGTTGCCCTGGTTCAATCCAGCGCCGAAGCTCACCGATGAAGCGCCCGAGGATTTCTACCGCCGCGTGGCCTATCCGGAGTTGGGCGACGGTGAATCGCTGGAAATGCCCTTCGATCATGACTTCGCCGAGCGGCTGTTCTTCAATGAGCCGCGTTCGGATGTCCAACGCGGACTCTGGTACTTCGACAGCCAACCCCATCAGGTCATGGTGGTGGACAAGCTGCGCCGGGCACCGTCGATTGGTCAACTCACCGGCGAAACCCACAAAGGCGATGCGGTGAACGCCCTGTTCGACCAGTTACCTGAAGGAACGGTGATGAGTCTGACCCTGGTGATCAAGCCGCAGGATGTACTTGAGGATCAGTTGAACCGCCTGGCCCGCAAAGCCATCGGTGAAAACCTGGCCTCGACCCAGACTCGTCAGGATGTCGAAGAGGCTCGCGCGATCATCGGCCGCCAGCACAAGCTGTACCGAGGAACCCTGGCGTTCTACGTACACGGTCACGATGAACAGCAATTGCACCAGCGCTCGGCCAGCCTTGCCAACGCGCTGTTGGGCGCGGGGCTGCAACCGGTACGTGAAGGCGATGAGGTCGCCGCCTGCAACAGCTACCTGCGTTGGTTGCCGATGGCTTACAACCCGGCCCGCGACACGCGTAAATGGTACACCCGCCTGATGTTCGCCCAGCACCTGGCGAACCTGGTTCCAGTCTGGGGCCGCAGCACCGGCACCGGCCACCCGGGCATCACCCTGTTCAACCGCGGCGGCTCGCCATTGAGCTTCGACCCATTGTCACGCCTGGATCGGGCCATGAACGGTCATCTGCTGTTGTTCGGCCCCACCGGTGCCGGCAAATCGGCGACCCTGGTCACCCTATTGATGCAGGTCATGGCCGTGTACCGCCCTCGCCTGTTTATCGTCGAGGCCGGCAACTCATTCGGTTTGCAGGGCGACTACTTCGCGACACAGGGCTTGTCGGTCAACAAGGTCCAATTGAAGCCTGGCGCCTCGGTCAGTCTCGCCCCCTTTGCCGATTCCTACCGTCTAGTCGAGCAGCCAGATCAGGTGGCGAGTCTTTCCGTTGATGAGTGGGACGATGAAGCGGTAGCCAGTCACGAGGACCAGCGCGACGTGCTCGGCGAACTGGAAATCACCGCCCGGTTGATGATCACCGGCGGCGAGGCCAAGGAAGAAGCCCGCTTGAGTCGAGCCGATCGCAGTCTGATCCGCGAGTGCATTCTGGATGCGGCACAGACGTGTGTCGCGGTGGGTCGGCAGGTACTGACCCGAGACGTGCGCGACGCCTTGCTGCGCGTCGCCGCTGACCCGCACTTGCCGGAAAAGCGTCGCGAGCGTGCCCAGGAAATGGGCGAGTCCATCGACCTGTTTTGCCAGGGTTTCGAGGGTGAACTGTTCGATCGCGAGGGCACGCCTTGGCCCGAGAGCGATGTGACCATTGTCGATCTCGCCACTTACGCTCGCGAAGGCTACGAGGCGCAGATGTCCATCAGCTACATCAGCCTGATGAACACCGTGAACAACCTCGCCGAACGCGACCAGTACCTGGGGCGGCCGATCATCATGGTCACCGACGAGGGCCATATCATCACCAAGAACCCGCTGCTGGCGCCATTCGTGGTCAAGGGCACGAAGATGTGGCGCAAGCTCGGTGCCTGGTTCTGGCTCGCCACACAGAACCTTGCCGACTTCCCCACGGCCGCGCAGACCATGCTCAACATGATCGAATGGTGGATTTGTTTGAACATGCCGCCCGCGGAAATCGAAGAAATCGCACGGTTCAAGAAACTCACGCCGGCACAGAAAGCCTTGTTGCTCTCCGCCAGCAAGGAACCGGGCAAATACACCGAGGGGGTCGTGCTGTCGATAAAACTCGAAACGCTGTTTCGAGCCGTGCCGCCCAGCCTTTACCTCGCCCTGGCCATGACGGAGCCCGAGGAAAAAGCCGAGCGCTGGACACTGATGCAGAACAACGGCTGCTCAGAGTTGGACGCGGCTTACCGGGTAGCTGAGCGGATCGATAGAGCGCGAGGAATAGAACCAACATAAAAATAGCTATTCAGGTATGGCGCGCCCAGAGAGTGAGCTGCGAAATTGCATCGCCCGCGCGGAGCTACTTTAAATCAAGATTATTTCTGTCAGTTTCAACACCACTTTCTATTGTTAATGATGCGACCCTGGCTGCGACCTTGCTTTAGCAGCCTTTTTCACTTCCGACTCCAAACTGTTTATCAGATAACTCAAATCATGCTTCGATATACGTTTCGGTCTGACCATACGCTCTGGATCATTAATGCGTGCTTTTGTTTTATCCGAAAGCGCACTATCTAGACAATTGGCAAAGTCCATTTCATCGTCGAATATAGCTTCTACTTTTTGAGCCTCATCATGAATCACAAGTGCCCTCAGAGGACAGCTCTTAATTGCTTTTAACAATCCATCATCAAGCGTAGTTACAACAGGAATCATGAACTGATTGCCCTTTTTTTCTGTCATAAGCGTTTCGCAATGTCGAAACATATAGAGGTCCCACGCAAGCGCGGAAATCCTGTCATTCGAATCTCCGTTTGGGTTCCGCAACGCGGGCTCGTCAAAGATGGGCATTCTACTTTGCTTATCAACGAATCCGCTCAGAGCCTTCCATCCAAAATAAAGCTCTTTTAGGGGCATGAGGTCAAAATTATCAAGACAGAAATCCACCAGGCAGCGAATACCGTCATCCACGCCTTGGCCATTCCAGCACTCCAGCATCGCGCGTAACATTATTGACTGCATCATGTCTCGCCGCTGGATACAGGCCCATGCCTCCCCATTGGTCAAGAATGCATCCCACATTTCCTCGGCTGCTGGTATGTAGTCCTTAATCTGTTCGGCATGCCCTTTCAGCGCCCTATCCCTAACCTCGGGGAGCTGCATCATGGCATCAAACATCTTTGCTGCTGCAACCTTCTGGTACGGCCATGGATTATTAGGCTTTACAACTTCACGTAGGTTTTCCAGTGTCGCAAACGTCCAATCAAAACCACGCCCGCTTTGATCTTCAATGAACTGCAAGGTCGCCCTCACCTTTTCGCGGTGTTTCGATTTTTCACGACGAAAAAAACCAGGTAACTCAGTAAGAAAATTTGTATCGAGTAGTGAGAAAAATGGAAACTCCAAGGGGGCACTACCGTCCCTCATCTGCCTCTCGATAGCATCGGAAAATGCAAAAATGCCCTTTCCCGCAAACAGAGGAGCCACAGGCACATTTGGATTATCTGACCTGCCCAGAGCCTGCAATGGAACCCCTCCCTCATCGCTCGCGAACAACACACGAATGCCCGAGAACGCTTCACGATCAGAAGCGACGATGTCTGCGAGAGAATCACCTGGTGAGCGAAGTAAAATGGCAGTCTTCACACGTAGCATCTTTTTCATTTCTTGACGCAGATCGAGTTTGTTTACCATCGTGATGTGCCCTCTTAAAGATATGCTGATGCGGTTGCCAACTCAGAAAATGAGAGCGGTCGGTGGGTTGCTGCCACATATCTGGGTTCCGTTGCGCAACCTGATGCCCGCTCGCTTTCGTCGAGAGCCGCGCGAGTTGCAGAGCAAACATCGGAAAAAGCGCTGCACCTAAAAACCACAAGTGACTCAGGACTGTAACCTGCTGGTCTGTGCCAATGCGATAGGCCAGGCTAAATGCAAACGTGTGATCAAGTTGATACAGGTATCCGTGTGTCGCGCTGAAGCCGCTGCTGAATCCTCAACAGGAATCCGGCTTCAAAAGCATCTTGGCAGTCACCGGCAGGAAGGGTCTTGCGTATTTGCGCCAGCTCCCACCACAGTGGTATTTCGCCGCTCGTATCGAGCCAAGCCTGAGCGCATTGCACGCCACGTTCGATCATTGGGGCAAATTCGCTGCCCCAAGGTGTCAGAAGACTTGGGCAACCATCCGCCGCAGGAATTGAGATGTAGTTTTCGTCCATACACACCCTAGATTTCTGATTTATTGTTAAACGCAGAGTCCCGCCTCGAAAATCTTAACGACACCAAATGAACGCTCGATAACAGGTATGAGCATCAAATGGCCTAGATCAACACCAATGTAGACTATATCCCGTGGATTGAGAGTCCCTCAAGGCGCAATTTGCGCGCATGACTCAAGACTACGAACAACTGCGCCTGCAACTGGCGGAGAACATCCGCTTGATACGGCGCGTGAAGAACCTTACCCAAGAGCAGTTGGCGCTCATGGCCGAGGTGGATCGTACCTATGTCAGTCAAATCGAACGAGGGGTAGGCAACCCGTCGCTATTGGTCCTGTGCAAACTCGCCAATATTTTTGAGATCACCGCGGATCAGCTACTCATCGAGCCTGACGCCCTTCGCCGTGTGCTGGACATCGAGTAGCCATTTCATCGTCCTGTAAATCCTTGTAAACCGACAACCCCACGTTCGGCTTTATCACTGACACCCCCCTCTTACGTCATTGAACCTGTCCAGGCCATTCATCTAGAGCCTGGATCATGTCTGTTTCCTGCCTGTCAATTGCGCCCCAGAATCTACGGCCTTTGGCGCTGAGCATCCTGCTGGCGTGCGGGCCGAGCATGGCGCTGGATACCGGCAGCATCACGTCCTCTGTATTGTCGCCAAATTGCCTTGCATACAGGGTCGTCGGCATCTGTTTCTGGCTCCTCTGCACGCCCTTCGGCTGCACAGTCAAAACCTCGACTAAGGTTCGCCATTTCATTCCTGAGCTGGTGGTCTCGAGCTACGCCACCACCGGCAATACCCCCTGGACCGAGATGGCCACACTCTCCTCTCCCATCAGCGGTGCGGAAGGTGGTGGCAACCTGATCACGCCGAACACCCACCGCGACAACCTGCCCCGCTTCAAGAACGTCGATGGCATTGGCCACCCCGGTGGCTGGATCGCCACGCAACTGGCTTCGCAATCCGGCTATGCCTGCGCCAGCGGTGCAACTGCATTCATGCCTTACTACCTGAGTACTCTGGACTCACTGGCCTGGCGCCACGGCACCCCGGAAAGTTTCTACCCCGAGTCGCTCATGCCGGGGATCCGTGAAGTTGGTAGTCAGTCCTCGGGAAACATGTGGGGCAACGTCTATCCCCGCCAAGGCTTTTTGGTACAGCCCGACGACTTCAAGGCGGCCGCGGTCATGGCACAACGGGCCGGCGATGTGATTAGCCGTAACGGACAGCCGCATGTGTATGTACCGCTCACACCCACCCCACGCGACGGCTACTGGCCACCGGGACCGATCGTTGAAAACGACGCTTCGACCCACAAATGGCAATTGCTTTACCCCCAGGTTCAGTCCACGTGCACGATCTTCCCCAGCGATCCAGTACAGAGCGCGGATGGCGGCTACGCCTGGTCGCTGTGGCGGCCCTATAGCTGCTGCAAACGTGAGGGACAGACCTTTCTGTTCAGTATCGACTTCGAGGGTGGTGCGTCATGAGCCGGTTTATCACCCGATCATGGTTGGACGTGATGAGTCTGTCATTCTGCGGACTGCTCGCCGTGGCCACGCATGCCCACGCCGCCGAAGGCGATTACCGCCTGGGCACTCAAGGCGAAGTACTCGACGACCGAGTGATGTACACCATTGGTGGCGGCTCGGCAGTCGGCTCACCGAGTTCGCTCTACCGACCCAGTGGTCTCGGTGTCGGCGGGTCATGGCGAGCGAACATGATGTGCGGAAACATGAGCCTCACCAACACCCTGCAAAACCAACTGAACGGCGTCACCGAAGGTTTCCAGCAGATCATGGGCAGCATCGTGCAGAACGCGACCCAAGCGGTGATGTCGCTGCCGGCGTTGATCATCCAGCGCGCCAACCCAGGCCTCTATGAGTTGCTCAGTAACGGGGTGATGCAGGGGCGCATCGACTTCGACCGCTCCAAGCTGACCTGCCAGGCCATGGCCGAAAAGATGGCGGATAAGGTCGGTCAAGCCGGTTGGGGCGCGCTGGCCAAAAACCAGGAGATGCAGGGCAATCTGGAGCAAATCGGCGGTGATGCGGTGGCCGCGGTGAAAAATACCGAGACCCATAACGGCAACAATGGCGTGTCCTGGGTCGGCGGTTGGAAGGCCGGAGGTAACGGACAGACGCCCATTCGAGTGACCGCCGACGTGGTGCGCGCGGGCTATAACCTGCTGCATAACCGTACGGTGGATGACAGTGCCTCGATCAGTAGCAGTGACTGCTTAGGCGGGGCTATTTGCCAGACATGGACCTCGCCCCGAGAGGAATCCGAATGGGCTGTTCGCGTGTTGGGCGAGAGCGAAGTCGCGACCTGCGACACCTGCGAAACCTTGCGTGCTACCGCGGGCAGCGGATTGACACCGCTGATTCAGGAGGCCTACAGCGAACGCCTCAAGGCCCTGCAAGGGTTGCTATCCGGCTCACTGCCGCCTACCCCTGACAACCTAGCTAAAGCCTCCAGCCCGATGCTGCCGGTGACCCGTGGTGTGATCGAAGCCCTACGTGACGACCCCGACCAGGATCTGCTGGCGCGACGCCTAGCCAGCGAGACGGCCTTGTCCAGCGTACTCGACAAAGCACTGCTGCTATTGCGTACTCTGCTGGCAGGCAGTCACGAGCCGAACATCGCCTCCGCCGAGCCGGCCCAGACAGCTTTGACGAAAAATATCGACGCCCTGGAGCGCGAGATACGCCTGCTACAAACCGAGCTGCAGGTCCGGCAGATGCTCGCCACCAATACCGCCAGCTTGGTGCTCGATCGGCATGCCGGTGGTGCCGATGCTTCGCGTACCGTCGAGCAAGGCGACCCCGAGCCCGGTCGACTCAATGATGCTGACGCCAGGCGCAAGTGAGCCATGAAACGCTCACTGCTACTCACTTTGCTTTCGAGTCTGGGGATTGCCGCGGTGATGGTCCTGACCGCCGCACTGGTCGCCTGGATCGGCCGCACTGCGCTGGGCAGCTTCGAGGCCTGGCAGCAGGCATTCGAATCCGTACGGCCCTATCTGCGGTGGTGGCGTGCCCTGCTCTACGGAGCCCTCTTAGCGCTCTGGTGGGATCTGCTTCGCCGCTACCGACATCGACCACAGGATCGACTGTGCGTGAAACGCATCGGGACATTAGGGCTCGTGCTCTTTACCTGCGTCGAACTCACCCGACTGTGAGGTCACCACCATGCTCATGAGCACCAACAGCTACCTGGAGTTTTACCTCTCTCTCTTGGCCTGGATCATCAACAATGGCCTCTGGAGCGTCCTGTCCGACACCGGGCTGTTCGCCGCGCCCTTCGGCGCGATCATCCTCCAGGAATGGCTGTCGGCCCGTCAGCAAGGCGCGGATGAAGGTAACAAGGGATTGCTCTCGGTGCCGCTGATCGAGACCCGGCTGTGGCTGGCCTACATCATCGTGTTATTCGGCTGCGCGCCTGTCTTTCCGTTGAGCCTGGCCTCAATCGCGTTCGATGATGTGGCGAGCCAGCGCTGCGGTATCAGTGTGGCTAAGCCAGCAGAAACCGCCTGGGGGACCACTTTCAATACCATTGGCGAACGCTCTGCCAACGTGCCGATCTGGTGGTTTCTGGTGCATGCCTTGAGCAAAGGGGTAACCGCCGCGGCCACCGCCTCCATCCCCTGCGCACCGGATATCCGGCAGATGCGCATGGAAATCGACAGTTCGCGCATCGACAGCCAGGTATTGCTGCAAGAAGTCGCCGACTTCACCCGCGATTGCTATGGCTATTCCCGTTCTCGGTTGTTCACCAACCGCCCGCAATTGGACAAGGCACAAAGTCACGACACGTCCTGGATCGGCTCAAGCTATTTTCTCGACACGCCCGGCTACTACGATACGGATCGTTCACGCACTCCGCGAGTAAGCTGGCCGTATGACGAAAGCCGCGATGTGTCCTTACCTAGGCTGGAGAATGGCGCGGGCTACCCCACCTGCAAGCAGTGGTGGAGTGATAGCGGTGTTGGGTTGCGCGAGCGCTTGATCCAGCAAGTCGATCCTTCGCTGCTGACTCAGCTGAAAGGTTGGTTGACTGGTCGCTCGAGCAACGAGATCGAGGATGCCACCCTGCGTGAGCTGGTCAGCCCGCGCCAACAATCGATGTCCATGTCGCCCGGACAGGTGTACCAGGACTATGGCTCCAGCGCCCGCGGCGGCTCGATCAATCAGGGGCTCAATAACCTGGCCACCAATACCGGATTGGCACTGGGTTCCTTCAGTAATTTTCCCGCAATGAATGCGCTACGCGCCGCCCTGCCTATGGTGCAGGCGTTCCTGATTATGGGCGTCATCATCAGCCTGCCATTGATCCTGCTGGTCAGTACCTATCAGCTGAAGACCGTCATGACGGTGACGTTCGCGCTGTTCACGCTGCACATGCTGAGTTTCTGGTGGGAACTGGCCCGCTGGGTCGACTCCAGCATGCTCGACACTTTGTACAACCAGGTCTCGGCTTCCAATCAAGTGTTGTTATCGCTGCCTACATCCGGCTTCATGGATGGAACCGTCACGGCACAGGTGATCGAGTATGTGATGGGGGCAATGTTCTTGGTGCTGCCTGGACTATTTTTGGTCGCCATGAGCTGGGCTGGCTACTCAATCGGCAACAGCCTTGAGGGGATGTTAGGAGGTGCAAGCAAAGCCGCGCATGGAGCAGCGGGCAAAGGAACAGATCAGTTGATGGGTGCTACGAAGAAACTCATCTGACGTCATCAGATGATTTGAAATGACCTATGTAGTGGCCATTGTCATCGTAGTTGCCAAGATAGGAGTTAGCCCCAAGATAGTCTGGACCTGGATTATCCCCTTCAAGATTCATGTCAATGACAGCCTTGGACTGCAGAAAAGCGATCTCAGCGATCATCACCACAACAGAAGCGACCAACCAGAAACCGATAAAGAGCAGCCCCCCAACCAACGCCAACTTGGCAGTCAGAAAGCTCCCGCGAACAAGAAATTTACCTGCGGGCATTCCTGTCGTCACCGCACGCTCAGCCGCGCGCGACTCAAACGCTTTCAACTTGCGATACCCGCGCTTTATCGACATGCCACAGGTATATGCCCAGCGGTGGGCACGTGAATTCTGAACAGAGTTCTGAGTCGGCATGGTCTCGCCCTCTTCTGAGCGTTTTCATGGTTGAGGCAGGAGTAACAGCCTACTACTGAAAACTGTCCGTGCCTGACCGTTTATCAGTTTGCCCAGCCGGAAAATCTTCACTGGAAGACAGAAGACAAGCCCCATGAGACAGCTTCTCTACAGTGATTGACCCATATAAATCGTCCGGCTAAATACAAGGTACGGATCGCTGTCATCGACAGCACCCTGCCCAGGTAGCCAGAGCCTTCAAGGCTACGTCACTTCGGTGATGGTTCCCCCAAGTGCGATTAGCGTTCGGTGGCTCGCACGATGACCGTATCTACGGTGATGAACGCCTACCGCTCTCCTGAGCGCCTTTCGAGCTCTGCTCGTGAGGTAAGCCCTCATGATTTTTCTTCAACCCACTGCGGGAAAATCTTTCCCCGCACGGGACAGGTTTCTTCGCGTTTTCAACGGAGACATACCATGCCCAACTCACTTACACAGGAAACACTGAACACCCTTCGGTTGCCCATCGTGTTCACTCCTGGCGCGTGGCAACGCGCAGTACTGCTCGATCACTCCGATCATGCTGAGAAGCTGCAGATCGATCGGCTGAGCAATGTATTGCGCGCAGCCTTCGAAGCCCACCTGGCCTATCCATATAAGCCCTATGTGCTGTTCGAGGTAGTCCACATTCAATCAACCGATCAGGTAGACCACGACCCGTTGCTGCAATTGAGTCTCAGCCTACTCCATGAACCGGGTCAGCCTGGCGCCTTGCTGATAGCGCTTGCAGGAGAACACCGGCGCTAAGCGCCATTGGCGGCGCCCACCTCCACATTCGGACGGTATGCAAGACCTGTATCAATGCAACCCATCACCCAACCGGGGAAACCTCCCCCGACGGGCAAGGCGTTCCTCCGTTTTTCTCTCGAGGAAATTGCCATGCGCGATATCTACCAAGACGTAACTGACAAGATCGTTACCGCGTTAGACCAAGGCGTTGCTCCCTGGATCAAGCCTTGGTCCTCAAGTGGTTCCGCTTACATCGGTTATCAACCCTACCCCATCAACGCCATCACGCGACGTCCGTATTCGGGCATCAATTTACCGCTGCTCTGGGCCGAGGCCAGGTTGCAGGGGTTCACTCAAGATCGTTGGCTGACCTTCAACCAAGCCAAAAAGGCCGGTGGGCACATCCGTAAGGGCGAGCACAGCACCCTGGCGGTGCTCTATAAGCCGATGGAGCGCGAGGAACAGACCGAGTCAGGCCAACCCGTACTCGATGAAAACGGTCAGCCCAAGGTCGCTCACTTCGGCATTCTCAGGACGCATTTTCTGTTCAACATCGAGCAAACGGAGGGGCTCGAAGCGCTCAATGATACCCTGCTTGAAACGGAACCGACCAATCCCTTCCAGGCCAACAGCGTTGCGGAAAATCTGCTGTTAAGTTCAGGTGCACGCATCGTTCATCGGCCTGTCGACGAAGCCTTTTACCACCCGATCAGGGATCTCATCCAACTGCCGACAAAAGCGCAATTCCACGATGAAGGTGGGTACTACGCTACCGCACTGCACGAACTGACGCACTGGACCGGGCATCACTCTCGGTTGCAGCGCGAAGGCGTGACGTCATCCTTTCCGTTCGGCTCGCCAGGCTACGCGTTTGAGGAGTTGATCGCCGAGATGGGTCCTGCGTTTTTATGTGCTTACGCCGGCATTCAGGGAGAGCTGAGGCACGAGGGCTATATCGATTCCTGGCTCGGCCTGCTCAAGGCTGACAAACGCGCGATCTTCCGCGCCAGTGGCCACGCCCGAAGCGCGTCGGAGTATGTGCTCAACCTGCAGCAGCAACTGAAGCAGATGGTAATGGATGACTCACGATGCATGAACGATGGAGTTTGATCGTTACCTCACCGCTGCAATCGCTTCACAGGGCCCAACACGAGTTGGACCCTTTTTTCTACGCCCAGAAAAAAATCCCCATGCCGCAGGGCTCTGACGCAAAAAATCAGAGATGGGCACACACCCGCAGCCTGTCATTCCGCATCCAGGTTCTGCGCCAAAAAATCCACCAGCTCGAGCGGACTCCGGCTGTCGATCACCTTGTAGATCAGATCGCGTTTACTGCGCGGCAACTTCTTAACCACGCTCTTCGCCGAGGCCCTGACGGCTTCTTCGGTCCCATGGATACGTGCCGCGAGCAGCAGCACGAGTGTGGCGTCAGTGAGGTTCATGGCAAGACCCAAAAAATAGGCACCGCAGTGTACCGACTCTTGTCTTTTCCATACCAGCCCCCCAACAAACTGACGTGTAGCAGTATCGATAATCCGATTGCCGCACAAAGGGACACCAGCCAAAAGGACGGGTAAGGGTTGGAAGGGAATGGGGATTCAAGGGTAAGAGCCCTATCCGAAAAGGCTAAAAGGCCACTGACCCAATCACTTCCCGGAGGTCACGATGCTCAGTCTGTTTCGCCACAAAAGGCAGAAGCCCCCTCCGCCGCCGACCGTGAGCGTCGCCGAAGGTTACCTGTCCATCGAGTCGTCCCAGAGCTTATTAGGAGCCGAGCACCGCCGCCAGTTGCTCGATCGCATCTGGCAGTACACCGCCCTCTCCCACGCGCAATTCACCCAGCTCTATTTAAATCCGATCCATCGTTACGCCGAACAGGTCCAGCAACTGCCCGCCAGCGAGACGCACCACCATGCGTATCTCGGCGGTATGCTTGACCATGGCCTGGAGTTGGTCGCTTGCAGTTTGAAATTGCGTCAGTCGTATCTGCTTCCCACTGGCGCTGCGCCAGAAGACCAAGCCGCCCAGACCGATGCCTGGTCGGCGGGTATTGCTTATGGTGCGTTGCTGCATGACATCGGCAAGATCGCCGTGGACCTGCAGGTCGAACGCCAGGATGGCCGTGTTTGGCATCCTTGGCAGGGCCCCCTGGATCAGCCCTACCGTTTTCGCTACTTCAAAGGTCGCGACTATCACTTGCATGGCGCCGCAACCGGCTTGCTCTACACCCAGATTCTCGACCGCCCGATATTGGATTGGCTCAGTGGATTTCCGTCGCTGTGGGCCAGCCTGCTGTATGTCCTGGCGGGTCAGTACGAACGTGCCGGCGTGCTGGGCGAGTTGGTGATTCAAGCCGACCGCGTCTCCACCGCGCAGAACATCGGTGGCAACCCGAACAAGGCACTGCAGGCACCAATGCATTCGCTGCAACATCACTTGATCAGCGGACTGCGTCATCTGGTTCAACACGAGTTGAAACTCAACCAGCCAGGTGCCGCGGGTTGGTTGACTCAAGATGCTCTGTGGCTCGTCAGCAAGACCGTCACCGACAAGCTGCGAGCCTATCTACTGTCGCAATCAATTGAGGGCATTCCCTCGTCCAATCTCGCGGTGTTTGACGAGCTGCAGTCACATGGATTGGTTGAGTCCACGCCGGAAGGCAAAGCCATCTGGACCGCTCTCGTCAAGCAGGGAAACTGGCAGCAGAGCTTTACCTTTCTGCGCCTTCAACCGGCGTTGATCTGGGGGAACGAAGACCGGCCTGAGGTATTTAGCGGAACATTGAGCATTGCGGCTCATGAGCACTTAACTGACGCCCCGGTACCAACATCAGCGCCTGAGACAGTTAGTACAAGGTCAGGCCAAAGCCAACCGCAGCCGGATCCCATGGCGCTAGAGGATACCGACTACCTCGGCACGCTGCTGAACATGTTCGAGTTGGAGGAGCCTGAGGCCCGTGATGTCCCCTCAGAAAGCGCTGTCGAAACTTCAACGACTCCATTGGATAACCCAGGCCAGGCATTCCTGAATTGGGTCAAGAAAGGCATTCTCAGCCACAAGCTGATCATCAACGACAGCAAGGCTAAAATCCACACGGTGGATGGGAGCGTATTTCTGGTCACGCCTGGTCTCTTTCAACGCTATACACAGGAATTCCCCGGTATCTCTCAGGGCGCCTGCCAAGACATCGAAGAATGGCGTTGGGTGCAGAAGCAGTTTGAGAAACTGAAGGTCCACAGGAAGCGCGACGATGGTTTAAATATTTGGGTCTGTCAGGTGGAAGGTCCTCGGAAGAAAGGAGAACTCCAGGGCTATTTGATAGAAAAACCAAAAATATTATTCGATGTTACGCTGGTGCCATCGGACAATATTTTTTTAAAATTGAAAAATCTTAAATGTTCGTAACATCCCAGAATCGACTCAGACAATCAGGCGCGTGCGCATTCCATGCCATCCGGCCACTCATTCTACAGTCATCCGGCCGAGCTGTCGGAGCGCAGCGACGCAGGTTTGCATTGTTAGTCTGAAGTCTCTGTCGCCGTCAATTTCGTTGCGCGCCTGCGCATCGATTCGCCCTTCAGCTCAATCCGGTAAACGCTCCACGACGACCTCTCTGCTTCGATAAAAGAGGTCGACGGTAGCGAATTAATCCTGCGCTGCTGCCTACCTTGTGGGTGGCCGGATGCCCGTGGAATCCGCACTCAGCGCGTGGAACATGTGCGCCAGTGCCATTCCTACCCTGCTTTTCCTTCTGCGGAGATGTTGCCTCGACAACGCTGACAGACTTCCTAGAAAGGCAGCTCATCCGCCGGTACTTTATCCGGCGGCTCTTTGCGTGGAGATAGGTGCTCCAATAAAAATCGCAGCTTGCCCAGCAGTTCGTCGAAGGTGATTACTTCCACGTTCTTACAGGCATTTCGAAACACTTCGAAACTCCGGCGTTGCATGTCCTCCTTGGGCAAAATGCCGGCGATGACCACGCATCTGATGGCATCCGGACGTGAGTCTCGGAGCTCTGGGCGTTGCTGATGAATTAACCAATTCTCGTGAAGTTTGCTCTGCTGATAAAGCACCTGAGTAACCGCCCCACTCAGCTCCTCGTCAGGCGCGAACACTTCTTTGTTTCGGTAGGGCTTCGCACGCAGCAAGGAACTGCTTGGTTTCTTAATTTCCACAATGGCTAGGGCGAGGCCTTGCTCGGCGAATAGATAGTCACCAATCTGTGCGCCGGTACCGTCCAATCTAGAGCCCTGGGCATGAAACTGGGTGTGAAGCAATCTAACAGGACGGGCGAAAATCATGGTGAGGATGAAGATATTGCGCTCAAAGAATTTCTGCCAGACGTTTTCAGAAAGTCCTTTCTGAAGCATGCTTTCGTACTGTTCAATCATCTGAGCCAGGGTGACGCGTTCAATCTCGGCATGCAGCTCGATCAGTTCCCTGGGTACCTCCGTCGCCAGCTTTTCTACATTGGAGCGCAGCGCTTTGACCGTTGCTTTTCGCCCAGCGCGAGCGACTTCTTTGCTTTGTCTTCCCCGGTCCAGGCGAACCTCAACCAGTTGGCCTTCCGGGTTAACTTGGACAATGGGTGGAAACCTCTCAGAATCCAAAGGTGCCAAAAGCGTGTTGCGGATGTGGACTGTTCTGGCCTGTTTCACGACATCGCGCATTTTTCGAGTCGTGCGCTCGAATGCTCGCCGTATCGTTTGAAGATCATCCTCCGGAATTCGTACGGTATTGCCGTCCACCCTTAAAATATCGTCACGCCCCAACACGATGGTGTTAAGTTGCTGAAAGCTGGAAAGCCCCCGCCAAATTTCATCCAACTCCTTAGTTAGCCCTAGCCCATAGTTGCATGGGTTAAACGTCCGCCACGGAAGCGTCAGCTCTATGTCAGAAATCGCCGATGCCGGATTATCCGGTAGGCTTTTCCCAAAGTACTTTTCATAAGTGATTGTTCGGAAGCGGCCATGCCGAGGCTTCAGGTAGCGCTGTGCATGAGGATTGGAGAACACTGGATAGGTGACAATCTGCTTCTGATAGACCCTTGCCAGCCAATGCCAATCGGGTTCAGGCTGACTATGCCAACGACGGGGGTCAGAGGCATCCCGAACGAAAGTCTGCATGAACAGATCTCGATACTCTAGGCCTTCATCGGTCACGCCAGCTTCAATCCGAAACGCTGGCTCCATGACCTCAACATCCGTGTACCACCTACTTTGCCCCTGACGACGTTGCACTGCCATTGCTCTCCCTCCTGGGATTTGCACATGAACCTTCCGAGAAATGTGCAAGGTGATTGTCACGGACAGCTGCGTAGTCATGTAGCGGTTAGGCGCTAGGAAGGTGTCTAGAGAGTCCGGGGCGATTCACACGTCACGTTGAAAGCTCAGCCGTTGCGATCGATTAAGCACCGTTATTGAGATCTGCAATCATCATTGCCATCGAGCTCCGACTTGCACCGAGGTGAGTCAGCTTTTCGACGTTCTCAGCTGTAAAAAAGCGCCGGCCGGCAGCCACAATCTCTTGGGCCTTTAATATGCTCTGTGGCACCTCACCAACCCACTTCGCAGTGACTGTGAGATGCCGTGGGCTCATTGCATCAATATCGGTCGAGCAAGTCTTACTGAGCTCGCGCATGGGCTGAATTAGATTGGTAACTAACATTTCTTTGAAACGAGCCTTGATGAACAGAAGCCCATCCAGGCTGGCGACAGGTACTGGCTTGGTTGGCCATCCCTTTCCGTCATTCGCTTTTCGGTTCGAGGTTTCAAAAAATGCTTCAGCCTCCGTTTCTGTCATCGCCACTTCTTTCTCAATAACTGCGTTGTCTCGGTCAGCTCGCTGTTTCAGAACGGCAAAAATCCCAGTCCCTATCGCGCCCATTAGGCGGACCTTTTTTTCCTGCAACTCTCGATAATCTGACTCCAGCACCTCAATCGTGGCAATCATTCTCGGCATGTCTTCAATCATCGCCATTACTGACTCGATACGCCGACGGCGGGCAATAGCCTGATCAACTCGCTGACGCTCGCGGGTAAAGGTCATGCCAAAGTGTGTTTTGCCGCAATGGCTACCGATCGCCGTTTCATGACCGTCACTGGTGGTTATCAAATAACCGTTCAGGTGGGGGGTATGACACGACTCGATACCGCAAGGAATTCTGTCAAGGAATCGGTAAGGTGCTAAAACCGATCCAAAACGTCGGACAGCCTTCGGATGAAACGCAAGCGACGGCTCAAAGCCAGGTCTCGCCAGAAGGTCTTCATAGGTGTTGATTACAACCAGCTCTTGATTCAAGTCCCTTTACCTCCCGGATAGCTGCAGGTTACTGGCGATGAGCCAGCCCCCATATTAAAGCACTTAATCGCCTCTTATTTTGTAGATGAACGTCCAGTACGGATCGGAGCAGTAAAATCGTGCCCTCCATTTTGGGGCTGTGCTGCGAAAGAAAGCACAGCAACAAAACGCCCCTGTTAGCTCATATCTTTCACTTACGGCTCTTACACCGGCAGCGAAAAACTGGCGTCGGGCGTGGGCCATGCAGCCGAATTCGGTGATCCCGAGGACAAGGCTGGCTTTGTAGCCACCCTAGTCGTCGCAGACCAACCAGCCTTTCCAGTCGCCCAGGAAGTTGCGGGCATGCTCGCCTGATCGACCACGGCTGAAGTCGTACACCACTGCATTGATCGGGGCGGTGGTCGTCGTGGCATAGCCCCAGACATGCGCCCGGTGGGTTTTCTTCTCGCCTGGTGCGAGCATTTGCACAGGAGTTTCGTCGACATGCACTACGTTGTGCTCAAGTACGACTACGCGTAGGGCATCGATCAATGGCTGCAATTGCACACCGCAGATATCCACCCAACTGGCTAGCGTTAAACGAGCAATCGCAAGACCAGCACGCCCGAAGATTTGATCCTGGCGATACAGCGGCAAATGATCGGCGTATTACCGTAACGAACGCCGGCAGTGTTGCGGGCGCTTGATTCCGGTAAATCGGTAGCCACTTGCGGATCACGCTGGCGTTGATGCCGTGATGGATGGCTACGCTGAAAATCGTCGCTCCGGGTTGCAGGCATTCCTGAACGACCTGGGCTTTGAATGATTTAGGGTAAGAGCTTCGTTAGCGCATGAAAATCCTGGCGATAAGGGCGATCGCGTCCGCTTAAAATTCGCAGACACCATCGCCCTAAATGCTGGAGTTCGGTAGGTGACTTGGCCCGACGGATACAGTGCATCCACCATCTCTCCCACTCTATTATTAATGGCCGCCTAACCACCACTAAAGTATGAGCCTAACCAACTAATCGATAATTCGATGCCATGAGAAATACCATGTCCAAACCTTAATCATCTTGCTGGTGGCGTCGAAAGCGGGAGTGCAGCGTTTCAATCAACGGACTTGTACGTAGATTTGGAGCTTCGTATCGGACGGCTCGAGGCATCGCAATTCGTGCCCATATTCTGGCTGGTGCGTGAATTTCATACATAGCTAATGAATACGCGATCAAGGTGATATTACGCTAAGCTGGACGCAACGAGGCGCTACCAAAGGAGAGGATATGGCATCGGCCAGGCAGGATTTTGAGCGTTTTGTGGGATGGCTTTATCAGCCTGAAAAAGGCATCCCTTCGGATGTCCGTCGTCTAGCTGCCTTGGTTTTGTCGAAATTCGATGAATTGGCTGAGACCTCGCGTCAACGAAGTCAGCGATCCATATACCTAGTTGAACTGATTCGACGAGAACTCGAGGGTACCGCAGACATTGCTCCGGTCGCAGTTGCTCAGGCTGATCTCGGGACATGGCCTTGGGCGAAACTTCGACATCTGACACTCGGTCCATTTCGAGGCTTTCGAGCAGCTGAGCCATTCGACCTCACCAAGCAAATCATCCTTTTCTACGGCCCCAACGGTAGCGGCAAAACCAGTCTGTGCGAAGGACTGGAGTACGCGCTCTTGGGAGATGTCGAAGAGGCGGGAAGCAAGCGCATTGCTGCCCGCACTTATCTCGCCAATGTCCATGATGGGCGATTCAACGCACCAATACTGAAAGCGACCGATCAGCAAGGGCGAGAAGTAAATGTCGTTGCCAACGCTGACACCTATCGTTTCTGCTTCGTAGAAAAGAACCGGATCGACGCGTTTTCCAGAATCGCCGCACGCCCCAATGCCCAACGAGCGGAACTCATTGCCACTCTCTTCGGCATGGATCAGTTCAATGAGTTCGTGGGCCATTTCAATGAGAGCATCGATGGGCAGCTTATCCTTCTCGGCGAACAACAGACCACATTGACTGCTCGCCGAAATGCGTTGGCAGCAGATAGAACGACCGTTGAAAATGAAGCAGCATCCCAGCAAGCACTGGCGGAAGAAGAGGCAGCCCTAGCGAAGGAGTACGACGCCGAGATCACATATGACGTGCTTAAAGAGCTTATCGGTACCGCCGAAACTCCGGGTCGCCTTCAGGAACTCGAAGCGATTTTGGAAGCAGTACCGCTTAATGTGCTCGGCGTAACGCGCCAGGGCCTTCTAGATGCTTTTGAGAAGACACACAAATGTGATGAGGAGCTCAAAGACATCGTTGAAGCTCTTCGCGCCAGAAGCGACCAAGTCTCTTTTAAGGCGCTTTATGACTCGGTCCTGGCCCTACAAGAAGTCGCGGGAGACCGGTGCCCGGCCTGTGACACCCCACTGAAAGGTCAGACTCACGTAGCTGCAGATCCATATCTAAGGGCGGGCGAAGGGCTTAAACAGCTTGAAGAGCTTGGTGTTCTCCAGGAGCAGCAGCAGGTTACGCAGACCACGCTTGGGCAAGCGTCACGTGAGTTGCGCCAGATGTTCAGTCCCGTCGCCGCTTTCATCGATGCCCAGCCCGGAGAAAATAAGGCCATTTCCCAGTGGATTGGTCAGCTTCCAGAAGAACCGGTTGAACGTTGGTGGTCAAGCATCTACCCCCAAACGGTGGTGATTCAAGATGCACTACCGTCCCTTGATGAAATCCTGTCTGTGGTGGATCGCATGGCAGCACAAGACGTTGCGTCGTTGCAAGCTCAGCAGGATCGCCAGCCGCACATTACGGAGCGTCGACGGCTCAACGAATTCCAGCTCAAGGTTCAAGCCCAGGATCTTAAGAGACAGCAACTGCAAGAGAACGTTGAGGCTGCAAATAGCCGTATCAATGCATTCGACGAAACAAATGCTGAGCTAATTGCCCAAGCGAACCAAGAGATTCTCGACATAGAGCGGGATACCCCCTTCAAGGGGACCTATGACCGATTTCTTGTAGAACTAAGGTCCTACAGGGATCAGCTCCCGGGGCAGTTGATAGCGGGACTCAACGACGCCGCCAAGGATCTTTACAACGCATTCAATCGCAACGATCGGGATGAGGACAAATTATTCGCACTGCATCTTCCAATTGGAGGTGAAGGGAAGATTGAGATCTGCTTCCAAGGTAATCCGGGCGCTCGGGTCGATGCACTTCACATACTTAGCGAAGGCCATATTCGCTGCCTCGGGTTGGCAATCCTCATGGCTAAGGCGAAAAGCATAGAATGCCCTGTCATCGTCTTCGACGACGCCATTAATGCAATCGACCACGATCATCGAGGCGGTATCCGAGAAACAATCTTTGAAAGTGACCACTTTGCTCAAACTCAATTAATCGTCACCTGTCACAGCAACGAATTCATCAAGGACATCCAGCAACATATCCCCGTCCAGAGACGCAATGGTTGCCAGGTCTATCTGTTACGCCATCATGACGGCAACTATCAACCCAGAGTGACCGGAAACGTACCTAGCGCAAACTACATCGCGAAAGCTAGGGCCGCAAGAGAGGCCCTGAATGATAGAGATGCCCTAGCAGCGTCACGCCAAGCCTTAGAAATGCTGTCTGAAAAGGTATGGCGTTGGCTCGGCAGCCACGACCAGGGGGTCTTAAATATCATGCTCGCCGGGGTTGGTGCCGAGCCCGGGTTGAGAAACCTTTGTGAAGCACTGGTCAAGAAGTTACGGGATGCACAAACATTCAACCATGCCAACAAAGGCCCCCTGTTGACCGCCTATGATCGCATTTTGGGAATCCCAGCCACTAACCTAGTGTGGACCTACCTTAACAAGGGAACGCACGAAGAAGCTGACCGCGATGATTTTGATGGAGAGCTTGTGGAGTCAGTAGTTCACACCTTAGAAGAGCTTGATCACCTCGATCTACGGGCTGGACGCTAACGATGCGATGCCTGTGCCCTGCCCATCTTTGGTACCCGATTAGAAGTACTGATGCGAGTGTGAACATACCCTATGCGATCCATGCCTTTTACTCGACCTACACTCATTGCTGCAGTCGAATTGCTAGAGCAGAACACGCAGGCACGCTTTAATCAGGTTGTGCTTCGGCTTGGCCTCGAGGATGAAATCACCTCAAGCACTAGCCTTAGCGTGGCCAAGAAATGCGATCTCCTCGGCCGCATCGTGGTGCAACGCGCCGAGACCGTAGTTCAGACGCTTGATGGCACCATGAGCTTGGGTGAGGCCGTAATTCGACAGGCCGCGCAGCTGGAGCAACAGGATCAAACTCAATCCTTGCATGCAGCTTTCGCGCGGAGCTTGGCGCGGGACGGCTATGTGCTCGTCTTTGATGACCATGGGCTAAACGCCTCCATTCGCGCCGCTCTGCCCGGCGAGGTCCAACTTCCTGAAACCGACGACGAGGTCCACCGCCTCCTGAAATTTTTCGGGTTCGTTATCCCTCTCGGTCATATTGACCAGGCGATTGAAGCCCACACACGCGGCGACTGGGCGGCCTGCAATAGCCAGCTTCGGACGTTCTTCGAAAGCCTGTTGGACGAGATAGCCCGTAATATCCGGCCGCTAGAGGCGGCTCAGCGCCCAAGCTCTGAGAACCGGCGCGCACTCCTTGCGGAGATCGGTTTTCTTGCTGTGGACCGTAACGAATGGACGCAGGATGGAAAGAACTACATCAACGGTCTCTTCAAGATGCTCCACTCGGAAGGCTCCCATCCGGGCCTTTCCGACGAGGATCACAGCACCTTCCGATTACATGTAGTGCTCATTACGGCGAGGACTTTCTTGCGCCGCCTATCAACCGGCCGGTGATGCCCATGGCTTTTTTCTCGCAAGATCAGTTAGATGCAATCGCCCGCGCGCTTGGCGATACCACAGAGGGTCTGAGCGGACCTGAGATCGAGCACCTGCTGGCCTCGTGCAAGATTGCCGATCCCGGACCTATGACGAAGCGCGTACGTATCTACAACGCTTTTGCAGAATGCCAGAACACCAAACGAAACCGTACCAACATCCTCGAGTTCATTCGGCGCGCCATGAAGCCCGCTCGCTACATTCACGAGCCTAACCGCTACGAGCCAATGCGGGCTCGCCTGAACCAGGCGCTTGTGTTCGCCGGGCTTGTGGTCGATGAGGCCGGCGAGCTGAAGTCGGCGGATGTAGCCAAGACCTTGCCAGAAGCTCTGCAGAGGGCTCGCGACTTGCGCGCGGACCTTGAAGGGCGAGGGGTTCACCCAGATGTCTTGAAATTCTGCCGCGCCGAACTTCTCGTTGACAACTACTTTCATGCGGCGCAAGAAGCTGTCAAAAGTGTTGCTGACAAGATGCGTACCCGCACCGGAATGGCCGATGACGGATCTGCTCTGGTCGATCGTGTTCTCTCTGGCAATTCCCCTCTCATGGCTATCAACGCGCTGTCGACGGCTAGCGAACGTAGCGAGCAGAGTGGGTTTGCCAATCTTGTCCGCGGTACATTCGGCATGTTTCGCAATCCGACCGCGCATGAGGCCCGAATACATTGGGCGATGACCAAGGAAGACGCACAAGACCTGATGTCGATCGTTTCTCTGATTCATCGACGCTTAGACATGGCGCAAGTGCTATCACGCGCGTGATCATTAGAGGTATCGAGAGCTAAATGGAAAACGAACTAGAATCCGATCGCATCGGCCGCATTGGGGAGCGACAGTTCGAATTGCTCTGCGAACGCGCTGCTCTTTGTTGCAATAAGAGCGCCATCGACGTCATGGGTTGGGACTTTATCGTCGAATTCCCGATGGCGCTGGCTGGGCAACCGTCGTTGCCTCTCGATCAACGTCTAACCAATGCTGCTCGGGTTCAGTTGAAATCAACGCTCGGCCGCACCGGGAACCGTATCCGTCTAAGCCTGTCGGCCATCGAACGCCTGGCCAAGGATCCTCGGCCCGCCCTCATCATCGTGTTTTGCCTGAGCAGTGACGGCGAAATCCACACCGCGTATCTCGTCCATCTTATAGGGAAAGAGCTCGCACGCATTCTTAAACGGTTGAGGCTCGCGGAGGCTCGTAAGGCCCATGACATCAACCACACCGATATCAGCTACGCCTACGAAAAAATTGGGTTACGGTTCAAACCGACACCCGGGGGCTTGTTGGCCGCGGTGAGTGACGCGTGTGGGCAAAATCCTAGCGCCTACACAATCGAGAAGCAGCGGCAGCTTGTCGAACTCGGTTATGAGAATGGCCAGTTCGAGGCAGAAGCCATTATCCAAATCGAAGGTCCGGAGCATTTCAGCAATATCCTACTCGGCCTTGCACCCTTAAAACCGCACCGCATCCAAGTCTTCGATAGCCGTTTTGGCATACGCCTTCCCTATCAAGGCACAATTTTTGACGACATCGAGGCGCTGTATCTTACCCCTCCCACCTTGGGTTCCTGCGAGATTTCAATCCGTGGCCTCGGCTTCGGACAAGCCGCACGGTTCGACGCTGAAATGTTTATCGGACCGTCGCTTTCAGAACTTCATGGACCAGAGCTTCTCATCCGCTCCGCAGAAATGGACATTCGTCTAACCCCGACGGGACTCAAATTTGAAAGCGTCGGCTTGATCGATGATATGCAGCACAGCTTGGAGGAATGGGCAGAGCTACTTCGCGCGCTAACGCTCATGTCATCTGGTCGGGCGACCTTGGCGATTACCGGAAACAGCAAGATTCCCCCGATCACACTACATGTCAATCAACCGGTCACAGGGCCGTACCTCAAAGAACTGCCGCTCATTTCCACATTCGCGGACGGGTGGTTACGTCTTCTAACGAACGCTGGCATGCGCTCCACTGCTAGCTTTACGCTCGATGCTTTCTGGGAGGCGAATGAAGCACGGATAGCCGTGGATATCCTGCTTAACCCGCAGCCTGAGGCCCGCTTTGAATTCCAATCTCTAGGAACTGAAGAGGCATTTCCCCCTTCGGAAGGGCTGTATTTCAACATCGCGTCATTTGTCGATACCAGCATCGCTTTCAGCGCGAAGGTTTTCTTTGTAAAAACCGAAGATCCTGACTGGCAATATCGGTCAAGACGTTTCGAAGCCCTTGATGTTCGCCCGAAGGTCGATGACTTGGAAGAATATGGGTTCGACCAAGCGACCGCCTCAGGCCTGAAACTGGTCATCGATCCAAGGAACATCAAGACGGTGCCCCTGCGGAATGCAAGCTAGCCACCGAGCCCATGGATATGCGTGCATCACTGAAACAGCATTGGCCCGAGTGATTGCCGTGTTCGGTGCGGCGCAGCCACACTGCGAGTATGGGTGAGCTGACGAACCGAGGCAATCGCCCGGTCTTACTGCCACACCAAGTGATCTACACCGGCAATTGGAGAGGCACCGAGGCCGTACCAAGAGGTTCAGACCGCGTGCTGAGGTCGAGCTGGGGTGTTCGTCGTATGAGAGCACTGCGATCGTGGGTGGACGCCAGCGGTCGGTGAGAGCTACCGCGACGCAGGTCAATTCCGGAGCTTCATAACCGCTCGATTCCTACGGGCTCACTGGCATCGAATAATCCCAAATATCGGGCCAGGCCGATGGCATGAGCCCATTGACGATATTGACAGGTCCTGTTTAAAAGTCAGCATCGCGGGCTATCCATGCGGGGACATTACAGATGAAGATCACTTGGCAACGCTGCTTGACGTACGACGAGGCGAAAGATCGCCATCGCGTCATTTACCTTCACGAATGGGACAATAAGCCATTCTATTGGGGAAAAGCACACAACAGCTTTTTCGGCGGCGGTAAACGCCAGATTGGCGACCTCCATGCAACCGGTAGGTACAACTCGGGCTATCGGCACTGGATCGAAGGGTGTCTCAGGCATGGAGCGAAACTCTATGTCGGACAACTTAGCGATCTCGCTTTGACAAATATCAATGAAGTAGAAAATTACCTTATCCATGAATACGGGCACGAAATGAATATCCGCGTGCGTATGCCACCCGTGCCTCTAGACATTGAGCACCTTGGCGACGTTCCTGCCTCGATTGCAAAGAGGCGAACGAAGGATACGGAGATCACCTGCGGATCTCGTGATTTAGTGTGAAGCTGTAGAGGAATCAGCATGGAAATCTCAGAACATCAGCAACAGCTTCTTAGGATAACTCGTCACGAAGCGGCCCACTTTGTCGTAGCTGAAGCGATGGGATTCGCGGGGCAGCGCATCTCGATTCATTATCAGGATACTGACCGCTACCGCGGAAAAGCAGATCACGACCTGACCGAACGTTGCGGCTCCTTGGATGAGGTGAAACAGTACGCAATCCGGCGAACGATTACGCTAATGGCCGGGGCCATTGGTGAGGCACTAGATTCGGAGGGACGAATCGACAGAACAGAGGCTGACCGAATCTTCGAAGGTGAAGACACTGGTGCTGGCAGCGATAGGTCCACGTCACACGAATTTATCCATCTGATCTACCACGTCAGCGAGCCTGAATCAGCGTCCCCTGCCGACATAAAAAATCAGCTATGGAAGCAAGCTGTGGCTGTGACTTACATGCACGCAAATGTCGTGGAGGGGATCGCGCAAGCCCTTATGGCCACTATGGTCCTCAAGCCCGACGGCCTTCACATGGAGTTGACCAACCAACAAATCGAAATTCTGTTAGGTCAGAGCATCCCCAGGATGGACGGTCAACTGGAAGCGCTCTGCAAGGAAATTAACGGCCTAACGAAGCAGACAGATGACACGCTTCGGCCTGTGCTCTAACAAAGCCTCAGTGGCGTGGAGGGGCCTCGGGGTTGCGATCGTGTCCGCTATGAAAATAGGCGGACACAATCGCCCTCAATAGGAAGGTTGGAGTGCTCTAGGCCGAAGGAACAGTCACTCTTTGAAGACGTTTATCAGACCATCAATTACCGGGATGAAACTTTCGGCGTGGGGGGATGGCATACCTACGCTCTATGGCCACTCTGAAAGATGTTGAGCAAAGATGAATTTACGTTTTGCTGGATCATTGTCTGTGGCTTCGGCGCGTTTTAGGGCTTCGAGCAAGCCCAACCTCTTCTCCGTCACCAGCTGTAGCAATTTTTCAAGCTCTTCGATCGTGAGGAAGAACATGCGCTGCAGCGGTATCTGGAGGCTCTCGGAGTAAGCAGCGTAAATCTCGCTCAACTCTTCCTGCCCTACAGCACTAGCCAAGCTGATACCGCTTCCGATATATAGCTCCTTGTAGGTCACCACAATCAGATACGTTTCAGGCCTCGCTCTGATGATTGGGTCAGCGTCCCCGAGAGCAAAAAGCCTTGCATTAACAGCGTGGGCCTGCTCAACAGCCTTGAGCAGGGAAGTCGAGGTCGCCCCCCGCACTACTCCTCGCAAATGAGCAGCTTTACCACGAGGAGCCATTTCGACAGCTTTGGCCTCAATGTAAATGTTGGCATCTCCATCTACGACCAGAAAATCAACCAGCTTCCCCTTCCCTACTAGTTTTTTCTCTAGAGCCTTTTCATCAAGGTACACCAGGCGTGTGGTGGCGATTAGACCACCGATGTATGCCTCAAAACGTCTTCCAGAGTTGAGTCTAAACTTTTCACTATCTGATTTTTTCAACGTATCAAAAACGAAGTGATCGAGATTTTTCGCAAGCAATTGAGGATAGACACAGCAATAATAATCCATGCTCTTTAGGAGCGGGAATCTGAGAAAAGGAGTTTCCTCGACAAACTCACTAATCCGATGCATCTTTGAATCTTGATCGCGCAACGCATCGGGCAATTCAGAAGTATGAATCGATATGGCTTTCAAAAAAGCATCAACATGCTTCGGATCGATCTCGTGTTCGATGGGTGAAAAGTAATCTCGTCGAAAGACTGGAGAGCAGCCGTCTTCCATAAAGCGGCTCAAGAGCCCCAATGACAGCCGTATGAATGAGGATATCGGCAACCCAACTGCTTTGACGAAGATCTCTGGAAGAAATGCTCCTCGTTTACATTGAGAAACAACTGATTTTGGCGAGCGATAGCATCCAAATTTATTCTGTTCTGATATAAGAATTGCTGCGCAGCGAGCGCTCGAAAGAAGAGCGTCAGATCTTCATACTGGCTGGGTTTTCGGCCATCCCAAGACAGTCTATAAATTTTATTGATTAGCTCATCAAATTCTTGATCGTTTATTCGCGGACGACCACTTTGAGAGACCTGCTCATCCATAAACACCCATTTCAGCAGTACCAGATGAATCCACGGCTGCTTCCTTATCTGGTTAATTTCCTCTATTTCCTCACGGTATAGCAAGCCCATGGAAGCTGACAGGATGCTGACAGGCTCATACTTTCTGAATTTATTCCTGATTGGTTTGAGCAGCGTATAAAACTGCTCATTCGTAATAGACTTAGTGCTACTAGGGCGCTGGACTTGAGGCGTACCCTGGTCCCCAATAACTATACCCAGGATCGAGTGCTTTATATTCATTGAATGTCCTTTTTCTGAGATGCAAACAAGCTCAAGCACGCCTTAAGGCTGTGAGGTTAACGGCGGGCGCTTCATGGCTGTCGTCAACCGAGTCCAGACGAAGATCCAGAAGATAGTGGTAAATATGGACAGCCGAGCCGTTCACCGGCCGCGTCTCCCGGTAGCCCCTCAAATGAGGATGGTCTTTATCGAGCGTGAGGGTGCCCCGACTGTCGAACCCAGCATAAATGGTTTCATTGACCCACCGCTCGTACTCCGAGCACAAACATCGGAAGTTGCCGGTCGAGTAAACGACAATGGCAATGGAGGTAACCCCCAGCGAGTTATATCCTGCGATCTTGTTAAGATGGTCTTCGGCCGTCTTGCGTTCGAAACGGCGCAGGCGGAAGGCCTCAACAATCGAAATGCAACTCGTGCCTACGTAGATGCCACCATCAATTTCCCCTACCCCTTTTTTCGAGGCAGAACTGCCCACCCTCGCTTGGTCTTTCACCGTCCAGCTCAAATAATCCAAGCGATGGCCCAGCAGCGAAGTCAACCAGTCATTGATCATGTTTTCCTGGTCTATCGACATTGGTGCGTCACCGTCCGTGGGGCGGTACAAGTTGTTCTTTCGCGTCAGAAGCTCCTGAGCCACTCCGTACATATTGTTTGCAAGGAAAGCTTCCAACGTATCGCCCTGCTCTGTCTGACCAAACACCAGGCATTGCTCGTGCGGTGGCAATGCGCGGATTTCCTGCCACATGACCCTCGCCTGCGTGTGGTTGGGCTTGATATACAGGTCAATCACATAAGGAGAACGTTTCAAGCGCAAGGCGTTGTTCTTCCGAAGATCCCTTTCCAGCGCTTCGAATGCCTGCTTCTGCTCGGCAGGTAATTCGACATGCAGCTTTTCGACCTCATGCAAATGCGCCAGTGCCTCCTCCACCTGCTCTTGTTCTTGAAGGCACACGCAACGGACATGCACGAGCTCGCAAGAGAGTAGAAAGCGCTCCGGCACATCACGCCAGACACAATCGAACTCTTGCCACTGCTTGCATTCCAACAGAAGCCCCAGTGCCTCCTCGAAATCCAAGGCTCCTACGTCCTGCGACTCAACAGCACGATAGACCTCGCGCCACTGCACATAGCGTTGCCAGTTCTCGCTGCCTACCTTGCTCGCCCCCTCCTTTTCTGCGAGGGCACGACTCGCCTTGAGCCTTCCCGTCGCATAGGAGATCTGCCGCTGAGCCTTCAGCAGGGCATCGAACAGGTTGAACGCACGCTGGGCATCGATACTCAAATAACAGTTCGCCATTAATTGCCGGGCATATCGAGAGACCTCATCACTTGCCTGCATGGCATCGTCGAGGAACGCGTCCAGCCTGGCAATCCGTTCCTTATCGTTGAGGGTCGCATCGTCGGCAATCGCTTTAAGCTCAATCAACTGGTCCAGCGGCTCAAATGAGACAGAGGAATGGCTGCGTTTACAGGAAGCGCCATACTTCACCAGACGCTGTGCAAGCTTTAACTGACCGGCGTTGGCCGCCATCACCGCCACTCGGAAAATCTCTGGAATCCAGACAATCCTTTCAGACTCGAAGTCCAGCGTGGCCACCTGCTCGAGAATGCGCGACTTCCTTGCAGACGATCGCGTCGCCTCATACAGCTCGAGCCACCCGCCAAGGGGCGTTGGCCGGTCTTGCAGTACGCCCAGGAACTTCGTGAAGTCATCTTCCGGGAACAAGTTGCTTGCCTGGCACACCCGCGCCCACAGCTGGACCTTGCTGTGCCCAACACTATCGTTGAAGACTTCGAATACCCCCGTCAAGCGATCGGCGGCAAATCCAAAATCCTGAATCAAGCACAGCAAGGCGTCGAACACATTTTTTCTGCATTGGGGGTCAGCATCGACGACAAGCCTTAGCAGAAAACGCAAATGAGTCCTTACCGCGCCAAATAGCCCCCTGTGAGCTTCTTCAGTGGCCCCGGCGTCATGTGCGAGTAGACCATCAAAGGCATGGATCACTGTTCGACGCAGGCGCTCATTGCAACAGCGCAGCAGCCCACTCCAGTCAAAGCTGTCGAAGACGGGGCCGTCATCTATGCTGACACGCGCGCTGCCAAAGCGCTGTTTCAGATGCCTCAGGTAGTCCTTTGCCAATAACGTGGCAACCTCCGCTCTTTTCCCCGCATCGCTGCCTGTGCCCCCCTCTGACAACGCCTGGATGCACCAGAACGAAAACATCCACTCAGCAACCGGTAGCTCGTCATTTCGATCCCGCAGCCGCTTGCGCCTGGCCACCAGAAAATCAGCAGCCAGGTGGCAATGGTCTTTGAACAGACGCGAGGCCCTGCCGTCTTCAGGCCCGCGATACTCCATACGCTCGACTGCCTGCTTCAAGCCCGGCAGCAGCCCCTTGCTCTCGACATGAGATGCGGTCTCACGCTCCGCCATCCAGGCGAACACCTCGGCAATCGCCAGCACGGTGTCCCTGGCCGCCTCGGCGTCAATCGTCTCATCGTGGGCAATGGCATACACATCCAGGGCCTGGGCGAACACCAATTGCTGCCACGCCCTGTCGTAGTCGTAACGGTGCGACAACCGCTGAGCGGCACGGTGCAGCCACTCATGGATCTGGATCAATCCGATATGACTGGTCGCCCTGTGGCGCAGCAACAGGCACGCATAACGTGAGGAGTGGATTTTCCTGAACAGGATTTCTGCCAGATGCGGCGCCTGCGTCGAGCGCTGCAACAAAAGGTGCGTGTAAGGAAAGCTGTCACGCCGTGCATCATCTTCGCATTCATACTTCACGATGCCTTCCACGAGATGATGGGTCGTCTCGTAGTCGTAATAGTTCCTCGCATCTTTCCACCACTGGAAACAATCAAAAACGCGCTCGTTCGGTAGGCGCCGATAACGCTCGATCACGTCGTCCAGTTGGGACAGATCCAGTGCTGGGCAATAGGCCTCCTGCTCGCTCCCAACGGAGCCGGTACGCACCTCATCTGAATCCCGCCGTGCAGGTCGCACGATCGCATTCATTCGATTCTCGGACAACGCGATATCGGCCGCACATTGTTCCCAGCTGTCATGCAGGAAGTCATCAGCCATCACATACTGAAATGCACCGGCTAGGAAGTCCTCGCGCGACTGTGCAGAGCGGAACTTCAGGTAAAAAACATACGGCCGCCTATAAGCCAGCACCATTTTCAACCACCATTCCTTGAATGCCACCTCCTGGTCCGTCCTTGAGGCCCTCAACTGCTCCCAAAGCAGTGTGCCGACCCCGACAAGGTCTTCGTCCTCGAAGGAAATCTTGTACCCACCGTATGACGCAGACAACTTGTGACATGCTTGCACGTAGCCCATTTCGGTGACACAGCACTCATCGACCCGCACATGCGGCGCCACCCAGCCGTCGCCACCGTGTTTGATGTCATAAAGAGAAGCCACTGTCGCAAGCTGTTGCTTCAGCTTTTGCGGCATGTCGTGGGCGACGGGAATCGGCCTGACCACCTCCAGCAGCCCACTTTTAAAGGTAACCACACGCTGCTGTTCAAGTTCGGCCAGCGGCACAGGGTCTTTCAGCGCCTGCCAGCCCTCCTCATCATGCAACCAGGTCGCCTGTTCTTGCAGAAGGCCGAGCACCGTGGTGCGGTTCAGTACGCGAGGATAAACAGCGCCGGCCGCCAGCAACTCAGCGATATAGCCATGCAGGGGTGTGATGACGTCGGGCTCGCCTTGGTTCTGACGTTCGTAAAAGTCGAGTTTCTTCTCGAGATCTTGGATGAGACGTGCCGTATCCACCCCATGCCTCCTTGCGCCGCTGAAAATAGCCGGTCACGCTACCACTCCAGGGGCAGGGGCGCATTTGAATTTCGTACCCGCAGCTAGATGAACGAATCTTCATGTTGCCCGTTCCTCTATACTCGGTGATGGATGTCTATCCAAGAGCATCACCACGCGGCCAACTAGCATGACCACGCCGACGCTCAGGAAAGCAGGTTCGAATGAGCTACTACGGTCTTTGACCCAGCCGATCAGATAGGGCAGCACGAAACCGGCTGATGCCCCCAACGCCGCGATCAAACCGATGCCCGCCGCGGCTGCCCTGCCCGACAGCACTCTGCTGGGCAATCGCCAGAACGGCGCCATCGAAGAAAAGCAGGCCGCGCAAGCGGTCGCGAAAGCCGCCATGATCAGCACTGGAGAAGGCAGCGCCAGTACGACGCCGATGGACACCGCGCACATCACCGGGGCAGCGCGATATGCCAGACCTCGCTGCCTGACCTTCCGGTGTAGAGTGCGCGCAGCAGCATGCTCACCGCAGCGAAACAGAAGGGAATGGCGGTGATCTTGCCGATCTCGAAGGCCGTGTAATGAGTCTGGAAAGCTTCCTCGAAGGACTTGATCACCAACGGCCAGGCGCCTCCTCTGCAAGCCGAGACTGCCGTACACTGAAAACCATCAAGGACCACGCTGGTCCGTGTCAGGAATCGCCATTCGCGATCGCTCGCGCACCCGATGTGAATGGGGGCAAAACTGGGGGCACAATTCGATTTTTGCGGGTTATAACTACCGTTTTAGAGCCTAGTCAAAATGTTTTTCGGGGATCCGGATAGTCTCTGAACCAAGGACGAACGCCTGAAAATGCGAAATGCCATAGCGCAAGGTCCTGCTTGCGCTTGATTTTACAAGCGACTAGCCAAATGCCATCATTCGCGCACCGATAGCTTTAGCCAAGGACGTTGCGTGAGCCACAAGTTCAAATTCCTGACCCTTCCTCACCGTTCCGGAGAGGTCGCGAACGTTTTCATTCACGGCTATTCGGCCGGTCACGATATGGAAGACCGATGCGCGCTACGCAAGTGCATACCGTCCTCTTTACACAACTGCATCAACATCTTCGCCTTCTGGCCGTCAGGTCATTGGGCTCAGTTCGATGATTGGTCAAGCAAAAGTATCCTTGCGGCGGGCCGACTCAGTTTTCTGGCCGGTGCAGGGCTCGCAGTGGCTGATCGCGCGGTCCACTTCAATACCAGTCGCAAGCGCGCCACAGCCATGGGCAAAACGCTGCTATCGCAGCTTGAAACCTATCTGTTAAAACATCATCCCTACGTTTCGAAAGTCAATCTGGTCGGACATTCACTCGGCGGACGTGTCGTCATCCATGCCCTGCTCGATTTGCAAGGCAAACCTGCGGATGACAGCCTGGTGATCGGCGATGTTCTTCTGATGGCTGCAGCGAGCACGCTGTCGGGAGATGAAGCGAAAACCATTGGCGAACGCATTAATGGCAAGCTCTACAATGCCTGGTCGAGCGACGACAAGGTCCTGTTGTTCAATCTCGGGGAAAACAGTGCCGGTCGTCAGGAGATCGACCATTGCCAGAACGTGCCAATGCATGGGTTTGGCCATACGGACTATTGGCCACGTCTAGAACGGGTGCTGCGGGCATCAGGCTTCCATGGCTACAGGGGTGGCCTGCCCTCTACAAAACAACCCGAGATGATCATCAAGAGCCCCGATCCGGTCGTGGCCGACCACCTTCTCTATGACCTGCTTGAATTGACTAGCGACGGAATTCGCAACCAGGTCGTCAAGCACCTGCGTAGCAGCAGCTGGACAAAACTGGAAACGGAGCATTCGCTCTATCTGCTGACCAAGGAATTCCAACTGCTGGGCGGTCACTGCCTGGTCAACCTGGCGCGGGGAAAAGGTCTCAAGTACGTTCAGATCCTGCTCATGCTGGCCGAACATTACGGGTTGGTAAGCGAGTTGCACGACTGTGCGCAAGTGATCGAAATGGAGGCGCTGCTGATCAGCAAATGCTTCCAGTCGTCATTCGGCGAAGAGCATCTGCTCGCATCGATGCAGGACATTGTTCAGCAAATGCATGGCCTGTCAGAGAAGGCGTATTTCGAACAGGTCGATGCCCTGGCAGCGAGTCTGACCGTTACTTCGTACTTCTCGACCCCTGAAGCGCCCGCACCGGTTTATCGCAAGACCGGCTCCGCACAGACGGGTGAAAGTAAAGAGTTGGTGCTCGCTAGCGGGTCGATCCTGACATCGTTCAGCACTCTGATGCCGACCGAACGTATGAAGGCAGCGGTGAACAATCTGAAAAGTGCGGTCAAACCTGGCTACTCGGCATTGATTCCAGCGGTTGCGGCTGTCTTCTACGCGCGCTTGAAGCTAAACAATGAAGGGTTGCTCTGACTTGCTGAGATAAAACCTGGCCAGCGGCTGCTGTCCAGGCTCACCGGATCAAACCACGCCGTACTCGCCTTCGATGACACTTTGCGAGTCAAACGCTTGGCTTAACTGGGTCTCAAGCTCTGCCAGTTGAGTCTGGCGGTTGCGCAGGTCATCGAGGCTAGCCTCCTGCTCGACCAGGATCTTCTCGAACGCCTTGATTTGTGGCGCGAAAATATCCATGACTTTTTCGTGATCCATCAGCAGTTTCATTGGCTCGGCAAAGTAGCTTTTGACCACTTCGGCCAAATCGCCCTGCAACTGTTTCAGTTCGGTTTCCGCACGCTGCTGCTGAGCAACACTGATGACGTCAGTCAACACCTGAATGCCTGCACCAATCGGGCCGGCCCACCGGCTGATGTTGGCAGCCAGCTTGGTTGCTTCCCAAGGTTTGAATTTGTAGACATAGCCGGTGAGGTTTTTCAGGGTCTCGCGGGCCAGGAATACGCCACTCTTGATGCTTTCAACAGGAATTTTCGATACGGCCGTCAGCGCACGGCTCGACGCTGACAACGCCGACGCGGTGATGCTGTCGGCGAAGTCCGAGGAGCTGTCTAGTTGATGTTCGATCTTGGCACTGATGCCGTTCATGATGCTTGAGGACTGGTTGAATGCGGTGCTGAACAGGTGATCTATGCGAAAGCGCAGCTTCTCGCCGATATCATTGTTCGAAAAACCAATCTGCGATTCGAGAAAGGCGCGCACCTGGTCGCGCGGCAATGTGCGAATGCTGTTAAGCAAATCGGTTTCGAGGTTGTTCAACTCTTCGTAGAGGTTGCCGACCGTCGCTAGGATTTTCCGTTTGCCTTCGGCAATGTCCTCCTGGATGCGTGCGGAATCACGTCGCTGGTTATCGGCCAAAAGCCTGAACTTGATCAGTTCGTCCTGAGCCAGGGCAATTTTCTTGCCCAGCACATCACGCACGACATCGATGCCGGTCTTCTTGATCAGGGTTTCACGACCGCTGCCATCGAGTACTTGTTGCGTCACCACTTTCAGTTCGCTGATCCGCGAGCGCTGGTCATATAGGTCCTTTTGCTCCAGCCAGAACTCCAGTCCGCGGCTATTCGGGTTGGAGGCTACGCAGACCACATTGATCGCGTCACGCTCGGCCGCAGAGAGGTCGACAAAACGCTGCAATTTATCCAGCAGGTTGTTCTTTTTGATTGTGCTCTGCTGCTCGAACTCTTCGGCATCGCGCAGATCGGCAACTTCATCCATTTTATTGATGACGAAGATGGTCGAACTCAACTTGTTCAGATCGCGCAGTACCCAGCGGACGATGTCCTGGTGACTTTCCTTGAGCGGGTTCGTGGCATCGACCACGTAGAAGATCAGATGAGCCTCGGAAATGTAGTTCTTGGTGATATCGCCGTATTGCACCAACGCGCCGTTTTCGGCTGCCTTTTCCTTGTCACCGAACAGACCGGGAGTGTCAACAATCTCACAACGATCCTGAAGATTGTCGGGACGATAGATCGCCAATGCGTCCGAAGACTCATTGGTGTCGATCTTCATGTCTTTCATGACCTGGCCCAGCCAGCCTGCAACGACGCTGGTCTTGCCGTCAGAAAATGCACCCAGCAAAGCGATACGCAGCGCATCCGACTGAACGTCGCCAATCGCTTTTTTGATCTTTTCGATGTCCTGAGAGACGTCCAGCCCAAGGGCCTCCAGCGCGCCCACCAGTTTCTGGAGGTTGTCGAGCGACTTGATCACCTCGGTCTTGCTGGCGTTGAAATGTTTAAATTGTTCCATAGGGTCTATCTCCCACCTCGTTTTTCAGTGCCTGAATCGAGGCGATCTTTTCATCGAACAAGCGAGTGACGTCGGCCATCTTGCGGCGTTCGTCTGTTAATTGGCTCAAGACTGAGCTTTCGATTTTGTCCTTGATCTTCGCCAGCATGTCTTCGGTATCACGCTTGAAGGTCTTCGTTACCTTTTCACGCTCGGCCTTGATGGCCTTGGCAACTTGCTCCTGGGCTTCGGCAATCTTCTTGCCACGACCACCGAAGAGGTAACTCAGCCCCGCGGCGAACACGCCGATCACGCCGCCCACAATCGCTCCGACGATATTGCCGATCACCGGAAAAAATGTACCGATACTGAACCCGCTCAAAGCATAGCCGCCGATGCTCAGCAAGAAGCTGCCTACGTCAGAGAAGTTGAAGCTGATAGCGTCCATGGCACTGGACAGCGAAATGGAATTGTTCGCCGCCTCGCTCAAACGCTGCTGGAAACTCACCCGCTCGGCATTTTCCTGCAGGCGCTTGAGTGCACGCTCGATGGTCCGGGACAGGTCTTCAAGCAACTGCTCCTGGATCGCCTCCAACCTTTCGGACAGTTTTGCCTGCCCCTCACTGACATGGCGCTGAATGACACGCTCGACATCATCCTTGTCACTGAAGTGCACTTCGACAGCTTCGCGCGCCGCAGAGGTCAGATCGTAGAAAAAGCGATCCAGTGCACTATTGCGCTTGGAACCGAAGCTGCTCGCCTGATCCTGGAAACTCTTGCGAATGACCTCCTGACACTCGAGAACTTCCACGCCGATCCTGGCGCAGACTGCCTGATGCTCGTCTCGTTGCTTTTGCAGGTCCGCGATGGTGTCTTGCAACAGACGCAGTACTTTGCGTTTGTTGCTTTCGACGATGTCGACCTCAAAATTGGCGCAGCCATCGCCGATCGCCCGGTGCAACTGATCCAGTTGGCTGAAGCTACGCATCGCCTGTTGACTGACGAAGTCCTGTTTGTAGGCACGTTGCGATTTGAGCAGGTCGGTGCGAGCAGGGTGAATGCTGGTCAGACCACGTTCGTCGAATGCGACCCCCGTAAAACCGAGCAATCCTTGCAGGCTTTGGCAGCCGCTGACCAGCTCGGTACCCAAGATGTCTTCCAGCACCCCACGAGTCTGTTCGCGGGTCGCGACGGCATCTTTATGAGTCCGCTCCAGGGATTCGCGGTCACTGGCGAATTCGTAGGAGTCCGCCTTGCCGCGCAGATTGCAAATCGCGTACACCTTGGCATCACGATTGAGGTAGTGCTTGATCTTCCGGGCAGTCTCGGCCTCTGGTTTTTTATTGGTGCCGTTCACGTAGAACACCAGATGGGCTTTGGCGATGGCCGCCTGAACCATTGCTTCGTATTTCGACTCGTTACCCTCGATACCGGGGACGTCGATAAGGTGAAAGTTTTTGCCCTGGTGGCAGAACTGGTAAATCACGTTGTCCTGGGTGAAATCTGCCTGGCCGGTGCCAACGATCTCGCCGTCGACCTGGCCGGCACAACGCTGCAGATTTTCGAGTTCTTTTTGCTGTTTTAGCAACGTCGGGAGCCTGTCGCTAACCAGCTCGCTCAAAGAGTGTTGTTCGTGCATTAGTAGGTCCGGATTCTACGAAGGGAAGGTCATTGCAAGGGCATCTACGCAATGGCTCACAGCAATTGCGCATAACCCAGGACACCTGCAATGGCTCCCAACACAATCCCTCCCACTAATCCGAATACCAGCTTCATCCTGGCCCGCTGCTCCAGCGAAATACGGGCAGACTCACTCTGACGTTGGCACTCGCTCAATTGCGCCTGGGTGGCCTGCAACTGACTGCCCTTCTCCACCAACTGTTGCTCAAGGCGCTGAAAGTCGCCACGCATGCCCTGAAGCTGCAAGCCTGTCTGCTGCAGCTCGCTCTGGGTTTGCGTGTGGTTTTTCTGGCTGTCAGCCAGTCGTGTTTCGGTGGCCTGCAATGCCTGACAAGTGCTGTCGAGATCGCTGACGGCAAGGCTCAGGCGCTCATTGCAGTACGTGTAATCCTGCCGAGTATGTTCGAGCTGCTGGCGGGTCGTCTGCAGATCGCGCTGGGTCTGATTGACCAGCGCACCGATGTCGTCGCCCAGCGCAGCTATGTCTTCACAGAAACTCACGTAACGATTACTGAGCTCCTCGATAAGCTCATCGCTTTTGTGCGAGAACACCGCTTGAATATCAGCGGCGGTCGCCTGGTTGCGCTGAATCAGGGCTTGGCGTTTCTTCTCTTCGAAGAGGATGCGCAGACTCTCGATGATGGTGCTCTTGCCGGCGTTGGTTTCGCCAAAAAAGGCAATGGTGAAGTTGTCCCACTCGGCGTGCTTTTCCAGATAGGAAATCTCGCCATCAAAACGCGACTTCATTTCGCCGAGTTTTTCCTTGACGCTGGCGAGGTGGAGATTGCCCTTGTCATTACTCACATCAAGCCTGGAGACATCATCCAGCGCGGTGGCAATGTCGCTGGCTACGCGGGCATATAGCCTAGAGAAATCTTGAGCCTTACTCATATCGTTCCCTGTTGTTTTTTCGGCTGGATCCAATTCAGCCCACAAGTTGCATTTTGCCATCAAGACTGTCAAGTTCACTTCTGTCGCATAGACGTCTTGGATCCGGCGTTTTGCTCTCAGCGAGAAAGGTATTTATCAAGGACAGACTGCTCTGGCAGCAACAACCTGCGGTTCTCGATACAAAAAGGTAGAACCCAGAGTTTCAAGTCATTCGAGTTGCTGAAGTGAAATACCGGCAACGGTTCCGCAAATGATTCTGTCCATGGGTAGATCAACACAACATCCCCGGCGTCTTTCAGGTAGACATGTGCATACGCGTGCACCTGGTAAAAGTCGGCCTGGCTGAGCAGGTATTTCTCACGACTGTTGCCTTTAATGCTGTCCAGAAGCTTCCACTTGGTATCAAGCACCATATGGGGCTGAGCGCCCTGCTCGATCAGCAGATCCGGCTTGAGGCGAAACCAGTCTTGTTGCCGGTGGCTCACGAGATGGTGCTTGCTGGTCTGGGTCCGCAGAGCGAAACCCTGCCGAATTTGAGCATTCAGATGTTTCGCCACATAGGCTTCGAACAGCGCCTCCATGGGAAACAGCAAGGAAGGCGCGTCGCGCTTGCCTGCGCCCGCTACCGGACTGTCGCCCTGCAGGATCAATCGCGCCCAATCAAGTGCGGGCTCGTAGTAAGCCATGCCTCGATCAAGCCGGATGCGCTTGAGGTCCTGGCTGATGTCACTACACAGTGGCACTTCGGCAAAAACAAAACTCAACTCTCGCGCCAACCGCTGATTATCGGGCGATTTGCAGATACTAAGCGTATTACGCAGGGCACTATTAATGAGCCTGTTTTCTGCTCGATCCTGAATGAATTCGTCGAATTCGGTAAAAAAACGGTCACGGCGCAGCAGATTCTGCGCCAGGTGAGGAGCCATCAAGAGCTTGCCGCGCAGGCTGGAAAGGTTAGCCTGCCGAGCGCTGTAGTCGCTGCGCAATCCTCTATTTACAACATTTCGTACGGCCTCAAGAAATTGGCGAAGGAACACCTCGAGCAACGGCATGTGCTCCATTTTCAGATCAGCGTTCGATGTCTTGATATGGCGAAAGCCCCGCAGGCACTTGAGCATATCGATCAGCAATCTGCGTGACCTGGCCGCACACATATCGCGACCGATCTTGGGCAGAATCTCGATTTGATAACCGCAGGGAGCACGCAGCACGCCAACGTAATTGCTGAACCGAATGGCGCGCCGGCCCTGCCGACTGGTCAATTTCAACCAGACCGGAGCGCGTTCGTCAGGGGTCAGGCACTGCTCTTCCAGCCAAGCGAAGACTTTTAGGGGAACAGTCGTGCCATTGGAGTCTTCATCCGAGGCGACCAGCGTATCGAACTCGAAAATCTGTATCGCCGTCATTCAGCAAACGTCGCATAGACACCGACATAAGCTGGCGGTCTACCAAACACCTCGTTATTCAAGCGGTATTGAGGCCGCAACGAGTATTCATCCAGATCATCACGGGTGCCGAACAGCGCTTTGGACCCCCTTTCGGCGTTCTGTTCGTGGACAAACTGAAGCGCCTCGTCGGTTTTCTGGTTATCGCCCAGTACCAGGCGGACTTTCTGCCAATCCTCGAAAAAGTATTCTTCCAGCAGTGGAAGGATACGTGTCCGGAAAATGGTGGCGAGCGCCTCGAAACGTGCCTCAGGGACAAGGTTTTTCAACGGTGTGAAGTACGCGTGTCCGATCGTATGTTCACGGTCATATAACGCCTCGATGCGTGCGTTAAGTGCCGTTAGCAAACGATCAAGCTGTATTTCATGCTCTCCACTGACAACCTTGATTTCGGTCAGCACACGAGGGTCGGGCATCAATTCGACGAACTCAAAGCGCCGGCGCAATGCCGTATCAACCAGCGCCAGCGAACGATCAGCGGTGTTCATTGTGCCGATTACGTCAACGTTTGAGGGGACGCTGAACGATTTGCCCGAGTAAGGCAATGTTAGTGTCACCTCATACTCGCCACCCTTGCGCTTGTCGACTTCGATCAGCGTGATCAACTCGCCGAAGATCTTGCTGATGTTGCCGCGATTGATCTCGTCAATCACCATCGCGTATTGCTGGTGTGGATCGGCCTGGGCCTTTTCGCACAGTCGAAGAAAGGCACCTTTTTTGATCTCGTATCGGACATCCTTTGAAGCGACTGATTCAGCGTTTCCATCAACCGTCGGCCCCTCGGAATCGACCAGCACCGGGCGCAGTCCTTCAACGAATTCTTCGTAGCCGTAGGACTGGTGAAAGGTCACAAACTCATAGCGTTTTATCCCATCGGCAGATGTGTATTTGCCACTGAGCAAATGTTGCAGCGTGCGGGTCTTGCCAGTGCCCGGAGGACCAAAATAGATTTCATTGCGTGGGGCAGTAGCTCCCTCGGTCAATACTAGGCCAACTGGCTGCTCGCCCTCCTCCCCGCCGGTTTCTTCTTCGCTGCTGTAATCATCCGGCCAGAAACCAGGACGATTGGATTGTTGAATTTGCTGAGGCCAGACACCAGTCTTTTGGTCGTTTACCGCTTCGACCGATGCCACCAGCTCCTCACTCAGATCCTGGTTTTTCGATATCGTACTCAAGTCACCGAATGAGACCCACCTGACCGACACACGATTCGCTTGCACGAACAGCACTCCGACCGATGATCCCCTTATCGCGCTCTTCTGCTTCCACCCGAATACCAGCTGGGCGTTAGTGGACTTTGTAGACCACCAATCAAAACCCACTTCATGTATCGCGACGGCCAAGCGCACAAATAACTGTGTCGTCTCGCGACTCCATTGTGGTTGCCGCAGTCTGAAATCCTTGCTGACCTCGAAGTGCCTCAATATCTCGGCGTCGGTGAGTGCAGTGGTCAAGCCAAGTTGATCAGCCATTTCGTCGTATCCAATTCCAAAGTGTGTAATAGCCGCGGCGCTCCATTCGACAATGCCGTGAAAGCCACGCTTCAGGCCTTCTTCAGCCGGCAAGATCGCGACAATCGGTGAAGCTTCAAAAGGGCCACGCAACTTCTTATAACGTTCGCGCAAGCCATCATCTGCAATTTTTGTGTCGACCAGATCGAGTTTGACGACGAAGCCCTTGGTGGCATCAATCCCTACGGTATAAGCCAGCCCCAGTGGAGCATCCCTGCGAGGGTAGATACGGGCCCAGTTGTAGCCCAAAAATTTTTTGTGCCACTGGCTTATGGGTCTGCGAATAACGCGGGGGGCTGTGCTATCGGGGAAGACGCGGTGTTGCAATGCATACGCCCAATCCTTGGTGATGTCATAGGCTTCGCGCAATTGACGATAGGCTTGCCGGTGAGAAGCATCGGTTTTGTCAAAAGGCCTGTCCTGCCAGGTACGCAAGCACTGGAATTGGTCTTGGGTGAAATAGGTTGGCGCCACTGATGTCGTTCCGTCCCTTGAATGTGATCGCATCGTGCCATCACTGCCGGCGTGTGGATAGATCTTTGCGGTCTCGCCACCCCTTATTAATCGTCAGATAATCCTCACCCCACAACTTCACCCCGACTCTTGCACGCCGGGCAACACAGAATTGCTCTGAAACCAATTGATAGCCCCCTAACGAAAGGCGCATGCTAGAGGGCTTCACTCGGGCTTATATCATTCCGAATGATAGTTACCTTCGTGTCATTCGATTCGTTTGCTACTAACCCGCCGAGCATCATCCGCCCATCTTCAATACATTGGCGGATGCATCCATGGAACAATCACTCAAACATTTGCGCTTCCCGTTGGCTATGTTGGCCGTACTGGTGATGAGCGCCTGTGGCAAGACTCCGGAAACCGCTGCGGCCATGCCTGCTGCCAAAGTCAGCGTGGCCAAGGTGCTGGAACAACCGGTCAACGAGTGGGACGAATTCACCGGGCGCCTGGAGGCGCCGGAAACCGTTGAAATCCGTCCGCGGGTCTCCGGCCAGATCGACGACGTCGCCTTCACCGAAGGTGCACTGGTCAAGAAAGGCGACCTGCTGTTCCAGATCGACCCCCGTCCGTTCCAGGCTGAGGTCCGCCGCCTCGAAGCTTTGGTTGCCCAGGCCCGTGCCAACGCCACCCGCAGTGAAAACGAAGCCGGCCGTGGCGAACGTCTGCGTGCCAGCAACGCCATTTCCGCTGAGCTGGCTGATTCGCGCACCAGCGCTGCACAGGAAGCACGCGCCGCTGTCGGCGCGCTGCAAGCGCAACTGGATCTGGCCAAACTCAACCTGAGTTTCACCCGCGTCACTGCGCCCATCAGCGGCCGCGTCAGCCGCGCCGAGATCACCGCCGGTAACCTGGTGACTGCCGACACCACCCCGCTGACCAGCGTTGTATCCACCGACAAGGTCTACGCCTACTTCGACGCGGATGAACGTGTGTTCCTCAAATACACCCAGCTCGCCCGTCAGGGTCAGCGCGGCGCCACCACTCCGGTGTACATGGGCCTGTCCAATGAAGACGGCAACCCGCACCTGGGCCAGATGAACTTCGTCGACAACCAGGTCAACCCGAAGACCGGCACCATCCGTGGTCGCGCCGTGTTCGACAACAGCGATGGCACCTACACCCCGGGTCTGTATGCACGCCTGAAACTGGTCGGCAGCGGCACCTACAACGCCATGTTGATCAATGATGAAGCGGTCGGTACCGACCTCGGCAAGAAGTTCGTACTGGTGATGGACGGCGACAACAAGACCGCCTACCGCGCCGTCGAGCTCGGTCCGAAGATCGAAGGCCTGCGCATCGTGCGCAGCGGCCTGAACAAGGACGACACGATCATCGTCAAGGGTCTGCAACGGGTTCGTCCTGGCTCCCCGGTTTCGCCTGAAGTGATCCCGATGGCCAGCGAGCAAACCCTTGCCGCTCTCGCTCAACAACGACAAGCGCTGGAAGCCAGCAACCTGCCTAAAGTCGCACCTGCCAAAGGCGCGTCGGGTTCGGTTGTGAAACTGGCTGCTGCGACCCCACGTGGTTAAGGGACGACAACTCCGATGAATTTTTCCCAATTCTTCATTTCACGGCCGATCTTCGCAGCGGTGCTTTCGCTGTTGATCCTGATCGCCGGTGCGATTTCGCTGTTCCAGTTGCCGATCAGCGAATACCCGGAAGTCGTGCCACCGACCGTGGTGGTGCGTGCCAACTTCCCGGGCGCCAACCCAAAAGTCATCGGTGAAACCGTGGCGGCTCCGCTGGAGCAGGCCATCACCGGCGTCGAGAACATGCTGTACATGTCCTCGCAGTCCACCGCTGACGGCAAGATCACCCTGACCATCACCTTCGCCCTGGGCACCGACCTGGACAACGCGCAGGTGCAGGTACAGAACCGTGTGACCCGAACCGAGCCGAAACTTCCCGAGGAAGTGACGCGCATCGGTATCACCGTCGACAAGGCCTCGCCCGACCTGACCATGGTTGTGCACTTGACCTCGCCGGACAAACGCTACGACATGCTGTACCTGTCCAACTACGCGATCCTCAACATCAAGGATGAGCTCGCTCGCCTCGGTGGGGTCGGTGACGTGCAACTGTTCGGCATGGGCGACTACTCGCTGCGGGTATGGCTCGACCCGAACAAGACCGCTTCGCGCAATCTGACCGCGACGGATGTAGTGACCGCCATTCGCGAACAGAACCGTCAGGTGGCCGCCGGTCAACTGGGTGCTCCGCCTGCTCCGACGGCGCAAAGCTTCCAGCTGTCGATCAACACTCAGGGCCGCCTGGTCTCCGAGGAAGAGTTCGAGAACATCGTCATTCGCGCCGGCGACAATGGTGAAATCACTCGCCTGAAGGACATCGCCCGCGTCGAACTGGGATCCAGCCAATACGCCCTGCGTTCGTTGCTGAACAACCAGCCAGCCGTAGCGATCCCGATCTTCCAGCGTCCCGGCTCCAACGCCATCGAAATCTCGAACGAAGTTCGCGGCAAGATGGAAGAACTGAAGAAAAGCTTCCCGCAAGGCATGGACTACAGCATCGTCTATGACCCGACAATCTTTGTGCGCGGCTCTATCGAGGCGGTGGTTCACACCCTCTTCGAAGCACTGATTCTCGTGGTTCTGGTGGTGATCCTGTTCCTGCAGACCTGGCGCGCCTCGATCATTCCATTGGTGGCGGTGCCGGTATCGTTGATCGGTACGTTTGCGGTAATGCACCTGTTCGGTTTCTCGCTAAACGCCCTGTCGTTGTTCGGCCTGGTACTGGCGATCGGTATCGTGGTGGACGACGCCATCGTGGTGGTGGAGAACGTCGAGCGGAACATTGAACTGGGGCTCAACCCCTTCGACGCGACCAAGAAGGCCATGGGCGAAGTGACGGGCCCGATCATTGCAACGGCGCTGGTGTTGTGTGCGGTGTTCGTACCGGCGGCGTTCATCTCGGGCCTGACCGGTCAGTTCTACAAGCAGTTCGCACTGACCATCGCGATCTCGACCGTGATCTCGGCCTTCAACTCGCTGACCCTGTCGCCAGCGCTGGCGGCCGTATTGCTCAAAGGCCACGATGCGCCGAAAGACCGTTTCTCGCGAGTGCTGGACAATATCTTCGGTGGCTGGCTGTTCCGTCCGTTCAACCGTTTCTTCGACCGCGCCAGTCATGGCTACGTCGGTACCGTGCGCCGGGTCATCCGTGGCAGCGGCATCGCCCTCTTCCTGTATGCAGGCCTGATGGTGCTGACCTTCTTCGGTTTCTCCAGCACGCCGACCGGTTTCGTACCCGGCCAGGACAAGCAATACCTGGTGGCCTTCGCACAACTGCCGGACGCCGCGAGCCTGGATCGTACCGAAGACGTGATCAAGCGCATGTCCGACCTGGCACTGAAACAGCCGGGCGTGGAAAGTGCCGTAGCGTTCCCGGGCCTGTCGATCAACGGCTTCACCAACAGCCCGAACGCCGGCATCGTGTTCGTGACCCTGAAACCGTTCGACGAGCGTAAGGACCCAAGCATGTCCGCCGGTGCGATTGCCGGTGCCTTGAACGGCCAGTACGCCGGGATTCAGGAAGCCTACATGGCAATCTTCCCGCCGCCGCCGGTACAGGGGCTGGGTACCATCGGAGGTTTCCGCCTGCAGATCGAAGACCGGGGCAACCTGGGCTACGAAGAGCTGTACAAAGAAACCATGAACATTATTGCCAAGAGCCATAACGTTCCGGAACTGGCCAACCTGTTCACCAGCTACACCGTGAACGTGCCGCAGGTCGATGCCGCCATCGACCGGGAAAAAGCCAAGACCCACGGCGTGGCCATCAGCGACATCTTCGACACCCTGCAGATCTACCTGGGTTCGCTGTATGCCAACGACTTCAACCGCTTCGGGCGCACCTATCAGGTCAACGTTCAGGCCGAGCAACAGTTCCGCCTCGAATCCGACCAGATCGGCCAGCTGAAGGTACGCAACAACAAAGGCGAAATGATCCCGCTGGCGACCTTCATCAAGGTCAGCGACACCTCGGGCCCGGATCGCGTGATGCACTACAACGGCTTCATCACTGCTGAAATCAACGGTGCGGCAGCCCCGGGCTACAGCTCCGGACAGGCCGAAAAAGCCATCGAGAAACTGCTCAAGGATGAACTTCCGAACGGCATGACCTACGAGTGGACGGACCTGACCTACCAGCAGATTCTGTCCGGGAACACTGCGCTGTTCGTGTTCCCGCTCTGCGTATTGCTGGCGTTCCTGGTGCTTGCGGCTCAATACGAAAGCTGGAGCCTGCCACTGGCGGTGATCCTGATCGTACCGATGACCCTGCTGTCGGCCATCACCGGTGTGATCATCTCTGGCGGCGACAACAACATCTTCACCCAGATCGGTCTGATCGTACTGGTGGGCCTGGCGTGCAAGAACGCGATTCTGATTGTCGAGTTCGCCAAGGATAAGCAGGAAGAAGGCCTCGATCCGCTGGCCGCCGTACTGGAAGCCTGTCGTCTGCGTCTGCGGCCGATCCTGATGACCTCGTTCGCGTTCATCATGGGGGTGGTGCCACTGGTGTTCTCCAGCGGTGCCGGTGCCGAGATGCGTCATGCCATGGGTGTGGCGGTGTTCTCCGGGATGCTCGGCGTAACCTTCTTCGGTCTGCTGTTGACCCCCGTGTTCTATGTGCTGATCCGCAACTTCGTGGAGCGCGGTGAAGCGCGCAAAGCGGCCAAGGCGCACACTCTTCAAAAGCCACTGGAGGCGCATCAATGAGTCTGAAAGTCTTCCTGCCGAGCCTGCTGGTGCTGGCCCTGAGTGCCTGCGCCGTCGGCCCTGACTACAAGACCCCGACGACGGAGGCGGCGAACATCACGTCCGCCACCGACGGCGCCGCCGGCCAGAAGAACTTCGACCGTTCGAAATTCGAAGGCATCTGGTGGCAGCAGTTCGACGATCCGACCCTCAACCAGTTGGTGACTCAATCGCTGCAAGGCAACCGTGAACTGCGCGTGGCGTTCGCCCGCTGGAAAGCCGCCCGGGCGATCCGTGACGACGCCAGCAATGATGCGATGCCGACCATCACCAGCCGCGCCAGCAGTGACCTGGCCAAGGGACAGATCCCCGGCCAGACCACCAACCGGGTCAACAGCGAGCGCTATGACCTGGGTCTGGACATGGCCTGGGAGCTGGACCTGTTCGGACGCATCCAGCGCAATCTGGAAGCCAGCGACGCCGACCAGCAAGCCGCTGAAGCCGATCTGTACCAACTGCAAGTCACCATGATTGCCGAACTGGTGGACGCTTACGGTCAACTGCGCGGTGCTCAGCTGCGGGAAAAGATCGCGCTGGCCAACCTGAACAACCAGCAGGAATCGCGCAAGATCACCATCAGTCTGCGTGACGCCGGCGTGGGCGATCAACTCGATGTGGAGCGGGCCGATGCTCGTCTGGCGTCGGTCGAAGCCAGCGTGCCGCAGTTACAGGCAGAGCAGGCACGGCAGAAAAACCGCATCGCCACCCTGCTGGGTGAGCGCCCGGACAAACTGACTGTCGACCTGAGTCCGAAAGACTTGCCGGCGATTGCCAAGGCCTTGCCGATCGGGGATCCGGGCGAACTGCTGCAACGGCGTCCGGACATCCTCAGCGCCGAACGCAAACTGGCTTCGGCCACGGCGCGTATCGGTGTGGCCAAGGCCGACCTGTTTCCCCGGGTCAGCCTCAGCGGCTTCCTCGGCTGGACAGCCGGGCGTGGTTCGCAGATCGGTTCCTCGGCGGCCAACGCTTGGGCGTTGGGCCCGAGCATCACCTGGGCGGCGTTTGACCTTGGCAGCGTGCGGGCCCGTCTGCGCGGCGCCGATGCCGATGCCGATGGGGCACTGGCGAACTATGAGCAGCAAGTATTGCTGGCGCTGGAAGAGTCGGAAAACGCCTTCAGTGATTACGGCAAACGTCAGCAACGCCTGATTTCGCTGATCCGTCAGAGCGAATCAAGCCGCAAGGCTGCCGATCTGGCTGAAATCCGCTACCGCGAAGGCACTACCGACTTCCTGGTGTTGCTCGACGCCCAGCGCGAACGTTTGAACGCTGAAGACAGCCAGGCCCAGGCCGAAGTGGATCTGTATCGCGGCATCGTCGCGATCTACAAGGCCCTCGGCGGTGGCTGGCAGCCAGAGACGGTCGCCAGCAAGTAACAGTTTTTTAAAGAGCTCCTTTGGTTGGCCGCAACCAACCAAATTCTTTGCCCCGCGTATCATTCGGTCGCGGGGCTTTTTTGTTCCTGACGTTCCTGGTTTTCCAGCACCGTAACTGTCGCGGTGGTGCCGGCTCTCAGCCGATCCTTGCCTGCATAATCGGGATCGATGCCGATCCGCACCGGTACCCGTTGCGCCAGTTTCACCCAGGTGTAACTGGGGTTGATGTTGGCCAGCAATCGACTGCCCGGCGCATTTTCCCGGTCAGCAATGGCGAAGGCGATGCTTTGTACGGTGCCGCCAAATTTTTCCCCGCTCATCAATTCGATCCGCACCCGGTCACCCTCCTCGATCCGTGGCAACTTGGTTTCCTCGAAATAGCCGCTGACATAAAAGGAGCCGCTGTCCACCAACGCCAGCAGGGGGCCACCCGCTACCGCGTAGTCCCCCTGACGGGTCAGCAGATTGGTGACATAACCACTGACCGGTGCTTCGACGCGGGTACGTTGCAGATCCAGTTCCGCCTGGGTCAATGCGGCAATCGCCAGTTGCACGTTCGCTTCGGCGAGACCGAGATTGGCCTGATTGCGTAACAGATCGGCCTGGGCCACCGCCACATCGGTGCTGGACTTCTCCCACTCTTCCCCGGAAATCGCGAAACCTTGTTTGAGCGTACGTCGCCGACGCTCTTCGCTCTGGCGCTGTTTGAGCAACGCTTCGCTGGCGACAATGGCCGCTTGCGACTGACCGAGCGTGGCCCTCGCGACCTCCACCGAGCGTTTTGCATGCTCGACAGCCAGGCTGTAGCGAGCGGGGTCGATTTCCAGCAACAACTGGCCCTTGTCGACATGCTGATTATCCTGCACCGCCAGCGAAACGATGCGGCCCGAGACATCCGCCGAGAGCGTCACCACATCCGCCCTCACCCGCGCATCTCGCGTCCACGGGGCCCGGGTGTAATGTTCCCAGGCAAACCAGCCAAGCACGACTGCCAGCAGCACCACCGCCAATGTCGTCAATCGAGTGAGCAACGTCTTCAAGGTTTCAGGCTCCCATCAGCAGAATCAGTGCAGCGCACACACAGGCATACAAGGCGCCTTCGAACAGTGCCTCGTGCCAGACAAAACGCAGGACGCCGAGTCGGCGCAATCCCCAGTCGAGCAGCAGAAAAACCGGTATGGCCAGCAACAGGGCCTGAGCGATGGGAGGCAGGTAAACGCCGCCGATCTCGAAATCAATGGGCAAGGACGGGCTCTCCTTCAGGACGGTCGGGCTGCAAATGCTCGCCATGTCGTTCCAGAAACGACACCACGATCAACAAGGCCACACGCATGCGAAACACTGACCACAAGTGTTGATGGGTGGCGACATGCAAGGCATCCAATTCATCGCCAAGCGCATGCAGCGTCGTCAGCAACGGTGTCAGGCGCACGTCCGGTCGGCCGGCGACGAAACGACCGGTCTGATGCAATGCCGTCGACAGCTGCCGACCGAAAGCGTCCGTGAGCAAGGCGTTGTTCTGTGCCTGTTGCCTGAGCTGGTGCATGGCCACACCCAGCGCTACACAGGCGAGACTGATTTCATACAGGCGCTGCATGTCCCGATCGTTGGCGGCCGGCAACACGCCCAGCATCGAGGTCAGGCGATCAACCATGCGACTTTCGAAGGCAAATTGCTGTTCGTCGGTGGCCGGGCTCTTGGTCAGTTGGTAGACCTGCTCCCGTGCCTCATTGTAGAAGCGCCGAATTCTCAGCACGGGGCGGAACGGAAAGATCCAGGCATAGACGATCAGAGCCAGCATTGCCGCGCTGACGTAGGCCCCGGCAAATTCGAACCATTGAATGGCGGTGTTCTGCCCGGTGCCGACGTTCTGCGGACCGAGCATCAGGAAACTCGACAACCCCAGGCCCATACCGATACCAGCGGTGGCCGGGCTGGCCAGCCCGACTGCGATCACATACAGCAAAGGCGCAAGCAGCAAGGCCAGCATTTCGAAATCACTGATCGCCGGAACCAGCATGAACTGATAGAACGCCGAGACGACCAAGGCCAGTCCCAATCCTCGGGCGTAACTCTGCGCGGCAATCAGCGGGCGTGGAAACGTCGCCATCAACGAACACAGGATGCCCACCAGAATCATTCCACCGCGCGCACCGTCCCAAGCGGTTTCGATCCAGATCAGCCCGGCCACCAGCAGTGCGCTGAAGGCGCGAATGGCGTTCATCGTCGCGAGGGTGAAATCCAGGTGCAAGGGGCTGGACTGGCCGCGGAACATGCAACTGGCCTCGCGCCCTTCCTGTATCGCATCGCTCAGTTCGAGAATCTGCTCCAGCTGCTGTAACAGCCGCGCCTGTTCCCAGCGCAATGCCCACGCCAGCGAACGCAGGGTTGCACTCATGTCTTCCGTCAGTTGTTCGGCCTTGTAGGCGAGCCCTTCGAACTGCTGTTGCAGCGCGACGAACCGGTGCCGCACCTCGGCCGGCAATGAGCGCCCTTGCTGCGCGAGCTGGTCCAGCAGGGCCAGTTCTTCTGCGCGCAATTGCTGGATCTCCAGCGGCAGATCGCCCTCCCAACGCTCGGTGAGCAGTTCCCGCTGGTGACGCAACGCGGTCAGGCGCGAGGTCAGCAGCATCAATTGATTACCCAACAAGAGCACCAGATTGTTAGCACTGCGCAGGCGTGGGGCGTCGAAATACAAATGCCGGCGCAGGCCCTCAAGGGCGCTGATTTCCCCCAACAACTGCATTTGCCGGCGCTGAAAGTCCGCTTCGCTTTCTTCGGTGCGCAACACGGCGGCCGAATGGGTGGCGACCAGTCTGATCACCTGATCGACTTTCGCGAAATAGTTGCGCGACACCGCCTCGGGCCGCGCCGTCAACAGGCTGACCACGCACACGCACGCCACCGCCAGCAAGGTCTCGGTGACCCGGGTCACCGCCAGCAGAAAAGTGCCGTCCTGATCTGGAATCGCCAGCAGCGCCACCACGACGGCGGTATACCCGCTGAGCACGAACGCCTGGGAACTGGTGTAGCGCAGCAACGTGCCGCCGGCCGTGCACAGGGCCAGCCACAACGCCAGGGTCGTGATGAACGGCAACGGCGCCTGAGGGAAAATCGCCATCAACACCACTGCCACCACCGCGCCAAGGGTCGTCCCGATGATTTGCCCGAAGCTGCGTGCGAGCGCCATCCCGGCCAGCGGCTGACTGATGATCACCACGGCCATGATCGACCACTTGGGCTGATCCAGATCGAACAGGAACGCCAGATACAACGTCAGCAATCCGGCGGCAATGGTGCGCAAACCAAACAACAGCACGGCCTGGCTGGGTTGGATCACCGCCTTGAAATAAATGAGCAGGGATTGCATGGATAGCCTCGTAGAAACAACTTCTGCAAGCGTAGACACTGCATGGAAGGCATGACGGCTAATAAGGTCGACACATGCTGTAGGTCGATTCAACGCCCGTAGCAGGTCATATCGGGCAGAGGGTTTGACTCACGGCGCGAGCTGACAGAAGCTTGCGACCTCCGCTACAAAACGAAAGTTTCGGAAATTCGCATGCCTCAGTCTCGCCGCTATTTGCTCATCAGCCTCGGCCTTGTGCTGATCCTTTTCGTGGCCTGGCTGTCATTGCGCAGTACCGCGCCCGTGGTGCCAGAAGCGATCAGGCATGGGTACAGCGAAGCGCTGGCCGCCGCCCGTGCCGGCCAACCGGGTGCTGCGCGGGTTCTGTACCAGCAACTGGGGCGTCCGGATCTGTCGGTCAAGCGGCGCGTCTGGCTGCATGCGGAGCTGCCCAACTATCCGAGCCCGCAGGCCCTGAAGCTGGCGGACGCCGATCTGCAAAACGAAGCACCGGAAGTGCGGCTGGCGGCAATCAAAAGTGTGACCGGCCTGGTGCCGGGCGGCCAGCGCAGTCTGCTGCTGGGCCCATTGCTCGACGATGAGGATCAGACTGTACGCTTTGCTGCGATCAACGCTCTGCTCGGTTTGTCACCGGATCAACTGGGCCTGTATTTCGCGCCGTTGCAGCAAGGAATCGACGTGTGGGAACAGGCGCTCAAGAGCCAGCCGCAAAGCGCCGCCAATTACCTGCAACTGGCGCGCCTGTATCTGCATAACGCCGACCTGAAACAGGCACAGCATGCACTGGAGCACACCCTGCGCCTCGACCCCGGCAACCTGCCGGCGCTGGTGATGCAGATCGAAGTGCTTGACCGTCAGGGCCAGAGCGACGACGCCCGACAATTGCTCGCCAGACAATTGAAGGCCCAGCCCGATTCGGCTTATCTGCAACATGCCCTGGGGCTCTGGCTGCTGCACCACGATCAACGCGAGTACGCCCTGCTCGGCTTGTCCAAAGCCGTGGAACTGGAGCCTGACAACAAGGATTACCGTTACGACCTCGCTACCACCCTGCACAGCGCCGAAGAACTGGAAGCGGCGCAAAAACAGTTGCAGGAAATCGTTCAGCGTCACCCTGCCGATCGCAAGGCCAGGGTGCTGCTGATCAATTACTGGAAAGAAAGCGGCCAGTTGCAGAACGTACAGATTCTGTTGGCCCAGCTTGAACAGATGAACCCCGACGATCCCTCGTTGCAGCAAGGCCTCTAGCGGTCTTCCCGACACGCCCCTCAAGAAACTCGGAACCGTCGTCTCGGCAAAGGGTCAAGTATTCAGGCAGTGCGAAACGGCGTCCGGCGCCCGCTGCCTCGTTTTCCCTAGTCATGAGAGGGCATTTTTTGTCTACATCGAACGCGTTGATCAGTGCAAAAGCCGCCACCGGCATCGAAGGGCTGGACGATATCCTGGCCGGTGGCCTGTCCCGCAGTCACGTTTTCTTGCTGGAGGGCGAGCCTGGAACCGGTAAAACCACCGTCGCGTTGCATTTTCTGCTGGCCGGTGCCCGTGCTGGCGAACGTTCGTTGTACATCACGCTGTCCGAAACCGAGCGCGAATTGCGTCAGGGCGCGGCGTCCCACGGCTGGGAACTTAACGAAAACATCGAGATTTTCGAGCTGACACCCCCGGAAAGCCTGCTCAACGCCGAGCATCATCAGAGCCTGCTCTACTCCTCCGACCTTGAACTGGGCGAGGCGACCAAACAGATTTTTGAAGTGGTCGAGCGCTTCAAACCCACGCGGGTCGTGCTCGACAGCCTCTCGGAAATCCGCCTGCTGGCACAGAGTTCCCTGCGCTACCGCCGGCAGATTCTGGCGATCAAGCATTACTTTGTGCGTTACGACGCCACGGTGTTGCTGCTGGATGACTTGACTACCGAATCCCTCGATAAAACCGTGCACAGTGTCGCTCACGGCGTGATTCGCCTTGAAGAACTGACCCCTAACTATGGCGCCGAGCGCCGTAGGGTGCGAGTGATCAAGTACCGTGGGCAGAAATACCGTGGCGGCTTCCATGACTTCACCATCATGGGCGATGGCGTGCACGTCTTTCCTCGCCTGGTGGCAGCGGAGCACCGCGGCGATTACCCACGGTTGCAACTGTCCAGCGGCATCAAGGAAATGGACGCCCTGCTCGGTGGCGGTATCGAGGCCGGTTCCAGCACGCTGATTCTGGGGCCGGCGGGCACAGGCAAATCCTTGATCACCATGATTTTCGCGGCAGCGGCCGTGGCCCGTGGTGAAAAGGCCGCCCTGTTCATTTTCGACGAAGAACTGGGCTTGCTGTTCGAACGCATGAACAACATCGGCATCGACCTCAAGGCCCTGCAGGCCACCGGCAATCTGCTGATCGAACAGGTGGACGCTGCCGAGTTGTCCCCCGGCGAGTTCTCCCACCGGGTACGACGCTGTGTCGATGAAGGTGACATCAAGACCGTGGTGATCGACAGTATCAACGGCTATCAGGCGGCCATGCCGGAAGAAAACGCGCTGGTACTGCATATGCACGAACTGTTGCTGTACCTGAATCGCAAGGGCGCCGCCACGTTCATGACCGTCGCCCAGCATGGACTGGTTGGCGACATGCAGGCCCCGGTCGACATTACCTATCTCGCCGACACGGTGATTCTGCTGCGTTATTTCGAAGCGCTCGGCAAGGTTCGCCGGGCAATTTCGATCATCAAGAAACGTACTGGCAGCCACGAATCAACCATTCGCGAATACCGTATTTCCAAGAGCGGCATGACCATCGGGGAACCGCTGGATGCCTTCCAGGGCGTGCTGCGCGGCGTGCCCACCTACCTCGGCGCGAGCAACCCGCTGCTTAAGGATGACAACTAGTGACTGTCACCGTACCGCTATCGGAGCGGGCACTGATCCTCGCCCCCTTAGGTCGCGACAGCCAGGTTGCGCTGATGATACTCAACGAGGCCGGATATGGCGGTCTGATCACCCCCGACCTCGCAACCCTTTGTACCGAACTGGAACACGGTGCCGGGCTGCTGGTGATTGCCGCCGAGGCCCTGCGGGGCCCGGAGCTGGAATCCCTGCTGGTATATCTGGATCAACAACCCGCATGGTCAGACCTTCCAATTGTGTTGCTGACGCATCACGGCGGATCAGGACAGGGCCCCTCCTCACAGCTCAGCAAGTTGTTGGGTAACGTGACGTTTCTTGAGCGCCCTTTCCATCCGGTGACCTTGGTCAGCCTGATCTCCACTGCCCTGCGCGGGCGACGACGACAATACGAGGCCCGCGATCGACTGATCGATCTGAGCGAAAGCGAACGGCGCCTGCAATCAACCCTCGAAACCCTTGAGCAGCAAGTCGAGGAACGCACGGCGCAACTGCGGCACAACGAAGAAGCCCTGCGTCAGTCACAGAAGATGGAAGCGGTCGGTCAGCTCACCGGCGGTATCGCCCACGACTTCAACAACATGCTGACCGGTATCATCGGCAGCCTCGAGCTGCTGCGCAGGCGGCTGGCCCGTGGCCGGCTGGACGATCTCGACAGCCTGATCGACCTCGGTGTGACCTCGGCCAACCGCGCCGCTGGCCTGACCCATCGCCTGCTGGCGTTCTCCCGACGTCAGTCGCTGGATTCCAAAGCGGTAAAAATGAACGATCTGGTGCAATCGATGAGCGAGCTGCTGCGGCGCAGCCTCAACGAAAGCATTCAACTGGACATGCGCCTGCACGAACAATTGTGGGTCGCCGAGGCCGACCCCAATCAGCTGGAAAGCGCCCTGCTCAACCTGGTGATCAACGCACGCGACGCGATGCCCGACGGCGGCAATCTGGTGGTCGAGACAGGGAATCAGGTGCTGGGAAGCGACTTCACCGCCGCTTACAGCAACCTGGAGCCCGGCGATTACGTCGTATTGAGCGTGATGGACAACGGCTGCGGCATGCCCGAAAGCGTGATCAATCGCGCGTTCGACCCGTTTTTTACCACCAAGCCGATCGGTCAGGGCACCGGCCTGGGCCTGTCGATGATCTACGGTTTCAGCAAGCAATCCGGTGGTCACGTCTCGATCGACAGCAAGATCGATGAAGGCACCACGGTCAAACTCTATCTGCCACGCTTCCAGGGCCAATCATTGCCTCACGCGCCGGCGCACACAGAGCAGGCCCCCGACGCCGTGGAAGGCGAAACCGTATTGATCGTCGAAGACGACCCGGCCGTGCGCGTGCTGGTCAGCGCGGTATTGAGTGAACTGGGTTATGGATTTGTCGAGGCCAGTGACGCTGACGGTGCCGTGCCTATCCTGAATTCTACCCAGCGCATTGATCTGCTGATCAGTGACGTCGGCCTGCCGGGCATGAACGGTCGGCAGCTGGCAGAAATCGGCCGGCAATACCGACCCGGGCTGAAGGTTCTGTTCATCACCGGTTACTCTGAACACGCCGCCGTCCGCGGCGGATTCCTCGACCCGGGCATGCAGATGATCACCAAGCCGTTCACCTTCGATCTGTTGACGGCGAAGGTGCGGGAAATGATCAAGAGCTGAGGCGGTTCACGCCTCAGGCCAGCAGTTCCTGAATCTTCTCCTGCAACACATCCAGATCGAACGGTTTTTCCAGGATCGGTGCCCGACGCGTGATCGGGCTGCCGGTCTCGCGGATTTCCTGCGGATAGCCGCTGATGAAGATCACCTTCAGATCAGGGCGCAGTTTGACGGCGGGCTCGGCGATCTGCACGCCGGAGATACCGCCAGGCAAGCGGAAATCGGTAATCAACATGTCCAGATGCGGCTTGCTCGCCAGAATCTCGAACGCCTGCTCGCCGTTTTCGGCCTGCAATACGCGATAACCCTGTCCTGACAGGTAGTCTGTCAGCACCATCAGGATCACCGGTTCGTCCTCGACGACGAGTACTACATCTTGTGCATCTACGCTCATGGGAAGCCTTTGTTCGGTCAATAGCTGCTGATACGACCGTGCGGTCACTCAGAGGTTGCGTTTGTTTTGCCGTTTTCCTGGAGCGGTAGACAAACGCGAAACAGGGCGCCCTCGTTGATCTTGCTTTCGACGACGATGGAGCCGCCATGGGCGGCGACGATCTGCTCGGAAATGAACAGACCCAGTCCCAGGCCGGCCACCACCGTCTTGGCGGAGACCCGTTCGAACTGTTGAAAAATGCGTTTCTGATTCTCCTCGCTGATACCGATGCCGCGATCCTGAACCTCGACCCGCGCCTGATTGCCCTGGCGGTAGACGCGTACCTGGATCGGGCTTCTACCGCCGTAGCGCAAGGCATTGGTCAGCAGGTTGGAAATCACCTGCTCGATACGGAACTCGTCCCAACACCCCTCCACAGGACTGTCGGCCTCGAAGGAAACGGTCGTTTCCGCCGCCTCGATCTGCGGGGCAAAGTTTTGCAGCAAAGTGCCCACCAACTGCACGAGATCGAAGCGATTCGGACGGATCGACAGCTTGCCGGTGCGGATCCGCGACACGTCGAGCATGTCCTCGATCAGGCGGATCAGGCTTTTGATCTGGCGCTCGTCGCGATCGACCATGGCGTGCATCTTGTCGAGGGTGAACGCAGCGGCGTTATCCCGGGCCAGGTGCATCTTGCGCAGTTGAGTCTCGAGGATAAGGCCGTTGAGCGGCGTGCGCACTTCATGGGCGACGATCGACATGAAATCGTCCCGCATGCGTACCGCCTGCTCCAGCTCGCCCTGGGTGCTTTGCAGTTGCTGCAACAGCGCTTCCTGTTCGCGACGACTCTGCTCCAGCGCTTCGACCTGTTGCTTCATCGCCTTGCTCTGGCGGTACAGGTCAACGAATACATTGACCTTGCTCTTCACCGCATGGATGTCCAGCGGCTTGTGCAGGAAGTCCACCGCACCGCTTTCATAGCCCTTGAACGCGTAATTGAGTTCACGGCCGGCGGCGCTGACGAAGATGATCGGGATGTTCTTGGTTTTCTCGGTGCCACGCATCAGCTCGGCCAGCTCGAAGCCGTTCATGCCGGGCATCTGCACATCGAGGATGGCCATGGCGAATTCGTGTTGCAGCAGCAGCGACAGCGCTTCGTCCGCCGACAATGCCTTGTAGACGGTGCGGTCTTCGCGTTTGATCAGCGCTTCGAGGGCCAGCAGGTTCTCGGGCAGATCGTCGACGATCAGCAGTTTTGCCTGGATATTACTCAGCATGCGATTCGTTCCAGCTCGACAAGCAGACGGCCGATGCCGTGTATGGGAAGTATGTAGTCCGGTTGATGCGTTTTCAGTGCCGCGCGAGGCATGGTAGCGACCTGCGCCTCGTCCGGGTCCTGCACGATGGTCAGCCCGCCCAGGTTTTTGATTTGCGCCAGGCCCCGCGCGCCATCGTGGTTGGCGCCGGTCAGTAACACGCCGGCCAGCGCCGGCCCGTAGGCATCGGCGGCGGATTCGAAGAGGAAATCGATCGAAGGCCGCGAATGATGCAGACGGTCTTCAAGGCTCAGCGACAGGCTCAGGTCCTGCTCTACCGACAAGTGATAACCCGGCGTCGCGAAGTACACGGTGCCGGGCGTGATGTTCTGTTTATCGATGGCTTCAGTCACTGGCAACGCCACTCGCCGGGAAAATACCTCGGCGAGCTGGCTGCGACGTTCTTCCGGCAAGTGCAGCACGATGATGATCGGTAGCCCAAACCCGGCCCGCAGCGAGCCCAGCAGGGTCAGCAAGGCCTCGACGCCACCGGCGGAAGCTCCGATCACAATCGCCTCGATCCGAGGCAAATCCGCTGCGCTGTTCATGATTTGCGGTAGATCCGTTCTTGTTTCACCAGCGGTTCGAACTGGTTGGAGTAGCCGGAAAAATCCAAAGTTTCCTTGCTGCCCAATACCAGGAATCCACGATGACACAACGATTCATGGAACAATCCGAACGCTCGATCCTGAAGTTTTTTATTGAAGTAAATCAATACATTACGACATGAAATTAATTGAGTTTCGGAGAACACACTATCGGTCGCCAGGCTGTGATCGGCGAACGTCACGTTCTCGCACAGGCTCTTGTCGAAAATCGCATAGCCATAGGCTGCAGTGTAGTAGTCGGCGAACGAGCGCTGCCCCCCGGCCTGCTGATAGTTGGCGGTGTAGGCGCGCACGTTCTCCATCGAAAAGATCCCCTGCTTGGCCTTTTCCAGCGAGCGCGGGTTGATGTCGGTGGCGTAGATGATAGTGCGATCGAGCAGCCCCTCCTCGCGCAGCAAAATTGCCATCGAGTAGACCTCCTCGCCCGTGCTGCAGCCGGCGATCCAGATCTTGATCGACGGATAGGTCTTGAGCAGCGGCACCACCTCCTGGCGGATCGCGAGGAAGTGCGACGGATCGCGGAACATCTCGCTGACCGGGATCGTCAGCAATTGCAGCAACTGCATGAACGCCGTCGGGTCGTGCAGGACTTTCTCCTGCAAGGCCGAGATGGTCGCGCATTCGAACTGGCTCAATGCGTGTTGCACGCGACGCTTGATCGAGGCGCCGGAGTAATCGCGAAAGTCGTAGCTGTACTTGAGATAAATCGCCTCGATCAGCAGCCGCAGTTCGATTTCACTGTTCCGTTCAACGGGATTACTACGTTCCACTAAATGCGTTCCATCTTGGGTAACCACACGCGAATCAGCGAGAACAGGCGATCCAGATCGATAGGCTTGGCCAGGTAATCATTGGCGCCCGCCTGCAGGCAGCGCTCCTGATCGTCCTTCATGGCCTTGGCCGTCACCGCGATGATCGGCAGCTTGCGCCAGCGCGGATCCTTGCGGATTTCCATGGTGGCTTCAAAACCATCCATTTCCGGCATCATCACGTCCATCAGCACCAGGTCGATGTCCTCGACTTCATTCAGTTTTTCAATCGCTTCGCGACCGTTTCGGCCAATCACCACGACGGCACCCTTGGTTTCCAGCGCACTGGTCAGGGCAAAGATGTTGCGTACATCGTCGTCCACCAGCAGCACTTTGCGCCCCTCGAAGACCTTGTCGCGGCTGCGGGCGGTCTTGAGCATCTTCTGCCGTTCATGGGACAACTGCGATTCGACTTTGTGCAGAAAGAGTGTGACCTCGTCCAGCAGACGCTCCGGCGAGCGGGCGCCCTTGATGATGATCGAGCGCGAATACTTGCGCAGTTCGGCTTCTTCGTCGCGGGTCAGGTTGCGTCCGGTGTAGACAATGACCGGCGGGAACGAGCAGATGTCCTCGGTGGACATGCGCTTGAGCAGGTCGTTGCCGAGCATGTCCGGCAGTTTCAGGTCGATGACCATGCAATCGAAAACCGTCGTGCGCAGCAGTTCCAACGCGTCCTGCGCCAGGCCTACAGCGGTGATTTCGATGTCGTCGTCGCCGATCAGGCGGGCGATGCTTTCGCGTTGCAGATCATCGTCCTCGACCAGCAGCACGCGTTTGACCTTCTGCGTCAGCTTGGCTTCAAGGCGCGCAAACACGTCCTTGAGTTCTTCGCGGGTGGTCGGCTTGACGGCGTAACCGATGGCCCCCATGTGCATCGCCGCTTCGACGCGGTCCTCCACGGAAATCACGTGCACCGGAATGTGTCGGGTGCCGGCGTGTTCTTTCAGCCGCTGCAGAACAGTCAGGCCCGAGTGGTCCGGCAGACGCATGTCCAGCAGGATCGCGTCCGGTACGAACTCTTTCGCCAGGTCATACCCTTCATCGGCACCGTGGGCGACCAGGCACTGATAGCCCAGCTCATGGGCCAGGTCATAGAGGATGTGGGCGAAATTCGGCTCGTCTTCCACCACCAGAATGCAGCGGGTATTGAACGGCGCCTTGTTGCGGTCATCGTTGAAACGCGGAATGTCGACAGTAGCCAGCGGCGAAATCGCCACCGCAGGCGCAACGACCGCAGCGGCTGGCGGACTGAATGTCAGCGGTGCTACAGGCGCGTCGCCAGGCTCGCGGTATTGCTGCGGCAGCACCAGAGTGAAAGTGCTGCCCTGTCCTGGCGCGCTGCTGACGCTGATCGAACCGCCGAGCAAGGTCGCCAGATCCCGGGAAATCGACAGGCCCAGCCCGGTGCCGCCGTATTTGCGATTGGTGGTGCCGTCGGCCTGGCGGAAGGCCTCGAAGATGCTTTCCTGCTGATCCGCCGCGATGCCGATCCCGGAGTCGCGCACGATAAAGGCAATGCGGTCGTCCGGCTGGCCGGCAATGGTCAGACTGACAGCACCGTGTTCGGTGAACTTCACCGCGTTGGACAGCAGGTTCTTGATCACCTGCTCCAGACGCTGGCGGTCGGTGAACAAGGTGATCGGGGCATCAGGCTGCAACTCGACACTGAACGTCAGTTGCTTGTCCGCCGCCAGTGGTTCGAACACGCTGCGCAAGCCATCGGCCAGACGTGCCACGCTGGTGTTTTCCGGCACCACTTCGAGTTTGCCGGCTTCCACCTTGGAAATGTCGAGAATGTCGTTGATCAGGTTGAGCAGATCGTTGCCGGCCGAATAGATCGACTCGGCAAACTTGACCTGCTCGGCGCTGAGGTTTTCCTGCGGGTTTTCCGCCAGCAGCTTGGCCAGGATCAGCGAGCTGTTCAGCGGCGTGCGCAGCTCGTGAGACATGTTGGCCAGGAACTCGGACTTGTACTTGCTCGAACGCTGCAGCTCTTCGGCGCGCTCTTCGAGCTGCATCTGGGCCTGATTGAGCTCGTTGTTCTTCTGATCCATGGCGTCGCGCTGCTCGGCCAGGATCTGTGCCTGTTCGGCCAGTTGCTCGTTGGTCTGCTCCAGCTCGACCTGCTGGGTTTCCAGATGTGCCTGGGACTCCTTGAGAATCCGCGACTGCTCTTCCAGCTCTTCGTTGGCGGTTTTCAGCTCTTCCTGCTGCACCTGCAACTCTTCGTTGAGCTGCTGGGTTTCGGCCAGCACTTCCTGCAAGCGCTGGCGATAACGCGCCGCTTCAATGGACGTGCCGATATTGCCGGCGATCAGTTCCAGCAGCGCCACGTCACGGTCGGTGAGCGGACGCAGGAAACCCAGTTCGATCACGCCATTGACCCGGTCGTCATCGCTGGTCGGTACCACCAGCACGCTGTGCGGCAGGCCTTCGCCCAGGCCGGAACTGACCTTGAAATAATCGGAGGGCACCGAATCAAGTCGAATCAGCCGCGCTTGCTGGGCGACCTGCCCGACAATGCCTTCATCGCTGTAGATCAATTGATCCTGTTGTTCCTGCTCGCGGGAGAAACCGTAAGTCGCCACGCGTTTGAGGCCGCCATGTTCCTCGCGCACATACAACGCAGCCACGGCGGTGCCGAGGTACTGGGCGCAGAATTGCAGGATATTGCGCCCCAGCAGATTGACCGTCAGTTGCCCCAGCACTTGCTCGGCGAGCTGGGTCTGGCCGTTGCGCAGCCAGGCTTGCTGTTCCAGACGTTTTGCACTGGCTTCTTGCGCCGCGAGGGTCGCACCGTAGCTTTGCGACAGGTTGAGCAGATCGCGCCGCCCCACATAAGCCAGCAGCCCGCTGATGCCTGCCACGAACAGCAGATAAAGGCTGATGCTCCAGATCGTTGTACGGCGCACATCCTCGTTGCGGGAGGCACGCAGCAACTGTTCGGTTTCAATCACATCTTCGAACTGTTTACGTATTTCGTCGGTCAGGCGCTTGCCCTTCCCCGCTTTGACCGCGGACTTGTAATCACCGCTGGTGCGCTGCAGATCGATCATCGATTGCGCATAAGTCGCCCACTCGATTTGCAGCGCTTGAAGACGACGCAGGCGATCGGTCTGAGCCGGATTGTCCGCGGTCAATTCGAGCAAAGTACTGAGTGCCACGGCGATGCGTGGCTTGGCCGTCTCGTACGGGTCGAGGAAATGCTCGTCGCCGCTGAGCAGATACCCGCGCATGCCCGTTTCCAGGTCCACGGTGAGTTTCACTGCTTCGTTGGCGTTATTGATCACCCGGTCGGTGTGCTCCACCCACTGGATGACTGACAACAAATAAGTGATCAACGAAATAAAGAAAACGGCGCTGATGACGCCGACGCCCAACGGCAAACTGACGTTGCGGCTCAGGAGTTTGCGGAACCGTTGCTCATCAACCGAAGACGGAGAGGACATGGGGCAACCTTGTCGAACTGTTCAAAACCAGAGAGTTTGCCCCAAAAGGGTGGCATGGATCCATTTTTCTCACAGTGTTAGCACTGTTTTCCCACATTTGCCCGCACCGAATCGCAACCCAACGGTTATCCTTGCCGGCCCGTTTGCGCCTATCCTTTTTTGTATCCATTCGGGAACTTGTGGCTATGCGCCACTTACTCATGCAAGAGCCCGGCAATTTTGATCGACCGGCGCAACCATCCCCATTCTTGAGAGCAGCCATTATGTCCAGTCCCGTGTCCACCATTCTTGTAGTCGAAGACGATGCCATCGTGCGCATGCTGATCGTCGATGTGCTGGAAGAACTGGAGTTCAAGGTTCTGGAGGCAGATGGCAGCGAGCAGGCGCTGGACATCCTCAAGGACATGAATCAGCCCATCGACCTGATGATGACCGACGTCGGCCTGCCGATCATGGATGGGCGCCAGTTGGCCACCGAAGCCCGCGTTATTCGTCCCGCGTTGCCGATTTTGTTTGCCAGCGGTTATGCAGAAACAATAGAAGTACCGGCGGATATGCATGTGATCGGCAAGCCGTTTTCGATCGATCAATTACGCGACAAGGTAAAAGCAATTATTAAATAAACATAATAAAAGCCACCCCTTCTAGTGATAGTGAAGGGGTGGCGCCCTCTAAGAGGCACTCTCCCTTCAGCAACTTGCACTTACACGCCAATCGTTGATAGATGCAAGATAATAAAAGAGGATACGCAAAACATAAAACCGAAAAACAAAAGGATTTGTCATGACCGTAATACATTCCGACTTCTCGAACAAAAAATACCTGTCCAGAACTATCCCCATCACCGTAACTGAAAACCATCATGTTACAAGTGACAATAGCGAGCGAGATGAAGTCATATACAAACTAACGCAGCGCGGGGAATACCTCGCCCCTTCGCAAGCTTTCACGCTGGAAGGTGCAACTCTTTCTCTGAAGTCCGGTTCGACGCTTGAGGAAGCGCTTCAGCCGGGCAGAGAAATGCTGCGAAAAATGTCCGAAACTGACGCCTTCAAAAAACTCCTGATCACTCTCAAAGTGCCTGACCACTCATTATTTGAAGTAACTTCCGAAGCCGAATTCATCGTACGATACTCCGGTAAAACTCTGCGCTTTACGAACGCCTCTAAAATTGCACCGGAACTTACAGAAACGCTCGCGACGTTGATTGACATGGCCAAGTTGACCGGAGGTGTAATCACCCTCGCTGATGAGATTGAGTTGATGCAGTGGCTGAAGTTTCATCGCTACATCGTTCCCCGAACCGCTGCCGAAAGCGTCAGATTGACAAAGTCCATGGAGTTGAAACTTCCAGCAAGTCCGCAACTTGGCAACTATTGGGAAATGATCAAAGCAGAAGGAAGCAACTCAGTCACTCTCACTGCTGTTCAACGCAGTGCGCTCCGACAACTCACCACAAGCTATACCAAAGGTCAGTCGCTGCTTGAAAATCTGAGTAATAGCATTTGGGGCGGGCGGTCTATTTCCTTCAAACGCTCGGAAGCTGCAGACGCTGTTGAAGAGCTTATTTCCAGCCCCATCGCTTTGGTGTGGGCTAACGCTTATGTGCGAGATCTAGACTGGTATGGAGCGCGAAACAATCAACCCCAGACAAATGAGTCGCTCAAGCTGATGCTGCTGACTTCGCTCTTGCTCGACCTTCATCCTGAAGTTGGGGAGCAAGAACCTCGCAATCATGTAGCAGGTTTTAACTTATACGCTGTCGAGTACATGGAGAAGTCCTTCGCCGATGTACAAGCGAAATTCGAAAGGCACCTGATCGAGAACCACCGGATTACTGAAAAGAATGTGGCATTGGCCGCTCATCTGTTGCTGGCAGAGGCCGCACCGGAATTTCTGGTCAGAGATCTGCCTCCTACCCTGTCATTGGGCACGCCGCAGTGGGTTGAATTTTGTCGAGTCGTGGCGGTGCAGGAAATCATCGCGCCAGGATCGACGCGCTCGATGACTTATGTACAGCTACAACAGCTGCTGGAGTTTGAAGCGGTCACCGAGTCGCAAAAGACGCTCGTCGCTCTGGCTGCCGTGGATCCGGTGGTTGATTGGGCGTTACTCAACAAAATCGTCACGCCGGATGACGTAAAGGCATCGGCCACGCAATCGCTGCAAGTAGCATTGGATGCGTACGCCCGACACGCCAAGACGCTTGCCGAAACGGCCGACACGTTGTCTCGTCCTCTGCCGACTCGCAAGAGCGTGGCATTGGATATCCTCAAGCAGCTCGCTCCAGGATGTACCTATCTCGAAAAAAAAGTCCTTCATCAAACGAAAAATCGACCGCTGGAGGACGCATACGCCGACCCGTTTCCCGTATCGCCTGTAGAACTGCATATGTCCAATGATCTGGTGACTGGCGACTGGGATCTGAAAAATGGCGAAAGTATCTACAACGCGTTTCCCCGAATGCTCCCCAACCTGATTGCTCCTGATGGTGAATTCTTCCGTCAGTTCCATCGCGACTATGTGGCTCATGTGCGAGCAATGAACATGCATTTGAAATCGGCATTTTCATCGTTGCCACTACCTGATCGGACGCGCCTGTTAAGAGGCAAGGTGACGATATTCACCATAAGACCGTCAGTCGCGAAAATTCAGTCGATCACTAGCCTTCCCTCGAATCCCATCGCCTCAACCCTTGAGGCATTCCTGAAAGTAACAGAGCGTGAACCGACAGAAAGTCATAAGGATATAGAAGAGGCAACGGGGCGCTACGGTGTGGTCATCTGTTCACACTTTGAAGGCCGAGTGACTTGCTACGAATTATTCACCTTACACGGTGTCTGCCGCGAAAATAACGACCTGGCAGCGCTTATCCAAAGGGAAAAGCTTTTAAGCACAACTGTTCGCAGCAGCGATAAGAACTACTTCCCACCTGCGAAGGTGCATCAGTTGCCCACAGACATCGAGTGTTATACACATGGGGTAACGCCAGGCCTCGTCAACGTCAGTTCCGGTGTAATCGATAAAATCGGTGAGTTATCAGGTTCTCCACTGGTTCCAGAAATCAATGGTTATTACCAGAGCTTCTATTCGACAGAGTTCGACCCATTGGTGAACTTCGTGCTCAAGCACCGGCCCATCGCGACCTACGATGAATTGGTAAAAGAGTGCTGGGGACAGACCAGTCTGGAGGCGCTACGAGCAAAACGTGAAAAGGATCTGGATACGTTTCTCAATTTTGTCGTGCCCTTCAAATCCTGTATCGAGGATCTGAATTCAAACGATCTGGATCGGCAGCTCCAGGGGGTGTCGGCGTGTACTTTAGAAGCCGCGATGACTGTCCTGTTAGTCGTTGGAGCGGTGGCCAAGATTGCCAGTCTTGCCGCCAAAAGCATGAGCCTTGCTACCAAGGCGAGCGCGATCGGTTCAGCGGGACTTGGTTTGGTGAGCAACCTGTTTAATCCATTGGACGGAGCTTCCGACTTGCTGTTGCACGGCGCAAAGCTTTTGCGCAAAGGGTGGCGCAGCAGTGTGGCCGCAATCGATAACGCGATTGCCGATGCGCGCAAATGGTCGGCTGGAGCGCCGTACCGCAAACTGCCCGCAACTGTTGACCCAGACACTATTCGTCTTGGGACCTGGAGGCCCGCGCAAACTTCCCAGGATGTCTTCCAGGTATGGGGTATACGCCACAATGACGAATGGTACGCTCTGAACCGATTGGGCCAGCCTTGGGGAGCCAAACTGGAGAATTTCAATTACAAATTCAAACTACCTACCCTGCCATGGCACAGGATCCTGCCCAAAAGCTACACCAAGCATTACATCAAGAAGGCTATTCCGATCGCCAAAACCAAACTGGACAATGCCATCAGCTTATTGGCCGATGTAGAGTCGAATACTGATGTTCGTAAGGTTCTCGAGTATATGTTTGGGACAGGATCCAGCGAGGCTGCCCAACATTTGGGGCTGAAACTGCGAGCAATACGCAAAGATCTTGATGCTTTCACGCTCTCCAATTTGTCGTTCAAAAAGGCCGATGTCAATGCACTGGCAGCATTGAATGTGCCTGATTACAAAAATTGGAAGAAGGCGGTAATCAACGGCGTTGTACATAAAGAATCGATCAAGAGATTTATCAAGATTTTTCCGGAGCACCTGGATGATTTTTTTCGCGCTGCAAAATACGACGAAGCCAGAATTGCCGACGTCTTGATCCATGAGATGTCACATGGCGCGCCTGGCACCCTTGATCTGTATTATGGAAAATCTCTGAATCGTGTTGAATTCGACGCAGCTTCATTAATTGATCTTGCACGCAACCCCCGCATGATTGATCCGTCATTTCCGAACCCTTACAGGACAGCGAACACCGAAAAATTCACTCATTTAAATAACTTCGAATCCATTCGCCCCAGCCTTCCAACTCTTGTTCAGAAATACCCAGCCTTATACAACGCAGACTCTTATGAAGTAGCAGTCGCTCTCCTTGACCAAACAAAATCCGACCCTGTCGGGTTTTACATAAATATGGCAACCATAGAAACTGCGCTACGCAACACCGAGATCGATCAGTTCATCGGTACATTAGAAATAAATCTTGTCAAATCAAAGATCTGACATTTTGCTCCCAGTGCAAAGACGATCTGAGTGATTAAACACAAAAATGCCAGTCCAGTTCGGGACTGGCATTCTTGCATCTACCATTTTATCCAGAACAATAAACTCAGCGGCCACGCAACCGAGTGCCCAGTACCGCCAGCGGATCAAGATCATCCAGCGCTGTGGTTTAATTGCGCCCTTTCCGCGCCTTTTAGCGCCTCCCGTTTGCAGCAAAGGAACACCCTTCATGACTCTCCTTCCCATCACCAAAGTCCTGGTCATCGGTTACGTCTGGCCCGAGCCCCGCTCTTCGGCAGCCAGTGGGCATGTGATGCAAATTCTCGAAACGTTCTTGCAGCAAGGCTGGGACATTACCTTCAGCAGCCCGGCCGGCCCCGGCGAGCACAAGTTGGATCTCACCGGGCTGGGCATTCGCGAGGTCCCGATCGAGCTGAACAACAGCAGTTTCGACACGTTCATCAGCGAGCTGGCGCCGGATATCGTGCTCTTCGACCAATTCATGATGGAAGAACAGTTCGGCTGGCGGGTGGAAAAACACTGCCCCGACGCGATGCGTGTTCTGGAAACTTCGGACTTGCAGAGCTTGCGCCATGCCAGGCATCAGCGTTTGAAGGATCGGTTGAAGGCCTGCGATGACGCGAACGACTTCCATGGGTTGTTTGCGCCTGCACTGCACGAAGAGTTCAGGCTGATGGCTGACACCGACCTGGCCATGCGCGAGATTGCCGCGCTGTATCGCTGTGATCTGAATCTGATGATCTCGCCGGTGGAAATCGAACTATTGGTGCAGCAGTTCAAGTTGCCAGCAGAACTCTTGCACTGGTGCCCGTTGATGGTTGATCCGCCCAGCGCTCCGCCAAAAACCTTCGATGAGCGCGTGGACTTTCTCAGTATCGGCAATTTCCGTCACGCGCCGAACTGGGATGCCGTTTTGTGGCTGAAATCGACAATCTGGCCGCTGATCCGCGAGCAACTGCCCAAGGCGCAACTGCGTATCTACGGAGCCTACACGCCCCCCAAGGCAGCAACCTTGCACAATCGCGCACAGGGGTTCCATATCATGAACTGGGCGGAAGATGCCTTGCAGGTCATGTCTGATGCGCGTGTTTGCCTGGCCCCCCTGCGTTTCGGCGCGGGGATCAAGGGCAAGCTGATCGATGCAATGCTGTGCGGAACGCCGAGTGTCACGACGCCGACAGGGGCTGAAGGCATGCATACCCATCAACCCTGGCCGGGGGCAATCTGCCGTACCGCGCAGGACTTCGCCAATGCCGCGGTCCAGCTTTATCGCGACGAAATACTCTGGCAAGCAACCCAATCCCATGGACAAACACTGCTCGAAGATATTTATCAGCGAGCCGTCCATGGGCCGGCACTTATCGACAAGTTGCTTGAGTGCCGCAAAAACATTCAACAACGAAGACTCAACAATTTCACCGGCAGCATGTTGCGCCATCATTTACACAAGAGCACACAATACATGTCTCAGTGGATCGAGGCTAAAAACCTTAATAAATAGCAGCGTCAGAAAACTATCCAAACAATCATCAACAAATTGCATCAACACTCACGTAGCCAGCCAATGATTTAAACCCTATAAACATCCTGCAAGTGGCTCTTCAAGCAACTAACATACCGCCACTTTTTTTGATCACTTATGCAGGATGCACTAATGGCAACTTCCAACTGGATGAGTACGACCCCCGACATCGACGCTCTGAACATCTGCGAACTGACACTGCCCGGCACTCACAACGCGGGCAGTGACTGGCGCGCCACCTATCCGTTTTTTGGCCCTCCACGTCACTGGCTGGCGTGTCAGCACGATACTTTTCATGCACAACTGAACCACGGCGCCCGTGCGCTTGACATTCGTTTGAAATATGAACCCAGTGGTGAAGGACCTCGGAAGTTCGTCATGCACCACAACGGCCATACCAACTCCCGAACGCTGAGAGACCTGGCCACCGACATAAACAACTTTCTTGCAAACAATCCGGATGAATTCATTGTCCTGGACTTCCACAACCTGGAGGGCGATGACTTCGATTTCGAATACTTCAACAACACGATTCTCAACTTGCTGGGAGACCGTCTTGTACCTCGCGCCAACCAGTCCCTCACACTTCGGGAACTAAAAGGCATCAGTCCGAAACAGCGTGTTTTTGCCGCTGCAAGATCGCACTGGAAATTCGACTACAGAGTATTCCACGATCAAATCAGTCATAAATGGTCCGGAAACGGCATTACCAACCCTGATGAATTGCGGCAATTCATTGAGAAAGTGATGGAAAACCCGCCAGGCACATGGAATGTCTGGTCGTTATCCGCCACCAGCTATACCGTCCTTGGTGGTCCCGTCGACATACATGACGAGCTGAACAAATGGTTCGACCTGGATAACAGTGACTGGGCATTGAAATGCAACATCATTAACGTCGACTTTCTCGAGGAGTCGGATCTGGTGGAATTTTGCCGCGTCGCCAACGTGTTCAAAGCCCGCCAACGCGCTGCCTGACCCGCAACGGAAACTGGCGCAACGCGCGCGCAAAGAGGCATGATCGCCGGGCGATAACAAAAAAAGCACAAGATCATGACCCGAACCGTCCGCGTCACCGACCCCTCGTATGAATTGATGGATGACCACAACGGGTTGTCCATCATCTATCGCCAGCACGGCTTTCCCTGCCCGCTGGTGCGCTGGCACTTTCACAAGGAATACGAGCTGCACCTGATCGTCGCCAGTTCGGGCAAGGTGTTCATTGGCGACTACATCGGCAACTTCTACCCGCAGACGCTGTTCCTCACCGGCCCGAATCTGCCGCACAACTGGATCAGCCAAGTGGCCGAAGATGAAGTGGTCGAGAAACGCGACATGCTGGTCAACTTCACCGATGAGCTGTTCGAAAGCGGCCATCAGGTATTCGCCGAACTCAAGACCCTGGCGCCGCTGCTCGAGCGTGCGCAATACGGCATCGAATTCCGCTCCCCGCAGACAATCCGTCAGGCCATGACCCTGATGCAACGCATCGCCGATTCAAACGGCATCACCCGTCTCGGGCACTTTTTCATCCTGATGGAATTGCTGGCGGCCTGCGACGACTACCAGCTGCTGTCCGGCGCAACCACGCCGCAACTGGCCGACGAGCACAACATCGACCGCACCAACCGCGCGGTGGATTACATTTTCGCCCACTACGCCCGCGAGTTGCCGCTGGAGGAAGTCGCCGAGCACCTGGGGATGAAGCCGACCTATTTCAGCCGCGTGTTCAAGCAGGCCACCGGGCGTAATTTCATCGAATTCGTCAACCGACTGCGCATCAGCAAATCCTGCGAACTATTAGCCGATGGCGACAAGCCGGTGACCGAGGTGTGTTTCGAGTCGGGCTTCAACAATATTTCCAATTTCAACCGGCGTTTTCAGCAGCTCAAAGGCATGACGCCTTCGCATTACCGGCGGCTGGTGGCGCAGCGCCTGACCGAACAAAACCACGGCTGAGCGCGTAAAACCTGTACGCATTCATGCCCGCCGCCCTGCTGAAATGCCCTTCCCTGCGTTTATCACGCCAATCCCGAGTGCAAAAAAGTATCGATTCAAGTGCTAGGGATGATTTGTCAGCCCTGCTTTAGAAGGCTGTAATCAGTGCACAGTCTTCCCCCGCTGGAAGAACACAAAAACAATAACTGTCCTTCTGCCCCCACCGGGTGCAGAAAAGGAGTGCACGATGCAACCCACTGCAAAAGCTCTGCTGGCCCTCACCTGCATGACCCTCAGCAGCGTCAGCCTTGGCGCCCAGACCCTGACCATCGCCACCGTCAACAACAGCGACATGATCCGCATGCAAAAGCTCTCGAAAACCTTCGAGACCGAGCATCCGGATATCAAGCTCAATTGGGTGGTGCTGGAAGAAAACGTCCTGCGTCAGCGCCTGACTACCGACATCGCCACCCAGGGCGGGCAGTTCGACGTATTGACCATCGGCATGTACGAAGCCGCACTCTGGGGCGCCAAGGGCTGGCTCGAACCGATGAAGGATCTGCCGGCCAGCTACGCCCTCGACGATGTGTTCCCGTCGGTGCGCGAAGGCCTGTCAGTCAAGGGTTCGCTGTACGCCCTGCCGTTCTACGCCGAAAGCTCCATCACCTACTACCGCACCGACCTGTTCAAGGAAGCCGGCCTGACCATGCCCGAGCGTCCGACCTGGGAACAGATCGCCGGCTTCGCTGAAAAACTCACCCACAAGGACAAGGAACAGTACGGCATCTGCCTGCGCGGCAAGGCCGGCTGGGGTGAAAACATGGCACTGATCACCACCGTGGCCAACGCCTATGGCGCGCGCTGGTTCGATGAGCAGTGGAAACCGGAATTCAACGGCCCGGAGTGGAAAAACGCGCTGAACTTCTACGTCGACACCATGAAGAAGTCCGGCCCGCCGGGTGCCTCCAGCAACGGTTTCAACGAAAACCTCGCGCTGTTCAACAGCGGCAAGTGCGCGATCTGGGTCGATGCCAGCGTCGCCGGCTCGTTCGTCACCGACAAGACCCAAAGCAAGGTCGCCGATCACGTCGGCTTCACCTACGCACCGCATCAGGTCACCGACAAGGGCTCGGCGTGGCTGTACTCGTGGGCACTGGCGATTCCGACCAGTTCCAAGGCCAAGGATGCCGCCAAAGCATTCAGCGCCTGGGCCACCTCCAGGGAATACGGCGAACTGGTCGCCAAGACCGATGGCATCGCCAACGTTCCGCCGGGCACCCGCGCCTCGACCTACAGCGATGCTTACATGAGCGCCGCGCCGTTTGCCAAGGTCACGCTGGAATCGCTGAAAGCGGCTGACCCAAGCAAACCGACCCTCAAACCGGTGCCTTACATCGGCATCCAACTGGTGACCATTCCTGAATTCCAGGGCGTGGGCACTCAGGTCGGCAAGCTGTTCTCGGCAGCGCTGATTGGCCAGACCACGGTCGACCAGGCTTTGACCGCCGCGCAGCAAACCACCGAACGCGAGATGAAGCGCGCGGGTTATCCGAAGTAATCCTGCGAAAAGCTACTCCTGACTCCTGTGTGAGCGAGCTTGCTCGCGAAAGCAATCTGACATTCAACATGGATGTCGACTGAAAGTCCGCTTTCGCGTGCTGGCGCGCTCCCACCGGGGATCTCCATAGGTCTGTATGACTCGGTTGTGATCGCCATGAATACTTCAACTGCCAAAGCCCACATCGACCTGTCGCAGCCCCGGCGCAAAAGCCGGGTGGCCAATCCCGGCTGGTTTCTGGTCAGCCCTTCGGTGGCCCTGTTGCTGCTGTGGATGATCGTGCCGCTGGGCATGACCGTCTATTTCTCGATGATCCGCTACAACCTGCTCGACCCCGGCGTTAACGAGTTCGTCGGGCTGGAAAACTTCACCTACTTCCTGACCGACTCCGGCTTCATTCCCGGCGCCACCAACACCTTGCTGCTGGTAGGCAGCGTGCTGCTGATCAGCGTGGTGTTCGGCGTGTTGATCAGTGCGTTGCTGGAGGCCAGCGAATTCTTCGGCCGCGGCATCGTGCGGGTGATGCTGATTTCGCCGTTCTTCATCATGCCCACCGTCGGAGCACTGATCTGGAAGAACCTGATCTTCCACCCGGTATCCGGGATCCTCGCCTACCTCTGGAAGCTGTTCGGCGCGCAGCCGGTGGACTGGCTGGCGCACTACCCGCTGCTGTCGATCATCATCATTGTGTCGTGGCAATGGCTGCCCTTCGCGATCCTGATCCTGATGACCGCCATGCAGTCCCTCGACCAGGAACAGAAGGAAGCTGCCCGCCTCGACGGCGCCGGCCCGATCGCGATCTTCTGGCACCTGACCCTGCCGCACCTGGCGCGGCCGATTGCGGTGGTCGTGATGATTGAAACCATCTTTCTGCTGTCAGTGTTCGCCGAAATCTTCACCACCACCAACGGCGGCCCCGGCTACGCCTCGACCAACCTCGCCTATCTGATCTACAACCAGGCGCTGGTGCAGTTCGACGTCGGCATGGCCTCGGCCGGCGGGCTGATCGCCGTGGTCATCGCCAACATCGCCGCGATCATTCTGGTGCGGATGATCGGCAAAAACCTGACTGACAAAGCCTGAGGCCTGCCATGACTCTTCAACAATCCCGCCGGCTGCAAAGCCTGCTGCTCGGCACGCTGGCCTGGGCCATCGCGATCATCATTTTCTTCCCGATCTTCTGGATGGTGCTGACCAGTTTCAAGACCGAAATCGACGCCTTCGCCACGCCACCGCAGTTCATCTTCACCCCGACGCTGGAGAACTACCTGCACATCAACGAGCGCAGCGACTACTTCAGTTTCGCCTGGAACTCGGTGGTGATTTCCTTCAGCGCTACCGCTCTTTGCCTGCTGATCGCAGTGCCGGCGGCCTACTCGATGGCGTTCTACGAAACCCAGCGCACCAAAGGCACGCTGTTGTGGATGCTCTCCACCAAGATGCTGCCGCCGGTGGGCGTGCTGATGCCGATCTACCTGCTGGCCAAGAGTTTCGGCCTGCTCGACACGCGCATCGCGCTGATCGTGATCTACACGCTGATCAACCTGCCGATCGTGGTCTGGATGGTTTACACCTACTTCAAGGACATTCCCAAGGACATCCTCGAAGCCGCCCGCCTTGACGGCGCCACCCTCGCCCAGGAAATGCTCCGCGTGCTGCTGCCGATCGCCAAGGGCGGCCTCGCGTCGACCGTGCTGCTGTCGCTGATCCTGTGCTGGAACGAGGCGTTCTGGTCGCTGAACCTGACTTCGTCCAAAGCCGCGCCACTGACCGCGTTGATCGCCTCCTACTCAAGCCCCGAAGGGTTGTTCTGGGCCAAGTTGTCGGCCGTTTCGACCCTGGCGTGCGCACCGATCCTGATCTTCGGCTGGATCAGCCAGAAACAACTGGTGCGCGGCCTGTCGTTCGGCGCCGTCAAATAAGAATTCGCAAAAGGAGCGCCACCATGGCCAACCTGAAAATCAAGAATCTGCAAAAAGGCTTCGAAGGTTTTTCCATCATCAAGGGCATCGACCTTGAGGTGAACGACAAGGAATTCGTGGTGTTCGTCGGCCCGTCGGGCTGCGGCAAATCCACCCTGCTGCGACTGATCGCCGGCCTTGAAGAAGTCAGTGGCGGCACCATCGAACTGGATGGGCGCGACATCACCGAAGTCAGCCCGGCCAAGCGCGATCTGGCGATGGTGTTCCAGACCTACGCGCTGTACCCGCACATGACCGTGAAGAAAAACATGTCGTTCGCCCTCGATCTGGCCGGCGTACCGAAAGCCGAAGTCGAGAAAAAAGTCGGCGAAGCGGCGCGCATTCTCGAACTGGGGCCGATGCTCGAGCGCAAGCCGAAACAGCTGTCCGGCGGCCAGCGTCAACGCGTAGCCATCGGCCGGGCAATCGTGCGCAACCCGAAAATCTTCCTGTTCGACGAACCACTGTCCAACCTCGACGCCGCCCTGCGGGTGCAGATGCGCCTGGAACTGCTGCGCCTGCACAAAGATTTGAAAGCCACGATGATCTACGTGACCCACGATCAGGTCGAGGCCATGACCATGGCCGACAAGGTCGTGGTGCTCAATGCCGGCAAGATCGAGCAGGTCGGCTCGCCGCTGGAGCTGTATCACCACCCCGCCAACCTGTTCGTCGCCGGCTTCCTCGGCACGCCGAAAATGGGCTTCCTCAAAGGTCAGATCGCCCGTATCGACGGCGCGAGCTGCGAAGTCTCGCTGGACGCCGGCACCCGCATCACCCTGCCGTTCAACGCGGCGAACCTGAGCGTCGGCAGCGCCGTGACCCTGGGCATTCGCCCGGAACACCTGGAACTGGCGCAAGCGGGCGACTGCACCCTGCAAGTCACCGCCGACGTCAGCGAGCGGCTGGGCAGCGACACCTTCTGCCACGTCAAGACCAACGCCGGCGAAGCCCTGACCATGCGCGTGCGCGGTGATCTGGCGAGCCGTTACGGCGAACAACTGAACCTGCACCTGGACGCTGCCCACTGCCATCTGTTCGATGCCGACGGCGTGGCGCTGACCCGCCCGTTGCGCGCGGCCGCCTGACTTCGAGACTGACCCGATGAAACTGAACCAGCAAAACCTCAATCGCCTGGCCGCCGAAGTGCAACTGCCGGCCTACAGCCTCAGCGATACCCGTCAAGGCATCGCCCACATTGGCGTCGGCGGTTTCCATCGCGCGCATCAGGCGTATTACACCGACGCGCTGATGAACACCGGCGAAGCGCTGGACTGGGCCATCTGCGGCGTCGGCCTGCGCGCCGAGGACCGCCGCGCCCGTGATGACCTCAAGGAGCAGGACTACCTGTTCACCCTGTTCGAACTGGGCGACAGCGACGACACCGAAGTCCGCGTCATCGGTGCGATCCGCGACATGCTGCTGGCCGAAGACAGCGCCCAGGTGCTGATCGACAAACTCGCCGATCCGCAGATCCGCATCGTCTCGCTGACCATCACCGAGGGCGGTTATTGCATCGATGACAGCAATGGCGAGTTCATGGCACACCTGCCGCAGATTCAGCACGACCTGACTGACCCGCAACAGCCGAAAACCGTGTTCGGCTTCCTCTGTGCCGCGCTGGCCAGGCGGCGTGCGGCGGGCATTGCGGCGTTCACGGTGATGTCCTGCGATAACCTGCCGCACAACGGCGCGGTGACCCGCAAGGCGCTTCTGGCCTTCGCCGCGCTGCTCGATCCGGACCTGCGCGACTGGATCGACGCCAACGTCAGCTTCCCCAACGCCATGGTCGATCGCATCACGCCGATGACCAGCACCGCCCATCGCCTGCAACTGGCGGACAAACACGCCGTCGACGACGCCTGGCCGGTGGTTTGCGAGCCCTTCGTGCAATGGGTGCTGGAAGACAAATTCGTCAACGGTCGTCCGGCCTGGGAAAAGGTCGGCGTGCAGTTCACCGACGATGTTTCCCCCTACGAAGAGATGAAGATCAAACTGCTCAACGGCAGCCATCTGGCGCTGACGTACCTGGGCTTTTTGAAGGGATACCGCTTCGTTCACGAAACCATGAACGACCCACTGTTCGTACGCTACATGCGCGCCTACATGGACCTGGACGTGACCCCGCAACTGGCGCCGGTGCCGGGCATCGACCTGACCGAGTACAAGGACACGCTGGTGGCGCGGTTTTCCAATCAGGCGATTGCCGATCAGCTTGAGCGTGTTTGCTCCGACGGCTCGTCGAAGTTTCCCAAGTTCACCATTCCGACGATCAACCGGTTGATTACCGATGGGCGCGAGACCAAGCGGGCGGCGCTGGTGGTGGCGGCCTGGGCGCTTTACTTGAAGGGCGTGGACGAGAATGGCGACACTTACTCGATTCCGGATCCTCGGGCGGCGTTCTGTCAGGGGTTGGTGGCGCAGGATGCTTTGATCACTGAGCGGCTGTTGGGGGTTGAAGAAATCTTCGGTACAGCGATACCGCGTTCGCCAGAATTTGTCGCAGCCTTTGAGTGGTGCCTGAACAGCTTGCGCGAAGAAGGCGTAACTCGAACTCTCGAACACCTGTTGACCTGATCGTTCCCACGTCGAGGCGTCGAACCGTCCGCGTGGGAGTGCATCAATGGACGCTCTGCGTCCGCTGTTGAATGGGGACGCGGAGCGTCTCCCGGGCTGCATTCCCACGCAGAGCGTGGGAACGATCTGGATCTTCGTGGAGCGCACATGAATAACCAACAACTCTTCCTCGGCATCGACTGCGGCACCCAAGGCACCAAAGCCATCATCCTCGACGCCACCAGCGGTCAGGTCCTCGGCCAGGGCGCTGCCGCGCACACGATGATCAGCGGCGCCAACGGCCGTCGCGAACAAGACACCGCGCAATGGCTGGAGGCCTTCGCCCTCGCCACTCGCCGCGCCCTGCTGGCGGCGAATGTCGACGGTCAATCGATCCTCGGCATCGGCGTCTCCGGCCAGCAGCACGGGCTGGTACTGCTTGACGATCAAGGCCAGGTGCTGCGCCCGGCCAAGCTCTGGTGCGACACCGAAACCACGGCAGAGAACGATCAACTGCTCGCTCATCTCGGTGGTGAGCAAGGCTCGCTGGAACGCCTCGGCGTGGTCATCGCACCGGGTTACACGGTGTCGAAACTGTTGTGGACCAAGGAACAGCATCCAGAAGTGTTCTCGCGCATCGCGCGGATCCTGCTGCCCCACGACTACCTGAATTTCTGGCTCACCGGCCGTTCGTGCAGCGAATACGGCGATGCATCCGGCACCGGGTACTTCAACGTGCGCACCCGCCAATGGGATTTGCAGCTGCTGCGTGACATCGATGCCAGCGGTCGTCTGCAAGCCGCGCTGCCGGAGTTGATCGACGCTCATCAAGCGGTCGGCACGATCCTGCCGGCGATTGCCGAACAGCTGGGTATCAACCCCAACGCAGTGGTGTCCAGCGGCGGCGGCGACAACATGATGGGCGCCATCGGCACCGGCAATATTCAGCCGGGGGCGATCACCATGAGCCTCGGTTCTTCCGGCACGGTGTACGCCTACGCCGAGGCGCCGAAGGTCAGCCCGGATGCATCGGTCGCGACTTTCTGTTCCTCGAGCGGCGGTTGGCTGCCGTTGATCTGCACCATGAACCTGACCAACGCCACCGGCGCGATCCGCGAATTGTTCGACCTCAATCTCGATGCCTTCAACGCCTTGGTGGCCCAGGCTCCGATCGGCGCCGAGGGGGTGAGCATGTTGCCGTTCCTCAATGGCGAACGCGTGCCGCCCCTGCCCCACGCCACCGGCAGCCTGCACGGCCTGACCATCGATAACCTGACCCAGGCCAATCTGTGCCGCGCCGCTGTCGAAGGCACCACCTTCGGCCTGCGTTATGGACTGGATCTGTTGCGCCAGAATGGTTTACAAAGCCGCAGCATTTGCCTGATCGGCGGCGGTTCGAAAAGCGCGATATGGCGGCAGATCGTCGCCGACATCATGAACACCCCGGTGATCTGCACCGAGCAGAGCGAAGCCGCCGCCCTCGGTGCGGCGATTCAGGCGGCGTGGTGCACGTCGTGGTCGAACGGCCACGAAGACACCCTGGCCGCCCTGTGCGAGCGCTGCGTGAAGCTCGACCTGAACAGTGAAACCCTGCCGATCACCGCGAATGTCGCGGCCTTCCAGCAGGCCTATGAACGCTATCGACTGCATGTCGCAACCTTATAAAGAGCAAACAACTATGTACCTGGTGTGTGGCGAAGCACTGTTCGACTTCTTCAGCGAAGACGATGCCGGCGGGCAGGCATCGAAAGTCAATTTCAAGGCGATTGCCGGTGGCTCGCCGTTCAACGTGGCGGTGGGTTTGCGTCGGTTGGGCGTTGATTCGGCGCTGTTCGGCGGGTTGTCCACCGACTACCTCGGCCGACGCTTGCAGCAGGTGCTGCAGGATGAAGGCGTCCGCCCGGATTACCTGGTGGATTTCGCCGCGCCGACCACCCTGGCGATGGTCGCGGTGGGCGCCAATGGCTCGCCGCATTACAGCTTCCGCGGTGAAGGTTGCGCCGACCGGCAGTTGAGCCTGGCGCACCTGCCAACGTTGGGCCCTGAAGTGCGTGGCTTGCACTTCGGTTCGTTCTCGCTGGTGGTGCAACCGATTGCCGACACGTTGCTTGCGTTGGTACAGCGCGAAAGCGGCAAACGCCTGATCAGCCTCGACCCGAACGTGCGCCTCAACCCCGAGCCGAACATCGACCTGTGGCGCGAGCGGATCGCCACGCTGGTGCCGTTGGCGGACCTGATCAAAGTCAGCGACGAAGATTTGAGCCTGCTGTATCCCGAGCAAGACCCGCAACGCGTCATCGAAGGCTGGCTGCAGCATCGCTGCCAGGTGGTGTTCCTGACCCGTGGCGGTGAAGGCGCAACAGTCTTCAGCCGCGCTCACGGCTCATGGTCGGTGCCCGCCTCTTCAGTGAAGATCGCCGACACCGTCGGCGCCGGCGATACCTTCCAGGCCGCGTTGATCACTTGGCTGACCGAGCATGAGCTGGATTCGGTGGAAGGCGTGCAGCACCTCAGTCGCGAACAGATCGACGGCATGCTCAGGTTTGCCGTACAGGCCGCCGCCCTTACATGCAGCAAAACAGGTCCGGATTTGCCTTATCGCCACCAGTTGACCTGAGCGCGTAGACTGGCGCCCTTTTTTGCACGACGGGATGACGGCTTTTGAATTCGCGGCGCACGGTTGGACTGTTGGTATTGGCGGCACTGTTGACCGGTTGCGGAACATCGCCGCCGCGTTCGCCGGAAAACCTCTGCGAGATTTTCCGCGAAAAGAGTGATTGGTACGACGCGGCGCAAGTCACGCAAAAGCGCTGGGGCGTACCGATCCAGGTGCCGTTCGCGATCATGTATCAGGAGTCCGGCTACCGCTACGACGCCAAGACGCCGCGTAAATACCTGTTGTGGGTGATCCCGTGGGGTCGGGTTTCGACGGCCTCGGGCTATGCGCAGGCCAAGGATGAGGTCTGGTCCGACTACCAGAAAAGCACCGGCCGCTATGGCGCCGACCGCGAAGACTTCGATGACGCCATCGACTTCGTCGGCTGGTACATGGACAAGACCACCTCGATCAACGGCGTGTACAAGTACGACGCCTACAACCAGTACCTCAACTATCACGAAGGCTGGGGCGGTTTTCGCCAGAAGACCTACGCCAGCAAGGCGTGGCTGATGCCGGTGGCACGCAAGGTGCAGAACCGCTCGGACATGTACGGTCAGCAATACGCAGCGTGCAAGGATGATCTGAATCGCGGGTTCTGGAGCCGGTTCTGGCATTGGCTCTGATCCCAAGCCGAAAAAAAACCATCACGAGTTAACTCGCGATGGTTTTTTCGGCCCGGATTTACAACACCGAAAAGTTGTAACTCACAATCAACCGGGTCTCATCCACGTCCCGGGCAAACTTCTCGTAGTTCGTCCGATACGTCGCATTACGCAAACGCAGGCTCACGTCCTTGAACGTCCCGGTCTGGATCACGTACTTCAGTTCGCTGTCGCGCTCCCACTCTTTGCCTTCCTGATCGCTGCCCGGGACCTTGATGTGATCGCCGTTCACGTAACGGGTCAGGAAGCTCAGGCCGTTGATGCCAATCGCCTTGAAGTCATAGTCGTAACGCAGTTGCCACGAACGTTCCTGGGCGGCGGCGAAGTCGTTGACCTGCACGTAGTTCACCAGGTACGGGTTGCTGCCATCCAGATACGGCATCGAGTTGTCGCCGTTCATGCGCTGCCAACCGGCGCTGAAGGTGTGGCCGCTGATGCCGTAGGACAGCATGCCGCTCAACGCCCGGTTGTCGATTGAGCCGGCTTTCGCATCGCCGCTGTCGGCGCTTTTCAGCAAACGCAGATCGGCTTTCAGCACACCGTCACCCAGCGGCTGATTGGCCAACAGACCCACGAAGTGCTGGCGATAGATGTCTTCCAGCTCGGCGTAGTGATATTGCGCGGTCAGGCGATCATTGATCTTGTAGTCGAAGCCGTACATGTCGAAATGATCGGCGGTGGTGTTGCAGGCGTAGCGCTTGTTCTTGCAGTGCACGCGGATGTCTTGCGAATCGGTGGAGTCCCGGGCGGTGTACTTGTCCAGGCGTGCGGCCATGAAGGTCAAATCCTTCACCTCTTTGGAGGTCAGCATCGCACCGTTGAACATCGTCGGCAGCAGACGGCCATCGTTGTACTTGAGCAGCGGCAGATCCGGCAGCAGCGCGCCGTATTTCAGCACCGTGTCCGAGACTTTGACCTTGGCGGTCAGGCCCATCTTCGCGTACTGACCTTTCGAACCGCGCGGATTCTCGCCGCTGGACGGCAACAGGCCGCTGTTACTGCGGTCCGGGCTGGAATCGAGCTGAAAACCCGCCATGCCCAGCGCATCAATGCCGAAACCGACGGTGCCTTCGGTGTAGCCCGATTGCAGATTGAGAATGAAACCCTGCGCCGACTCTTCGCGCTTGGACGCGCCCTGATCACTGGAGGTGTGCCCGTCACGGAAATCGCGGTTGAAGTAGACCGTGCGCGATTCGATCTTCGCCGTGGTGTCTTCGAAAAAACCGCTGGCCTGGACCTGCGCGGTAAAACCGGCGCACAGCACAAAGGCTCCGAAGCCAAGCGAATGGCGCGGGGTGATGAGGGGAAATGGGGGACGCATTGAAAACTCCAACAGAACAACGATTGCGCTGGGCGCAAACAACCAAAAACAGCTCCCGTCCCGGAACAGTGAAGCACCGTGAGGAAGTGAATACGCGGGGGTGAACGGCAATGATGGCAGATGGCTTTGACGTGCTACAGGCGACTTTAGTCTGAAACTGACTGGTTGTTCCCGGACGCGGTATTCAGCGTTCGCGACAGATTGGTTCGTCCGCAAGTGCCTGTTTTACTGGGCCAAACCGTGGGCCTAAGGGTTTTCCCTATGGCTTCGGGCCTGTGCATCTACGGCATTTGCGCCTTGAACGAGGCGGTTTAATCCTGCACCATCCGCCCACGCTAATCCAAAGGACGGAAATCAAGGCATGCTGGACGCCAATGCTACCCACATTACCCTCACGCTCGAAGGCGCTTCAGCCGACCTGCAAGTCCTCAGCTTTACCGGTCGCGAAGCCCTCAACGAACCGTTCCGTTTCGACCTCGAACTGGTCAGCGCCCGTCCCGACCTCAACCTTGAAGAACTCCTGCACAAGCCTGGCTGCCTGACCTTCGGCGCCACTGGCGAGGGCAAGATTCACGGCCTGGTGTATCGCATCGAGCAAGGCGATTCCGGCAAGACCCTGACCCGTTACAGCCTGAGCCTGGTGCCGCAACTGGCCTACCTGCGGCACAACCATGACCAGCAGATCTTCCAGCAACTGACGGTGCCGAAGATCATCGCCCGCGTCCTGGAAGATCGCGGGATTCTGGCCAACGCCTACAGCTTCCAGCTCGGCGCCGAATACCCGGAACGCGACTACTGCGTGCAGTACGACGAATCCGACCTGCATTTCATTCAGCGCCTGTGCGAAGAGGAAGGCATTCACTTCCACTTCCAGCACAGCAGCAGCGGCCACAAACTGGTGTTCGGCGACGACCAGACCGTGTTCCGCAAACTGAAACCGGTGAACTATCAGCAAGACTCCGGCATGACCGCCGACAAACCGGTGATCAAGCGTTTCAACCTGCGTCTGGAAACCCGCACCAGCCGCGTCAGCCGCCGTGACTACGATTTCGAAAAACCGAAGATCCTGCCCGAAAGCGCGGTCAAATCCGCGTTCATGCCAGACCTGGAAGACTACGACTACCCCGGCCGCTTCACCACGCGCGAGCGCGGCAAGTTCCTCTCGACCCGCGCGCTGGAGCGCCATCGCAGCGACTACAAACTCGCCGAAGGCAAAGGTGACGAACCGACCCTGACCAGCGGCCACTTCATGACCCTGGCCGAGCACCCACGCGCCGAGTGGAACGATTTGTGGCTGCTGTTGGAAATCTTCCACGAAGGCAAACAGCCGCAAGTGCTGGGCGAAAACGTCACCAGCGACGTCACCGACAACAAGAGCGATTTCCACCAGGGCTACCGCAACAGCTTCGTGGCCACCCCGTGGGACGCCCACTACCGCCCTGCCCTCGAACACCCGAAACCGAAAGTCCTCGGCAGCCAGACCGCCATCGTCACCGGCCCTGCCGGCGAAGAAATCCACTGCGACCAGTACGGCCGCGTGAAAGTGCAATTCCACTGGGACCGCGAAGGCCAGGCCGACGACAAGACCACCTGCTGGCTGCGCGTCGCCAGCGGCTGGGCCGGCGCAGCCTACGGCGGCATCGCCATTCCACGGATCGGCATGGAAGTGCTGGTGACCTTCCTCGAAGGCGACCCCGACCAACCACTGGTGACCGGCTGCCTGTACCACAAAGAAAACGTCGTCCCCTACGACCTGCCGGCGAACAAGACCCGCAGCACCTTCAAGACCCTGAGTTCACCGGGCGGCAAGGGCTATAACGAGTTCCGCATCGAAGACAAGAAAGGCGCAGAACAGATCTACCTCCACGCCCAGCGCGACTGGGACGAGAACATTGAGCACGACCAGAAGATCCGGGTTGGCAACGAGCGGCATGACACCGTCGAAGCCAACACCTACAGCGAGTTCAAGGTCGAAGAACACCGCATCACTCACCTGGATCGCATCAGTGAAATGCGCGCCAACGATCACCTGACCGTCGCCGTGACCCAGCACCTCAAGGTCGGCACGGCGCAACTGGTCGAAGCGGGAACCGAGATCCACTACTACGCCGGCCAGAAAGTCGTGATCGAAGGCGCCATGGAACTGACCGCCAAGGCCGGCGGTAGCTTCGTTAAAGCCGATGCCGGCGGCGTGACCATCAGCGGCGCCGAAGTGAAGATCAACACCGGCGGCGCGCCGGGCGTGGGGACACCGGCAGCGCCGTTGTTGCCGGGGCCGATGAAGGTGGTGGATGCGGATAAGGCTGGGAAAGCACCGCTGCCCGCCCGCCTGAACGAATCAGGCATCACACCGCTGTGCGGAAAACAGAGTAACGGCGCTTGCAGCCGTAAGGATTGCACATGCATGTAAAAGCGCTGAGTGCTTTGCTGGAAGAGCCTCGCTACAACTTCTCGGACCTGCCGGCAGCGAACCCATCGCTGTGTTTCATCATCGACCAGGGGCTTCAGCCACAAGCCATGAGCCGGCTCTACCGGGTGGGTGAGCCCGTAGTTTGCGAAGGGCTGTTTTTCCGAACGGAATTCGTCGAGATACCCGATGGCCCCTTGTGGCTGGTCGCCCCCCGAGGCAGCAAACTGGCTGCAGAAGCTGCAAAACTCTGCGAAGAACACTTTTCGGGAATTGCGATCTCGACACCCGACCCGGAAAAAGCCCTGGCTCATGCACGCTGGCTGCTCAAAGCCAACGACGGTTCCGGAGGGCAAAGCTTGCTGAGTTACCACAAGCCGAGCCTGTGGGCAGCACTGGCCTACACCGCCGAAAAGGCCTTCGATCAGTTGTTGGGGTGTTGGTCGGCCGTTTACGCCCCCGCGCCAGGAAACTTTGGCCAGCAACGTGGTCCATGGTTAGCCTGGATGGCTAACGCGGAATCGACATGGTCGGGTGACCAGGCGGCATTCAACCTTCCGATGGCGGCCGCGCAAGTTCAGGCGCGCCTCGGATGGGTGTATTGGGTGGATGAAGAGTACGAGGCGTTTGGCGAACCCGGCGAGGATCGTTTGAACGATATTGCTGACAATCTCGATCTGCTGCTCAACAACAACATTTATGACGGCGACCACCTGCTCAAACTGGGTCATGCCGTAAACGGTCCACTGTTTGAAACACAGCCTGAGATCATGGCGATCCTGCAATCAAAGGACGAGTCGTTTATCAAAGTAGATCGGCTCCTGGAATCAGCCGCCGTCGCCCAACGTTAACGGCGACGCGACAACAGAACGGAATCACCATGGAAATCACGAATCACGCCGTCATGCCCGGCGAAACCCTGGGCCAGATTGCCTCGCGCTACAACAGCACCGTGGCGCAACTGCGCCAACTCAATCCCTTCATTACCAATCCGAACAACGTCAAGGTCGGATGGAATCTGAGCGTACCGAAAAGCGCGCAAGCCGCGTCAGCCAAACCGGCTTCTCAGGCACCCGCTGCGTCTCAAGCGCCCGCACAGGCATCCACCAATCCGCCGGCTCAGTGTTCGGCCGAAGACCTGGTTGAACTGGACCCCGTCAAGGACGCTCCAGAGGGGTCCTCAAAAACCTACAAACCCTTTGCCCGTGCGTGCGATAAAACGTATGCCAGCGCCATTTATGCAACAGAGGAACAAGAGTTCTGGCTGCTGCCTGAGCGTGCGGTGTCTGCCATTAAAGAATCGATGTTCGCCCTGGAGAAAATGATTGCGCCGAACAAGACCCGCGATGCGCGCCTCAACGGGCTGCAGGAGTCAGGTCTGCTCGAGTACTTCCTGGAACCCAAGTTGAGCAACTTCCTCACAGGCGCAAAGCGTGCCCGCATGGAAGAGTTCGAAGCGATGGGCGATGAGATCGAAATCGATCCCGCCACCGCCAAAAAGAGACAGAACGAAGCCAATCGAAACAAACCCGCGGCGGCTCCCGCGCAACCTCCTCAGGAAGACACCGCGCAGTCTCGTATGGACCGTTTGAATGCGGACATCGCAGGTCAGGAAAGTATCCGCAAAGAATTTGTCGACTTTCACAAACGGCGGGCTGAATGGCTTGCGCTGAAAAAAGAGGCTGTAGCGGCCGCAAAGCTTGAAGGCTACTCCTACGAAAGCGGGACGCTGTACTCCAAGGATGCCATTGAAGCCCGTGCCCGCGTGCAAGCGTATCTCGAGGCCCGGAAAAAGCTATTCGCCAATAAAGACTTCAAGCAGGTGTCACTCGAAGATGTCGCCAAGGCCCTTGCTGAAAAGAAAAAAAGTTACGAGAACATCTGCACCGGCATGACCGACTGCACCGCCGACCTCTTCGCTTACGTTTACACGTTGCACAAGAACGCCGACGCGCTGAATTACCACGATTACACCGAATCCATTATCAGAGTTTCAGAATACGGTATCGCGCTTCCAGAGTTCGCGCTGATCAGTGATGGCCTGCCATCGGGCATTGCGCAATTCAAGTTGTACATGGACACCGAGAAGAAACAGGCGGAAATAACTGCACAGCTCCAGGAAAAATACAAACGCTGGATCGAAGCCACCGGACAAAATGCCCAGGCACCGGCGGGCCTTGTTGACGTCGAGCGAGCCGAGTGGGATCGCCTGCAGAAAATCAAGGAAGACCTGCAGGCAACAGCCCAGCGGAATGTGATCGCGGCCAAACCGGGACGACATCTGATCTGGGAACCGGAAGAGTTCCAGCCCAAACCCGTCGACCGCATGGTTAAACCCGGTTTTCCTTTGCGTGAAGTCAGCCTCTCGGATGCCAAGGGCACGCCTCTGGGCTGGTTCAGCATGACGAACCTGAAAGACTTCAAAAAAATCATGGCGGAGGATGCACAAAAAGCCAGTCGCTCCTACAAGAAGATGGGCGAAAGCTTACCGACCGATGCCACGGAAGACTCGGATAAAAACAGCGAAACCAGTTCGTTCCGCCAGTGGCTTATCGCGCAGGGCGCGATGAAGTTCAGCGATCAGACAGGTGACTGTTTTGATGAAAAAGGCTGGTTCAAGGCCAATGACTTTTACGCTTATCTGAAAAAACAGGGCTACAAAGTCACTGAGTTGGAAAACAGTGCAACATTGACCAGTTGGGGGAAACACCTTCAGCAACTGGTCTTCAAGAAAAGTGTGCGCGGCAAAATCCGACTGTTCGATAACAGCCCTCAGGCTCAATTCGTCCGCTGCCTGACCCCTCCCCAGCCAAGCATTCACGGTGAAGTGAAGCTGGAAGGTCCGAAAATGAGCGCCGCCGAAGGCTTTCAGATGTCGGCCAACATGGGTTTGAGCCTCGACCTGGCCCGCGGCGAAGTGCAGTTGATGAAGGTCGACATGCCCGCCAAGGAAAGCGCCAAAGACATCACCCTGGATTACCTTTTGGACGGCAAAGCCCAGCAGATGAGTTTTGGCCGATTCTCCTTTCACTTTGGTGTAAAGGCCTGGGGCTACGCTGGCGCGTCGCTGTTGCTGGCCGGTACCGTCGAGTTGAACCCCATCCTCGGCAACGTCAAATACGGAGCCTCCCTCAGCCCCGTCAAACGCGCACAGCGCGAGGACGCCTCGGCCAAAGAAGAACGTGCAGATCACGATGCGGCCAAGAAGGCCAAGGCCGACAGCGGTGACAACAGCCCTACCCCCGACCTTGAACACAAATCAACGTCCGGTACCTATGTCGATACCAAAAGCACAGACCAGGTACTCACCGGCAAAAAAGCCAATGTGCAAATTGAAAACGGGGCAAAGGCCACCTTCAACGTTTTCGGAGGTCTGCAAGCGGCCATCGAACTCACCGGCGCATTGAACTGGGCCCCACCCAAAGACCTCGTCGCACTGCGCACTGCACCCACCATGGGTATCGGCAGTGACAAAGACGCGAAAAAAACCAACCCATGGCTGACCCTCGCCAAGCTGAGTGGGTCTGTAGGGGTTGCGCTGGGTGCGGGATTCCAGGGAACCGCGCAGATATCCCTCGATAACGGGCGATTTATTCTTAACTTGAAAGCGGCAGTGGTACTGGGGCCAGGTGCTAACGGCAGCTTTAAGTTCGAGATTGGGTATGAGGCGGTGGTTGACATCATCAACTTGTATCGAAAAGAACTGCATAAAACCAAAGGCCGTAAAGTCGAATGGATGGACCCAGAGGCAAGTGAATATGCTTCAGCGCTCAACGCATTGGGCGCCGCAGGGTTGAATGTGGCGATGGCGTATATGATGCGTTGGGATGTTGTGATGAGTCTGTATGAAGCGTTGACTCGGAGTGGCAAGGGGGGGCCGATTGCGGACACAATCATGTATTACAGTGACAAAAAAGCTCTTGAGGAATGGTGCATCAATGCCATTCCGGATGCTCTAGGGCCCTTGTTCAGAACCTTAATTAGCACTCCGGAAGCGTTCACTATCACTGCGGCATCAGGAACTAATGGAGTAGCTGATGAAAAGCGGGTGTACAACCAAGCTGAGGCTCACGTTCTGCAACAAAAAGCCATTGAACGAATTCTTGATTGGATCGTTACCAACGCAAAAAAAACGAACACTATCGACAAAGCACAAAGTCAGTTTGAGTTTGCATGCATGTCTATGAACGAATTCGGCATAAAAGATACTAACGCAAAAATGTCTTACTGCAAAAATCGGATGCTACTGGATAGCTTCATGTCCGAAAGCGTACGCGCGCTCTTCGATGACACCGGCGTTGAAGCCCGAAAATACTACAAGTCCCATGTAAAATTGCTTGGCGCCAATTCTGCCGAGTTCTGCGAACAAAACTATATCCCGCAGCCCAACTACTCTCCTAGCGGCGCAACACCATTTTTAAAGAGTTATTAATAAATGGCACCTTTACAATTGAAAGCAAAAGAAAACACAACACTAGCAATCACATATTTGTTTCTAATAGTCTTGAGCAGTGCCGTATTTGCCAGCCCCACCTCAAGCGCCGCACAAAAAGAACAGAAAGGCATAGTTCTGTACAATCAATTAAAGTTGGACTCTGCAATTCAAGAACTAGAGCGCGAGGCCAGCAGTGGGAGTATTGACTCACAATATTACCTAGGAGAAGCGCTTCGCAAGAAAAGTCGTTACATGTCTCCAGAAGCGCAACACTGGTATGAGACTGCAGCAGAAAACAATAACGTATATGCAATGATACAACTGGGCCGAACAAAAAATGACCTTTGTGAAAAAATTGGAAATTGCCCTCCAACCAAAAAAACACAAGCCGAATGGTTTTCACTCGCTAAAGACTTAGTTCTGCCAAGAGCGGAGAAAGGTGATCCTGAATCGCTATACCTAATGTATGAAATCACACTAAACCGGGAATGGTTGGAAAAATCCGCTAACGCCGGATATTCGCTTGCACAATATTGGATGGCTGTTAGCGAACGACAAGGCGAAGGATTCTTTCTGATTCCCGGAAAACGTGATGCCTCTGTTAAAAAATGGTTATTACTGTCCTCTGAGGGCGGATATCCAAAAGCCATGATGGACTACCTTCAAATTCTATTCGAAGAAGGAGATATGGCAAATATTCGCCATTGGCTAGAGATTGCCGCAGCAACTGGTGATCAGGCTGCCATAAGCAATTACGGTGCCTACGTAGCGCATACGCCTGACAAAGTTGGTTACTCACTTGACTTGGTCAAAGGCTACGCACTGTTCACCTTACTTGGAGAACTTGATGACAGCGGTGGAATTGGAAGGTATGTTGAACGAAAAAGTGAAGAGATTCGTGAAAAAATGACTCCTGCACAAATCGAGGAGTCAAAGATAGTGGCTAAAGAGTGGAAGGCAACTCACCCGCCCCTCTCTTTTTTTCCTGACAAGCTAGGTAACTAACACCAGTGCTGCTGATACGCCACCTTGTTTTGGCATTAACCATTGCCACCTATACTGCGACCGGCTTAGCAACCCCGCAAGGAAGCGAGCCAACTTTAGGCGTGAGTTTGTACAACCAGCTTAAAATTAGCTCAGCCATCTCCGAGCTGGAAAAGGAAGCACAATCTGGAAACGTGGAGTCACAGTATTACTTGGGTGAGGCTCTAAGGAAGCGCAATCGCTATATGAATTCCGAAGCGCAACACTGGTATGAAGCAGCTGCAAATAACGGCAACATTTACGCGATGATCCAGCTGGGTCGAAGTAGCCACGACCTGTGCCAACAAATTAAGAATTGTCCCTCAAGCGAGAAAAGTCCGGCTGAGTGGCTTGATAAAGCCAAAGACTTAACATTTCCCAAAGCCAATGAAGGTGATCCCGAGTCTTTGTATTTAATGTACGAAGTGACACTGGAACGCGAATGGTTAGAAAAGTCCGCGCGTGCTGGTTATGCGCTTGCGCAGTACTGGATGGCTATCGGCGACCGGCAAGGTGAAGGATTTTTTCTTATACCGGGAAAACGTGAAGAGGCCGTCAAACAATGGTTGAAAATGGCTTCGGAGGGTGGAAACTCAAAAGCAATGTTGGAATACATTGAGATTCTTTATAAGAAAAATGATCTTGAAGGTGTCCGATACTGGCTTCAAGCCGCAGCTGAAACTGGGGATCAAAAAGCAATCAGCAGCTACGGTTCTTACATTGCCCATGCACCTGACCAGGTTGGTTACCCACTGGATCAAGTCAAGGGTTATGCACTAATCAGTCTACTGAAAGAGTTGGATGGGGGCGGTGCCATTCAGGAATTCGTCGAGGATACACTCGAGGAGATTGGAGGCAAGATGACTACCGAGCAGATTGAACAGTCGAAAGCCGTGGCAAAGGAATGGAAGGCCACCCATCCACCGCTCTCCTTTTTTCCCGACAAGCTTGGACGGTAATTCAACGTCCTCCCCCCGATTACACTAATTCACGCATAAAAAATAGCGGAAGGAGTGAAGTGCATTGATGCCTCACTCCTTCCGCTATTTAGTTACAGCGTCAAACCGGCGCCTGCCAGTTCAGCATTTTCTGCTGCGCAACCTGAAGTAAATCGCTGCCATCCTGCGTCAGCAGGTACAGCGCATGGGTGATGTGGGGAATGTCCTGGACATCGGCGTGTTTGAAGCACAGGCAGTGCAGGGTTTCGAGCAGGTCGCTGGCGGCGCGGATGCGTTGCACGGCGGCTTCGAAGAGGTCTTTCGGGTTGGCTTGGGTGTCGATGACCAGCGGTGCGCTGTCGGTGACGCCGCTGTTGAGCGGGAGATAGCGGGCGGAGCTTAGTTTCAGGATTGGCATTGGAATTACTCGATTAGGTTGTAAGTAACCGCCGACACCGTGACCAAACGATGGGGAGGCGGACTGTGCGCAGGCTTGGTCAACCGAGAACAACCCAACTCAGCACGCCCGAAGGCGACCCTGCACACAGCCGCCACTGCAATGCACTTCGAGGACATAGATGTCCACGGAGCGAATAATGGCACACTTGTGAGGGCTGTTATTTTAGGTGACCAAACCTAAGCCGCTGATTTTGCAGCGACGCCAAACCATAACCGCCCCACTCCAGCCCTCGAAAGCAGACAAGGCATCCACCCTTGTAGGAATCCGCCGAGACTCCCCCGCGAAACAATCCCCGCCCAGACAGCCGGCATTCAGCCCGGTTAACCATCGCTTAACGCCGCGGTCAAAAACTCTACTGAACCGCACGCCCTCAGCCCCTGGCTGACGCCCAGTGCGGCAGGTTTGGCTTGCAACATGCCGAACTCCATTTCCGTCGCACCGGAGTCCATCATGAACATTCGTCCGTTCCTGCTCACCACCGCCCTCGCCTGTACCGCGTTTGCCGGGCTGGCCCAGGCCAATGACACCTCCAAGGCTGCTTCCTATGAATACGGCATGCCGCTGCATGTAGCCAAAGTGGTTTCCCTGACGGAGCCGCCGACGCAGGAGTGCAAGGTCATCACCGCCGACATGAAGTACCTCGACAACACCGGTAAACCGGAAGAAATTAGTTACAGGAAATTATCTGACGCCTGCAGTTTCCAAAACTGACAGAAAGCTCTGATTTGCGGCTTTGCGGTAGGCGAGCACGGGTCTCGAGGGGTATGCTCGGGGCCCTCTTCACTGCCGCAAGGATTCGCCATGCAGTTGTCGTTTCGCACGCTCTCGACCATCACCTTCTCTCTGTGTTTTCTGCTTTCCCTGGCCTGGGGGCTGGCGCCGCAGGTGTTGTTGGCGATCTGGAGCATTGAGTATTCGGAGGCAGCCGGATTCGTCGCACGGCGCAGCGCGGTGCTGTTTGCAGCGTTAGGAGTGATGTTTTATCTGGTGCGCAACGCGCCGGTGTCGATCGCGCGCAATGCGCTGAGCAACGGCTTTATCGTCGGCTGCTTTGGCCTGGCGGTGCTGGGGTTTGCTGAATGGCTCAACGGCCACGCCGGCCCCGGGATTTTGCTCGCGGTGCTGGTCGAGTTCGCGCTGGGCCTTGGCTTCTTGCAGGCCCGGCGCGTGACGGTCGAACTGGGTGAAACAGTCGGTTAGACGACTCGGGATCGCGGCACTGAATGATGGGTTGCCGTTTGTTGCGCAAGATCCGAGCGCAACCCGGCGATCAGGCCGTTGATTTCGCGACAGCTGTTCAGGTGACTGGCATCGATGCCACTCACCAGCAGCTCAACCTGATCGGTCTGGTGATCGCCATACACCTTGACGGTCATCGACAGATCCGGGGACAGCGTGCACTGGCAGCGTTTCGGTAGAAAACTGCTTTCAATGATGTTGCGGAGTTCCAAGGCAGACAGAAACATGGCGAAACCTCTCCTTATTGTGAGACTGCCAATCAAGTATTCACGTCGACCGTTGCCACGGCTCCCACGGGTGTGTCCCCGCTGAATTCCTTGGGTTGTGACAAGCGGCTGTATTGCGAAATGCCCATTGGAGTGTAGGCGCCCGAACTCGGTGCGCTGCACCAAATCAACGCATAAAACGTGCCTTTCATCAGGTTGCATTCACCTCCTTGCAAATCAATGGCTTGGCCAAAAGACAGGCAACTGGCCAGTTGCAAAATGCAAGATGCGGTCGTGCAGGCACTGCATTTTGCAAGCCGTTGGCGGTTTGCATTCATGGCCCATGGCAGTGAGAATGCCCGTCAACCAACGTACACCCGCCAGGAGGCTTCAATGGGTAATTTCACTGTTTACGCGACGGCCGGTCTGATGCTTGCCAGCCTGTCCACCCTCACCCACGCCGCCAAACTTGAAGACACCGCGCCTTATCCGAAGGCCGAAGCGGGCTTCACCCGCCAGGTTATTCACCTGCCGCAACAGGCCCAGGAAGAAAACTTTAAAGTCGAAATCCTCGCTGGCAAGACCCTCGAGGTCGACTGCAACCGCCAGCGCCTGGGCGGCACCCTTGAAGAGAAAAACCTCGAAGGCTGGGGCTATCCGTTCTACCGCCTGGAAAAAGTCAGCGGCCCGATGAGCACGCTGATGGCCTGCCCGCCCGGCACCCAGAAAAAACGCGCATTCGTGCCGGTGATCGGCGATGGCTTTACCGTGCGCTATAACAGCAAGCTGCCAATCGTGGTTTATGCACCGCAGGACGTTGAAGTGCGCTTTCGTATCTGGTCGGCTTCAGACAAAGTCGGCGTGGCCATTCCCGAGTAACTTGCAGAGGAGCAGCGGCATTGATTACTTGCCACGTCAGATACGTGATTGATCCCTACCAGTTGGACGCATTCGAAGCCTACGCCAAGACTTGGCTCGGCATCGTCGAACGGCTGGGCGGAACGCATCACGGCTACTTCCTGCCCTCGGAAGGCGCGAGCAATATCGCGTATTGCCTGTTCAGTTTCCCGTCGCTGGCGGATTACGAAAGCTATCGCCACATCGCACTGACCGACCCGGAAAGCACGGCACTGGTGGCCGATCTGGTCGAGAAGAAGTTTATCGTCAGCTACGAGCGCAGCTTCCTGCGCCCGCTGCTGCCCTGAGCGCTTCAAGTCCGTTGGCAACTGCTGCTGCCGGGAAATCCGAGTCATCTGACCAAGGAAGGAACCCAATGATGTCCGTCGCCCTGCCCCTCACCGCGTTGATCGCCTTCAGCGGTTATACCGTTTCCGTGATGCTTCAGGCCGAACAGTCGCTGATCGACTTCGGCATCAGCCTGATGTCGCGGCCGGATACCGCGCAAGTGGTGATCGATCTCTATCTGCTGGCAACGCTGGCGGGCGTCTGGATGTACAAGGATGCGCGCAAGCGTGGGCAGTCGGGCTGGTCAGTGGTGCCGTATCTGTTGCTGACGGCGGTGTTTGTGTCCGTCGGGCCGCTGCTGTACCTGGTGGTCCGGGGTCTGCAGGATCGCAAACGCCCGGCCCCGGTCATTTCGCCAGACGCCTGAGCCCGAACAGCATCCCCCCCGCTCCCAGCAGCATCGCCGCCAGGAATAACGGGTACGACACCCACCACGGCGTGCCGGCGGTCATCATGCTGAATTCCGACATGCCACCGATGCTGGCAATCAGGTTGAGCGGCAAGAACACCACGTTGATCAGCGTCAGTTTGCGCAGCAGGTTGTTCATGCTGTTGTTCATCAGGTTGCCCCGGGCGTCGATCAGCCCGGAGAACACCGTCGAATAGATTTCCGCCTGCTTGTAGCACTGGTTGTTTTCGATGATCAGGTCGTCGATCAGGCCGATCGCTTCGCTGCCGAAATGCTGTTTTTGCGCATGATTACGCAACCGCGTGAGCACCGCGCCGTTGCTGTGCAGGGCGTTGATGTAATAGATGAGGCTTTCGCTGAGGTTGAACATCTGCACCAGGTGCTGGTTCTGCATCGAGGCGTTGAATTTCTGCTGCAACTCCCGGGCGACCAGTTTGATCACCTTCAAGTGCCCTAGGTAGTGATGGATGTTGTTGAACAGCAAGTCCAGCAACACATCCAGCGGTGTGTTCAGTGGCTGACGTGTACCGATACCGTGCAACGGCGTGTCGTCGGTGGCGATGACCAGCAACTGGCTCGGCGAAAACAGCAAACCGCAGGACGACACCTCGAACGCCAGGCTGCCACCCCCGGAATAGTTCTCCGGACGTTTCCAGATCAGAAACAAGTGGTCGGGGTGAAACTCGATCCGTGACACCTCGTCCGGGTCGAGTGCCGAGGCCAGCGCATGTTCATCGAGTTTAAAGTGACTGTGCAGCAAGTCGCGCTCGGCGGCGTCGGGATTGCTGAACAGCATGACTTCGGCGTCCAGCCGCTCGACCCGCTGCAACCCGCCGTGGCTCAGTGCAAAGCTGTTGATCATCGGCCGGTTACCAGGCCTGGCCACGACGTTTGAGCTCCAGACGGCGCACGAACTCCTCCAGCACCAGCGAATACAGATCGTCTTGCAGGTAGGCGTCTTCGATGCCGGCGTCGAGGTTCGGGTTGTCGTTGACCTCAATCACCACCACTTTGTCGCCGGCCTGTTTCAGATCGACGCCATACAAGCCGTCGCCGATCAGGTTAGCGGTCTTCACCGCCAGTTCCACCACCGCGCGCGGCGCCTCGTGGATCGCCAGCGTGCGGCATTCGCCGTTGACGTCCTGGCCCTTGGCTTTGTGGTTGTAGATCTGCCAATGGCCCTTGGACATGAAGTACTGGCAGGCAAAGATCGGTTTGCGGTTGAGCACGCCGATGCGCCAGTCGTACTCGGTGTAGAAGAACTCCTGAGCCAGCAACAGCACCGAGTGTTCGAACAGTTCAGCGGTGGCCTCCAGCAAAGCCTGTTGGCTCTCGACCTTGATCACGCCTCGGGAGAAACAGCCATCCGGGATCTTCAGCACCAACGGAAAACCCAGGCGCTCGCCAACCCGCTCAAAGTCTTCGGGCCGCTCCTTGTAGAGAATTTCCGTGGCCGGCATGCCCAGTTGATGGCTGTTGAGCAGATCGGTCAGGTAGACCTTGTTGGTGCAGCGCAGGATCGACGTCGGGTCGTCCATCACCACCAGCCCTTCGCTTTCGGCCTTTTTGGCGAAACGGTAAGTGTGGTTGTCGACACTGGTGGTCTCGCGAATCAGCAAGCCGTCGTACTCGGCCAGCCTTGCGTAGTCCTTGCGTTCGATCAGCTCGACATCGATGCCCATGCCCTTGCCGACCCGCACAAAGTTCTCCAGTGCGCGGGCGTTGGACGGTGGCAAGGCTTCCTGCGGATCATGCAGGATCGCCAGGTCATAACGCGCCACTTGCGGCGAACGCGGAACACGCCAGATTTTGCGACTGAAGCCGTCCAGCGCATTGGCGAACTGATCTTCCTGATCGTCGCGCAACTTATGCAAGGCGCCGGACTTTATACCTTCGATGTGCCAGCCGTTAGTTCGACGAAACTCAACTAACAGAATCGGACACGGAAACACTTCAAACAATTGTCGGGCCAGATCCTGCAACGGCTCGATATGCGTTGTGCCGAAATAAAGTGTCAGGGTGAAACCTTCGGTGTCGCTGTAGAGATGATGGTTGAGGGCTTTTTCCAGGGTTTTATCCAGGTCATCCAGTGCCAGGCCGTAAAGGGATTTTCGGGTCAATTCGCTGATGGTGCGCACCGAAGGAATCACCTTGTGCCCCCGGGCTTCAGCCAGCAGTGAGCAGTAGTAGCCGTGGCCCAGGTACTTGTAGCTGCGGCACAGATTGATTACCTGCACCCGTTTTCCCGGCTCGCTGTCGGGTGGTTGTTCGAGGTATTCCTGGGCCGTCAGGATGTCTTCGCTGGGGAAGTACGAGGCCCAGTCTTCCTTGCGTTCGACGATGATCAACACTTGACTGGATGTTCTGATCTGCGGTTTTAAATAAGTTGCCGGTGGCAAACTTTGACTGGATACTTCGCGCCAATGACCCTGTACCGCTGACATAGAAATTGATCCGTTGGAGAACAAGACCTTTTCTATTAAGCACGAAGTTTTTCGAAAGTCCCGTTTCGTTACGCAACTTTTACGGTGGTCATATGAATGCTGTTTTTCGCCTGGCGGTCGTTGATGATTTGCCCGCGTTGCTGACGCTGGAAATGCACTGTTTTACCACGGACCGGCTCACCCGCCGCAGTTTCCAATGGATGATCACCCGGGCCCACGGGCAATTGTGGGTGGCCGAACGCGAGGGCCAACTGGCCGGTTATGCGCTGGTGCTGTTTCATCGCGGCACCTCGCTAGCCCGTCTGTATTCCATTGCGATTGCCCCCGAGGCGCGCGGCGGTGGTCTGGGCAAGCAATTGCTGCATCGGATCGAGGCCTGTGCGCTCGAGCACGACTGCGCTTACCTGCGGCTGGAAGTGCGCACCGACAATCCTGCCGCCATCGCACTGTACGAGCGCAACGGCTACCGGCGCTTTGCGCTGATCCATGACTACTACGAGGATCACGCTGACGCGCTGCGCCTGGAGAAACGGATTCTCCAGCACCGCGATTCGCGCAACATCAAAGTCCCCTATTACCGACAAACCACCGATTTCACCTGCGGCCCAGCCTGCTTGCTGATGGCCATGGGCGCGTTGCACGCCGATCGTTTGCTGGAACGGCGCGAGGAATTGCAGTTGTGGCGTGAGGCAACCACGGTGTTCATGACGGCCGGCCATGGTGGTTGCAGCCCGCAGGGCCTTGCACTGGCGGCGTGGCGCCGGGGTTTCAACGTACGTTTGCAACTGAGCATGACCGGGCCGCTGTTTCTCGACGGTGTGCGTGATGCGCATAAAAAAGACGTCATGCGCCTGGTGCACGACGAGTTCATGGCGCAACTGAACGACACCGATGTCGATCAATCCATTGGCGTAACGCTGGATTTACCCGCGCTGCTGGCCAACGGTGGTCAACCGCTGGTGCTGATCAGCAGCTATCGCCTGACCCGCTCCAAATCACCGCACTGGGTGATCGTCACCGACTGCGATGAAGACTTCGTCTACCTGCACGACCCGGACGTCGACCACAGTCAGCACCGTCAGCCCATGGACTGCCAGCACGTGCCGGTCAGCCATGGGGAGTTCGAGAAAATGTGCCGCTTCGGTCGTGGCAAATTGCGGGCGGCGGTGGTGCTCTACGCCCGCTCACCCGCATGAACGGGACTACTTGAGTCCGACCTTGTACAGCGAACCGTCGGACTCATCCGTCAGCACATACAGGTAGCCGTCCGGCCCCTGACGTACATCACGGATCCGCTGTTTCAGTTCGCCCAGCAAGCGTTCTTCATGCACCACCTTGTCGCCGTCGAACTGCAAGCGGATCAGCTCCTGCGTCACCAGCGCACCGATGAACAGATTGTGCTGCCACGGCTTGAATCGATCGGCATCGTAAAAAGCCATGCCGGTGACACCCGGGGATTTTTCCCAGACATGGTGCGGCCCGACCGTGCCTTCGGCGGTCTTGCCCTTGGCTTCCGGGATCGGTTGCATGGAGTAGTTGATGCCGTGGGTCGCCAGCGGCCAGCCGTAGTTCTTGCCGCGTTCGATGATGTTCACTTCATCGCCACCGCGCGGGCCGTGCTCGTTTTCCCACACGGTGCCGGTCCATGGATTGAGCGCGGCGCCCTGGGGATTGCGGTGACCGTAGGACCAGATCTCCGGACGTACGCCGGACTGGCCGACAAAGGGGTTGTCATCGGGTACTTTGCCATCGGGGTAGAGGCGCACGACCTTGCCTTGCAGCTTGTCCAGATCCTGCGCGGTCGGGCGGTCGTTGTTCTCGCCCAGGGTGATGAACAGATAACCGTCCCGGTCAAACACCAGCCGCGAGCCGAAGTGATTGCCGACCGACAGTTTCGGCTCCTGGCGGAAGATCACATTGAAGTCCTTCAGGGTTTTCAGGTCGTCCGACAGACGCCCGCGCCCCACCGCCGTTCCGGCCTTGTCACCCGCACCGCCGCCCTCGGCGTAGGACAGGTACACGAGGCGATCCTGTTTGAAATCCGGTGACAGCACCACGTCGAGCAATCCGCCCTGGCCCTTGGCCCAGACGTCCGGCACACCGGTGATCGGCGCGGACAGTTTGCCGGCAGCATCCACCACACGCAGGTTGCCGGGGCGTTCGGTCACCAGCATGCCCTGGCGATCAGGAAGGAAGGCCAGGGCCCAGGGGTGCTCGAGGCCCTGGGTAATCGTTGTGACTTCAAGGGTGCCCTGCTCGCTTTGCAGTTCCTTGGGAGCGGCGGCGAACGCCGGCGTGGCGATCAGTGCACTGGCACACAGGCCGGCCAGAAGGGTTTTACGCAACATGCACGATTCCTTTTGTTCGTGTGAAGGGCTGACAGAAGCGGTTCTGCCATTCAACGGTTGCTCCCGCTGTCACGGGCTGGAGGGTTGGGAATGAAGGTCGGTGGCGTGCTCGGGACCGAGCGCAGCGGCTGACCATTGCCGATACCGCGATTATCCAGGGTCGGCGGGCGTGGCACGGGCACCGTGTTAGGCCCGCGAACGGATGGAGTGCCGGGCTGGGTGCCCTGCATGCTGTTGGGGTTCGCCCGGCGGATCGGGCTGTTGTAGGGATTGTTGCTGTTGCCGGTCGGACTTTGTGCCAGCAACAGCGATGTATGGGTTATTGCGCCATCGGCGTGAACCAGCCCGCCAGTCAGGGCGAGCAACGCAATGCCAAGCAGGAAACGGTTCATGAACGGCCTCTTTCGGTGCGCAGGGACTAGAGCCTTCGAGTCCACGCTACGCCGTGGGTTCGGATTTGTTAACCCGTCACCGCTAAACAAGATGTAACACGGCTTGACCTGCCGTTTACCCCAGCCCCCGCAAACAACGGAAACTTTTAAGCCGGGCCACGGGTCACCCGAACATCACTCGGAGAACAGCACATGGCTCGGGCAATCTGGAAAGGCGCAATCAGTTTCGGTCTGGTGCACATCCCTGTGGCGCTGGTCTCGGCGACGTCGTCCCAGGGCGTGGACTTTGACTGGCTCGACAGCCGCAGCATGGACCCGGTCGGCTATAAACGAGTCAACAAGGTCACCGGCAAGGAAGTCACCAAGGAGCACATCGTCAAAGGTGTGCAGTTCGAAAAGGGCCGCTATGTGGTGCTCAGCGAGGAAGAGATCCGTTCGGCGCACCCGGTCTCGACCCAGACCATCGACATCTTCGCCTTCGTCGACAGTGAACAGATTCCGCTGCAGAACATCGACACGCCCTATTACCTGGCCCCGGACAAGCGCGGCGGCAAGGTCTACGCCCTGCTGCGTGAAACCCTGAGCAAAACACAGAAGGTCGCCCTCGCCCGAGTGGTGTTACACACGCGCCAATACCTGGCGGCGTTGATGCCCCTGGAATCGGCGCTGGTGCTGGTGAAGCTGCGCTGGCCGCAGGAAGTGCGCAGCCTGGACGAACTGGCGCTGGGCAGCGAAGTGACCAAGCCGCAACTGGCCAAGGGCGAACTGGACATGGCCAAACGGCTGGTGGAAGACATGACAGCGGACTGGACGCCCGAGGACTACAACGACGAATTTGAAAACAAGATCATGGCGTTGGTGGACAAGAAGGCCCATGAAGGCAAGATCGAAGACGTTGAAACCGTTTCCGCTGAAGAAGAGCGTAAATCGGCAGATGTTATCGACCTGACCGAACTGCTCAAGCGCAGCCTTGGCGGGAAAGCCCCGGCCAAACCTGCCAAGAAGACCGCCAGCAAGGCAACACCGGCGAAGAAGAGCAAAAAAGCCTCATGAACATGAAATCGGGCGACTGTCTCTCAACAGTCGCCCGATTTGTCAGATCAGAATGAAGATCGCCAGCAGACCGCCGAAGATCGCCCATTTTTCCATGTAGTAGAGCTTGCGATTGCGCTTTTTCAGCTCTTTGCCACGCAAGCGAATCTTGTAGATCTTGGTAAACAACCGGTTGATACCGCCGGTGCGGTCACCCGCATCGTTCGGTGCACCTGCCGCCGACATCACGGTGCGGCTGAACCAGCCGTTGAACGCCGCCGCCCAGCGATACTTCATCGGACGCTCGACGTCGCAGAACAGGATGATACGGTTCTGGTCGGTGGTGTTTTCTGCGTAATGAATGAACGTCTCGTCGAACATCACCGCTTCGCCATCACGCCAGTGATAGTTCTCGCCATCGACGTTGATGTAGCAACCGGCATCGTTCGGCGTTTCCAGGCCCAGGTGATAACGGTACGACCCGGCATACGGATCGCGGTGACGCACCAGTTTCGAACCCGGCGGCAACTCGGCGAACATCGCGGCCTTGATCGATCCGATGCTCTGCACCAACTCGGTGGTGCGCGGGCACAATTGCAGCGCCGACGGGTGGCTGTCGCCGTACCACTTCAGGTAGAAACGCTTCCAGCCGGTCTTGAAGAACGAGTTGAAACCGACATCGTCGTACTGGTTCGAGCGCTTGATTTCGCCGGCGCGCAGCAGGTTACGGCCTTCCTCACGGATTTCTTCCCAATGCGTCTGCAACGGGCTCAGATCGGGGAAGTCCTTCGGATCCAGATACGGCGTGTTGGGTTTTTTCGAGAACAGATAAAGGAAGCAGTTGATCGGTGCCAGGAACGAAGAGTGATCACTCAATTGACGACCGAGTTTGTGGCGTACGCGACCGCGCAGGTGAACGTATGCAATGGAAATGACATATACAGCGGCAATGATGAGTTTCACGGAAATCGTCACACGTCAGAAGTGAACAAACTGCGGGCCTTTCGGGCGGTGGCCCAAGGTCTGTGGCAGTGGTCTGAAATAAAAAAAACGTCCCGGTGGCGCATCCTTGAGCCCATGCCGGACAAGGCATTGGGTGAATGGATGGCATTTTAGCCACAGTTTGTAACCAATAGTGAACACTCATCTGTGAAAAACTGTCCTGCGATTGCGCCAAACGGCAATCGGGATGTCACCGCCCTATCGTTTAAAGAGCCAGACCAGTACAATCGCCGCCAAACTTTACGCGCCCCCTTGGTTGATGACGGGATTGTCCCGCCTCAGCGCACTTCGACTCGGGCCAAGCGCTCCGGCTGCACCCTCGCTACTCAGCACGCTTCGCAGGAAAAACCTTTGATTTCTACAGCTAACATCACCATGCAGTTCGGCGCCAAGCCGCTGTTTGAAAACGTTTCGGTCAAATTCAACGGCGGCAACCGCTACGGCCTGATCGGCGCCAACGGTTGCGGCAAGTCGACCTTCATGAAGATCCTCGGCGGCGACCTCGAGCCGTCCGGCGGCCAGGTCATGCTCGAGCCAAACGTACGCTTGGGTAAATTGCGCCAGGATCAGTTCGCCTACGAAGAATTCACGGTGATCGACACCGTGATCATGGGTCACGAAGAGCTGTGGAAGGTCAAGGCCGAGCGCGACCGCATCTACTCGCTGCCGGAAATGAGCGAAGAAGACGGCATGGCCGTGGCCGAGCTGGAAACCGATTTCGCGGAGATGGACGGCTACACTGCCGAATCCCGCGCCGGTGAACTGCTGCTGGGTCTGGGCATTCCGCTGGAACAGCATTTCGGCCCGATGACCGAAGTCGCGCCGGGCTGGAAACTCCGCGTTCTGTTGGCCCAGGCACTGTTCTCCGATCCGGAAGTGCTGCTGCTCGACGAACCGACCAACCACCTGGACATCAACACCATCCGCTGGCTGGAAACGATTTTGACGGCGCGTAACAGCACCATGATCATCATTTCCCACGACCGTCACTTCCTGAACAGCGTCTGCACCCACATGGCCGACCTGGACTACGGCGAGCTGCGTCTGTTCCCGGGCAACTACGACGAGTACATGACCGCGGCGACTCAGTCCCGCGAGCAACTGCTGTCGGACAACGCCAAGAAGAAAGCCCAGATTGCCGAACTGCAAACGTTCGTCAGCCGCTTCTCGGCCAACGCCTCGAAAGCCAAGCAGGCCACTTCCCGCGCCAAGCAGATCGACAAGATCCAGCTGGCCGAGGTCAAGCCATCGAGCCGTGTGAGCCCGTTCATCCGTTTCGAACAGACCAAGAAGCTGCACCGCCAGGCCGTGACCATCGAGCAGATGTCCAAGGGCTTTGACGGCAAGACCCTGTTCAAGAACTTCAGCTTCACCGTTGAAGCCGGCGAGCGCGTAGCGATCATCGGCCCGAACGGCATCGGCAAGACCACCCTGCTGCGCACGCTGATGGGCGAACTGACCCCGGACGCAGGTTCGGTGAAGTGGACCGAAAGCGCGGAGCTGGGCTACTACGCTCAGGACCACGCCCATGACTTCGAAGACGACGTCAGCCTGTTCGACTGGATGGGCCAGTGGACTCAGGGCGAGCAAGTGATCCGTGGCACCCTCGGTCGCATGCTGTTCTCCAACGACGAGATCCTCAAGTCGGTGAAGGTGATTTCCGGTGGTGAGCAAGGTCGCATGCTGTTCGGCAAGCTGATCCTGCAAAAGCCTAACGTGCTGGTGATGGACGAACCGACCAACCACCTGGACATGGAATCGATCGAAGCGCTGAACCTGGCGCTGGAAAACTACCCGGGCACGCTGATTTTCGTCAGCCACGACCGTGAATTCGTATCGTCCCTGGCCACGCGCATCATCGAGCTGAGCCCGAACGGCGTGACCGACTTCAGCGGCACCTACGACGATTACCTGCGCAGCCAAGGCGTAGTGTTCTGAGTCGAATCGAGCGGTAAACAGAAAGCCCTGTCCTTGTGACAGGGCTTTTTTTTGCTGAGCGTTAGTCCAGCGACCGATCGCGTGGGATGCGGGGAAACGATCGTTAGCCTGCTTTCTTTTATTTCAGCACCAAGCCATGATGCGGACTCTCCCACCGCCGCCCGCGAACGAGCCCTCATGTCTGCGCAGCAACAGCCACCGCAAAGCTCCATGGCGATCACCCTGCAGATCGTTTCCATCGTTTTCTATACCTTTATTGCCTTCCTCTGCATCGGTCTGCCGATTGCGGTGCTGCCCGGCTACGTGCATGAACAACTGGGTTTCAGCGCCGTGATTGCGGGATTGGTGATCGGTTCGCAATACCTGGCCACCCTGCTCAGCCGGCCGATGGCCGGGCGCATGTCAGACACCGTCGGCACCAAGCGGGCGATTGTGTATGGCTTGTCGGGGATTGTGCTCAGCGGTGTGCTGACGCTGGTTTCGACGCTGCTGCAGAGCTTGCCGCTGCTGAGCCTGTCGATCCTGATCGTCGGTCGCCTGTTGCTGGGGATCGCCCAGGGCCTGATCGGCGTCGGCACCATCAGTTGGTGCATGGGCCAGGTCGGTGCCGAACACACCGCGCGCTCGATTTCCTGGAACGGCATTGCGTCCTATGGTGCGATTGCCATCGGCGCGCCGCTGGGGGTGCTGATGGTCGCCGATTATGGTTTCGAAAGCCTTGGCATTGCGTTGTCGCTGCTCGCGGCCGGCGCCTTGCTGCTGATCCGCAATAAGCCCTCAGTGCCGGTGGTGCGCGGTGAGCGGCTGCCGTTCTGGGCGGTGTTCGGGCGAATTGCACCGTTCGGCGCCAGTCTGAGTCTGGCGTCGATTGGCTACGGCACCCTGACCACCTTCATCACCCTGTATTACCTCAATCGCGGCTGGAGCGGCGCGGCGTACTGCCTGACCGTGTTCGGCGTGTGTTTCATCCTGTCGCGGCTGCTGTTCATTTCGGCCATCGGGCGTTTTGGCGGGTTCACTTCGGCGATTGCCTGCATGACCATCGAAACCGTGGGCCTGGTCATGCTGTGGCTGGCGCCCTCCACCGCGTATGCCTTGATCGGCGCCGGTCTGGCCGGCTTCGGCCTGTCGCTGGTGTACCCGGCGCTGGGCGTCGAGGCGATCAAGCAAGTGCCCAACTCCAGTCGCGGCGCCGGGTTGAGTGCCTATGCGGTGTTTTTCGATCTGGCGCTGGCGATTGCCGGGCCGTTGATGGGCGCGGTGGCGCTGAATCTGGGTTATTCGTGGATTTTCTTCAGTGCGGCGGTGCTGTCCGTGACCGGACTGGGATTGACCTTGCTGCTCAAGCGCCGGGCCATGGCGTAAACGCTCACTGATCCGCCGTCTGCATGCCCGCGCGGGTCGATCTGCCCAAGGCATGGGAGAAAAACCGCCCGGCCTCGGAAATCAGGTTGCGGTGGATGTCTTCGCGGTCCACGCCATCGGCATCGGTGCACAGCGCCGGCATGGCGAGGATCTGCTCTTCGGTGCACGGCGCCATGAACACGAAGTGCCCTGCCCCGGCCAGCAATTTGAAGTCCGGTGCGGTCGGCAGTTTGCGCGCCAGGGCAGCAGCGTTTTTGTCGAAGGCCACCAGTTTGTCGCCGTCGCCGCTGTAGAGCAGCACCGGTACATGCACATCGGCCAGCGTATGGCGACCAAATTTCAGACTCAACGGCGCCATCAGCAGTAACGCATGCACGCGCGGATCGGCCACCGGTTGCAGATCGTCGCGATCGACAATCAACTCACCCTGAGTGTTGCAGGCATCGCGGTCGTCCGGGCGTTCCTGGCAGTAACGACGCAGACGATCCAGATCAGGCTGCGCACCGGACAGAATCAACGCCGTTTCGCCGCCCGCCGAATAACCGATCACGCCAACCTGTTCGGCGTTTACGTACGGCGCGAGCATGCGGTCGCCCAACGTCGCGGTAATGGCTTCGGAAATCTGGATCGGCCGGCCATACAGATTGCTCAACGTGCCGAGGCGGCTGTGATCCCTGGAGTTGTCGCCGGGGTGAATCACCGCCACCACGACAAAGCCCTTGCGTGCCAGGGACGTGGCCAGGTCGTGCAGCGCCAGCGGCGTGCCGGTGTTGCCGTGGGAGAGCATCAGCATCGGGAAGCGGCCGATGGCGACTTTGGTGTCTTCGCCGGCCTCGACCGAATAGCCTTCCAGCAGGCTCAGGTGTTCGCGGTCGCTGGAGGGATAGAACGCGATGGCGCGCATCGGTTGCAGATCGAGCGGGTCGAGGAACGTCATCTCGTGGTAGCCGACGCTCCAGCGCGGGTGCTGCCCGGGCGCAGCGTGCACTGAATTCAGGCTGCCGAGCAGGCACATCAGTAACGCTGCACAAAGACGCATCATGGGATGCCCCACCCTGTTGTTACTCAATCGAAAGATCCGTGGTGTCCGACGTCCGAAATCCCGAGGCTGGGTGATTCGGCGCGGCGTTGCACTCAGACGTTGATCATCAGACTGCATAACCCGGGCCAGATTATGTAACAGTCAGAAACAAAAAACTCCGCATCTGGCCCTTGCGGAACCAGAATACAGAGTTTTTTCGGGATTGCCTGAACTGGCGCTGTTCTTTACGCAAGCCTTACGCGGCGGCGAACAGTTGCTCGCTGATCTTGGTTTGGGCAGCGCTCATGGCGTTGTTGCGCACTTCTTCGCCGTAGGCCAGGCCTTCGGCACGCACGACTTCGATGTCGGTGATGCCAAGGAAGCCAAAGACCAGTTTCAGATAGTCTTCGTGGGCCACGCCCGAAGCCTGGCCGGCATGGATACCGCCAGCGGTGGACACGATCACGACTTTCTTGCCGCCGCACAGGCCTTCAGGACCGGCTTCGGTGTAACGGAAGGTCTGGCCGGCGACGGCGATGCGGTCGATCCAGGCTTTGAGCTGGGTCGGCACGGTGAAGTTGTACATCGGGGCAGCGACGACGATGGCGTCAGCGGCGATGAATTCGGCCAGGGTGGTGGCGCTCAGTTCGGCTTCGTGCTGTTGGGCGGCGTTGCGCAGTTCAGCGGTGGTGCCGGCGGCCACCAGGGTGGTCGACGAGAAGTGGCTGATGGCGTCGGCGGCCAGGTCGCGGTAGGTCACGACAGCGCTTGGCTCGGCAGCTTGCCAGGCTTTAGTGACTTGACTGCTCAACTGACGGGAAGCGGAGTTGTCGCCCAGAATGCTCGAATCGATGTGCAGCAGTTTCATGTGGAATCTCCTGGAATGAATCGCCGGTGGCGACGGAATGGAGACAATCCTACCGACGAAACCAATAGCTGATTAGACGGCAACAATGCGATAGTTTGTCCCACTGATAGAACAGTCGGATTTCCCCCATGCAAGACCTCAACGATCTCTACTATTTCGCCAAAGTGGTCGAGGCCGGCGGATTCGCCGCCGCCGGCCGCTTGCTCGGCATTCCCAAGTCGCGCCTGTCGCGGCGCATCGCCGAGCTCGAAGAACGTCTTGGCGCCCGGTTGCTGCAACGCACCACGCGACAACTGAAGCTGACGGCGGTCGGCGAGCGTTATCTGCGCCACTGTCAGGCAATGCTGCTGGAAGCGGAAATGGCCGATGAAACGGTGGCCAGCATGTCCAGCGAGCCCCGCGGACGCTTGCGAGTGTCGAGCCCGACCGGGTTGGCCCATGAAATGTTGCCGGTGGTGATCAGCAATTTCCTTGGCAAATACCCTCAGGTGCAACTGGAAGTGACACTGATCAATCGCCGGGTCGACCTGATCACCGAAGGCATCGACGTAGCGCTGCGCGTGCGCGAACACGGCGATGAAGAACCGATGCTGGTGACTCGCCGCCTGCGTCAGGCGCAGATGGTGGTGGTCGCAAGCCCTTCTTTTATGCAGGGCGTGGAAATCAATCATCCGCAGGACTTGAAGCATCTGCCGGTGCTGGGCGCCCTGGAGGCCGACCGCATGGTGCATGTGCGCCTGCTCGATCAGCACGGCAAGAGTTGCGATCTGGCGCTGGAGGCACGTTTGGGCATCGACGATTTCATCGTGCGCAAGGCTTGCGTGCTGGCCGGCCAGGGTTTCACCCTGTTGCCGATGATGTATTGCGAGGCGGAGCTGAACAACGGCACGCTGGTGCAATTGCTGCCGGACTGGTCATTGCCCGGCGGCTGGCTGCAAGCGGTGTATCCGCATCGGCGCGGGGTGATGCCGGCGGTACGCGCATGGATCGATCATCTGGTCGAATCGTTCAATGCCTGTGGAGAGCGGCTGTTATGAAACAAGGGAAGATGAGCGAGCAGGATGTCGCGCAGTTTTGCCTGGCCCTGCCTGGCGCCCGGGAAGACTACAAATGGGGTGGCGTGCGGGTGTTTTCGATTGCCGGCAACAAGATGTTCGCCTTGCAGGGGCTGCGCGGTGATTCGCTGGCGTTCAAGGTCGACAAGGATCTGTTTCTCGGCCACTGCGACCGGCCGGGCATTCACCCGGCGCCGTATCTGGCCCGGGCGCAATGGATCATCATGCACCCGCCCTACCCGCTGGGCGTCGAAGAATTGCAAGGCTTGCTGCAGCGCTCCCATCAACTGGTGGTGAGCAAGCTGCCCAAGCGCGTGCAGGTCGGGCTGCTGCTCTAGAACAGCGCCAGGAGGTTCGAACCGAGGAACAACTGATCGATCCAGAACACCTGATGCAACGCCACTATCACCCAGAACAGCACCTGAAACGACACCTTGCGCGTCTTGTGCCGGAAGACCTGCTGGGCGATCAATGCGCCCGGCCAGCCACCGGCCAGTTCCACGGCGTGCAGGATGTTTTCCGGCGTACGCCAGGCGGCGGCGCGTGCCTTGCGTTTGTCCGCCCAGTACAGAAAAAACGCCAGCACGCTGACCAGTCCGTAAGCGGTCAGCGGTACCAGAGAAATCCCGCGCAGCCACATCGACAGCGAGCCGGACAGCGGCAACGCGCAGACGATCAGCAGCACCACCAGCTTCAATTTCAAGTGCTGGATATTGCCACCGGAAGGACCGCGATCCGGGCGGCGTGCTCGGGAATCACTCATGGCTTGGCTGCCGACCAGTCAACCCAGCCGAACTGCCAGGTCGCCAGAATCACCAGACCGAAGACGATCCGATACCAGGCGAACGCCGCGTAGCTGTGGCTACCGATGAACTTGAGCAGGCCGCGCACCGCGATCATGGCGAAGATGAACGCCGTGACGAACCCGATGGCGAACACCGGGAAATCTGCCGGCACGAACAGGTCCCGATACTTGTAGCCCGAATACACCGCCGCACCGACCATGGTCGGCATCGCCAGGAAGAACGAGAACTCGGTGGCGGTCTTGCGCGACAGGCCGAACAACAGGCCGCCGATGATGGTCGAGCCGGAGCGCGAGGTGCCGGGAATCATCGCCAGGCACTGGGCGAAACCGATTTTCAGCGCATCCGTCCAGCGAATGTCATCGACCGTTTCGGCGTGTACTTCATGCTGGCGCTGCTCGGCCCACAGCATCACGATCCCGCCCACCACCAGCGCGGCGGCCACGGTGATCGGGTTGAACAGATAGTGGTGAATCAGATCGGCGAAGACCACCCCCAGCACCACGGCGGGCAGGAAGGCGATCAGCAGGTTGGCGGTGAAGCGCCGGGCACTCGGCTGGGTCGGCAGGCCGATGACCACGTCGAGGATCTTGCGCCGGAATTCCCAGACCACCGCGAGAATCGCGCCGAGCTGAATGATGATGTTGAACGCCATGGCCCGCTCGCCTCCAAAATCGAGCAAGTCGGCGACAATGATCTGGTGTCCGGTACTGGAAATGGGCAAAAACTCCGTCAGCCCTTCTACAACTCCTAGAATCAATGCCTGCAAGGCCGTCCAAAGATCCATCAATCCCCCAGAGAGCGATGCGCAGAGGCATGCCCCGATAGTATTTTTTTACGTTCACTGCGTTCAGCGTAGCGGATTAAGGCTGTACCGATTCCGCACGCACAGGATCCACACGAAACAGTCAAAATTCCGTGAAAAATCAATTTCGATTCAGGTTTTCACGCGCGGGGCCGAAATCCTAACAGACAAGCCGTAATAGCGCTGCCGCGTTCTACGACTTGGGTCGCGTATGCCCGGTCACCGAAACGTGGTTGGATGCTGGCGGTGGTTTATTACAAGAAAAAGAATCCGGAGTGACAGCGTTATGAACAGCTTGCGCAGTGTGTCGATCAGCCGACGCTTGTGGCTCATCTTGATTGTGGCGGTGGTCATGCTGCTGACATTGGGCGTGTTGATGCTCAAGCAGATCCACGATGACCTCTACCACGCCAAGGCCCAGAAAACCCAGCATGTGGTGCAGACCGCCAGCGGTTTGCTGACTTACTACCAGGGCCTTGAAGCCGCGGGTACCCTGACCCGCGAGGCGGCGCAGAAACAGGCGCTGACCGCGATCCGTGGCCTGCGCTATGACCAGAACGATTATTTCTGGATCAATGACCTTACGCCCGTGATGGTCATGCACCCGACCAATCCCAAGCTTGAAGGCCAGAACCTCTCGGCGATCCGCGACCCGGACGGTTTCGCGGTGTTCAATGAAATGGTCGCCATCGCCAAGGCCAAGGGTGCCGGCATGGTCGACTATCGCTGGCCCAAGCCCGGCGCCAGTGAACCGGTGGCCAAGACCTCTTACGTGAAATTGTTCGAGCCATGGGGCTGGGTCATTGGTTCGGGCGTGTACGTCGACGACGTGCAGGCCGAGTTCCAGGGCCAGGTGATCAAGGCATCCGTGGTCGGACTGGTCATCGCGGTGATCATGGCGCTGCTGGTGATTCTGATTGCCCGCAGCATCGTTCGCCCGTTACAGGAAACCGTGAACGCCATGGCCAATATTGCCAGCGGCGAGAGCGATCTGACCCGCAGCCTCGACACCCACGGCGAGGACGAAGTCACTCAGCTGGCCCAGCACTTCAACGCCTTCACCGCCAAGCTGCGTCGGGTGATCGGTGACTTGCAGCTGTCCGCCAGCGCACTGGGCCAGTCGTCCAGCGAACTGGGCAATGACGCGACCCAGGCCCAGCAACGCAGCCAGCAGCAGTCGCAGCAGATGGAGCTGGTAGCCACTGCCGTCAACGAGGTGACCTACGGCGTGCAGGACGTGGCAAAGAACGCCGAACATGCCGCCAGCGAAATGCGTGATGCCGAAGCCCAGGCCCAACAAGGCCAGATCAACATCGACGGCAGCCTGCAACAGATCGACAAGCTGTCCGGCACCATCGATCAGGCGGTGGAAGTCATCCGCACGCTGGCGACCGAGAGCACTCAGATCGGCAGCGTGCTGGAGGTGATCCGCTCGATTGCCGAACAGACCAACCTGCTCGCCCTCAACGCCGCCATTGAAGCGGCTCGGGCTGGAGAACAGGGTCGTGGTTTTGCGGTGGTGGCCGACGAGGTGCGTTTGCTGGCTCAGCGCACGCAGAAGTCCACGGCGGAAATCCAGACGATGATCGAACGCCTGCAAAATCATTCCGAGGCCGCCGTGAAGGTGATCGGCGACAGCAGCAAGGCGTCGCAACTGACCATCGAACAGGCCGGTCTGGCCAGCGCCAGCCTCAATGCCATCGGCCAGGCGTTGCGTAACCTCAATGGCCTGAACGCCTCGATTGCCAGCGCAACGCTGCAGCAGGCGCACGTGGTCGAAGACATCAATCAGAACGTCACCCAGGCGGCGGGCCTGTCCCACAGCACGGCATTGGCGGCCGAGCAGTCGAGCGTGGCCAGCGTAAAACTCGGCCAGCTCAGCGAACAACTGAACGGGCTGCTGCGCCAGTTCCGCGTCTGATCCGTGCAACAGGCGGGAACTCGTTTCCCGCCTGTTTTTCGGTACAATCCGCTCCCTCTTTTATTCCCCCCAAGGATCCTGCATGTCCGGGCTTGAACTGTTTGCCGCCGCCCTCGGTGTGATCGCCGTGTGGCTCACGGTCAAACAGAATCCGTGGTGCTGGCCGATCGGGCTGGTCATGGTGTCGCTTTACACTTGGGTCTTCTTCGAGGTGAAGCTGTATTCGGATATGTTGCTGCAGGTGGTTTATGCCGGGCTGCAGATCTATGGCTGGTGGCAGTGGACGCGAGCCGGGACGATGCATGACGGGCGCGAAGTCAGCCGGCTCGACACCCGCTCGATTGCGCAGGGCCTGGCCATTGGCGCGGTCGGCAGTCTTCTGCTGGGCGCCGCCATGGCTCACTGGACCGACGCAGCACAACCCTGGCTCGACGCGGCCCTGACCGGTTTCAGCCTGGTCGCCCAGTTCTGGATGGCTCACAAGCGTCTGCAATGCTGGGCGCTGTGGTTCGCGCTGGATGTAATCTTCGTCGGCCTGTTCCTTTATAAAGGGCTGTACCTCACGGCGGCGCTGTATGCCCTGTTCACCCTGATCGCGGTGCAAGGCTGGCGCGAATGGCGTGCCGATCCGGCGTTGCAACGATGAAGGTAATCGTACTGACCGGCCCCGAATCCACGGGCAAAAGCTGGCTGGCGGCCGGGATTCAACAGCAGTTCGGTGGCTTGCGGGTGGACGAGTATGTGCGCGGGTTCATCGAGCAGAACCCTCGGGATACGTGCCTGGCCGACATCCCCGAAATCGCGCGTGGCCAGGTGCAATGGGAAGACGCGGCACGCGCGCAGCAGCCGCAACTGCTGATTCTCGATACGCATCTGTTGAGCAACATCCTGTGGAGCCAGACGCTGTTCGGCGACTGCCCGGCATGGCTGGAAAGCGAATTACTGGCCCGTCATTACGACCTGCACCTGCTGCTCTCTCCCGAACAAGTCGAATGGACGGACGATGGTCAGCGCTGCCAGCCCGACTTGAGTGAACGGCTCGCGTTCTATCAGGCCACCCGGACCTGGCTGGAAACCCATCACCAACCCTTGCAGATCATTCAGGGCAACTGGCTCGAACGCCAGCAGCAAGCCTTCGAAGCCGTTCGCGATCTGCTCGCGAGCTGACCCGGTTTTTGGGGCGTTTGACCCGGCGCCCCCCCCTGTTTTGGGGGCAAAGTGTCCGTTCCTGAAACACTCCTGCAGGTGCAAAGGGCCCATCTCACGGCCCTTCATCCCATTGTCATCCGACTTGTTACGCAACTGAAACACCTACGCGCAAACCCGTGTCCCAGAGCTTTGCAATGGCCTTGGCGGGTTGCGTAGGGCCTTTATTGTTTCAACGTTGAAACAGTATTGGTATCAGCCCTCAGCAAACTCGCCCCAACCTGTTGAAATGCCTTAACTTTCAAAAAGCGGCACAGCTTTCGCTCTCTTCTTCACAACGCTGAACAGGCTCAGCCCACTGAAGAAGGAATTGCCGTCGTGGGGAACATCAATAAAGCCTTCACCTGCCTTCTGCTGGTCGGATCAGTTGCCAGCCCATTTCTCAGTTTCAACGTTCAGGCCGAAGGCAATGGCGTGATCGTGCTCAATCGTGATGTCCAGCCGATTCCCATCGGGCGCAGCGGCGGCAAAGACCCCTATCCGACCACCGTCAATGCCAACCCATCTGCCCGTATCAATTCGACGCTCAGCAATACCGAACTCAGTGATGGTGACTTTGCCCGTGTAGCCAGCGGCTCCTCCATCCGCGGCAACATCAACACCCCCAGCTCGAACCTGCCCGGCATGAACAACCTGACCAACCAGAACGGCCTGCCCGGCATGAGCGGCGGTCATGGCGGGGGCGCGGGCAGCTCGATTTCCAATACCGTAAACCGTGCAATGAGTTCCGGCCTTGCTCCGCTGACCCGCATGGCTGGAGGCCAGTGACATGAATCGTTCCCTGCTCCTGCTCGCCCTGCTCGGCTGCTCCAGTGCGATGGCCGATCCGAGCGCTGTGAACACCGCGACCATTCAAGACTCCGGCGCTCAATACCGTGGCAACTTCAACGTCAACCAGGCCGCCGGCGATCAGATGCAGCAGGCCAACGTCAAGGCGATCGCCATTGGCAGCGAGTCCCACGCCAGAACCAGCGTGCAGCAGAAAATCGACACCCCCGCCGACCGCTCGATCAACGCAAGCAGCAACATCGGCGGCAGCTCTTTCAGTAATGGCAACGGGATCCTGGGCGTGAATCAGGGTGCCGGGGCCAACAACCAGATGGCCAACGTCACACGGGTCAGCATCAGTGCCGGCCCGCAAGCCGTTGACGACAGCACCCTTTCTCAACAGAACGTGGCGTTGTTACCGAGCTCAGGAGCAACTGGCACCTCACCCGGCAGTCGCCAGGTCACGACAAGTGATCAGGCCTTCACCGGCAGCCGAGGGGTAATCCAGGTGAACCAGAGTGCCGGGGTGGGGAACCGAATGGCTAACACCCTGAGCATCCGGGTCGCAGACTGACCCAAATAAAAGCAGTGCAATTAGAAAGTACCAACACTTAACCAACTAATAAGCACGGAGAAACACCATGAAACCTACAATGGCCCTCAAACCACTGGTTTTCGCACTTGCAGCAGTGATGGCAATCGCAGCACAGGCAGGCGGTCGCGATGATGATCGCGGTCATGGTAACGGGCACGGCAATGGTCATGGCAACAACCATGGTCCAAAAGGCCCAACCCTGGAACAACTGCTGCAAATCACCGCCGGCGCTGGCGCTGCAGTGCTCGATGCACAAAACAGCGATGGCAACGTGGTAACAAACCAGGGGACTAAAAACGACGCGAAGGCTGACAACTCGCTGAACGGCTCCAACGGCAACATGGGCGCCAACGTTGCAGCCGGCGACGGCAACCAACAAGACAACGCCGCCGCACTGGCCACCGCCGACGAAAGTTTCATCTTCGGTACTGCTGTTGCTGCCTCGAGTGCCACTCAAGTCAACAACAACAACTATGTGAAAAACTTGTCGACGACCAACACCGCGACCCTCAACAACGCGGGCAACAACGGTTCCGGGAACATCGGCATCAACGTGACTTCCGGCAACTTCAACCAACAGAAAAACAACCTGGCAATCGCCGTATCGGGTGGTCGTGTAGCCACTGCCGCCGCTGCTGCCAACCAGTCCTCCACTGGTCTGGTCGTCGACAACAAAGGCGTGCAAACCTACAAAAAAGACACCCTTACCGGTACCTTCGCAGCCGCTGGTGTGTTCAAGGCCAAAGGCACTGCGACCATCGAAGACGATGACCACCACGGTGGTTATGGCAACCGTGGCGGCGGCCACGGCGGCAACGATGACCAGAAAGCCAAGTTCGAAGCAGTGGGTACCTTTGGCCTCGCTGGCGTGACCACTCAGCAAGTGCTGACCAAAGATGGCTGGAAAAACCCTGTAACCAACACCGCAACCATGACCGGTTCGATGAACAACTTCTCCGGCAACGGCGGAGCCAACGTCTCGGCAGGTGTGGGCAACCAGCAAAGCAACTCGCTGTCCATCGCCGCAGGTTGCAAAGCCTGCATGTAATCGCGATCGAAACGAAAGCCCCGGAAACGGGGCTTTTCCTCAGTCCGCAAAGGCGTATCGATCATGCGTAAGACTGCCCTCCTTGCTCTGCTTTGCTTCTGCGGCCTGACCCAGGCTGCCCAGATGCCCGTTGCTGCCCTGCCTGGCGGCACGCTGGTCTACAAGAACGTGCAAAGCATTCGTGAGCGCAAGTTTGCCGACATCGTCGAACAGAAAACCGACTTCAGCTGCGGCGCCGCCGCACTGGCGACGGTATTGCGCCAGGCCTATTGGCTCGACGTCGATGAGGAGCACATCATCAAAGGCATGCTGGTCAATGCTGACCAGGACCTTGTCCGTACTCAAGGTTTCTCCATGCTCGACATGAAGCGCTACATAGAAAGCATCGGCATGCGCGCCAGGGGCTACAGGATCCCACCGGAAAAACTCGACGCAGTCACGATCCCGGTGGTGGTACTGATGGATATTCGCGGCTACAAGCATTTCGTGGTGATGCAGCGGGCGGACAAGGATTGGGTTTACATCGCAGACCCGGTTTTAGGACACAAACGCTACTCCCATGATGACTTTGTCAAAGGTTGGAACAGCATTGTCTTTGCCATCGTCGGCCCCGGATACGACAAAACCAATGCATTACGCAGTCCTCCGACACCGCTGACGGCCAAAAACAAGCTGGATGGATTCAACCCGGTCAAAGACGCTGAATTGATGGACTTCGGGTTCATACAGAGCGACTTCTTTTAATCGCCGATTACAAGAGTGGGGCTGGATGTCCCGGGAGCAGCAGATGAAAACCTCATACTGGCTGGCCGCCGCCTGCCTGGCAGCGAGCGCGTCAGGCTATGCCAATGCAGGATTCAAACCCATCGAAATCAAGGACCAGGAGCTCGCTGAGCTACGCGGTCGCTATGTCATGCCGGGCCGGATCATCAGCTTCGGCGTCGTCATGAGCAGTACCTGGCGCAATGCCAGTGGCGACCTGATCGGGGCATCGGCCACGATGCAACTGCAGGCCGCTTCGGTAAAACCCGAATTCTACGTCTCGACCATCAAGGAACACGGCAACGGCAGTACCCCGGAACTGGGAACCGGCTCGGTCGTGGGTGGCGCGGGACTCAACTCCAGCCAGGGCGTGACGCAGAGTGTGCGCGCCGCTGGCGACGGCAATGCCGCCTACAACAACGTTGCAATCAACGTCAAAGAAGCCAGTCAGGCACCGGCACTGATGCCTGCCCAGGGCCAGGCCTTGATGGCCGGCCAGACCATTTCCGGCAGCAACAGCGCCGGCAGCGTTGCGGTCTCGGCCACAGGGGGCGGTATACAAATGGCCATTCAGGCCTCCGGCAATCAGGGTACAGCCTTGCAACAGGTCGCCCAGGGCGGACTGCTGCAAAACACCCGTTTGCTCGGTAACGCGAACGTCGTCAACAACCTGACACAACTCAACGTTGTCCTGAACAATAACGGCATGAGTGCCGGCGCACTGGACTGCAACCTGACTCAACTCAGGGCACTACGCAACATCGGATATTGAACTACGCTGAGTCTCGATCATTGGGCTTAAAGGGACGGCTTATCCATGTATCGATCAGTATCACTGCGTGCTGCTGTATGTTTGAGTACTCTTCTACCTGCGGCAATGTTGCAAGCTGCGCCCGACGCCGATGTAGAAGCCCTGAAACAAGAACTTCTGGAGCTTAAGCAACGATACGAAGTACAACAAAAAGCCCTGGCGGTACTCGAACAACGGGTCCGCCAGGTCGAAGAGCAACCCGCCTCCCCACCCCCAAAACGCCTGGCCAAATCGCCTTCGGACATGAAGGGCAACCGGGTCGCCACCGGCACCGGGGCCGCAGCAGCGTCGGGGGGCGCCGCCGGGGGCAGCGGCGCATCCTACGGCCAGTCGCTGGCCGACGATTCGCAACCGGCACAGAGTGTGTCCAACCTCTACGACGAAGCCAGCGGCTTCTTCGGCGGCGGCAAATTCAGCTTCGAAACCGGTATCACCTATTCGCGTTATGACACGCGCCAGCTGATTCTCAACGGTTTCCTGGCTCTGGACTCGATTTTCCTCGGCAATATCAACCTCGACCGGATCAAGGCCGACACCTGGACGCTGGACCTGACAGGCCGCTACAACTTCGACAACCGCTGGCAATTCGACCTGAACGTGCCGGTGGTTTACCGGGAATCGACCTATCAGTCCGGCGGCGGCAACGGCGGCGCCTCCAACGTCACCACCGAACAGGACGTCAGCCGCGACCCGACTATCGGCGACGTCAACTTCGGCATTGCGTACAAGTTCCTGGACGAATCGGTCAACACCCCGGACGCCGTGGTTTCCTTGCGGGTCAAGGCGCCTACGGGCAAGGACCCGTTCGGGATCAAGCTGCGCCAGACCGATGCCAACTCGAACCTGTTCGTGCCTGACACCTTGCCTACCGGCAACGGCGTCTGGTCGATCACCCCGGGCATCTCGCTGGTCAAGACGTTTGACCCGGCCGTGCTGTTCGGCAGCCTGTCCTACACCCATAACTTCGAGGAGTCGTTCGACGACATCAGCTCCACGGTCAACCAGAAAAACCCGGGCAAGGTTCGCATCGGCGACAGCTTCCAGATTGGCGCAGGTGTTGCCTTCGCACTGAACGAGAAGATGAGTATGTCGTTCTCCGTGTCTGACCTGGTGCAACGCAAGAGCAAGCTGAAACAGGATGGCGGGGATTGGGAATCGGTGGTGTCCAGCGACGCCAACGCCGGTTACTTCAACGTCGGCATGACCATTGCGGCCACCGACAACCTGACCATCGTGCCCAACCTGTCCATCGGCATGACGGACGATGCCCCGGACTTCTCCTTCAGCCTGAAATTCCCGTACTACTTCTAAACCACACCATCATAAAAAGGCCCGCGGCGACTTGCATCGCAGCGGGCCTTTTCAGCTTCCCGGTCTCGGGAAGCGCCGCGCCCTAGCGGATCTGGTGCTTGTGCAGCAAACGATAGAAAGTCGGCCGGGAAACCCCGAGCACTTTGGCAGCAACGCTGAGATTGTCGCTGTGCCGGTTCAACACATCACACAACGCCTGGCGTTCGGCGCGGGTCTTGTAGTCTTCAAGGGTGCCCATTGGAGCGGCGATCGACTGCTGGCTGATCAACCCCAGATCACGGGCCTCGATCTGCCGCCCTTCGGCCAGCACCAGCCCTCGACGCACACGGTTGGCCAGTTCACGGACATTGCCCGGCCAGTCGTGTTTACCCATGGCGATCAGCGCATCTTCACTGAAACTGCGCGGACGACGGCCGGTTTCGTGGCTGTAGAAATGGGAAAAATGGTTGGCCAGCATCGACAGGTCGCCGTGGCGCTCGCGTAACGGCGCGGTCACCACCTGCAGCACATTGAGCCGGTAGTACAAGTCTTCGCGAAAGCGCTTCTTCTCGATGGCGGCTTCGAGATCAACGTGAGTCGCCGCCAACACCCGCACATCGACCGGGATCGGTTGACTGCCACCGACCCGTTCAATGTGTTTTTCCTGAAGAAAACGCAGCAGATTGGCTTGCAGCTCCAGCGGCAGATCGCCGATTTCATCGAGAAACAAGGTGCCGCCGTTGGCCGCTTCGATACGTCCGACCTTGCGCTGATGGGCGCCGGTGAACGCGCCTTTCTCGTGGCCGAACAGTTCCGACTGGATCAAGTGTTCGGGAATTGCCCCGCAGTTGATCGCCACAAAAGGCTTGCTGTGGCGTTGCGACTGCCGGTGCAGGGTGCGGGCGACCAGTTCCTTGCCAGTACCGCTTTCGCCGCGGATCAAAACCGGCGACTCGGTGGGGGCCAGTTTACTCAGCAGTTTGCGCAGTTCGCGGATCGGCTTGCTGTCGCCCAGCAGCTCGTGTTCCGGCTGGTCGACGTGAATCGTGCCCTGACCGCGCAGGCGCGCCATGCCGAACGCGCGACCGAGGGTGACCTGCACCCGGGAGACGTCGAATGGCAAGGTATGGAAATCGAAAAACCATTCGCAGACGAAGTCGCCGACGTTCTGCAAACGCAGCACTTCCTGATTCAGCACGGCGATCCATTCGGTGCCACTGCGGCTGATCAGCTCTTTGACGGCTTCGGGACGTTCCAGGTGAAAAGGCTGTAAACGCAACAGGCCGACATCACAACTTCGGTCGGCGGCATTTTCCAGGCTGCAACTGTCGACGTCCCAACCCACGGCACGCAGACCCGGCAATAATCGGTGGCAGTCGTCGCACGGGTCGACGACCAGTAAACGTCGTAATGCAGGCGCTTCGTTCATGACTGTTCCTTGGCGCCAAATTTTAAGAAATGATCGTAAAAACAGTCATTTGGCAGACCTGACTGTTACGTTAGCAAGAATTTGACGGCGTCTTGTATCGATTGCTTATAGGTGTACAAGTGAAGCAGTTATAAGAAGCGACTTTATTAGTTAGCTATCGACTTGATTCTTTCGCCAGGCTTTCAAAACCGGTCCCTTTATTTGAGCGCATGAAAGAAAGTCGAAATTTCTTCAAAATCCGTGTGACCTGCCAACGGGTTGCGTGCATCAGTACAAGTAACTCGCCGAACGGTAAGCCCAACCGACGGCACATCACTTGATTGGGCACTAAAGAGAGAAGACCCCATGACCGCCCCGCTCCGTATCAACGAAGCTCTTTTGATTGCCAACCGCGCATTTAAACCTTTTCAATGCGTCGCCTGGGCCCCACAAGATGGCAACGGTGAACTCTGCCTCACAGTGATTGACCGCACCAACTCCCACATTGGTCGCACCCACATCCCGAGCAGCGCCTACTCCGATCCGGCGCAACTTGAACACCTGCTGCAACAGGCCCGCGCCGAACTAAGCGAAGAAGGCTATGCGTTGCAATCCTGGTCGATGCCACACTGATATTTGTGGGTAATGCGGATGACGTTCAAGTCATCCGCCCTCTTCTGCTAGTTGCGAATCTATTTCCAACTTCAGTCTTTCTGTAAAACCTTCCTCAATACTTTCGCGCCTGAATACTTGGCAGGCTTGCGACTGGTTCAAAAAGACACTGTTCTGGCACAGTACGACCCTCCACCTGTTATTTCTGTCAGTTGTACTTGTGCGAATTCAGGGATTGAATGTGTCGCTCATGCAGTTTCCCGTTCCACCTCCCGGACATCGGTCGACTCGCAAGGAGATGCATGCATGTCAAGCCAGACCGCTATCGCGCTCCAGACGCTAGCGAACACCGGACAACTCGACAAGACCTTTTCCAGCAGCGGCGTGGCGCAGGTTTACTTCGCCGGCAGTACATCCAGCCTGACCCAAAGCGTGGCACTCGATGCGCAAGGTCGGATTCTGGTCGCCGCCAAGGTGGGGACGGCTCACGGCAGCCGTTTCGGGCTGGCTCGACTGCTTGAGGACGGCTCGGCTGATCTGGGGTTCGGCACTCAAGGCAGCGTGATTGACCGGTTCGCCGCCGGTTTTGAAGCCACCGGCAGCAAGGTGCAAGTCTTGCCCGACGGGCGGATTCTGCTGGCGGGCCTGCACTACGAATCAGAACATCGCACCCTGCCCGCCCTGGCCCTGTTCGATGCTCAGGGCCGACCTGACCCGAGCTTCGGCGACAACGGCCGGCAAATTGTCCGCCTGCCTGGCGACCTTTCCATGGGCACCCGCGACGCCTGGCTACCGCCTGGGGTTCCGGGCGCCGAAGCCTGCGATTTCGCAGTGCAACCCGACGGGCATATCCTGCTGATCGCCAACCATCACTTCGAACTGGCCGATCACGTCGGCATGCTGATCCGCCTCAAACCCGATGGCAGCCTCGACTCATCCTTCAACGGTCGCGGTTTCGTCATGGTTCGCCACTTGTTGCTCAATACCTGGCTCGGCAGCGTGCTGCTGCAAGCAGACGGAAGAATCGTGGTCGCCGGTTCCATCGATTTCCCGCAGGAAGGCCTGCTCGCCCGCTACCTGCCGGACGGCAAGCTCGATGAACGTTTTGCGGTAGACGGCTTCATGGCCTTCAAAGTCCAGGGGCACAGTGCACTGGTCAATCAGGTCATCGAATCGGCGGAGCATTTGCATTGTTTTGGCAGCAGCCGCGATCCGATTCGATGCATGGCTTCATTTGTCCATGGCAATGGTCGCCCTGATCTGCACTGCAACGGCGGACAGCCGCATCTGCTGGACATCGGCCCCAGCGGTTGCCAGTGGAACGCCGCACAGGCAATGGCGGATGGGCGCATCGTTGCAGTCGGGGCGACAATCGGCGGTGTTGAAGCCGATTTCATCGTCGCCCGCTATGGGGTCAACGGCAGCCTTGATCGAAGCTTCGGTTCCGGTAATGGCTGGTTGCGCACGCGACTGGGGCGCAGCCTCGATACCGCCACTTCAGTGGCGATGCAGCCTGACAACCGGATTCTGGTAGGCGGCTATTCGCTGGATGGCAACTACCGTGCATTAGTCGCGCGGTATCTGAATCACTGATGCGAATCCAACTGCACTTGATCTTGCCCATCGCTTACGGCAATTTGCGCGCTTCTTAATATAAGGAGCAACCGATGTCCGGTTCGATGGCCCAAGCGTTCGCGCACAACTTTCTCGGGTATTCGCCCCGCTGGTACAAGGCGTGCATCGTCGGGTTTCTGATGCTCAATGCGCTGGTGCTGTGGACTGTCGGCCCGGTCGCCGCTGGCTGGTTGCTGGTGATCGAGTTCATTTTCACCCTGGCCATGGCGCTCAAGTGCTACCCGCTGATGCCCGGTGGCTTGCTGCTGATCGAAGCACTGCTGCTGAAAATGACCACGCCTCAGGCACTGTATGAAGAGCTGCAGCACAACTTCCCGGTGATTCTGCTGCTGATGTTCATGGTCGCCGGCATCTATTTCATGAAAGACCTGCTGTTGTTCCTGTTCTCGCGCCTGTTGCTGGGCGTGCGATCAAAGGGATTGCTGGCCCTGATGTTCTGTTTTTTATCGGCGTTTCTCTCGGCGTTTCTCGACGCGCTGACCGTCACCGCTGTGATCATCAGCGCCGCCGTCGGCTTTTATTCGGTTTACCACCGAGTGGCTTCCGGCAACGATCCGCGCCAGGACAGCGAATTCAGCGATGACCGGCATCTGCCCCAGCTGCATCACGAGGACCTCGAACAGTTTCGCGCCTTCCTGCGCAGTCTGTTGATGCATGGCGCCGTCGGCACCGCGTTGGGCGGGGTCTGTACGCTGGTTGGCGAACCGCAGAACCTGTTGATCGGCCACGAAATGGGTTGGCACTTTGCCGAGTTCTTCCTGAAGGTCGCACCGGTTTCCCTGCCGGTCCTGGTCGCGGGACTGGTGACCTGCCTGTTGCTGGAGAAACTGCGCTGGTTCGGCTACGGCACACGGCTGCCGGATAACGTACGTGCCGTGCTGGCCAACTACGCCGCCGAAGACAACGCCGAGCGCACGCAGCGCCAACGCGCCGCCCTGCTGGTGCAAGGTTGCGCTGCGCTGATCCTTGTTGCCGGGCTGGCCTTCCACATCGCGGAAGTCGGCCTGATCGGCCTGATGGTGATCGTGTTGATCACCGCCTTCACCGGGATCACCGACGAACACCGGTTGGGCAACGCATTCAAGGAAGCCATGCCATTCACCGCGCTGCTGGTGGTGTTCTTCGCCGTGGTGGCGATAATTCACGACCGGCAACTGTTTGCGCCACTGATTCAGTGGGTGCTGGCACTGTCGGCCGATCAGCAGCCGGGGATGCTGTTCATCGCCAACGGCCTGCTGTCGGCGATCAGTGACAACGTGTTCGTCGCCACGATTTACATCACCGAAGTGAAACAGGCGTTCCTGTCCGGCAACATGAGCCGCGAGCATTTCGAGACGCTGGCGATTGCAATCAACACCGGCACCAACCTGCCGAGTGTGGCAACACCCAATGGCCAGGCGGCGTTTCTGTTTCTGCTGACGTCGGCGATTGCGCCGCTGGTGCGGTTGTCGTACGGGCGGATGGTGTGGATGGCGTTGCCTTACACCGTGGTGATGGGATTGCTCGGCTGGTACGCCGTGAGTTACTGGCTGTAGAAACAACGACGGGAGCCCTGGGGCTCCCGTTTTTTTATGCATGAATCAGCGCGGCAAAATGTATTTCTCGATGGCCTGCGCCACCCCGTCCTCAGTGTTCGGCCCGGTGACCACATCGGCCTGACGCTTCACCGCGTCCTCTGCCTGGCCCATGACGATCGACAGACCGGCAACATGGAACATCGCCGGATCATTGCCACCATCGCCGATCGCCGCCGTCTGCGCCAGCGGCACGCCCAGGTGTTCAGCCAGCGTGACCAGCGCCGAGCCCTTGTTGGCCTCGAGCGCCGTCACGTCGAGGTACACCGGTTGCGAGCGCGACACCTGTGCCCGCCCTTCGACCTTCGGCAACAACTGTGCCTCCAGTTCGATCAGCAGGTCGGTGTTGTGGCTGGTCGCCACGATCTTGTCGATACGCTCCAGATACGGCTCGAAGCTCTCCACCACCACCGGCGGATAGCCGAGCCCGTGCTGCTCGCGCGGCACCATCGGCCCGTGCGGATCCTTGAGCAGCCAGTCGCCGCCGCTGAACACCCAGATCTCGACGTCCGGCTGATCGGCGAACAGCGCCAGTGCAGTCAGTGCTGCCGTGGCCGGCAGGTAATGAGCAACCAGAATGCTGCCGTCCGGATTGACGATGGTGCCGCCGTTGAACGCCGCCGTCGGCAGATCGACGCCCAGGGCTTCGATCTGTTGCAGCATGGCTTTGGGCGGACGCCCCGTGGCAAGGCTGAACAGCACGCCCGCTTCACGCAGCGAACGAACCGCGTCGATGACGCGCTGACTCAAGCTGTGATCGGGCAGCAACAGCGTGCCGTCCATGTCGCTCAACAGAAAACGGATCGGCTCGCTCATCCGAGACCATGCCAGACGCGACCATCGCGAGTCAGCAGGTCATCGGCAGCTTTCGGCCCGTCTTCGCCGGCGGCATAACTCTGCACACTCGCATCCTGTTGCCAGGCGTCGAGGAACGGTTGCACCGCACGCCAGCCGTTCTCGATGTTGTCAGCGCGCTGGAACAGCGTCTGATCACCGGTCAGGCAGTCGTAGATCAGGGTTTCGTAGCCGGTGGACGGCTGCATTTCGAAGAAGTCCTTGTAGGCGAAGCCCAGCTCGATGTTGGCCATGTTCAGCGCCGGCCCCGGCCGTTTGGCCAGCAGGTCGAACCACATGCCTTCGTTGGGCTGGATCTGGATACGCAGGTAGGTCGGCTGCAATTCGTCGACCTCGGTATCCCGGAACTGCGCATACGGCGCCGGTTTGAAGCAGATGACGATTTCGGTGTCGCGTACACTCATGCGCTTGCCAGTGCGCAGGTAGAACGGCACGCCGACCCAGCGCCAGTTGTCGATCATCACTTTCAGCGCCACGTAGGTTTCCGTGGTGCTTTCGGGGGAGACGTTGTTTTCATCGCGATAACCGGCGACCGGTTTGCCAGCGACTTCGCCGGCGCCGTATTGGCCGCGAACCGAGTTTTCTCGCGCTTCCTCGGTGGTCCAGGGGCGGATCGCGCCGACTACCTTGGCCTTCTCGCCCCGCACCGCATCGGCGCCGAACGCGGCCGGCGGCTCCATCGCCACCATGGCCAGCAACTGAAACAGGTGGTTGGGCACCATGTCCCGCAGGGCGCCCGTGTGTTCGTAGAAACTGCCACGGGTTTCAACGCCGACGGTTTCGGCAGCGGTGATCTGCACATGGTCGATGTAGTGGTTGTTCCAGAAGGCTTCGAACAGGCTGTTGGAGAACCGGCTGACCAGAATGTTCTGCACGGTTTCCTTGCCCAGATAGTGATCGATCCGGTAGATCTGCTTTTCCGACATGACCTTGAGCAGGCAGGCGTTCAACGCCTCGGCGGTTTGCAGGTCGGAGCCGAACGGTTTTTCGATCACCACCCTTCTGAAGGCTTGCGGGGTTTCTTCGAGCAACCCGGCGCTGCCGAGACGACGTACCACTTCGCTGAAGAAACGTGGCGCGGTGGCCAGGTAGAACACCGCATTGCCAGTGCCGCTGTCGGCGATTTTCGCCGCCAGGGCTGAATAAGTGCTTTCGTCCAGGAAATCGCCCTGGACGTAGCTGATGCCTTTGGCGAGCTTGGCCCACAAGGCCGGATCAAGCATCTGATCGCCCTTGCCGACCTTGGCTGCCACTTCGGTGCGGATGAAGTCTTCGAGCTTCTGCGCGAAGGCTTCATCGGTAATGGCGTTGTGGTCAACGCCAACGATCCGCAAGCCATCATCCAGCAGGCCGTCGCGACTCAGGTTGTACAGCGCCGGCATGAGCAGGCGCTTGACCAGATCACCGTGGGCGCCGAACAGAAACAGCGTGGTCGGTGGTGCGGGTTCTGCCTTGGATTTCCTGCGGATCGTATGGGTCATTTCTTCGCAGTCTCCACATGGCCGCCGAAGCCGAAGCGCTGGGCCGAAAGAATCTTGTCGCCGAACGTACCCTGGCCGCGGGAGCGGTAGCGCGAGAACAGCGAGTTGGACAACACCGGTACCGGCACCGCTTGTTCCATGGCCGCTTCAATGGTCCACTGGCCTTCGCCGCTGTCCGCCACGGAGCCCGAGAAGCCGTCGAGTTTCGGGTCGCTGGCCAGCGCATCGGCGGTCAGGTCCAGCAGCCAGGACGACACCACGCTGCCACGACGCCAGACTTCGGCGATGTCGGCTACGTTCAGGTCGAAACGCTGATCTTCCGGCAGGCGCTCGCTGGACTTGGTCTTGAGAATGTCGAAGCCTTCGGCGAAGGCGGCCATCATGCCGTACTCGATCCCGTTGTGAATCATCTTGACGAAGTGACCGGCACCGGCGGGACCGGCGTGGATGTAGCCGTGCTCGGCACGGTGATCATCGGACTTGCGGTCCTTGGTGCGCGGGATGTCGCCCATGCCCGGCGCCAGCGCGGCGAACAGCGGGTCCAGACGCTTAACGGTCTCGGCATCGCCGCCGATCATCATGCAGTAGCCGCGCTCCAGGCCCCAGACGCCGCCGGAAGTGCCGACGTCGATGTAGTGCAGGCCCTTCTCGGCCAGGGTTTTGGCCCGGCGGATGTCATCTTTATAGTTGGTGTTGCCGCCATCGATGATGGTGTCGCCCGCCTCGAGCAGATGGCTCAGGGCTTCGATGGTGTCTTCAGTCGGTGCGCCGGCCGGCAGCATGACCCATACCGCACGCGGCTTGGCCAGGCCTGCGACCAGTGCAGGCAGGTCGGCGACGCCGGTAGAGCCCTCGGCGGCCAGGGTGTCGACAAAGGCGGTATTGCGGTCGTAAACAACGGTGGTGTGACCGTTGAGCATCAGACGTCGCGCAATATTGCCGCCCATGCGGCCCAGTCCAATAATCCCGAGTTGCATGTGCTGATGCTCCTTACTACAAATAAAAGTGTGTCAAAGGTATAGCCCAACGCGACTAATGGAGGTTAGTCCAGAGCGTCGGGTTGAAGTTTCCGTGCATTGTGCCCGATCCAGACTGATAACGTCTGGAAACGTGCCGAAGACACAACGACCATGAAAAATAAAAAAGTTCCATTCGCGAGCAAAAGAAATCAAAATCGGCGCCGATAGCAGATCAAGGCTCGAAAACGGAGCTGATCTGCAGTTGAGACACGCCATTTGCGAGGTGAGCAATGGGCACAGTACATACAGCAATGCCGCCACAAACCCTGTACGTCACCATCCGTCGTGACGAACTGCGTCAGTTGAAAGACGAACGCGATCAGCTCAAGCAGGAACTCGCACAATTGCGCCTGCTGACCCAGGGCGCCGAGTCACAGCCCTTGCCGCGCGTGCAGCGTTCGCCCCACGCCTGATCTCCCCGCCCGCTTCGGGAGCGGCCATCGCCGTTCCCGACAGGCTGCACCTCCCGCCCTGTTCGGCAACTAACAAAGTTTTCACACTGGTGTGTTGATACTCCGGCGCATTCTGGCCGTGCGTGTCTGCGCATGGCCGCCGTTCGTCGGGTTCATGCGCCGGTTGCATGAGGCGCCCGGCGGTGGATGTGACGACTGAGCTGGAGTGCTGAATGGCGGTGTTCAAACGCAGCAATACGACTGCGACAGGTTTCGACTGGGCCGGGTTTATCTGGCTGTTCGTGTTCTTCTGGTACTTCTCCGGTATCACCCAACTGCTGATCCAGTTGACCGGCACCTCAGGGTTCACCGGGTTCCGCCAGGCCTTCGTGATGAGCGCCGTGTGGCTCGCACCGATGTTGTTGTTCCCCAATCGCACCCGTCTGCTCGCCGCACTGATCGGCGTGGTGTTGTGGGCCTGCTCGATGGCCAGTCTGGGTTACTTCTTCATCTACCAGCAGGAATTCTCCCAGAGCGTGATCTTCATCATGTTCGAGTCGAACGTGTCCGAAGCCGGCGAGTACATGACCCAGTACTTTGCCTGGTGGATGGTTCCGGCGTTCCTCGCGCACACCGCGTTCGCGTATTTTCTGTGGACCCGCCTGCGTCCGGTGCACCTGCCCCGTGGTCGGGCACTCGTCGCCGCCATGGCAATCCTGGTGGCCGTGATCGGTTATCCGCTGGTCAAACAGACAATGCGCACCGGCAGCTTCGCCCAGGGCTTCGAGAAATTCGAAACCCGCATCGAGCCGGCCGTGCCGTGGCAGATGGCCGTGGCTTATCACCGCTATCAGGAAACCCTGGCTGACATGCAGGGCATGCTGCACAGCGCGAGCAAGATCCCGCCGCTGAAAAACCTCAAGGACTCGGGCGCCAATCAGCCGGCGACCCTGGTGCTGGTGATCGGCGAATCCACCAACCGCCAGCGCATGAGCCTTTACGGTTACCCGCGTAAAACCACGCCGGAACTGGACAAACTCAAGGATCAGCTGTCGATTTTCGACAACGTCATCACCCCGCGCCCGTACACCATCGAAGCGCTGCAACAGGTGCTGACCTTTGCCGACGAAGAAAACCCGGACCTGTACCTGTCCACCCCGTCGCTGGTCAGCATGATGAAACAGGCCGGCTACAAGACCTTCTGGATCACCAACCAGCAAACCATGACCAAGCGCAACACCATGCTCACGACCTTCTCCGAACAGGCCGACGAGCAGGTGTACCTGAACAACAACCGCAACCAGAACGCCGCGCAGTACGACGGCGACGTGATCGAGCCGTTCAACAAGGCCCTGGCCGATGCGGCCCCGCGCAAGCTGATCGTCGTGCACCTGCTCGGTACGCACATGAGCTACCAGTACCGCTATCCGCCGAGCTTCGACAAGTTCCAGGACCGCAACGGTGTTCCGGCCGGCGTGCGTGACGATCAGGTGCCGACCTACAACAGCTACGACAACGCGGTGTTGTACAACGATTTCGTGGTCTCGAGCCTGATCAAGGACTACGCCAAATCCGATCCGAACGGCTTTTTGCTGTACCTCTCCGACCACGGCGAAGACGTGTTCGACTCGGTGGGCCACGGCACTCTGGGGCGCAACGAAAACAAGCCGACGGCGCCGATGTACACCATTCCGTTCATGGCCTGGGTGTCGCCGAAGTGGCGTGAAAACCACGACTGGAGCTTCGCCGGGGATCTGAGCCGCCCTTACAGCAGCTCGCACCTGATTCACACCTGGGCGGACCTGGCCGGTTTGAGTTTCGATGAGCTGGATCGCAGCAAGAGCCTGGTCAGCGCCAGCTTCAAGCCGCGTCCGCTGCTGATCGGCAACCCTTACGAACGCGAACAGCGGGCCTTGATCGACTTCAGCCTGATGAAGCCAAAAAAACCCGCCGCCAGCGTCACAGAGGTGGTACAGAAATAATCAGAAAAGGGCCGGAAACGGCCCTTTCTTCATACTGATGAAACATCTGCAAATAACAATATTTCTCGTTTGACACTAAATCGCCCTGCTCGCCTTCGTCTTTGAGCAAACGGAATTTTTTCCCTCAAAGACAAGGAGCCGGCTGCGATGTTCGCGCCCATCACCCGTTCCATGACCCTCACCCTTGGCCTGTGCAGTGTTGCATTGAGCCCGGACCTGCTGGCTGAAACCGACACAGAACATCAATCGCCCGCCACTGCGCCGGCCCTGGAGCTGGCCTCCACAAGTGTCACGGCCCAAGGCCTGGGCAACACCACTGAAAACACCCACGCCTACACCACCGGCGCCATGAGCACGGCTACGCGGTTGAACCTGTCGATCAAGGAAACCCCGCAATCGGTGTCCGTGGTCACCCGTCAACAGATGGATGACTTCAAGCTCGGTACATTGTCCGAGGCCATGAGCCAGACCACCGGCATCGTGGTGCAGCACAACGATTCGGATCGGGTCAGTTATTCGTCCCGCGGCTACTCGATCAACAATTTCCAGATCGACGGGATGCTCAACACCTTCCAGTACATGAAGTCCGATTCGGACACCATCATCTACGACCGCATCGAAGTCGTGCGCGGCGCCACCGGCCTGACCACGGGCGCAGGCGATCCGTCGGCGACCATCAACATGGTGCGCAAACGCCCGACCGCACAATGGCAGGCTCAGGCCGGTGCGAGCGGCGGCAGCTATGACGATTACTACAGTTACGTCGATGTCGGCGGCCCGCTGGCCTTCGACGGGCGCCTGCGCGGGCGCAGCGTGCTGGCCTATCGCGACCAGGGATCGTTTCGCGACAAATACGCCCTGCAACGGGAAGTCGGCTACGGCATCCTCGAAGCAGACCTGACCGACTCTACCGTGCTGGCGGTCGGCTACGACTATCAGGACAAACAGGTGCAAGGCTCCTCGTGGGGCACTTTGCCCTACTGGAATGCCGATGGCAGCAAGGCCAGCCTGGGGCGCTCGACCAACATGGCGACGTCCTGGAGTTCCTGGCCGCTGCGCGACAAGACTGCGTTCGCCACCCTCGATCAGACCCTGGCGGGCGACTGGCACCTGAAAGCCGCCTACACCCACCGCAAAAGCGACACCGACGGCAAGGTCTACTACGCCGGCGCCGGTTTCCCCGAGCCCGATCGCAGCGGCATGACGGCCTACACCTCGCACATGATCGGCCCGCAGCGCATGAAGGCGTACGACTTCAACCTGTCCGGCCCTTACTCGCTACTGGGTCGCGAACACCAGTTGATGGTCGGTTATGGCGAAGCCGAACGCAGCTCCAGCTCGCCCTATACCGTAGACGGAGCCGTTGCACGCGACTACAGCACCATCCGCGACTGGAAGTACATGGGCGACATCGCCAAATTCCCGGACACGGTGACCGGGCTCACCAGCGCCAAGGACAGCACGGAGCAAAAAGCAGGTTACCTGGCCACCCGCCTGAGCCTGACGGACGACTTGCACGCCGTGCTCGGTACCCGATATGGCAGCTGGAAGGCATCGAAGACCGCCAACACCTTCGACGACAACCTGCAACTGGAAAGCGTCGATGCCAGCCGCCAGCAGCACAACGACATGTGGACGCCCTACGCCGGCCTGCTGAACGACCTGACGCCCGAATACACCGTTTACGTCAGCTACACCGACATCTTCAAGCCGCAGACCTACCGCGACGCCAATCGCAAGTTCATCGAGCCGATCGTCGGCAGCAACTATGAACTCGGGCTCAAGGGCAGCCTGCTGGACGAGCGCCTGAACCTCGCCACCGCCATTTTCTGGAGCAAGCAGGACAACGTGGCCGAAGTGGATGACTCGGTTCCGCCGGATCCGGTGACTCTGGAGGAGTTCTACAAATCCGGTGGCAAGGGCAACAAGGTCAACGGTTTCGAAGCCGAGGTCTCGGGCGAGATCCTCGACGGCTGGAACATGACCGCCGGTTACACCTACACCCACTCGGTCAACGGCGAGAAACAGCGCAGCAACACCAATCAGCCGCTGAACCTGTTCCGCCTGTCCACGGCCTATCGCCTGCCAGGCAACTGGAATGCCCTGACCGTGGGCGGCGCGGTGAACTGGCAAAGCGACGTCTACGGCAACGCCAATCGCCCGGTCGGACGCAATGTCAATGGCCGGATCATCACCGAGCGTGCGCGAATCAGTCAGGACGCCTACACGGTGGTGAAATTGATGTCGCGCTACGAGTTCGACAAACACCTGTCCGCGTCCCTCAACGTCGACAACCTGTTCGACAAGAAGTATTACGACAACGTCGGCTTCTACAACGGCGTGTTCTGGGGCGATCCGCGTACCGTGACGCTGAGCCTCGACTGGAAACTCTGACCCCATTCCCTTACGACCTGCACGCGTCATTCGCGCGTGCAGCGTTCGTCCGGTACGCCGTGGAAACACCCGGTAAAACCTACACTGAACGAGCGTTAACCTCTCGTTAATGCCCTCGACGGACACTGCGCCCCGAGGCTTAGATTCATGGACGAACGGCTCCGACATTTTTCGTAGGAGGCACCATGAAAACCACGACTGCAATCCTTGCCGGTCTACTCACCCTCGCATCCGCCAGCGCATTCGCCGAAGGCGGCGCCGAGCGCATGAGGCATTACTGGGCGAACTTCCCGGTTCATTCCGCACAGAGCCAGCAGGCTGAGGCGAAGACCAACGAACTCAAGGTCCCGGACGACCAGACCGCCCAGGTCACCGAGTCCTATCGCCCTTGAGCGAACGCTTTACCGATGGACCTGCGATGGCTCAGCTCTGGCCCCGCAGATGACAGTTGGGCGCCCTTTTCGGGCGCCTTTTTTATGCCGGCAGATCCTTGATCCAGAACAGCATGCGCCCGTGACTGGGGTCGAACATGCCCGGCGCAAAACCGAATTTGGCGTAGGAATTCTGCGCCACGGCGTTGCCTTCAAGCACTTCCAGGGTGATCTTGCAGCAACCACGCTGACGGGCAATGTCCTCGACCTTGCGCAGCATTTTCTGACTCAGCCCCAGACCGCGAAACTTTGTCACCACTGACACGTCGTGCACATTGACCAGCGGCTTGCAGGCAAACGTGGAAAACCCTTCAAAGCAGTTCACCAACCCCGCCGGCTCACCGCCGACGAACGCCAGTACGCTGAACGCGTGGGGCCGTTTGGCCAGTTCGGCGGGCAGTTGCTGCAACAGTTCAGGGGCAATCGGATGGCCGCCGCCCATCGGGTCTTCGGCGTAATGATTGAGCACCACACCGATGGCCTCGGCATGCACCGGGTTGGTGTAACTGGCTTGAAGCACAAGAATTTCTGCGGAATCCATTTCCTTCCTCGATCGCACGGGGCCCCGGCGCGTTTGATACGCACTGAAAGGCTCAGCGACCTTAGCGCGAGGCAGGTCCCGGCGACAACCCGACGTTTTCAGTGGCCCCAGATAAGCGCTTCGGTCCAGCCCAGCTCGGCGAAATCCTCGGCTCGCAAACCGGACTCGCCGGCGCAGAAGAACTCGTCCAGCTGCGGCGGTTTTACCGAGGTGCCGCTGAGCATCGCGTGGACCTGGCCACGGTGGTGGATCTGGTGTTCGAACAGGTGCGAGATCATCCGCAGACGGCTGTCGTGCTGCGGCGTATCGCGGGCGATGGTGACGATGCGCCCCAGATCGGCATCGCGCAGTTGCTCGCAGTAAGCGATCAAGCGGCGGTCGACATGCGCCTGTTCATGGCGCAAGGCCTGCGTCTCGGTGAAGGGTTCGGCAGCATTGAAGAACACGTAGCAATCGGGATGCGGCTCGTCACCGCGCAACTCGCGTTCCAGCGCGTCGACGTAGAACCCGTCGCAGGTGAGGATGTGATTGAGGGTCAGGCGGATGCTCGGGAAGAAACTCACCCGTGGCGCTGCCAGCTCCGTGTCGTCGAGCTGGCTCCAGGCCTTGGCCAGTCGATGGTTGGCCCAAGCATTCTGATAGGCCATGGTCAGCAAGTGGTGGGACAGGGGCTGAGTCATGTGGCGCCTCCGTGTTTCAGGTTTCGGCGAAGCGTTGCAGCTGCATCTCCTGCAAGCGGCTGAGGGTCCGGCGGAACGGGAATTCCAGATAGCCCTCGGTGTACAGCGCGTCCATCGGCACTTCGGCCTCGATGTACAGCAGCACCTTGCGGTCGTAGCACTCGTCGACCAGCGCGATGAAGCGGCGCACGCCGTCGTCGTGCACGGACAGTTGCGGCAGTTCGCGATCGCCGGCCACCACCCGCTCCGCGCCGTCCTCGGTGCCACGGGCAATCCGCCCCTCGCGTTTTTTCGCGCTGAGGTTCGGCACCCCGCTCAGCAGGATAGCCCGGTAGGTGTCGCACAGCGCGATGAAATCCATGGCGGCGAACGGTTGCTCGCACAGGTCGGCGTAACGGCACCACAGCACCGAATCACTGGCCTGCACCACGTTCAAGGCGCGGTAACCGACCGGCACTGTTTCGTCACTGACGGTTTGCCCGGTGGTCAATGCGTCGAACACCTGGCTCAGCGCGCTACCCTCCCCCGCATCGGCAACCCAGTAACGCTGCTCGATGGCGCCGGGATGCAAGCGGTGATCTTGCGCGCCATTCACCGCGACCACTTGCATGTGCTGCTTGATCGCGGTGATCGCCGGCAGGAAACGATCGCGGTTGAAGCCGTCGGCATACAGCTGATCCGGCGGCAGGTTGGAGGTGCAGACCACCACCACGCCTTCGTCGAACATCACCTGAAACAGGCGCCCGAGAATGATTGCGTCACCGATGTCATTGACGAACAGCTCATCAAAACACAGCACCCGCACCTCGGCCGCCAGCTCCCGGGCCAGGGCCCGCAATGGATCGGCGATCCCGGTCAGTTGAAAGGAACGCTGGTGCACCCAGCCCATGAAGTGATGAAAGTGCTGCCGCCGCGCCGGCACCCGCAGGCTCTGATGAAACTGGTCCATCAGCCAGGTCTTGCCGCGCCCGACCGGACCCCACAGGTAAACGCCGGTGACCGAACGGGCACCGGCGTGCAGGGCTTCATGGCATTTTTGCAAGGCCCAGACTGCGTGTTCCTGGGCTTCATCCTGGATGAAGCCCTTGTGGTCGACGGCGTACTGCCAGGCGCTCAGGGGGGAGTCGAAAGTCATGCGCGGCAGTATGCCACGACGGCTACAGGGAAATATCCAGCCGAGCGATTTTGCCCTGTTCGTTGAGCCGGAACGTGTAGCGCAGCTCCAGCGGACTGCCGGGGAACGTTCCGGAGATCAGCCCTTGCACCAACACCTTGCCGGTGCGCTGCTGGACGCCGAGCACTTCGACCCGTGGCTGATAGCGCTTAGCAGTGTCTTGCATCCAGTCGGCGATGGCCTGCGGGCCGACCTGATGATGGCCCTCATCGAACACATGGGCATCCTCGGCAAAAAAACTGCCGACCCGGGACGTATCGCGAGCATTGGCGGCGTTGATGTACTCAACGATGGCCGGGGCGAGTATCGAGGTGGGATGAAACATGAGTGCAGCTCCTTTTTTCGGGTTCTGTCGCCATCCTAGAACAGCCCTGCGTCAGTTCCTGTCAGGAGTGAAGCGCCCGTTTTCGTCCAGTTGCATCTGCCGCTGCCAGGTGCGCAACAGGTCGCTGCGACGCCCCGGATAGCGCTCGCCCTGCAGGCTGGCGGCGGCAATCCGGTCGGTGCGAAAGGTGCGATAGGCGCCGCGCAATTCACACCACGCGACGATGATCCGCACCTCGTTGAGAAAGCCCAGCGCCAGCGGCCAGATCAATCGCTGGCTCTGCACCTGCTGCGCATCGGCGTAATCGATATGCAGCTTGGCCTGATCGCGGATCGCGTGGCGGAACACGTTCAATGGCACCGCGTTTTGCGGAAAGCCATAACCTGGCGGCCCGGGCATGACGGTCGGATTGCGCAGCGCTTCCTGGGCCTGCGGGTCCAGCACCGCAGCGATCTTCGCCAAGGCATCCGCCGCCGCCTTGCTCAGCACCTCGTCACCGCGCTGATCGACATAGCGCAAGCCCAGCACGATGGCTTCGGTCTCGTCGGCGTTGAGCATCAACGGCGGCAGAAACAGACCGCTGCGCAACACGTAACCGATGCCCGCCTCGCCATGGATCGGCGCGCCGAGTGCGGTCAATTCGGCGATGTCGCGATAGAGGGTGCGCTCGGAGATCTCCAGCTCGGACGCCAGCGTCGCCGCAGTCACCGGGCGTTTCTTGCCGCGCAGCACTTGCAGCAGGGTCAGTAGACGTGTGGTTCGCGACACGGTGTGAGGCTCTGGACAGAAAATTTGCCGGAGCTTAGCAGAGCCTGGTGTCAGAAATTGTCAGGAGCTTTCACCAGGCTCAAAGGGTCACACGTCGACTTTATGCCTGGCCGCGTACAGGCACAGCATCTCCATCGCCAGGGTTGCCGCTGCCAGCGATGTTACGTCCGCATGGTCATAGGCCGGCGCCACTTCCACCACGTCCATGCCCACCAGATTGATCCCGCGCAGGCCGCCAAGGATCTCCAGCGCCTGCACCGTGCTCAGGCCGCCGCACACCGGGGTGCCGGTGCCCGGGGCAAAGGCCGGGTCGAGGCAATCGATGTCGAATGTCAGGTACACCGGGTTGTCCCCGACTCGCGCCCGAATGGCCTCGACGATCGCTTCGCACCCCCGCCGATGCACCTGCCGCGCGTCCAGCACCTGAAAGCCCTGATGATCGTCATTGGTGGTGCGCAAACCGATCTGTACCGAACGCGCCGGATCCACCAGCCCCTCCCGCGCCGCGTGCCAGAACATGGTGCCGTGATCGACCCGTTTGCCGCCCTCGTCCGGCCAGGTGTCGCTGTGGGCATCGAAGTGAATCAGCGACAACGTGCCGTGCTTGCGCGCATGGGCCTTGAGCAGCGGATAGCTGATGAAGTGGTCGCCACCGAAGGTGAGCATCGCGCTGCCGGAACCGAGAATGTGCTCGGCGTGGGCCTCGATGCTTTCCGGGACGGTGTGCGGCGAGCCGTAATCGAAGTCGCAATCGCCGTAGTCGATCACCGCCAGATGATCGAACGGGTCGAACGTCCATGGCCAGTGCCGTTCCCAGGCAATCCCGGTGGATGCCGCACGAATCCCGCGCGGCCCGAAACGCGCGCCGGGACGGTTACTGGTGGCGGTGTCGAACGGCACACCGCTGACCGCCACGTCCACGCCGCGCAAGTCACGGCTGTAGCGTCGGCGCATGAAACTGGTGATTCCGGCGTAAGTGCTTTCGGCAGCGGTGCCATAAAGGCTGTCACGGGTCAGGGCCTGATCGTTTTGCATGGGCACGTCCATCGGTGTGTTCCTGTTGTTATGGAAGGCTATTGGCGGCTGCGGAAAGTGGTCCACAAGCGGGTGCGCTGGCGCATGTCCTTGAGGTTCATGCTGCGGTCGGCGTACAGCCGCTCGCGCACGTCGGGTTTCGGGTAAATGTCCGGATCGTTGCGCACTACTTCATCCACCAGCGGCATGGCGGCCTGGTTGGCGGTGGCGAAAAACAGCGTGTTGGTCAGCGCCGCCACGGATTCGGGGCGCAACATGAACTCAATGAAGGTGCGTGCGGCTTCGGGGTGCGGCGCGTCTTTGGGGATGGCGAGGTTGTCCTGCCACACCAGCGTGCCTTCCTTGGGAATCCGGTAAGCGACCTCAAACGGCTTGTTGGCCTTGCGCGCCTGATCGGCCGCCATGCTCGCGTCACCGTTGTAGGTCAGCGCCAGGCAGACGCTGTCGTTGGCCAGATCATTGATCTGTCGGCCGGTGGCGACGTACAGCACCGAGGGCTGCAACGTCTGCAACAAGGCTTCGGCGGCGGCCAGATCGGTCTTGTCGGTGCTGTAGGGATCTTTACCGAGGTAGTGCAGCGCCAGGCCGATCACTTCCTGCGGCGAATCGAGAATCGCGATCCCGCAATCCTTGAGCTTGCTGGCGTATTCGGGCTTGAACAGCAGATCGAGGCTGTTGAGCGGCACATCCGGCAGCCGCTGCTTCACAGCTTCGACGTTCATGCCCAGCCCGAGCGTGCCCCAGGTGTACGGCACGCCGTAGCGGTTGCCGGGATCGACCGCCGCCAGTTTTTCCAGCAGATCGGGATCGAGATTGGCGTAACCCTTGAGCCCTTCGTGGGGAATTTCCTTGAGCGCTCCAGCGGCCAGACCTCGGGCCAATACGCTGGACGAAGGCACCACCACGTCATAACCGCTGCCGCCGGTGAGCAGTTTGGTTTCCAGCACCTCGGAGGTATCGAAGGTGTCGTAGCGCACGTGGATGCCGGTTTCCTGTTCGAAGCGCTGCAAGGTTTCAGGCGCCACGTAATCGGCCCAGCTGTAGAGATTGAGCGTTTTCTCTTCGGCCTGGGCGGCGATGGAGACGGTAAGCAACAACGCGGGCAAACACAGCTTGAAGACGGGAGCCATGACGAACACCTGACCGAAGGAAGTGGTGGCAGGATGCGCCGTCGGATACATTCGAGAAATATCAAGTTTATTAACCTGACTTTATGCCGGAGTAATGTGATGCTCGGTCAGCTCCACGATGTCGATCTTCAGCTGCTGCGGCTGTTTCTCGGCGTGGTCGAATCCAACGGTTTCAGCGCTGCGCAAGGTGAACTGGGGCTCAGCCAGTCGAGTATCAGTCAGCAAATGGCCAAGCTGGAAACCCGCCTAGGCTATCGGGTGTGCAACCGGGGCAAGGGTGGTTTCAGCCTGACGCCCAAGGGCGAGCAACTGTTGATTGCCGCCCGGGCGCTGTTTGATTCGATCGAAACCTTCCGCCATCAATCCAACGGCGTCGCCGGACGCCTGATCGGCGAAGTGCGCTTGGGCCTGTCGGAAGCGGTCGACCAATCGGTGCTGCAACGGGTGGCCGAGGCGATCCGGCGCTTTCGCGAGCGGGACGAATCGGTACGCATCGAGCTGATCAGCGCCATGCCCGGCGAAATGGAGCGCCTGCTGCTGCAACAGCGGCTGGATCTGGCCATCGGTTACTTCTCCCAAGTGCAGAGCGCGTTCGACTACCGCGAGCTGTTCAGCGAAACCCAGCATCTGTATTGCGCGCCCGGCCATCCGCTGTTTACCGACGAGGCACCCGATGATGGGGCGTTGCAGGCCTGCGACCGGGTCGATCACCCCTACAGGTTCCTGCGCAGTGACGAGCCGTTTCAGGGCAAGGTCTGCTCGGCGCGCTCGGAACAGGTCGAAGGCACTCTCGCCTTCATTCTGTCCGGCAAGCACGTCGGCTATCTGCCCAGCCATTACGCCCGCCAGTGGCAAGACAAAGGCCTGCTGCGGCCGGTGCGCGAAGGCGAGTTGAGCTTTGACGTGGCGTTTCATCTGGCCCGGCATCGGGCGCAGGTGCCCGGCGATGCACAGAAGGCTTTTGAAGAAGATCTGCTGTCAGCCTTTGGTCGAACCTGATCATTTTTTGGAACGCGGAGCGTCCCCGGCTGCATTCCCACGCAGAGCGTGGGAACGATCATGCGTTGCCCTCGCCCCTCGCTTACGGCATCCTGCGCACCCATTTTCCGACCCGGCCCCGCATTGCGGCACGCACACCACCATGACCGTCTCTGAAAAAGCCCCGCGCAACAATGATCTGATCTACGGCCTCAACGACCGTCCGCACTTCACCGCAACGGTGTTTGCCGCCCTGCAACACGTGCTGGCCAGCTTCGTCGGCATCATCACCCCGACCCTGATCATGGGCGGCGCCCTCGGCCTGCAAAGCGAAATCCCGTACCTGATCAGCATGGCGCTGTTCGTCTCGGGCCTCGGTACCTTCGTTCAGGCCAAGCGCTTCGGCCCCGTCGGTTCGGGGCTGCTGTGCCTGCAAGGCACCAGTTTTTCCTTTATCAGCGTGATTCTCAGTGCAGGCTTTATGGTCAAGGCCCGGGGCGGCGGCACCGATGAGATCCTGTCGACGATCTTCGGCGTGTGCTTCTTCGCCGCGTTCATCGAAGTGGTGCTGAGCCAGTTCATCGGTAAATTGCGCATGCTGATCACCCCGGTGGTGACCGGCACCATCATCACCCTGATGGGCCTGTCGCTGATCAAAGTGGCGATGACCGACATTGCCGGCGGTTTCGGCGCGGCGGATCTGGGCGCGGCCAGCCATGTATTTCTGGCGGCGCTGGTGCTGGGCACCATCGTGGTGTTGAACCGGGTGGACGTGCCGTTCCTGCGGTTGGGCGCAATCGTCATCGGCCTGACCCTCGGCTACGTGGTGGCGTGGCTGATGGGCACGGTGGACTTCGCCAATCTGCCAGAAGTGCCGGTGGTCAGCGTGCCGGTGCCGTTCAAGTACGGCTTCAACTTCGACTGGGTGGCGTTCGTGCCGGTGGCGGTGATTTTCCTGGTATCGCCGCTGGAAGCGGCCGGTGACCTGACCGCCAACTCGATGATTTCCCGGCAGCCGGTCAAAGGCCCGCTGTACATCCGCCGGATCAAGTCCGGGCTGCTCGCCGATGGCCTCAACTCGGCCATGGCGGCGGTGTTCAACAGCATGCCGATGGTGACCTTCGCCCAGAACAACGGGGTGATTCAGCTCACTGGCGTGGCCAGCCGTTACGTGGCGTTCTTCATCGCCGGCCTGTTGGTGCTGCTGGGGCTGTTCCCGATGATCGGCGCGGTGCTGCAACTGATGCCGAAACCGGTGCTCGGCGGCGCAGAGCTGGTGATGTTCGGCACCGTGGCCGTGGCCGGCATCAAGATCCTCGCCGAGGCCGGCCTGCATCGGCGCAACATGCTGATCGTGGCGATTTCCGTCGGCATGGGCCTGGGCATTGCCGCCGTGCCGGAAGTGCTGCGCGAACTGCCGCAGGCGCTGCGCAACATCTTCGAATCGCCGATCACCGTCGGCGCGCTGTGTGCGATCGTGCTGAATATCTTCCTGCCGGAAGAATTCATCGAACTGGAAGAAGATGACTTCGACCCGGAAGCCTCTATTCTTCAGGTCATGGAAAACCCCGACCTGCCGGCCAAAGCTGAACCCGCCGCGCCGGCCGCTGTCGCACAGTTGAACCGTTGATCCTGTCCGCTCGATGAAAAAAGGGCTGATACCGGCAACGGTTCAGCCCTTTTTCAATGAGAGAGCATCAATGCGCCGCCTCCAAGCCGTCATCCTGTCCCTGCTTCTGCTCTCCCTCAGCGCTTGTGCGCTGTTCCCCAACCGCGACCCGGTGAACATCAACGTGGTCGGCCTCGAACCGCTGCCGAGCCAGGATCTGGAAGTGCGCTTCGCGATCAAGCTGCGGGTGCAGAATCCCAACGAAACGCCCATCGACTACAACGGCATCGCGCTGGATCTGGAGGTCAACGGCCACTCGCTGGCGTCGGGTGTGAGCGATCAGAGCGGCTCGATTCCACGCTTTTCCGAAACCATCGTCAGCGTCCCGGTGAGCATTTCCGCGTTCTCGGTGTTGCGCCAGACCCTGGGCCTGAGCCAGACCCAGACCCTCGACAATCTGCCCTATGTGCTGCGCGGCAAACTGGCGGGCGGGTTATTCGGCACGATGCGGTTTGTCGACACCGGCAAGCTGAGTTTGCCCAGGGCCAGTGCCGCAACCTGGTAAAGATGCGGTAGCCTGCACCGCCCACTGTCAGAACATGGAAGTCGTGGTTTATGCAAGACACTCCCCCGCTGTACACCGAACGGCTGATGTTGCGCCCGCTTGAACTCGCGGATGCCGACGCCATCCAGGAGCATTTTCCCCACTGGGAAGTGGTGCGGTATCTGAACGTCTTCGTTCCCTGGCCTTACCCGGACGACGGCGCCCTCACCTACCTGCGCGACATTGCGCTGCCCGCCGTTGCGGCCGGCAAAGAGTGGCACTGGACGATCCGCCTCAAGTCGGCGCCAGAACAGTTGATTGGCAACATCAGCCTGATGGACGAGCCGGACAACCACCGTGGGTTCTGGCTCGCCCCGGCCTGGCAAGGTCGGGGCTTGATGACCGAAGCCAGCGACGCCGTGACCCGGTACTGGTTCGAAACCCTCGATCAACCGTTGATGCGCGTGCCCAAAGCCGCACCGAACCTTGGCTCGCGAAAGCTCTCGGAGCGCACTGGCATGCGCTTGATCCGCACGGACGAGGACAACTTCGTCGGCGGCCGCTTCCCGCGGGAGATCTGGGAAATCACCCGCGAAGAATGGCGGCGCCGACAATCCGTCAAACCGTGAAACGCACCCCCGGTTTCGCCCGCTCATCGACGCTCAGCTCAAACACATCCGGCCGCGCATAGTGGCCGACCACGTCGTAGTCGTAGCGGGCGCGGACCAGTTCGGCGGTGTCGATTTCAGCGGTGAGCAGCCCGGCCTCGCCGCGCAACGGCCCGGCCAGCACGTCGCCCATCGGCCCGACGATCACGCTGCCACCGGCGATCAACGGTCGATCCGCCGGCCAGTTGGCGATCTCCACGCCCAGCTCATTCGGCGAGGCCTGCACCTGACAGGCGCTGACCACAAAACAGCGCCCTTCGTGGGCAATGTGGCGCATGCTCACCTGCCACATCTCGCGCTCATCCACAGTCGGCGCGCACCAGACCTCGATGCCCTTGGCGTACATCGCCGTGCGCATCAGCGGCATCATGTTTTCCCAGCAGATCACTGCGCCGAGCTTGCCGACCTGGGTGTCGAGCACCGGCAGCGTCGAGCCATCGCCCTTGCCCCAGATCAGCCGCTCGGTGCCGGTGGGCATCAGTTTACGGTGCTTGGCCACCAGGCCCGCCTGCGGGTCGAAATACAGCGCGGTGCAATGCAAGGTGCTGCCGGCCCGCTCGATTACGCCGATCACCAGGTTGGCACCGGTGCGCGCCGACAGCCCGGCCAGCGCTTCGGTTTCCGCCCCCGGTACATCGATGGCATTGGCGAAATAACGGGCGTAGGCCTCCCGACCTTCCGGCAAGCGATAACCCAGCTGCGTGCCGAACCCCTCGCCTTTCGGGTAACCGCCGAGCAAGGCTTCGGGCATCACCACCAGCGCTGCGCCGGACTCGATGATCGCGGTTTCCCAGCTCAGGATCTGTTCCAGGGTTTCAGCCTTGCCACCGGGCAAGGCGCCGATCTGCAGCGCGGCAACGATTGATTTGGGCATGGTGGTCACTCCGTGTAGTTCAGGTGTTGCTCATTCTCCGGCGCCACAGGATCATGAATAAAGACCGATCCACTGCTGAATGATATGAGCCAGATGAATATCGCAACCGTCGACCTCAACCTGCTGAAAGTCTTCGAAGCCCTGCATGAAGAGTCCAGCGCCAGCCGCGCAGCGTTGCGTCTGGGCGTGACCCAGTCGGCGGTCAGCGCAGCCTTGCGCCGGTTGCGCGAGGTGTATGGCGATCAACTGTTCGTGCGCACCGGCCGGGGGCTGGCCCCGACCCTCAAGGCCAACCAGTTGAAACCGGTGGTCAGCGATGCCCTGAACAAGTGCCGGCAAAGTCTGGCCATGGTCGACCCGACCGCCCATCACTACGAAGGACGCTCGGTCACCGTGGGCCTGTCGGACGATTTCGAAATCGCTTACGGCCGACGGCTGATCGAGGAAATCGCCCGCCGCGCACCGAAACTGCGGCTGATCTTCCGCCAGACCCACAGCCAGATCGTCGCCCGGGCGCTGATGGAGCGCAGTATCGACCTGGCAATCACCGCCGGCGGATTTGCCGAGCGGCTGCTCAGTCGTCAGGTGTTGGGCGAAGGGGGTTATGCGTGTCTGGTGGATCCGGCGAGCCTGGCGCCGGGCCAGCAGCAGATCGATCTGGAGGAATTCGTCACCCGCGAGCACCTGCTGGTGTCGTCGGGCGGTTTTATCGGGATCACCGATGAAGGGCTGGCGGCGCTGGGCCGGACTCGCCGGGTCTGCGCCTCGACCACGCATTTCGCGGCGTTGCCGCACCTGCTCAAGGGCAGCGATGCGGTGGCGACCATTCCGACCCACGCGGCGCAGGCCATTGCTTCAATGAGCGGGCTGGCGCTGCTGCCCTGCCCGCTGGCGCTGCCGCGTTACCCAATCGAACTGGGCTGGCGCACCAGCACACAGATCGATCCGGTGGTGCTGACGGTGCGCGAAGCGATTGGCGCCAGTTTCAGAGCCGAGTGATTACTTGTTGGCCGCCATCAGGCGATTGACTTCACTGCGCACCATGTTGGCGAATTCCGGCGGCGACATGCCGTCCAGTTCGGCGCGCACGAATTCGGCCCATTTGCCCTTGCGCTTGGCGCGCTCGCCGAACAACCGCGCGGCTTCACCCTTGGCTTTGCCCAGATTGTTCTGCCAGAGTTCGAACAGTCGGGATTTTTCATCTTCCAGCGCGGCGCGCTCTGCGAGGGATTTGTCGGCCAGATTGAAACTCATCGGGAATTACCTGCTGCATGAAATGGCGACATCTTACACGCTGGACGGAAACCTCTGACGCTGGTTTTTGCTCCGGATGGAAAATCGCTGCAACTTTTCAAGTCGCGCCACACTCCATTGTTCACTGTCCATTCACCTGCAAGGAGTCACCCAATGGCCCGGAAAACCGCCGTTCAAGCCGCCGAAGAACAAATCAAGGACCAGGCCTTCAGCGAACTTCAGGCGCTGATCGAAGAGTCGGAAAAACTGCTCAAGAGCAGTGCCTCACTGGTCGGCGAGGAAGCGGAGACCCTGCGCGGGCAAATCGCCCAGAAATTGCAGCAGGCGCTGGATTCGGTCACCCACGTGCGTGATCGCACCAAACCCGCGGTAGACGCCACCGAGAGCTACATCGGCGGGCACCCGTGGCAGACCGTGGCGATCTCCGCCGGTTTCGGTCTGGTGGTCGGATTGCTGCTTGGTCGCCGCTGAGCGTGAACCAAAAAGGCGAGCCCTCGCAGGCTCGCCTTTTTCATGTCCGGCAAACACTCATTCGCCGGCCAGTTCTCGCAACTGTGACAGGGTCTGTTGATCCAGCTCGATTCCTTTGGCCAAAGACTTGGCCCGCTGCAAATGCCGCCGATCTCCCGGCAAGCGCTTGAGCCCTACCCCGTGCATCTGCCGCACAAGTTCCTGACTGCGTTCGGCAAAGCTTTGTCCGGCGGTCTTGCTCGGGTCGATGACGATCAGCAACTGACCGGTCCACGGGGTTTTGGCCCCCGGATGGTTCTTCCAGTCGAATTCGAACGAGAAATTGCCGCCGGTCAGCGCGGCGGCCAGCAGCTCGACCATCATCGACAGCGCCGAGCCTTTGTGCCCGCCAAACGGCAGCAACGCGCCGCCTTCCAGAATCGCTTTCGGGTCGCAGGTGGGCTGGCCGAGGCTGTCGACGCCCATGCCCGCCGGCAGTTTGTCTCCCTTGCGCGCGGCGATCTGCACGTCGCCATGGGCAATGGCGCTGGTGGCCAGGTCGAACACGATCGGCGCACCATCGGCCCGGGGCGCGGCAAAGGCGATCGGGTTGGTGCCGAACAATGGCCGGTCGGCGCCGTGCGGCACCACGCAGGTCATGCTGTTGACCACACTCAGCGCCACCAGGCCTTCGTCGGCGAAAGGCTCGACGTCCGGCCACAACGCGGCAAAGTGATGGGAATTGCGGATCGCCAGCACCGCGATCCCGGCGCTGCGGGCCTTTTCCACCAGCAGCGGCCGTGCAGCCGCCAGCGCAGGTTGAGCAAATCCATTGCCGGCATCGACACTGACAAATCCTGAAGCCACGTCTTCGACGTTCGGCACGGCCTGACCGTTGACCCAGCCGCTGTTGAGCGTCGAGACATATCCGGGAATCCGGAAAACCCCGTGACTGTGGGCGCCGTCCCGCTCGGCAGCGGCGCAATTGGCGGCCAGCGTTCGGGCGACTTCGGCCGAGGTGCCGTGACGGGTGAAAATCGTTTCCAGCAGTTGAGTCAGCTCGTCCAGGGACACCGTGGACGAGACCGCATGATCGTGAGGCGCAGACATCTGAAGCTCCAGAATAATTATTGGAGGGAACAACAGCGAACGGACAACCCGCAACCGGATTAACCACATGCAGCCGGCAACCTGTCAACCCTGGCATGCGCAACGACCCGGACGCGATATGTATTTACCACCGGCACCAGGCAGCGTTTTTTTAGCCTTGGGTTTCGATCTATCCACGCGTGCAAACGCCCTTATCGAGACTCGAGATGCCAGCCCCCACGCCACCGTTGTTATTCCCCGAAACCTTCGACTCACCGAGCCTGTGGCCCGAACTGGGCAAGGCCCACGGCCTGAGTGAAAAGGATTTGCGATGGCTCGGCCATGCCAGACTGGCATCCGACGCACTGCGTCGCCAGCAAGACCCATCCATGGTTATCGAGCGTGTTCTGCTTCCCATCGCCGGCGAGGCGCCCGTGCCATTGGCTGGCGCCTTTGTCATCGGTGAAACGCCGGACGACAGGGGGCTGATCCTCTACACCCCACTGGCGGGCATCCAGAAGTTCCACAACCGTGCCGACTTGAAAGAGCGGCTCGAACGACGGCTCAACGACGTCGATGAGCAGGATAAACTGCTGGCGTTCCTGGCCTTGCACCAGCGCCAGCGATTACAGGGCGCGGAGCGTATTTCAATGACGCTCACCCGCTTCACCGGTGACGTCTTCGCCGAGCAATTGGCTGACTTTCGGCAGAGCCTGCTGCTGAATGCCGGCACAATGTGCGAGGAGCTGAAAAAGCTTCCGACACTGAGACAGCTCCTGGAGGCGCTGCTGGATGAACTGCTCCAGCCTCACTTCGGGTCATTGCCGCAAAGCCGCACTCAAGTCAGCTTCAACCGACTGGCCGACCTCATGAGCCTGAGTGACGCCGTACTGATGTACTACCGCCACCAGCATTGGCCAACCGAACAGCCGCCGCACTTTTCCAATCCGGGAAGAACACCGGCCACCGAAGATCAGGCGCACTGGGAGAAAGCGGTCATACACGCTGCAAGCAAACTGCCAGCGCTGTTGTTCCGGCATTTGGAGCGTTATTGGGAAGCGCCATCCGCCCTCGGACTGTCGCGACGCACCCTGTTTGGCCAGGCGCTGGAAGATCAGGCGTACAGCGAATGGATGTCCAGGCGCGAAAGCGGCGTTATCGATGCCGGGCAATTCAACACGCTGCAGCAATTGATCCGGCCGGTCGCTCAGGCCGCACGCTTTCCAGTCGTGGAAAACGTGCGTCTTTGGGAGCGCGAAGCCAATTATGTGGAACTGGCGGGCTCACTGATGATCAGCGAGCCTCATGCCTTTCTCTACACGCCCGCTCACGGCTTGCAACTGCTCAAGGACTACAGGGATCTCAAGGACACGCTGAGGGCAAAATTCCTCGCCAGGGGCCACGAAGACGAACTCTATGGCCTGCTGAGCCTGGACGAACGGAATCGTTTTCTCGGATTCGGCCAGCCGCAAGTGACCGGCGAGCGGATTGTCGGTGACATTTTCAGGATTCTGTTCGAGTCGATCATCACCAAACAACGGCAGAACATCGAATATGCGCTGCAGGTCTTTCGCCACAGCGACGGAGCCGTGAACCTGCACGCCCTGTTCGACAAGAGCCTGGACATCCGCTCGATGATCCATGAACGGCTGCAGCAAATCGATGCGGGCGGACGCTGGAGCACGCATCCAGTGATTGCCGGCAACCAGCAACCTTCCGTGGTGCTGGCGGACAAGGCGCTTGCAGCGATCAAGACGTTCGATTCGGTGGCTGCGCCAATCCTCGAGCAACTTAAGGCTCAGCCGATGGCGAACCTGGCGATCCAGCGCTATTGGCTCGAGCGCCTGAAACCGGATCTGGCCCAAGCCTGGTTCGTGGGGGTCAATGGTGAAGCCAGGCTCCGGTCGCTCACCGGCTCCCTGAGCCCCTCGGTGCAGGCTATTGTCAGCAATGTCATCAATGCCGATCAGCCGAGCCGTGCGCAGCGCTCCGCCCTCAACGGCTTCCGCCCGGACGCTTACGCACTGACGCTTGAATGCGCCGCCCGCCAGATTCCGGTGCCCCTCGCCCACTGCGTCTTCATCACCGAACGTGGCGGGCTCGACGAACAACACTCCGGACGCGCCGTGTTGTGGACCCCGGCCCTCGGGCTGGAGGTTTTCGATACCGTAGCCGTCGCCCGGCAGGTATTGAACCGGCGCCTGGGGGACAGCGACCAGTGCCTGTTCCTGCTGGAAAACATCGCCCCCTCGCAGTACCAGCCCCATCGACGGTACAGCCTGGGACCGTTTCAATACATCGATGGCAATGTATTGCACGAGCGCATGCAGTCCACCCTCGAACACTATCTGGACCGTTGCCAACAGGTGCGCGAACGGATCAGCGACGTCACCCGCCGTGACAGGGCACTGGCAGCATTGCGCGGTGCCTGCTTGCCCACCAACCTGCCGCTGGCCAGCGCCCACGCCCGGGCAATCGCTACCCAGCAGACACTTCCCGCCTGGCTGGGCATGGCACCGGTCCGGGAACAGAAGCGGCATGTCGAGCTGCTGGAACAGTGGTACCGGAGCGTCACTGACGACAAGGACTACCTGTCCGGCGTACCGTCCCTGGTTGAACATGTCGAGCAGACATTGAAATCAATGTTCGACAGCCGCTTCCCCGGTAACCGGCTGGCCCCGCATGAGATCGAGATCACCCCCAATCTGGCGTTGGCCGGCCCGGCGCGGCCTCTGGCGGAGTTTGCCCTGAATCACATCAACGTTGCCCAGGGCACCGGTTTCAGGATCACCTCGAAAAGCGCCAAGACTTTGCCGGCCGGACTGGATCAAACCGCCGTGACGCAAATGCTGCTGTCACTGGCGATACCGACCACCTACGCCCGGAAAGTGATGCAGGCGCTGTCGGCGAACACCCCCGAAAGCCACGCGCGCAAACAACGTTTTTTTCGCCAGCTCCCCTGGCAGCTGCTGCAACATGCCCATGCAGCCAAACTGCAGCAACATCTCTCAGACAATGCCTTCGGCCTGATCCATCAGGTCCTGGACATGCCCGACGCCCTTGCGCGCGCAGCCGTGCCCGGCGCCCATGCCATCGCCAGCCCGCTGGCGCTGATCAAGACTGCCGGGGCAACTGCCGTATTCGTTCAGGGGATGTATGTTTTCACTCCCGGCAAGGGGCACAAGGGCCCTCTGGTGCTCTATACGCCGTATGCCGAGCAGGTTTTCCAGGAGTTCGAGGACGAAAAAAACCTGATTGCAGCCCTCAACATGCCCGGTCTCTTGCAAGACCTGCTGCTGCGCCGTCTGCCTGACAGCGAACGAGCGATATTGCGCAACCTGCTGATGTCGTCCATTGGCCAGACCAGCGAAATGAAACTGGCCATCCATGCAATTGAAGGACATCTGCTGGAGGAGCTCTACAACGACAATCTTCTGCTTCTGGAGCAGCAGTTGGGCACCCAGAAAAACCCTGAATCGCAATTCGACTGGGAGACAGCGAAAATCCTGTTCAGTCAGGAAATAAGGCAGCTCAGCGCTATGTTGCCCGGCAAGCTGGGCTACATTCCTGTTCTCTGGAAAGCCTATGACGACTTCAAGGACTCCGCCGAAGCCCTGCAGAATCACCATTGGAAACGGGCGTTGAAGTCGTTTATCCAGGGCGCCGAGCAAATGGTTCTGGTGGGCTTGCTACCGCAGGCATCGGGCGCAACGCAAGCCGTTGCCGACGAAGTTCAAGCGACGGCTGACACCGCGGAACTGGCCAGCATTGACCTGACGTCACCCGCACGCACATCGCTGCAATCGTTCGAAGTGACAGACGTTGCGCTCAAGGATCTGAAGTTCAATCCGAATCAGGGCACCTACCTGCAAATATCGCGCAACCGCCATTTTGCAGCGGTTGATGGCAAGGTGTATCCGGTCGTCAAAAGCGGTAATGCCTGGCGTCTGGCAGACAGTGTGATCCAAGGTCCGCTCTTCCAGAAAAACGGCCCTCGCATGGTGCGAGTCGCCGATCACCAGACCGTTCACTACGGCCAGGCATTCGGCAGACTGGTCGAACGCCAGAACACCACCTACATGCGCCGCACAATGCTCAATATCGAAGCGCAGGGGATGGATGAAATCCGCATCAGGTTTCCTCTCAAAGCCCGGGCGCTGGTGAATGCCATCGACCAGGCACGACGCTACGCCTTCTATTGCCTGCATAACCTGGTCCCACTCGCCAACGGCGCCCTCCATTCACGAGTGAACCGTTTCCTGAAGGACTTTTTCAATGTGCCGACGGTCACGCTGGAGCTTCTCTCCAGGATCAACGCGGCCATTGTGCCGATCTGCAACGCGCTGGTGGACCCATCCGATGAACTGCTCGACACCGACCGTTTCGTCGTCGGCTCCAACAAATTGCTGCACGATGTCATCGCTTTTGTGCTCGACGGCGATGCGCGGAAGCGGGTGCACTTCACCGAGCATTTTTTCCAGCAACAGCTGGATCATTACAAACCCTTTATTCTCGAGCCGTTCGATGTAGATGGCCATGCGCAGGCATCCACGTTGATACACGAGTTTTCCCATCAGTTCAGCAAGGCACTGGATATCATTACCCTCAGGGCGCGGGAGCCGTTCAGCGACTTGATATCGACGATAACCTCTGGTGGTTTGGCGTTATACAACGACCTGGTCTCCGACCAGCAGTCAGCCCTGTCTCTGAGTACACCGCGTGCCAGGTTGTTCGCCGAGTGGAACGCTGTCCTCAAGACCTGGGTCGATTTCGACAAGGTACCGGGCATGGAACTGATCCACGCAGAGATCCTGCGTCTGACCGGCGCCCGGAACCTTCGTGAGGCGCGCGATGCGTTCCTCGACCAGCAATCTGCAAACGCACGCACCGCTGTCATCCTGCGCAACGCCGATTCCATAGCCCGTCTGATCTGTGAAGTCGGCCGCCAGCTGGATCCTGTGCCAGCCCCCTGAAACAGGCAAAAAAATGCGCAGGCTCGACACCTGCGCATTCTGGGCCACAGCGTTCGGGATCAGTCCTTTTGATCGCGCAAGACATTGCCCGATGCACCGTCGATACGGAATTCGTAAACCACACCGTCAGCCTTGCGCCCTTCACCTTTCCAATAGCCGTCGTTGTCGGCCTCGATTTCATAAACCTCGACATACCCGGCCTTGGTCTTGGCGGTTTCGATGGCCTTCTCGATCGTGATCCATCCTGCGCCGGGACGGTCGGCCAGCGCCAAACCGGCACTCAGAAGGCTGGCTGTTGCGACGAAAGCGGCCAAGGTTTTTTTGATCATTTTTCACTCCATATCCGGATACTGTTTACGGGACATCCTGATTTTTTGGGGGCGATTGAACGAAAAAAGTTCAATGTTTGATGGGCAATTGCCATGACCTTGTTCTCGGCGCCTTCCCCTCAAGGTTAGAATGCGGGAAATCAGGACGAGTCAATGACCCAGAACACCCTCTCGGAAGCCGAATACGATGCGATCACCGATGCCGCCGCGCATTGGTGCATGCGTCTGCACGCCGTTGACTGCACCGCTGAAGAGCGCATGGCGTTTGAACAGTGGCGTGATGCGCACCCGCTTCACGCATTTGAATACGAGGCGATGCTGGAGATCTGGGACGTTGCCGAGCACCTGCCGCGTCCGGAACCCGCACCGGTCGTGCCGATCCGCCAACCGGTCAGATCGTGGCGCCAGTACGCAGCGGCGGCTTCTGTCTGTGCACTGGCTTTGCCACTGGCTGCCTGGGCCGGCTGGAACCTCGGCTGGTTGCCCGACCGTTATCAGCATTTCGCGGCCACCGACAATGTCCGCCATGTCACTCTGGATGACGGCAGTCAGGTCGAGTTGAACCTCAACACCGAGCTGACCTACAGCAATTACAAGGACGAGCGTCGCGTCACCCTGAAAAAGGGCGAGGCGTTCTTCGAAGTTAGCCATGACCTGAGCCACCCGTTCATCGTCAGGGCCGCCGAAGGCCGGATTCGCGTGACAGGCACCCGCTTCAACGTCTGGATGTATGAGGATCAAGTGAAGGTGAACCTGATCGAAGGTTCCGTGTTGGTGACCAGCAATTCCCGACCAGGCGTTGATGGCTTGCGTCTGGGCCCTTCGATGCAGGCACGTTACAAACACGGCGATGACATGCCGCAGATCAGCCAGACCTACGCCAATGACAACTCGCTGGCCTGGCGCAACGGCAAACTGGTGCTCGACAACCTGCCGTTGAGCGAAGCGCTGCCGCAGATCAACCGCTACCTGGCCAAACCCCTGATGCTGGCCGACAACGCCACCGGTTCAATCCGGGTGGGCGGCATTTACAACATCAAGGAGTTGAACAGCTTTGCCAGTTCGCTGCCGAAAGTGTTGCCGGTGTTCCTGACCCGCAACAAGGACGGCAACCCGGTGATCAACCCGATGCCGCAGCAACCTCCCAAAAACTGAAGGCCGTTCCCGTAAGGGCGCGGCCTTCTGCTTTGGCGGCTGTCGCCGGGTTGAAACCGCTGATTAATGCGCCGCGACGTTCCCCGCTTTTTCCAGATCATCGCGCACGGTTTGCACCTGATACTGCGGATCGGCCTTGATCTGCTGTTCGGTGAACGGCAACACACTCCATTGTTTCTTCGAGAAGGCTTCGGTCTGATCCCGGGAATACTTCGACGCCGGATCGCTGGACAGCGAGAACGCCAGCAGCCCCTCGGCATGTGGCCCCTTGTCGTCGAATGTCACGACCTGCAGGTAACTGGTGCCGCTGACCACTTCCAGCTTGCCGTCCTCACGGGGCACACTCTGAATGGCGTTATAAATGCCCAGCGTCCCCGGGCCACCGTGGATCGGCGTTTGCTGACCACCGCTGCTGACCACCTGCACATCCCCCCAGCGGGTGTTGGCGGTCAGGCCCGTTTTTGCCGCCGATTCGGCCGATGCCAAAATGGCCTCGCGCAGTGCCTTGGCCACTTCAGGCTTCTCAACGGCCAGCCCCCTCGGGGTGTGTTGCGCATCCTTGGGATCGAACGCCACGCGCCAGGCCTGCGGTGATTGCTGCATCGCTTGCATGATGTTCTGGAAATGCACCAGACCGATGCCCGACTCCAGATTCGCCCGACCGTCCCATGCCTTGAGACTGCCGCACACCGATTTCAGCGCGGCCTCAGACTGTGAAGCACAGAACTTCAGCAAGTCCGGCACCACCTGGGTCGCCAGGAACACCTGATCGTCCATCACCATGCGTTGCAGATCCTGCACCGAGACCGGGCCTTTTTTGCTCAAGGTTGCCAGACGATCCAGCGCAAAGCGCGAGCGCAGGCCCAGCGGTTGCCCGTCCTGACTGATCAGCGGCGAGAAGCCGGTGAGCGGTTGCGCCGGGTTGGCCAGCCAGGCCGAATCGTTGGAATGCTGGACGAAATCCTTGCGCAACAACTGCGGCAGCTGACTGGCGGCGTAAATGCCCTTCTGCGCAGCTTGCGGGTCGATGTCCCAGGCGCAGGCGCTGTTGGAACCGTCGAGCACGATCATTTGCAGGCCGATGCGCGGGTCGCTGCATTTGGCCAGTTTGTCGGCACCGACGTTCGGCACCACCGACAGGTTCATGTACAGCGTCTGGCCCTTGTCATCCACCACCAGGGTATTGACCCACGGGATGCCCTGGATCGTGTGCACCGAATCCTGCAGATCCTTGAGATTGCCGGCGCGGTTCATGGCGTACCACTGTTTCAACACTCGGTCGTTGTCGAGGTTGGCATCGCGCAGGCTATAGGCGAACTGATTGTCCCAGTCGAGCTTGCCGGGCCACTGCACGATCGGGCCGAACTGCGAGCTGAAGATATCCCGCGACACCGGTACCACTTGGCCGTCCGCCTGCTTGACCTGCACCGTGACCGTCTGTTTGTTCATCGGCAAGGACTGGCCGTCGAGCAGGTAACGGGTCGAATCCTTCGGATCGAGCTGCAGGCGATACAGGGTGAAGTGCTTGGACGAGTCGACGGTGTGAGTCCAGGCCAGGTGTTGGTTGAAACCGATATTGATCATCGGCAGGCCCGGCAGCGCTGCGCCCATCACATCGAGCTTGCCGGGAATGGTCAGGTGCATCTGATAGAAACGCATGCCGCCGACCCACGGAAAATGTGGGTTGGCCAGCAGCATGCCGCGACCATTGAACGAGCGCTCGCTGCCCACCGCCACGGCGTTGCTGCCGCGGTCCAGGGCGAAGCGTTGCTGGCGCGTGTCCGCCAGTTGGTAAGCCTTGGCATCGTTTTCGATCTGCGCAGTGGCCTGCGGCGATGTTGCGCCTGCCAGGGCTTCGGCGAACTGACCGACACCGCCCTCGACCAACAGGCGGCGGGTCAGCTTCACCAGGTCTTCGGCGGCGATATCGCGCACCCATTCGCCCTGGCACTGTTGCGGCAGTCCCTGCTGGCGACGCTCGGCCAGGTAACGGTTATAGCCGGCGGCGTAACCCTCCACCAGATCACGCACTTCGACCGGCTGCGCCTGCCAGAAAGCACTTACCGCCTGCGGCGTATTGAGCCATTGGAAAAAGACGTCGCTGACGCGGTTCTCGCGCTCTTCGACCGTCAATTGTTCCGGCCCGAAGTACCGCGAGCGCTCGCCGTTGACCGTCACGATCTCGTTGGCCAGCAGGCACAGGTTGTCCTGCGCATAGGCGTAACCGATACCGAACCCGAGACCGCGTTCGTTTTCCGCGCGGATGTGCGGTACGCCAAAGCCTGTGCGACGGATATCGGCGCCGGTCTGGCTGGAAGGGCTGAACGCCTGTGCCGGCAGACTCAGCCCGAGAAACAGGCCGGCAAGGGTCAGTCCGGTGAATTGCCTGGAAATAGTCACGCTCGCTCCTGATCGAAATGCCGAAGAGCGAACCGCCCGCCTCCGTGAACACGTCGGGCCCGGCTCGCTCTGAAATCACCCACGCGTCACGCGCAATGAGCCTTTCCAGATAACGAAGCCGTGGAAAAAAATTTAGGGCTCGTTTCAACGAGCAATGCCCGGCTACCGCAACCGACAAGAGAGCATCTGCGAGAGGTATCACCTGCTTCTGTAGGAAACCTCTCATAACTCACAAGAACGCGCCTCAGTCTCCCCCCCTTCGCCGAAAACGCCTTCGTCATCAAATGTAAACACCCACACATCTCTCGGAAACAGCCTCGGCGGCTTCGCTGTACCTTGAAAAACGCAAGAAGTGAAAGGAAAAACTTCCGGCGTTAATCAAGAACACCGCACATTCAAAAGGATATGAATATGCTGCAAAAACCACCGCCCTGGGAGTGGGACGTCGCCGTCCATACGACCGCACCTGCACCACCGGGCACGCCCGTAACACCGCCGACCGGCACCACGCTGCCGAACAGCGGTCCGTTCGGACCGCCACGAAACACCAACGTCTACCAGCACGCACTGCATGTCTTTACGACGCGGCTTGACACTGAATATCAGTTGAAAGCCGGCAACATTGCGCAAGCCATTGAAGCGGATCTTGCAGCAGCGCGACTTGAAGAGTCGACGCACCCATTGCCACCGGTAGCCGCGATTCTGCGGGAACTGGGCGTACGCAGCCGGGTTATCCAGAGAAAAACCGCGGAGCTTCAACGCCAGACAGTGTTGTCACACGGTTTTTTCGGCAGCGACCCCACCCACATCACGGTCTCCCAGTTTCTTGCACGTGCCCAGGCGCTGGATAAACACCTGGCGCCTGACGGTCCGGCACTGACCTTGTGGAGGCAATCATATCGGGCTGCGTTCGAAGCGAGGTTGCTGGCGCAAACCGTTGCGGTTTTACATCAACAACAAGTCAACGTGCACAACTGGCTGGTTGCCGTTCAAGCCAGTGATCAGGCGCAGGCTGCAGCCGCTGAAGCGGCACGCCAGGCAGCGGAGCACGCCCGGATCGTCGCCGAGCAGCAACGCCAGCAAGCGCTTGCAGAAACCGCACGAAAGCAGCGAGAACAAGAAGAACAACGAGTTCGCGAGGAGCAACGGCTGGCGGCGCAGGCACAAGCCCAGCGGGCGGCCGTGGAGCAGGCGCGTCTGGCTGCAGAGGCCGCAGCCCGCCACTTGGCTGCCGAGCAGTCCCGTCTGGAGCAGCTGGCGCAGGCCGCACGCGAAGCCGAGCAAATCCAGAATCAGCAAAGGGCGGAAAGCGCGCTGCTGGAGGAGCAACGCAAGGCACGACAAAGAGCCAGAAGAAAGAAAAAACGCGAGCATCGACGGGCCGCTCGGGCCGAGGCCCGATACCTTGCGGATCAGGCACGGGTTCAGGCGCAGGAACAGGCAAAATCCGTAACGCCCCTGCAAAGTCCGGGAATGGCGAACAGCGGCTCAATGGCCGCGTTCGGCCCGCAGTTTGCCGGTACACAGGGCACTGTCTCGACCAGCCGCGCCACTGCATTGGCGCTCAGGAGCGCCTTGCGCACGGCGGTCTCCATCACTGCAACAGCGGTGACGGTTTCCGCCGCCCCCGTCCTGGTCGGATTCGCCGCCCTTTTGCTTCCCGCTTCACTGGGCAATGGTGATCTCTACTGCGCAAGCGTTCCACTGTCGGAACTCGCTCCGGACCTGACAGCCGATCTTTATGAGTTGGCAGCCAGCGGAGGGGAAGTCGACCTGCCGTTGAGGCTCGCTGCCAGAACCTCGGGCAAACAGACCGAAATGGCGGTTGTCAGCACCGACGGCGTCACCGTTCCTGCCAATGTGCCCGTAAGGCTGGCCCGGTTTGATGCGACAAGAAATGTCTACGTTTCCGGCAGTGTCGATGCCAAGGGCGGCCCAACCCTCACGTGGACGCCATTGGTCGAGCCACTGGATTCATCGACAGATCTGCCGTACCACGATACGAATTTGCCGGTTTACAAGGGCGCGACGATCACTGCGCACAGCGGACGGCTGGATCCGTTTCCGCAACTGGATCTGTACGGCCTCGGTGGATTCATCACCGTGTTCCCGATCGAATCCGGGATCCCTGCGACGTTCACAATGTTCCGGGATCGGCGACTGGATCCGGGGGTTGTCAGCGGAAACGGGCAAACCGTGGCCGGGAGCTGGCTGGGGGCTGCCTCGACCCCCGAGGGTGCACCAATTCCTGCGCAGATTGCGGATACACTGAGGGGGCGGGAGTTTTCGAGTTTCCGGGCGTTTCGCAGGGCTTTCTGGAAGGCTGTGGCTAGCGATGAACGACTGAGTGGCGAGTTTAAAAGGCTTAACCGAATTGACATGAGGGATGGGTTGTCTCCGAGTACCGATCCAGCAGAACACGCAGGTAAAAGGAAGAAAATGGAAATCCACCATGCCAATCCCGTCAGTGAGGGGGGTGCCGTCTACGACGTGGACAACCTCCGGCTGATGACACCTAAGCAACACATCAGAGCCCATTCAAAGAACGGAGAACTGTGAAAATGACCCTGAAGGACAAGCTCGAAAAGTACACGGAAACTGAATATCTGGCGGTAATTGAACGCTTGTTCCAAGGTAAATTTCGATCTGAAAGAGAGCATGATGCTTTCGTCGACAACATCGTCAGCACGTCAGAACACCCAAACGGCACTGGCGTTTTGTACTACCCGGAAGAAGGTGTCGAAGACAGCCCCGCCGGAGTGCTCAAAGCCATTAAAGAATGGCGGGTAGCCAACGGGAAGCCGGGGTTCAAACCTGAATAACCGAAGGGGCGACCGCCTGGAACGTTGAGGACCCGTTTTTGAGGCCGCTGCACTGGCAGCGGCTTTTTTATGCTCGCTCCGCGAGCCAGACACTCAGACGCCCCTTGACTGATCATGCGCGAAAAAAATAAACCCGTTGGTTGGCGGTTTCGCCCAGTAATCACAGGCAAACGACAAAACCACGACAAATTTTCTACATTTTTCGCTTCATGATTTGTCGGGCTGAAACGTCTTGTTTAGAGAGAGCACGAAAAACCTTTCCTGATCAGGCTCTGAAAGGAGAAATCGCATGTACAACCCACTACTACCATCGGACGGTAGCCAGACCCCCAAAGGAGCGCCCATGGGTTCACACGCCGACGTATTCGGGCAGCGGGTCGAGCGTCACGGCAATGAACGCATCCGTTTGCTGCTCAAGAGCTTCGGGCTGCGCACCAGCCTGATTCGCCTCAAAGTCATCGATACCCTGCTGGTTGCCGCCGAGGACGACCGTCGTCTGGGGGTGCGTGGCGTGCATAGCCAACTGCTGGATCTGGACATTCCCTTGTCCTTCCTCAGCGTGCGCGAAGTACTCAAGCGCCTGTGCGCCGAAGGCGTGATCACGTACAACGACGACAAGAGCTACAGCCTCCATCCCCAGGCCGCCGCCGTGCTCAACCACGATTGAGGCGCGCGGCAGACGCCGTCAGGGCTTGACCTTGCGGCGCATCACGCCGTTGATCACCACGACCACCACTGCCACACCGATGGCGATGTACTGGAACGTTTGCTCGCTGAGCTTGCCGGCGTTTTGCAGCCAGGACAGGCCGAGCATGATCAGCAGTACGGCGACGGCGATCAGAATCGAATATTTCAAGCGTTGCTTCTGGGTCATTACAGGTTCCTGAACCGTTGGAATGTATCGGGTTTGTATCGGCGTTGATGCCATGCGCATACCCTTTCACGGGGATGCTTCGCCGCAAACGGGGTCTCATGTTACAGCCGATCAAGAGCTTTGGCTTCAGGCGGCTTTAACCATGAGGATTTTCGAAATGCTGCGTCGAATCACCTGGCTGATTCCTGTCCTTGCACTGCTCACCCTGAGCGGTTGCATCATTTTTCCCCACGGCGGCTGGCACGGCGATCATCGCCACTACGCGCCGCAAGGTCCGGGCGACTACCATCGTTAAGTCATGCCACGGCAAGGATGCCAGCGTCCCTTCATTCAAATGCAACAACTGATTTAGTGACAGCCGAAATGCCCACAGGAATGTGGGCATTTTTCTTAAGACTCCATTCATTATTTTGTCAGGCAATTCGCCCTGGCGAGTAGGCATCCCGACTTGTGCAACATCACGCAACCCCCCGTCATAGAGCGTCACAGCAATGACGTAGGAACAGTCTGACCCCGCCCCTACCCTTTGCACTCTCTCTCGAATCTCGTGGAAGCGTATGCAAAGAACTCTCATCAATCTCTCGCCCCGGCAGGCGCTCGGTTTCTGCCTCGCCATCATGCTGTTCGAATGGCTGACCTACATGGCCAGCGACATGGTCATGCCAGCGATGCTGACCGTCACTCGGGATCTTGAAGCCGATGCCCGTCATATCCCCAACGCGTTCAATCTTTACCTGATCGGCGGCGCGTGCCTGCAATGGTTGATCGGGCCTCTGTCCGACCGGTTCGGCAGACGCCGATTGTTGCTGGCAGGTTGCGCATTGTTCAGTGCAACGTGCGCAGCGACAGTGCTCGCACCCGGCATTGAAACTTTCAACGCATTACGGCTGCTGCAAGGCATGGGACTTGGCTTTGTGGTGGCTGTCAGCTATCCCGCGCTTTCGGAAGTGTTCTGCGAAGCCGATGCAGTGCGCCTGATGGCACTGCTCGGCAATGTTGCACTGCTTTCGCCGCTGATCGGCCCCCTGCTGGGCAGCCTGTTGCTGGAATGGCTCAGCTGGCGCGAACTGTTTCTCGGCCTGGCCATGGTTGCGCTGCTTGCATGGACCGGACTGTACGCCTGCATGCCCGAAACCATCGGCGTGATCCGTCGTGATGGCACGCAACAAGCGCCTGTAACCTTTTCCCTTCGCCAGATCGGTGCTCGATACCTTGCGTTGTCGCGCAACAGAAACTTTCTCGGGACCTGCGTTGCACTTGGCCTGATGAGCCTGCCGCTGATCGCCTGGATCGGTCTTGCACCGCTGTTGCTGGTCCAGTCACTGGGGCTGACAACGCGAGAATATGCCCTGTGGCAGATTCCGGTGTTCTCGGCGGTCATTCTCGGCAATCTGATACTCGACCGATTGCTGCCCACCCGTGAATTGCCGCAATTGATTCGCCTGGCACTGTGGCCGTATTGCCTGGGGCTGCTGACCCTGGTGGCAGTCGCCATGACCAGCCTGCCGCTCATCGCGCTGGTTGCCGGCCTCGCGCTGTACGCCGTGGGCCTGGGCATGAGCAACGCGGCCCTGTATCGGCTGGCGCTGTTTTGCAGCGATGACAGCAAAGGGCTGGTTTCGGCCGCGATCGGCATGATTTCGATCGCCGTGATGGGGGCCGGTGGATCGCTGATTGCCGCTTTCGGCGGCGGTCTTCGCCTCGACTTCTTTGCGCTGCTGGCCGCACTCGGCGGTCTGCTGTGCCTGCCTCTGCTCAACCGGTTTCTGCCTGCTGCGGCAAGGCCGACCGCTCAACATAACGAAAAGGACGTCTGATGTTCCAATTCCCCCACAGCGATACGCTCTGCGCGTTGACGCAACCCTATTGCCCGGATTCCGTGCCGGGCGGGCTGTTCGACCAGGCCATGGCCGAGATCAGCCGTTTCCACAGCCTGCACACCCCGGGCTACGAGCACTGGCTGAACGCCAACGGGCTGACCTTGGACGACCTGGCCAACCTCGACGACTGGTCGCGTCTGCCGCCCATATTCGCCAGTTTTTTCAAGCAGCAACCATTGCTCAGCCCCACCGGCACCCACGCGCTGGAACTGACATCCTCAGGCACCAGCGGTCAGAAAAGCCGCATGCGTTACGACCAGCGCAGCCTGGGGGCGGCCCAGTACATGGTCGAACGCATCTTTCACCATTATGGCTGGAGCACTCCACACACGCCCTGCAACTACTTGCTTTTGAGCTATGAGCCCGAGGGCGCGATCAGCCTGGGAACCTCCTTCACCGACCAGTTCCTGTGCCGGTTCGCCCCCGTCAACCGAGTCGCCTACGCGCTGCGCCATACAGGACGCGGCCATGAGTTCGACAGTTTCGGCGTCATTGCAGCGCTGCAATCCTTCGCCGAAGAAGGCTTGCCCGTACGGATTCTCGGCTTTCCTGCCTTTCTCTGGCAGGCCCTGGAGCGCATGCGAGCCACCCGGGTCGCTGATCTGCAACTGGCCACGGATTCGCTGGCACTCTTCGGGGGTGGCTGGAAAACCCATGCCGCGCAGGAGATTCCCCGTCAGCGACTGTACGAGCGCATGCACCAACAACTGGGCCTTCAGGTCACCCGCTGCCGTGACGGTTACGGCGCGGTCGAGCATCCGGTGCCTTACCTTGAATGTGCTCATCATCATTTCCATGTTCCCGTCTATTCGAAGGTGTTCGTGCGCAATCCATCCGACTTCACGGTTCTGCCGTATGGCCGTCAGGGCTTGCTGAGTTTCGTCTCGCCCTACATTTCATCGAGTCCGGCCCATGCGGTCGTCATGAGCGATCTGGCCACCCTGCATCCGGGCACCACCTGTGGCTGCGGTCTGTCCGCGGACTGGTTCGAACTGCACGGCCGCGCCGCGACCACGGCCGGCAGAAGCTGCGCCATGGCCGCCGCCGAATTGCTGGGGAGGCACTGACATGTACCTGATCAACGGACAGCTGCATGCCGACTGCCGGCTCGCCGACGCACTGGATCAATTGAACCTGGACCTGCCACAACGCCTGGGTAAGGCACTCAGGCACACGACAGTCATCGATGCGGTGGCCGCTTTCGCCACACGACTGCACGATCCGGCTCTCGATCTGCCCCTGGATCCCGATCACCGGCAGTCCCTGATCCAGTTTTGCCAGCCTGAGGCGCTGAAACGCAAGCTGGCACGTGAGCTGGGTGAACAACCGGATACCTTGCGCCGCATCGACTACCGCCAATCACGCTTCGAACGCTGGAGCCCGCTGGGCCTGGTGGTGCACATCACGCCAGGCAATGCGCCCCTGTTGGCATTCTGCGCGATCATCGAAAGCCTGCTGGCCGGCAACGTCAACTGGCTGCGTCCCAGCAGCAGTGACGATGGGCTGACAGCCCGATTGCTGCATGCACTGGCGCAGTGCGACAGCACCGGTCAAATCGCCGGCCACGTCGCGGTCATCCCGGCAACGACTGCGCAGATCGGCCAACTGTGCCAATCGGCCAACGGTGTCTCGGCCTGGGGCGGTGAAGCGGCCCTGCAAGCCATCCGCCAACAACTGCCGGCCGGATGCCGCTGGATCGACTGGGGTCATCGGATCAGCTTCGCTTACCTGACGCCCGACGCTCGCTCGCCAGAGGCGCTGGACGCGGTGGTCGACGAAGTCTGTCGTCTCGACCAACAGGCCTGCTCAAGCCCGCAATGGCTGCTGGTGGACAGCGATGACGAGGATGTTCTGCGCAGTATCGGCAAGGCCCTGGCAGAGGCGTTCGACCGTCGGGCCCACCACTGGCCGCCCCTGACACCTTCCATTCAGGAGGCTTCGCAAATCACCACCGTGAAGGCGATGGCACAGCTGGCTCACAGCTTTGTCGGTACCACCGGCCAGATCTGGGAGGCACCGGGCTGGCGGGTGATCTGGGCGCACGACCGACAACTCGGCCCCTCGCCGCTGTTTCGCACGGTGCTGCTCAAACCGCTGCCCCGCGCACAAATCATCCGTACGCTGTTGCCCTGGCGGAATGTGCTGCAAAGCTGCGCCCTGCTCTGCACCGAACACGAGACGGCCGAACTGTCACAAACGTTGATCTCGGCGGGCGTCACGCGCATCGCCCCCGCAGTATCGATTCACGAAGGTTACGAAGGCGAACCCCACGACGGTGTCTATGCCTTGCAGCGCCTGAGTCGGCGAGTGTCGGTCAGCCTGCCGGTTGCGACGCTGTCCATCTGTGCCACGCTTGATCCACTACCGGCCCCGCCCTGCATCGCAGGTCGTCCGATCATGAACAAGGAAACGTTTGTCACCCGCCCGATCAATCCGGCGGCCCGCCTGTACTTCCGCTCCGGGGGCAGCAGCGGCGTTCCGGCGTTGTCGGGTTTCAGTTACCGCGATTTTGATCGGCAAATGCGTGCCGCCGCCGATGGGCTGTTTGCGGCAGGCCTCGACCCGGCCCGGGACCGGGTGATGAACCTGTTCTTCAGTGGCGGCCTGTATGGCGGTTTCTTCAGTTTTTCCAAAGTGCTGGAGCTGCTGGGTGTCACTCATCTACCGATGGGCGCACCCGCCGATGACGATTACCGCGAAATCGCCCGTTTGATCATCGATCAACGTGTCACCACGCTGGTCGGCATGCCGAGCACCCTGCACCGACTGTTTATCAACGAACAAGCCCGATTGCGTGCCTATGGCGGCATCGAAAAGGTCTTTCTCGGCGGTGAGCATCCCGGCGAACAGAGCCGTGCTTTGATGCACCGCTGCGGCGTCAGGCTGATCCGTTCGGCCATTTACGGCAGCGTCGATGCCGGCCCGCTCGGCCATGCCTGCCCGGCAACATCTGACGGCGTATTCCACTTGATGAGCGATATCCAACACCTGGAAATCGTCGGGTTCGAAGCCGACCGGCCGGTGACCGGCGATGAAATCGGGCGTCTGGTTTTCACCTCGATAGAACGGCAAGGTCAGGACGTTCAGCGATATGACCTTGGCGACAGCGGCCGCTGGATACCCGGCCGCTGTGCATGCGGGCTGCCTGCTCCACGCTTCGAGTTGCTGCAGCGTCACGGCCGGCTGCTGCGCATCGGCACGGACTTCATTTGTCTGGAAACACTGGCTCGGCATCTGCAAGTCGAATTCCAGCTGGTCCTGGAGCATGCACCCGACGGGCTGGAGCGGATGCGGTTTCGCAGTTCCCTGCCTGCCCGCGACGTACATGACCGCCTGCAGGACTACCCGACACTGGCGACCCTCATCCGCACGGGACTGCTGACGGTGGACGCCGAACGCTGTGCGATCGATCAGTTCGCCCGAAACAAACACAGCGGGAAGACGCCGCAGGTCATCGACAACCGTAGCGTGAGTCACGCTCTCTGATTTGCAAGGAATGCACCATGAACACAAGGATTGAGTTGAACGAGCTCGTGGCGTTTGCACGTCGCCATTCAAGCTTTTATGCAGGCCACTTCGCCGATGTGCCCGAACACGTCACTTCGCTGGCTCAATTGCCGGTGATCGATCCCGCTGCCTACTGGGAAGGCAGCCAGGATCTGGACCACTGGCCTGCACTGACCGGCTCTCTGGAAAACGCACTGGTATTCAAGACGGGAGGCACCACCAGCGCCGGCAAATTTTCGGTTTTTCAACGCGAGGAATGGCAAGCGCTGGTGGAGGATTTCGGCCGCAGTTCAAGCAGCCAGTTGAGCGCAGGCGATCGTATCGCCAATCTGTTTTTTGCTGGCGACCTCTACGCCAGTTTCATCTTCACCCACGATGCCCTGGCACATGTGGAAATGGATATCGTCGAATTTCCGTTCACCGGGCATGTCGACTCGCGCATCCTCGCCGATGCCATCGCCCGGCACCGGATCAATGTGCTGGCCGGTCTGCCCGCCCATTTGCTGTCCTTAGCTGCCTGGCTTGAGCAGCACGGACGGGTACTCGAGGGCGTGACCACCCTGCTCTACGCCGGAGAAAGTCTGTTCCCGGCACAACTGCGACGACTGAGCCAGGTCTTTCCCGGAGCACGCATTGCTTCTCTGGGTTATGCCAGCGTCGACGCCGGTTTCATCGGCGCCAGTCAACGTGACTGCGACCTGGGTGAACATCGTGCGGCTGACAACCATAGCGTGCTGGAGATTCTCGACGAGGAAACCGGAGCGGTGATTGACGGGTGCAACCAGGTGGGCCGGCTGGTGGTGACCAACATGAACCGTCGGTTGATGCCGTTGATTCGCTATCCGGTCGGCGATCGCGCCTGTTGGCGAGAGCCCGGTAACGTTCCCCGGCGCAAATTCGCGTTGATGGGACGCTGTGCCGACAGTCAGCGGGTTCGCGTCGGGATACTGACCCTGCTGCCCCAGGCCATCGGCCAGACCGTACAGCGGATTACCGGCAGTGAAGACTGGCAACTGGTGATCGAACAGAACGGCACGAAGGATATCCTTCGCCTGCTCTGGGTACCCGATACCCTGTCGTCGATGGGCGAACAGGCAGACCGGTTACTGCACCGAGCGTTGATCGAAGCCTATCCATTGATCGAAGAGTTGAGCACCGGGCATTTGCTCGAGTTGCAGATCCGGCGCTGCACGATTGAGTCACTGTCACGCCATCCTCGGTCTGGTAAACAGCAGCGTGTAGTCGATCTGCGTGTATACGACAACCTGCACCGGGAGGACCGTTGATGGAAACGCTGATCCTGCGCAGTTACCGTAACAGCGACGCCCGTGCCGTCAGCCAACTGTTCAGAAAGGTCTACGGCAACCAATACGCTCAGCCCCATGTTTACCTGCCGCGCATGATCACGCAGAACCATGTCGGCGGTCGCTGGCATTCATTGGTGGCGGTGTCGGAGGGGAAGATTCTGGGGCACGCGGCGTTGATTCGCGACAAGGAATCACGCATTGCCGAACTCGCATTGAGCGTGGTGGATCCGCAGAGCCGTGGCCAGAACGTGGCCACCCGACTGAGCCGGCAATTGCTGACTCATGCCCAGGCGCTCGGATGCCACGGCGTGACAATCAAGCAGATGACCCATCATCGCTACACGCAACGGATGGCCGCCCGTCTGGGGTTTCACAACACCGGGCTGCTACCCGATCATGCCCCTTCGCCCTTTGGCGAACCGGTGCCAGAGTCGTTGGTGCTCGGCTATCTCCAGATCGACGGACACCAGCGACCGTTGCCAAGCCTCGCATGGCCGGATGGCTGCCGCGAGTTCATGCAGCAGATGGTCGACATGTTCGGGACACGGGACAACGCATCACCCTGGGTCGGCGACCCCATACAACTGGATCAGCGCTGGGGACGCTATGACGGCGTATTGGAATCGCTTGACGACGGATTGCTCAAGCAACTGCAGCAGTTGCCGGACCATTGGCTGATTTCGATCAGGCTCAGACTGGCGCAGGGTTTCGACAGCGCCTGGCGCCAGTTGTCGACCCTGGATTTCACATTCACCGGACTGGCACCCGATGAAAAAGGCTCGGGATGGCTGGCGCTGTTTCATCGCGGATTCCAGCCAAGAACGCTGACATTGGACTGTCCGCGGATGCAACGTCTGCAGGAGGACATGCGGCGTCGGGAACCCAAGGCTCCATGAACGATGAGGCCCGCTCCGTTACCGGGGCGGGCCTGCCTCATCAAGCCTTGGCGCTGACACCTTTGTCGGTCGGAGGCTTGCGCTCTCCACCCTGACCGTAGGTCTGCAGGTTCTGCAGCACATAGATGGCTTTCTTGTACTCGGGGATCAACGTATTGGCGTACTTGTTGCCCTTGAGATTATTGGTCTGGATGGTATCCAGTTGCGTCGCGAAATACTCCAGCGCATTGAACTTGGCATCCGGATCCTTCTGAATGCCGAAGCGATCAAACTTGTCGCCGGCGTTGAGCAAGGTCATGGACGTGATCTCGGAAATCAGGCCCCGACTGCGCAGCATTGCACTGAGGCTGCCCAATTGCTTGGCCGAAACATTGGTGGGATCGAAGCCCTTGATGTTCTTGTGCAGACCCTGCTTGTCCATCTCCGCTGTGCTGATCGCGGTCGGGTCGTTGCCGACCAGGGCCAGCATTTGCTTGACCTTCACGCTTTGAGAAACCGGTTTGCTCGAGCTTCCTGTATCTCGAACCAGCAAACCCGCCTTGGGTTGCCAGGCACCGGTATAGCCGATAGTCATGAGCAGGCTCCTTGCGAGGAAAACATGAAAAATTCCTTGTTGGATGACTTTTGAGTTGCCCGGAGTATCGGCCGGCAAACTAATGGCACCAACTTCTTTCTGCACCTTTTTACAATTTTTGTACATTCACGATACAAACCGGTAACAGCCCCGTAAATGCGGGGTTAGAGCGCTCATGACAATGCGATGAAAGTGGGTTTATTGCTCTAATGTTCGGCACAGTTAGTTCGCATGTAACGGGCCGGATACGTTCCATCGGTCGGGATCGCGGCTTTTAGGACGAAAGTACCTAAAGCTTCCCGAACTCGCGACGATACGCTAGGAAACCCGCGCTGTTTTTTCCCTGCCCACAATAAGAATCCCTGCTCAAGGACCGGTTTCCATGCCCGCATTCCGCACCATTCAGGCTCGCTACACATTGTTTCTGGTTCTGTTCATTCTGTTGCTGTCGGTGCTGACCGTGGTTGGCATCAGCCAGTTGGTCGCGCCCAAGTTGCGCCATACCGAAGAACAGGTGGTGCTCAACCGTATCGCTGAAGTGGCCGAACAGATCCAGGGCGAATTGAACAAGGTCCAGGCGCAACAGCGCAGCATCACCCAGACCATCCCGCTGCTCGACAGCGCGGCCATCGACACCGTGTTGCCGGGGCTGGTGGATCAATACGGTGAGCTCAAAGTATTCGGCGGCGGTATCTGGCCGTTGCCCGGCCAGCGTGAGGCCGGACGCAACAAGTTCAGTACGTTCTGGCACCGTGATGCCTCCGGCAAACTGGCAGTGAACACGTTCTGGAACAGCGACGCGGCGCCCAACTATTACGACCAGAGCTGGTACAAGGGCGGCATGCAGACCCCACGCGGCCAATGTGCCTGGGCCGCTGCCTATAAAGATGACGCCAGTGCCGAGCCGCGCACCAACTGCGCCATGGCCATCCAGAAAAACGGCAGCGCCTGGGGCGTCTCGACCATCGACGTGACCCTGGGCTTCTTCAACGATCTGGTGGCGCGCAAGGAAAAAGACCTCAACGCCGAAATGCTGATCGTCGAGGCCGACGGCAAGATCATCAGCAACAGCTCGCGCATCAGCGGGCCGATCGTGTTGAAGAACATCAGCGAACTGGCCGGCGGCTCGACCTTCGCCAGCCAAGTCAAGGCCGGGCTGCAAAACCGCGAGCAGGCGCAGCGCGTCGAATTCGACAATCACGGTGAAGCCAGCACTTTTTTCATGCGCCCGATCGAAGGCACCCCGTGGTTCCTCGCCACTGCCCTGCCGACCAAAATGCTCACTGCCCAACGTGACGATGTGCTCAGCAGCCTGAGCCTGTTGCAGATTCCACTGGTGATCCTGCTGGTGCTGTTGCAGGTCTACGCGATTCGCCAACTGGTTTCGCGCATGAAAGCGCTGAAAGCCAACATCGATTCGCTGTCCAGTGGCGATGCCGACCTGACCCGGCGCATCACCATTCGCGCTGAAGATGAACTCGGCGCCATCGGCCATTCGGTCAACACCTTCATCGCCTATCTGCAGAACATGATCGGCGAAGTCACCCAGGCCACCGGCGCCATGGCCTCGAGCCTCGACAACCTGCAGCGCACCTCGGCGCACACCAGCCAGATTCTGCTGCGCCACGCCTCGGAAACCGACCAGACCGTGACCGCGATCAACGAAATGAGCTCGACCGCCGAAAGCGTCGCGCAGAACGCTGCCGAAACCGCCGCCTTCACCCAGCGCGCCAACGAAAACGCCGACCGCTCCCGCATTGTGGTCGGTGAAGCGTCCGGCAGCGTGGTGGCGTTGATCGACGAAGTGGCCAGCGCCACCCATAAGGTCGAAAGCATGCAGCAGGATGCCCAGCGCATCACCGAAATCCTCGGCGTGATCGGCGCCATTGCCGGCCAGACCAACCTGCTGGCGCTCAACGCGGCCATCGAGGCGGCGCGCGCCGGTGAACAGGGTCGAGGATTTGCGGTGGTGGCGGACGAAGTGCGTGCCCTCGCCGCCCGCACCCAGGCCAGCACCTCGGAAATCAACGAAATGTTGACCCGCCTGACCCAGGGCGTGAGCTCGTCGGTCAGCGCCATGGAAAACACTCAGGCCAGTTGCCAGTCGGCCGCCGATGCCACCACCCGGGTCAACAGCGGGCTGGACGAAATGGCCGGTGCGGTCAGCCACATCAACAGCCTCAGCACCCAGATCGCCACCGCCGCCGAACAGCAGAGCGCAGTCACCGAAGAGATCAACCGCAGCATGGTGCAGATCCGCCACATGGTCGATGAACTGGTGGAAAGCGGCCAGGCCAGTGAACTCAATACCCGCCAGCTGCTCGAAGCCAACAGCCGAGTGAGCGCGATCATGGGCCGCTTCAAGGTTCGCTGACCGTTTTGTCATCTGGCACTCAGTGGCCTGTCAGCTTTGATCTACGATCATGTTGGCAGGCCTGCCTCGTATCACTTGGAAACACTCCGTTGATGCCAGGCGGGAAAAACCGGTCAAAATGCCTTCCTTTTTGACCGTTCCTCCTCTGAGCCGAGAGCCCTCCATGCGAAACCATCTGCGTCTGGCCGCCCTGAGCGCCCTGTTCATCTCCTCCCTGGCACAAGCCGCCGACCTTATCCCGATCGAAGTCCATCGCGACGCCAACTGCGGCTGCTGCAAAAAATGGATCAGCCATCTGGAAGCCAATGGCTTCAAGGTCGAAGACCATGTCGAAAGCGACATGAGCAGCTTCAAGCAGCAGCACGGCGTGCCGCCGCGTCTGGCGTCCTGTCACACCGCGATCATCAACGGCAAATTCGTCGAGGGCCATGTTCCGGCGGAACAGGTGCTGGCCCTGAGCAAGCGTGACGATCTGCTGGGCGTTGCCGCACCGGGCATGCCGATGGGCTCGCCGGGCATGGAAATGGACGGTAGGAGCGATGCCTATCAAGTGATCGGCCTGAAGAAGGACGGTGCCGATGTGGTAGTGGCGGATTACCCGGCCCATTGATGACGGCGGGCTATTTCGGGCTGTTCCTGGCCGCGTTTGGCGCGGCCACGCTGTTGCCGCTGCAGTCGGAAGCCGTGCTGGTCGGGCTGCTGGTCAGTGATCGCTACTGGCTTTGGGGGCTGTTGGCCGTGGCCACGCTGGGCAATGTCCTCGGTTCGCTGGTGAACTGGTGGCTGGGGCGCGGGCTGGAACGGTTTCAGGACCGCCGCTGGTTTCCGGTCAGCCCCAAGCATATGGAGCGCGCCCGCGTTCACTATCAGCGTTACGGTCACTGGTCGTTGCTGTTCAGCTGGTTGCCGGTCATTGGTGATCCGCTGACGCTGATCGCCGGGGTCATGCGCGAACCCCTCGGACGATTTCTGCTGATCGTCACCCTCGCCAAAGGCGCTCGCTATGGGGTGCTGGCGATGCTCACCCTCGGCTGGCTCGGTTGAACGATCGGGCCCGGGCATTGCCTGTGTTTAACGTCACCCTAATCCGGCCGCTCCAGCATCGGCCGATTTCTTGTGGAGTTGTCCTATGTCTGTTTCGCTGACCCGCTGGCTGCCCGGCCTGGTGCTGACCGCCGCCCTGCCCCTGCTCGCTCACGCCGAAGGCCCGCAATACGGCCCGGAATTGCAGGGTTTCGAGTATCCCTACACCCTCAAGCACTTTGCCTTTCAGTCCCAGGGCAAGTCCCTGCAGATGGGCTACATGGACGTCGCCGCCCACGGCAAGGCCAACGGACGCACCGTGGTGCTGATGCACGGCAAGAATTTCTGCGGCGCGACCTGGGACAGTTCGATCAAGGCCCTGAGCGAAGCCGGGTACCGAGTGGTCGCCCCGGATCAGATCGGTTTCTGTACCTCCAGCAAACCGGATCATTACCAGTACACGTTCCAGCAACTGGCGGCCAACACCCAACAACTGCTCAAGGCGCTGGGCATCCAGAAAGCCACCCTGCTCGGCCACTCCACCGGCGGCATGCTCGCCACCCGTTACGCCCTGCAATACCCGGATCAGGTCGAGCAACTGGCGCTGGTCAACCCGATCGGTCTGGAAGACTGGAAAGCCCTCGGCGTGCCGTATCGCAGCGTCGATCAGTGGTATCAGCGTGAACTGAAAGTCACCGCCCAGAGCATTCGCGATTATGAACGCACGACCTATTACGACGGCCGCTGGAAACCCGAATTCGACCGCTGGGTGGACATGCTCGCCGGCCTGAACAACGGTCCGGGCAAGACTCAGGTCGCATGGAACTCGGCGCTGATCTACGACATGATCTTCACCCAGCCGGTGTACTACGAGTTCAAGGACCTGAAGATGCCGACCTTGTTGCTGATCGGCACCTCCGACACCACCGCCATCGGCAAGGACATCGCGCCGCCGCAAGTGAAGGCGAAAATCGGTCATTACGAAGTGCTGGGCAAGCAGGTGGCGAAGCTGATTCCACAATCCACGCTGGTGGAATTCCCCGGCATGGGCCACGCCCCGCAGATGGAAGAACCGGCTAAATTCCACGAAGCACTGCTGGGCTGGCTGGACAAAACCAATCCCGTTCGTTGAAGAGGTAACGCTGATGGCGGTGCAGATTGCGGTGATCGATGACTGGCAGGACGTGGCCCGCGACGTGGTCGACTGGTCGGTGCTGGGCAGTCTCGGCGAAGTGACCTTTGTCCATGACTACCCGGCAGACAACGCCACGCTGGCCGAGCGTCTGGGCCGATACGAAGTGATCTGCGTAATGCGTGAACGCACGCGCTTCGATGAAGACCTGCTCAAGCGCTTGCCGAACCTGAAGCTGCTGGTCACCGGCGGCATGCGCAACGCAGCGCTGGACATGCCGGCCGCCGCCCGCCTCGGGATCAAGGTCTGCGGAACCGACAGCTATAAACACGCGGCACCGGAACTGACCTGGGCGCTGATCATGGCGGCCACCCGCAATCTGGTCAACGAAGCCAACGCCCTGCGCGCCGGCCAATGGCAGCAAGGGCTGGGCGGCGACCTGCACGGTAAGACCCTGGGCATTCTCGGGCTCGGCAGTATCGGCCAGCGGGTGGCGCAATTCGGTCAGGTGTTCGGCATGCGAGTGATCGCGTGGAGCGAAAACCTTACTGCCGAGCGCGCGGAACAGGCCGGCGTCACCTACGTCGGCAAACAACAATTGTTCGAACAGGCTGACGTGCTGTCGGTGCACCTGGTGCTCAGCGACCGCAGCCGGGGTCTGGTCGATGCCCAGGCGCTGGACTGGATGAAGCCGACTGCCCTGCTGGTCAACACGGCCCGTGGGCCGATTGTCGACGAAGCGGCGCTGATCAAGGCCTTGCAGAAACAGCGCATCGGCGGTGCGGCCCTCGACGTGTTCGATCAGGAACCCTTGCCGGCGCTGCACCCGTTTCGCACCCTCGACAATGTGCTGGCCACGCCCCATATCGGGTATGTCAGCCGCCAGAACTATGCGTTGTTCTTTTCGCAGATGATCGAAGACATACAAGCCTGGTCAGCCGGCGAACCCGTCCGCCTGCTCAACTGAGCCTACTCGCCTTCGCGGGCAATCCCTGCCCGCGAAGCAGCACCCGCTGTGCGCCTGCCAACACCTGTGTCCGCACCGCAACAGTGCGCTCGCACGCTTCCGGCGCCCGAAATCGTGACCGGGCGGTCACCATTTTGCATCATCGACACCGCCAGACATGCACTTCGTCGGGGCGTACCCCGTCCCCACGTCACGGTTTTCGCGAGCCTGCAACAGATTGTCGAACAATTCATCCGCCAGCCCTGGCCCGCTCTAGGATCTGGCCTAGACTGATGTTCGCGGGGTAAAACCGGCCGGTCACAAAGCGGAAATTTTGTCGAAACTTTTGCTGATCGCCACGGGTCATCTGATAGGCAGGGCCAAAGCGACTGGTTCAAGTCTTGCAATGGCCCCCTCACCCATTCTGCTTGCACGTGTTGGGTAGCGTTTGCTCACCGATGCGTGGCGCGTTTGCGCCCGGCCACAGGACCTGGCCATGGACATCGCTTGTTCAAGACAAGAATCAGATCAAAAAGACGGGAGATTCATATGATCAGTGCGGCATTGGAAATTCAGGGAGAACGGGCTCATCAGCCGATGGGTGAATCGAGCACCGTCAGCGTTCCCGGCAGCCGATCGATCAGCGTTCCCGGCACCAAGACGCTGACGCCAGTGGCCAGTCAGAACCCCAACAAGAAGAAAGTGCTGTTCGTGACCTCGGAAATCGCCGATCTGGTGAAGACCGGTGGTCTGGGAGACGTTTCGGCCGCCCTGCCCCGCGCCATGGCGCATCTGCACGACGTCCGGGTATTGATCCCCGGTTATCCGCAAGTCATGAACAGCGAAAATCCGATCCACATCATCGGCGAACTGGGTGGCCACGCCGCGCTGCCGCCCTGCAAGATCGGGCGCATGGACATGCCCGATGGTCTGGTCATTTATGTGTTGATCTGCCCTGAACTCTACGCCCGTGACGGTGGCCCCTATGGCGCCAACAACGGCCGCGACTGGCCGGACAACCACATCCGCTTCGCCCGTCTGGGGCTGGCTGCCGCCGATATCGCCGCCAACCTGGCGCAAATCCACTGGTGCCCGGATCTGGTGCACGCCCACGATTGGCCGGCCGGGCTGGCACCTGCCTATATGCACTGGCGCGGTCAGCGTACGCCGACCCTGTTCACCATTCACAACCTGGCCTACCAAGGCGTGACCAGCCTCGGCTCATGCCCGGAACTCGGGATTCCCGCCCATGCCCTGCAACAGGAAGGCATGGAGTTCTACGGCAAGATGTCGTTCCTCAAGGCCGGCATGGCCTATTCGAGCCACATCACCACGGTCAGCGCCACCTACGCGCAGGAAATCACCACCCCGGATTTCGGCTGCGGTCTCGACGGCTTTCTCGCCGCCAAGACCCAGCAAGGCTTGCTCAGCGGCATCCCCAACGGCATCGATGAAAGCTGGGACGCCGCTACCGATCCGCATCTGTTCGCGCCTTTCGCCATCGGCGACTGGGAAGGCAAAGCCATCAATGCCGCCCACGTTCGCGAACTGTTCGGCCTGAACGACTCCGAAGGACCTCTGTTTGCGGTCGTCTCGCGCCTTGTTTATCAAAAAGGCCTGGACCTGACCGAAGCGGTGTCGGAATACATCGTCCAGAACGGTGGCCAGATCGCGATCATCGGTCGCGGCGAACCGGAAGAAGAACAAGCCATGCGCGAACTGGCGCTGCGCTTCCCCGGCCAGATCGGCGTGCGCATCGGCTTCAACGAAACCGACGCCCGGCGCATGTTCGCCGGCAGCGATTTCCTGCTGATGCCGTCGCGCTATGAACCCTGCGGCCTGAGCCAGATGTACGCCCAGCGTTTCGGTTCGCTGCCGGTAGCGCGCAACACCGGCGGGCTGGCCGACACCATTGAAAACGGCGTCACCGGTTTCCTCTTCAACGAGTCCACCGCCGACAGCTACCGCGAAGCCCTGAGCCGAGCGTTCAAGGTATTTGCCTTTCCCGAACTGCTCAACGCCATGCGTTGCCGGGCGATGGCCGCGCCGTTCAACTGGTGCAAGGCGGTCGAACCCTACGCCGAACTCTACGAACAATTGGTGGCCAAGTCGCTGGGTAAAACGCACCACAAATAACCAGGGAGGTTTTCAACGATGCCGTCACGGACACCTGAAAGCTGGCCCCACGGCGCGATCATGCTGGATGCCGACCACACGCAATTCGCGCTGTGGGCGCCGGACGCTTTTTACGTCAGCGTCGAGCTGGACAACGGCCAGTCGCTGCCCATGCTGCCACAGGGCGATGGCTGGTTTGTCATCAAGACCCGCTGCCCTGCCGGCAGTCGCTACCGTTTCAACATCGATGGCGAACTGGAGGTGCTCGACCCGGCCTCCAGGGCGCAGGACGGTGATCTTGACCGCTACAGCGTGGTGGTCGATCCGCACCTCTACTGCTGGCGCAACACCACGTGGCAAGGCCGGCCATGGAATCAAGCCGTCATCTATGAACTGCATGTGGGCGCCCTCGGCGGTTTTGCCGAGGTCGAACAGCATCTGGCACGTCTGGCCGGGCTGGGCATCACCGCCATCGAACTGATGCCGATCGCGCAATTCCCCGGCGAACGCAACTGGGGCTACGACGGCGTGCTGCACTACGCGCCACAAGCCAGTTATGGCACACCTGAACAACTCAAACATTTGATCGACAGCGCCCACGGTTATGGCCTGGCGGTGATCCTCGACGTGGTCTACAACCACTTCGGCCCCGACGGCAATTACCTGCATCGCTACGCCAAAGGCTTTTTTCGCGAAGACAAACACACCCCATGGGGCGCGGCCATCGATTTTCGCCGTCGGGAAGTGCGGGACTTCTTTGTCGAAAACGCATTGATGTGGCTACTGGAATACCGTTTTGACGGCTTGCGCCTGGATGCAGTGCATGCCATCGAAAGCCCAGACTTCCTGCCGGAACTGGCGCAGCGTATTCGTCAGCAGCTCGACCCGTCCCGTCATGTATGGCTGACCATCGAGAACGAACTCAACCAGTCAAGCCTGCTCGAGGAAAACTACGACGCGCAGTGGAACGACGACGGCCACAACGCCCTGCACGTGTTGCTGACCGGCGAAACGGATGCCTATTACGCGGACTATGCGCTGCAACCTACCGAGCAACTGGCCCGCTGCCTGAGCCAGGGTTTCGTGTTTCAGGGTCATATCACCCGCCACGGCGCCCCCCGTGGCGAGCCGAGTGAGCACCTGCCGTCCACCGCGTTCGTGCTGTTCCTGCAGAATCATGACCAGATCGGCAATCGCGCCTTTGGCGAGCGCTTGCATCAACTGGCCGATCCGCGCGCGGTAGAGGCCGCGACAGCACTGCTGTTGCTGTCACCGATGATTCCATTGATGTTCATGGGCGACGAATACGCCGCCGAACAACCGTTCCTGTTTTTCACCAGCCACCATGACGAACTGGCGAAGCGGGTGCGCGAAGGTCGGCGCAACGAGTTTGCGGCGTTCAGTGCATTCACCGATCCCGACAAACGCGAGCAGATTCCCGACCCGAACGCTGCGCAAACCTTCCACGCCTCACAACCGCGCCTGATGGGGAACGGCACACCTCGGCAAAGGGAGACACTGGCCCTGTATCGCCAGCTCCTGCAATTGCGCCATCAATACATCATTCCAAACCTGTCTGGCACTCAAGCCCTTGGCGCACAGGTACTGGGCCACGGCGCCGTCAGTGCGCGCTGGCGACTGGGCGATGGCAGCGAGCTGCGAATCGACCTGAACCTCAGCGATACGCCAGTGGTCAACCTTCCACAGGCCGAATCCGTGTGGCTGTTTCGTCAGCCATCGACCGCCGGCCTGTCGGATGAGGGGCACCTGCCCCCGTATTGCGCGCTCGTCAGCCTCACGGCCGCAACCCCTTTGCCACCCCTGGATGGAGAGCGCCTATGAGCGATGCGCAACTGGAAATTCTTGCCAGCCGAGCCGGCCTCGCCGTCGACTGGATTGACGCCAACGGGCGAGCGCAAAAAGTCGCCCCGGCCGTACTGCGCAATGTGCTGATCGGTCTTGGCCACCCGGCCGCAACGACCCAGGAAATCGACGCCAGCCTGCTCGAACTGCAACAAGTTCAGGAAAATCGTCACTTGCCTCCGCTGCTCACCGCCGACGTTGGCAGGGGCGTGGATCTGGCCCGCTATTTCGAACCCGAGACCCCTTGCGAGATTCACCTTGAGGATGGCTCGCGTATGAGCCTTCAGCTGGATGCCGAGGCTGTGTTGCCCGGCGAGATTCCGGTCGGCTACCAGCAAGTGCACATCGCCGGCCAGCAATTCACCCTGGCCGTGGCACCGGAGCGCTGCTTCAGCGTGGGTGACGCGGTGGACAGCCCGATCCCGCGCGCGTGGGGCCTGAGCGTGCAGCTTTACGGCCTGCGCCGCGCCGGCGACGGCGGTTTCGGCGACACCCAGGCCCTGGAAGAACTGGCGCGGGTGGCCGGCGAACGCGGCGCCGATGCCCTGGCAATCAGCCCGCTGCACGCGATGTTCAGCGCCGACACCGGGCGTTACAGCCCTTACTCACCGTCCAGTCGGCTGTTTCTCAATCCGCTGTACGCCGCACCGGGGGCGATCCTTGGTGATCGTGCGCTGCGTGATGCGATTGACGCCGCCGGGCTGACCGATCAGTTCAAGCAACTGGAAGACCTGAAGTTGATCGACTGGCCCAAGGCTGCCGAGGCCAAGCTGAAACTGCTGCAAGCCTTGTATGACGGATTCATCAGCGGTGACCACCCGCTGCATGCCGACTTTTCCAGTTTCCGCGATGCCGGGGGCGAAGCGCTGGAGAATCACTGTCGCTTTGAAGCCATCCAGGAAATGCGCGCGGCCCGAGGCGAAAGCCTCGACTGGCGTGAATGGCCGGAGCACTGGCACGATCCGCGCGGCGCCGCCCTCGGCGCGTTTGCCGAGGAATACGCCGAACGCATCCGTTACTTCGCATTCTGCCAATGGTTGATCCACCGCTGCCTGGAACGTGCCCAGAGCGCCGCCCGCAGCGCCGGCATGGGTATCGGCCTGATCGCCGACCTGGCCGTGGGTGCCGATGGCGCCGGCAGTCAGGCCTGGAGTTTTCAGGACGAACTGCTCGCCTCGCTGACCGTCGGCGCGCCACCGGACATTCTCAACCGCTCCGGACAGGGCTGGGGCATCTCCGCGTTTTCCCCGGAAGGTCTGGTGCGTAACGGCTTTCGCGCGTTCATCGACATGTTGCGCGCCAACTTCGCCCACGCCGGCGGTCTGCGCATCGACCATGTCATGGGCCTGCAACGGTTATGGGTCATCCCCAACGGTTGCGCTCCGGCAGACGGTGCATACCTGTATTACCCGGTGGACGACTTGTTAAGGCTGCTGACCCTCGAATCCCATCGTCATCAAGCCATCGTGCTCGGTGAAGACCTCGGCACTGTGCCCGATGGCCTGCGGGAAAAACTGATCGCACGGGCCATGCTCGGCATGCGCGTGCTGTTGTTCGAGCAGGACAACACCTGTTTCAAGCCGATCCTCGACTGGCCGGACAACGCTCTGGCCACCACCAGCACCCACGATCTGCCGACCCTCAACGGCTGGTGGCACGGCCGCGACATCGACTGGAATGCCCGGCTCGGGCTGATCGATGCCAACGGCGAAATCGACTGGCGCCGGTACCGCGAACGCGAGCGTGAAGGCCTGCGCAGTGCCTTGAGCCAGGACCCGCAGAACTTTCGCGAGGAATCCCACGAGGCCGATCAGGTAGTCGACGCCGCTGTCCGCTTCCTCGGCCACACCCGTGCGCCGCTGGTGCTGCTGCCGCTGGAAGATGCGCTGGGTCTCGACGAACAGGCGAACCTGCCCGGCACCATCGACACCCACCCGAACTGGTCGCGCCGCCTGCCGGCCACCAGCGAGGCGCTGCTTGACGGTGTCGATGCCGCAAGGCGCCTGGAACTGTTGGCGTGCGCCCGTCTTCAGGCCGCCGAGCGTGACCGATGAGTGCATTGCCTATCCAGACCCTGCGGGCCACGGTTCGCCTGCAATTTCACCGAGGTTTCACCCTTGATCAGGCGGTGCCGCTGGTGCCGTATTTCGCGCGTCTCGGCATCAGCCACATTTATGCCTCGCCGCTGCTGGCCGCTCGCGCCGGTTCAATGCATGGCTACGATGTGGTCGATCCGACCCGGGTCAATCCGGAACTCGGCGGCGAGCCAGCCTTGCGTCGTCTGGTCGCCAGCCTGCGCGAGCACGGTATGGGGTTGATCCTCGACATCGTTTCCAATCACATGGCGGTCGGTGGCGGCGACAACCCGTGGTGGCTCGACCTGCTGGAATGGGGCCGGCTGAGCCCCTACGGCGAGTTCTTCGACATTCAATGGCACTCGCCCGACCCATTGATGGAAGGCCAGTTGCTGCTGCCGTTTCTCGGCAGTGACTACGGCGTCGCATTGCAGGACGCGACCTTGCCGCTGGTGTTCAACGCCGAGAGCGGCACCTTTCACGTCGAGCATTACGAGCATCACTTCCCGATCTGCCCCGGCGATTACGGCGAACTGCTCAAGTCCGATGACACCCCGAACGAAGCGCTGAAGGCCCTCGCCGACCGGTTCAGTGCGCTCAGCTATCAGACCGACGCGCGTTCGCTGGCCCTCCCGCTCAAGGAACAACTCCAGCGACTGGCCAGCGACCCGCACGTCCTGCGGGCCATTGAACGCAACCTGACGCACTACGATTCAAAGACCGAAGAAGGTTTTCAGCGCCTGCACCAATTGCTCGAACGGCAAAGCTATCGCCTGGCGAGCTGGCGCACGGCGGCAGATGACATCAACTGGCGGCGCTTCTTCGACATCAACGAACTCGGAGGTTTGCGGGTCGAGCGCCCGGCAGTATTCGAGGCTACCCACGGCAAGATTTTCCAATTGATCGGCGAGGGCTTGATCGACGGGCTGCGCATCGACCACATCGACGGCCTCGCCGACCCGCGTGGTTATTGCCGCAAACTGCGCCGGCGGCTTGACCACCTGGCACCGGGCCGGCACTTGCCGATCTACGTCGAGAAAATTCTCGGTGACGGCGAAACCCTGCCCACCGACTGGGCCGTGGACGGCAGCACCGGTTACGAATTCATGAACCAGCTGTCGCTGCTGCAGCACGACCCGGACGGTGAACATGTGCTCGGCGACTTGTGGCAACGCCGTACCGAGCGACCCGCCGCGTTCATCGAAGAAGCGCAGCTGGCGCGCCAGCAGATCCTCAATGGCTCGCTGGCCAGCGACTGCGAAAGCGTCGCCCAGGCCCTGCTGCAAGTGGCCCGCGATGACCTGATGACCCGCGACCTCACGCTCGGCTCGATCCGCCGGGCGCTGCAGGCGCTGATCGTGCACTTCCCGGTCTATCGCACCTACATCACTGCGATGGGGCGCTCGGCACGGGACGAGGTGTTTTTCCAGCAGGCCATGCACGGCGCGCGGCAAACGCTGAACGAAAGCGACTGGCCCGTGCTCGACTGCGTAGCCGGTTGGCTCGGCGGTCAGCCGTGGCGGCGCAAACCCCGAGGCCGCTCGCGCAAGATACTGCGCCATGCCTGCGTGCGCTTTCAGCAGCTCACTTCACCGGCCGCCGCCAAAGCGGTGGAAGACACTGCGCTGTATCGCTCGGCGGTGCTGCTGTCGCGCAATGACGTCGGTTACAACACCGAGCAGTTCAGCGCGCCGGTCAGCGACTTTCACGCGGTGAACCTGCAACGACTGGAAAGTTTTCCCGACAACCTGCTGGCCACCGCCACCCACGACCACAAACGTGGTGAAGACACCCGCGCGCGCTTGGCCGTGCTCAGTGAACGCAGCCACTGGTACGCCGAACAGATCGAGTTGTGGCGTGCCCTCGCCCGGCCGCTGCGCGATGACGATCAGGTGCCGTCATCGGCGGACGAACTGATCCTCTATCAGGCACTGCTCGGCAGTTGGCCGCTGGACTTGCATGACGACGATCAGGCCGGTTTCGCCGATTACGCCAAACGTGTCTGGCAGTGGCAGCAGAAAGCCCTGCGCGAAGCCAAGTTGCAAAGCAGCTGGAGTGCGCCGAACGAGGCATACGAAAACGCGGCTCAAGCGTTCACCGAACAATTGCTGCTGGCTCCTGAAGGTGAACTGCTGCGCGGAGCACTGGCCAAGACCGTCAACAGCATCGCAGCGGCCGGCGCCCTCAACGGTCTGGCGCAAACCTTGCTGCGCATGACCGTGCCGGGAGTGCCGGATTTGTATCAGGGCAACGAGTTCTGGGACTTCAGCATGGTGGACCCGGACAACCGCCGGCCAGTGGACTACGCCGCCAGGCAGCAGGCGCTGGAGGCACATGGGTCGGTTCAGGAACTGTTGGTGAACTGGCGCGACGGGCGCATCAAGCAAGCATTGATCGCCCAGGTGTTGCGCCTGCGCGCCGACTACGCCCAATTGTTTCGCCAGGGTTCGTACCAGGCCCTCGAGGTACTGGGCAGCCAGGCGCACAACGTGCTCGCGTTTGCCCGCGAGCTAGGGGAGCAACGGGTCATCGTGATCGTGCCGATCCGTTGTGCAACATTGCTGGAAAACAGTGCTGTGCCGAGGGTTGACGCGCTGCGCTGGGGCGATACACGGGTGGTTTTACCGTTCGACGCCTCTGACGAAAATCTGAAGGGACTTTTTTCGAGCACCGCAGTCACAAAAAACAGGGAGCTGCAGGTCAGCGCCGCGCTGGGGGATTTCCCGGTCAATCTGCTTATCCAACACGTCTAGCAGCATGAGTTCAGTTCAGGAGCATTGCGATGAGTACCGACGATAAACGCATCCGCGAATTCGCCTATCAGATCTGGGAATCCGAAGGAAAACCCGAGGGCCAGGACGCCCGCCACTGGGAGATGGCGCGCAAACTGGCCGAGGCCGAGGCATTGGCGCCGAAGAAATCGCCAAAGGCCACCGGCAGTAAAACCGCCGGCAAGACCGCTGCCAGCAAAGCCGTCGATGACAAGGCAACCGCTGCCAAACCCAAGGCCACGACGGCCAAGGCCAAGCCTGCCGGCGCCGCCAAAGTGATCCCCCCGGGCGAAAAAGCCGCCGAGAAAAAGCCCCGCGCGCCGCGCAAGCCGCCTGCGGTCTGACGCGTCCAAAACCATTGAGTTGAATAACCGTGTGGCGGGTTCGCTCGCCACCGAGGGCTTATTCGTCCTCGAAAAATGCCCACCCCCGATTTTTTTGCAGGAGCACCTATGACCCGTCCAAAGAAAGCCGAGCCCGCCGCGCACGCTGAACCCTCGCGCATCCGTGAAGGCCTGCCCTTCCCGCTCGGTGCGACCTGGGATGGTCTGGGGGTGAACTTCGCGCTGTTCTCCGCCAACGCCACCCGGGTCGAACTGTGCATTTTCGACGATGCCGGCGAAGTGGAACTCGAACGCATCGAGCTGCCGGAATACACCGACGAGATCTACCATGGCTACCTGCCCGATGCACATCCGGGCCTGATCTATGGCTACCGGGTCTACGGTCCGTACGACCCGGCCAACGGCCATCGCTTCAATCACAACAAGCTGCTGATCGACCCGTACGCCAAGCAGCTGGTTGGCGAACTGAAATGGTCCGAAGCCCTATTCGGCTACACCATCGGCCACCCGGACGCCGACCTCAGCTTCGACGAGCGCGACAGTGCGCCCTTCGTACCCAAGTGCAAGGTCATCGACCCGGCGCACACCTGGGGCCACGACCATCGCGTCAGCGTGCCGTGGGACAAGACCATCATTTACGAGACCCACGTGCGCGGCATCAGCATGCGCCACCCTTCGGTGCCGGAAAATGTGCGCGGCACCTTTGCCGGGCTGATGGTCGACGACGTGCTTGAGCACATCCGCAAGCTGGGCGTGTCGAGCGTCGAGCTGTTGCCGATCCACGCTTTCGTCAACGACCAGCACCTGCTGCACAAGGGCATGACCAATTACTGGGGCTACAACAGCATCGCGTTCTTCGCCCCGGACCCGCGCTATCTGGCCAGCGGCAAGATTGCCGAATTCAAGGAGATGGTCGCGCACCTGCACGAGGCCAATCTCGAAGTGATTCTCGACGTGGTCTACAACCACACCGCCGAGGGCAACGAGCAAGGCCCGACCCTGTCGATGCGCGGGATCGACAACGCCTCGTACTATCGCCTGATGCCGGACGACAAGCGCTTCTACATCAACGATTCCGGCACCGGCAACACGCTGGACCTGAGCCATCCGTGCGTGCTGCAGATGGTCACCGACTCGCTGCGCTACTGGGCCAGTGAAATGCACGTCGACGGCTTCCGCTTCGACCTGGCGACCATCCTTGGTCGTTATCACGACGGTTTCGACGAACGCCACAGCTTCCTTGTGGCCTGCCGTCAGGATCCGGTGCTGCGACAGGTGAAAATGATCGCCGAGCCCTGGGACTGTGGCCCCGGCGGTTATCAGGTGGGCAAGTTCCCGCCGGGCTGGGTCGAGTGGAACGACAAGTTCCGTGACACCGTACGCGCCTTCTGGAAAGGCGACGACGGCCAGCTCGCCGACTTCGCCAGCCGCATGACCGCCTCCGGGGAAATGTTCAACCAGCGCGGTCGCCGGCCTTATTCGTCGGTCAACTTCGTCACTGCTCACGACGGTTTCACCCTCAACGATCTGGTGTCCTACAACGACAAGCACAACGAGGCCAACGACGAAAACAATCAAGACGGCAGCAACAACAACCTGTCCTGGAACCATGGCGTTGAAGGCCCGACCGACGATCCGGAAATCAACGCACTGCGCCACCGGCAGATGCGCAACTTCTTCGCCACCCTGCTGCTGTCCCAAGGCACGCCGATGCTGGTGGCCGGTGACGAATTCGCCCGCACCCAGGACGGCAACAACAATGCCTATTGCCAGGACAGCGAGATCGGCTGGGTCAACTGGGACCTGAGCGAGGACGGCAAGGCACTGCTGAAATTCGTCAAACGCCTGATCAAGTTGCGCCTGGCCTACCCGATCCTGCGACGCGGGCGTTTCCTGGTCGGCGAATACAACGAGGACATCGGCGTCAAGGACGTGACCTGGCTTGCGCCGGACGCCACGGAAATGACCACCGAGCACTGGCATGACGCGCAGAACCGTTGCATGGGCATGTTGCTCGACGGTCGTGCCCAGGAAACCGGGATCCGCCGCAAGGGGGCTGACGCCACGTTGCTGCTGGTGGTCAACGCCCATCACGACATCGTCAACTTCACCTTGCCGGAAGTGCCTGAAGGCAGTTTCTGGACGTGCATGATCGATACCAACCAGCCCTCGATCCGTGGCCAGGAGCGATTCGAGTTCGGTCATGAGTACTCGGTCACCGGACGCTCGCTGCTGCTGTTTGAACTGCAACGCGAGGAAGAGGACTGACATGGACTTGTCCGCCTATCTCTCACGGCACACGCCGGATTACCGCGACACTGCCGCCCTCGGCCTGTGTCTGCGGCAGCTGGTCGAGGCCGGCCTCGACCGCCTGCCGTTGCCCGGCAGCGGTCGTACGCTGGAGCGCTGGCAAAGGCTGGCCGAGGTCGGCGGGCATGATCTGGGGCTGTGCAAACTCTACGAAGGTCATACCGATGCGTTGGCGATCATCGAACAACTCGGTGGCTCGCCGACGCCCGCCAGCACGTGGGGCATGTGGGCCGCCGAACCGCCGCAGGCGCGGGTCCGGGTCAGCCGTTCGGGGCAAATGGTGCAGTTGAATGGACGCAAGGCCTGGTGCTCCGGGGCGGCAGTGCTCAGTCATGCCCTGCTGACGGCGTGGGATGAGGACGATCGTCAGCAACTGGTGGCCGTGGCCCTCGATCAACCGGGCGTGACCGTCACCGATCAAGGCTGGCAAGCGGTCGGCATGGCCGCCACCGGCAGCGTCGAGGTGCTGTTCGATGAGGTCGAGGCCCAAGCGATCGGCGATCCTGGCGACTACCTGCAGCGTCCGGGTTTCTGGCACGGCGGGATCGGGATCGCCGCGTGCTGGTACGGCGCCGCGAGGGAGATCGGCGAACGCCTGCGCCAACACTGTGCGCGCCGTGAAGAGCCGCATGCATTGGCCAGTCTCGGCGCCGTCGACGGTGCGTTGCACGCCGCCGCGCAGGTGCTGCGCGTCAGTGCCCTGGACATCGACAGCGATCCCGGAGCCAACGCCGAGTTGTTGGCCCGGCGGGTTCGCGGCGTGGTCGAAGATGCCGCCGAACAGGTCATCCGCGAGACGGGTCGGGCACTTGGCGCCGGACCGTTCTGCAAGGACCCGCACTTTGCCCGCCTGGCGGCCGACCTGCCGGTGTATCTGCGCCAGAGCCATGCCGAACGGGATCTGGCGGCACTGGGCCAACTGATTGCGCAGCAACCGCGCGCGAGTTGGGCCCTATGAAGCGCAATCCGATCGTCGGCAAGGGAACCTCCCTGCACGAGTGGCAGGGCTCACGACATTTGGCGGCGGTGGAGAGCATCGACATTCTCGATCTGGTGCCGCCGGGCTCCCGGGCCGTGGTGATCGCGCCGCATCCGGACGATGAAGTGCTCGGTTGCGGCGGGCTGTTGCAACAGCTCGCTGCGGCGGGACGCACCCTGCAATTGATTTCGGTCACCGATGGCAGCGCCAGTCATCCGGGCTCGGAGCGCTGGCCGGTAGAGCGGCTGAGCGTGGTACGCCCGCAGGAGTCCGCTGAAGCCCTGCGTCGTCTCGGCCTGCCCATGCACCAGGTGCAATGGCTGCGCGGCGGTTTCCCCGACACCCGGGTCGCCGCACGCGAGTCGATGCTGTGTGACTACTTGACCGGTTACCTGCACGCCGACGACGTGATCTTCACCACCTGGCGCGAGGACGGCCACAGCGACCACGAGGCCGTCGGCCGCGCCAGCGTCGAAGCGGCGCGGCGCGTGGGTGCGATTTGCCACGAACTGCCAGTCTGGACCTGGCACTGGGCGACCCCGGAAGACGTCATCGTGCCCTGGGAGCGGGCACGCAAGATTCTGCTCAGCCCGGCGCAGGTCGCGCGCAAGCGTCACGCGGTACACGCTTTCGCCAGTCAGTTGGAAGGCGATCCTGATGCCGGCCTGGCTCCGGTGCTCGCGCCCTATGTCATCGACCGACTGCTGCAACCGTTCGAGGTGGTCTTTCTATGAGTGTCGAGGATCGCTACTTCGAAGGCCTGTTCGCCGGCAATAGCGACCCCTGGGGTTTCCGCCAGCGCTGGTACGAGCAGCGCAAACGCCTGGTGACTTTGGCGGCCCTGCCCCGCCCGCATTACCGGGCCATCTTCGAGCCGGGGTGCGCCAACGGTGAACTGAGCGCGGCGCTGGCCGAACGCTGTGATCGGCTGTTGTGCTGCGATACAAGCGAGGCCGCGGTCAATCTGGCGCGCACTCGCCTGAGCCTGTTCGACCACGCCGAGGTGCATCACGGTCGCCTGCCGGGCGACTGGCCCGCCGAAAAGTTCGATCTGATCGTCTTCAGCGAAATCGGCTACTACCTTGATCGACAAGATCTGACAGAGATCATCCGTCGCATCAGCGATTCGCTGACGGCGGACGGGCAGTTGCTGGCCTGCCACTGGCGACCGCCCATCGAAGGTTGCCCGCTCAATGCGCGCCAGGTTCACGACCTGATTCACGAACAGTTGCACCTGCCACGGCTGGTCTTGCACCAGGAAGCGGATTTCCTGCTGGAAGTCTGGAGCCGCGAACCGCGTTCAGTGGCCGCGCTGGAGGGGTTGCGATGATTGGCATCCTGATCCCTGCACACAACGAAGAAGAGTGGCTCGATGACTGCCTGCATGCCGCCCTGCGCGCCGCCGGGCATCCCATGCTGGCAGGGGAACCGGTGGAGATCCTGGTGGTGCTCGACAGTTGCCACGACCGTTCGGCGCACATCGTCAGCCAGTATCCGGTGCAGGCGCTGAGCATCGAAGCGCGCAATGTCGGCCGGGCCCGGGCCATCGGCGCGCAACAACTGCTTGATCGGGGTGCGCGCTGGATTTCCTGCTCGGATGCCGACAGCCGCGTCGCCGAGGACTGGCTGGTCGAGCAACTGCGGCTGGGCGCCGATGCCGTGTGCGGCACGGTGACGGTCGAGCGTTGGCATGACTCATTCGATGAAGCCGCGCAGATTCGCTATCACGGTCATTACCAGGCCTGTGAAGGTCACCGGCACATCCATGGCGCCAATCTGGGCGTCAGCGCGCAAGCTTACGTGCGCGCCGGAGGGTTCGAGCCGTTGACCTGCGACGAAGATGTGCAGCTGGTGCGCCAACTGGAGCTTTGCGGGGCCAGCATCGCCTGGAGCCATCGTCCACAGGTCATTACCAGTGCCCGGCTGGACAGTCGCGCAAGCGGCGGTTTTGGCGACTATCTGCGACAGCTGGCACAGACTGAATAAAAAAAAACGGATCAGATTGATCTGTGACGCGACGAACCGCCCGTCTTGAGCAATACTCTGCTGCGCAGCAATCCAGGGTTCGGAGCGCAGCAGGGCTATCCACCAGCCTTCACGGGTCGTACACGCCTGGCAACATCACGGCGCGGACGACTGAGGGCGAGACACAACAAGGACGTATCACCCATGAAACCGTTATCCCTCAGCGAGAACGGCCTGCCGGCGCAGATCTGGAACAGCGCCCCGCAGCTCGACAACATTCCCGTCATCAATACCCACACTTTGGTGCCACCCGGCGCCCGCGCCGTGGTCATCGCCCCGCACCCCGGCGATGAAGTCGTGACCTGCGGCGGCCTGCTGCAACTGCTTTCCAGCCTCGGGCATCCCTTGCAGTTACTGTCGATCACCGATGGCAGCGCCAGTCATCCGGGCTCGCGCCAGTGGTCGGAGAAACGCCTGAGCGTATTCCGCCCGCAGGAAAGCGTCGAAGCCCTGCGCCGCCTCGGTTTGCCGATGCACAGCCTGAAATGGGTGCGTGGTGGTTTCACTGACAACGCCCTGCACGATCAGGAATCTCAATTGATCGAGTTCATCGCTCGCTATCTGCGCCCCGGTGATGTGGTCTTCAGCACGTGGTGCGAAGACGGCACTGCCGATCATGAAGTGGTCGGCCGCGCCAGCGCCAAAGCGGCACAACAGGTCGCGGCCACCTACCACGATGTCCCGGTCTGGGCCTGGCACTGGCCGGAACGGGAGCAGACGCAGATTCCCTGGCATCGCGCACGCAAGCTGCGCCTCGACACCTGGACCGTCGCACGCAAGAGCCACGCCACCCATGCCTACGCCAGTCAGCTCAATGGCGAGCCGGCGATCGGAATCGCGCCACTGTTGCCCAAGTCGATCCTGGAACGCATGCGCCTGCCCTACGAGATCGTCTTCGTCGATTGACAGTCCGTCGGGCGCGGGCAGCCAGTCAAAGTGAACTGCCCGCGCCCGGATCAGTCGCATGAACAGGCAGTCATGATTCAGAGGAGTGAACGTGTCCAGCGATCCCAAGCGTCATGTCGTCGACGCGCAGACGTCCACCCCGTCCGCGATCCATCGCCTGCGGGTGCTGACGGTCAACACACACAAGGGCTTCACCGCGCTCAATCGACGTTTCATCCTTCCGGAGCTGCGTGAAGCGGTACGCAGCACCTCGGCCGATCTGGTGTTTCTGCAGGAAGTGGTGGGCGAACACGAGCGGCATTCCAGCCGCTACCACGAATGGCCGCAAACCTCGCAGTACGAATTCCTCGCCGACAGCATGTGGAGCGACTTCGCCTACGGCCGCAATGCCGTGTATCCCGATGGCCATCACGGCAACGCCCTGCTGTCGAAATACCCGATCCGCGAATACCGCAATCTCGACGTCTCGATTACCGGCCCGGAACGGCGCGGGCTGTTGCACTGCGTACTGGATGTGCCGGGGCATGCCGAAGTACATGCCATCTGCGTGCACCTGAGCCTGCTCGAAAGCCATCGGCAATTGCAGTTGCAGCTGCTCTGCCAATTGCTCGAATCCCTGCCCGACGATGCGCCGGTCATCATCGCCGGTGACTTCAATGACTGGCAGTTGCAGGGCAATGTCGCCCTCGCCCGCCGCGACTACCTGCACGAAGCCTTCGAACGCCATCACGGCCGCCCCGCCAAGACCTACCCTGCGCGCTTCCCGTTGCTGCGTCTGGATCGGATTTACCTGCGCAATGCCAGCAGCCACGACCCACAAATCCTCGGCAACAAACCGTGGACACATCTTTCGGATCATTTGCCGCTGGCCGTCGAAGTGCATTTGTAGCGCGATTCTGACAGCAGTCCTCACCCGCACAGTGGTGCGAAACCGGTTGCCTGGCCCGTTTTCGCAGACCGACTGTCGGTTGCAAAAGGTCTCTGCCTCGCGGTTTTCTCAGTGATTGGCACTACAAACAAGAACTTAGATAAATACGCAAAAACAAAAACTTGCATCGCCCGTTCTGACCTTACCGCTCATCGTCCAATTTCTTGACGCGAGGGCTCGGGTCTTCTTAGCTCTACCTTACTACCCCCGGAAACACTACTCGGGGCGAGCCTCAGATCACTCGTCAAAACGAGCGACCACGGGTTCGCCACGCTTTATTCGGTCGCCCCTCGTTCGGGGTAGGAGAGACGCCAAGGCGAGATACCACATGCGCTAGCAAGGTAGACCTCCATGAAAACTTCAATCACTTCACAAGAGATCAAAATCACGTTTTGCACTGTTTCAAGTTCTATCTTGCTGTGCTCGTCCATGGAGGCGCAGGCGGGTCCTGTGGCGGACGAGGCGACGCCCTGGTATCGCCAGGACATTCCGGTCATGACCCTCCCCGCCACGGTCGTGACCCCGGGCCCGCAACGTCTGAGCCCGAAACCGGATCTGCGCGGTGCCCAGTTGATCACCGAGGACCTTGCCCCTTCGGCCTGGGAGCAGCTTTACGGAGAGACTTCCCGCCAGGCGCAAACCGACGTTCTCAGCCCGGGCTTCGCCATGCCCGGCACTGGCGAAGCCAAGGGCCCCGCCGTGTTGACCCTGAAAAACAGCAGCGGCCACACCCAGCAGGTCGGGTTGATCGGCGGGGTCAGTCAGATTCAGGGCAATGGCAACGGCCTGATTACCAGCCGCGCCCTCGCCGACCCGAGCACCGACACCCTCAATCTGCAAGGCCAGAGCCTGGGCGCTTACTACAGCCTGACCGGCCCGCAGGGCTGGCACGTTGACTTGTCGGCCAGTGGCGGTCGGGTCAGCGGTTTCAGTCGCAATGAGCAAGGCGCACGTCGCGCCACCGAAGGCAATGCGATGACGTTGTCGGTGGAAGGCGGATTTCCGATCGGGCTGGGAGAAAACTGGGTGGTTGAACCGCAGGCGCAGTTGGTCAACCAGCGCATCACCCTGGATACGCCGTACGCTGGCTCGGGCAACAGGTCTTCCAGCGATATTTCTTCATGGAGCGGCCGGGTCGGTGCACGCTTGAAAGGCAGTTACGACCTCAATGGCATGCCCGTCGAACCCTACGTGCGCACGAACCTGTGGCACACGGTGTACACCGGTAATTCGGTGACACTGGATCAGGTGGACAAGATCAGCAGCAGTCGCAAGTCTTCGACCGTGGAAGTCGGACTGGGGCTGGTGGCGAGAATGACGCCGATGGTGAGCGTGTACGTCAGTGCCGATTACAGCAGCGATGTGGACGATAACGACCTGAATGGGTTGATCGGGAGTTTGGGGATCCGGATGCGGTGGTGAGCACCCGTCATGATCGTTCCCACGCTCTGCGTGGGAACGATCAGTACTCCGCGTGGGGCGATCCGTTACGCGCTCGGGCCCTCAGGCTTGAGGATCAACACCGCCAACGGCGGCAGGTTCAGCTCCAGTGACAGCGCCTGGCCATGGCTCGCCACCTCTTCGGTGAACGCCCCGCCACCATTGCCATAATTGGAACCGGCGTAGGTGTCGGCGTCACTGTTGAGCAATTCCTTCCAACGCCCGGCAAACGGTACACCGACGCGGTACGACTGACGCGGCACCGGGGTGAAGTTGGCCACCACCAGCACCGGCGTGCCGTCCTTGCTCCAGCGCAACCAGGCGTAAACGCTGTTGATCGCATCGTCGCCGATCAACCACTGAAACCCTTGCGGCGCATCGTCCTGCTCGTGCAGCGCCGGCTCGTCGCGGTACAGCCGGTTGAGGTCGCCGACCAGTTTCTGCACGCCTTTGTGTTCCGAGTATTGCAGCAGGTACCAGTCCAGTTGCTGGTCATGATTCCACTCGCGCCACTGGCCGAACTCGCACCCCATGAACAGCAGTTTCTTGCCCGGATGGGTCCACATGAAGCTCAAGTAGGCGCGCAGGTTGGCAAACTTCTGCCAGCGGTCGCCGGGCATCTTGTCAATCAGCGAATGCTTGCCGTGCACCACTTCGTCATGGGAAATCGGCAGGATGAACCGCTCGGACCAGGCGTAGACCAGACCGAAACTCAACTCATTGTGATGATGGGCGCGGTACACCGGATCCTGCTGGATGTAATGCAGCGAATCGTGCATCCAGCCCATGTTCCATTTATAGGCAAAACCGAGACCGCCCTGCTGGGTGCTCTGGCTGACGCCCGGCCATGCCGTGGATTCCTCGGCGATCACCAGCGCGCCCGGCGCTTCCAAAGCCACCACATCGTTCAAGTGCCGCAGGAAATCGATGGCTTCCAGGTTCTCGCGCCCCCCATGACGATTGGGTACCCACTCGCCGGCCTTGCGCGAATAGTCGCGATACAGCATCGACGCCACCGCATCGACCCGCAGCCCATCGACATGGAAATGCTTCAACCAGTGCAGCGCCGACGCCAGCATGTAGCCGTGCACTTCGGTGCGGCCGAGGTTGTAGATCAGCGTGTCCCAGTCCTGATGGAAACCCTCCAGCGGGTTGCCATATTCGTACAACGCGGTGCCGTCGAACTGCGCCAGACCGTGGGTATCGGTGGGAAAATGCGCCGGCACCCAATCGAGAATCACACCGATGCCCGCCTGGTGGCAGGCATTGACGAAATCGCCGAACTGCTCGGGCGTACCGTATCGCGCACTCGGAGCGAACTGCGACAGCAACTGATAGCCCCATGAACCGCCGAACGGGTGTTCCATGATCGGCATCAGTTCGATGTGGGTGAAGCCCAGCTCCTTCACATAAGGAATCAGACGTTCGGCCAGTTCCGGCCAAGTGTACTGGCGCGCAACTTCGCCCAGATCATCCAGCTCGCACTGCCAGGAGCCGGCATGCAATTCATAGATCGACAGCGGCGCGTTGTGCTGCTGGCGCTCGCGACGGCCGGTCATCCAGTCCTCATCCTGCCAGTCGATCTGCAACGGCGCGGCGACTTTCGAGGCGGTGTCCGGCGGCAGGCTGGTGGCCAGCGCCATCGGGTCGGCCTTCAGCGGCAGAATGCCGTGGGCCCCAAGGATTTCGTACTTGTACAGTTCCCCTGCCTGCAGGCGCGGAATGAACAATTCCCACACGCCAGACGGATGCCGCAAGCGCATCGGATGCCGCCGCCCGTCCCATACGTTGAAATCGCCGACCACCGACACCCGGCGAGCATTCGGGGCCCACACGGCAAAGCGCACGCCGTCTACGCCGTCGACGGTTTTCAACTGCGCGCCCAGGCAACTGCTGAGGTCGCGGTGATTGCCTTCGGCAAACAGGTACAGGTCCATTTCACCCAGCAACTGACCGAAGCTGTAAGGATCTTCCGCGACCTGCTCACCACCGGCCCAGCGGGTGCGCAACAGGTACGGCCGCGCCGACTCGAAATGGCCGACAAACAGCCCCGGCGTTTCAGTGGCATCCAGCGGCCCGAGCTCTTCGCCACTGTTCTTGTCCAGCACCGAAACGCTCAACGCGCCGGGCAGGTAAGCCCGGATAAATTGCCCGCCGGCACCATCGCCGTGGGGGCCAAGAATGGAAAACGGGTCGTGGTGTTCTGCGCGCACCAAGGCATCAATGTCTTTTGCAGCGGGCAGCAATCTTTCTTTAGCGTGACCCTGTTCCCTGTTCGAGAAACTCATGACTACTCTCCACCAAGATCGGAAAAGGGTTTGAGCCCCGTCAACAACCCATACAGACCGTGCAGCGGCACGGGCAGCCAGGTGGGGCGATTTTCGGCTTCATAGGCCACTTCGTAGGCCGCTTTCTCCAGACCGAACAACGCCAGTGCGGCGTCGGCACCTTCAGGATCTTGCCAGGCATGATCAAGACTAGCTGCCGCTTGGCGATATGCCTGGAGAAATGCGTCCCGTGCTTCACGCAAATACCGCTCCGTGACCCGCCGGCGCGCGGCTTCAGCCTCGGGGCTGTTGTCGACGTTGTGCACATTCAGGGCCATGGCCGCGGCATAGTCGAAGGAGCGCAGCACCCCGCTGACGTCCTTGTACGGACTGTGCTTGCCCCGGCGCTCGGCCAGTGGCCGTGCCGGTTCGCCCTCGAAATCGATCAGGAAGGCATCGCCCTTGATCACCAGCACTTGTCCCAAATGCAGATCGCCGTGCACACGAATGCGTAAGCCGCCCGCGGATTGTTTCGCCAGTTGCTGCACATGGGCCAGGATGGTTTTCTTGTTGTCGAGCAATCGAGCGACAAGCTTCTGATCCGCCGCGTCAAGTTCGCCCTGATGTTGCTTCAGGAGTTTCAAAGCGTGCTCGACCTGCGCCCCGACGTCCTTGCCGATCGCCTGGGCATCCTTGGCCGAACTGACCTGCGGCGCGAAGTCGTTGTTGTCGCTCGGCGCTGCCAGCACCTGATGCATTTCACCCAGGCGCTGGCCGAGCATGCCGGCGAAATCCTTCAGCTCACCGAGGGCGTTGTAGTGTTGCGCCTGTTCAGACATGGCGTCAGCCAGCTCATCGCGCAGCGCCCGTTCGAGGTTGTTCTGCGTCCATTCCCAGGCATCGCCCTGGTTGCTCAGATAGCCCTGCGCAATCATCAGCAGGTTGTCCTCGCCATCGGCGCCGCGGCGAATCACCGAACCCAGCAGCGGGGAGATATTGGCAAATCCGGCCGCCGTCAGGTAAGCGCTCATTTCCAGTTCCGGGTGTACGCCAGAAGCGACTTTGCGGATCAGCTTGAGCACCAGGCTGTTGCCGATCACCACCGAACTGTTGGATTGCTCGGCGGACAGATAGCGCACTTCGGATTCGGCGCCGAGGCCAAGCTTTTCCAGTTGCGGCGTTGCCTCGAAACGGATCTCGCCGTCACCGGATTCCAGCACCGTACCGCCCTGCATGCCTTGCAGCACCGCGCGAATAAACGCTTCAAGGCTGAAGGCATCGGTAATCAACCCGACCTGACGCACCCGGCGCACGCGGGCCAAAGCCAGTTGCTGCGGCAATGCCGGCCCGACCTGATCTTCGGATATGAAGCCGAACGGCAATTGATAGCGACTGGTCTGCCCGCCGCTCTGCACTTCGATTTCGCTCAACAGCACCGGATGCTGCGCATCGCCGAAGCGCACGCCGTAGGCCAGGCTCACCTGGTCGATGGCGGCGTCCTTGCCGGCGAACCAGCGACGATTCTGCAGCCAGTTCGGCAGGATGGTCTGCTCGAGCATGGCCCGGGACGGTGCTTCGAGCAGTTCCTCCATGCGCTTTTTCAGCACCAGCGTGGTGAAGTCCGGCAGGCTCTGCGCCGGCTCGACGTGCCAGCTCGGCATCTGGTTTTCCGCCGCCAGGCCGAACCAGTAGAAACCGTAAGGCGGCAAGGTCAGCAGGAAACTCAACTGGCCGATGGGCGGGAACGCGTTACCGCCCAGCATCTCCACCGGCACCATGCCGACGTAGGCCGACAGGTCGAGCTCCACCGCTTGCGCGCTGCGCGACACGTTGGCCACGCACAGAATGATTTCGTGCTTGCCGTCCGGTCCGGTGTATTCGCGGGTGTACGCCAGAACGCGGCGGTTGGCCGGCGAAAGCATTTTCAACGTACCGCGACCAAACGCCTTGGATTGCTTGCGCACGGCCAGCAGACGACGGGTCCAGTTCAGCAGTGAATGCGGATCGCCGGCCTGGGTTTCGACGTTCACCGACTGATAGCCGTATTGCGGGTCCATGATCGGCGGCAGCACCAGACTGGCCGGATCGGCGCGGGAGAAGCCACCGTTGCGGTCGATCGACCATTGCATCGGCGTACGCACGCCATCGCGGTCGCCCAGATAAATGTTGTCGCCCATGCCGATTTCATCTCCGTAATACAGGGTCGGCGTGCCGGGCATCGACAGCAGCAGACTGTTGAGCAGCTCGATGCGGCGGCGGTCGCGCTCCATCAGCGGCGCCAGACGCCGGCGGATACCCAGGTTGATCCGCGCGCGACGGTCGGCGGCGTAGTAATTCCACAGGTAGTCGCGCTCCTTGTCGGTGACCATCTCCAGCGTCAGTTCATCGTGGTTGCGCAGAAAGATCGCCCACTGGCAGTTGGCCGGAATCTCCGGGGTCTGGCGCAAGATGTCGGTGATCGGGAAGCGATCTTCCTGGGCCAGCGCCATGTACATGCGCGGCATCAGCGGAAAGTGGAACGCCATGTGGCACTCGTCGCCATTGACGCCCTCGGCGTCGGTATCGCCGAAGTACAGCTGGGTGTCTTCCGGCCATTGGTTGGCTTCGGCCAGCAGCATGCGATCGGGGTAGTTGGCGTCGATTTCGGCGCGGATCTGCTTGAGAACGTCGTGGGTTTCCGGGAGGTTTTCGTTGTGGGTGCCGTCGCGTTCGATCAGGTACGGAATCGCATCCAGTCGCAGGCCGTCGATGCCCATGTCCAGCCAGTAGCGCATCACCGACAGCACGGCTTTCATGACTTGCGGGTTATCGAAGTTGAGATCCGGCTGGTGCGAATAGAAGCGGTGCCAGAAGTACTGACCGGCCACCGGGTCCCAAGTCCAGTTGGACTTTTCGGTGTCGAGGAAAATGATCCGGGTGCCGTCGTATTTCTGGTCGTCATCCGACCACACGTAAAAGTCCCGCGCCGCCGAACCGGGCTTGGCCTTGCGCGCACGCTGGAACCACGGGTGCTGATCGGAGGTGTGGTTGATGACCAGCTCGGTAATCACCCGCAGGCCACGCTTGTGCGCCTCGACGATAAAGCGCTTGGCGTCGGCCATCGTCCCGTAATCGCTGTGGACGCCTCGGTATTCGGCGATGTCGTAACCGTCGTCGCGGCGTGGCGAAGGGTAGAACGGCAACAGCCAGATGGTGTTGACGCCAAGATCGGCGATGTAATCGAGTTTGGCGATCAGGCCGGGAAAGTCGCCGATCCCGTCGTTGTTCGAGTCGAAAAAGGATTTGACGTGAACTTGATAGATGACCGCGTCCTTGTACCAGAGCGGGTCTTTGATGAAGGTGGCTGCCTTGGGTTTCTTCGCCATGTGAAACTCCTGTTGAATTCAATAAGGGCGCCCTGCGCAGATCGCTGATCGCTGATCGTTCCCACGCTCCGCGTGGGAATGCCGCCATGGACGCTCTGCGTCCGCTTTGGGACGCGGAGCGTCGCGGTATGCATTCCCACGCGGACGGTTCGACGCCTCAACGCGGGAACGATCAAGGGGAAGTAATGCGCCAGATTCCGAACGGCTGATACGCCGGGTCGATCCGCATGAACTGGTATTTGCCGTGCCAGTCCCAGCGATGGCCGTTCATCAGGTCTTCGCCGTGGGTGGTGGCATTGTCCGGCAGGCCCATTTCCCACAGCGGCAGCTCGAAATTCGCCTCCTGCACGTTATGCGGGTCGAGGCTGACAGCGACCAGAATGAAGTTGCTGCCGTCCGCGCTGCGCTTGCCGAAATACAGAATGTTGTCGTTCCAGGCGTTGTAGATCTTCAGGCCCAGGTGACTGTGCAGCGCCGGGTTCTGGCGGCGGATGCGGTTGAGCTGGGCGATTTCGGCAATGATGTTGCCGGGCTGGTTGAAGTCGCGGACGCGGATCTCGTACTTCTCGGAATCGAGGTATTCCTCCTTGCCCGGCACCGGCGCCGATTCGCACAGCTCAAACCCTGAATACATGCCCCACAGGCCCGAGCCCATGGTCGCCAGCGCGGCGCGGATGAGAAATCCGGGACGTCCCGACTCATGCAGGAACGCCGGGTTGATGTCCGGGGTGTTGACGAAGAAATTCGGCCGATAGCATTCGCGCCACGGCGACTCATTCAGTTCGGTGAAGTAGGTCGCCAATTCGGTCTTGGTATTGCGCCAGGTGAAATAGGTGTAGCTCTGGGTGTAACCGACCTTGCCCAGGCGCGCCATCATCGCCGGCGTGGTAAAGGCTTCGGCGAGGAAGATCACTTCCGGGTACAGCGTGCGCACATCGGCGATCAGCCATTGCCAGAACGGCAGCGGCTTGGTGTGCGGGTTATCGACGCGAAAAATCTTCACGCCCTCCTTCACCCAGCCGACCACGATGTCGCGCAACTCGACCCACAGACTCGGAATCGCTTCCGGCGCATAGAAGTCGACGTTGACGATGTCCTGGTATTTCTTCGGCGGGTTCTCCGCGTATTTGATCGTGCCGTCCGGCCGCCAGTTGAACCAGCCCGGATGCTGCTTGAGCCACGGGTGATCCTGGGAACACTGGATGGCGAAGTCGAGGGCGATTTCCAGACCGTGCTCGGCAGCGGCCGCCACCAGCCGGCGGAAATCCTCGCGGGTGCCGAGTTGCGAGTGAATCGCTTCGTGGCCGCCCTCCTCGCTGCCGATCGCATACGGGCTGCCAGGATCATCCGGGCCGGCGGTCAGGGAATTGTTGCGCCCCTTGCGATGGCTGCGACCAATCGGGTGAATCGGCGTGAAGTACAACACGTCAAACCCCATGTCCTGAATCATCGGCAGCCGCGAATGCACATCATTGAAAGTGCCGTGGCGGGCAGGATCATCGGTGATCGAGCGGGGAAACAGTTCGTACCAACTGGCAAACTCCGCCAGTTCGCGTTCGACGTCCACCGGGAATTCCGCACTGATGCTCAGGTAGGCGCGATGATCCGCCTCGGCCATCAGTTGCGCACTGCGCGAGTGCAAAAACAACGCGACCTGCTCGGTTTCGAGCAGGCCGGACAATTCGTGGTGCAGGCCGGCCAGCTGTTCGCTGAGCTGACCTTCGCTGCGCTCGGCAGCCTGCTGCACCAGGGTGCGGCCCTCTTGCAGCTCGAGGCTGACCGGGACACCGGCAGTGTGTTTCTTCTCCAGCTCGTATTGAAAACTGGCGAACTGGTCGATCCAGGCTTCGATCAGAAACAGATAGCGGCCCATGCGCTGTGGCTGGAACACACCGCGCCAGCCGTTATTGCCCTGATCGGACATGACCTCGGTCTGCCACGACTCGTCGCCCTCTTCGCGCCAGCGGATACGCACCGCCAGTTTGTCGTGACCGTCGGCGAACACCTTGCTGGTGACCACGATCTTGCGGCCGGCAATGGCCTTGACGGCAAACTGGCCGCCATCGAGGGTTGGCGCGGTGTCTTCAATGACGATGCGCGGCAACAGCAAAGCCTGCGACAGCGGCATGTGCGGGTTGTAGCTCTGTTCGGCGGGTTTTTCAGCAGTCATTGAGCATCTCTCCTTAACGCCCCAAGGACGCTCGTTTGCCTGTTTGGCGGTCACGGCCGGGCCTGGGCCCGGATGAACTCTCTCAGGTTCCGAGCGGCCGTCGCCGGGAAAAGTTCACAGGGATTTGCCCCGCTACAAAATCGGATCGATTTCGCAGTGAAGTGGTCAATCCACTTAAGCACGTCCCACGCCAAGTGCCACACGGAGGTTCACCCGATGACTATCCCGATTCCCGCCGAAACACCGGATCCGAACATCGACAAACCGATCCTGCCCGAGACCGAGCCACAGCCGATTCCCGAACAGGAGCCACCTGGCACCACGCCACCGCCCAAGGAAGAACCGCCGACGACCATGCCGCCGGTGATCGTCTGATCAGCGCGGATCGTTGGGGTCCTTCTCGATACGATCCTTATCCGGTTCATCCTTCTCGAAGACGCTGACGATCCGCGGCATGACGCTGAAGATCCCCAGCGCCAGCAACGTACTGAGCACCGCTGTCGACTCGCGGCCCAACCCGGCCGCGACGCCGATGGCGGCGGTCAACCACAGGCCGGCGGCGGTGGTCAGGCCCTTGACGTGGCCTTCGTCACCTTCGTGGTTCTTCAGGATGGTGCCGGCGCCGAGAAAGCCGATGCCGGCGATGACCCCTTGCACCACCCGGCTCATGGCGTCGGCCTGGGACCCGGACAATTGCGGCACCAGTACAAACAGCGCCGCGCCGAGGGCCACCAGCATGTGCGTTCGCACCCCGGCGGCTTTGCCTTTGTGTTCACGCTCGAAGCCGAGAATCCCGCCCAATATCGCCGCCGTCAGCAGGCGCACGGTGATCCGGGTCAGCTGCGACGCATCGCCGATGTCAGCGAATTCCGCTTGCAGGGTTTCCCACACTTCATGCCACCAGGCGTTCATCGTCCAGTCCTTGTAATGCGTTGATAAAGGATGGACAGCGGCGACCATTAATCGGTTGCGTCGAACGATCTGCAGAACCGCGCACCCTAACGTCTCAGACTCCCGTGAAAAAAGGACACGCCCATGCCCGTTCGTATCGATGAAAGCAATCCGGAATCGAAAGTCTGTTTTTTCACCGTGGAAAACGGTGAGGAAATCCGGATCTGCGACACGCTGGAAGTCAGAACAGATAGCGAAAAAGCCATGTCGTTCGTCGAAGTGGAAGGACGGCGCATCTACGTCACCGAAGCGGAAGCCGATGCATTGACCGTCGCAGGCGCCCGGGATGGGCGCAAACACCTGAAGGCCGACGACAGTGATTCGGTGATTTGACTGACCTCGATCAACAACCGGCGCAGAGCTCTGGGATAGGCCTCTGCGCTTTGGCCTGCGGGCTGCTTCAAGTTGTCGCAGGCATTGACTCAGAATCCATCTGATCCGCTTTTTATTGAAATACCTGAGTCTGTTATGCAAACAGATCGACGCTCATAGTTCCCTGGCCTGATGGAGGCTGATGAGCGAACGACCATGAGCGAACGAATCCCCGTCCGAACCGTAGAAGCATCTCCCCAGATCAAAAAAGTACCGGCGCGCCCAATGAAGGCGAAACACGCCACCAGCGACAACCAGATCTTCACCCGCAGCTTCACCGGCCTGTTCCGCACCTTGCGCATGAGCGGCGCGGGGTTTCTGTTTTTGCTGTTCTTCGGCACGGTGTGGCTGAACTGGGGCGGTCGTCAGGCAGTGCTCTGGGACCTTTCCGAAAGCAAATTCCACATCTTTGGCGCGACCTTCTGGCCGCAGGATTTCATTCTGCTGTCGGCGCTGCTGATCATCGCCGCATTCGGCCTGTTCGCCATTACCGTGTTCGCCGGTCGGGTCTGGTGTGGTTACACCTGCCCACAGAGTTCGTGGACGTGGATCTTCATGTGGTGCGAGAAGATCACCGAAGGCGAACGCAACCAGCGGATCAAGCTGCAAGCGGCACCGTGGAGCCTGAACAAACTGGCACGACGTGCGGCCAAGCACACGCTGTGGCTGGCGATCAGCGTGCTGACCGGCCTGACCTTCGTCGGCTACTTCACCCCGATCCGGCCGCTGGCCGAAGAGCTGCTGACCCTGCAGATCGGCGGCGTCAGTCTGTTCTGGGTGCTGTTCTTTACCGCCGCCACCTACATCAATGCCGGCTGGCTGCGTGAAGCGGTGTGCATGCACATGTGCCCGTATGCGCGGTTCCAGAGCGTGATGTTCGACAAGGACACCCTGACCATTTCCTACGACGTCGCCCGCGGCGAAAGCCGTGGCCCGCGCAAACGCGAGGTCAAACCGGCCGAAGCCGGCCTCGGTGACTGCATCGATTGCCAGTTGTGCGTGCAGGTCTGCCCGACCGGCATCGACATCCGCGACGGCCTGCAAATGGAATGCATCGGCTGCGCAGCGTGCATCGACGCCTGCGATTCGATCATGGACAAGATGAATTACGCCCGTGGCCTGATTCGCTACACCTCCGAACGTGAATTGCAGGGAGGCAAGACGCATCTGCTGCGCCCACGGCTGATCGGCTACGTCGCGGTGCTGGTGGTGATGATCGGCGCCCTCACCCTGGCACTGGTCGAACGGCCAATGGTGTCGCTGGACGTGACCAAGGACCGTGGTCTGTTCCGCGAGAATGGTCAGGGCCAGATCGAAAACATCTACACCCTCAAAGTCATCAACAAGACCCAGCAGCGCCAGGACTACAACCTGAGCCTGGTGGACGGTGACGGCTTCCAGCTGCAAGGCAAGACCGAACTGAGCCTGGCGCCGGGCGAGATCGTCGATGTGCCGGTGTCCGTGGCAATGACCACCGACCGTCCCGCCAGCAGCTCGCAGACCTTGAGCTTCAGGATTGCCGACAGTGATGAGCCCGAGATTTATAGCGTGGCGAAGAGCCGGTTTGTTGCGCCGATGAATCGGTGAGGCTTTAAGATGCTGTCCGTTGTGCCAATGGTATTGCTTGCATTGGCACAGCCGTTTTTCAAATTCCTTCCATTGCAGGACATCGATGAAACGCTACGAAAAATTCGCCGACGACATCGCTGAACTGATCCGCTCCGGCGTCCTCGGCCCCGGTCAGCGGGTGCCGTCGGTGCGCTACGCGAGCCAGACTTACGGCGTCAGCCCGTCCACGGTGTTCCAGGCCTACTATCTGCTGGAACGTCGCGGCCTGATCCGTGCGCGCCCGCGCTCCGGCTACTTCGTCAACGCCCACGCCCCGAGCCCGTTCTCGGAGCCGGTGATCAGCAGCCAGGTCAACGAGTCGACCAAGGTCGACGTCAGCGAACTGGTGTTCTCGGTGCTGGAATCGATCAAGGACCCGAGCACCGTGCCGTTCGGCTCGGCGTTCCCCAGCCCGACCCTGTTTCCGCTGCAACGCCTGTCCCGCTCGCTGGCCAGCGCCGCGCGGGAGATGGACCCGCGCATGGTGGTCACCGACATGTCACCGGGCAACCCGCAACTGCGCCGGCAGATCGCCCTGCGCTACATGGTCGGCGGCCTGATGCTGCCGATGGAGGAACTGCTGATCACCAACGGCGCACTCGAAGCGCTGAACCTGTGCCTGCAAGCCGTGACCGAGCCCGGTGATCTGGTGGCCATCGAAGCCCCGGCGTTCTACGCCAGCCTGCAAGTGCTGGAGCGCCTGAAACTCAAAGCCGTGGAAATCCCCGTGCATCCGCGCGACGGCATCGACCTCGGCGTGCTCGCCCAGACGCTGGAACGACACCCGATCAAGGCCTGCTGGTGCATGACCAGTTTTCAGAATCCGATGGGTGCAACCATGCCCGAGGCTAAGAAACAGGAACTGGTGGAACTGCTGAAACAGCATCAGGTGCCGCTGATCGAAGACGATGTTTACGCCGAACTCTATTACGGCCAGCAGGCACCGAAACCGGCCAAGGCTTTCGATACCGAAGGTCTGGTGATGCATTGCGGTTCATTCGCCAAGAGCCTGGCCCCCGGCTACCGCATCGGTTGGGTCGCCGCCGGACGCTATGCGCAGAAAATCGAACGACTGAAACTGATGACTTCGCTGTGCGCCTCGATGCCGGCCCAAGCAGCCATCGCCGACTACTTGCAACACGGGGGCTACGACCGTCACCTGCGCAAACTGCGCTACGCCCTGGAAGAACAGCAAAGCGCGATGCTCGCGGCCATCGCCCGTTACTTCCCGGCGCAGACGCGCGTCAGTCAACCGGCCGGCGGCTACTTCCTGTGGCTGGAACTGCCACCGCAGATGGATTCGTTGAAGTTGTTTCAGATGGCGTTGGCGCAGGGGATCAGCATTGCACCGGGGCCGATCTTTTCACCGACCCAGCGATTCAGGAACTGCATCCGGTTGAACTACGGCAGCCCGTGGACCGAGGATGCGGAGAAAGCGATGGAGACGCTGGGGCGAATCGTCAGATCATTTTGAGCGTTATCGCTCGACTCCCGCCGTTTGGCGATTGAATGGATGACCGAATGCGAGAAAGCCGACCAAGGCCAGCAAACTCAGCATCAATGCCAGCAATACCACGACCAAGAGCGTCCAGACTCGGCGATTCAGACGACGAAAAAACGACCGTATAAGCGGTAACTCACTGCCGCCGAACAACTCGCGACTGGCATGGGAGACCTTGATACCAATCAAAAATGAGAACAAGAACGTGAGGTAGGCCCAGCGTTTGTTTTTCAGGGATTTCTGGGCGTTTACCTGATCCTGCTCCTTGATCGAGTTTCCCCACTTGCGATTGATGGTGGGCATGACTGCTTCAGCGGATATTGCGTAGGTCGCATAAGGGCTGACACGACCATCGAGCATCAGAGGATGCAGGTTGAGCTCGATAGGAACTGTTTGACAAGCCGGGTTCGCGTTACGTCGCTCAGAGCACACTTGATCGTTGTATTCACGAATAGCTTGCACTACGGCACGCGAATCAGCGCCATCGCGGGCTGACAAGGAAAAAAGTTCGTCGCTGTTCGGAGCTGTTGAGTATTTCCGCCCGACCCAGTTATTTTCCGAGGCCCGATCCAAGTAATCGCGAGCACGTCCAAGCCAACCGCAAAGCAAAGGTTGGGTTTCTTTCAGCCCAGAGCTCCAGCAGTTGGAGTACTCCCGTTCAATCTGGCCATTGAGCAGAGTGAAAGCGCGACTCAAATCCCGATTGGTTTCAGCCAGATGTTCAACCTCGCTGCTGAATCCATTATCAGAAACATAAAAGACAATTGCCGTCAGCCCCAACAGGTACCACAAATGGTCAAAAGCACTCTTTGACCTTTTCCCTGCCCGCATCAGGTGAAGCAACAACGTCGATATCGACCAAGCGATGACGACCATGACGAAAGCATTGATCAGTGCGCCGGTAGCACTTCCAAGCTGATCGGCTCCGCCCGAACCGATGACATATTTCTCGGGAACCACGGCGTGGAACCACTGGATTCCAAACATCTTCAGCACGCAGGGCGACAGCCATACCAGCCCCAACACCCATGCCAGTCGCTTTGACAGCACGGAAGCCGCCACGATGTTCAGCAAAAACACCAAAGGCAGCAACAGCAGATAGGCGCCGGAGATCATCCTGACCGCTTCGAACACTCCGAGCCCGCCCGGAAAAATGCTCATTTGGGCCCAGCCCATTGCCTGAAAGTTCTGAAGCAGGGAGTAGGTACCGGAAAGAGCGATAGCGTAGTAAGGGGAAAACAGGACGAAAAATGACACTGACAATCCTTATGTCGAACAACCGTTACAAAAGCCTTGTGGGCTTGTTTTCCTCATGAAAACAGAAAACCCGACAACCTTCGTCATCGGGTTCGAGGATAGCGATGACTAACGCCCGCCGCCGAGATCGACAAAAGTGCCGGTGGCATACGAAGCCTTGTCCGACAACAACCACACAATCGCCTCCGCCACCTCATCCGGCCGCCCGCCCCGGGCCATCGGAATCGCCGACTCCAGTTTGCTGACCCGATCCGGGTCGCCGCTCAAGGCGTGAAAATCGGTATAGATGTATCCCGGGCGCACCGCATTCACCCGAATCCCCTCGCCCGCCACTTCCTTGGACAGACCGATGGTGAAGCTATCCAGCGCACCTTTGGAGGCGGCGTAATCGACATACTCATTGGGCGAGCCCAGCCGCGCGGCGACCGAGGAGACGTTGACGATACTGCCGCCCTGCCCGCCGTGTTTGGGTGACATGCGCAGGATCGCGTGCTTGGCGCAGAGGATCGGCGCCAGCACGTTGGTTTTCATGATTTTGAGGATGCGGAATTCGGACATTTCGTCGACCCGCGACTTGTGCCCGACGGTGCCGGCGTTGTTCACCAGGGCAGTGACCCGGCCCAGCTCGGTGTCGACCCGGTGGAACAGCGCGATCACTTCGTCTTCGATACTGACGTCGGCACGCACGGCGATGGCCGTCGCGCCGCGTTCCCGAACCTGATCGAGCACATGGTGTGCGGCCTGTTCGTCCGTCTGGTAATTGATGCAGATCCGATAGCCTTGCTCGGCAGCCAACAGCGCGGTGGCCGCACCGATTCCACGACCGCCGCCGGTGATCACAATGACTTTATCCATGCTGGCCTTTCCCCCGATGCACACGTAACAGTCGGGGCAAGAATAACCGTCATTGCAGGGTTTTGCATGACCTGCAATGAGTGGCTCAGCTCACCGCCAATGGTTTGCCGCGCGCGACGTCCTGCAGAAAGCGATCCGCCGGCATCGGGTGACCAAGTAGATAACCTTGCAGCGAATCGCAGCCCAGTTGCGTCAGGAAGTCCTGTTGCGAGTCGGTCTCGACGCCTTCGGCCACAATGCGCAGCCCCAGCGCCTGACCCAGGGCGACAATTGCCGAAACGATCGCCGCATCGTCGCTGTCGTGTTCCAGATCACGGACGAAACCGCGATCGATCTTCAGCTCATTGGCCGGCAGACGCTTGAGGTACATCAGGCTGGAATAGCCGGTTCCGAAGTCATCGATGGACAGATCGACGCCCATGTCCGACAGCTCCTGCAACACCGTCATGCTCGCATCGGCGTCGCTCATGGCGGTGGTTTCGGTGATTTCCAGGGTCAGGCTGTTGGCCGGCAAATGGTGGGTGGCCAAAGCCTTGGCCACGCTTCGCACCAGCCCGGCGTGGCAGAACTGCAACGCCGACAGGTTCACCGCGATCCGCCAGTCGGTGTAGCCCAGCACGTACCATTCGCGCATCTGCCTGCAGGCTTCGTTGAGCACCCATTCGCCAATCGGAATGATCAGCCCGGTCTTCTCCGCCAGATCGATGAACGTGTCCGGCATCAGCATGCCGTGGACCGGATGTTCCCAGCGCAGCAACGCTTCGGCACCGACCGGGTGACCGTCAGCGGCGTGGAATTTGGGTTGGTAATGCAGGCAGAACTCGCTGTGCTCCAGTGCTGCCCGCAGGTCCTGCAACAGTTGCAATTGCTTGCGGGCGTTGCTGTTCATCGAAACGTCGAAGAAGCTGTAACCGTTCTTGCCGCCGCCCTTGGCGTGGTACATCGCGGCGTCGGCGTTCATCAGCAGTTCCTGGGCACTTTCCCCGTTGCCGGGGTAGAGCGCAATGCCGACGCTGGCGGAAATCTGCAGTTCATGCTCGGCGACCCGGAATGACTGAGCGATCAGGCCCACCTGACGCGCCGCCAGGCCCAGTGCATCGTCGGGTTCGGTCAGGCGCACCAGCAGGACAAACTCATCGCCGCCGATCCGCGCCAGCGTGTCGAGGCTGCGCAAGTCTTCGCGCAGACGCACCGCCACTTCGCGCAGCAACTGGTCACCCATGTGGTGCCCGAACGCGTCGTTGACCGGTTTGAAGCCGTCCAGATCGATGAACATCAGCGCAAAACAGCCACCCTGCTCGTTGACCTCTTTCATCGCCTGATTGATCCGGTCGTCCAGCAACATCCGGTTCGGCAGGCCGGTCAGGGGGTCGTGCAGGGCCAGTTGGGTGAGTTCGCGGTTGGCCACGGTCAAGGAATGAGCCAGATCAGCCGTACGGGCTTCGAGGCGCGCATCGAGAATCGAGGTCAGCAACGCGATGGCCAACACCGCCAGCGTGGTGATCAGCACCAGATTGTCGAGGCCTTTGCCGTTCAGGCCGCTGAACGCCGCGCCGCAGAAACTGCCGTCGGGAAACCGCGCCGCGGCCATGCCGGTGTAATGCATGCCGACAATCGCCACGCCCATGACAATCGCCGCCCCGGCCCGAAACAGCCGCACGTAAGGCGAATGCTGACGCAGGCGGAAGGCGATCCACAGCGCTGCCGCCGAAGCACCGACGGCGATCAACAACGAGGCGCCGAACAGGGTCGGATCGTAGTCGATGCCCGGTTGCATGCGCATCGCGGCCATGCCGGTGTAATGCATGGCGCTGATGCCGGCGCCCATGATCAGCGCGCCAAAGGCCAGTTGCCAGGCCGGCAGTTTCGGCTGGCTCACCAGCCACAGGGCAAAACCGCAGGACAGCACGGCGATCAGCAATGAGAGCGCCGTGATCGAAATGTCATAACCGAGGCTGATCGGCAGTTTGAATGCCAGCATGCCAATGAAATGCATCGACCAGACGCCGATGCCCATGGCAAATGCCCCGCCGGCCGTCCACAAATGCACGGCGCGGCCCTTGGCAGTGGCAATGCGCCCGGTGAGATCGAGCGCGGTGTACGAAGCGAGGATCGCCACACACAGCGAAATGAAAACCAGCGTGAAGGAATAGCTACCGATGAGCATGAGCATTCTCGTGACCACCTCGCGGTACTGCATCCATTCTCAGCGAGGCCAAATGCGGCGATTGTACTGATTGCGCAGCAGAACGCACTGACTAAGTAATCAAATGGCCATCAAGCCGATGAAACGCTTGTTTGATCGTCTGACAAGGCTCTAGCCCGGTGGCGAAGACACAGAACAGATCGTTCCCACGCTCTGCGTGGGAACGATCATGGCTTCACGTCAGCGGTTATCCGTGGTTTCCAGCTGCCCGTCCCAGCCACCGCCCAGCGCCGCAATCAGCTGCACACTGGCAATCAAACGGCTCTGCAGAATATTCAGGACTGTGCGTTCATTGCTCAGCGCCGTCGCCTGCACCGTCACTACATCGAGATAAGCAATCACCCCGGCCTTGTACTGGTTTTCGGTCAGGCGCAGCGAATCCCGTGCCGCGTCGAGGGCTTCCTGGCGCACGGCCGCTTCGTCTTCGTACACCTTCAATTGCACCAGATAGTTTTCCACCTCGCGGAAACCGTCGAGCACCGTCTGGCGGTATTTGGCCACGGTCTGGTCGTACACGGCTTCGGTGCGGTCGACTTCGGCCGAACGGATGCCGCCGTCGAACAGCGGCAAGGTCATTTTCGGCCCCACCGACCAGAAGCGGTTCGGCAGGCTGATGAGGTTCTGCGAGGTACTGCTGCTGTAGCCGCCGCTCATACTCAGGCTGAAATCCGGGTAGTACGCAGCCTTGGCCACGCCGATGTTGGCGTTGGCAGCCATCACCGAGCGCTCGGCCGAGGCGATGTCCGGGCGGCGCTCGAGCAACTGCGACGGCAGGCTCAGCGGGATCTGCGGCAGCGTGGGAATGTCCTGGGTTTCGGCAATGTTGAATTCGGCGGGCGGCTGGCCGGTCAGCACCGCGATGGCGTTTTCGAACTGCGCCCGCTGCCAGATCAGGTCCACCAGATCGCCCTGGGTGGTTTTCAGCTGGGTCTGCGCCTGGGCTACCGCATCGCGCCCGGAAACCCCGGCGTTGTACTGGTTCATGGTCATTTTCAGCGAGCGCTCGTAAGCCGCCACTGTCGATTCGAGCAAACGTTTCTGCTGATCGATCACCCGCAATTGCAGGTAGTTCTGCACCAGCTCCGACTGCTGGCTCAAACGCATCGCCGCCAGATCGGCGTAGCTCGCCTGGGCGCTGGCCTCATTGGCTTCCAGGCCACGACGCAGCTTGCCCCAGACATCCGCTTCCCAGCTCACGCCCAGTTGCGCGCTGTAGGTGTCACGAATGCCGCTGGAGGAACTGCTCAGGCTCGAACTGCTGCTGCCGGTGCCCTGGCTGGAACGGGTCTTGCCGGCACTCAGATCAACGCTCGGGTAAAACGCCCCGCGCGCGCTGCGTACCAACGCCTGGGCCTGACGGTACTGGGCTTCGGACTGGGCGACAGTCTGGTTGGAACTGTTGAGTTTCTCGATCAGCTCGTTGAGCTGACGATCGCCATACAGCTCCCACCAGGCACCGCGCGCCAGGGAATCGCTCGGGTTGGCCTGACGCCAGCCTTCGGCTTCCTTGTACTGGGCGATTTCGGCGGTCTGCGGGCGCTGATAATCCGGGCCGACAGCGCAGGCACTGAGCATCGCCACGCACAGTGACAGGCTCAACAAACGCGAGCCGCGCACACTGGCCAGTTGGATAAGCGAACGATCATTCATAGCGGAGTTTCCAGAGCGGCATCGGTACGCACGCCACGCCACCTGTTGAAACGATGGCGCAACTTGTCGAGATAGAGGTAAACCACAGGCGTGGTGTAAAGGGTCAGCACCTGGCTGAAAACCAGCCCGCCGATGATGGTCAGGCCCAGCGGCTGACGCATTTCCGCGCCTTCGGCCCGGCCCAGCAGCAACGGCAAGGCGCCAAGGATCGCCGCCAGCGTGGTCATCAGGATCGGTCGCAAGCGTTGCAGACAGGCGCTGCGGATCGACTCCTGCGGCGCCATGCCCTCATGACGCTCCAGTTGCAGCGCCAGGTCGATCATCAGGATTGCGTTTTTCTTCACCACGCCGATCAGCAGGAACAGTCCGAGCAGCGAGATCAGACTGAACTCGCCGCCCAGCACATAGATCGACAGCAACGCGCCGACCCCGGCCGACGGCAGCGTCGACAGGATCGTCAGCGGGTGAATGTAGCTTTCATACAGCACGCCCAGCACCAGATACACCGCCAGCAGCGCACCGAGGATCATGAACGGCTGGCCCTTCTGGGTGGCGGCGAACGCATCGGCGGTGCCGGCCATTTTCACGATCACGTCTTCCGGCAGGCCAAGTTTGGCAATCGCCCGCTCGATGGCGGCACTGCCCTGCTCTACCGTCACACCTTCGGCCATGTCGAAGGAAATGCTCTCGGAGGCGAACTGGCCTTCGTGGCTGACCCGGTCGTCTTCCAGGCTGTTTTCATAGTGAGCGAAGGTCGACAGCGGAATCCGCGCACCGTCGGCGGTAATCACCTGAACCTGTTTGAGTGTCACCGGATCCTGGGCGTATTTCGGATTGACCTCCATCACCACCTGATACTGGTTGAGGCTGTCGTAAATCGTGGAGATCTGCCGCTGGCTGTAGGCATTGTTGAGCACCGCCGTGACCATCTCCATGTCCACGCCCAGGCGCTTGGCCTGATCGCGGTCGACGATCAATGTCACTTGCTGCGCACCCGCCCCTTCGCGGGCGTCGATGGCGGTCAGCTCGGGCAAGGCCCGCAGCGCGGTGACCACTTTCGGGTACCACTCGCGCAACTCACCCAGATCACCGCTTTGCAGAATGTAGCTGTACTGCGAAGTGGTCTGCTCGCGGCCGCCGCCAAATTGCAGGTCCTGGTCGGCCATCAGCATCAACTGCGCACCGGCCACCTTGGGCATTTCCTTGCGCAGGCGCTCGATAACCTTCTGCGCCGAGATATTGCGCTCCTTGATCGGTTTCAGGCGCACCAGCATGAAGGCGTTGTTGGTGCCGTTGGTGCCACCGATGAACCCGGCGACACTCTCGACCGCTTCGTCCTTGAGCACGGCGCGGCGGAAGGTCTCCATTTTCGGCTGCATCACGCTGAACGACAGGCCGTCGTCACCACGCACGAAACCGATCAACTGGCCGGTGTCCTGCTGCGGCATGAAGGTTTTCGGCACCACCACATAGAGGGCAATGTTCACCCCGACGGTGATGATCAGGCTCAGCAAGGTCAGGCGCCGGTGACGCAACACCCAGTCGAGGCTGGTGGCGTATTTGCCGACCATCCAGTCGTTGGTGCGGCGGCTCCAGCGTTGCAAGCGGTTTTCCTTGCCCGGCGTATGGGGTTTGAGCCAGCGGGCGCAGAGCATCGGGGTCAGCGTCAGGGAAACCACCAGCGACACCACGATGGCCGCCGCCAGGGTGATGGAAAATTCACGGAACAGGCTTTCGATGATCCCGCCCATGAACAGGATCGACAGGAACACCGCCACCAGCGAAACGTTCATCGACAGCAAGGTGAAACCGACTTCCTTGGCCCCGAGGTAGGCGGCCTTCATCGGTTTGACGCCTTCGTCGATATGCCGGGAAATGTTCTCCAGCACCACGATGGCGTCGTCCACCACCAGCCCGGTGGCGAGAATCAGCGCCATCAGCGACAGGTTGTTCAGCGAGAATCCGTAGAGGTACATCACCGCAAAGGTGCCGACCAGCGACACTGGCACCGCCAATGTCGGAATCAGGGACGCACGGAAGTTACCGAGGAACAGGAACACCACCAGGATCACCAGTGCAACGGCGATCAGCAGGGTCATTTCCGCTTCGTGCAGGGTGGCCTTGATTACCGGCGAGCGGTCCATCGCCAGGTTCAGTTTGACGCTGGCCGGCAGCACCGCCTGCAACGCCGGCAACTGGGCCTTGATCTCATTGACCGTCTCGATGATGTTGGCGCCGGCCTGGCGGTTGATCACCAGCAGCACCGCCGCGTCATCGTTGAAGAAACCACTGTTGTAGCGGTCTTCCACGCCGTCACTGACCTTGGCCACGTCCTTCAGGCGCAGCGCCGCGCCGCCGTTGTAGTGGATGATCAGCGATTCATAATCCTTGGCTTTCTCCAGCTGGTCGTTGGCCTGGATCTGCCACAGACGCTGGTCGTCTTCGACCGAGCCCTTGGGCCGGCGCACGTTGGCTTCGGCGATGGTCTTGCGCACATCGTCGAGCGCTACGCCGTACTGGTTCAGTGCCTGGGGTTCGAGCTCGATGCGCACCGCCGGCAGGGAGCTGCCGCCGATCTGCACTTCACCGACGCCCTGCACCTGGGACAGGCTCTGGGACAGGATGGTCGAGGCCAGGTCATAGAGCTGGCCTTTTTCCAGCACGTCCGAGGTCAGCGACAGCACCATGATCGGTGCCTGCGACGGGTTGACCTTCTTGTAGGTCGGCATGCTGCGCATCCCGCTCGGCAGCAGGTTGCGCGAGGCGTTGATCGCCGCCTGCACTTCCCGCGCCGCGCCGTTGATGTCGCGGTCGAGGTCGAATTGCAGGATGACCCGGGTCGAGCCCTGGCTGGAGCGGCTGCTCATGGTGTTGACGCCGGCGATGGCGCCGAACGAGCGCTCCAGCGGCGTGGCCACGGTGGACGCCATGACCTCCGGACTGGCGCCGGGCAGGCTGGCCTGCACCACGATCACCGGGAAGTCCATTTGCGGCAGCGGCGACACCGGCAGCAGACCGAAGCTCACGCCGCCCAGCAGCATGATCGCCAGGCTCAGGAGCATGGTCGCCACCGGGCGTTTGATGAAAGGACCGGACAGGTTCATGGCTGTTCCACCGGCTCCACGGCTGACGGTGCACGGCCCCAGCGCCGGCCGAGACGATCGAAGTACAGGTAGATCACCGGCGTGGTGAACAGCGTCAGCACCTGGCTCACCAGCAACCCACCGACCATCACCAGCCCCAGCGGTTGACGCAATTCAGCACCGGAACCGGTCGCCAGCATCAATGGCACCGCGCCGAACAGCGCCGCCAGCGTCGTCATCAGAATCGGCCGGAAGCGCAACAGCGCCGCCTGATAGATCGCCTGCTCCGGCGCCATGCCCTGAGTGCGTTCGGCGTCGAGGGCGAAGTCGATCATCATGATCGCGTTCTTCTTCACGATACCGATCAGCAGAATGATGCCGATGATCGCGATCATGCCCAGGTCATTGCCGCTGAGCAGCAAGGCCAGCAAGGCACCGACCGCCGCCGACGGCAACGTCGATAGGATGGTGATCGGGTGGATGTAGCTCTCGTAAAGCACGCCGAGCACGATGTACATGGTCACCACCGCCGCCAGGATCAGCAGCAAGGTGCTCGACAGCGATGCCTGGAACGCTTCGGCTGCGCCCTGGAACTGGGTCTGCACGCCGATCGGCATGCCGATGTCCTTCTGCACCTGCTCGATGATGTCCACCGCATGCCCGAGCGCCACGCCGGGTGCGAGGTTGAACGACATCATTACCGCCGGGAACTGGCCGATGTGGGTGATCGCCAGTTGTGCCTGCCGCTCCTCGACGCGGGCCAGACTCGACAACCGCACCTGACCGCCATCGGTGGTCTTGACGTGAATCTGATCCAGCGCCTGGGGGCCGATTTTCTCCCCGGCCTGAGCCTGCAGCACCACGCGGTACTGGCTGGCCTGGGTGTAAATGGTCGAGATCTGCCGCTGGCCGAACGCGTCATACAGCGCGTCGGTGATGTTCGACACCGACACACCCAGCCGTGAAGCGGCATCGCGGTCGATCACCAGGAACACCTGCAAGCCCTTGTCCTGCAAATCGCTGGCGACGTCGGTCAGTTCCGGACGCTGGGCCAGTGCCTCGACCAGACGGCCGCTCCACAGGCTGAGCAATTCGGAATCCGGCGAGGACATGCTGAACTCGTACTGGGTACGGCTGACGCGGTCTTCAATGGTCAGATCCTGCACCGGCTGCATGAACAGGCGGATGCCCACCAGTTTGTCCAGTTGCGGTTGCAGGCGCGCAATCACCTCGGTCGCGGTCAGATCGCGTTGGCCATGGGGCTTGAGGTTGATCAGCAATCGACCGCTGTTGAGTGTGGCGTTGTCACCGTCGACACCGATGTAGGACGACAGGCTTTCCACTGCCGGATCGTCGAGAATCACCTTGGCCAGCGCCTGCTGACGCTCACTCATGGCGGCGAAGGAAATCGACTGCGGCGCTTCGGAGATACCCTGGATCACCCCGGTGTCCTGCACCGGGAAGAAGCCCTTGGGCACCACCATATACAGGAACACGGTCAGGGCCAGCGTACCAATGGCCACCAGCAGGGTCAGCGGCTGGTGCTTGAGCACCCACTGCAACTTGCGCCCGTAAGCGGCGATCATCCAGTCGATGAACGCACCACTGGCGCGGTAGAAACGGCCCTGTTCGTGTGCTTCCGGTTCACGCTTGAGCAGACGCGCGCACATCATCGGCGTCAGGGTCAGCGAGACCACCAGGGAAATCAGGATCGCCACCGCCAGGGTGATGGCGAACTCGCGGAACAACCGCCCTACGACGTCGGCCATAAACAGCAGCGGAATCAGCACCGCAATCAGCGACAGGGTCAGGGAAATCAGGGTGAAGCCGATCTGCTTCGCGCCCTTGAGCGCAGCCTGCATCGGACTGTCACCCTCCTCGATGAAACGTGCGATGTTTTCCAGCATCACGATCGCATCGTCGACCACAAAACCGGTGGCGATAGTCAGCGCCATCAGCGTCAGGTTGTTGACCGAGAACCCCGCCAGATACATCACGCCGAATGTACCAATCAGCGACAGCGGCACGGCCACCGACGGAATGATCGTGGCACTGGCGCGGCGCAGGAACAGGAACGTCACCATCACCACCAGCGCAATGGCGATCAGCAGTTCATGTTGCACGTCAGTGACCGAGGCACGGATGGTCTGGGTGCGGTCGGTCAGCACGACCACGTCGAGGCCGGCCGGCAGGTTGTCGGTGATGCTCGGCAGCAGCGCCTTGATCCGGTCGACCACTTCGATCACGTTGGCGCCCGGCTGACGCTGAATGTTCAGCAGCACGGCCTGATTCTGGTTGGCCCACGCCGCCAGACGCTCGTTCTCGGCGCCGTCGACGATCTGTGCGACATCCTTGAGCCGCAGCGGTGCGCCGTTGGCGTAGGCGAGGATCAGGTTGGCGTAATCCTTGGGCGACGTCAGTTGGTCGTTGGCGTCGAGCATCGACACTCGGGTCGGGCCGTCGAAGTTGCCCTTGGGCTGGTTGACGTTGGACGCACTGATCAGCGTGCGCACGTCCGACAGGTTCAGGCCGTTGGCGGCGAGTGCCTCGGGATTGACCTTGATCCGCACTGCCTGACGCTGGCCGCCGGCGATGCTGACCATGCCGACGCCGCTGATCTGGGCAATTTTCTGCGCCATGCGCGTATCGACCAGATCATTGAGTTTGGGCAGCAACATGGTTTTCGAGGTGATGGCCAGGGTCAGCACCGGGGTGTCTGCCGGGTTGACCTTGTTGTACACCGGCGGCGCCGGCAAATCGGTCGGCAACAGGTTGGTCGCGGCGTTGATCGCGGCCTGCACCTGCTGTTCGGCGACATCCATGTTGATGTCGAGGCTGAAACGCAGGGTCAGCACCGAGGCACCACCGGAGCTGGTCGAGGCCATTTGCGTGAGGCCCGGCATCTGCCCGAACTGGCGTTCCAGCGGCGCGGTGACGGCGCTGGTCATCACGTCCGGGCTGGCGCCCGGATACAAAGTCATGACCCGGATCGTCGGGTAATCGACCTGGGGCAAGGCCGAGACCGGCAACAGGCGATAGGCAATCAGACCGGCCAGCACGATGGCCAGCATGCTCAGCGTGGTGGCGACCGGGCGGAGGATGAACAGACGCGAAATGTTCATGCGCCCTTCTTGGCCTTGTCGGTGACGGTGGCGTCAGGTGCGGTGGCGGCCGACTTGCCTTGCAGGTGTTCGGTCGGCGTGGTCGGCACGTCCTTGCTGTCGTTGACCACTTCCACTTCGCTGCCTTCCTTCAAGCGGTCAGTGCCTTCCAGCACCACCCGGTCGCCGGCGGCCAGGCCTTCGGTGATTACGGTGTTTTCGCCGTCGCTGGCACCGATCTTCAATTGGCGGATGGTGACTTTCTTGTCGCCATCCAGTGCGTAGACGAAGGTGCCGTTGGTGCCGAACTGAATGGCGGCCGACGGCGCGAGCACCACACCTTTCAAGGTGTCAGCGAGCAGGTGAACGTTGACGAACTGGTTGGGGAACAGCGACTGATCGCGGTTTTCGTAGCGAGCCTTGAATTTCAGGGTGCCGGTGGTCACGTCGATCTGGTTGTCGAGGCTTTGCAGCACGCCGGTGGCCTGCAGTTTGGTGTCGCCGCGATCCCAGGCTTCGGCAGGCAGCTTGGCGCCGCTGCGGTAGCGGGCAAGTACGGTGTCCAGGCTGTTTTCCGGCAGGGTAAAGGCGACGCTGATCGGTTGGGTCTGGGTGATGACCGCCAGGGAGGTCGTGTCGTTCGCCGCCACCAGGTTGCCGACGTCGAGCTGACGCAGGCCGACGCGACCGGTAATCGGTGCGCGGATCTTGGTGAATTCGAGATTGAGCTTGGCGTCGTTGACCGCCGCCTGATTGGTCTTCACGGTGCCGAGGTACTGGCCGACCAGCGCTTCGGCGGTGTCCAGCGTCTGCTTGGCGATGCTGTCTTCCTTATACAGGCCGCGATAGCGCTCGACATCGACCTGGGCGTTCCTCAACTGTGCCTGATTCTGCAGCAAGGTGCCTTCAGCCTGGAGCAAGGCGTTCTGGTACGGGCGCGGGTCGATTTCCGCCAGCAGGTCGCCGGCCTTGACCATCTGCCCTTCCTCGAAATAAATCTTCACCAGCTCGCCACCGACCCGGCTGCGCACATTGATGGTGTTGAGTGCCGTCACCGTGCCCAGGGCCTTGTAGTACAGCGGGAAGTCCCCGGTGACCGCCGGCGCCACGCGCACCGGAATCGGCCCCGCGGCCCCGCCGAAGCCCGGACGCATCATCCCCGAACGGCCGGTGTGGCCGGCCTGCGCCTTCTCGCCGCCCTCCTTGTGGGTCGAACCGGCGGGCCAGAATTTCCAGCACAGACCGGCAATGACCAGCAGGACGAGCAGGCTCAACAGCCAGCGACGGGAGTTTCGGGAAGACGATTGCATGGAGTGATTAACCATTGGGCGCGTGGGCTTCTTTTACGGGAGGCTGAACGATAAGCACTGGTGGGGATTTAGCAAAGCAGCTTTACCGGCAATTTACCTTCCACTTACGTTTCAAGGTGTGAGGCAAAACACTGATACACAAATGAAAACGGCCTGGACAGGGCCAGGCCGTTAACAATTGTAAAGCGCTTATTTCAGAACATTTACTTCAATACAGCGAGTGCCGCATCGTAGTCAGGCTCTTCTGCAATTTCCTTGACCAGTTCGCTGTGCAGGACGTTGTCGTTTTCGTCCAGAACAACCACCGCACGGGCGGTCAGGCCTTTCAGCGGGCCGTCAGCGATGGCCACGCCGTAGTTCTCGAGGAACTCGGTGCCGCGCAGGGTCGACAGGTTTTGTACGTTTTCCAGGCCTTCGGCGCCGCAGAAACGAGCCTGGGCGAACGGCAGGTCAGCCGAGATGCACAGCACCACAGTGTTGCTGATGTCGTTGGCCTGAGCGTTGAACTTGCGCACGGAGGTGGCGCAGGTCGGGGTGTCGACGCTTGGGAAGATGTTCAGCACTTTGCGCTTGCCGGCGAAGTCTTTCAGGGTGACGTCGGACAGATTGCCGGCTACCAGGGAAAAGGCTGGCGCCTTGGAACCGGCTTGTGGCAGTTGGCCGTTGACTTGAACCGGGTTGCCTTTGAGCGTGACTTGAGCCATGAACGGAGTCCTTCTTAACGTTGTTGGGAAAGCATGCAAGAGGCGGAAGTTAACCACGAAATTGTCCGACGACCTATGCCTGAACCGAAATTGTCATGTGCTGGCACACAAAACTGGATACACGCTCTCCAGTGCCGGCCACAGCCGTGTGTCCAAAGCAAGTGAAGCTTGTGAAAGAGACAATCTGCGGCTTTTCTTTAACGACCTGTCGATTCCGACCAGAGCCGTTCGACTAAGCCATGAATCCTTCACTCACCTGCGGAGAAACACCATGCGCTTCATGATCATTGTCAAAGCCAGCCACGACTCCGAAGCCGGCGTGATGCCCAGCGAGCAATTGCTGACCGACATGGGCAACTACAACGAACAACTGGCCAAGGCCGGCATTCTTGTGTCCGCCGACGGCCTGCACCCCAGCAGCAAAGGCGCCCGCGTGCGCTTCAGCGGCGAAAACCGCAGCGTGATCGACGGCCCGTTCGCCGAAACCAAGGAGCTGATCGCCGGTTACTGGATCTGGGACGTGAAATCCAAAGAAGAAGCCATCGAATGGGTCAAGCGCTGCCCGAACCCCATGCCGGGTACTGAATCGGAAATCGAGATTCGCCAGGTGTTCAGCGCGGAAGATTTTGGCGCCGAGTTCACTCCGGAACTGCGTGAGCAGGAAGGACGCATACGCGAGCAAGCCAAAAACCACTGAGGCCCCGAATCGGGAGCGTGAGCATTTTCTGCATGGCCGATGACGATTGAGCGAGACACGAGGACTTTTCGACGCGAAACAGGTAGGGTGCGCAACATCACAATGCCACCACTGGATCGCGTCGCGGTTTTCATGGAGTTGTCATCGCAATGAGTTGCTGGACCGTCCTTGGCCTGTCGGCCGACGCCGATGTGCGCACCATCAAACGCCAATATGCCGCCCTGCTCAAACAAACCCGCCCCGACGATGACCCCGAGGGCTTCCAGCGGCTGCGCGACGCCTATGAGCAGGCGCTGGCCTACAAGGAATGGCAGCAGTATCACGAGCAGGATGAAGAACAAGCGCAGGACAAGGGCATTGAAGAATCCTGGGACCTGAGCGGCCTCACCGTGGTCGAGGTCGATGCCCTGCAACTGGCGACACGCTCGCTGGACGGGCTCAGCGTTGAAGAGCTGAAACGCCGCCATACCGTCGCCCTCGAACAAGGCTGTGCGCACATCTTGGAGGACACACTGCTGCATCACTGCATCGAGCACCCCGAGTCGTCCGACTCGCTGGTGGACTGGGCGGTGCCGACCTTTTTCTGGTTCAGCGCCTGGCAACGCCTGGAGCTGGATGAGGAATCGATCGAGCTGTTGCTGGCCCGCCAACGCGCGCGTATCACGCAACCCATGCGTAATGCCCTCGAGCGGGAAGACGTCGACGGATTTCTCCAGGCCTACGCCCGTTGCGCGGATTTCAACTGGCTGACTACTGAGCAACATCAGAAATGGTTTAACCATGCTCTGAGCCATTTGTTGCTGGATGCGCCGTTCTGGTCTCCCGAGATTTTCGAACGGGTGCGCGCCGTTCAAGGCTGGCACGGCTGCACGGGGAATCCCTGCCCTGACGGCGAATGGCAACGCCTGCTGGCTCGACAGAATGCGCCGTTTTTTGTGGCTCGCCAGCAACAGCTCGCTCTGGAACCGCCCGCCACCCCCGAACACCGCGCCGCCCGCCTGCTGCTGGGCACCGGCTCGTTCAGTGCCCGCCGTGCACTGGCCCGACGCCTGCGCGAAGACGACTGGGCGCAGTGCCGTAAGTTGAGTTCCGAGCTGTACGCCAATCACCCCAAGGTCTGCGCGCAGATGCCCGGCGGTACGGCTTTTTTCTGGCGTGACTGGGAACTGAGCTTCAATGACTGGCCGACCTACGTGGGCGTGGTGCTGGCCTGCCTGATCGGCGCGTTCACCCATTACATTCCGCTGGGTGTGCGCCTCAGTGGACTGATCAATATCGTCATGATCTCGACCGTGGTGTTTGGCGTGATCGTGGCCGGGCTCAACTGGCTGGTACACAACGTTGCCCATCGCGTATGGCGGCTGGATGACCGGCTCAGCGCAAGCCTCTGCCCCGATTTTCTCAAAGACTCGCCGCCGTTCGGGGTACTGCGCGACCTTGTGCCCGGCGCATTGATGGTGGCCGGGCTCGGCTGGTTTTTCGGCCCGATTGCCGGCGGGGTGTACGCTGCGACACTGGCGACCTTCGGGCTGGTGCGGCGCTGGCAGTCCAGGCCCCGGGTGTCCTGGGAAGAGAGCCGTCCGGCCATGAAAGTCGGCGTGACGATCCTCGGAATTTTGGTGCTGGCCCTCGTGCTCGGCGTATTCAAAGTGGTCGCCAGCCAAGGCACGGTCAATCGCAATCAGGGCCTGCAACCCTGGACCGAACGCCTGTGCAGCCGTTTGCCGGCCACCACCAGCGAATGCAGCGCACCGGCCACCGATGAACAGTGGTACGGCAAGGAGGCGCGCCCATGAGTACAAAAATCATGTTCTGTTGCGGCCTGTTCGTGGCGCTGGTGGTGATGGCCCTGACGAGTGCGACCCGGCCCTTCCTCCAGCTCGATCTCTGGCTGGACGGGCGCGATGCGCCGGTCACCGCCCAGGCCAATGCCCTGAGCCCGGTGATCGCCTGCGTCAACCGGATCGACGTGCAATGGCGAGTGGCCTACGACCGCTACAGGAATCCTCAACCGCCCTTGCCTCGCGACCAGCGCTGGTTGAAGAGCCTCAAGGATTTCGACGACAGTGACGCGTTCAATGTGCGAGACATTCAGCGCGATGTCTGCGGTCAGGGCCTCACGGAAAAACTCGAACGGCTGGACTGGCAGCCTGAACTGGCGCGACAGGCCAACGAGTACGTCCGGGCGCTGAATCACGTCACGACGACCATTCCTCCAACGCGGTTTTACCGAGAGGCGAGCTTCGTCTCCGGGTCGCAGCAGCCCTCCCCTGGAGAACTGGCTGCCATCGAGCGTGTGTCACAGGAGTACATCGGTGCCTCGACGGCTCTGCGGCAAAACCTGCTGCCCCTCGACGCCGCGCAACGTCCCGAACAGCTCAAGCTGATCGAGGCGCGTCTGGGCAGGGACATTCACTGGGACTTGCTGGCGTACATGATTCAGGCGCGTGAGACCGTCGACGTGCTCGAAGAAGCGATGAACAACCGCACCCTGACCCCGCGATTGCTGGCCGACACCACCGCAAAGCTGCAACAGGCGTGGAACCGTCGCGAACCCTGGCTCGCGCCACGCACGGGCGGATTCCAGACCAAGACCGATGCCGCACGGGATCTGTGGCTGCGCATCAGCGAGCCGGGGCAAAACTATCTCGAGGCGTTGAACACCCTGCAAGCCGACTGGCAGAACCACGCGCCGCCCCAGCGCTTGAGCGAGGATTACTACGCCGTGACCCGCCGCTACGACGGTTTGCTCAGCCATTACAACCGACTGGCGCGCGCCAACTTCTGACGCTGTGCTCACGCCGGATCGCCCTCTTGGGCGACCCGGCGTGCCGGTCTTACTTGGCCTTGAGCTTGAGGTAGGACTGATGCAGATCCGAGGCCCAGCCATCGATCACGCTTTTCACGTCATCGGCCTTCATCACCTGCGAATCGTTTTCCAGCGGTTTGCCGGTGCCTTTGCGCACCACCTGCGCCGCCACTTTGTTGGTGCCACCCTCGAGGAACACCGCTTCGGTCGCCAGGGTGGTTTCCTGGTCGCGAATGCCGCTGGCAGTGCTGACCGCTGCCGCTACCAGGGCAATCGGAATCACTTCATAGGCGTGCAGGCCTTCGGTCTTGCTGCTCACGGCGGTGATCGCCGCGCGCACCACGATCACACCCGGTCCGGGGCCTGAGGCCAGCGGCAGGGATTTGCCCAGCTCACGCTTGAGCGCCTGATCGTAGTAGCTGGTGATGCCATTGAGGGTCTGCTGCGGAATCTTCACGGTGGGTTGCGGTTTGGGATAGAGCTGGGTCGGTTCGACGTAGACGCTGGTGAATTTGCTGATATCGATTTTCGGGTCAATCCAGCGCATCACCTCAGCCCCCGACGGGGATTTGGCCTCCCTCAGCTGGCTGTAGTCCTTGAGGAAGCCTGAATACTCATCGGGTGCGACGGTTTTGCTGGAGCAACCCACCACGCCCAGCGTGGCAATGCACAGGGTGCTCATCATTACGGCTAGCTTCATGCTGTAACTCCTGTCGGAAGGCCGAATTTATTGCGTCAGGGGAGTTACAGGTATAGCTAAAACCGCGCCGTTTGCGATCAGTCACCACAATATTGCACAACACCTGGCCCGGACATCCGCCAGATCCGGGCCACTGCAGGCGCCTCGTTACCAGGTAGAGGTCTCCCCACTGCGCAACGCCATCTCCCGCCGGCTGTTGGCCCGCATCGCCTTGATCAGCGACACCGTGCCCACCAGCAGAATCGCCGCACCAAACAGAAAATCAATGTTGTACAACTGGAAATCCTGCACCGGCCCCACCAGCACCGTGCGCACCACACCGATGCCCACCAGCGTGGCAAGGAAGTCGATCCCCGGCTCATCGCGGTAGAACACCAGCAGCAACGGCAGGCACAGCACCAGCAGCATCAACAGCACCACGACCTTGAACGAGCCTTTGCGCTCGACGCTGAACGCACATTCGTGGGGGCCGTAGGCTTTGTAGTCCACGTCGCGGATCATCGAGTTTTTCTCGTTGATGTAGTCGGCGCGGTTGTACTTCTGGATCGGCGTGAAGGTATTGGACATCTCCATCAGCGTGGTGATGTTCTTGAAGCGCAGGTCGATACGCTCGCTGCCCTTGAGGTAATACAGCACCGGCTTGTAGCCGTAGCGATAGGTGTCGAAGGGAAATTCGGTGACCCGACCCTGAACGCTGATCGGGCGTGATTCGAGTTCGGCGAAGGCGCTCTTGTCGGTCGAGGCGAGGTTGCGGCTCAGGGGCAGGACTTTCACCTGTTCGAGGAAGATCGGCGTGACGCCAAACGACCACTGCAACGGCTCCAGGCGCAGACGCAGTTCGTTGCGGCCCAGGTCATAGCGGTTGAAGGTACGTTCGGAGACCACCACCGCGCCGCTGAGCATGAACTCGCCGCGCAGGTTGTTGGTGACGCGCAGGGTCAGTTGGTCCTTGCCCAGCAGCGCCGCTTCGGTGTTCGGCGGCGTGCCGCACCACGCGGTGCTTTCGCCCACGCCACCGAGCTGACCGCCACGGTTTTCGTTGAACACATAGATGTAACCGGCCCACAGCGTCACCATCAGCAGCAACGCGGTGATGCCCAGAATTTTTTTGCCCGGACTCACTGATCAGACTCCCTTCTTCGTTCCGTCGTCCAGCCGAAAACCCGCTGGCGACGGGGACTCTACCAAAAGGCCACCATCGACCCAAGGAAAAATCCCCGATTCATCAGGGTTCTAAGGGTTTCCCCTGCATCACCGGCGCCGGAACAACGGCCGCGGCTCGATCACCGAGCGCCCGTACAACACGCTCATCCCGGCCAGGCCCTTGAGCGCATCCTCGGCGGATTTGTCCTCGCGCACGGCGAAGCTGTCGAAACCGCACTGACGCATGTGGCTGAGCTGGTCGCGCAGCACATCGCCGATGGCGCGCAACTCGCCTTTCCAGCCGAAACGACTGCGCAGCAGATAGGCCTGGCTGTAGGCGCGGCCGTCGCGAAAGTTCGGGAAGTCGAGGGCGATCAGTGGCAGCGAGGTGAGCCAGGGCAGCAGACTTTCGACGTCGTCGTCCGGGCCCAGCCAGACTGCGTGGGTCGAGGGCGATTCGAGCCAGTGGGCCAGCGGCAGAATCAACATCCCGGCGCTGGAATCCGTTTCAGGCGAGCGAATCAGCGTCCACGGATCATCCAGCACGAGCCGCGCCCCACTCGCCTCCATTCGCAGCAGATTGTTCATGCCGAGGCCTCCAGCGCTTTCGGATAGACCCGCTCCTTGAACGGCTCCAGCCCAATGCGCGCCACGGTGTCGACGAACAGTTCTTCAGCCTCGCGATAACGCACGAAGGTGCCGATGATCCGTTCGATCACCAGCGGCACTTCGGCGGCGCTGAACGACGGGCCGATGACTTTGCCCAATGCGCTGTTCTTGCCCTGGGCGCCGCCGAGGGTGATCTGGTACCACTCGCTGCCGTTTTTATCGACGCCGAGAATCCCGATGTTGCCGATGTGGTGATGGCCGCAGGCGTTCATGCAGCCGGAAATGTTCAGGCTGATGTCGCCCAGATCGTGCAGGTAATCGAGGTTCTCGAAGCGCGCCTGAATCGCCTGGGCGATCGGGATAGATTTGGCATTGGCCAGCGCACAGAAATCGCCGCCGGGGCAGGCAATGATGTCGGTCAGCAGTCCGACGTTGGCGGCGCCCAGCCCCTGCTCTTTCGCTTGCTGCCACAGCGCATACAACTCGGACTTGGGCACATCCGGCAGGACGATGTTCTGCTCATGGGCGATGCGGATTTCGCCGAAGCCGAAGCGCTCGGACCAGTCGGCCACCGCCAGCATCTGCGCATCGGTGACGTCCCCCGGCGGCGAGGCCAGGCCCGGTTTGGTCGACAGCACCACGCTGGTGTAGCCCGGCACTTTATGCGGCTGCACATTGCGCGCGACCCAGCGGGCGAACGCCGGGTTGTCGGCCAGGTGCGTACCGAAATCCAGATCAGTGCCCGCCAGCGGGCGATAGCTCGGCGGCACGAAAGCACTGGCGACGCGCTGGTATTCATCCTCGGTCAGTTGCGCCGGGCCGTCCTTGAGGTGTTGCCATTCCTCTTCGACTTCCCTGGCGAACGCCTCGATGCCCAGCGCCTTGACCAGAATCTTGATCCGCGCCTTGTATTTGTTGTCGCGTCGGCCGTGGCGGTTATAGACCCGCAGCACCGCCTCGACGTAAGACAGCAAATGCTGCCACGGCAGACCGTCGCGGATCTGCAGGCCGAGTATCGGCGTGCGTCCCAGACCACCGCCGACAATTACCCGCAGCAGCATCTGGCCGTCGCGACCGGGGTAAAGGTACAGGCCGATGTCGTGCATCATGATCGCCGCGCGATCCTGCTTCGCCGAGCAGATGGCGATCTTGAACTTGCGCGGCAGGAACAGGAATTCCGGGTTGATCGTCGACCATTGCCGCAGGATTTCGGCCAGCGGACGCGGGTCGATCAGTTCGTCCGCCGCGACCCCGGCAAAGGCTTCGGTTGTGATGTTGCGCACGCAGTTGCCCGAGGTCTGGATCGCATGCATGTTGACCTGCGCCAGACGTTCGAGAATGTCCGGCACTTCGTGCAGTTCGATCCAGTTGAACTGCAGGTTCTGCCGGGTGGTGAAGTGGCCGTAGCCACGGTCGTAATCCCGGGCAATGCTCGCCAGTGTGCGCATCTGCTCAGCGCTCAGGGTGCCGTAGGGAATCGCCACCCGCAGCATGTAAGCGTGCTTTTGCAGGTACAGGCCGTTCTGCAGGCGCAGCGGCAGGAACTCTTCTTCGCTCAACTCCCCGGCCATGAAGCGCTCGACCTGATCGCGAAACTGCGCAACGCGCTCGAACACCAGCGCCCGGTCGTAATCATCGTACTGGTACATGCAGCGGCTACCTCATCAGAACTTCAGCACACTCCTGTGGGAACGAGGCTTCTAGAGATTGCGCGATCTGGCGCAATCTCTAGAAGCCTCGTTCCCACAGATTCCTGAAAGCACTATGACGTTGCAGCGCAGCCCGTTACAGATTCACCTGAACGCATAAAAACCGTATCAGGGCGCGGCAGATGGCCGCAGGCAGCGCCTGGATCTGATCCGCATAAATGAACAATTCCTGAGCCTGTTTTGTTTCCGGTGGGGTTTCTACAGTGCAGCTCGTGCCAGACCGGGTGGCCTGGCAAGACTTTGCAACCGTGGATGAACTGACCATGAGCACAGCAACAATCGGACAGGCTTATAACTACAAGGTCGTCCGCCAATTCGTCATCGCGACTGTTTTCTGGGGCGTCGTGGGCATGGCGATGGGGGTATGGATCGCCTCGCAACTGGTATGGCCGGACATGAATCTGGACCTGCCGTGGACCACCTTCGGCCGCTTGCGACCGTTGCACACCAGCCTGGTGATTTTCGGCTTCGCCGGCAGCGCGCAATTCGCCGCCAGTTACTACGCCGTGCAGCGTACCTGTCAGGTGCGGCTGTACTCGGACAAACTCGCCGCGTTCACCTTCTGGGGCTGGCAATCGGTGATCGTGATCATGCTGGTCACCCTGCCGCTGGGCTACACCACCACCAAGGAATACGCCGAGATCGAATTCTCCGGCGCGGTGTGGATGGCCGTGGTCTGGGTCGCGTATGCCGTGGTGTTCTTCACCACCGTGGTGCAGCGCAAGACCAGGCACATCTATGTCGGCAACTGGTTCTTCGGCGCGTTCATTCTGGTGATCGCCATGCTGCACGTCGTCAATCACCTATCGATTCCGGTGGACTGGTTCAAGTCCTATCCCGTGTACTCCGGCGCCACCGACGCCATGGTGCAGTGGTGGTACGGGCACAACGCGGTGGGGTTCTTCCTGACCACCGGGTTCCTCGGGATGATGTATTACTTCGTGCCCAAGCAAGTGAATCGGCCGGTGTATTCGTACCGGTTGTCGATCGTGCACTTCTGGGCGCTGATCACCCTGTACATCTGGGCCGGCCCGCACCATTTGCACTACACCGCGCTGCCGGACTGGGCGCAGTCGCTGGGCATGGCGATGTCGCTGATCCTGCTGGCGCCGAGCTGGGGCGGGATGATCAACGGCATGATGACCCTTTCAGGCGCGTGGCATAAGTTGCGCACTGACCCGATCCTGCGCTTCCTGGTTTTGTCGCTGGCGTTCTACGGCATGTCGACGTTCGAAGGCCCGATGATGGCGATCAAGACCGTCAATGCCCTCTCCCACTACACCGACTGGACCATCGGCCACGTTCACGCTGGCGCCCTTGGCTGGGTGGCGATGATCACCTTCGGCGCGACCTATCACATGGTGCCCAAGGTGTTTGGCCGCGAGCGCATGCACAGCACGCCGCTGATCAACCTGCACTTCTGGCTGGCGACCATCGGCACGGTGTTGTACATCGCCTCGATGTGGGTCAACGGGATTACCCAGGGCTTGATGTGGCGGGCGATCAACGAGGACGGCACGCTGACTTATTCGTTCGTCGAAGCGCTGCAGGCCAGCCATCCGGGGTTCGTCGTACGCTTTGCCGGCGGGGTGTTCTTCCTCAGCGGCATGTTGCTGATGGCCTATAACGTGTGGCGCACGGTGCGGGTTGCCGACGTTGCACTCGCCCATCGTGAAGCGCAGATCGCCTGATCAAGGGAGCTGGTCATGTTCGATGTTTTATTGAATGTGTTGGGTGTGGTCTTTCTATGGCTGGCGGTTGAGTACTGCTTGCGCCACGAGACGGCCGAAAGCCTGGATGAGGCGAGTCTGACGCCGTTTGCCGATGATCCGGAGGTGGCGCGGCGGGTGGAGTTGGCTACCGGTAAAACCGTGAAGGCGGTGGCGCCGGAGGTAACGAAGCCGGGGTGGGTCAATCTCGAGATGTGAGCGACTTCCAATGATCGTTCCCACGTCGAGGCGTCGAACCTTGTGCGTGGGAACGATCAAGTGTGTCAACCTCGGTCGCGGGGGATCAGGCTCTGCAGTTGCTGCGCGAGAAAATTCGCATCGAAGGCAAAGGTATCCGGGTCCTTCAAGCCATTGGTCTTGCGCCACTGCCACTCCCCGCCCGGTAGCCCCACCAACGAAACACTCCCGTAACGCGCCGCTGTCAGCCCCATCACCGCCAACGAAATCTGCCCGCCGCTGCCCATCACATCCGGCACGAACTCCACCGGTTTACCGGTAATCACGATGCTCAGCTTTTCAGTCTTGAAGGTTGAGGTCTCAACCGGGGTGCTCGGCCCGGACGCCACATAGGGTTCGCGATTTACCTCCAGCAACCCCGGCGCCTGCACCGGTTCCAGCCATTGCTGGATCTGCCCGAACAACTCGGTAATTCGTGTAGCCCAGGTCGCCGACTGCGTCTCGAACAGTTGCTTCTTGTGCGCTTCGCTGTCGGCATAGTGGCGAAGCATCTCGCCCAGTTGCTGTACGTCGTCCATTGCGGTGTTCCTTTGAGGAAGCAGTGCTGCGGACTCCGAGCATGGCAGATGCCGATGACGGCCGTGCAAGTCATTTGCCTGCTCGGTCGCCTCGTCAGCCATGAACGGACAGAAGGTCAGCGCTTACGCAGCCGCGCCATGCTCAAGGTGTCGACCCATTGCCCGTCACGCACGGCGTAATCGCGGAACAGCCCCTCTTTTTCGAAGCCGAACTTGCGATAGAGCCCGATGGCCGCCTCGTTGTCGGCGTACACCGAAAGCTCGACCCGGTGCAAATTCATCCAGTTGTCGGCCACGTCCAGCGCCGCCGCCAACAGCTTCGAACCGACACCCTTGCCCTGCCACGCCACCGCAACGGCCATGCCGACACTGCCCGCATGGCTGCGGCGAATTCGTGAATATTGCTCCAGCCCCAGATTGCCGATCACCACCCCCTGATGCAGCGCCACCAGTTGCACCACCCGCTCGTTGTCCGGCGCCAGTCGTTTGCGCCAGACCTCGGAGGTCTGAAACGGCATCTGCAACACCTGCCGGGTCACGGCCGGGTCGTTATAGAGCGCGGTGATGCCCTCAACGTGGGATTCGTTGAAGCGCTCGAGATGAATGGCGGGGTTGTGCTCAGGCATGAAAGATCCCTCCTGGATCAGTGCGTGGCCGGTCACTGTAAACCGCTTCTTCACGAACTCGCCATGACTGTTTAAAGCCGTTGACCGAAACGTCCGGCAAGCCACAACGCCTTGCGCCATTGCCTACGCATCCGCCAGAATCCGCCGGCTTGTGCGCCTTGAGGGCCGGCTCTATCGTTTCCGGGTCGCTGATGAATCAGCGATCGGGTCTCGCAGCCCGCGATCTCTAGACGCACAACATCCTCCAGTTTATGGCGGCTGTACGTGGGAGACCCTCGGGTCTGCCGGTTCTAGAGTCCCGGTCTGCGACCCGCGTATAGCTGCCACCTCTTCGTATCGCAGCGAATCGTGGCGGCTCCATGACTCTGGAGATTCAATCATGATGGGGGTGTCAGAAATTTTGTGTTCGGGCATAACATGAGTAAGAGGTGCATGTATGCCAACCAAAAAGAAACCCGCGTTGCGAGAGCTGCCAAAAATCCCGAAAGAGCTGCTTGAGCAATTCACAGATGGACCGATGACCGCT